>NZ_AP025472.1:1200000-2400000 GCF_024347395.1 Vibrio cortegadensis
GTTTCCTAGAAGACGGCAACAAAGTGAAGGTAACAATTCGCTTCCGTGGTCGCGAAATGGCCCACCAAAGCATCGGTGTTGACGTTCTTAATCGTTTGAAAGCGGATACTGAAGAATTTGCAGTAGTCGAATCTTTCCCAACGAGAATAGAAGGTCGCCAGATGATTATGGTATTGGCGCCGAAGAAGAAGTAATTAAAGGCCTACAAGTAATATAGCGTCACTGCTGTTTACAGCGGTGACGTTTTATTCGCCCTAATTACTATGTTTATTAACAACTAACAATGCGGAGTCTTCATCATGCCTAAGATGAAAACCAACAAAGGTGCTGCTAAGCGTTTCAAGAAAACTGCTGGTGGCTTCAAGTTTAAGCACGCTACAAAACGCCACATCCTGACTAAACGTACTACTAAGAACAAGCGTCAGTTACGTCCAAATGCAATCTTACCTAAGTGTGAAGTTGCAGGTGTACTACGTATGATGCCATACGCTTAATTCTTTTTAGTTTATTTATTTTAGTTTAGGAGAGACATAATGCCTCGCGTAAAACGTGGTGTACAAGCTCGTGCACGTCATAAGAAAGTTCTGAAACAAGCAAAAGGTTACTACGGAGCACGTTCACGTGTTTACCGCGTAGCTTTCCAAGCAGTGACTAAAGCTGGTCAATATGCTTACCGTGACCGTCGCAACAAAAAGCGTCAGTTCCGTCAGCTATGGATTGCTCGTATCAATGCTGCATCTCGTCAAAATGGTCTATCTTACAGCCGTCTTATCAATGGCCTTAAGAAAGCATCAATCGAGATTGACCGTAAAATCCTTGCGGATATCGCGGTATTTGACAAAGCTGCATTTGCAGTACTAGTTGAAAAAGCAAAAGCAGCTCTTTAATTAGGCCGTTGTTTATGTTTTAAAAAGAGAGCGAAAGCTCTCTTTTTTTTCGTCTGTTACTTGAGATTTATAATCGAGAAAGAGGGCTGAGTACGCCATTAGCCCCACGTTCTAATACATGCGTGTAGATTTGAGTTGTTTTTACATCGCTGTGTCCTAGCTGCTCTTGAACGGTTCTGATATCGGCTCCTGACTCTAGCAGGTGAGTTGCGAATGAGTGCCGTAATGTATGACAAGTGACATTTTTATTTATCCCTGCATCTTTCGCTGCTCGCTTTACGGCCCTCTGTAAAGCCGTCTCGCTGATATGTTGTCGACGTGATAGGTTCGATTCAGGATCAATACTTGTTTTGCTCGAGGGAAATAGGTAATGCCAGTTGAAATCTAAATCGGCATGAGGGTATTTATCAGAGAGTGCATTTTTCATCCACACACCACCGTAGCCTGGTGTATTAATGTCTTTGTCGTAATATCGCCTAGCAATTGATTGTTGCTCTTTTAAGATAGGGTAAAGTTCTCTCGCGAGGGTGACAGCCCGGTTTTTCCCACCTTTGCCTTGCCAAATCCGTATTAGCCCATAATCGTAATCAATGTCTTGAACTCGCAGTCGGACACACTCCATAAGACGTAACCCAGACCCATATAATAGCTGTGCATGAAGTTTATATTTAGGATCAATATGATTGAAAAAAACTTTGGTTTCGCTTGTTGTCATAACGACAGGCAACTTTCTATCAATGATCGACCGCTTAAAGTTGAGATCAAGCGTGATAGGAGCCTTGAAAATATCACGATATAAGAAGTGAAGTGAATTAAGTGCCAATGCCTGTGTTTTTGCTGCAACTTTCTGATTAATGGCCAGATCGGTAAGAAACCGTTCGATATCTTTGTCATTAAGTTTTGATGGGTGTTCCATATCGTGGAAAACAATAAACTTGGTTATCCAATGCACATAGGACTCAATGGTTCTAACGGAGTAGTGTCGTGTATGCATGTATTCTTTTATATGTAGCATGAATTGTGTTTTCATTTACCGCTCTTTGGTCTGTTTTTTTATACAGTGATTTAAGCCAAAGGTAATTGATAGAGACTAGGAGGCTTTTAGTTGTCTAATTGAGAGCATAAGCACATAGTATCGTACTCTATCTAACTGTTTTGCATGAATGTTTGTGTTAGCATACGGTAAAGCTATCTACAGGAAAGATGGCGGTAGCGTGGAAGAAAGGTTGCTAGAAGCTGTCTAGATAGCGTTATATTGCATAAGATTCAAAGGGTTAAATTACCCGTTTATCTTTGTTCTGCGTTCAAGCTACACACCTGTTCGTTCCGTGAAAAATGCCATCAAAATGACCATCGCACGTAGAAAGTTTGACTGTTAATTAGCTGCAACGTCACGCAAGTCTCCTCGTTAGTAAGTTTTGTTGGCTCTAGTTCATTTTGCGCGGTTTCTTTTTGGTGGGGATTTCATTGAAAATCGTGGCTTCAGCGCACTTTGCTGTCAGGTTACTCGCTCGAATTCTTTGCTATTCTGGCTCTTCGAATGACTCTAATTTCAGCTCATTTCGCTTCTTAGCCAAGTGCGTTTTATTGTCTATGATTGAGTTTCGAACTATCCATTTTACTTCTGAGTTCAAAGCCAGTAGATTTGTAGTAAATTCAGCACCTTGGCGCTAAACTTGGCTCTGTCGTGCGGGCAATATAACAAAGCGTTTAAGACGGACTCCCAACGCTTGGTGGCTTTAGTTCAAAGATATGCATCAGTGTTTATGGCATAATGTCTTGAGTGCAGTGGTAGCGTTGCTCGCCACTTAACGCGGCGTTAGCTGCATATGCAGTCCAATGTCCCATTTGTTGTACAACTCACAATATTGATTTATACTTGTACTTTAAATTGAACATGTGAGGTCGTTATGAGAATTGTCTCTTTCACAGAAGCTAGAAATGGTTTGAAAGCCGTTCTTGATGGTGTAGTTAATGATGCGGATGCAACAGTAATCACTCGTAGAGATTCTGAAGATGCGGTAGTAATGTCGCTGGATTATTACAATAGCTTAATGGAAACCATTTATTTAATGCGCTCTCCTGCTAATGCAGAGCATTTAAATAAATCTATCGCTCAATACAAAGCGGGTAAAGTAATACAGCGAGATATTTTCGATGAGTAATCGTCTATTAGCTTGGACCGATGAGGCTTGGGATAGTTATGTTTATTGGCAGGGGCAGGATAAAAAAACGCTTAAGCGAATTAACAAGCTCATTAATGATGTTAAACGTTCGCCTTTTGATGGTATCGGTAAACCGGAGCCATTAAAGGAAAATTTAACAGGTTTTTGGTCTCGCCGAATTGATGATTCAAATCGTCTTGTTTATGCGATTGATGATGGAGTGATTACAATTATTTCGTGCAGATATCATTACTAACCTGACAACATCGACAGACAGCTAACAAACAATTTAAGAGTGACTCCTAACGCTTGCCGGTTTCACTCCGATTTGAATTTAGTGTTTACGGTGCAATGGTTTAGCTTGGTTTTTATAGCGTTGTCGCACCTTAATTGGGCGTTATGCAACTTTAGGAGGATACTATGAAGAATAGACACTTTCTTTACGGAAACTTTGGGCTTTGGTTTTCTTTTTGGGTATTGCTTTTAATAATTGCGTTCATTACAGAAAATGAACTTATCGAAGGCTTAGCCGTTAGTTTGTTACTTATGTGTCTCGCTGCTATGGCTACGTTTCACAATATGGATGTTAATGAAAAGAGAAAAAAGAGTCGAGAAGAGTTAGATGACTATATTGAATTTGTTGAAATAATATCATCTCGATATTTGGCAATAAGAAAATTATGTGACCGTTGTAATGAAGTTACAGTTCATGATTCAAAGTTTACACGTGGACTTCAGGTGCCAGAACTTACAGTTGTCACCTTGCATACAGGGGTAAAGTACAGCAAATATAATTTTTTAATAAAAGCTATGTTGAGTCAAGAAACGTTACAAGGTAAACGTTACAAGGCGCTCGATGTTATTACATATACAGACTTAGAACTGCGATATCACGGCTTGATGTCCATGATTGAAAAAAGAAATAGCATACACAAGGAGATAATGGGAAAAATTTGTGGGCTAAGTCCATATGGAGGGGGCGATTTCTTTTATCCTAATTTTAAAGAGTTTTCTCAAGTCATGAGCTTTTATGAGTTCTCGCTGTTTTTAGAACAAACCGAGCAAATTATTATTGAAATGAATTATCTAATTTCAGATTATCAAGAAGTAACTAATCATCTCAAAAATTCGTTTGGATGTATGTTTAACTCAGAAGCTGTCCGTGAGTTTGGGGGGATATTTGAAGTTCCTTTATATGAGGATAATTTGAAGTTTTCATATGTTAACCTCCCACAAGCTGAAGTGTCGAAACTAAAAGGTTCAAATTACCCACTTAGCTAAGTTGCATAACAAACAATTTAAGAGTGACTCCCAACGCGTGGCGGTTTCACTCCGATTGGAATTTAGTGTTTACGGCGCAATGGTTTAGCTTAGGTGTTATAGCGTTGTCGCACCTTAATTGGGCGTTAGGTTTATAGGTAAGTTCATGGAAATAGTCAGGTTTCAGTCTCATCATCACGAAGCAACAGCGCAACTTTACTTTGAATCTAGAGTTGCTACTTTCACTTTCATGGACACAGCAACATATTGTCCAACTGACTTTGTGAAAGACACTGATGGAGAAGAAATTTGGGTAGCTGTAGAGCAGGATACCGTTATCGGTTTTACCTCAATCTGGAAGCCTGAAAACTTCATACATCATCTATTTGTAAACCCTCAAAACCTTAAGCAAGGTGTTGGTTTAAAATTACTAAATCATGCTAAATCCCTAAGCAATCGCTTAAGTCTCAAGTGTTTGGTTCAAAATACAAATGCTACCAAGTTTTACCTTTCTCAAGGCTTCACAATTCTAGAAACAGTGGGCAAAGGGAAAGAAAGCTATCATCTCATGAGTTTTGAGGCACAAACCTAACAAACAATTTAAGAGTGACTCCTAACGCTTGGCAATTTTACTTCGGTTTGAATTTAGTGTTTACGGTGCAATGGTTTAGCTTAAGTGTTATAGCGTTATCGCACCTTAATTGGGCGTTAGGCGAAGAAGGAGAGTTCATTGTTCGAAGTTGGAAAAATCTATAATCGTCGCTCCGATATTCACGGAGTATACAAAGGGCAGCAATATGGTGGTATTGCAACCCCTGCTCAACACCCTTATGTCTTTATATTTACCAGCGACGCTGGCGAAGAATTTGGATATTCTGATGGCTTTGGGCCTGATGGTACCTTCAGGTACACAGGGGAAGGGCAAGAAGGTGATATGCAGATGGTCAAAGGTAATTTGGCAATCTTAGAACACCAGAAAAATAATAAAGAAATACTTTTGTTTGAATCGGCATCTACTGGTTTTGTCCGTTTCGTTGGAGTATGTAATTACATCGAACACCATGTCGAGCAACGCGCAGACAAAAATGGTCAGTTACGAGATGCTTTTATTTTTCATCTGGACGTGCTCCCACAATCGAGAATTTCAAATGCTCGTAGTGAAAGAAACTCTTACTTAACTAAACCGACTAAAGGTAAATCGCTTAAACAATTACGTGACATTGCTACTTCAGTTACTCCGAGTGGTGTAGGTACTAAAGAACAAGTCTCTCATGTTAGGTATCGTAGTGAGGCCATAAAGTTATACGCTAAAAAGCGTGCAAATGGGAAATGTGAAGGGTGTAGTGCAGAGTCGCCCTTTGAAACCAAATCAGGTCCTTACTTAGAAGTTCATCATTTAACTCGACTTGCAGATGGCGGTGCAGACTGTCCAGAAAATGTCATAGCTCTATGTCCCACGTGCCATCGTCGAGCGCATTACTCTATCGATAGCAAAGAGTTTAATGATAAGTTGGCAGAGATAGCTCTTGGCATTGAGGAAAAATTCGCCTAACAAACAATTTAAGAGGGATTCCCAACGCTTGGCATTTTTGGTTCTACTTCAAATTTAGTGTTTATGGCACAATGCTTTAGGTTGGGTGGTAGCGTTGCTCACCCCTTAATTGGGCGTTAGCTTAATAAGAGGTTAAATTTGAAATTAGTAGATATCCTAAATAACGATAACCTAAAGCCAGCGCTTGTAATCGGTAATGGAATCAATCGTTATAACTGCACTAAAGCTGATGGGAATAATTCTTGGGACAAAATGCTTCTGGAGCTTTGGGAAAAGCACAGTATGTCAGTAGAGCAGATGTCTGCTCCTGAGGGAATTTCGCTTACAGAGTTTTATGATGCTCTTGATTTGACTAAGAGGTCTAACGAAATCAACTTACAAAAAGAGTTTTGTGAACTAATGAGTAGCTGGGCTCCTAGAAAGCATCATCTCTCGATTTCCAAATGGGCTCAGACCAAGGGTGTACCAATACTTACAACAAACTTTGAAGAAACATTGTCCTCAAATATCACAAGTGATATTACACACTTTGATTCAAAGTCTTTTACTGACTTTTATCCTTGGCAAAGTTACTTCTCTGATCATGAAGTACATGATCCCGCTAATGAGTTTGCGATCTGGCATATTAATGGGGTACAGAGATATAGTCGAAGTATACGATTGGGTTTGTCTCACTACATGGGTTCAGTCGAGAGGGCTAGACGATTAATCCATAAAGGGAACGAAGCAAGGTTGTTCTCCGGAAAAAATGTTGATGAGTGGTCAGGTTATCAAAGTTGGTTGCACGTTGTTTTTAATAACGACCTAGTTTTTGTTGGACTCGGTTTAGATACAACCGAAGTGTTTTTACGATGGTTGTTAATCGAACGAGCAAAGTACTTTAATCAATTCCCTCAACGTAGAAAAAAAGCATATTTTGTCCATGCCAATGAAAAATCGTTATCAACAGGGCAAGAGTTGTTCTTAGATAGTGTTGGTGTTCAGGTAGTACATGAGGCGTCTTATGATGAACTTTACAGCACTCCTTGGGCATTAAGCTAACAAAGCATTTAAGAGTGATTCGCAACGCTTGGCAGTTTCGCTTCGCTCAAGTATAGCCAAGCGTCGCTCACACCTTAATGCGGCGTTAGATTTTTATTGGAGTTCAAGGTGTACAAACAAGTTTTTAATGCTACTCAGTCTGCATGTGAAGATATGTTTCGATTTTCTGGTGAAAGAGGAAAACCGATAAATGCAGAATACTTATTTACTGTTGCTGTAGCTAGGGAAATTGATAATCTCAATTCATTTTATGGTGAGCCTTACAGGATATTCCTAGAAAAAAGTCGTAAGGAATTGTCTAGGGATTGCTTACCTCCTATTAAATGGGGAAACAGTTGGGAACGTGGCTCAACAGTATTCAGAGAAAGAAAGCCAACGATTAATACTAAAGAGAGAGCTGATATCGCGGTATATGAACATATTGTAAATAGCAGCCATATGACTCATCAACCAATTTGTGTCATTGAACTTAAGGGCTTTAATCCAGCTAGAAAGCTAGTTATTAAAGATCTCAAGCGGAACTTAGAATATTTCAATATAACTGGTAAGACTGGTAATAGTGTTATCCAGTCTACATTATTTTCTGCATTGTACTCTTATAACAAAGTGAAATGCGAAGCCGAAGAGTGTGAAAGAAAGAAAAATCTTGAGCTGCAATATAAGTCATGGCTTTCTGAGGTTGGAAATCTTAGTCACTTGGATGTCAATGTGTGTGCGCATACGATAAGCAGTGACTATGTCGGTGAAATCGTTGATGAGGCAGGGGTTGAGATACTTGATACGAGCACAATCCATCATTTTATGGGAATTATAGTCGAGTTCAAGGTTAAGAAAATCTAACAAACAATTTAAGAGTGACTCCTAACGCTTGCCGATTTTACTCCGATTTGAAATTTGTGTTTACGGTGCAATGGTTTAGCTTGGGTGCTATAGCGTTGTCGCACCTTAATTGGGCGTTATGAAAATCGCATAAAATAGGGAATGTCATGTTTGAACCAATTGAAATTGATATGGATGAATTGCAGTTAGCTATTTCTCTTCCTGATCTGGATTCTGTGCCAAATGGTACCTTCATTCCACTTGAAGATATTTTGGGCTCTTCATTGCAGGTTTCCAATTTTGATGCGCTTTTTGTTTCTGGCCTGTGCCCAGAGCAAAGTGAAAAATTAGTTCAAGTGTGTGCAGGTAAAGGACTTGAGTTGGTTAATTTTGAAAACCCCTCAAACGACTTAGCTGCAATCCATGATGTTGTTCAGAACTTAACTGGTAAGCTTTTCTCAGATGAAATGCCGAATAATATCGATATTGCTGACATTAGAAACCTCAATCAATCTTCTGATTTCCTATTTGCTTTTAATCGTAAAAGTTCAGCTCTTGATTTTATGGCAGCTCAGGAGTTTGGAGTGATAGTTGGTGGTGTTTATCTTGCTCATGCAGGGACAGAGCTAGACGAGTATGAAGCTGTAAATAAAGAGCTCACTAACCACATTTCTGAATATGGTTTTCTTTGTTCCAGTTTTTACGGTCTAGGACGTTCTGAGTGTACAATCTTGCTTGGTGTTAAGGGGTAGGCGCACGTGGTGAGAAATTTTCATAACAAAGCGTTTAAGAGTGACTCCAAACGCGTGCCGTTTTCGCTTCGCTCAAGTATGGCACACTTGTTTGTCGCACCTTAACGCGGCGTTAGCAAGCACGAATAAGCTCATCGCCAATAGTAGTCGATCAGTAAAAACTATATGATGTCATCATAGTTACTATCGTCATACTTTCTAAATCCCGCATATTTCGCATTGCTGCCTTGATCAGACAGCCCTAAAGCTATACATACTTTCTTGTAAATATCGGCAGGGAATCCACCGTGAAAATCCCATTCATGATTGTTTTCTTTTAACTTAACTACACCTGATATATTAGAGTACTTCATCCTCAACTGAGGGTTTCTGACGATAAAACTAGACAGCTCTTTACTAGTTAAAAAACCATACTGTTTCATTTCTTCAATAAGAAGTGTTAATTCGTTTTCTTTAATTGAAACCTCATCATTCTCTTTAGTAGGAGTATCGTCAGTCTCGATACTTTTTGGTATTTCAGAAGCTAAATATTTTTCGATATCGGCTTGAGAAAACTTAGTAAATGCCAACGTTTGAAATGAGGTACCATCTGCTGGAACAACTTTTTTCCAGCCACTTATCCAATACATCACTCCATCAATAT
This sequence comes from Vibrio cortegadensis, assembly GCF_024347395.1. Lineage (NCBI taxonomy): Bacteria > Pseudomonadati > Pseudomonadota > Gammaproteobacteria > Vibrionales > Vibrionaceae > Vibrio > Vibrio cortegadensis. The sequence goes on from NZ_AP025472.1 coordinate 1,209,120, forward strand.
TCACGTAACCTCTGGTATCTGGGTGTGAGTCCGATTGCTTTTCTTTTAGCTCTGCAAGTATGCCCGTTTGTACTTTAGGAGGATTGTATTTATTCATAGTGACTCTTGGGTAATAGTAAGTCTACCAATCGTATCATCGCTAATTGCCTTTTTATATAAATGGCATGATGTTTTGTTTGTTGGGTGTTAAGTGCTGTGCTAACAAAGCGTTTAAGACGGATTCCCAACGCTTGGCGGTTTCAGTTTAAAGATATGCATCAGTGTTTATGGCATAATGTCTTGAGTCTTGTGGTAGCGTTGCTCACCACTTAACGCGGCGTTAGTTGCCCTGCGAAACTATTAGTTTGCAGGAAATTTTTGCTTTTGATGTAGAACTCGCATTACACGAATAATTGAACCATCGACCCAGTATGAAATGATCATAGAGATTTCGGGGATAATTAGTAATCGGCCTCGAATATCATCTCGTTGAACACCCATTAAAGGTTGTTCAAGTAAGTTTTCAACTTTATCTTCAATGATTTCGTCAGTCTTTTCAGCTGCGTCAGGGTTGAAGTCATAAAGAAATTCAAATATTTTCTCACGATCATTCAATGATTCTTCTTCCCATAAAATCATTGATGGCCTCGATTGCGAATTTTAGCTTTTCGTTCAGCCATTCTAGTTTTTGCTGAGTCATGATCAACAAATGTAGCTTTCCCGGAGTCGAATTTCTCAAATGCTAAGTTTACTTGTTCAGTTATCCAAGAGTCATGAGATAATGTTTTTCGTTGTTGCTCCGCCATTTGCTCTGTAAGCTCACGGCAAGCATCGCTAAGTGTACGACCTTGGCTCTCCGCCATTTGTTGAGCTAAGCGTTTAATTTCGTCATCAATACGGAATTGAATTCTAGTATCCATGAATGGCTCCTAAGTTTTCGTGTGTACAAATGTTAGCACTAGCCTTGAGCAAGGGCAACTAACAAGCAATTTAAGAGTGACTCCTAACGCTTGGCGAGTTCACTTCGATTTGAAATTTGTGTTTACGGTGCAATGGTTTAGCTTGGGTGTTATAGCGTTTTCGCACCTTAATTGGGCGTTAGCAGCCGCACAAATTTTGTATTGTATGTGTCGGCAGAGCTACAGAGCGAGTAACTTTCAGAGCTAGTGATTTATCGCTCTGAAAGGTTTTATTCTCAGCTGTTTGCCAGTAGCTACTCCCAGAACTTCCACCATTTTTTACTGTTTTCTTCTCTTTTTGCTTGGCCTTGCTCTGAGCCTTTACCTAGCTCATTTTGAACTTGATCAGCTTTCTTTGCCTTTTGCTTCTCGAACCCAGATTTCTTACTTTTTACCTTTTCCTTCAAGTCGTCAATTTCGTCTTGTTTAACTTCGAGCTTTTCAAGTTCACGTTCAAGCTTCTTCTTGTCTTTTTTATTTTTGGTCTTCTTAGCTTTTTTCTTTTTTTCTTCTATTAGATCTTCAAGTTCATCACCTTGTTCGTCTAGCTGTCGCTCAACCTGTTTCAAATCAGAAGCGGTAGATATCTCTTCAAGGTTTGGTTTTCCCTTTCCAGCCCAGTCAGGTTTATCAGCCATTGTAATCGGTGATAGAAATGTAAGAATGCTAGTCAAAGCAATGATTTTTGTGTTTGTCATAGAATCCCCCTTTATATAATATTTAGCATATGTATAGGGTGAGGGTGTTGCAAGTCACAGTCGTGGGGTTGCGCTGCTAACAAACAATTTAAGAGTGACTCCTAACGCTTGCCGGTTTCACTCCGATTTGAATTTTGTGTTTACGGTGCAGTGGTTTAGTTTGGGTGTTATAGCGTTGTCGCACCTTAATTGGGCGTTATATTGCATAAGATTCAAAGGGTTAAATTATCCGTTTATCTTTGTTCTGCGTCCGAACTACACACCTGTTCGTCTCGTGAAAGTTGCCATCAAAATGACCATCGCACGTAGAAGGTTTATCGGTTAATTAGGTGCAACGTCACGCAAGTCTCCTCGTTAGTAAGTTTCGCTGGCTCAAGTTCATTTTGCGCGGCTTCTTTTTCGTGGAAGCTAAATTGAAAATCGTGGTTTCAGCGCACTTTGCCGTCAGGTTTCTCGCTCGAATTCTTTGTCATTCTAGCTAATCGAATGGCTCTAATTTCAGCTCATTTCGTTTCTTAGCCAAGTGCGTTTTGTTGTCTATGATTGAGTTTCGAACTATCCGTTTTACTTCTGAGTTCAAAGCCAGTAGATTTGTAACCAATTCAGCACCTTGGCGCTAAACTTGGCTCTGTCGTGCGGGCAATATAACAAAGCGTTTAAGACGGATTCGCAACGCTTGGCGGCTTCAGTTCAAAGATATGCATCAGTGTTTATGGCATAATGTCTTGAGTGCAGTGGTAGCATTGCTCACCACTTAACGCGGCGTTATATTTTTTGAGGATGTACCATGATTGAAAAGCTCGAATTAGCATGTAGAGCTATGAGTTCTCGCTATACAAATATTTTGTCTCAATATTATCCAGCCCACGGCAGCACAGGATTTACAGAACGAAATTTGACAAATAATTTAGTAGTAGCCTTAGAGAGCGCTTTTGGTGAAGCATGCATATCTTGGTTTGAAGCGCCCATATGTTTAATAGATGGAAAGCATATTGACGCTGTGGTTTTTCATGAAAATATTACCATTTTAATCGAAGCGAAAAGGCTAACGTCTGTAAAGCAACAAATGGGTTGTATTGAGCGAGATGTAGAGCGAATGTTTTCTATCAACACAATCAAAATGTTAGAAAAAAAACTGAGGTCGAATCATAGCCAACGCCGTCGGTACTCGATCGTACTTGCAGATGTTTGGACTGAAAATGACGAAAAAACAAATGCCTATGAGTCTTGGCCTAATTTGTTGCCTACATATTTTCTTGAAACGTTATTGTTCTCCAAGCAGCTGTCTTTCAATGACTTATGCGTTGAAGGGGAGTGGAAAGATAACTACAAAATATTATTAGCAGTGTCAGAAATAAAAATATAACAAACTGTTTAAGAGTGATTCGCAACGCGTGGCATTTTCACTATGCGTTGGCTTAAGTGTTTAAGGTGGCATGCGGAGGCTTCGGCATTGCGTTGCTCACACCTTAACAGGGCGTTAGAAGCTTCGATAAAACTTTGAATTATAGTAACTATTTATCTTAGCTCGCTTAGTTCTAAATTTCGTTTCAATCATAGTATAATTGTTCGCATTAAGATGATTATGTGAAAGTTAAAATGAGAAAAATTTATGTAACTGAAGGGGATTCATCCTCTAAAAAGGGCAAAGTGGCTTACCCTAAACTGGTTTTGTGTGAAAAGTGTGTAGGCAATTACATTGTTATCAGCGAAGGCAAGCGAACTTATGATGCTTGCGTCAAATGTGGTTCTAGTGAATAAGTAATTACGTCTGTAGAACCCAAAATTCTAGGTTCTACATAATGGTTAAGAACGCTTCTAACAAACAATTTAAGAGTGACTCCTAACGCTTGCCGATTTCACTCCGATTTGAATTTTGTGTTTACGGCGCAGTGGTTTAGCTTGGGCGTTATGGCGTTGTCGCACCTTAATTGGGCGTTAGCTTAAGTTCTATTCCGACGGTAGGTTCTGCTTTAATTCTAGTAACATTAAATATGCGCTTTCACCTGACATATCGTAAGGGCTGAATTGGTCAGAGCCTGAAAATTGTAAGTTAAGTAATGCAGTTAAGTGAGATTGAGGAATGTCGCCCATAGACCAGTCTCCAAATTCACGGCAATGTACTTCTTTGAAGTAGAGAATGGTGACTTTGCTGTGTCGTTTGTCATTTACGATATGACTGTATGTATCATTTATAGCTTCTCTTGAACCTTCTAGGCATTGTAAAAAGTACTTCTGATTATGACTTAGTAGTCCAGTGATGTTAGCTTCTTTGTTGTGTTCGCGTGATGTCGTAAGAATGTCTGTTAAAGCGTTCAAATCGCAGTCTTTTGAAAGAGTGCTGACATAAATTAATCGAGTTAGGAACATAGCTACCACTTTGTTTTTATTAAACGTTACTATCAAATATAATCTATATAGTAGAATTTGCTAATTAGAGCAGGGTTTATCACTGACAAATATTAAGCTAACAAACAATTTAAGAGTGACTCCTAACGCTTGGCAATTTCACTTCGGTTTGAATTTTGTGTTTACGGCGCAATGGTTTAGTCTAGGTTTTATAGCGTTGTCGCACCTTAATTGGGCGTTAGGTTTTAGGGGTAATATGGACGCAAATTTATCATTTATTAGACTAGACTCTCAGCTAGAGCCGATCAGTAGTAATGAATATGAAACTCGTCTGATTTCAATAATATCAAGCATTGAGTCGATGCTTGATATTTCATTAATTAAAGACGGGAAAGCAAATAGAAAACATCCGCTAGGTAAAGTAATTGTAGAGATTGTAAATCTACACATTCAAGGTAATTTCTATAATCGAGATATTGAGTTAAAACGGCTATTTGGCTTTGTTAATGACCTTAACAAAATCAAAGATAAATCCGAATCACACTTTATGCAGCACAGAAAGCTTTTAAGAACGTGCACAAGATTGAGCCAATTCGTTGGCTTGCGTTTTGAAGTTAATCTGTCTGCTATCTTTGTGAGTGCGGGGTTAAAGTACAAAAATCGAGAGAGCCCTGATTTTGAATTCAACCTGAAAACTAGTGGTGAAACTGCCTTCATCGAAAGTACCAGTTGTCATTTTACTCAACTTCGTCACGGTGATATGTATAAGAAGATCGCTAGTGCTATAAGAACAAAATCTGCATATGCATATGCAAACAGACAAACAATACTAGCTGTGGACTTTACTAACGTAATGCATTCAGCCGTGATTTCTGGTTCTGAATTTAAAGTGGATGAACTGGTCGGAATATTAAGTGAAGTTATCGACGCTTCTGATTATGGCGCATTCATATTTACAGGAGTGCATACGAATCCTAATGATGGTTGGCTGTATAGTGGTGGTGATGCCTACATTAAAGATACAGCTTCAAAAGGTGTCATTGAATTGTATTCTGCATTAGGGTGGGCAGATAAAAAGTCTAGTTTAGTTGAGCATGGGACTGTATTTAGCTATTGAGCACACAAACCTAACAAACAATTCAACCTGACTTGCAACGCGTGGCATTTTTACTTCTAATCAGGTTTAGTGATTAAGGCGCAATGCAGAACCACCGTATTGCGTTGCTGCGCAAGTTAATTGGGCGTTATACAAACAAATGAAGTTCGGAGCATTTGATATGGCAAAATTGGGTAGAAATGAACCATGCTGGTGTGGTTCTGGGGAAAAATATAAGAAATGTCACTTAAATAGAGAAGCTGAGGCTTCTCCGGAAATGTGGGAAATAGATAAAGGTTTCAGACAGGCTTATGGAAAAAAATATTGCAGTTGCCCTGAAGAAATGAAGCCGGGTTGTAAGGGTAATATCATTAACTCACATACTGTTTCTAAGGGAGCTTCTTTAAAGGCAATTGAAGAAAATAAACATGTTTATGGTCTAAAGCCAAGTATATTTAAGTTTGATGAAAATAATGGAGTTCTTCAGCCAGAATTAATTGGGATAAATAAAGCCTCTACATTTACGGGTTTTTGCTCTAAGCACGATAAGGAATTATTTTCGCCTTTTGAAGACTTTCCATTTGAACATAGTAATGAACAAGTATTTCTCCTCACTTATCGTACTTTTGCTCGAGAACATTTTGTTAAATTGAGTCAAAGTGAAAGCCGTAGTCTCTTGAATAAAGGAGACGCAGGACTTTTGCCAATGGAGCAAGTTTTATTTCAAGATTTTTTGACAGAGCACAATAAGAGCTTGGATTTAGGCGTTCGCGACTCGAACGAACATAAAAATAGATTTGATCAAATACTCAACGAAAGACGTTATGACGAAATTTGTTACACGATATTTAAGTATGATAGTTTAATTCCTATACAGTGCAGCGGTGTTCTTTATCCTTTAGTTGATGCTAAAGGTACTGAGTTACAATCACTAGCAGATGATACGAGAGTACTCGACATGCTTTGTGTATCGATAATCAATGATATTGAACACAGCTACATAGTTTTCTCATGGTTGAAAGATAGCGCTAAATCTTGTCAGTGTTTTATTGATGCCCTTTTGTTATTAGAGAAAGAAGAAAGAACAACAGAGATTATATCGTTTTTGTTCTACTCTTTCGAAAACATCTATTTGCAACCTAGCTGGTGGGATGGGCTATCAGGTGATGCTTTAGAAATGCTATCAAACTTTCAACAACCATTAGCTTCATATACGCCATTAACTTCTAAGCAAAGAAAAGTAAGGTTGATAGAAGGTGAAATATCTGAAGTAATTGGGAAGTAGTTTGTATAACAAAGCGTTTAAGACGGATTCCCAACGCTTGGCATTTTTAGTTTGCTTCAATTTTAGTGTTTACGGCACAATACCTTAAGTGCAGTGGTCTGCGTTGCTCACCACTTAACGCAGCGTTAGTTGAACAAGGAGAGTTCAGTGGATATTTTCGGAATATTAATAAGTGCATTAGTTCAGGTTTGGTACATCATCCCTTTGTTGATTGTCGTTTCGATATTCAAGAGTCGGTGGTTTAAAGGTGTATTTGGCGAGTTTTTGGTAAACAAACTACTATCTCAGTTGCCTGATTCCGATTACACATTGGTGAGGAATGTAACTCTACCTACAGACGACGGCACAACACAAATCGACCATATTGTTGTCTCAAGGTTTGGTATTTTCGTTGTGGAAACCAAAAACATGAAAGGTTGGATCTTTGGATCTAAAAACCAAAAGCAATGGACTCAGAAAATCTATCGTCACTCATCAAAATTTCAAAACCCACTTCACCAAAATTACAAACATGTTAAGACTCTTGAATCCTTACTGGCTGTAGGCAGTGAAAAACTACACTCAGTAGTTGTTTTCATCGGTGACAGTACTTTTAAAACTGATATGCCTGAAAACGTGACTTATGCGCGTGGTTGCTTGGAATACATCAAAAAGTTTGAACAACCAGTGTTCTCTGAATCAGAATATAGTCAATTTGTGTACTCGATAAACGAAGTTAAGCTCAAAAAAGGCATTGTTACGGATATTAAGCATCGTCAACATGTGAAAGAAATCGTAGAAGCAAAAGAAGCTATAAAGCAGTGCTCACGTTGTGGCTCAGAAATGGTTGTTCGTGAAACTAAGCGTGGTGAAAATAAAGGTAAACAGTTTTGGGGGTGTTCGGCATTTCCCAAATGTAGGTCGGTCGAACAGTTCAACTAACAAAGCGTTTAAGACGGATTCCCAACGCTCGGCATTTTTGGTTTGCTTCGGGTTAAGTGTTTACGGCACAATACTTTAAGGGCAGTAGTCTGCGTTGCTCACCACTTAACGCGGCGTTATGTTTTAAGGAAACTATGGAAATTCAAGAGTTAACTAATATTTTAAGCCAGATTCAATTCAAACAAGAATTAAGTATTGAAACATACATTATCATTCTTTGTGTTTCTGGTCTGGGGGCATGGTTTGCGTCTTACTTTAAAACGAAAGGGCAAAACTTTGCTAACAAAGAAGACTTTGAACAGTTGCAAAAACAACTTGAGTCTAACACTACAGTTGTTGAAGAGATTAAGACCGAACTATCGCAGAAAAACTGGATATCACAGCAAGCATGGGTGAAAAAACAAGAAGCTTACGAAGCAATCTTCGATTGCTTGTTCCATGTCAAAAAGTACGTTGCTCATGAAAAGGATGAGTACTTTGAGTGGGAGCACTACAATTTTAGATTTCCAGAGCTAGCTTATGAAACAACAGATGAGTATACAATCCGTATTTGGGAGCACGAGAAAGAAGAGTATTTAAAAAAGTCTCAAGATCCTGAAACAAAGGCGCAAGCGGAAAAGTTGAAAGTAAAATACGATGAGTCATTTGCTAAGTTGTTCCATGTAATTGAGGTCAAGGCTATATACCTAGATCCGAGGGTTACAGAGACCATCACAGTGCTAAAGCAAGGTTTGTCAAAGACGGACAATGAAGAAGATTGGGATGAGCATTTTTTCCGTATTTCTCGTCAAGTTAATGAATCAGTCGATAAGCTAAGAACAATCAGCATCGAAGAATTAAAGATTAAAACATAACAAAGCGTTTAAGACAGATTCCCAACGCTTGGCATTTTTCATTCCATCGTTGGGTTTTGTGTTTACGGTGGTGTAGTTAGGTTTGTGGTAGCGTTGCTCACTACTTAACGCGGCGTTATATTGCATAAGATTCAAAGGGTTAAATTATCCGTTTATCTTTGTTCTGCGTCCGAACTACACACCTGTTCTTTTCGTGTAAAATGCCATCAAAATGACCATCGCACGTAGAATGTTTGTCGGTTAATTAGCTGCAACGTCACGCAAGTCTCCTCATTAGTAAGTTTTGCTGACTCAAGTTCATTTTGCGCGGCTTCTTTTTCGTGGGGACTTCAATGAAAGTTGTGGCTTCAGCGCACTTTGTTGTCAGGTTTCTCGCTCGAATTCTTTGTCATTCTAGCTAATCGAAATACTCCAATTTCAACTCATTTCGCTTCTTAGCCAAGTGCGTTTTGTTGTCTATGATTGAGTTTCGAACTGTCCATTTTACTTCTGAGTTCAAAGCCAGTAGATTTGTAACTAATTCAGCATCTTGGCGCTAAACTTGGCTCTGTCGTGCGGGCAATATAACAAAGCATTTAAGAGGGATTCTCAACGCTTGGCATTTTTGTATCTACTTCAAATTTAGTGTCTACGGTACAATACTTTAGGTCGGGTGGAGGCGTTGTTCACCCCTTAATGCGGCGTTATAAGCTTTCGAGGAAAACTATGGAAATCATCATCAAACAAGCCATTGAATTGCGCAAAAAAGCTCGATATCAAGAGTCTAGAGCTTTGCTTTCAACGTTATTGAACGATGAAAACTATGTAGCTAAGGCTCACCTGCAAATTGCATGGTCATATGATAATGAAGGTAAAGAGCAAGAAGCAGTTGGTCATTATCTGTCATCTCTGTCGGGTTTACTATCGTCAGTAGAACGGTTCGATGCTTTATTTGGCTTGGCGAGCACCTATCGAAGTCTTGGTAACTACTCAGATGCGCTTACGTATTTCGAGCAAACTCTGAACGAGTACCCTGATTCTATGGAGGTTCAGCCTTTCTATGCAATGTGCCTCTACAACCTAGGGCGTCATAAAGAAGCGACGTCTTTGCTTCTTGAGTTGCTAGTTTCAACCACTAGTAGTGACGCAATAATAGAGTATAAACGCGCTATTTCTTTGTACGCCGAGGATTTAGATAGAACGTGGTAAACGAAACACGCTTATAACAAACAATTTAAGAGTGACTCCTAACGCTTGCCGGTTTCACTCCGGTTTGAGTTTTGTGTCTACGGTGCAATGGTTTAGCTTGGGTGTTATAGCGTTGTCGCACCTTAATTGGGCGTTATATTGCATAAGATTCAAAGGGTTAAATTATCCGTTTATCTTTGTTCTGCGTTCAAGCTACACACCTGTTCGTTCCGTGAAAAATGCCATCAAAATGACCATCGCACGTAGAATGCTTGTCGGCTAATTAGCTGCAACGTCACGCAAGTCTCCTCGTTAGTAAGTTTTGCTGGCTCAAGTTCATTTTGCGCGGCTTCTTTTTCGTGGAAACTTCACTGAAAATTGTGGTTTCAGCGCGCTTTGTCGTCAGGTTTCTCGTTCGAATTCTTTGTCACTCAGGCTACTCAAATTTCTCTAATTTCAGCTCATTTCGCTTCTTAGCCAAGTGCGTTTTATTGTCTATGATTGAGTTTCGAACTATCCATTTTACTTCTGAGTTCACAGCCAGTAGATTTGTAACCAATTCAGCACCTTGGCGCTAAACTTGGCTCTGTCGTGCGGGCAATATAACAAAGCGTTTAAGACGGACTCCCAACGCTTGGTGGCTTTAGTTCAAAGATATGCATCAGTGTTTATGGCATAATGTCTTGAGTGCAGTGGTAGCGTTGCTCGCCACTTAACGCGGCGTTATGAAAATCGCATAAAATAGGGAATATCATGTTTGAACCAATTGAAATCGATATGGATGAATTGCAGTTAGCTATTTCTCTTCCTGAGCTTGATTCTGTGCAAAATGGTACCTTCATTCCACTTGAGGATATTTTGGGCTCTTCATTGCAGGATTCCAATTTTGATGCGCTTTTTGTTTCTGGACTGTTCCCAGAACAAAGTGAAAAGTTAGTTCAAGTGTGTGCAGGTCAAGGTCTTGAATTGGTTAATTTTGAAAATCCTTCAAATGACTTAGCCGCAATCCATGATGTTGTTCTGAATTTATCTGGGAAGCTTTTCTCAGATGAAATGCCGAATAATATCGATATTGCTGACATTAGAAACCTCAATCAATCTTCTGATTTCCTATTTGCTTTTAACCGTAAGAGTTCAGCTCTAGACTTTATGGCAGCTCAGGAGCTTGGAGTGATAGTTGGTGGAGTGTATCTTGCTCATGGCAGGACAGAGCTAGACGAATATGAAGCTGTAAATAAAGAGCTCACGAACCACATTTATGAATATGGTTTTCTTTGTTCCAGTTTTTACGGTCTAGGGCGTTCAGAGTGTACAATTTTGCTTGGTGTTAAAGGGTAGGCGCACGTTGTGAAAAATTTTCATAACAAAGCGTTTAAGAGTGACTCCAAACGCGTGCCGTTTTCGCTTCGCTCAAGTATGGCACACTTGTTTGTCGCACCTTAACGCGGCGTTATATTGCATAAGATTCAAGGGGTTAAATTATCCGTTTATCTTTGTTCTGCGTTTGATCTGCACACCTGTTCGTCTCGTGAAAGTTGCCATCAAAATGACCATCGCACGTAGAAAGTGTGTCGGTTAATTAGCAGCAACGTCACGCAAGTCTCCTCGTTAGTAAGTTTCGCTGGCTCAAGTTCATTTTGCTCGGCTTCTTTTTCGTGGAAGCTAAAATGAAAATCGTGGTTTCAGCGCACTTTGCCGTCAGGTTTCTCGCTCGAATTCTTTGTCATTCTAGCTAATCGAATGGCTCTAATTTCAGCTCATTTCGTTTCTTAGCCAAGTGCGTTTTGTTGTCTATGATTGAGTTTCGAACTATCCGTTTTACTTCTGAGTTCAAAGCCAGTAGATTTGTAACCAATTCAGCACCTTGGCGCTAAACTTGGCTCTGTCGTGCGGGCAATATAACAAAGCGTTTAAGACGGATTCGCAACGCTTGGCGGCTTCAGTTCAAAGATATGCATCAGTGTTTATTGCATAATGTCTTGAGTGCAGTGGTAGCATTGCTCACCACTTAACGCGGCGTTAGAAGCCGGAGGGAAATTCAATGAATCCAAAGGATATCGTGCTTTCATTTTGGGAAGCAATGCAGAGTAATGATTTTTACAAAGCAAGCGAATGGCTAAGTGAAGATTTCGAGGGTTTTTGGCCTCAATCATCAGAACTTATTACTGGTCGCAGTGATTTTGGTGATGTGAATTCCTATTATCCTGCAAATGGTAAATGGCTATTTGAAATTAACTCAATTGTTTGTGAGGGCTCTCAGGTTGTAACGGATGTGTCGATAACAGACAGTGTACAAAAGGCTAGGGCAATTACATTTCATACCGTTGAAAATGGTCTTATTTGTAAGCAAGTTGAGTTTTGGCCTGATGAGTTTGATGCTCCAGAATGGCGTGCAAAGTGGGTAAAAATAGTGCCATCTCAGGCATAGTCGAAATGCTTCTAACAAACAATTTAAGAGTGACTCCTAACGCTTGACGATTTTACTTCGATTTGAATTTTGTGTTTACGGCGCAATGGTTTAGTCTAGGTTTTATAGCGTTGTCGCACCTTAATTGGGCGTTAGAAGCTGTAAGGAGATTCAGTGAATCCAAAGGATATTGTGCTTTCATTTTGGGAAGCGATGCAAAGTAATGACTTTTACAAAGCAAGTGAATGGTTAAGCGAAGATTTCGAAGGGTTTTGGCCTCAATCGTCAGAGCTTATTACAGGTCGTAGTGATTTTGGTGATGTAAATTCCTATTACCCGGCTAATGGTAAATGGCTATTTGAAATCAACTCAATTGTTTGTGAAGGCACAAAAGTTGTAACGGACGTGTCGATAAAAGACAGTGTTCAAAAGGCTAGGGCAATTACATTTCATACCGTTGAGAATGGTCTTATTTGTAAGCAAGTAGAGTTTTGGCCTGATGAGTTTGAAGCTCCAGAATGGCGAGCAAAGTGGGTAAAAATAGTGCCATCTCAGGCATAGTCGAAATGCTTCTAACAAACAATTTAAGAGTGACTCCTAACGCTTGTCGATTTCACTCTGGTTTGAATTTTGTGTTTACGGTGCAATGGTTTAGTCTAGGTTTTATAGCGTTGTCGCACCTTAATTGGGCGTTAGGTGCTTTGGAGTTACTTACATGGTAGGTAACTCCATTTGATTCAAGCGTTTTGAAGTTGGGTACTATCAATACTTTCAGTTGTACTTTCAATCTCGATTGGTTGGATTGTACCGTCTGATTTTATTTCAATTAATCCTAGATCTTTTGCAGCAATACCGATAGTTAGTGGCCCAGAAATGACCGAAAAAGCTAAGGCCGTTTTACCCATGAAATTCCAAAACCTTTTACCTACATCGCTTTTATTTCGCTCTTCAGCAATTTCTTTATGTAATAGCGCTTTTCCGAAAGTAGCCTCTACAATATCAATTATGTCTGTTGCACCGGTAATTACATACTCCTCAATAGAGATGCATATCCGGGCTATTTGATCTGTTAAGTATTTTTTTAGCTTAGACTCGATGTTTGAAGCGTCGATTAACTTGAGGAGATCTAGAGCTTCATCTTTAATCTCATCCAACTGATCTTTGTTCAAAACTGCTTGTGGGCTTCTTGCACTGAGTAAGTCGGATGTCATTTCTAAATAGTTAATGACATGGGTATCAACATGGTTGATAAAGTTTCCCCATTGTTGGTCTAAAGGGCTTTTAGAAAACGCGGTTTCTAACCTCGGAATCCATGCTAGATATCGTTCAACTTTAACATTTTCAAGTTTTCCAAGCTCAGAAACGATTTCATCAGCTAATGCCATAGTTTTACCAATGCGACCTAGCAGCATATGTGTACTTTTTGATTCCACATCTAAAATCTCACACCAGACCGCTTTACAAGTTTGATTAGTACCAAATTGCTTCCCATGCTCCAAAATGTTGAGTAACCGTTGTGCAGGGTTATTCATTTACATGCTCCAATATTGCCAAAGAATCAGTAAGTTGTAGTATATCATGCATTCTAAACGCACCTAACAAAGCATTTAAGACGGATTCCCAACGCTCGGCATTTTTGGTTTGCTTCAACGTTAGTGTTTACGGCACAATACTTTAAGTTTAGTGATCAGCGTTGCTCACCACTTAATGCGGCGTTATATGTTGTTTCAGCATTGGAGAAATAATGGAAGTTCTAATTGAGCAGGAAATCGCTCTACATCAGTATGAAATTAGGCAAGATCCAAATGAAGTAGCAAGGTTGCTTCATTCTAGCTTTAAAGAGGTTGGGCGTTCGGGGCGTAGTTTTGATTACTTTTCTATTATGAGAGTGATGCAAAGTGAAGAGCCTTCAAATGGTCACATTCACTCTCAAGATTTTGAGTGTATTTTGTTAGAACCTTCAGTTCAGTTACTTTTATACAAATCAGCATGGGTTTCAAATTTAGGTAAAGTTAGCGCGTTTTCTAAGCGTTCGTCGATCTGGGTCTTTACTGGTCAAGCCTGGCAAATGAAATATCATCAAGGGACTCCATGCGCAGAGTTTGAACTCATTTGAACATTGTCTAGAGTTGAAAATTGTTGGTTATGCACCCTACATATAACAAAGCATTTAAGAGGGATTCTCAACGCTTGGCATTTTTGTATCTACTTCAAATTTAGTGTTTACGGTACAATACTTTAGGTCGGGTGGAGGCGTTGTTCACCCCTTAATGCGGCGTTATGTGCTTGGAGAAAGTATGCAATATATCGAAGTCAAAAGTAGCGATATTCCACTAGATTTATTGCTTGAAGCTGATCCTTCTGAAGTTAACATCGCTTCATATTTATCTGATTCATGGTGCTTTGCTGCATCAGACCATGGGCAGATTTTAGCGGCTTGTATCGTTAAAGCGCAGACTCACTGCTTTGCTGAGATATTTAATGTATCAGTATCTCCAGAACTCCAAGGCCAAGGTATTGGCTCTAAGCTGCTAAAGTTCGTTCTATCTCAGTTACCAAGTAAGGGAATTAATCGTGTAGAACTTGGTACGGGTACATTTGGTTATCAACTGACTTATTATCAGCGTTTAGGCTTTCGAGTAGACTCAATTATCAAAGACCATTTTTTGTTAAACTACCTCGAGCCAATCTATGAAAATGGTATTCAACACAAAGACATGCTGAGATTGTACGTCAATGTTTAGTACGCACATAACAAGCAATTTAAGAGGGATTCACAACGCTTGGCACTTTTGCTTCTACTTCAGTTTTAGTGTTTATGGCACAATGCTTTAGGTTTGGGTGGAGGCGTTGTTCACCCCTTAATTGGGCGTTATATTGCATAAAATTCAAAGGGTTAAATTATCCGTTTATCTTTGTTCTGCGTCCGAGCTACACACCTGTTCTTTTCGTGAAAAATGCCATCAAAATGATCATCGCACGTAGAAAGTGTGTCGGTTAATTAGCTGCAACGTCACGCAAGTCTCCTCGTTAGTAAGTTTTGCTGGCTTTAGTCCATTTTGCGCGGCTTCTTTATCGTGGGAACTTCATTGAAAGTTGTGGCTTCAGCGTACTTTGTTGTCAGGTTTCTCGCTCGAATTCTTTGTCATTCTGGCGAATCGAATGACTCAAATTTGCCTAATTTCGCTTCTTAGCCAAGTGCGTGTTATTGTCTATGGTTGAGTTTCGAGCTATCCGTTTTACTTCTGAGTTCAAAGCAAGTAGATTTGTAGTCAATTCAGCACCTTGGCGCTAAACTTGGCTCTGTCGTGCGGGCAATATAACAAAGCATTTAAGAGGGATTCTCAACGCTTGGCATTTTTGCATCTACTTCAAATTTAGTGTTTACGGTACAATGCTTTAGGTGGGGTGGAGGCGTTGTTCACCCCTTAATGCGGCGTTATATTGCATAAGATTCAAAGGGTTAAATTATCCGTTTATCTTTGTTCTACGTTCGAGCTACACACCTGTTCGTTCCGTGAAAAATGCCATCAAAATGGCCATCGCACGTAGAATGTTTGTCGGTTAATTAGCTGCAACGTCACGCAAGTCTCCTCATTAGTAAGTTTTGCTGGCTCAAGTTCATTTTGCGCGGCTTCTTTTTCGTGGGGACTTCATTGAAAGTTGTGGCTTCAGCGCACTTTGTTGTCAGGTTTCTCGCTCGAATTCTTTGTCACTTTGGCTAATCGAACTTCTCTAATCTCAACTCATTTCGTTTCTTAGCCAAGTGCGTTTTATTGTCTATGATTGAACTCAGAACTATCCATTTTACTTCTGAGTTCAAAGCCAGTAGATTTGTAGCCAATTCAGCACCTTGGCGCTAAACTTGGCTCTGTCGTGCGGGCAATATAACAAAGCGTTTAAGACGGACTCCCAACGCTTGGCGGCTTTAGTTCAAAGATATGCACCAGTGTTTATGGCATAATGTCTTGAGTGCAGTGGTAGCGTTGCTCGCCACTTAACGCGGCGTTATGAGCTAATAGGGAAATCAGCATGAATTACGAAGAATTTAACCATTTTTGCGGCTCTTTTGCTGGAACGAGTCACGTCGTTCAATGGGGTAATTCCGATGTATGGAAGGTTGGTGGTAAAGTCTTTGCCATAGGTGGTTGGAGTGATGGTTCCCAAGCTGCATTCACGTTTAAAACCTCCAACTTAAACTTCGACTTTCTAAGTGATTGTGAAGGTTATAAACCGGCTCCATATTTTGCTAGTCGTGGAATGAAGTGGATACAGCAAGTTGAGACTTCAGGCAAATTAGACGATGACCTAAAGTACTATTTATCGGAATCATACCGAATTGTCGCGAGTGGTTTAAGTAAGCGTAAGCAACGAGAATTGGGCATAGATCATCTAGCTGAACCACGCTCATAACAAAGCGTTTAAGACGGATTCCCAACGCTCGGCATTTTCGGCTTACTTTGGGTTAAGTGTTTATGTCACAATGGTTTAGGCAGGGTGGTTGGCGTTGCTCACCACTTAACGCGGCGTTAGCTTACTGGAGTCAACAAGGGGATAGGTAGTAAAAAGTAAGCTACCCAAATAGTAGCTTACACCAGTGATTCATCTTATTTATTCGACGACTTACTAGGTTTCAAGCCCGGTGTATTGCCCGGGGTGTTTTTATTGTCACGTCGACGCTGATCGGGTTTTCCTGTCGACTTAGCAATTGGTTTTGGACCTGGTTTAAGTGCCACAATTGTATTCCTTATATGTGTAAGAGCAAATCTCTCGTATGATAATATATTTGCTTTGATGCATATCATCAGTGATCTTAGCCGTATTTCCATGCAATATATGGGTTTGCTATCGTTCAGATGTTGGTCGTTGATAAGTTAGGGTGGATGCTGAGAATTTGTAAGCTAACAAAGCGTTTAAGACGGATTCCCAACGCTTGGCGCTCTCGGCTTTCTTTGAGTTAAGTGATTATGTCACAATGGTTTAGGTAGGGCGGTTGGCGTTGCTCACCACTTAACGCGGCGTTATATTGCATAAGATTCAAAGGGTTAAATTATTCGTTTATCTTTGTTCTGCGTTCGAGCTACACACCTGTTCGTTTCGTGAAAGTTGCCATCAAAATGACCATCGCACGTAGAATGTTTGTCGGTTAATTAACTGCAACGTCACGCAAGTCTCCTCGTTAGTAAGTTTTGCTGGCTCAAGTTCATTTTGCGCGGCTTCTTTTTCGTGGAAGCTAAATTGAAAATCGTGGCTTCAGCGCACTTTGCTGTCAGGTTTCTCGTTTGAATTCTTTGTCATTCTGGCTAACTAAACCATTCAAATTTTGCCTAGTTTCGTTTCTTAGCCAAGTGCGTTTTGTTGTCTATGATTGAGTTTCGAACTATCCATTTTACTTCTGAGTTCAAAGCCAGTAGATTTGTAACTAATTCAGCACCTTGGCGCTAAAGTTGACTCTGTCGTGCGGGCAATATAACAAACAATTTAAGAGTGACTCCTAACGCTTAGCGATTTCACTCCGGTTTGAAATTTGTGTTTACGGTGCAATGGTTTAGTCTAGGTTTTATAGCGTTGTCGCACCTTAATTGGGCGTTAGAAGCTTCGATAAAACTTTGAATTATAGTAACTATTTATCTTATCTCGCTTAGTTCTAAATTTCGTTTCAATCATAGTATAATTGTTCGCATTAAGATGATTATGTGAAAGTTCAAATGAGAAAAATTTATGTCACTGAAGGGGATTCATCCTCTAAAAAAGACAAATTGGCTTATCCTAAACTGGTTTTGTGTGAAAAGTGTGTAGGCAAGTACGTTGTTATCAGCGAAGGCAAGCGAACTTATGATGCTTGCGTCAAATGTGGTTCTAGTGAATAAGTAATTACGTCTTTCGAACCCAAAATTCTAGGTTCTACATAACGGTTAAGAACGCTTCTAACAAACAATTTAAGAGTGACTCCTAACGCTTGCCGATTTCACTTCGATTTGAAATTTGTGTTTACGGTGCAATGGTTTAGTTTGGGTGTTATAGCGTTGTCGCACCTTAATTGGGCGTTATGAGGGCAAGGCAACTTATCGGTATCGTTAGAGGAAGTATGAGCACAGTAGTTAAGTTTCTGATTATATACTTAGTTCCAGTAATTTCTTTTTCTGAGATTATTGGCTCATATATGTTGGTTTACGGTGAGAGTGTGGATCATCCTATTATAAGCCTTGTTTTACTGTTCGTGATATCAGGATTTCTCGTTTCTTCCTATCTCAGTGTAAAGCTAGTTTCTCAATTTTCAGGTGAGAAATTAATCTATTCAAGTATCTTTTTTACAATATTAGGTTGGCTGTTAGGGGGAGTTCCTGTAATTATTTGTCTTATGCTCTTTAAAGGTTTGTTCAACCCCTAAACGAACGATAGTGCCCACATAACAAAGCGTTTAAGACAGATTCCCAACGCTCGGCATTCTCAGTTCAAGTAGAGTTTTGGTGTTTACGGTGCAATGGTTTAGGTTAGGTGGTAGCGTTGCTCACTACTTAACGCGGCGTTATATTGCATAAGATTCAAAGGGTTAAATTACCCGTTTATCTTTGTTCTGCGTTCAAGCTACACACCTGTTCGTTCCGTGAAAAATGCCATCAAAATGACCATCGCACGTAGAAAGTTTGACTGTTAATTAGCTGCAACGTCACGCAAGTCTCCTCGTTAGTAAGTTTTGTTGGCTCTAGTTCATTTTGCGCGGTTTCTTTTTGGTGGGGATTTCATTGAAAATCGTGGCTTCAGCGCACTTTGCTGTCAGGTTACTCGCTCGAATTCTTTGCTATTCTGGCTCTTCGAATGACTCTAATTTCAGCTCATTTCGCTTCTTAGCCAAGTGCGTTTTATTGTCTATGATTGAGTTTCGAACTATCCATTTTACTTCTGAGTTCAAAGCCAGTAGATTTGTAGTAAATTCAGCACCTTGGCGCTAAACTTGGCTCTGTCGTGCGGGCAATATAACAAAGCGTTTAAGACGGACTCCCAACGCTTGGCGTCTTTAAATTTCGATACACATATTGTGAACTTTTTTGTTTGTGCTATATTCACATTAAGTGAACTAGAGGTAACTATGCACGTAATTTCAAGAAAGCCATTCGCAGATGCGGCGAATAAATATCCAAATGATTCGCTTGCGATCGAGTCACTTTATAAGACTCTGAAAAACAACAATTTCACAGATCCATTGGCAATGAAAAATGTTTTTCCTAGCCTAGATAACTTTAAGTACAAAGATAAGTGGTATGTGATTGATATTGGTGGCAACAATCTACGCCTAATGGCGTTTATAGAGTTTCGAGACAGCCGCATTTTTGTTAAGCATATTGTGCCTCATGATGAATACGACAAACTGTGTAAGAAGTATGCAAAGGAGTCAAAATGAAAAACTTTACTGAAGTGAAATCAACAGCTTTGGAACTGTTTTCAATGGCAAGTTTTTTGGGACATATCTCAACAGAAGAAGAGTACCATCAAGCTTTAGAGCTAATGGAAGAGTTAATCGAAGAGTATGATTTATACAAACCGTTGATCGAAGTGTTATCTCATTCAATCGAAATTTGGGAAGATGAAGCAGACGAATTTGCACAATTCAATGCTTCTATTAACAGTTTAGATAGCGGTGCCGCCACATTGAGAACATTGATGGATCAGTATCAACTTAAAGCTGATGACCTAAAAGATGTAATAGGTGGTAAGAGCCTAGTATCAATGGTTTTAAATGGTTCAAGACAACTTACAAAAGATCACATTCAAGCTATTTCTGATAAATTTAATGTGAGTCCGGCATTGTTCTTCACACGCGCCTAACAAACAATTTAAGAGTGACTCCTAACGCTTAGCGAGTTCACTCCGGTTTGAAATTTGTGTTTACGGCACAATGGTTTAGTTTGGGTGTTATAGCGTTGTCGCACCTTAATTGGGCGTTATGTGTCTATCCGAGCAGTGCTTAAGGAAGTCGAATGGAATTCAAATTACCGCCCGGATTATTCGGGCTCATTAAGAATTGGCTAGAAAAATTGATTTTTCTTCGGGCATATATCATTTCTCACAATGACTATGTTTCTCGTACATCAAAACTACACTTTAAAGAGCTAGCCGATGAGATTGACTATGATGTTAAACTAGCAAGTCGGTATATTTCAAACAACGAAGTTCCGATGTCTAAGTTATATGTAAAGACAGGTAAAAATAACGTTTACAACCGTTTTTCTGGATATGTAAAGGCTTTCTCTGGGAATGTTTGCTATCAAAATCCAATAGATCTTGAACTGTTCTCAGATGACCAAGTTGTTATAACTCACTTACCGTCAATACCTTTGAAGGACATAACCATCGATGACGATGGAATTTATACTACATATAGCGAAGTTACATTATCTGGTGTTTTTTATGGTGAAGGTGGAGTAACTAAGGAAATCAGTGACACATTCGGTTTTCCAACTTATACCGAGTTCCTAAATAGCACTTGGAGTAGAAAGTGGGACCACGTATGGAATTTAGACTTCCTAGAGTTCGAATTTGGTGAAATGAGGCATGCGCTTATTTACACTTTGGCTGGACCATTTGCTTTTATGGTGCACTCGAATACATATGTAGGTTTTCGGGGAAAAGTAAAGAAACTATGGGATAAACTCGTTCTAAACGTATTAGCCAATAAAAAAGCACTAAAGGTATATTGGTGGGTAACTATGCCACTTAGAGTTAGGCGTTGGCAAACACATAACAAACAATTTAAGAGTGATTCCTAACGCTTGGGACTTTTGGTTCTAATTTGAGTACAGTGTTTACGGTGGTTTGGTTGAGTTTCGTGGTAGCGTTACTCACACCTTAATTGGGCGTTATATTGCATAAGATTCAAAGGGTTAAATTATCCGTTTATCTTTGTTCTGAGTTCTAGCTACACACCTGTTCGTTTCGTGAAAGTTGCCATCAAAATGACCATCGCACGTAGAAAGTGCATCGGTTAATTAGCTGCAACGTCACGCAAGTCTCCTCGTTAGTAAGTTTCGCTGGCTCAAGTTCATTTTGCGCGGCTTCTTTTTCGTGGATGCTAACTTGAAAATCGTGGTTTCAGTGCACTTTGCCGTCAAGTTTCTCGCTCGAATTCTTTGTCACTTTGGCTAATCGAACTTCTCCAATCTCAACTCATTTCGTTTCTTAGCCAAGTGCGTTTTATTGTCTATGATTGAGTTTCGAACTATCCATTTTACTTCTGAGTTCAAAGCCAGTAGATTTGTAACTAATTCAGCATCTTGGCGCTAAACTTGGCTCTGTCGTGCGGGCAATATAACAAAGCATTTAAGAGGGATTCTCAACGCTTGGCATTTTTGCATCTACTTCAAATTTAGTGTTTACGGTACAATGGTTTAGGTTGGGTGGAGGCGTTGTTCACCCCTTAATGCGGCGTTAGCTTGCATGTCGCAATTATTCAGTTTTGGTGATTTATGATTTTATACAAATATGTTTCTTTTGCATCGGCAATCAAGATTATAAATGAGAGCTCGCTTGGTTTTACGTGTCTCGAAGATCTAAATGATCCGCTTGAGGGAACTAACTTTGGTTTTTGTTCTTCTGGTGATGTTACTCCACAATCAGCCACAAGAGCATTCAAAAATAATTTCTCTCGACGCTATGCTGTATTGTCTCTTACGCGAAATCCGTTAAACCCATTAATGTGGTCACATTATGGAGATGCGCACAAAGGTGCTGTTATTGGCATTGATGTGGAGATTGCTGGTTTAATGTCAGAAGATGAATTCACGATTCCAGTTCATATGGGAGAAATGATATATGTTGCTACGAAGAATAGGGGCTTAAATGGAGTTCCTACTATTCAGCATTTGGATGAAATCAAGAGTAATGAATTAAAGTTTAAAAATGAAATTAGAAACTACTTAAAGCAAGCTTTTTTGTATAAATCATTGGAGTGGGGGTACGAGGAAGAAGTAAGAGTTATAAAATCGATTTCTCATTTTTGTCACTCTTATCACAAAAAGTGCGATGAAGTACTTATTCAATCAACTGCTAGTTCATGGAAAAAAGTTAGAAACAGCGTACTTGGTCAGCCGCTATATTGTTTTGGCATTCCAAGAGAGGCTATAAAAGAAGTATATCTTGGCGTTAATGTTAATCGCAATGGCTCTCGCTCGAATGAGGGAAAAGATGAACAATGGTTCAAAGAGCAGTTGACTATGATTAAGGCGCAAAATTTCACGCTCTATGGTTGTGAAGCTGATTTTAGTAGTTGGAAGTTGAGATCAAGATTAATTACAAGCTAACAATCTGTTTAAGAGTGATTCGCAACGCTTGGCATTTTTAATATGCGTTGCGCTTAGTGTTTAAGGTTGTATGCGGTGGCTTCGGTATTGTGTTGCTCACACCTTAACAGGGCGTTATCTCTCTTCAATAGTTCAGAGAATGAATCATGGAAACAGTATTTATTATTTTGCAAATAACTACGTTGCTTGGAATCGGAAGTATATTTTTGTTTCGAAAGTATTTGTTTTCCTATTCATCAGAAAAAGGAAAAAATCTAGCGACAAAAGAAGATATTGAAGACATTACCCGTAAAGTTGAAAGTACTAAAAATGAGTACATTGCTGATATTGAAAGATTAAAAGTAGAGTTGTCACTTGTTTCAAGAAAACACGATATCCTTTTAGATGAAAAAATAAGAGTGTTTAAAAAACTACAAAAAAGGCTTGTGGACTTTAAGAAATACTGTGAAGCAGCAATTGGTTCTTATGACAGCCGAGGCGATTTTCATATGACTTTAGAAGCTTTGGATGTAAATATAGATAAATCCGCTTTGTTACACCTAACAGCCCTGCACGAAATAGAGCAAGAAGACTTCATCTTCCTATCAGAGAGCTCAAAAGCAATACTTTCTGAACTTCACAACAAGTGTTCGATGATGTGTAGTATGGAGTTAGCCGTGTGTGCGAACAGTGAAGACAAGGATATCATTGAGAGTACTATCCCAGTATATGAGGCGGCAATGTTAAATATTGATCTATGTCTTCAAAGTTTGTACGAAGAGTTAGAGTTTCCGTCAAAAGAAAAAGAGAGATAACAAAGCATTTAAGCGCGATTCACAACGCGTGGCATTTTTGGTTTGCGTGGAATTTTGTGTTTAAGGCGCAATGCGGTAGCCGTTGTGTATTGCGTTGTTCACGCCTTAATGCGGCGTTATAAGGCTCGAAAATAAAAGGAACTTTCGTGGAAATTAGAGTAGGGAAACTAAGCGATGTTGCAGCTATTACAGACATCTTCAATTTTTATATTGAGCATACTAATGCTCGTTTTGAAGAGTGTGCATTTACGCAAGAGGATCGTCTAAACTGGCTCTCTCAGTTCTCATACAATAGTAAGCATCAACTTTTCGTTGCTACCGAAAATGGGGAGTTGCTAGGTTTTGCATGTTCCCAGCCATATAGGGACATTTCAGCATTTGAGGATACAGTCGAAGTGACAGTTTACCTTGCTTCAACAGTAAAAGGTAAAGGGGTTGGTGCAAAACTATATTCTAAACTGTTCTCATCAATTTCTGATTACGGAGTCCACAGGGTGTTATCAGGTATCGCACTACCTAATGACGCTTCAGTTGCATTGCATAAACGTTTTGGTTTTAGCGAAATTGGCGTATTCAATGAATACGCAAAGAAAAATGGTCAGTACATCAGCTCGGTTTGGTTGGAAAAGGCACTTAACTAAAAGTCCGCCTTATAACAAGCAATTTAAGAGGGATTCACAACGCTTGGCACTTTTGCTTCTACTTCAAATTTAGTGTTTATGGCACAATGCGTTAGGTTGGGTGGTGGCGTTGTTCACCCCTTAATTGGGCGTTATGCCTTTTGGGAGAAAATATGCAATTTTACAAAGCAGATGAGTATCAGGTCTCCTGTGAAAATCTCTATTATAAGTATGAACTTCAGATAGCCGCTTTACTTCCAGGCGCAACAATTGAGCATATTGGAGCTTCTTCTATCCCTAATGCTGTATCTAAGGGAGACCTAGACATACTTGTTGGTGTTAACGGTAACGAGTTAGAAAAAGCAGTGAAGTTACTCTCTACTTTAGGTTTCAACGAAAAATCCAATACGTTAAGAACTCCAGAGCTTTGCATGCTAGAAAATAGCTTAGGTGAAGATGTCGCTTTTCAAGTTGTAGCGAATGGCTCAGAATTTGACTTCTTTGTGAGGTTTAGGGACAAGCTCCGTGACAGCCCTGAGTTGGTTCAACAATACAATGAACTCAAAATGTCTTGTACAGGTTGGGCTCATGAAGACTATCGTCGAAAAAAGTCAGCTTTTATTGAGCGCGTTTTAGGACAGGCATAACAAAGCGTTTAAGACAGATTCCCAACGCTCGGCATTTTCAGTTTGATTCGGCTTTAGTGTTTACGGCACAATGGTTTAGGTAGGGTGGTGGCGTTGCTCACTACTTAACGCGGCGTTAGGCTAATAGTGTAAATAAGAGGTATTGAGTGAACTGGGTTTCTGAAATATTTAAGAATGTTACGGTTTCTAAAACACTTACTGGAGCATGTTGTATAACGGGTCTAGCTCTGTTAATCACCCCGACGATATTTCCGAATATCTTAGAACCATTACCTAAAGCATGGGCAACCGTTGTTTTAGGTGTGACAGTGTTTTCTGGTTGCTTACAGGTATTTTGGGGTTTGAGTTACTCCAAAATTGCAATATTAGCCTTGCTTTCAGACAAAGCTCAAAAGGCACGAAGTAAGAACCTTTCTAAGTTGGAATTGAGCCTAATCAATCAGCTAGGTGAGGTTGTAGATGAATGGTGGGACATTCGAAATATAAACTATAGTTCAGCGCCATTTACTAAATTGGAGATTTTAGAGGCATGTCGTGTGCTGGAAGGAAAAGGTTTATTGAAGATCAATAGCTTCCACGAAACCAAGGTTCGTTTGAGCAGTAATGGAAGAATAAAGGCACTGGAATTACAAAAAGAGAGTGCCGTGAGTAATTAGCCTAACAAAGCATTTAAGACGGATTCCCAACGCTCGGAATTTTAGGTTTGCTTTGGGTTTTGTGTTTACGGAACAATACTTTAAATCCAGTGGTCTGCGTTGCTCACCACTTAATGCGGCGTTAGCTGCTTTGAGGTTAATCATTAGTAAGGTGTCGTAATGAGAATTTTGGTAACAGGCTCTGCGGGTAGGGTCGGGCGTGCAATCTATATTAAATTAATGCGAACACATGACGTAGTCGGTATTGATAAAACACCTTGCTCAACAGCCGATTACATTGGTGATATCCGTGATAGCGCTCTGATCGATGGGGTTCTTGAAAATATTGATGTCATCGTTCATACAGCGGCTCTTCACGCTCCTCATGTTGGTTTAGTACCTGATGCAGAGTTTACATCTATCAACGTAGATGCGACTGAGAAATTGGCTTTGGCTGCAGTAAAATCAGGTGTTAAGCACTTTATTTTTACCAGTACAACTGCGTTGTACGGCTATGCCTCGACACCTAAAAGTATTGCGGGTTGGATTGATGAGGAAGTTACCCCTCAGCCTAAGTCGATTTATCATAAAAGTAAAATTGCGGCTGAAACTAAGCTAGAAGAAATTTCAAATCTGTTTCAGCTTCCAGTGACTGTGCTGCAAATGTCGAGATGTTTTCCTGAGCCAGCAGATTTAATGGCTGTATTTCGCCTGACTCGTGGTATTGATGCTCGCGATGTAGCAAATGCTCATTTATGTGCTGTGGAAAAACGCTTAAGCGGTTTTAATCGTTTTATAATTTCAGGTGCAACACCTTTTCATTTTTCTGATTGTGGAGCTCTATATACTGAAGCTGGAGCTGCTATCAAACGTAAGTGCCCAGAAATCGCTCTAGCATTTCAACAAAGAAGTTGGCAATTACCTCAAAGCTTAGATCGCGTATATGATTCGTCGTCCGCACGTGAGAAATTAGGTTGGTCGCCTATACATGGTTTTGAAAGTGTTTTAGAAATGCTAGATACTGAAACCGCTGAAGTATTACCAGTTTTGAAACGCAGCTAACAAAGCGTTTAAGACGGATTCCCAACGCTCGGCATTTTCGGCTTTCTTCATTTTAAGTGTTTATGTCACAATGGTTTAGGCAGGGTGGTTGGCGTTGCTCACCACTTAACGCGGCGTTAGTTTACCAATCAAAAATTGCACCCTAACTCAAAATGCTAGGGTGTGGTAATTATCGTAGATGGTTTTGTGGAAGTTGCGATTGTCCAAGAACTGCAACGACTAAAATAAAGCCGTCTTCCTTGGTAAAGTACGCTGTGTGTTTACCAATCGGGAAATAAAATCCATTTTGATATAAATCGTTGCAGTTTCTGCCTACTGCGGGGTTTTCAGCGAGCATCTGAAATCCAGTAAGAAGTGTATTTTTGTATGTGTTCCACTGCATTTCGGAAAAATTCGTAACTGTATAATTTTTGATTTTGTGCAAATGAGCCTGTGCTAATTTACTTAGTTTATATTGCATACTTTACTTACAACGCGTTTAGGAAATTTTCACCATCAACTACATTGCCTTGGGCTAAGTCTGCTTTTGCAGACTCAAAGCAATGCTTGATGTAATCGGCTTTCATAGTTTCGAGCTCTTCATAGTCTCTAATCGACATCACCACAACGGCATCTTTGTTATTTTTACTTATCTTAACTGGCTCACGTTGAGCGTTGAGAAGCAGCTCTCCGAAATTACGTTTGGCATCATTTGCTGTTAATGTATGCATGGTCAATCTCCAAAGTGGAATTACAGTTAGATTATAGTGTATTGCGCAAAAAGTTCAATTCAATTAAATCATGCGATTTGTGCGAAAGGTAATCTAACAAAGCATTTAAGAGGGATTCTCAACGCTTGGCACTTTTGCTTCTACTTCAAATTTAGTGTTTACGGTACAATGCTTTAGGTTAGGTGGCGGCGTTGTTCACCCCTTAATGCGGCGTTATACGAACTCGAAAAATTTAACATGGAGAGTGAATTGAAAGATTATGAAGTTTATCTGTTCGATATGGACGGAACATTAGTAAATTCAGAGCCTTTAAAGGGCAAAGCGTTAGCATTAGCGTGTTTGGATTATGGCGCACACGTAGACCACAACATTTACAAAGATGTTATGGGTGAAAGTTGGCAGGTTGTAACGGGTCACTTCTTTGAAAATGCAAATATTGCTCCTGACTTAACAGAGTTTAATTGCTACTTTCGAACTCATTACGAACAGATGCTCAATGATGATCTTGAGCTAAATGTTGGGGCTAAGGCTTACATAGAACAGTTAAAACTAGCAGGTAAAAAGTGTGGAGTTGTTAGTTCAGCAGCAACATGGATGGTGGATAATATTTTAGCCTCGTTGCAGCTAGAGAATGCTTTTGACCTTGTTATCACGCAGGAGCACGTAACTAAGCATAAACCTGATCCTGAAGCCTATACTTTAGCTCTTGGTAAATTATCGGCTTCACCTGAGCAAACCATTGTGTTTGAAGATTCCACAGCGGGCATTCGTGCTGGTAAATCTAGTGGCTGTGACGTCATTGCTGTTAAGCATGACTTTAATGGTAAAAATGATCTAAGCGGTGCATTTAAAGCAATCAGCACATATGAGGAAATGTTCGTATAACAAACAATTTAAGAGTGACTCCTAACGCTTGCCGATTTTACTCCGATTTGAATTTTGTGTTTACGGTGCAATGGTTTAGCTTGGGTGTTATAGCGTTGTCGCACCTTAATTGGGCGTTAGAAGCTTCGATAAAACTTTGAATTATAGTAACTATTTATCTTATCTCGCTTAGTTCTAAATTTCGTTTCAATCATAGTATAATTGTTCGCATTAAGATGATTATGTGAAAGTTCAAATGAGAAAAATTTATGTAACTGAAGGGGATTCATCCTCTAAAAAAGACAAATTGGCTTATCCTAAACTGGTTTTGTGTGAAAAGTGTGTAGGCAAGTACATTGTTATCAGCGAAGGCAAGCGAACTTATGATGCTTGCGTCAAATGTGGTTCTAGTGAATAAGTAATTACGTCTTTCGAACCCAAAATTCTAGGTTCTACATAACGGTTAAGAACGCTTCTAACAAACAATTTAAGAGTGACTCCTAACGCTTGCCGATTTCACTTCGATTTGAAATTTGTGTTTACGGTGCAATGGTTTAGTTTGGGTGTTATAGCGTTGTCGCACCTTAATTGGGCGTTATGCGCTCGAAGATAAATATTAGATCTATTCCCTAGAACTTATTCGTTAACTAATTGATAATGTGACGATATATTTCGATTAAAAGGTATGGGTATGGAATCGAAAGCAGAGCTGTTGGCTTTAATTTCTCAAGAATATAGTGATTATTGCGAAATCCCAGCAAGTGAAGTGCAGCACAAACGTGAAAAGAAGTTATTTATTAATGGTCTTATGACAGCATCGAGAGTCATAGGGGTTGGTTTTGAAGAACTTAATGAAATTGTTGGGGCTAATACCGAGTCCAAGTTTGAAAGTTTGGACGACAAGCTCGCTATTCCTACTTACATTCGAAATAACATTGAACTAGAGCGGTAGCAAGCTAATCAACAACGCGCATAACAAAGCGTTTAAGACGGATTCCCAACGCTTGGCATTTTCGGCTTGCTTCATTTTAAGTGTTTATGTCTCAATGGTTTAGGTAGGGTGGTTAGCGTTGCTCACCACTTAACGCGGCGTTATGTTGCTTTATAAACTTGTGAGGACCTGATAAATGGAGTGGTTTATTGCTGTAGTTAGTGCACTAATTGGCGCTGTAGTAGGCGCTCTTGCTAGCTATCTATTTACCGATAAAAACAATAAACAAAGAACACAAAGATTAGAATCAGCGTTTTACAACGAGTTTGAGTATCTATCAGGCACGCTAGAGAATTGGTTTCCAACCTTAGTAGGAGAATACCAAGAGCCATTGAGGGAGCAATATTCTGGCTTGCCATTTTTGGATCTTTCGTTAATTGATGCACTTGTAATCGAACTGGCGAGCACCGACAAACTCGTAACTCCTACACAAAGGAAGCTAATAGTTCGCCTACGTCCAGTAATTAGAAGTCTTGTTAAAAACAACGAAAAACGCGACGAATATGTAGATTCGTGGATGTTGAATAGTCACACCATGGATAATTCTGAAGAACGAAACTCTTCGAAAAAGATAAGTTATTACACAGGGCTTCTCCTAGTTGATGTAATTCAGGCAATCTTCCATCTTAAAAAATTAAGCACCGAAAAAGAGCGTTTCACCTTTTCAAAAAGTACAACTTGTGAGGATTTGGCTAAAGCATGTTGTTCCTCTAGCGGTATTCCTTATGATGAAACAGTGTGGAAACCTATGCTTTTTAGGTTGGGATGTAAGTGAAAAATCAACATAACAAACAATTTAAGAGTGACTCCCAACGCTTGCCGATTTTACTCCGGTTTGAAATTTGTGTTTACGGCTCAATGGTTTAGTGTGGTGTTATAGCGTTGTCGCACCTTAATTGGGCGTTAGTTCATATATTGAAATTTTTAATTTTTTTGGTGTGATAAATAGAAATGGAAAAGCAGTTAGCAATAATAAAAGAAGAGCTTCGGAAGGAAATCATAGCTGAACATCAAAGTAGTTTAGCTGATGCAAGAGAAAAATTTCAGTTGGCGCTAGATGATAGAAAAGATTTCCTTGAACCAGAAGGTGATTTTGATTTATACGAAACACCAATCCCGAAATGTATGAAAATTATTAAAACAGGAATTCAATTTTTAATTGGCTTTTTTCTTATCGTGACATTGGCAAGCAAAGGTTTGCTAGAAGTAGCGGAAACATTCAATTTATTAGATAATTTGCACTTTGCGGATAATGGTCTGTTTACTTCAAATGAACTCTATAAGCATATATTAGGCATTAAATCTTTTGTTTATATAGGTAATGCATTAGCAATCTCAGCAGGTATAGAGTTGAGTTACATGTTGTTTACGGATGGTCCTGATGAGACGATTGAACCACTAATGTTAGCCATTGCAGCGGCAGCTTTTTATACTATATCTGAATCACCTGAAAATAGTTGGGCAATGCTTGGATATGCGATTAGTCTTCTAGTTTTAATGGTATGTTTGAAGCTATATAAGCGTTGGAAGTTATAAACTAACAAAGCATTTAAGAGTGATTCGCAACGCTTGGCAGTTTCGCTTCGCTCAAGTATAGCCAAGCGCCGCTCACACCTTAATGCGGCGTTAGCAATCAATGGAGAAATTGAATTGAGTGATTATCAATCAAATTTGGAAAGTCAGTTGAACATGCTTGATGAGACTTGGTCATCACTATTAAGAAATGAAGTCACAAGTGAAACAGAAGTAGTTCTAAATTTTAATTATTTATGTCCGAGTAAAACGTCAGCAATTAAACTGAACGACGCTTTGGGAAACTATGAGACACTAATTAGAAGTGAAGGGTTTATTAGTCGTTCGTGGTTTGTTGAAGGGTATTCTCATCCAACATCCGTTACCAAGGAAATTCTCGCCCAATGGCTAGATTTTATGGTTTCACTGGGCTGGGAGTATCAATGTGTTTTTGAAGGTTTTGGTGCTTCGTTTAGTTAAATTGCTAACAAACAATTTAAGCTGACAGCCAACGCGCGGCATTTTCAGTTCCAATAGGTTTGGGTGTAATCGGTGCGTTGCTTTGGGTTCAGGTTTGCGTTGGTCTGCAACTTAATTGGGCGTTATATTGCATAAGATTCAAAGGGTTAAATTATCCGTTTATCTTTGTTCTGCGTCCGAACTACACACCTGTTCTTTTCGTGAAAAATGCCATCAAAATGACCATCGCACGTAGAATGTTTGTCGGTTAATTAGCTGCAACGTCACGCAAGTCTCCTCATTAGTAAGTTTTGCTGGCTCAAGTTCATTTTGCGCGGCTTCTTTTTCGTGGGGACTTCATTGAAAGTTGTGGCTTCAGCGCACTTTGTTGTCAGGTTTCTCGCTCGAATTCTTTGTCATTTAGGATAACCGAATGACTCCAATTTCAGCTCATTTCGCTTCTTAATCTAGTGCGTTTTGATGTCTATGATTGAGTTTCGAACTATCCGTTTTACTTCTGAGTTCAAAGTCAGTAGATTTGTAACCAATTCAGCACCTTGGCGCTAAACTTGGCTCTGTCGTGCGGGCAATATAACAAACAATTTAAGAGTGACTCCTAACGCTTGACGATTTCACTCCGATTTGTAATTTGTGTTTACGGTGCAATGGTTTAGCTTGGGTGTTATAGCGTTGTCGCACCTTAATTGGGCGTTAGTTTACCAATCAAAAATTGCACCCTAACTCAAAATGCTAGGGTGTGGTAATTATCGTAGATGGTTTTGTGGAAGTTGCGATTGTCCAAGAACTGCAACGACTAAAATAAAGCCGTCTTCCTTGGTAAAGTACGCTGTGTGTTTACCAATCGGGAAATAAAATCCATTTTGATATAAATCGTTGCAGTTTCTGCCTACTGCGGGGTTTTCAGCGAGCATCTGAAATCCAGTAAGAAGTGTATTTTTGTATGTGTTCCACTGCATTTCGGAAAAATTCGTAACTGTATAATTTTTGATTTTGTGCAAATGAGCCTGTGCTAATTTACTTAGTTTATATTGCATACTTTTACTTACAACGCGTTTAGGAAATTTTCACCATCAACTACATTGCCTTGGGCTAAGTCTGCTTTTGCAGACTCAAAGCAATGCTTGATGTAATCGGCTTTCATAGTTTCGAGCTCTTCATAGTCTCTAATCGACATCACCACAACGGCATCTTTGTTATTTTTACTTATCTTAACTGGCTCACGTTGAGCGTTGAGAAGCAGCTCTCCGAAATTACGTTTGGCATCATTTGCTGTTAATGTATGCATGGTCAATCTCCAAAGTGGAATTACAGTTAGATTATAGTGTATTGCGCAAAAAGTTCAATTCAATTAAATCATGCGATTTGTGCGAAAGGTAATCTAACAAAGCATTTCAGAGGGATTCTCAACGCTTGGCACTTTTGCTTCTACTTCAAATTTAGTGTTTACGGTACAATGCTTTAGGTTAGGTGGCGGCGTTGTTCACCCCTTAATGCGGCGTTATATTACATAAGATTCAAAGAGTTAAATTATCCGTTTATCTTTGTTCTGCGTTCGAACTACACTCCTGTTCGTCTCGTGAAAATTGCCATCAAAATGACCATCGCACGTAGAATGTTTATCGGTTAATTAGCTGCAACGTCACGCAAGTCTCCTCGTTAGTAAGTTTCGCTGGCTCAAGTTCATTTTTCGTGGCTTCTTTTTCGTGGGGCTTCATTGAAAGTTGTGGCTTCAGTTCACTTTGTTGTCAGGTTTCTCGTTAGAATTCTTTGTCATTCTGGCTAATCGAATGGCTCTAATTTCAGCTCATTTCGCTTCTTAGCCAAGTGCGTTTTATTGTCTATGGTTGAGTTTTGAACTATCCGTTTTACATCTGAGTTCAAAGCCAGTAGATTTGTAGTCAATTCAGCACCTTGTCGCTAAACTTGGCTCTGTCGTGCGGGCAATATAACAAAGCATTTAAGAGGGATTCTCAACGCTTGGAACTTTTGTTTCTACTTCAAATTTAGTGTTTACGGTACAATACTTTAGGTCGGGTGGAGGCGTTGTTCACCCCTTAATGCGGCGTTATGAAGCATGGAGGCTTTAAGTATGATTGATCAAGTTGGAAATACAAAAATTAAGCTAAAACATAGAGCTACGTGTCACTGCGGTTCGGTAGTTCTTGAATTAACATTACCAAATGGGATCGAAAATCCTAGAAGGTGCGATTGCTCAATTTGCCGAAGAAAAGGCGCAATTGTTGGTTCCGTCGATTTGAGTGGTATTAGAATCGTTGAAGGACAAGAATTTCTGAAGTTTTATCAATTTAACACGAATACAGCGAAACATTACTTCTGTTCAAATTGTGGTATTTATACTCATCACCAACGTCGCTCAAATCCATTTGATTTAGGTGATGTAGTTACAAACGACGGGGTTAATCATCCAGCCGATAGAACTGCTTCATAACAAACAATTTAAGAGTGACTCCTAACGCTTGGCGGCTTCACTCCGGTTTGAATTTTGTGTTTACGGTGCAATGGTTTAGCTTGGGTGTTATAGCGTTGTCGCACCTTAATTGGGCGTTATACGAACTCGAAAAATTTAACATGGAGAGTGAATTGAAAGATTATGAAGTTTATCTGTTCGATATGGACGGAACATTAGTAAATTCAGAGCCTTTAAAGGGCAAAGCGTTAGCATTAGCGTGTTTGGATTATGGCGCACACGTAGACCACAACATTTACAAAGATGTTATGGGTGAAAGTTGGCAGGTTGTAACGGGTCACTTCTTTGAAAATGCAAATATTGCTCCTGACTTAACAGAGTTTAATTGCTACTTTCGAACTCATTACGAACAGATGCTCAATGATGATCTTGAGCTAAATGTTGGGGCTAAGGCTTACATAGAACAGTTAAAACTAGCAGGTAAAAAGTGTGGAGTTGTTAGTTCAGCAGCAACATGGATGGTGGATAATATTTTAGCCTCGTTGCAGCTAGAGAATGCTTTTGACCTTGTTATCACGCAGGAGCACGTAACTAAGCATAAACCTGATCCTGAAGCCTATACTTTAGCTCTTGGTAAATTATCGGCTTCACCTGAGCAAACCATTGTGTTTGAAGATTCCACAGCGGGCATTCGTGCTGGTAAATCTAGTGGCTGTGACGTCATTGCTGTTAAGCATGACTTTAATGGTAAAAATGATCTAAGCGGTGCATTTAAAGCAATCAGCACATATGAGGAAATGTTCGTATAACAAACAATTTAAGAGTGACTCCTAACGCTTGCCGATTTTACTCCGATTTGAATTTTGTGTTTACGGTGCAATGGTTTAGCTTGGGTGTTATAGCGTTGTCGCACCTTAATTGGGCGTTAGGCTAATAGTGTAAATAAGAGGTATTGAGTGAACTGGGTTTCTGAAATATTTAAGAATGTTACGGTTTCTAAAACACTTACTGGAGCATGTTGTATAACGGGTCTAGCTCTGTTAATCACCCCGACGATATTTCCGAATATCTTAGAACCATTACCTAAAGCATGGGCAACCGTTGTTTTAGGTGTGACAGTGTTTTCTGGTTGCTTACAGGTATTTTGGGGTTTGAGTTACTCCAAAATTGCAATATTAGCCTTGCTTTCAGACAAAGCTCAAAAGGCACGAAGTAAGAACCTTTCTAAGTTGGAATTGAGCCTAATCAATCAGCTAGGTGAGGTTGTAGATGAATGGTGGGACATTCGAAATATAAACTATAGTTCAGCGCCATTTACTAAATTGGAGATTTTAGAGGCATGTCGTGTGCTGGAAGGAAAAGGTTTATTGAAGATCAATAGCTTCCACGAAACCAAGGTTCGTTTGAGCAGTAATGGAAGAATAAAGGCACTGGAATTACAAAAAGAGAGTGCCGTGAGTAATTAGCCTAACAAAGCATTTAAGACGGATTCCCAACGCTCGGAATTTTAGGTTTGCTTTGGGTTTTGTGTTTACGGAACAATACTTTAAATCCAGTGGTCTGCGTTGCTCACCACTTAATGCGGCGTTATGAAGCAAGGAGGCTTTAAGTATGATTGATCAAGTTGGAAATACAAAAATTAAGCTAAAACATAGAGCTACGTGCCACTGCGGTTCGGTAGTTCTTGAGTTAACATTACCAAATGGGATCGAAAACCCTAGAAGGTGCGATTGCTCAATTTGTCGAAGAAAAGGCGCAATTGTTGGTTCCGTCGATTTGAGTGGTATTAGAATCATTGAAGGACAAGAATTTCTGAAGTTGTATCAATTTAACACGAATACAGCGAAACATTACTTCTGTTCAAATTGTGGTATTTATACGCATCATCAACGTCGCTCAATTCCCACAGAATACGGTTTTAATATTGGCTGTCTTGAGGGTGTAAATCCATTTGATTTAGGTGATGTGGTTACAAACGACGGGGTTAATCATCCAGCCGATAGAACTGCTTCATAACAAACAATTTAAGAGTGACTCCCAACGCGTGGCGGTTTCACTCCGGTTTGAATTTTGTGGTTACGGCGCAATGGTTTAGTTTGGGTGTTATAGCGTTGTCGCATCTTAATTGGGCGTTATACGTTTAAAGAGGCTGTATGTATCTTCATCTATTGATTAAATTCGGTAAGTCGTCCTACCTACCTAAATTCCGTAGCCATGGACAGTTTCGTATGGGGTCATTCAAGTCATACCGTGCATCAGAAAATGGTGAAATTGGAGACCTGAATGAAGGAGCTCACAGAGTGGGGCGACATCATGATGTCACTATTTCCAAATTAAACCCTGATACAAATGATTATGAACAAATAGCTTACTCAAATGATGTGGTTAGCCGACACTTCAACGAAATATATGAAGGGTCGCGGATTTTTTGTATGTACTACGCAATAGTTGAAGTTCAAGGTGCTATCCAACTTTCAGACGTCATCGATGTTAATTTATTAAATGACTTTGAATATGATCATGTAGTTATCATTCATGACCTGAAAACCTTCTATGAACGGTTGGATTCCTATTTCGATAAAACAGGAATTGCTTATCGTCGAGGGACCGTTGAGTATATTGATTTCTCTAATGGAATTGATTTCTTAACCCCCTTTAAAAAAGATATTGTTTACTCACACCAACAAGAGTTCCGTCTCTGTATTCAGGGTATTAGTGGTGACAAAGCTCATGACGTTGAAATAGGGAGTTTAAGTGATATAAGTTTTGAATGTAATGTAAAAGAAATTCAACAACTTAAAATTAGATGTCAATAAACGTATAACAAAGCGTTTAAGACGGATTCCCAACGCTTAGCATTTTTGGCTTTCTTCAGTTTAAGTGATTATGTCACAATGGTTTAGGTAAGGTGGTAGCGTTGCTCACCACTTAACGCGGCGTTAGCCGTCATGGAGCTTGCTATACGTAAAGTGATAGAATAGTATCACTATAGTATTCCTTTGGAGTTGCTCTCATGAAAGTAGAATTAGTCACATCACTCAAGCGTCAAGCAACTAAGATCCTAGCCGATCTACACGACACTAAAGAACCAGTATTAATTACCGAGCACGGTAAACCATCTGCATATTTGATCGATGTTGATGATTACGAGTTTATGCAAAACCGTTTGTCAATTCTTGAGGGTATTGCGCGAGGCGAACGCGCACTAGCTGATGGCAAAGTGGTTAATCACGAAGCAGCCAAGGACAAAATGTCAAAATGGCTGAAATAATCTGGACTGAGCCAGCGTTATCCGACCTCAATGATATCGCTGAATATATCGCACTTGAAAATGTCGTTTCAGCAAAGCAATTGGTTCAAACGATTTTCTCTAAAGTTGAGCGTCTAGAGAGTTTTCCGGAATCAGGGCGTATTCCACCTGAATTAGAACATTTAAGTTACCGTGAGGTTGTTGTTAATCCATGTCGTGTATTCTATAAACAAGACGCAGACAAAGTATTTATTCTGTTTGTTATGCGTGCCGAAAGAGATTTGCGTAAGTTCCTGTTGAGTAAACAATAACCTTTGAGAATGAGCGGCTAACAAACGCTTTAAGACGGATTCGCAACGCGTGGCATTTTTACCATGCGTTGATTTAAATGATTAAGGTGGTGTGCGGAAACATCGGTATTGCGTTGCTCACCACTTAAGCGGGCGTTATATTGCATAAGATTCAAAGGGTTAAATTATCCGTTTATCTTTGTTCTGCGTCCGAACTACACACCTGTTCTTTTCGTGAAAAATGCCATCAAAATGACCATCGCACGTAGAAAGTTTGTCGGCTAATTAGCTGCAACGTCACGCAAGTCTCCTCGTTAGTAAGTTTTGTTGGCTCAAGTTCATTTTGCGCGGTTTCTTTTTGGTGGGAACTTCATTGAAAATCGTGGCTTCAGCGCACTTTGTTGTCAGGTTTCTCGCTCGAATTCTTTGTCATTCTGGCTAACAGAACCATTCAAATTTTGCCTAGTTTCGTTTCTTAGCCAAGTGCGTTTTGTTGTCTATGGTTGAGTTTCGAACTATCCATTTTACTTCTGAGTTCAAAGCCAGTAGATTTGTAATCAATTCAGTACCTTGGCGCTAAATTGGGCTTTGTCGTGCGGGCAATATAACAAAGCATTTAAGAGGGATTCTCAACGCTTGGCATTTTTGTATCTACTTCAAATTTAGTGTTTACGGTACAATACTTTAGGTCGGGTGGAGGCGTTGTTCACCCCTTAATGCGGCGTTATATTGCATAAGATTCAAAGGGTTAAATTATCCGTTTATCTTTGTCCTACGTTTAAGCTACACACCTGTTCGTTTCGTGAAAAATGCCATCAAAATGACCATCGCACGTAGAAAGTGTGGCGGTTAATTAGCTGCAACGTCACGCAAGTCTCCTCGTTAGTAAGTTTTGTTGGCTCAAGTTCATTTTGCGCGGCTTCATTTTGGTGGGGGTTTTATTGAAAATTGTGGCTTCAGCGCACTTTGCTGTCAGGTTTCTCGTTCGAATTCTTTGTCATTCTGGCTAATCGAATGGCTCTAATTTTAGCTCATTTCGCTTCTTAGCCAAGTGCGTTTTATTGTCTATGGTTGAGTTTTGAGCTATCCATTTTACTTCTGAGTTCACAGCCAGTAGATTTGTAACCAATTCAGCACCTTGGCGCTAAACTTGGCTCTGTCGTGCGGGCATTATAACAAAGCATTTAAGAGGGATTCTCAACGCTTGGCATTTTTGTATCTACTTCAAATTTAGTGTTTACGGTACAATACTTTAGGTCGGGTGGGGGCGTTGTTCACCCCTTAATGCGGCGTTATATTGCATAAGATTCAAAGGGTTAAAATATCCGTTTATCTTTTTTCTGCGTTCGAGCTACACACCTGTTTGTTTCGCGAAAGTTGCCATCAAAATGACCATCGCACGTAGAATGTTTGTCGGTTAATTAGCTGCAACGTCACGCAAGTCTCCTCGTTAGTAAGTTTCGCTGGCTCAAGTTCATTTTTCGCGGCTTCTTTTTCGTGGATGCTAACTTGAAAATCGTGGTTTCAGTGCACTTTGCCGTCAAGTTTCTCGCTCGAATCCTTTGTCATTTTTGCGAATCGCATTACTCAAATTTGCCTAATTTCGTTTCTTAGCCAAGTACGTTCCGTTGTCTATGATTGAGTTTCGAACTATCCATTTTACTTCTGAGTTCAAAGCCAGTAGATTTGTAACCAATTCAGCACCTTGGCGCTAAACTTGGCTCTGTCGTGCGGGCAATATAACAAAGCGTTTAAGACGGACTCCCAACGCTTGGCGGCTTTAGTTCAAAGATATGCATCAGTGTTTATGGTATGATGTCTTGAGTGCAGTGGTAGCGTTGCTCGCCACTTAACGCGGCGTTATATTGCATAAGATTCAAAGAGTTAAATTATTCGTTTATCTTTGTTCTGCGTTCGAGCTACACACCTGTTCGTCTCGTGAAAGTTGCCATCAAAATAGCCATCGCACGTAGAAAGTTTGGCTGTTAATTAGCTGCAACGTCACGCAAGTCTCCTCGTTAGTAAGTTTGCTGGCTAATGTTCATTTTGCGCGGCTTCTCTTTCGTGGGGACTTCATTGAAAGTTGTGGCTTCAGCGCACTTTGTCGTCAGATTTCTCGCTCGAATTCTTTGTCATTCTGGTTAATCGAATAACTCCAATTTCAATTTATTT
Source organism: Vibrio cortegadensis (assembly GCF_024347395.1). Classification (NCBI taxonomy): domain Bacteria; kingdom Pseudomonadati; phylum Pseudomonadota; class Gammaproteobacteria; order Vibrionales; family Vibrionaceae; genus Vibrio; species Vibrio cortegadensis. Next base: position 1,247,588 of record NZ_AP025472.1, read on the forward strand.
CGCTTCTTAGCCAAGTGCGTTTTGTTATCTATGATTGAGTTTCGAACTATCCGTTTTACTTCTGAGTCCAAAGCCAGTAGATTTGTAACCAATTCAGTACCTTGGCGCTAAACTTGGCTCTGTCTTGCGGGCAATATAACAAACAATTTAAGAGTGACTCCCAACGCGTGGTGAGTTTACTCCGGTTTGAAATTTGTGTTTACGGTGCAATGGTTTAGTTTGGGTGCTATAGCGTTGTCGCACCTTAATTGGGCGTTATATGCAATTGCCTAAATCAACCTAGGAATAGCTCGAAGGTCGGCTTGAACTCATCAGCTTATCGAGGTTTTTCTGAGCTTTCTTAGGGTTTTCTAAGTCAGTGATTTCAATCATTTCACATTCGTCTCGAACCATTTCGTTGATGTAGCTAGGGTAGTGGCGACAATCTTCTGGTCGGTCGAAGTAAATACTGCATGTATATTTATCTTTCTCTTCTGGCTTTGACTTCGGGACTAACTCCAAAAATGGACAATGGTTTAATTGTTCTCTGGTTTCTGGATCAAACCAGATTTTCCCATCTTTCACATATTCAAAGATATCTGGATTAAACAGCTCCCACAGGTCTATTTCTTCCTGCGTGGCTGCTAAATCACCATCGCCATATTTGATGCAGCATTTCCCACATTGGTTGCAGTCTTTCATGGTGTTTACTTTGAATTAGGAGGTTATTGATTGAGTCTATCATCAATAGTGAAATTGGCTCTGCATTTGGGATGGGAGTTTGCATATAACAAAGCGTTTAAGACGGATTCACAACGCTTGGCGGCTTCAGTTTAAAGATATGCATCAGTGTTTATGGCATAATGTCTTGAGTGCAGTGGTAGCGCTGTTCACCACTTAACGCGGCGTTATGTAACCCGAGTTGAATAAAGGGAAGCGCATGTAAAACTAGTGCTTCCCTCTGGCTTATTTACCGTTAAACTATTTAGTAATCGTAGTCAACACGTGCAGTATGAACTGCCGGGTTTGATTGTGCATTATCTAATGTATTTCTAACATTTTGATAAGTCTTCGTTCCGTTTGCTACTTCAAACATATGTGTTGCTCGTTCGATAGACATGCGAGATGCTTGAAGGTATGAATGCCCTCGAGACATTAGCAAACGAGTGGTTTCTTCAACAACTGCTTGCAAGCCGTGCTTGTTTACAGCCATCAAGAAATGGTACAACTCGTTTCGAGCGTTGTGTGCTACTCGGTTAGCTTGGATGCTATCGCAAACAAACTCAGCAGCATCAATTAGTGATGACATAAGTACCTCCTTATTTAGGTTACAGACATCAAAAAGACTTTAACAGAATGTATGTCTGAAAAGTAGTTTTAACCGTCATGTGGTCACATAACAAACAATTTAAGTGGGATTCCCAACGCTTGGTATTTTTGGTTCTACTTCACTTAAGTGTTTATGGCAGAATGCTTTAGGTTTGGGTGGTAGCGTTGCTCACCCCTTAATTGGGCGTTATATTGCATAAGATTCAAAGGGTTAAATTATCCGTTTATCTTTGTTCTACGTTCGAGCTACACACCTGTTCGTTCCGTGAAAAATGCCATCAAAATGGCCATCGCACGTAGAATGTTTGTCGGTTAATTAGCTGCAACGTCACGCAAGTCTCCTCATTAGTAAGTTTTGCTGGCTCAAGTTCATTTTGCGCGGCTTCTTTTTCGTGGGGACTTCATTGAAAGTTGTGGCTTCAGCGCACTTTGTTGTCAGGTTTCTCGCTCGAATTCTTTGTCACTTTGGCTAATCGAACTTCTCTAATCTCAACTCATTTCGTTTCTTAGCCAAGTGCGTTTTATTGTCTATGATTGAACTCAGAACTATCCATTTTACTTCTGAGTTCAAAGCCAGTAGATTTGTAGCCAATTCAGCACCTTGGCGCTAAACTTGGCTCTGTCGTGCGGGCAATATAACAAAGCGTTTAAGACGGACTCCCAACGCTTGGCGGCTTTAGTTCAAAGATATGCACCAGTGTTTATGGCATAATGTCTTGAGTGCAGTGGTAGCGTTGCTCGCCACTTAACGCGGCGTTATGTTTTACTAGTATTTCAATGGCTTAAATGCCTTTGAGTCGTTCTTTGCCCTTTTGGCTATTCGTTGCGAGTAGACTCAGAAAATCACTATTGTCTGTCCCCATTCTTGATTTACTTAACCCGTAAAACATGCCAAAGTTCGTGGGTTGCTTCATTCAGGTTTCAGGGTGGTTTAGTCGTCTTGTTTCTCTGGCTCAAAGTCGCTTTGGGCTTATTTCCCAATCAGCCGATAACCTTGGCAGTTGCCTCGGCAATTAACCATTGTTCTGCGCTGCTTTTGCTAAGAAAGGGCGTTTGTTGAGGCTTGATCGAGTTGCCTCATTGTCAGGGAAGTGGGCTTACGTGTTTCTGGCTTGGCGCATCTGGCGGTCAAGTGAGTCCGAGCTTGTGATTTGATTCAGAAATCTAGGTCTGCATTGCAGTTCTTTGCCAAATAAATCAACCGTTTGTGTTAAAACATAACAAAGCGTTTAAGACGGATTCCCAACGCATGGCGTTTTCGGCTTTCTTCATTTTAAGTGTTTATGTCACAATGGTTTAGGTACGGTGGTTAGCGTTGCTCACCACTTAACGCGGCGTTATATTGCATAAGATTCAAAGGGTTAAATTATCCGTTTATCTTTGTTCTGCGTCCGAACTACACACCTGTTCTTTTCGTGAAAAATGCCATCAAAATGGCCATCGCACGTAGAATGTTTGTCGGTTAATTAGCTGCAACGTCACGCAAGTCTCCTCGTTAGTAAGTTTTGCTGGCTCAAGTTAATTTTGCGCGGCTTCTTTTCGTGGGTACTTCATTGAGAATTGTGGCTTCAGCGCACTTTGTTGTCAGGTTTCTCGCTCGAATTCTTTGTCATTCTGGCTAATCGAATGGCTCTAATTTCAGATCATTTCGCTTCTTAGCCAAGTGCGTTTTATTGTCTATGATTGAGTTTCGAACTATCCGTTTTACATCTGAGTTTAAAGCCAGTAAATTTTTAACCAATTCAGCACCTTGGCGCTAAACTTGGCTCTGTCGTGCGGGCAATATAACAAAGCATTTAAGAGGGATTCTCAACGCTTGGCATTTTTGCATCTACTTCAAATTTAGTGTTTACGGTACAATGCTTTAGGTTGGGTGGAGGCGTTGTTCACCCCTTAATGCGGCGTTATATTGCATAAAATTCAAAGGGTTAAATTATCCGTTTATCTTTGTTCTGCGTCCGAGCTACACACCTGTTCTTTTCGTGAAAAATGCCATCAAAATGATCATCGCACGTAGAAAGTGTGTCGGTTAATTAGCTGCAACGTCACGCAAGTCTCCTCGTTAGTAAGTTTTGCTGGCTTTAGTCCATTTTGCGCGGCTTCTTTATCGTGGGAACTTCATTGAAAGTTGTGGCTTCAGCGTACTTTGTTGTCAGGTTTCTCGCTCGAATTCTTTGTCATTCTGGCGAATCGAATGACTCAAATTTGCCTAATTTCGCTTCTTAGCCAAGTGCGTGTTATTGTCTATGGTTGAGTTTCGAGCTATCCGTTTTACTTCTGAGTTCAAAGCAAGTAGATTTGTAGTCAATTCAGCACCTTGGCGCTAAACTTGGCTCTGTCGTGCGGGCAATATAACAAAGCATTTAAGAGGGATTCTCAACGCTTGGCATTTTTGCATCTACTTCAAATTTAGTGTTTACGGTACAATGCTTTAGGTGGGGTGGAGGCGTTGTTCACCCCTTAATGCGGCGTTATAAGGTTTCAAAGGTATGAATGAAGAAGAACAATATGTTGAGTGTTGTACTCACGGAAAGCAGCAGGCTACGTATGTATGTCAGCATGTCGTAGAAAGCCTTCGCGACGGAAAGCCGAGGGGATTCTGGTCGGCAGAACCTGAGCCTGGGAATGAACGACCAGATTCATGGTGCAGTGCTTGCGAAGACAAAGTAAATAGCGATGGTGGTGAGTGGAATGATGAATCTGAAGCCTTTGCTGGCGTAACACTACTTTGCGGTGCTTGCTATGACCGCGCAAAAGAAATGAACGTCAAAAATTAGTTACGTTGCCAGGACCATATAACAAAGCATTTAAGAGGGATTCTCAACGCTCGGCATTTTTGCATCTACTTCAAATTTAGTGTTTACGGTACAATGCTTTAGGTTGGGTGGAGGCGTTGTTCACCCCTTAATGCGGCGTTATATTGCATAAGATTCAAAGGGTTAAATTCTCCGTTTATCTTTGTTCTGCGTCCGAGCTACACACCTGTTCGTTTCGTGAAAGTTGCCATCAAAATGACCATCGCACGTAGAAAGTTTGTCGGCTAATTAAGTGCAACGTCACGCAAGTCTCCTCGTTAATAAGTTTTGCTGGCTCAAGTTCATTTTGCGCGGCTTCTTTTTCGTGGAAACTTCATTGTAAGTTGTGGCTTCAGCGCGCTTTGCTGTCAGGTTTCTCGCTCGACTTCTTTGTCATTCTGGCTAATCGAATAACTCCAATTTCAACTTATTTTGCTTCTTAGCCAAGTGCGTTTTGTTGTTTATGACAGAGTTTCGAGCTATCCATTTTACATCTGAGTTCAAAGCCAGTAGATTTGTAGTTAATTCAGCACCTTGGCGCTAAACTTGGCTCTGTCGTGCGGGCAATATAACAAACAATTTAAGAGTGACTCCCAACGCGTGGCGAGTTTACTCCGATTTGAATTTAGTGTTTACGGTGCAATGGTTTAGCTTGGGTGTTACAGCGTTGTCGCACCTTAATTGGGCGTTATATTGCATAAGATTCAAAGGGTTAAATTATTCGTTTATCTTTGTTCTGCGTCCGAGTTACACACCTGTTCGTCTCGTGAAATTTGCCATCAAAATGACCATCGCACGTAGAAAGTGTGGCGGTTAATTAGCTGCAACGTCACGCAAGTCTCCTCGTTAGTAAGTTTTACTGGCTCAAGTTCATTTTGCGCGGCTTCTTTTTTGTGAGGACTTCATTTAAAGTTGTGGCTTCAGTGCACTTTGCTGTCAGGTTTCTCGCTCAAATTCTTTGTCATTCTGGCTAACTGAACTATTCAAATTTTGCCTCATTTCGTTTCTTAGCCAAGTGCGTTTTGTTGTCTATGATTGAGTTTCGAACTATCCATTTTACATCTGAGTTCAGAACCAGTAGATTTGTAACCAATTCAGCACCTTGGCGCTAAACTTGGCTCTGTCATGCGGGCAATATAACAAAGCATTTAAGAGGGATTCTCAACGCTTGGCATTTTTGCATCTACTTCAAATTTAGTGTTTACGGTACAATGCTTTAGGTTGGGTGGAGGCGTTGTTCACCCCTTAATGCGGCGTTATGTGTATGCGGAGGTTTGGGAAATTATGAGAATTGATTTGGATTATTTAAAAAGCTTTTTGGACTCAGTATTAGCCCATGATAGCCCTGACTTTATGTTGAACTTACCTAAGTTTAAGCACTTACATGATAATGAAGACGTTCTTAAGACATTAGTTTTTCATCTGGCAATATTAGAGGATCAAGGTTTATTAGAGAGCGTAGGTCAAAATCAAGGGTTAGGCTTTAATCGTTTTGGTTCCACTTACAAGATTAGTTTCCGACCACTTCGACTAACAGCTCAAGGTCATCAGTTTGCAGCAGATCTTGTTAAACCGGGTGTTTTTGAGAAGGTCAAAACATCTTTTAAGGACTCCGGTCCTGCCGAAACTGTCAAAGTAGTATTTGCATTGGGTAAACAAATTGCGGATAAGAAGTTGTCCGAGTTAATCGAATGAAAATACACATAACAAAGCGTTTAAGACGGATTCCCAACGCTCGGCATTTTCGGTTTGATTCAGTTTTAGTGTTTACGGCACAATGGTTTAGGTAGGGTGGTATGCGTTGCTCACCACTTAACGCGGCGTTATGTGCCCAGAAAATTGCCACCCTTTTGAGGTGGCAGGCATTATCTAGATGCTGTCTAGAGTTTGTACTTGTAATCGGTATTTAGAGCTCAACTTGAATTCTTGTATGGTTTCTAAATCGGTTTCAAAAGAAATAGAATACCTTTCGATTAGTTGCTTTGGTTGCCCCGTGTTTTCACATTCGAGTGATTTGTCAGGTTTAGAATAATCACTATAATCGACAGAACTTATGGCAATGTTCACGTTCCCTTTTGTAAGGTCTATTTCGCTACTATATCCAGTGTCGTAAGATTCTGACTTTGCGATACTTTTTGTTTTTCCGTTAGATTTGTGACACTCCCTAACTAGTGTACCTTTCTCCCTGATGCTACTATGGGCTTGAAAGCCAATTGCCGAACCTGCACCAGTTTGGTAAACAACTTGGTTGTCATCGTTGACTATTTTGATTAAGTAATCTTGTGGTTCTTTAGCGTAAACGCTACTTGCTGTCAGTAGTGCTGCAACAAATAATATTTTTTTCATACTGCCTCGCCTTGATTTGAGCTGTGTTTATAAACAGTGGTTATTTATACATAAAAATCCATCAAATGCAACTTGTTGATATGAGCACATAACAAAGCGTTTAAGACAGATTCCCAACGCTCGGTATTTTCAGTTCAAGTCAGTTTTGGTGTTTACGGTGCAATGGTTTAGGTTGGGTGGCAGGCGTTGCTCACTACTTAACGCGGCGTTAGTTTTTTGAGGATATATGAATAATTGGGTGATGTTTGAAAGTCTAGAGATTAAGCGAGGAGGTTATTACGTAAAATATGACCCTTTAGTAATAGGTAATGCTGAGAGTAAGCCCTTTGTTTCTGTTCGTATTATAGACGATCTTACGATTTCTGAATGTAAGGAAATCGTTGAAATGGAATATCGCTATTGGTTTAAAAGATTCCCAGTACCACTGCAAGTTAACCTTCGTTATGAAAAGTCTCGTGAACATTATTGTGAGCAATTGGTTGGGTGTTCCTATGTGTGTGGCGAGGAACTTCACAAATTTCGCTGGGGTGGGTTTATTCAGAGTGAATTGGATAAAGCTATGCCGACAGAAACTGAGCTTAAACGGATATATAAAGGGTTAGCATTTACCACTTCGTCTGAAGCTCAAATGAAAATTAACGCAGATTTACGATCTAGGAAGTTATTGAAGTATTGGGCAGTTACAACTTTGGTGGTTTTTCCGGCGATAATTTCGTTTCTTGGTTGGTCAACTCCAGTATTTGCTGCGATATCGCTAATTTACGCATGGTACAAATGTGCAGATAAATGGTTAGCAATTAATGGTCAAAAAATCAAATCTGAAGCCGAGGTTGCCAAGGAAGAGGAGCAAAGACTAATGGAGCATCATCACTACCATTGTGTCCGAAATCCGGAAGCTTTCGATAAACTCAAACATGAGAACTTTAGAATAAACCAAGCTAAGAAGCGTGACGATAAATTAGAGTTAATGGAGTCGTCGTTTTTAGAACAAAACTAACAAAGCGTTTAAGACGGATTCCCAACGCTTGGCACTTTCGGCTTTCTTCAGGTTAAGTGTTTATGTCACAATGGTTTAGGTAAGGTGGCCTGCGTTGCTCACCACTTAACGCGGCGTTAGTTTTTTGAGGATATATGAATAATTGGGTGATGTTTGAAAGTCTAGAGATTAAGCGAGGAGGTTATTACGTAAAATATGACCCTTTAGTAATAGGTAATGCTGAGAGTAAGCCCTTTGTTTCTGTTCGTATTATAGACGATCTTACGATTTCTGAATGTAAGGAAATCGTTGAAATGGAATATCGCTATTGGTTGGGGGTTCCTATGTGTGTGGCGAGGAACTTCACAAATTTCGCTGGGGTGGGTTTATTCAGAGTGAATTGGATAAAGCTATGCCGACAGAAACTGAGCTTAAACGGATATATAAAGGGTTAGCATTTACCACTTCGTCTGAAGCTCAAATGAAAATTAACGCAGATTTACGATCTAGGAAGTTATTGAAGTATTGGGCAGTTACAACTTTGGTGGTTTTTCCGGCGATAATTTCGTTTCTTGGTTGGTCAACTCCAGTATTTGCTGCGATATCGCTAATTTACGCATGGTACAAATGTGCAGATAAATGGTTAGCAATTAATGGTCAAAAAATCAAATCTGAAGCAGAGGTTGCCAAGGAAGAGGAGCAAAGACTAATGGAGCATCATCACTACCATTGTGTCCGAAATCCGGAAGCTTTCGATAAACTCAAACATGAGAACTTTAGAATAAACCAAGCTAGGAAGCGTGACGATAAATTAGAGTTAATGGAGTCGTCGTTTTTAGAACAAAACTAACAAAGCGTTTAAGACGGATTCCCAACGCTTGGCACTTTCGGCTTTCTTCAGGTTAAGTGTTTATGTCACAATGGTTTAGGTAAGGTGGCCTGCGTTGCTCACCACTTAACGCGGCGTTATGCGTCACTCCAACTTGAGAAGGTAGTACAAGTGGAAAGTAGAGTTATAAAATCAGTTCGGTATCTTGCCTTGGGTATTCTTACCTATCCGTTTCTTTACATGATACTCAATTTTATTATCCCGATTCTAATGGCGACTTTGGGCGAAGGTAGTAACTCGTTGATTGAAATTCTTGAGTATTTTACCTGGTTTATAATGCCTTTTTTTTCGGTGTTCTATTTGTTAGCTTTCCACCATTTTTCTTCAGTTTTAGGTAAATGGCATCAACGAGTTGGGTATACTTTGGTTCTAACCGCTGTGCTAATCGAAATAGCAATACCGTGGATGGATTCAGGTCTGGTGCTTAAGACGGCATCTTTTCTATGTCAGCTTTTCGAGATAGGTATTTTAGTTAGTTGTATGCTCGTTTTTAGCAGTAAGTTAGGGTTAGATTCTGAGCTTGGAAAAAACGCATAACAAACAATTTAAGAGTGACTCCTAACGCTTGTCGATTTCACTCCGGTTTGAATTTTGTGTTTACGGTGCAGTGGTTTAGTTTGGTGTTATAGCGTTGTCGCACCTTAATTGGGCGTTATGCTACTTATCCAGTTTGTCGACAAGAGCTGTTAAACTGGGAGCTGAGTTTAATATTACCCTAAGCTGTCATAAAAGCTTTGGGTGGCGGAGAAAGTATGAAATACGACAATGTAAAGTTAGGTTTTATCGCTGCTGCGATGATGAATATCGGTGGTGTACTGATTTTCTCTCGTGCGTTTACTAATTCTGTTATCAATGAATTTGACCCTGTAGTTATGTCTAACTTTGGTTTGCTGATGATTGTTGTATGGGGCTTAGCTTACCTAGGTGCAGCTTCGATTACATCTGGAGTCAAATGGTTAGCGGGCGCATTTGCTATCGAGAAACTCGTGTATGTGGTTGCTTGGTTACTTTGGTTTAATGAGAACAGTCTTGGTAGTGTCTATGAACAAGACTTATTTGCAGGTATTTTCTACAGCATCTACGGGTTAAATGACTTTGTCTTTATGTTGTTCTTCGCTTGGGTCTTTCTTACTCAAGGTAAACCCTCGAAATCAGTAGCATAACAAAGCATTTAAGAGTGATTCGCAACGCTTGGCAGTTTCGCTTCGCTCAAGTATAGCCAAGCGCCGCTCACACCTTAATGCGGCGTTATGCTCTAGGAGGAAATTTGGCAGTAGTATCCGTGAAAAATTCTGAACATTATCAATGGGGTGAGCAGTGCGATGGTTGGCACCTAGTTAAGTCTCAGAACCTCAGTGTAATTCAAGAACGAGTTCCTCCTGGTTGCTCTGAGGTTCGTCACCTCCACAAGAAGTCAGAACAGTTTTTCTTTGTTATATCTGGTTGTGCGACATTAGAAGTAAACGGGGAAATTTTTGAATTACTCGAAAATCAAGGTTTTCATGTGGCAAGTGATACTCCACACCAACTGAGTAATCGAGGTCAAACAGACCTGTATTTCGTTGTTACATCTACTCCACCAAGTCATGGGGATCGTGTTGAAGTACGAGCATAACAATGCGTTTAAGACGGATTCCCAACGCTTGGCACTTTCCGCTTACTTTGAGTTAAGTGATTATGTCACAATGGTTTAGGTAGAGTGGTAGCGTTGCTCACCACTTAACGCGGCGTTAGCAAGCACGAATAAGCTCATCGCCAATAGTAGTCGATCAGTAAAAACTATATGATGTCATCATAGTTACTATCGTCATACTTTCTAAATCCCGCATATTTCGCATTGCTGCCTTGATCAGACAGCCCTAAAGCTATACATACTTTCTTGTAAATATCGGCAGGGAATCCACCGTGAAAATCCCATTCATGATTGTTTTCTTTTAACTTAACTACACCTGATATATTAGAGTACTTCATCCTCAACTGAGGGTTTCTGACGATAAAACTAGACAGCTCTTTACTAGTTAAAAAACCATACTGTTTCATTTCTTCAATAAGAAGTGTTAATTCGTTTTCTTTAATTGAAACCTCATCATTCTCTTTAGTAGGAGTATCGTCAGTCTCGATACTTTTTGGTATTTCAGAAGCTAAATATTTTTCGATATCGGCTTGAGAAAACTTAGTAAATGCCAACGTTTGAAATGAGGTACCATCTGCTGGAACAACTTTTTTCCAGCCACTTATCCAATACATCACTCCATCAATATTCACGTAACCTCTGGTATCTGGGTGTGAGTCCGATTGCTTTTCTTTTAGCTCTGCAAGTATGCCCGTTTGTACTTTAGGAGGATTGTATTTATTCATAGTGACTCTTGGGTAATAGTAAGTCTACCAATCGTATCATCGCTAATTGCCTTTTTATATAAATGGCATGATGTTTTGTTTGTTGGGTGTTAAGTGCTGTGCTAACAAAGCGTTTAAGACGGATTCCCAACGCTTGGCGGTTTCAGTTTAAAGATATGCATCAGTGTTTATGGCATAATGTCTTGAGTCTTGTGGTAGCGTTGCTCACCACTTAACGCGGCGTTATGAAAATCGCATAAAATAGGGAATGTCATGTTTGAACCAATTGAAATTGATATGGATGAATTGCAGTTAGCTATTTCTCTTCCTGATCTGGATTCTGTGCCAAATGGTACCTTCATTCCACTTGAAGATATTTTGGGCTCTTCATTGCAGGTTTCCAATTTTGATGCGCTTTTTGTTTCTGGCCTGTGCCCAGAGCAAAGTGAAAAATTAGTTCAAGTGTGTGCAGGTAAAGGACTTGAGTTGGTTAATTTTGAAAACCCCTCAAACGACTTAGCTGCAATCCATGATGTTGTTCAGAACTTAACTGGTAAGCTTTTCTCAGATGAAATGCCGAATAATATCGATATTGCTGACATTAGAAACCTCAATCAATCTTCTGATTTCCTATTTGCTTTTAATCGTAAAAGTTCAGCTCTTGATTTTATGGCAGCTCAGGAGTTTGGAGTGATAGTTGGTGGTGTTTATCTTGCTCATGCAGGGACAGAGCTAGACGAGTATGAAGCTGTAAATAAAGAGCTCACTAACCACATTTCTGAATATGGTTTTCTTTGTTCCAGTTTTTACGGTCTAGGACGTTCTGAGTGTACAATCTTGCTTGGTGTTAAGGGGTAGGCGCACGTGGTGAGAAATTTTCATAACAAAGCGTTTAAGAGTGACTCCAAACGCGTGCCGTTTTCGCTTCGCTCAAGTATGGCACACTTGTTTGTCGCACCTTAACGCGGCGTTAGGCTCCCGAGTACCCCACGTTTAGTAGACACTTTACTAAGTTAGATCTAGGGTCTAATTGAGAGGTGATTTATGGCTAAACATCGTAATCCAGCGTATACCGAAGAATTCCGCAAAGAAGCAGTTCGTCTGTCCGAGCTTCCAGGTCGTACAGCCGCATCCGTTGCGAAAGAGTTGGGCGTCAGCGCCCAACAGATTGCTAACTGGAAGCGTCAATTTAACCGCTTGTCTGATAAACAGTTTAACACCTTAGACGGTGTTGATTACTCCAAGAAAGAATCCGAAGAACTGCGAGCGCTTAAGCGCGAAAACAAACGACTTAAAGATGAGATGGAATTCCTAAAGAAGGTCTCGGCGTACTTCGCGAAGCAGCAAGAGTGAAGTACGAGTTCATCGAAAGTTATGTGGGTGAGTATGCCGTTGTTCTTATGTGTTGTGCATTAGGCGTGTCCCCGAGTGGTTACTACAAATGGTTAGGTCGCTCGCTTAGCGAGCGAGCAAAGCGTCGAAGCCGCTTTGAACAGCTAGTTATGTGTACCTTTGCCGAGTATCGGGCTAGGTATGGTTCAGTTCGCTTAGCTGAAGAGTTAAACAAAGCAGGCTATGCCTGCAGTGTGAACTATATTGCTGATATTATGACGAAAAAGGGTATTAAGGCTCGAAATGGAAAAGGGTTTAAATACAGTAAAGATGTCGCGGCGATGACGAATGTCGCCGATAATTTATTGCGTAGAGACTTTGAGGCCGAGAGCCCCAACCAGAAGTGGGTCACCGACATCACCTATATCTGGGTAAAGAGCCGTTGGCTCTATCTTGCGACAGTGTTAGACCTTCACTCGAGACGCATTGTGGGTTGGTCATTAGACACCAATATGACAGAGGTGCTCATCACCAACGCTTTGAAAATGGCGTTTAAGTCACGCAAGCCGCCGAAAGGCGTCTTAATCCACTCAGACCGTGGTGTACAATACAGAGCTTATAAGTATCAGGACTTCATGCGAAAGCATGGAGGCGTACCAAGCATGAGCCGTCAGGGTAACTGTTGGGACAATGCAGTAATGGAGTCGTTCTTCAGTCGACTGAAAGTCGAATTGATTTACGCAGAAGATTATCAAACAATCGAAGAAGCCCGAATGGGGATCTTCGAATATATCGAAGTGTTCTACAATCGAAAAAGAAGACACTCAGCGTTGGGGCATGTCAGCCCCGTTGAGTACGAAAGTATGTAGTTATGTACTGTCTACTTTTTGTGGGGTACACCAGAGTCATTTGGAGGACTACAGTAAATTTATGGATAGAAAAAGACGAGTAGAGTGGTTGAAAATTCAACGAAAAGGCTTTTTTAGACACTTTTTAAGTCGTGGTTTAGGACTCTGTATTCCATTTTTTTTTGGTGGTGCATTCGTTAAAAACGATTTCTATTTAAATTTATCTCCAATTGTATCGTATAGAATTTATCTAATAACTATAGTTGGGGCAGTGTTTTATTCTGGTTGCGACTGGTGTGCAAAGGGTTATGAGTATAAAAAGTACAAGAAAAAATACTGTGTAATAATGTCTCATAACAAACAATTTAAGAGTGACTCCTAACGCTTGCCGATTTTACTCCGGTTTGAAATTTGTGTTTACGGCGCAATGGTTTAGCTCTGTTTTTATAGCGTTATCGCACCTTAATTGGGCGTTAGATTTTTATTGGAGTTCAAGGTGTACAAACAAGTTTTTAATGCTACTCAGTCTGCATGTGAAGATATGTTTCGATTTTCTGGTGAAAGAGGAAAACCGATAAATGCAGAATACTTATTTACTGTTGCTGTAGCTAGGGAAATTGATAATCTCAATTCATTTTATGGTGAGCCTTACAGGATATTCCTAGAAAAAAGTCGTAAGGAATTGTCTAGGGATTGCTTACCTCCTATTAAATGGGGAAACAGTTGGGAACGTGGCTCAACAGTATTCAGAGAAAGAAAGCCAACGATTAATACTAAAGAGAGAGCTGATATCGCGGTATATGAACATATTGTAAATAGCAGCCATATGACTCATCAACCAATTTGTGTCATTGAACTTAAGGGCTTTAATCCAGCTAGAAAGCTAGTTATTAAAGATCTCAAGCGGAACTTAGAATATTTCAATATAACTGGTAAGACTGGTAATAGTGTTATCCAGTCTACATTATTTTCTGCATTGTACTCTTATAACAAAGTGAAATGCGAAGCCGAAGAGTGTGAAAGAAAGAAAAATCTTGAGCTGCAATATAAGTCATGGCTTTCTGAGGTTGGAAATCTTAGTCACTTGGATGTCAATGTGTGTGCGCATACGATAAGCAGTGACTATGTCGGTGAAATCGTTGATGAGGCAGGGGTTGAGATACTTGATACGAGCACAATCCATCATTTTATGGGAATTATAGTCGAGTTCAAGGTTAAGAAAATCTAACAAACAATTTAAGAGTGACTCCTAACGCTTGCCGATTTTACTCCGATTTGAAATTTGTGTTTACGGTGCAATGGTTTAGCTTGGGTGCTATAGCGTTGTCGCACCTTAATTGGGCGTTAGTTGCCCTGCGAAACTATTAGTTTGCAGGAAATTTTTGCTTTTGATGTAGAACTCGCATTACACGAATAATTGAACCATCGACCCAGTATGAAATGATCATAGAGATTTCGGGGATAATTAGTAATCGGCCTCGAATATCATCTCGTTGAACACCCATTAAAGGTTGTTCAAGTAAGTTTTCAACTTTATCTTCAATGATTTCGTCAGTCTTTTCAGCTGCGTCAGGGTTGAAGTCATAAAGAAATTCAAATATTTTCTCACGATCATTCAATGATTCTTCTTCCCATAAAATCATTGATGGCCTCGATTGCGAATTTTAGCTTTTCGTTCAGCCATTCTAGTTTTTGCTGAGTCATGATCAACAAATGTAGCTTTCCCGGAGTCGAATTTCTCAAATGCTAAGTTTACTTGTTCAGTTATCCAAGAGTCATGAGATAATGTTTTTCGTTGTTGCTCCGCCATTTGCTCTGTAAGCTCACGGCAAGCATCGCTAAGTGTACGACCTTGGCTCTCCGCCATTTGTTGAGCTAAGCGTTTAATTTCGTCATCAATACGGAATTGAATTCTAGTATCCATGAATGGCTCCTAAGTTTTCGTGTGTACAAATGTTAGCACTAGCCTTGAGCAAGGGCAACTAACAAGCAATTTAAGAGTGACTCCTAACGCTTGGCGAGTTCACTTCGATTTGAAATTTGTGTTTACGGTGCAATGGTTTAGCTTGGGTGTTATAGCGTTTTCGCACCTTAATTGGGCGTTAACTGGCAAATATAGTACAGAGGTAACTTTAGGTGAATCCAGAAAAGATAGAAATAGTTTGGTCTGCTAAAGATGTTGTCGACTTAGTTAGGGCTGTTTCATGGCCGATAGCTGCGACATTTATCGTTCTTCTTTCTAGAGGAAAGTTGTCCAAGGCGATTGAGATGTTTTTCAAGCGGAATAATGTCACTGAATTACGAGCTGCGGGCTTTTTCGCAAAGTTTTCTGAATCGGCGCAAGTAAAAGAAGCTGCGCAGGTTACTAGCGATCATTCGGATATATCGAGTATCAGTCAGGACTATCAGGTGCTTGTCGAATATCAAAAGGAAAATGAAAGTAAGCATAGTAAAGCATTACTTAAGCAAATCAGGCTGCACCGAGACTCGTATAAGATTTCAGTTGAAAAACAGTTAGAAATAGCTGAAGTGGCACTTTCTCAATCGCAAGCATCGAACAATTACTTCCATGTAAACAAGTTTATCTACAGGTCGCAATTTGAACTGTTAAGTACTATGACTACAAATGGTAATGCTATTAGCGTACAAGATGCTCATTAGTATTTTGAGTCTGTTAAGTTAAACTATGCTCATATTTTCTCCCATACCGACTTGCATCAGTATATGGCTTATTTGCTCAGCTCCGGATTGGTCAAGAAGAGCCAAGATCATTACAGTCTTACTGATTATGGTGAATCATACATGGAATACATGAGTCGATATTCTGATTTGATCTCACAGTTGACACTCTCATAACTTGCCAGTTAACAAAGCGTTTAAGACAGATTCCCAACGCATGGCATTTTTGATTTCATCGTTGGGTCTTGTGTTTACGGTGGTATGGTTAGGTTCAGTGGCGGCGTTGCTCACTACTTAACGCGGCGTTATATGCAGGCGGAGGAAATATGCCTAATATTTATGAAATGGTCAGCGAAGCAATGTCTTATGCTGAGTCTCATGCACTTAAGGCAAGCTCGATCTTGAATAAGAAAGGGCTGGCTGAGGCTCTTGAGTACTGCCGTGAACAGGGGATCGAACCTCCACAATGTTCATTAACGGCTAAATCAGCCAATGCTGAAAATCTGCGAAATAAAGCTAAACGTATGGTTACTGAAGTTAAGTGGTGGTCTAGACGACTTGAACGAAAAGCAGCACAAAACTTTGAACATCTTCAGCGTCAAAATGGAAAAGTTACAAATATTATATCGGACGAGTCATTAGAGTATCAGCAAAGAAGAGCTAGACGCTAAAAAGCATATAACAAAGCATTTAAGACGGATTCCCAACGCTCGGCACTTTTGGTTTGCTTCAACTTCGGTGTTTACGGCAAAATTCTTTAAGTTCAGTGGTCTGCGTTGCTCACCACTTAATGCGGCGTTATAGCTCATTTTTGGTAACTTAACATACTGAAACTGTTAGATATAAATATGAAATCAAATGCTATTATCGCTAGTTTGTAGTATCAAACTAGCTTATATAACGAGGTATTCATGAATCATTTAACTATTGAAACAGTACGCGAAGTTATTGAATTGGCGGAAATTTGCTATCCAGTTACCGGGAGACCACAAGTGGTTTCTTTGTCGGATGCAATTGAAGAAGTTCCCGGTAATAGAGACCTTTATCAGAAAGTGTCTTCGTTAACTTCTGAAGAATTGGCGGAGCTACAAACTTTGATGCTAATCGGCCGAGGTGCGTCTGGCGAGAGTGCAAACGACTGGGATGGTTTATATGCTGAAGCTCTAGGTTCACAAAGTTCAGAATCCGTTGATTATGTAGCATCCAAGTATCAGTTGCCCGCATATCTTCATAATGGTCTCGTTAAACTAGGGTACTAAATAGAGCTATAACAAAGCATTTAAGAGTGATTCCCAACGCTTGGCATTTTCAGTTCAACGTTGGGTTTTGTGTTTACGGTGCAGTGGCTTAGGTCAGGTGGCAGCGTTGCTCACACCTTAATGCGGCGTTAGAAGCTTCGATAAAACTTTGAATTATAGTAACTATTTATCTTATCTCGCTTAGTTCTAAATTTCGTTTCAATCATAGTATAATTGTTCGCATTAAGATGATTATGTGAAAGTTCAAATGAGAAAAATTTATGTAACTGAAGGGGATTCATCCTCTAAAAAAGACAAATTGGCTTATCCTAAACTGGTTTTGTGTGAAAAGTGTGTAGGCAAGTACATTGTTATCAGCGAAGGCAAGCGAACTTATGATGCTTGCGTCAAATGTGGTTCTAGTGAATAAGTAATTACGTCTTTCGAATCCAAAATTCTAGGTTCTACATAACGGTTAAGAACGCTTCTAACAAACAATTTAAGAGTGACTCCTAACGCTTGCCGATTTCACTTCGATTTGAAATTTGTGTTTACGGTGCAATGGTTTAGTTTGGGTGTTATAGCGTTGTCGCACCTTAATTGGGCGTTATATTGCATAAGATTCAAAGGGTTAAATTATCCGTTTATCTTTGTTCTGCGTCCGAACTACACACCTGTTCTTTTCGTGAAAAATGCCATCAAAATGACCATCGCACGTAGAATGTTTGTCGGTTAATTAGCTACAACGTCACGCAAGTCTCCTCATTAGTAAGTTTTGCTGGCTCAAGTTCATTTTGCGCGGCTTCTTTTTCGTGGGGACTTCATTGAAAGTTGTGGCTTCAGCGCACTTTGTTGTCAGGTTTCTCGCTCGAATTCTTTGTCATTCTAGCTAATCGAAATACTCCAATTTCAACTCATTTCGCTTCTTAGCCAAGTGCGTTTTGTTGTCTATGATTGAGTTTCGAACTATTCGTTTTACTTCTGAGTTCAAAGCCAGTAGATTTGTAATTAATTCAGCACCTTGGCGCTAAACTTGGCTTCATCGTGTGGGCAATATAACAAACAATTTAAGAGTGACTCCTAACGCTTGGCGATTTCACTCTGGTTTCAATTTTGTGTTTACGGCGCAATGGTTTAGCTCAGGTTTCATAGCGTTGTCGCACCTTAATTGGGCGTTAGTCGCTTTAGCACAGTGAACCTGCTTACTAAGGAAGAAAAATGAAAGAATGGAAACAAAAATTCATACAACTAAGGTGTTTAATTTGTTCTTTTATCAAGAAGTTAATTGCTCCTCGAGGACTAAGGAATATATTAGTAGGGCATGAAAAGAAGATAAGTGTTGATGAGTTTGGTAAAATATTTATTGATCTAAATAATATCGAGTCGAGAAAAGCACTCCAGGAAAAGATAGATAGTATTCGAGAGGTAGAATTGCCATGAACACTTTTATAATTATCGTCGTGATTACTTGCGGGTATATAGTATCTCGTTATCACATGCCGTGGCGATATGTGATCGCCAGAGTAAATGGATGGGCATACTACTCATTTATCGTTGCTAGAGGTGCGGTAATATATTTACTTTCATATTTTCTCTGTTTCGCATTCCCATCCATTTACAAGTACCTCGATTTTTTCTTACCAACTAGTTTGCTTGAAAAAGTTACTGAATTTCTAAAATCGGGTGAGCAATATGATAGTTTTGTTTACCTGGTTGCTGTACTTATTTCTTTGGTTTTTGTTTTCCTAAGTCAAATTCTATATTCAAATAAATTTATACGGCTCAACTTGATTGCAAAATTAGTCGAAAGCGACAGTCGAAGAGGCTTTATACTGGAAGCGATCGCAACTTCTAATCCTATTTTAATCAGTATGAATTCGAGAAAATGTTATGTGGGTATATGTTTAGGAGAAGATTTTACTAACTATGAGCATCAGTGTATCTCAATTTTACCTTTATTATCTGGGTATCGAGATGATAAAAAGTTAACGTTGAATATAACAACAAATAATTATAGTCACTTTGTTGAAAGTGATATTTTGTCCGAAAGTTCAATAATTAATCAAAATGATTTTAAGCTTATAGTATCAATGCAGGAGATCGAAAGTATACAGTTCTTTAGTATGGGGCGTTATAAAAATGAAGAGCTAGGTGCTAGTGAAAAAAGCGACTAACAAAGCGTTTAAGACGGATTCCCAACGATTGGCATTTTTGGTTTGCTTCAGGTTTAGTGTTTACGGCACAATACTTTAAGTGCAGTGGTCTGCGTTGCTCACCACTTAACGCGGCGTTAGTTTACAAGAGTAGAAAAAGGGTTTTATTCCGAGAGCTTGTCCGGTTATTGTGATTTACACCTGTTGGTTTGCTAATCACAGGAACTTTCCGGTGGCACTATAAGGGAAGCGTTCGCGGTTAGGCAGTCACTTACTGGCTCTAACTTTTTTGTAATGGTTCTTTGGTGTGGTTTCTTGTTCTTGGTGGCTAATTCGTGAATATTGGTTTTAGTCGCACTTGGTTGTCAGGCTCATCGAACGAATCCTTTGTCAGTTTGATTGGTTTCAATTTTGGTTGTTTAGCGTATGTCGCTTCTTAGTCAAGTTCGTTTTGTTAGTTGGGTTTGAGTTTCGTAGTTTCCAGTTTTACATCTGCGTTCAAAGCCAGTAGTTTTATAACTAATTCAGCATCTTGGCGCTAAACTTTGGCTTTATCATGTAGGTAAACTAACAAGGCATTTAAGACAGATTCGCAACACTCGGCGTTTTCATTTCAAGTTGAGTTTTGTGATTACGGTACAATGGTTTAGTAAGGTGGTAGTGTTGCTCACTACTTAATGCGGCGTTAGCATTCTCACGGAGGTCATACATAAATGTCAGTAAAAAAAATGCATGGTGGTGCTACACATACTGCGGAAGAGTTTGTACTTGCTGGGTTAGCTGCAGCGAAAAGTGCAGAAAATAATAGATTAGTTGCTCCTGCCATGGTCTGCTTTGCTTTCGCTTCAGAGTTGTTTCTTAAAGGAGTGTTAGCTGAACAAGGCGTCGATCCCGGGAAAAAGCATGGTCTTTGGTACTTATATAAACGCCTTCCTGAAGATCGGAAAGATTGGGTGAGACGCATGTACATTGATTTGGTTGGTGATATTCGAAAAGAGGTTTTCGAAAACGAAATACATCGGTGGTCTAATTCGTTTGTAGAAATTAGATATTGGCATGATGAAACTTCAAAAGAGCAAGCCTATTTTGATTTCTCGAATTTTATTCCAAATCTAGCAATTAGCTTATACAACGCCTACTTGCAGGTTGAATACTTACCAATATTTGAATTTTCGCAACTGAAAGGGAAACGTGTTCAGTAGAAAACCGAATGCTAACAAAGCGTTTAAGACAGATTCGCAACACTCGGCGTTTTCAATTTCAGTGAGTTTTGTGTTTACGGTGTAATGGTTTAGGTTCAGTGGTAGCGTTGCTCACTACTTAACGCGGCGTTATAGCGCACGACCAATTTGAGTCGGATTTTCATGTTTTAGTGCTCATTGTCGCTTTCATAATGCATAGACTGAACGTGATAAATCATTAAAATATAAGTTAAATCAATTAATAGAAGTCATAACTAATGTCATTTCCTCCTTGCCCAAATTGCCAATCTGAATTTGTTTATCAAGATCAAACACATCTTGTTTGTCCCGAATGTGGCTATGAATGGAACCCAGTTGAAGAGGCTGAAAATCAATTCACAGTTCATGATGTGAATGGAAATCAGTTGGAGCAAGGCGATAAAATCACATTGGTGAAAGATCTCAAAGTTAAAGGTAGTTCTCAGAACCTTAAAATTGGCACAAAAGGTGTAATAAAGCGGATTGTGGAAGGTAAGGATCATCAATTGGATTGTAAGCTTGATGGTGCAGGCGAAATGTTTGTAACGGCAAAATACGTTAAGAAAGCGTAAGTCACTGCCCTTGAATCAGCGCTCTAACAAAGCATTTAAGAGGGATTCTCAACGCTTGGCATTTTTGCTTCTACTTCAAATTTAGTGTTTACGGTACAATGCTTTAGGTTGGGTGGAGGCGTTGTTCACCCCTTAATGCGGCGTTATGGCACAGAGGGATAATTTATTGAGTGAAGTTAGATTTTGTCCGAGCATTGCCGGAATTGGTGGTGTCGATTTTAGACCCTACATGATCGAAAATGCATACGACTATTACATGATTAGTACCACATCACCTCATCAGCGTATGGGGATCCAAACAGTAATGTGTGCACTGAGTATTGAGATTATACTCAAAAGCTTCCATACCACTGTAACTAGCAATCATGGGAAGTTAAATGAGACTTATCAGTTCAACAAGAAAGACGCTTTGCCTAAAAAGTCTAATGCTCATGACTTAATCGTATTGTACGAGGCTCTACCTGCGAATATTCAAAGTTATTTGTTTGATAGTACAGACCTCAAAGTTCTTGATAGCAACAAGGATTTGTTTACACAAAGCCGATACGCTTATGAGCAAGGTGCTAACTCTATTCATAATGATGAAATCATCAAACTAGCAGCATGCTTAATTTGCAAAATGGTATTTCTATATCGAAAGCTTGGCTGTAAAGATCCTTTCATTGAGCTTTTTGATATTGAGACGTTGTATTTCAGTAAAGTACAGTCGTTTCTTTGGTGCTCAGTGCCATAACAAATTGTTTAAGAGTGATTCTCAACGCGTGGCATTTTTAGTATGCGTTGCGTTCGGTGTTTAAGGTGGTATGCGGCGGCATCGGTATTGCGTTGCTCACACCTTAACAAGGCGTTATATTGCATAAGATTCAAAGGGTTAAATTATCCGTTTATCTTTGTTCTGCGTCCAAGCTACACACCTGTTCGTCTCGTGAAAAATGCCATCAAAATGACCATCGCACGTAGAAAGTGTGTCGGTTAATTAGCTGCAACGTCACGCAAGTCTCCTCGTTAGTAAGTTTTGTTGGCTCTAGTTCATTTTGCGCGGTTTCTTTTTGGTGGGGATTTCATTGAAAATCGTGGCTTCAGCGCACTTTGCTGTCAGGTTACTCGCTCGAATTCTTTGCTATTCTGGCTCTTCGAATGACTCTAATTTCAGCTCATTTCGTTTCTTAGCCAAGTGCGTTTTGTTGTCTATGGTTGAGTCTCGAACTATCCGTTTTACTTCTGAGTTCAGAACCAGTAGATTTGTAACCAATTCAGCACCTTGGCGCTAAACTTAACTCTGTCGTGCGGGCAATATAACAAACAATTTAAGAGTGACTCCCAACGCGTGGCGAGTTTACTCCGGTTTGAAATTTGTGTTTACGGTGTAATGGGTTAGCTTGGGTGTTATAGCGTTGTCGCACCTTAATTGGGCGTTATATTGCATAAGATTCAAGGGGTTAAATTATCCGTTTATCTTTGTTCTGCGTCCGAACTACACACCTGTTCTTTTCGTGAAAAATGCCATCAAAATGACCATCGCACGTAGAAAGTTTGACTGTTAATTAGCTGCAACGTCACGCAAGTCTCCTCGTTAGTAAGTTTTGTTGGCTCTAGTTCATTTTGCGCGGTTTCTTTTTGGTGGGAACTTCATTGAAAATCGTGGCTTCAGCGCACTTTGCTGTCAGGTTACTCGCTCGAATTCTTTGCTATTCTGGCTCTTCGAATGACTCCAATTCCAGTTAATTTCGCTTCTTAGTCAAGTGCGTTTTGTTGTCTATGATTGAGGTTCGAGCTGTCCATTTTACTTCTGAGTTCAAAGCCAGTAGATTTGTAATTAATTCAGCATCTTGGCGCTAAACTTGGCTCTGTCGTGCGGGCAATATAACAAAGCATTTAAGAGGGATTCTCAACGCTTGGCATTCTTGCATCTACTTCAAATTTAGTGTTTACGGTACAATGCTTTAGGCTGGGTGGATGCGTTGTTCACCCCTTAATGCGGCGTTAGCAGACCAGCTCAAATATATCTTTCTCAATCTTAGAGGTATTATGAAAGAATTAACAGATCAAGATATTAAGTCCTTTTTAGAGAATGAAGCTCTATATGTATCTAAAACTTTTTTACTTGAAGAAAAATCAAGAACGCATTTAGCTATTGATGAAATAGATGAGTTTTGTGAAACATGCCTTCAACTTAGGCCATTTCATGACATGAGGAGTCGAGGTGGTATTAGTCATGGACCAATTGAATATATTAAAACAGGAATTTCAGGCTTTAGTTTTACATGTGTATCATGTCGTAAAGATAAGCATATGTTTAACGTGCATAAAACGGTTGCCGACGGAAAAATAACGCTAGAAAAATTTGGTCAGTGGCCACGTAAGAAACTTGAACGTAATAAAGATCTGCAAAAATTCTTTAAAGATGATGCGGACTGTTATCAAAAAGCAATGGTTTCGTTAAGTAATGGATACGGTATTGCAGCGTTTGCATATTTTAGGCGCATTGTTGAAAATCAAATTAGTAAATTATTAGACTTAATTGAAACTGATGCAATAGCAAGTGATTTGGGAGACTCTCTATTGGAGTCAATCAATAATCTACGTAAAGAGTCTCCAATGAGCGATAAAATAAAAATTGCTCGGACTGCTCTTCCTGCTTATTTACAACCAAACGGACTTAACCCTTTGGGAAAATTGTATAAAGTCCTTAGTGAGGGAGTTCATGGCTATTCAGATGAAGAGTGCCTTGAACAGGCAGAGTCTACTAAAGCTTGTTTAGTTTTTTTAATATCTGAGCTTTCAACTCGCCAAGAAAATAGAGAAAAATTCAAAAAAATGGTTGGGAGTTTATAGCCTGCTAACAAACAATTTAAGCGTGATTCCCCACGCTTGGCATTTTTGGTTTGGGTCAAGTTCAGTGTTTACGGTGTCCAAATTGAGTGCCGTGGGAGCGTGGCTCACACCTTAATTGGGCGTTATACGCTTTTAGGAAATAATCGAATATGAACAAGTTAGTATTCAGAGTTTGTGATGAGAATAGTCCGTATTGGGCTGATCTAGAAAGGTTATTTCAAAGTGAATGGTCTGACTTTTTCTTCGTTGATACCTATAAACCTGAAGCTAATCTTCCTCCTGTTTTGGTCGCTTTGATAAACAACGAAGTTATCGGTGGATTGGCTTATTCTCGTTTTAAAGAGCCACATGGAAGTTCAGATGTCATTTGGTTTAATGCTGTCTTTGTTTCGCCAGAGTTGCGCGGCCAGGGCATTGCTAGTGAGTTGATTAATCGAGGTGTTGAGCAAGTATCAGAAACGCTTCAAAGTAATCTGTATGCTTATACAAATGTCCCCCCGTTGTACCAGTCTCTAGGTTGGTCGGTGGTTGATATTGAAAGTGAGCCAAATCATAGCGTAATGAGTATCTCACTTAGGACTTAACCACGCGTATAACAAAGCGTTTAAGACGGATTCCCAACGCTTGGCGGCTTCAGTTTTAAGATATGCATCAGTGTTTATGGCATAATGTCTTGAGTGCAGTGGTAGCGTTGTTCACCACTTAACGCGGCGTTAGGTGCTACGAGGTAAAATTGAAAAGTATCGATTATAAAGATTTAGCATCCAAGACCATGGCTGGTGTGTATGTTTGTGATGTTCCAAGTCAGACATGGTTATCAATGATGGAGTATATCATTGATAATATTGAATCCTTTTCGTTTGATACCGAGAAAATGCACAGATTTTGGATTTCAAATGGTGGACATATTCGTAGGCATGTAAGGAACGATCAATTAGTGCTCACGTGGTTGAGGTTTATACTGCCAAAATACAGCGGTGATGAACTCCGTCTTTATCGAGGTGAGTGTAAATTTCTTTATAATCAAGGTCTAATTGGCTTTTGCTGGACTCCGAAGAAAGAAGTTGCAGAGAAGTTTGCTAGTGGTTTAAATGCAATTGAATCAGGTGGTGTTTTATTGAGTGCAAAATGTGCTCCAGAAGCAATCTTGAGCGCACCTAATAGCCATAGTGCCGATTGGCTTGGTGAGTTTGAATATACCTGTGACCCAACGCAAATAAGTGACATTGAGGTTTTGCATCAATATCCAAAGTTGTAATAAGCAACACGCACCTAACAAAGCGTTTAAGACGGATTCCCAACGCATGGCGTTTTCGGCTTTCTTCAGTTTAAGTGTTTATGTCACAATGGTTTAGGCTGGGTGGTTGGCGTTGCTCACCACTTAACGCGGCGTTATATTGCATAAGATTCAAGGGGTTAAATTATCCGTTTATCTTTGTTCTGCGTTTGATCTACACACCTGTTCGTCTCGTGAAAGTTGCCATCAAAATGACCATCGCACGTAGAAAGTGTGTCGGTTAATTAGTAGCAACGTCACGCAAGTCTCCTCGTTAGTAAGTTTCGCTGGCTCAAGTTCATTTTGCGCGGCTTCTTTTTCGTGGAAGCTAAATTAAAATCGTGGTTTCAGCGCACTTTGCCGTCAGGTTTCTCGCTCGAATTCTTTGTCATTCTAGCTAATCGAATGGCTCTAATTTCAGCTCATTTCGTTTCTTAGCCAAGTGCGTTTTGTTGTCTATGATTGAGTTTCGAACTATCCGTTTTAATTCTGAGTTCAAAGCCAGTAGATTTGTAACCAATTCAGCACCTTGGCGCTAAACTTGGCTCTGTCGTGCGGGCAATATAACAAAGCGTTTAAGACGGATTCGCAACGCTTGGCGGCTTTAGTTCAAAGATATGCATCAGTGTTTATGGCATAATGTCTTGAGTGCAGTGGTAGCATTGCTCACCACTTAACGCGGCGTTAGAAGCTTCGATAAAACTTTGAATTATAGTAACTATTTATCTTATCTCGCTTAGTTCTAAATTTCGTTTCAATCATAGTATAATTGTTCGCATTAAGATGATTATGTGAAAGTTCAAATGAGAAAAATTTATGTAACTGAAGGGGATTCATCCTCTAAAAAAGACAAATTGGCTTATCCTAAACTGGTTTTGTGTGAAAAGTGTGTAGGCAAGTACATTGTTATCAGCGAAGGCAAGCGAACTTATGATGCTTGCGTCAAATGTGGTTCTAGTGAATAAGTAATTACGTCTTTCGAACCCAAAATTCTAGGTTCTACATAACGGTTAAGAACGCTTCTAACAAACAATTTAAGAGTGACTCCTAACGCTTGCCGATTTCACTTCGATTTAAAATTTGTGTTTACGATGCAATGGTTTAGTTTGGGTGTTATAGCGTTGTCGCACCTTAATTGGGCGTTAGTAGGTCAGGATGAATAAACAAAAACTCAAGCATCTAATTCACCAAGTTCCAGAGTTGCTCGAAACAGCTGAAGTGTGCCTGGAAGTAGGGTTGCCAAACTTTTATATTGCAGGCGGTGCTATTACTCAAATCATCTGGAATAGTATCGAAAGTAAACCGCTTCTTGCTCAAGTTAAAGACTTTGATGTTGTCTATTTTGACGGCTCTAATCATGCTAACGAAGATGAATTCAAAAATCGTATTTGTTCACGGTTAAGTCATGGTGTCGTCGACGTTGATGTAAAAAACCAAGCAATCATACATGAGCGATATTCCAAGAAGTTTGGCTGTTCCATACAGGCATACGAGCGGGTTGAACAAGGTATCGAATCTTGGCTTTCTGCCTTTGCTATTGGGTTCACACTAGATAGCTCAGGAAACATTAAGTTGTTTTCCCCTTATGGGTTAGAGGACGCATTTAATATGTTGATCAAACCTAACAAAAAAGCAATGACAGAAGCTAACTACAACAAAATGACCGCTGGCTATAAGGCTAGGTGGCATAACGTACAGGTGCTCCCTTGGAGTTGACCTACTAACAAACAATTTAAGAGGGATTCTCAACGCTTGGTATTTTTGCTTCTACTTCAATTTTAGTGTTTACGGTACAATGCGTTAGGTAGGGTGGTAGCGTTGTTCACCCCTTAATTGGGCGTTATGTGCTAGGAGGGAAACGTGGACAAAATCGTTATTTCACAATTAGTTGATAGTGATCGAAGTGCTGTGTTTGACTTGCTTCAAAACGAGCAAACTATGGAGTTTTTGGGACCAAGAAGACCTTTGACTGATGCAGAAGCTGAGGTTTGGTTTGCTAACGAGCAACAGGCAGAAACTAGGTTTGCGTTCAGGTCTGTCGAAACTAACGAAATTGTTGGGTTTTGTGGAATTACGCTACTTGATGCTGAGCTAGACTTTGGGTATTTCATTCGTCAGAAGTTTTGGGGGCAAGGGCTAGCATCTCTAATGTGTAAGTCAGCAATATTCAAACTGGCGCAATCCGTCGACTTAACCCAAGTTAAAGTTTTCATTGCTTCAGATAATGTGGGTAGCCAAAGAGTGGCGCATAAACTTGGTTGGCAAATAAAGTGCGTAGCTGAGAATGAATTTGAGTCAGGGCACTTGTATCAAATACGCACATAACAAAGCGTTTAAGACGGATTCCCAACGCTCGGCATTTTCAGCTTACTTTGGGTTAAGTGTCTATGTCACAATTGTTTAGGTTGGGTGGTAGCGTTGCTCACCACTTAACGCGGCGTTAGGCTTCAAATGGAGAACACATGAGAGTTTATCACTTCATGGCAAAGAAATATGCCATAGAAAATTTGGAAAAATCGAGACTAAAAATAGCAACGTTGGATAACTTGAATGACCCATTTGAGTTCTTTCCTAATGTAACCAATACATCTAATGAAGCTCTCGCTGACTTTAGGCATCATTTTGATGGGATTTTAGGTGTTTTGTGTTTCAGTAAACGGTTAGGGCATCCTGTTCAGTGGGCTCATTACGCCGATAATCACAGTGGTATCTGCTTTGAGTTCGAGATTCCTAAAAAGTATTTAAGCAAAATTAAATATGTAAGCTCTCCTATGAAAATTAGTCGTAACCGTGATGATTGGAAAAATAAGATACCTGCGGCAACTCTATGCAAATATAAAGGTTGGAGGTATGAGAGAGAATATCGTCTTCCATTGGATCTAAGATCGGATGAAATTCAACAAGATGACAATGGGTTACTTTTTATGCCTTTCTCTGATGAGCTAAAACTAGTAAATGTTTATAGTGGTCTAAAGTGTGTTTTATCCGAAGAAGAGCGTGCAATATTTCTAAAACATGAAATTTCAATAACCAAAATGTTACAAAGACCTAAATCATATACTTTGGTGCCTGAAGCCTAACAAAGCGTTTAAGACGGATTCCCAACGCTTGGCATTTTCGGCTTACTTCAGTCTAAGTGTTTATGTCACAATGGTTTAGGTTGGGTGGTAGCGTTGCTCACCACTTAACGCGGCGTTAGGGCACAGGGCGAAATGGACAGAATCGTAGAATTAATCAAACAAGATCCAGTTAGAGTTAACGCTTTGAAGTGTGTATCTCTACTGGGTTTACCTCAATGCTATATTGCAGCAGGTTTCGTCCGAAATCTTGTGTGGGATGCATTACATGGTTTTCAGGTGGCGACACCATTGAATGATGCTGATGTTATCTATTTCGCACCTGACGAGCGAGATCCTAATGCATATTTATACTATGAAGCTCAGCTTAAACAGGTAATGCCGGAAATTAACTGGCAAGTTCGAAATCAGGCAATAATGCACACTCGCAATGGTGACTTACCTTATACAAGTTCACTGGACGCTATGAGCTACTGGCCAGAGAAAGAAACGGCAATTGCTATCCGACAAGTTGTTCCCGAAAAGTACGAATGCATATCAGCTTTTGGGTATGAATCATTATTTGGTTACTGTGTCACACATAACCCGAAAAGATCACAAGAAACGTTTAAAAGTCGTGTAAATTCAAAAGGGTGGTTAGTAAAGTGGCCATCTTTGAGAATAGTGCCCTAACAAACAATTTAAGAGTGACTCCCAACGCGTGGCGATTTCACTTCGATTTGAATTTAGTGTTTACGGCGCAATGGTTTAGCTTAGGTGTTATAGCGTTGTCGCACCTTAATTGGGCGTTAGCTGCTTGGAGAAAATTTATGGTTCGTGAAGCCCAAATCAAAGATTTAGATGTATTGGTTAGCCTTTTCATATCCGAGAATGAGCACAACTCAGACTTAGCTCCAGATGTTGTTCGCAAAACTGAAGATGTACTAAATAAGACTGAGCTTCAAGACATTCTATCTGATAAGAGTCAGTTACTTATTGTTCGCGAGCACGATGGAAAGGTAGTCGGAGCTTTATTGGGGAATCTCACTGACGTTAAAGAGCGTCGCTGGACGCAATCACGAACGTATGGGTATGTTGAAGAGTTAATCGTTTCTAGCGAAGCTCGAAAGCTGGGTGTAGCTACAGGGCTAGTTTCTTACTTTTCTGAGTGGGCTAGTGCTCTTGGCGCTAGTTCAGTTGAGCTGCATGTTTGGTCAAATAACACAGGAGCTATCGGTTTTTATACTAGCGCCGGGTTCGAATCAAAACAGAACCTGCTCTCCAAAAAGCTACGCAGCTAACAAAGCGTTTAAGACGGATTCCCAACGCTTGGCATTTTCGGTTTGCTTTGAATTTAGTGTTTACGGCACAACGGTTTAGGTAGGGTGGTAGCGTTGCTCACCACTTAACGCGGCGTTATATTGCATAAGATTCAAAGGGTTAAATTATCCGTTTATCTTTGTCCTACGTTTAAGCTACACACCTGTTCGTTTCGTGAAAAATGCCATCAAAATGACCATCGCACGTAGAAAGTGTGGCGGTTAATTAGCTGCAACGTCACGCAAGTCTCCTCGTTAGTAAGTTTTGTTGGCTCAAGTTCATTTTGCGCGGCATCTTTTTGGTGGGGGTTTTATTGAAAATTGTGGCTTCAGCGCACTTTGCTGTCAGGTTTCTCGTTCGAATTCTTTGTCATTCTGGCTAATCGAATGGCTCTAATTTTAGCTCATTTCGCTTCTTAGCCAAGTGCGTTTTATTGTCTATGGTTGAGTTTTGAGCTATCCGTTTTACATCTGAGTTCAAAGCCAGTAGATTTGTAGTCAATTCAGCACCTTGGCGCTAAACTTGGCTCTGTCGTGCGGGCAATATAACAAAGCATTCAAGAGGGATTCTCAACGCTTGGCATTTTTGTATCTACTTCAAATTTAGTGTTTACGGTACAATACTTTAGGTCGGGTGGGGGCGTTGTTCACCCCTTAATGCGGCGTTAAGTTCCTGTCGGAATCTATAAATTTGGCAACAGGTTGACATAATGGAGAGACTAAAAAAATTGAGCAATTGGTTTGAAAATAATCCAACTAAAACGGTTATAAGTCATACGTTTGTAGTTGCGGCTGCTACTTGGGCAGCATTCTTTTTTGTTTTTGACGAAAATAAAATTAAGTTAGTAGAAACAAAAGCTCAGAAGTATCAAGCAGAGACCAAAGAAGTGTTGGCTAGAAATAGTGTTTTGCTTGCTCAGCGAGACCTGCTGATAGAGGAAAATAAAAAGTACTTGAGATGGTTAGAATCGACACCTAATACCCTTCCATTTTACGAGGTTGAGCTAGAGAAGTTGAATCGTAAAGTTGCATCACTAGAGGGGGAATTACAAGTAGCAGAACAACAAGGCAATAATATTGAGCAACCAGAACAACCAGAAGAAGCAGTTTATGTTTATTGGCGAACACTTAAAGTTGGTGAATCATTTATTGATCCACAAACCCAAGTTGTTCTTGGAGTGCAAACAATTGAATATGAACTCACTGCTCAGACAAATGTAAGCTTCCCAAATGGTGAAGGTAAATCTAGAAAGGACTCTAAACCTGGTGATAGTTGGCCATTTTCAGTAGGTGAGCGTAAATATGTTTTAGTTCTTCAATCATTAGATTGGGCTGCTCAGCGTTTTACTGGGAGAGTTCATGAGTTGAAATAGAAACTTAACAAAGCATTTAAGAGGGATTCTCAACGCTTGGCATTTTTGTTTCTACTTCAAATTTAGTGTTTACGGTACAATGCTTTAGGTTAGGTGGAGGCGTTGTTCACCCCTTAATGCGGCGTTATGAGGCATATGGTGATCAAGTTAGAATCAGTATTAGAAAGTGAATTTGAGTCGCTGTTTTCAGTGGTGAAAATGGGGCTGTATTCTCACGTAGAATCAGTCTTTGGTTGGTGTGATGATTATCAGAAAAATCGATTAATTAATGATTATGAGCCTAATTGGTTTTATTGGGTTTACTCTGGGCAGACTCGTGTTGGAATGCTCTGCTTCAAACAGTACAGCAATTCATATCATGTTCACTTGTTGGTTGTTTTTCCTGAATTTCAAAACCAAAGTTTAGGGCAAGCTATTATGGCTTATGTTCATGAAAAAGCGAAGAATGAGTATAGAGATAGCATTACGTTATCAAGTTTTGTTCGTAATATTAAAGCGATAAGTTTCTATGAAAGGCTAGGGTATAAAGTCATTGATAGTGATGAAAACTTCCTATCATTGTCGTTGAACCTTGCCTCATAACAAAGCATTTAAGAGGGATTCTCAGCGCTTGGCATTTTTGCTTCTACTTCAAATTTAGTGTTTACGGTACAATGCTTTAGGTTGGGTGGCGGCGTTGTTCACCCCTTAATGCGGCGTTATATGCAATTGCCTAAATCAACCTAGGAATAGCTCGAAGGTCGGCTTGAACTCATCACCTTATCGAGATCTTTCTGAGCTTTCTTAGGGTTTTCTAAGTCAGTAATTTCTATCATTTCACATTCGTCTCGAACCATTTCGTTGATAAGGCTAGGGTAGTGGCGACAATCTTCTGGTCGGTCGAAGTAAATACTGCATGTATATTTATCTTTCTCTTCTGGCTTTGACTTCGGCACTAATTCCAAAAATGGACAATGGTTTAATTGTTCTCTGGTTTCTGGATCAAACCAGATTTTTCCATCTTTCACATATTCAAAGATATCTGGGTTAAACAGCTCCCACAGGTCTATTTCTTCCTGCGTGGCTGCTAAATCACCATCGCCATATTTGATGCAGCATTTCCCACATTGGTTGCAGTCTTTCATGGTGTTTACTTTGAATTAGGAGGTTATTGGTTGAGTCTATCATCCATAGTGAAATTAGCTCTGCATTTGGAATGGGAGTTTGCATATAACAAAGCGTTTAAGACGGATTCACAACGCTTGGTGGCTTCAGTTCAAAG
This sequence comes from Vibrio cortegadensis, assembly GCF_024347395.1. Taxonomy (NCBI): domain Bacteria; kingdom Pseudomonadati; phylum Pseudomonadota; class Gammaproteobacteria; order Vibrionales; family Vibrionaceae; genus Vibrio; species Vibrio cortegadensis. Next base: position 1,279,401 of record NZ_AP025472.1, read on the forward strand.
ATATGCATCAGTGTTTATGGCATAATGCCTTGAGTGTAGTGGTAGCGCTGTTCACCACTTAACGCGGCGTTAGTACAATGGAGGTCAATTTGGAAACACCTGCTTCTGAGTGGTTCAAAGGTTCTTTGAATCTACTCGATATTTATACTCAAGATCTTAATCGAGTTCTGGATAAAATCAGTACAGTCGAGTTTTCTCGTTCAGAAAAACCAGTGATTAACTGTTTTCCCGATGTAACGTACAAAAGTCATGTACTTTCAGTAGTTATAATCCTTGAACAGCAATTTTCATATTTTTGTACTTCACTACAAAATTACACGAGTCAAAAACTAAAGTGGAATGACTTAAAGGGCAGCGCACTAGAGAGATTCATTAAGTACAACCACGACGTATGTGGGTTAGACAAACCAAGTTGTAATGAGCTCCTACAAGATTTAAAAGGGGTCATCGAATTGAGAAATTGTGTAATTCATAATAATTCGTTTTTAAATGGTTTCTCCAAATCGAGAGTCGTGGAGCAGTTAACTAAAAGAGTTGATGGTCTTGAGATTAAAAATAATTTCATTCGCTTAAATCAAGACGCTTGTAAAAAAATAACCTCGATAATTTTTAACTTCCTTCGAGCTTGGTATCAATCGGCAATTAATAAGTTTGTTACTGTACTGTGAGAAATTGTACTAACAAAGCGTTTAAGACAGATTCGCAACGCTCGGCATTTTCAGTCCAAGTCGAGTTTTGTGTTTACGGTGCAATGGTTTAGGTTAGGTGATAGGCGTCGCTCACTACTTAACGCGGCGTTATGTGAACAATCAAGGAGTACGTTTATGGCTGATATTGGCACAATAGCTGCGGGTTTATCCTCAATAAAAACCGCTTTAGATATCACTAAAGAATTCAGGAATATTGATACGTCTTTCAAAGACGCAGAAATGAAGTTGAAATTAGCTGAACTGATAGAGGCACTTTCCGACGCTAAATTTGCTCTATCTGATGCTCGTGAAGAGAATCTAGACCTGAAAGATAAAATTAAATTACTAGAGGCACAGCTTAATCAAAAAGATGAAGTGCTATTTAGAGACGGTCATTACTACTTAGCTGAGCTAACAGATGGAAAGCCTGAAGGGCCATTTTGTTCAAAATGTTACGGTGATGAGAATAAGTTAATCTTAATAGAGGAATTTCCGCCTAACTTTAGAACATTTGGCAAGTACAATTGCCCTAAATGTAAGGCTGTTTCCGGCTAAAAGTTCACATAACAAACAATTTAAGAGTGACTCCCAACGCGTGGCGATTTCACTCCGATTTGAATTTTGTGTTTACGGCGTAATGGTTTAGCTTGGGTGTTATAGCGTTGTCGCACCTTAATTGGGCGTTAGTATTATTATTTGAATAAGGAGGTTGTGGTGACCAAGGCAGGAGAGTTATTTGAGCGAGCAATCCAAGATGCAGAGGAGTTGCTAGAGCGGTTTGATTCAGAGAAAAATGGACAGTGTTCCCATAATTCAGAGTCATTGAAACGTGCAGGAATGGTGTTAACACTTGCTGCTTGGGAAACATACGTTAAAGACCGTTTTCAAGAAGAAATTGAGGTTTGGTTATTCTCAGTTAAGGGGAGCCAAATCGGTGGCTTCGTCCAAAGAAAAGTAACAGAAGACCTAAAAAGGTTCTTCAATCCAAATACAGCCAAAACGAGACAATTGTTCAAATCCTACTTTGATATCGATATTACTGAAAGCTGGAAATGGGACAATTATCATCCTCCACAAGCTAAAAAAGTTCTAGACCAATTAATATCACTCAGAGGTGATGCTGCTCATCAAGCAAATACATCAGTAACTCAATCACATATAGTAAAAAGAGATGATCTAGATAAAGCTATTCGTTTTATTAAAGGGTTAGTTAGTGCAACTGAAAAGTTGAAAATAGCAAAATAATACTAACAAACAATTTAAGCGTGATTCCCCACGCTTGGCATTTTCGGTTTGGGTCTAGTTCAGTGTTTACGGCGTCCAAATTGAGTGCAGTGGTAGCGTGGCTCACACCTTAATTGGGCGTTATGCACTTAGGTGGAAAATGAAGTATCAAATTCAAATTACATCATTACTTCTCCTTGCTGGGTGCGGAGAAATCGTAGTAGAAGATGGTTGTTTTGAACCGATTGAAATGAATGTCAACTATCTTTTTAAAAGCAAAAGTGTCAGGGCAATACCATTGGAAGGGTATGGCGAAGAACAGTTTTTACGAAGCCATGATATTGTTGGCTATGTTTACGAAAATAGTAGGTATTCAATTGTAAAACATGATGCAAGTTTAAAATTCACAGGCCGAGTTTTTAAAAGTACACCAAGTTGGGCTGAACGTTACCTGGGAGGTAGTTCAGAACATATAATGTTTGAAGCTGTTTACGAAGAGTTGAATTATGTGGTGTTTAATCATGAGCCACAGAGTCAGAAACTTCCGTACCTTGTTGAAAGGTGCCACTTTTAGAACGTGCATAACAAATGCTTTAAGACGGACTGCCAACCTTCGGCACTTTTGGTTTGGTTGAGTTTTGTGATTACGGTGGCTTGCTTAAGTGTCTTCTGTTGGCAGCCACTTAAGCAGGCGTTAGCAATATGAGGAAATTCAATGAGTAATATAATTGATTTTGACAAATATAAAGAAATCACAAGATTAAAGGATACTCAATCTATCCCAAGTGAAGATCAAGTAGAAATTGAGAAAATCCAAGCTGATGTCAAAGAGAAGTATCTAGCTTTGCTCAATGGTGTTGATAAGAGTTTCGAGTTCCAAGGAACCCAAGAACAGGCAAGGGCTATTGAAGCCGCGGTTTCCAATATCATTAAGTCCTATGAAGGCATCGTAGTAGAATCTATATCCGACATCGTAGCTGCAAAGGTAGAAGCTTATTTGCGTCAAAAATATTGCTAACAAACTGTTCAAGAGGGATTCGCAACGCGTGGCATTTTCACTATGCGTTGACTTTAGTGTTTAAGGTGGTATGCGGCGGCATCGGTATTGCGTTGCTCACCCCTTAACAGGGCGTTAGTTGCCCTGCGAAACTATTAGTTTGCAGGAAATTTTTGCTTTTGATGTAGAACTCGCATTACACGAATAATTGAACCATCGACCCAGTATGAAATGATCATAGAGATTTCGGGGATAATTAGTAATCGGCCTCGAATACCATCTCGTTGAACACCCATTAAAGGTTGTTCAAGTAAGTTTTCAACTTTATCTTCAATGATTTCGTCAGTCTTTTCAGCTGCGTCAGGGTTGAAGTCATAAAGAAATTCAAATATTTTCTCACGATCATTCAATGATTCTTCTTCCCATAAAATCATTGATGGCCTCGATTGCGAATTTTAGCTTTTCGTTCAGCCATTCTAGTTTTTGCTGAGTCATGATCAACAAATGTAGCTTTCCCGGAGTCGAATTTCTCAAATGCTAAGTTTACTTGTTCAGTTATCCAAGAGTCATGAGATAATGTTTTTCGTTGTTGCTCCGCCATTTGCTCTGTAAGCTCACGGCAAGCATCGCTAAGTGTACGACCTTGGCTCTCCGCCATTTGTTGAGCTAAGCGTTTAATTTCGTCATCAATACGGAATTGAATTCTAGTATCCATGAATGGCTCCTAAGTTTTCGTGTGTACAAATGTTAGCACTAGCCTTGAGTAAGGGCAACTAACAAACAATTTAAGAGTGACTCCTAACGCTTGCCGATTTTACTCCGATTTGAATTTAGTGTTTACGGTGCAATGGTTTAGCTTGGGTGTTTTAGCGTTGTCGCACCTTAATTGGGCGTTATGTGACAGGAGGTTCATTTGATTATTGAAGACAATTTTAAAGTTAGTAGTACAACCTTTACGTTTAAAAAAGACGAGTATCCTTTGTCAAAAATTAAGGGTGTAAGAGTTAAAGCTAACACTTTCCAAGATCATGCATTGAGAATTGTCTGTATTGGTTTGGTCGTTGCAAGCGTGGTATGGATGATATGTCCAGAGTCTTTTGGGTTAATTACCGCTCCGTTAGCTCTAACAGTTGGCATGTTTTCTGCTCTATTCTCGGTCAGAAGGTACGAGTTACAAGTAGAATTTCAGCATATTGATGAAACGGGTTTACAATGGGTGTCGGTAGCTAAGTCGAATAGTCATGTGGTTAAGAAAATTTTTGAAAAACAGGCAAGTAGACTACTTTAGCTTGTCACATAACAAACAATTTAACCTGACTTACAACGCGTGGCAGTTTTACTTCTAATCGGTTTCAGTGATTATGGCGCAGTGCAGAATCATTGTATTGCGTTGCTGCGCAAGTTAATTGGGCGTTATATGCAATACGGTGAGTCGTACATGATAAGAAAGGAAAAATGGAAGTAATAACAAAGCTAATCGAAATTCCTATTTTTATAGATCGGGTGTCAATTGCATTAATTGATGAATATTCGAAGGTTTCTATTCGTCGAACTACTTCAAAAAAAGATACAAGGTTGAGGGTGTATATCGATTCAATATTTGTGGGTAGATTTGATACCATAACTAATGAACTAGTATACCAGCATGTGATTTCAAATAGGAAAGTCGTAGGTAAGGTTACTACAGCTACATATCACTATCGACCTGATATATCGATACAAATAACACTAGTTGGCGCATTGAAAGAAAATAGAAATCAAACTAGTAAGCTTCGACATAATCGAGGTTCCAAGAATAACAAGGTCACACCTGAAAATAGGTTAAAAAAACTGGAAAATGAATTACAAGAACTCGACTCTATCTCTGGTATATATAGGATCTACAATAACATTTCGGGTAAGAGCTATATTGGACAAACTGTCAATTTGAAACGTAGGTTGTTCTCAGAACATCTGAATAACCTTATTCAAGGCAAGCATACTAACCTTGCCCTCCAACATGATTGGAACGTTAAACCGGACAGTATTTCTATAGAGGTGCTTGCGTCCGGTATCCCGCTAAGTGATTTAGATAAATTGGAAGCTCAGTATATTGATAAGTATCATTCGTACACTTATGGCTACAACCAAACGTTTGATGGTCAAAGATCCCCACGATTTGCTGAGACGGAAGAGCTCGTATTAGAGTTTTCATATGCTAATCGTAGGGAACTTGATGTGTGATAACTAGCATATAACAAAGCATTTAAGAGGGATTCTCAACGCTTCGCACTTTTGTTTCTACTTCAAATTTAGTGTTTACGGTACAATGCTTTAGGTGGGGTGGAGGCGTTGTTCACCCCTTAATGCGGCGTTATGTGAATGGAGGTCAAAATGTCTTCTGTACCAAGAAATAAGGATGAATTGGAGCTAGCTATAAACTCGATATTTCCGAAACTTATGGCTGACTATCGTTCAACTCCAGAAAGCAACGTTCGTAAATCTGGCGTAGAGGGCAACGTCAAAGGTACACTCATTAGCGTTAGTGATACGGTGGCTTATTTGATTGGTTGGGGGAAACTCGTTCTTAAATGGCATCACCTAAGATCTCAAAATCAACAAGTAGATTTTCCGGAAACAGGCTACAAATGGAATCAATTGGGCTTGCTCGCTGAAAGCTTCCACGATGAGTATCGTAACTGGAAATACGATGATTTACTTATTGAGCTCGAGTCTACGGTTAACGAGATACTTTTACTTATTTCAAGCTTAAGTGACCATGAGTTGTATGGTGTCGCGTGGTATGAGCAATGGACTTTGGGGCGCATGATTCAGTTTAATACGTCATCACCTATGAAAAACATGCGTACAAAAGTTAGGCGCTTCAATCGAGAATTCACATAACAAAGCGTTTAAGACGGATTCCCAACGCTTGGCGTTTTCGGCTTACTTTGAGTTAAGTGATTATGTCACAATGGTTTAGGTAGGGTGGTTGGCGTTGCTCACCACTTAACGCGGCGTTAGCTGCCAAAGGAGGTCAATTTGGCTCAGGAAGTATTCAACTGTTTTGAAAGTTATGAGTTTTTTGGAGAGTTCTTTGAATCTGAAAACTCAAATGCTGGTAGGTTCGCGGCTAAAATTAAATATTCCCCTCAAAATGGGCTCCAGCTTGAGTACTCTATTTCGGATAGTGAGGCTCCATCAAGCTGTGAACGATTGTTTGGCATTTTGAGTAATGGTAAAAAATGTACATTAGTTGGATCTTTTGATTTTGATAGTGGTACTCACCATATGGGAAGTGTCCACGTTAAATCTGGTTTACATGGCTTTTTCTACCTAATCATCGGTGACTTTGTTACCGAAGAACAATTGGTTAAAGGTACACATTTTACGTTTAATGGAATGCAAGAATTTATTCACCCTCAAGGGTGGTTAACACAATTGAAATATCAAGATAGCCCAATTGCTGAAGTATCCAGTGATGACTGGAATATCGAAGTTACAAATGTGGCAACTTTCTCTATGGTGGGTGACCGCCTTAAGAATCTTATTGACTCTAGAGATAAAGATGCAAAAGAAAAGCTAGATCATGCCATTGATTCAATTCAAGAAACACACCCTAAGGCGTATTTCAATTTACGTAAATCACTCAAGTACTATATTAGCTATGCGACTAAAGAGTTGGAAGGTGCAGGGGATATAATCAACCAAATAACCAAAATTTCATCATTGTTTTCAATTCTGATGTCTCGCCCAGTGTTTCCAGAAGAGATAAAATTAACACTGAATAATAAAGATAAAGTCGTTAGTGTTCTGAATAGCATGGTTCTAGAGTCGCGCACGGTTAAATTGGCGCAAAAAGAAGTTAATCACAACTTTTTGCCTCTGAACTGGAAGCAACTTGATATGAGTACAGTGTTATCAAATTGGTTTAAAGTCTACGACGACTTTCGTGTGTTATCAGTAGCTCACCAATACGAAACTGGTTATCGCACGCTTCATTATGCCCACAGTGATATTATTTTGTACTCTACGCAATTAGAAGCAATTAACCTCGATCTTGGCGGTACATCCGCAACAAAATATGTTGGTCCGATAGAGACTTATGCTTCTCCTGAGCTTGCTTTCCAATTAAGGAAAGTCTTTGAAAAAGTTAATGAGTGCGACCTTGGTAAGGCTATATCTACTATTCGTAATGAACTTGCTCATGTTGGGCGACCCAAGGTTATGATGAATAAGCTTAGTATTGATGATTATGTCGATATTGGTCATATGTTAAGGCTGGTAGTCATCTCACATCTCTTGGAAAAACTAGGTATCGACCGAGAGCGTATTCACCAATACCAACGTCGACTAAGTTTGGAATAGGCAGCTAACAAATCATTTAAGAGTGATTCGCAACGCTTGGCAGTTTCGCTTCGCTCAAGTATAGCCAAACGCCGCTCACACCTTAATGCGGCGTTATGGCGCAGGGCAAAATTCAGCTAAGGGAACTAGATGAGTGAGAAAGTGAAAGTAGCCTTGAAGTGGTTGAAAGGACTTTTGGATGCAGAGAGCATTGAGTACCAAATTGTCGGTGGGCTAGCTGCAACTATTCATGGTGGCAGCCGTGAAATTGCAGACATAGACCTTTATATCCACAACTCTGATGCAAATAAGCTCTTGGCTCACGTATCTCAATTCATATCTAAACCGTTAACTCGTTATACTGAATACGGTTGGGATTTAGAGTATTTCCAGTTGGTTTACCAAAATCAAAAAATTGAAATCGGTTTATCTCAAAATACCAAAATCCAATCGTCATTGGACGGTTCATGGCATCAACTAGAAATCGACTTTGCAAAGTCAGTTGTCAAAAGTTATCAAGGCATTGAATTACAGGTTATGCCAGCTTATCAACTGGTAGAGTACAAACGAATATTGAGTAGGGAAGTAGACCTAATTGACATTCAGCAGCTAGCTTCAAGTTCAGCGCCATAACAAACAATTTAAGAGTGACTCCCAACACGTGGCGGCTTCACTCCGATTTGAGTTTTGTGTTTACGGCGCAATGGTTTAGCTTAGGTGTTATAGCGTTGTCGCACCTTAATTGGGCGTTATATTTTTTAGAGGAAGTATGAGCACATTTAAACAAGTAGAAAAACTTAAAAAAAGAGTTAACTTTCTGAACAAAAAGGTAAAAACTCTTGTTAGACGTAAAGGTGAAAAAAATACGACTCATGCAGGGCACGTAGAAAATTCACCAGAAAATTACTATAAGTATATGAATCAAAATACTTTAAGGTTGTTGCTAAAAAATAAGTCGATAAAGTTCACAGATCCTTTAAAGTTTAATGATCCTATGGATTCAACAGTTCCGGAGCTAAAGTTAAATACTAAACGCTTAAAGGATACAATGATGAGTGTAGTTTCGAAAGATTTTCCTGAACTCAGTGACTATCAATCTGAAATTAACAATCGTTTAAGTGTTGATGAAAGACACTGGGGAAATGAAATTAAAGCAATTAGTGACGAGTTACTAAATAGTTGGCCGGATATAATCAGTACGTTCAGGATTTTATCGTTAACAACTAAACCAGATAACTTGCTTATGTGGTCGCATTATGCTGACGAACATAGAGGGGTAGTTGTTAAGTTCAAGAAAAACCCATCATTTGGATCTCCAAAAAAAGTAAACTATAAAAATGGTCACCAAAGTTTAAACAATGCCTTTAACTATATGGCTTCAATGGTTGTAAAGTTAGAAGCACAAAATGGATTTACCGACATTCATTCAGATAAATTTTCAGATGCGACTCTGAACATTATGTTGAGATATTTTTTCATGAAAATGTCGGAGTGGAGTTATGAAAATGAATATCGAATTGTCTATCATGAGTCGAATACTAAAGTAAGAAAAATTCATAACAACCTTGATTTAGTCGAAGTAAATGAGAATGATATTGAAAGTATTATCATTGGCTCTTCCGTATCACCATTAAGAGCTAAGCGTCTTACTAAGTTAATAAAAGGAAGACTTCCCAATACAAAAGTGATTGTCCAGCAATATAAAAGAGTTGGGTGGCAATTAAAAATATAACAAAGCATTTAAGAGTGATTCCCAACGCATGGCACTTTTCATTTCATCGTTGGGTTTAGTGTTTACGGTGGTCTGGTTGAGTATCGTGGTAGCGTTGCTCACACCTTAATGCGGCGTTATATTGCATAAGATTCAAAGGGTTAAATTATCCGTTTATCTTTGTTCTGCGTTCGAGCTACACACCTGTTCTTTTCGTGAAAATTGCCATCAAAATGACCATCGCACGTAGAAAGTTTGTCGGTTAATTAGCTGCAACGTCACGCAAGTCTCCTCGTTAGTAAGTTTTGCTGGCTCAAGTTCATTTTGCGCGGCTTCTTTTTCGTGGGGGCTTCATTGAAAGTTGTGGCTTCAGCTCCCTTTGTTGTCAGGTTTCTTGTTCGAATTCTTTGTCATTCTGGCTAATCGAATGGCTCTAATTTCATCTCATTTCGCTTCTTAGCCAAGTGCGTTTTATTGTCCATGGTTGAGTTTCGAACTATCCGTTTTACATCTGAGTTCAAAGCCAGTAGATTTGTAGTCAATTCAGCACCTTGGCGCTAAAATTGGCTCTGTCGTGCGGGCAATATAACAAAGCATTTAAGAGGGATTCTCAACGCTTGGCATTTTTGTATCTACTTCAAATTTAGTGTTTACGGTACAATACTTTAGGTCGGGTGGAGGCGTTGTTCACCCCTTAATGCGGCGTTATATTGCATAAGATTCAAAGAGTTAAATTATCCGTTTTTCTTTTTTCTGCGTTCGAACTACACACCTGTTCGGTTCGTGAAAGTTGCCATCAAAATGACCATCGCACGTAGAAAGTGTGTCGGTTAATTAGCTGCAACGTCACGCAAGTCTCCTCGTTAGTAAGTTTTGCTGGCTCAAGTTCATTTTGCGCGGCTTCTCTTTCGTGGGGACTGCATTGAAAGTTGTGGCTTCAGCGCACTTTGTCGTCAGGTTTGTCGCTCGACTTCTTTGTCATTCAGGCTAATCGATTGAATCCAATTTCAGCTCATTTCGTTTCTTAGCCAAGCACGTTTTGTTGTCTATGATTGAGTTTCGAACTGTCCATTTTACTTCTGAGTTCAAAGTCAGTAGATTTGTAGCAAATTCAGCACCTTGTCGTTAAACTTGGCTTTGTCGTGCGGGCAATATAACAAACAATTTAAGAGTGACTCCTAACGCTTGGCGAGTTCACTCCGGTTTGAAATTTGTGTTTACGGCGCAATGGTTTAGATTGGGTGTTATAGCGTTGTCGCACCTTAATTGGGCGTTAGTTTGCTAGGAGGCAGGCAGTCAACTAGCCTAAATTCGCTCTTACATCAGAAATAGTAATAAAGAGTTTATTTTCTGTATCTTGAAACGCTTGGAATCCATATCGCTCGTAGAAGTCTTTTGCACCGTCTTTGGCGTCAACAATGACTACAGGGAATGCAACGCTATCACTGGCTGCTAGTAGCTTTCTAAGTGCATCAATAAGGAGCCACTCGCCAAAGCCTTTACCTTTGTAGTGTTCATCGACTGCTAAACGGGCAATTAGACCACCAGAAGTCGATGATTGGTGTTTTTTCTGTAGCTTGTCGGGTAAAGCCTTCAAATCGATTGGTGTCATTGTTAGTGTATAAAAACCAATGACATGCGAGCTATCGTTGTTATCTTCTAAAACGAAAGTTCTGGTGTTGTCTTTCTTTGCTTGCTGACTCGCCATTACTTTCAGGTAGTTATTAAGAGCTTCACTACCGCAGTTGAACCGATTTCTATCATGTTTTGCTTTTTCTAGTAGTACCGTGTTCATCATTGAGTTTTGCTCTCGTAACGTTCAGAAGCAGTTTTCAATTTTGAGTTGATTGTTGCAGGACGGTCTAAAGCATCCATAAGTAACATAGCATCAACTTGGCTAAGTTTAAGGGCTTGTTCACGTTCAATAACTTGTTTGGCTTTTTCGATAGCAGCACTTAGAACAAATGAGTTAATACTAGACATGCCAGCAATTGCCGCCGCTTTTGTCAGTAAGTGTTGTGTATCGACATCAACTCTAGCAGTGATGCGGGGTAAAGTAGTCGCCATAATGTGATTTCCTTTTGTGTCAAAATGTCACATATGTATTATGGTCTTAAAATGAGCGTTAAGCAATCATTGTGTCATTTTGGCACGCAAAACTAACAAACAATTTAAGAGTGACTCCTAACGCTTGCCGATTTCACTCCGGTTTGAAATTTGTGTTTACGGCGCAATGGTTTAGTCTGGGTTTTATAGCGTTGTCGCACCTTAATTGGGCGTTAGAAGCTTCGATAAAACTTTGAATTATAGTAACTATTTATCTTAGTTCGATTGGTTCTAAATTTCGTTTCAATCATAGTATAATTGTTCGCATTAAGATGATTATGTGAAAGTTCAAATGAGAAAAATTTATGTAACTGAAGGGGATTCATCCTCTAAAAAAGGCAAAGTAGCTTATCCTAAACTGGTTTTGTGCGAAAAGTGTGTAGGTGAGTACATTGTTATCAGCGAAGGCAAGCGAACTTATGATGCTTGCGTCAAATGTGGTTCTAGTGAATAAGTAATTACGTCTTTCGAACCCAAAATTCTAGGTTCTACATAACGGTTAAGAACGCTTCTAACAAACAATTTAAGAGTGACTCCTAACGCTTGCCGATTTTACTCCGATTTGAATTTTGTGTTTACGGTGCAATGGTTTAATTTGGGTGTTATAGCGTTGTCGCACCTTAATTGGGCGTTAGCTTTTTCGGGAGAAGTAAGTTTGGAACAAAGTACAATTTGGCGATATTTAGATTTGGCAAAGTTTATTGGTTTGATTCAAAGCAATAGTTTGTTTTTATCTAGAGCTGATATGTTCGACGACCCTTTCGAAGGGACAATTAATAAACCAACGCATGAGTCATTTAAAAGCGAAATAGAAAATAATTTACAAGGAAAAAGTGCTAAAGCTTCATATTTAAAGCTTAAAGGGCAGTGGGTTGTTTTTTCAGACAATCATGACGCTGAATTAGAAAGGTCATTATTTAGTACACTTAAATGGCTAAAAACATATACATATGTTAACTGCTGGCATCAAAGTGAGCATGAGTCTGAAGCTATGTGGAAACTGTACTCGAAAAACATAACAGAATCCCTAGTTGTTAAAACTAGTGTCTCTAAGCTTGAAGATGCTCTTCCACAATCTTTAAAGCTAGAGCCTGTGGCGTACAAGAACTATGACTCAAATTATGTCATGGAAAACTACTTTCTCTCTCCTTTCAAAACTAAAAGATTAGCTTTCTCACATGAAAAGGAAGTGAGGATAATTATCCAGGAACCACCGTTAAAGGATTTTGATAGCGAGCATAAGCAATTTAATAAAGACCTAGTTAATAACGAATTAGGTAAAGTTGTACAGTTACATGGTGGGGTTCAACAAGTTATTGAGGAGATAAGGTTATCCCCTTTAGCTTCAAGTTGGTTTGAAAGTCTCGTTAGGGATTTACTAGTGAAATATCAAATTGATATTCCAGTGAATAGGTCTGAAATTTCAGTCAAACCCTTTGAATTAAAAAGCTAACAAACAATTTAAGAGTGACTTCTAACGCTTGTCGATTTCACTCCTATTTGAATTTAGTGTTTACGGTGCAATGGTTTAACTTAGGTGTTATAGCGTTGTCGCACCTTAATTGGGCGTTAGCACTATGGAGTAATCAATGAAGAAACATGCATCAGATTCATCTGAGCAACAAACAGCGGAAGCATACATATTGCAAGCTTTGGCTTTAAAGCGGGGCTTTATATTCAATGACGATAATAAGTTGCCAATAGATCTAGGTGTTAAGCCTGATGCTATTGACGTGAAGAACAAAGTCGTCGTTGAAGTCTATGCACGAGTTGGTGAGCTAAAAGGAGCTCAATTACACAAAGTTAAAGGTGACATTTTAAAGTTGCTTCTTATTCAGGAACACCTTGGTGAAAACTGGCGTAAGGTTTTATGTTTTACTAGTGAAGAAGCTGCGAAATATGCAAAAGGTAAGTCTTGGGTTGCGAAAGCTGTTTCTACATTCGGGATAGAGGTTGAAGTGATCGAGTTACCAGGCGACATTAGAGAAAACGTACTTGGTGCTCAAAAACGTCAAGTCATGACAAACGCAAAATAGTGCTAACAAAGCATTTAAGAGGGATTCTCAACGCTTGGCATTTTTGCATCTACTTCAAATTTAGTGTTTACGGTACAATACTTTAGGTCGGGTGGAGGCGTTTTTCACCCCTTAATGCGGCGTTAAATGCCTTAAGGAGAGTACGAAGTATGACGAGGTTTCAGTATATTGAGAGTACAGGGAAGTATCGTGAAAACTTTGATAAATCTTTTGCTGTACTATCTCCTTTTGCGAACCATACCCAGATATCAAAACTTAAAAAAGAGCTACAATTATCTGGGGAAATGTTTAATGAAGTTGTGTATTTGCAGCATGCATGTGAAACAACAATTTGTGCATCTTTAGCTTATATGTTTCCCGTCGGATTTAGATATGAGCCTGAAATTGCTCCTCCCAAAAATGTTGATTGTGGATTTTACATTGATAGTTTAGAAGTTCTAATCGAAGTTAAGTGTGCAGACTATACCTGTAAACATAAATTAGATGGCTCCGATGGGGTAAAAATTAGTTGCGCTGGGCGCCTATCTTCCCTGTCAATGGTAGACGAATTAGCTCATGTATTGAAAAAATTGGGTAAGGTTTACACCCATAAAAATTTTGATAACAAGCTGAAAGATAATTTATGTTCCTTACAAGTAAAGAGTGATGGTTCAAGAATTGATCAGCTCAATGTTTTAATTGTCTGTTGTGATGATGGGTTAGACATAAATAAATATTGCCTATCATTGTTTGGGAATAAGGGATTATTTACTCAATCAAGTTTTGTATCAAATAGCGAATATAATCATGTTGATGCGGTGATTTTGTGTGATTTGTATTATAGGCACAAGAATTACTGGACTAAGCCTGAAGTGACTAATCCGTGGGATTTCTCAGAGAGCTATACATTAGTTTGTGAAAATCCTTTCCGTAAGTATCGAAAGTATCATTCGTTGAGAAAATTAAATATGATCTTTGGCAATAATGCCAGAGACGTTAATGATCTTTTGCAGTTGGGTGTATTAGAACAAGTCACCAATCACTATAAGAAGTCAGGCATTTAACAAACAATTTAACCTGACTTACAACGCGTGGCAGTTTTACTTCTAATCGGTTTTAGTGGTTATGGCGCAGTGCAGAACCTTTGTATTGCGTTGCTGCGCAAGTTAATTGGGCGTTATAGCTCAGGTCAGCATCGCTTTCAAAAAATTAACTACGTTAACAACGTACAGTTTTGCTATCTGTACGTTACTTGCGTATACTTTGCATATGAAAAGTATATTTGTCGAATCGACCATATTTGAAAAGTACCGTAATGAGTATCTCAGCGATGAAGAGTTTAGACTTTTTCAAGCTGAATTAATGTCTAACCCGAAACAGGGTGATGTGATTCAAGGTACAGGTGGTTTGCGAAAGATTCGAGTTGCAAGTAAAGGCAAGGGCAAGCGTGGTGGCTCTCGTGTTATCTATTACTTCCTCGATGAAAAACGTCGTTTCTACTTGCTGACAATTTATGGCAAGAATGAAATGTCCGATTTAACCGCAGACCAAAAGAAACAATTAAAGGCTTTTATGGAGGCGTGGCGTAATGAGCAATCGTGACCTATTTACAGAGTTAAGTTCAGCTATTATTGAGGCTAAAGAACATTCTGAGGGTAAGTTAACCCTTAAAACTCATCAAGTTAACGATTTCAGTGAGTTAGATATTTCACCTAATGAAATCGTGAGTATTCGTGAACAATTTAATATGTCTCGTGGTGTGTTTGCACATTTACTGCATACATCATCTCGTACATTAGAAAATTGGGAACAAGGGCGTAGCGCACCAAATGGACAAGCGGTAACCCTTTTAAAATTGGTTCAGCGTCATCCAGAAACCCTGTCACATATCGCTGAGCTATAACAAACAATTTAAGAGTGATTCAGCACGTTTGGCATTTTTGGTTTGAATCTAGTTCAGTGTTTACGGTGTTCAAATTGGGTGTAGGGGTAGCGTGCTTCACACCTTAATTGGGCGTTATGAGTATCTGGAGTAATATGGAAAACAGTAAGTACGAAACAACAAAAAGTGAACTTGATAAAATTAATCAAGCAACAATCGAAGAAGTAAACTCGTATATAGGAGAGATTGAAAATCCAATATTATTCATGCTTCAGGTTCACTTATATTCAGAGAATTTGCTCGAAAGATACATTGTTGCAGAATTACCAAAAGGCAAAAAACTTATTGAAAAAGGTCGTTTAAGTTATTATCAAAAGATTCAGGTTGTAGGTGCTTTTGGTGTTGTTGATGATGGTGTTTTATCAAGCTTGACCGAATTTAACAAAGTACGTAACAACCTTGCTCATAACCTTAATCATGAATTTACTCATAAACAACTCCGGAAATTCAGTTTACCTTTGGGCAGTGTCAGCTCAGAATTTACTGACAGAGCAAATGGTTGCCTAATCAAAGAGCTTAAATTGACTTTAAATCATCTTGTTTGTCGTTTAGCTGGGTTTACTGTGATTTCAGAAAAACTCACGCGAAAATACTCATAACAAACAATTTAAGAGGGATTCCCAACGCTTGGCATTTTTGCTTCTACTTCAATTTTAGTGTTTACGGTACAATGCTTTAGGTTGGGTGGTAGCGTTGCTCACCCCTTAATTGGGCGTTATGAGCTTCCAAGAATTAGAAGGAAAGTATGGCAGTTTTAGAAATTCTGACTGCACCAGACCCAAGGCTTAAGGTCAAAGCGGAAAAGGTGCAAGATCTCTCGACGGTACAAACATTAATAGACGACATGTTGGAAACGTTATATGCGACTGACAATGGTATTGGTTTGGCGTCGACTCAAGTTGGTCGAAAAGAGGCCGTTGTAATTATCGACCTTTCAGAAAGTCGAGATGAACCGTTAATTATGGTCAACCCTGAAGTGGTTAGTGGCTCGGATAAAGCATTGGGTCAAGAAGGCTGTTTATCAGTTCCTGATTACTATGCAGACGTAGAGCGTTTTACTTCAGTTATTGTGTCTGCGTTAGATCGCGAAGGTAAGCCGATTACCATCGAAAGTGATGAGTTTCTAGCAATCGTAATGCAGCACGAGATAGATCATTTGTCGGGTAACTTGTTTATTGACTATCTTTCACCACTTAAGCGTCAAATGGCAATGAAAAAGGTTAAAAAGTGCGTTAAAGCGAACTCTTAACCCCGCTCATAACAAGCAATTTAAGAGGGATTCACAACGCTTGGTATTTTTGCTTCTACTTCAAATTTAGTGTTTATGGCACAATGCTTTAGGTTTGGGTGGAGTCGTTGTTCACCCCTTAATTGGGCGTTAGGTTGCAAGGGAGGTTTCGTGGAATTCAAAGAAATGTTACCGATTTTAGGTGTTGCAGTAGGGTGGGTTCTTAGTGAACTTGCTGGTGCTGTAAAATCAAGAAGTCAGCGAAAACGCTCATTACGTAAAGCTATTACTTCGCTTTATAAACTGAATTTTGAGATGCTTGAAGTTAAAAGTGCGCAAGAGTTTGCCAAAAACCAAAACTCTGATATTAAGGAGTGGGAACGTGGACGACAGCGAGCATTTACTCATTATGCAAATAATTCTGAAGGGTTTGAAAAAGAACTCGATGAAGCTGTGATGTTAGTTTCTGAAGAGTACCCACTTTTAGCAGTAAATTTAGATCAGAGAATTCGTAAATACCGTTTTTTAAAAGGTAAAAATCTGGATGATTTCACCAAAAATGAAGCGATATACATGAAATTATTATCTGGTAATGAAGCCGGGCAACTTATAGCTCAGCATGTTGTTGAAAAGAGCTTGTTAAAAGTAGCATTCAAGGTTGATTTTGTACTTTGGTGCTCCCTTAAACTTGATATTCGAAAGTTTAAAAAAAGTATTGAATCAGGAGACCTTATTCATTCTAGTCAAGTCTTTAAGAATAAAAGTAATGTTGAATCCAAAAAAGAGACATCAAAAAAACCTAACAAACAATTTAAGAGTGACTCCTAACGCTTGCCGATTTTACTCCGATTTGAAATTTGTGTTTACGGTGCAATGGTTTAGCTTGGGTGTTATAGCGTTGTCGCACCTTAATTAGGCGTTAGGAGTGGTCTGGAGGCATTTTCTCAAGTTGAATTTGATTAAAGCTGCTAGAGAGAAAAGACTTCATTTTATATGAAGACACAATTGTTATTTCAAGTATCTGTTTTGTTGGTAAGATAAGTTGTTACTAAGGAAGGGACAGCTATGAAAATAAAGACAATTATATTACTTTTAGTCACTCACTTGTCTGTGGGGGCATTCGGTGTTGGTTTAGGCATTTATATGCTGCCGATTCTTATTGCACCAACATCTCCAACTGAGTCTGAAGTCACTCAATTATCTTCCCAAGCACAGTTTTCCGCGATGTTCAAAAAAGACCTCAAGGATAGTGACACTTTTCATTGGGGTGAAGGTCAGGTAGCAGTTGGTCCAGAGTACATAACATTAACTGGAAGCCTTGCGCCCGGTCCTGATTATAAGCTTTACCTGTCAACCGAGTTTGTCGAAACTGAATCTGATTTTAATCGATTAAAAGACAGTATGGTTCGCATTGGTAATGTTAAGACTTTCGAAAACTTTGCGGTCAAAATACCGAAAGGTATCGATGTCTCTAAATATAATACGGTTATTGTATGGTGTGAGACATTTGGTGAGTTTATCACGTCAGCGAAATACCAAAAATGAGCCACTCCTAACAAACAATTTAAGAGTGACTCCCAACGCGTGGCAGTATCACTTCGATTTGAAATTTGTGTTTACGGTGCAATGGTTTAGCTTGGGTGTTATAGCGTTGTCGCACCTTAATTGGGCGTTAGTTTGCAATAGTAGAAAAGCGTTTTTAATCGAAGAGCTTTGTCTGGTTTCTGTGCTTTACACCTGCTCGTTTTTCTAAAGTTGTGCAACCAAATCTCATCGCGTGTAGGGTGTTTTTTAGCTCTTTGGGTCAAACGTTATTCATTTCTCCACATCAGTAATTTTGGTCGCTTAGCACGCCTCGCGCTGCTTCTTTTTCTTGGCGGCTAACTCGCTAACGAATGGCTTTGTCGCACTTGGTTGTCAGGTTTGTCGAATGAATCCTTTGTCAGTTAAAGGGCTTGAAACTGTGGTTGTTTATTGCATGTCGCTTCTTAGCCAAACTCGTTTTGTTGGTTGGGCTTGAGTTCCGTAGTTTTCAATTTTACATTAGTGTTCAAAGCCAGTAGTTTTGTAACTAATTCAGTGCCTTGGCACTAAACTTTGGCTGCATCATGTAAGCAAACTAACAAAGCGTTTAAGACAGATTCCCAACGCTCGGCATTTTCAGTTCAAGTCAGTTTTGGTGTTTACGGTGTAATGGTTTAGGTTAGGTGGTAGGCGTTGCTCACTACTTAACGCGGCGTTATACGCTTTTAAGGAAATAGTCCAATATGAACAAAGTAGTATTCAGAAGTTGTGATGAAAATAGCCAATATTGGACAGATCTAGAGAATCTATTTCAAAGTGAATGGTCTGATTTCTTGTTTTGTGATACCTACAAACCTGAAGTTAATCTTCCTCCTGTTTTGGTCGCTTTGAGATACAACGAAGTTATCGGTGGGCTAGCTTATTCTCGTTTTAAAGAGCCACACGGAAGTTCAGATGTTATTTGGTTTAATGCTGTCTTTGTTTCACCAGAATGGCGTGGTCAGGGCATCGCTAGCGAGTTGATTAACCGAGGTGTTAATCAAGTATCAGAAACCCTTCAAAGCAATCTGTATGCTTATACAAATGTAGCCCCGTTGTACCAGTCACTAGGTTGGTCGGCGGTTGATATTGAAAGTGAGCCAAACCATAGCGTAATGAGTATCCCACTCAGGACTCAACCACGCGTATAACAAAGCATTTAAGAGTGATTCGCAACGCTTGCCGTTTTCGCTTCGCTCAAAGTATAGGCAAGCGCCGCTCACACCTTAATGCGGCGTTAGGCTTTTGGAGGAAACATGGATATTTCCCTTAGACGGGCGGGCGAGACAGATATTCCTTTCTTGCTGTCATTACGTGATAAAACGATGAGGCAGTATCTAGAAGAAGCAGGTATGCCAACGAGTACCGAAGAATATGAAAAGCGAATACGCTTTGAGTTTCCTCATGCGCAAATCGTTGAAATGGATGGTAAGCCTATTGGGTTGTTCAAAGCCACATACACCGAAGAACTTAACTATTGGTATTTGGTTCAAATTCAGCTCTCTCCTGAGTTTCAAGGTTTGAAAATAGGCAGTAAGCTAATTCTTGGCCTAATTGCTAAAGCGGAAACAACGAAATCTAAGGTTGGGTTAAGCGTGATTGAAACGAATCCAGCTAAGCAACTGTATTTGAAGTTGGGCTTTGAAGTCGTGAAAAGCTCTGGGGCTGAGCAGTTGTTGGAGCTACAAGCCTAACAAACTGTTTAAGAGGGATTCGCAACGCGTGGCATTTTCACTATGCGTTGGTTTTAGTGTTTAAGGTGGTATGCGGCGGCTTCGGTATTGCGTTGCTCACCCCTTAACAGGGCGTTATATGCAATTGCCTAAATCAACCTAGGAATAGCTCGAAGGTCGGCTTGAACTCATCAGCTTATCGAGTTCTTTCTGAGCTTTCTTAGGGTTTTCTAAGTCAGTAATTTCTATCATTTCACATTCGTCTCGAACCATTTCGTTGATAAGGCTAGGGTAGTGGCGACAATCTTCTGGTCGGTCGAAGTAAATACTGCATGTATATTTATCTTTCTCTTCTGGCTTTGACTTCGGCACTAACTCCAAAAATGGACAATGGTTTAATTGTTCTCTGGTTTCTGGATTAAACCAGATTTTCCCATCTTTCACATATTCAAAGATATCTGGATTAAACAGCTCCCACAGGTCTATTTCTTCCTGCGTGGCTGCTAAATCACCATCGCCATATTTGATGCAGCATTTCCCACATTGGTTGCAGTCTTTCATGGTGTTTACTTTGAATTAGGAGGTTATTGATTGAGTCTATCATCAATAGTGAAATTGGCTCTGCATTTGGGATGGGAGTTTGCATATAACAAAGCGTTTAAGACGGATTCACAACGCTTGGCGGCTTCAGTTTAAAGATATGCATCAGTGTTTATGGCATAATGTCTTGAGTGCAGTGGTAGCGCTGTTCACCACTTAACGCGGCGTTATGTTCTTTACAAACTACTCACCTGCCGCGATCGTAGGTATAGCTATCTCATACATGATGCAGGCTGCTCTAGCTTTCATCAAAGCATTTCTTCGGATTTCAAAAGTTTGGTTTCCATCAGCAGCAATCTCTATTTGATTTGTTACTTTATTTACTATGTTGTTACGAGTTGAGGCAATAGTTCCTCCACTCAATCCGGACTCTTGTAAGGTTTGGCTTGCAAAGTTCGTGGCACCAGCCCATCCTCCAAGACCAGCAATCCATGCTGCATTTGAAGTCGCAGAGGCAGCTGCGAGTGCTGGAACAGCAATTGAACCAGCTACTAGTCCAGACATCGAAAGCCAGTAAGCTTGCCTAGCTTGTTTCTCTGACTTAGCTTCGTATCCGGAAAGCCTAGGTAAGCAAAAAGCTAACACTTCGGACAGTTTATCCTCGATTAATTGTTGATTTACTTCACTTAGTTGCTCCGTAGAAAGTTTATCATCAGTTATTTCTGTTACTGAAAATGACTTTGACGAATCTTCCGAGATATTAAATTGCGGTGCTG
The DNA here is from genome assembly GCF_024347395.1 of Vibrio cortegadensis. Classification (NCBI taxonomy): domain Bacteria; kingdom Pseudomonadati; phylum Pseudomonadota; class Gammaproteobacteria; order Vibrionales; family Vibrionaceae; genus Vibrio; species Vibrio cortegadensis. Next base: position 1,300,191 of record NZ_AP025472.1, read on the forward strand.
AGCTACAGCCAGCTAGTGTAACTACTAATAGGGAGGGGAATAATGTAGATTTAGTAAATGTCATAATAACCTCGAAAAGTCGTTTAATATTCCAGTTGTTTCAATAAAACTAGTAGCTTTTGGTGGCTAAGGTTGTCTCAATTTTGAGCAAAACATAACAAAGCATTTAAGGCTGATTCTCAACTCTTGGCATTTTTTCATTTTATCTTTGAGTGCGGTGTTTACGGTAGTAAGGTTAAGTCTCGTGATCGCGTTGTTCACACCTTAATGCGGCGTTAGGTTTATAGGTAAGTTCATGGAAATAATCAGGTTTCAGTCTCATCATTACGAAGCAACAGCGCAACTTTACTTTGAATCTAGAGTTGCCACTTTCACTTTCATGGACACAGCAATATATTGTTTAACTGATTTTGTGAAAGACACTGATGGAGAAGAAATTTGGGTAGCTGTAGAGCAGGATACCGTTATCGGTTTTATCTCAATCTGGAAGCCTGAAAACTTCATACATCATCTGTTTGTAAGCCCTAAAAACCTTAAGCAAGGTGTTGGTTTAAAATTACTAAATCATGCTAAATCTCTAAGTAATCGCTTAAGTCTCAAGTGTTTGGTTCAAAATACAAATGCTACCAAGTTTTACCTTTCTCAAGGCTTCACAATTCTAGAAACAGCGGGCAAAGGGAAAGAAGGCTATTATCTAATGAGCTTTGAGGCACAAACCTAACAAACAATTTAAGAGTGACTCCTAACGCTTGGCGAGTTCACTTTGATTTGAATTTTGTGTTTACGGCGCAATGGTTTAGCTTGGGTGTTATAGCGTTGTCGCACCTTAATTGGGCGTTATATTGCATAAGATTCAAAGGGTTAAATTATTCGTTTATCTTTGTTCTGCGTTCAAGCTACACACCTGTTCGTTTCGTGAAAGTTGCCATCAAAATGACCATCGCACGTAGAAAGTGCGTCGGCAAATTAGCTGCAACGTCACGCAAGTCTCCTCGTTAGTAAGTTTCGCTGGCTCAAGTTCATTTTGCGCGGCTTCTTTTTCGTGGGAGCTTCATTGGAATTTGTGGCTTCAGCGCACTTTGCCGTCAGGTTTATTGCTCGAATTCTTTGTCACTCAGGCTACTCAAATTTTTCCAATTTCAGCTCATTTCGCTTCTTAGCCAAGTGTGCTTTATTGTCTATGATTGAGTTTCGAACTATCCGTTTTACTTTAGAGTTCAAAGCCAGTAGATTTGTAATTAATTCAGCACCTTGGTGCTAAACTTAGCTCTGCCGTGCGGGCAATATAACAAAGCATTTAAGAGGGATTCTCAACGCTTGGCATTTTTGCATCTACTTCAAATTTAGTGTTTACGGTACAATGCTTTAGGTGGGGTGGAGGCGTTGTTCACCCCTTAATGCGGCGTTAAGCTTCTATTGTCTACATTTAATTTACGGATTGCCATTCTGTTGTTATAATTTCTTTATTTTGAGAAACGATTATGAACTTAGGTATAGTTCTTGCTGTAAGTGATTATGGCAGTAAAGATAATGATCTTCCAGGCTGTGCGGCGGATGCAGTTGCTGTCACATCAATTCTGAAACAAGACTCTAAATACGCAGATGTTTTAGAGCTATCTACCAATACAACAAGTGCGAATGTAAAAGCACAGTTGATTGAATTTATAAATAAACACAAGGGTAAAGAGGCGATTGACGAGGTTGTATTTTACTACTCTGGTCACGGTGACTTTACAGGAAATGAGTTTTACTTTTTACTAAGTGATTTTGATACAAACCGAAGAAAACAAACTTCGTTAGAGAATGAAGAGCTGGATAATCTCTTAAAAGCTCTCAATGCTAAAGTAACTGTAAAGATAGTTGATGCATGCCATTCTGGCAAAGCATACATCAAGGACTCAGACTCTTTTGATAAGTACTTAAATGAATCGAAAGGTAAGTTTGAAAAATGTTATTTTATGTTCTCCTCTCAGCTAGAGCAGTACTCATACCAAGATGAAGCTCTAAGCTTTTTTACAAAAAGTATAATTGAAGCGGTTAAAAATCATACCGCTGATACTATTCGATATAAAGATATCATCGATCAGGTTTCTGATTCTTTTGCATCAGATGCTGAGCAAACCCCTTTTTTTGTAGTTCAAGCAGATTTTACGGAGCATTTTTGTACGATAACAAAAACCTTACGTGAAAAACTATCTGCGCTCATCGTTTCTGGTGAACAAGAAGAATCAAAGCAACAATTCTCTAGCTTAATTGATGTAATCAAATTGGATGCTGAAAGGTATTGTGATGAACAAGAAGCTTATAATTTATTTAATTCATTTATAGCATCTTTAGAATCGAAAAATTTTTCAGGTGACTCTGAAGAATTATATGAATACAGTATTCAAACTAGTGATGAAGTCGCAGATAATTCAGCCTCCATTGGTAATTGGCTAGTAAATACAGATAACTCGTACTTTGCGCGTCCAGTATATAGTCGTGTTGAGCGTACGAAGAGGGTTCCTAAAAAATCTCTATTTGCTACAGCGAGCCTTTTTACAGATGAAAGTGATGATAATCATTACAAAACTGTAAATTATTCTGATCTAGAGGTGTCTGGGTACAGAATTACGGTAGATCAACCAGTAAAGCTAATTGAATTAAAAGCTGAACCTAAATATCCCAATATAAATGCTGGGGTAGCATTTATTGTTCCTTTGCTATCTAAAACAGATCTTCGTGTGTTTTTTTCATATGCAGCTTATGATGAAAGCGGTTGGAATAAGCGTACTCTAAAGCAAAAGTTAAAATGGTCTACAAAATTTGTAGCCCTTAAATCGTTAACAAGCGCAGAGCTTTCAGAACAGTTAGTCTCGGATTTTAGTGAGTTTTTACTTGAACCACTGAATAAGACTTTCGACATCAAAAAAGAAGAAGAAGGCACTGAAAAGTAGAAGCTTAACAAAGCGTTTAAGACAGATTCCCAACGCATGGCATTTTCAGTGCTATCGTTGGGTTTTGTGTTTATGGTGGTATGGTTAGGTTTCGTGGTGGCGTTGCTCACTACTTAACGCGGCGTTATAAGCCCGAGTACCCCACGTTTAGTAGACACTTTACTAAGTTAGATCTAGGGTCTAATTGAGAGGTGATTTATGGCTAAACATCGTAATCCAGCGTACACCGAAGAATTCCGCAAAGAAGCAGTTCGTCTGTCCGAGCTTCCAGGTCGTACAGCCGCATCCGTTGCGAAAGAGTTGGGCGTCAGCGCCCAACAGATTGCTAACTGGAAGCGTCAATTTAACCGCTTGTCTGATAAACAGTTTAACACCTTAGACGGTGTTGATTACTCCAAGAAAGAATCCGAAGAACTGCGAGCGCTTAAGCGCGAAAACAAACGACTTAAAGATGAGATGGAATTCCTAAAGAAGGTCTCGGCGTACTTCGCGAAGCAGCAAGAGTGAAGTACGAGTTCATCGAAAGTTATGTGGGTGAGTATGCCGTTGTTCTTATGTGTTGTGCATTAGGCGTGTCCCCGAGTGGTTACTACAAATGGTTAGGTCGCTCGCTTAGCGAGCGAGCAAAGCGTCGAAGCCGCTTTGAACAGCTAGTTATGTGTACCTTTGCCGAGTATCGGGCTAGGTATGGTTCAGTTCGCTTAGCTGAAGAGTTAAACAAAGCAGGCTATGCCTGCAGTGTGAACTATATTGCTGATATTATGACGAAAAAGGGTATTAAGGCTCGAAATGGAAAAGGGTTTAAATACAGTAAAGATGTCGCGGCGATGACGAATGTCGCCGATAATTTATTGCGTAGAGACTTTGAGGCCGAGAGCCCCAACCAGAAGTGGGTCACCGACATCACCTATATCTGGGTAAAGAGCCGTTGGCTCTATCTTGCGACAGTGTTAGACCTTCACTCGAGACGCATTGTGGGTTGGTCATTAGACACCAATATGACAGAGGTGCTCATCACCAACGCTTTGAAAATGGCGTTTAAGTCACGCAAGCCGCCGAAAGGCGTCTTAATCCACTCAGACCGTGGTGTACAATACAGAGCTTATAAGTATCAGGACTTCATGCGAAAGCATGGAGGCGTACCAAGCATGAGCCGTCAGGGTAACTGTTGGGACAATGCAGTAATGGAGTCGTTCTTCAGTCGACTGAAAGTCGAATTGATTTACGCAGAAGATTATCAAACAATCGAAGAAGCCCGAATGGGGATCTTCGAATATATCGAAGTGTTCTACAATCGAAAAAGAAGACACTCAGCGTTGGGGCATGTCAGCCCCGTTGAGTACGAAAGTATGTAGTTATGTACTGTCTACTTTTTGTGGGGTACACCAAAGCACAGGAAAGTTAAGATGAATAAAATCAATAAAAAATCGATGGAATTGAACAAGGAATGCTTCTCCGTGCTCAATGATATATCTGAGTTTAAACCCCAGTTTTATCACATTTTATGCTCAAAAAAGCTTCATGGTTTCGAGGCGAAACTGGGAAAACTTCGTAAACAGCTTTCTGAGTTGGACTCTGAAATTGAACCTCATACAAACATGCCTGATGATTACAACTCAATTCAAAAGTGCTCAGGTAAGCTTTCAGTAGCATTCAATACACGAAACATTGCGCTAACCACACTTGGTGAGGCGCAGCGTTTGTTGTCATCTCATGAGGGCAGTGCACAATTCAAAGCTACGACCATAATTGCTTTGTTAGCGGTATTAATATCAGTAGTTAGTGTAGTGAAATAGTGCTTATAACAATCAATTTAAGAGGGATTTACAACGCTTGGCATTTTTGCTTCTACTTCAAATTTAGTGTTTATGGCACAATGCTTTAGGTTTGGGTGTAGGCGTTGTTCACCCCTTAATTGGGCGTTATACGCTTTTAGGAAATAATCGAATATGAACAAGTTAGTATTCAGAGTTTGTGATGAGAATAGTCCGTATTGGGCTGATCTAGAAAGGTTATTTCAAAGTGAATGGTCTGACTTTTTCTTCGTTGATACCTATAAACCTGAAGCTAATCTTCCTCCAGTCTTGGTTGCTTTGAGAAACAACGAAGTTATCGGTGGATTGGATTATTCTCGTTTTAAAGAGCCACATGGAAGTTCAGATGTCATTTGGTTTAATGCTGTCTTTGTTTCGCCAGAGTTGCGCGGTCAGGGCATTGCTAGTGAGTTGATTAACCGAGGTGTTGAGCAAGTATCAGAAATGCTTGAAAGTCATCTGTATGCTTATACAAATGACGCCCCGTTGTACCAGTCTCTAGGTTGGTCGGTGGTTGATATTGAAAGTGAGCCAAATCATAGCGTAATGAGTATCTCACTCAGGACTTAACCACGCGTATAACAAAGCGTTTAAGACGGATTCCCAACGCTTGGCGGCTTCAGTTCAAAGATATGCATCAGTGTTTAGGGCGTAATGTCTTGAATGCAGTGGTAGCGTTGCTCACCACTTAACGCGGCGTTATGTGATTTCAGAGGGTATCGCATGGAAATTCAGATTGTTGGAAAAGGGGCGGTAAGCGTATATGGGTGCTTAAAAGATGCGTACAACAAGTCTCGAAAGAGAAAAATCGATAACTTTATGAAGTATGTTGATGCTCGGTACGAAGTTATGACTCCACAGGAAAGAGATAAACTAATCCATTGCTTAGATAGTAGTGAAGGGCAAGACTTGTTGTCTGATTATGTAAATAATGCTCTAAATACTAGCAGTGATATAGTCGTGATGTCTTATGCTTTGTTGTACTGTAATGATCCTGATTTCAACTTCTCGACTCAAGATAAGCGGTCAATGGTTTCTTCATTACAGGGTATCAGTGACGATCTCGTATTATTGTTCATTGAGTTGGCTAAGTTAGAACCCACGCATGAATATGAAGCATTCAAACGAATATTAATCACCCATCAAATTGGTGACGAGATTAAGAATGGTGGTAACCTTTATGTGGATATACCTGAATTGATACGAAGAGGTTTACTATTGCCAGACCCTAAGCCTGCGACATTTAGTAGTAGTGAGTGGAACATTGCGTTTGGCATATCTCCCGTAGCTTTACAGTGTGTAAAGTTGCTTGAAAAAAGTTCTGAGCTACGGAAAATCACATAACAAACAATTTAAGAGTGACTCCTAACGCTTGGCGAGTTCACTTCGATTTGAATTTTGTGTTTACGGTGCAATGGTTTAATTTGGGTGTTATAGCGTTGTCGCACCTTAATTGGGCGTTATATCACAATCACTAATCATCTAGTCTTTTCATAGCCTTACGGTAAACATCGCTTCGTTCACGTTTGCCTACAGCTAAGACGGTTACTATGATTACGTCATCCTCAACTTTGTATACTAAGCGATAACCTGATTGACGTAGTTTGATTTTATACATGTTATCTGCGCCAGAGAGTTTGGAAGCAGGTATATGTGGGTTGTCTAAACGCTCAATCAGCTTTTTCTTGAATTGCTGTTGTAAAGTCGATCCGAGTTTCTTCCACTCTTTGAGTGCGCTCTTTTTGAAATCAAGCTTATAGGTCATCAATATTTACCGAAATACTCTCTTCTAATTCGCGTTCTTTTGCTATTGTAAGTAGCTCAAGATCTTCGAGTCTGTCCATCATCATTTCGTATGCTTCGGCTGGAACGCAATAGAAGGCGGGTTCATTTCGATTGAGTACAGCAACAGGTTCACCATAAGCGCTAGTAGCAACTTTCATTGGGTTTGCTTTTAGTTCAGTTATACTTGCAGCAACATCGGCTAAGATTCTAGTGGTCATTAAATAAGTCCTTTAACTGGTCTTTATAATGGTCATTGTAGCGCATGGTAAAGTGATATAACAAACAATTTAAGAGTGACTCTCAACGCTTGGCGATTTCACTCCGATTTGAAATTTGTGTTTACGGCGCAATGGTTCAGTTTGGGTGTTATAGCGTTGTCGCACCTTAATTGGGCGTTAGCCATCAGGAGGGAAATTGGAAATATCTAATATTAAATTAGCTTTGATAAGTGGAGCTTTTGCTGTCTTAGGTTCTTCTGTTACAGGGCTGCTGTTGGTCTATAGCAACCAAGTTATTGCAGAAAAAGACATTCGGATAAAAACATCAGAAATTGTTCAAAAAAATCACGATGTACTTCGAGAAAAATCAGAAGTGTTTATGAATGGTGTCTATGATTTCTTTTTAGTTCTGTACAATAATCCACACGCATCAAAATTAGAAATTGATAAGGCTATTCTTGAACTGCAAAAGAAAGCAATGGCTCTTTCAATTTACTCCAGTCCCGAACTTGGAAAAGCTTCACGAGAGCTCGTACTTGAACTGTCGACTTTTCCGCATAGTACTACTGTCGCTGAGGATACAGCCGACAAAGTAGTATCTGCTTTTGATGAGTGGCATAAACAATTTTATATTGAAACTTCAAACTACAGTCTGGAGTTAATGCCAAACAGCTTTGTAAGGTCAGTTTTGCTGCGATACGTGGCAAATGGCTAACAAAGCATTTAAGAGGGATTCTCAACGCTTGGCATTTTTGCATCTACTTCAAATTTAGTGTTTACGGTACAATACTTTAGGTCGGGTGGAGGCGTTGTTCACCCCTTAATGCGGCGTTATGTGCCACTCGAATAGGTCGAACTTAAAGTTGAGAAACAGACTCTCGTACTGTAAAATTCCTAGTCTTATCAATACTATTTAAGGTATAAGTTATGGCTTATTCTAGTTCAGAACGTGAAATATTTGAGTCGCAAGGTTTGTGTGGAGAATGTGGTGGTGATGGTTGTAGTGACTGCGAAGGTACAGGTTCATCTTCAGATAGTTCTTGGGACGAAGAAGAGTAAATTTTAATTAACTCTTAAGTAAAAGATCGCAATTTGCGGTCTTTTTATTTGAATGTTATAGAGCATTCGACCTGATACAATTAAATAATTTAAAGTTACATATGGTGAAACCTTCAGGCTAAGCGATAGTATTCACTGATAAAATTTCACAGTGGTAAAGGCACATAACAAACAATTTAAGAATGACTCCTAACGCTTGGCGATTTCACTCCGGTTTGAATTTTGTGTTTACGGTGCAATGGTTTAGCTTGGGTGTTACAGCGTTGTCGCACCTTAATTGGGCGTTATGTGCTATCATCAATTTCTTCCACTTTACGGTGTTTTTTATGAAACTTATCCCTCTTTTAAAGCAGCCTCGTATTCACTGACGGCATAGTGTTATTTCAATAATTCTTATTATTTAACATTTGCTTGAGGTTTCGTATGCAAAAAAAGCATTGGTCAAAATTTCAGTTACTCCATGAGGTGGTAACTAACTCTAATATTTCTATCAAAGGTACTCACAGTTATTACAGTGATTGTTGGGATAGCGGGTTTGAAGAATCTGTTGTTCGATATCTTCACGGTGATGAAGTTAGCCGTAATTGGGAACCAAGGTGGAAAATAGATAAGCTCCATATTGGTGATTATGTTTGTATTGGTGCAGAAGTGGTTATCTTAATGGGTGGTAATCATACCCATAGAGCTGATTGGTTCTGCTTGTACCCATTTATGGATTACATTGATGAAGCTTATATAGGTAAAGGTGATACCTTTATCCATGATGGTGCATGGCTCGGGATGAGGTCAATGGTTATGCCTGGTGTAACTATTGGAGAAGGTGCGATAGTTGCAGCAAATAGCGTAGTAACCAAAGATGTTGCTCCCTATAGTGTTGTTGGAGGAACGCCCGCGAAATTAGTTAAATATCGCTTTGATGAATCGATTATTGCTGAGCTTCTGAAAATGCGAATTTATGACTGGCCTTTGGAGAAGTTCGAAGCATTAAAGCGGTATCTGTGTGCCTCGGACATTCAGCAACTGAAGAGTGCAGCTTTGGCGTATGATGGTCAAAAATAGCACATAACAAAGCGTTTAAGAGTGATTCCTCACGCTTGGCAGTTTCGCTTCGCTCAAGTATAGCCAAGCGTGCATCACACCTTAACGCGGCGTTATGTGACCAGCTGAGAAAGTCGATAGATCCGTAATGTTAGAGAGTTTAGAGCTATGTTATTGGTAAATAAGGTGTTGTATGAAAAATCAAATGTTTGAACACTGGCAAAAAGTAAGAGAGCAGGGTTTTCTTGCTTGGATCTTCAAAAGTTGCTTCTTGATAACTACGTTCTACATCATATTCAATGTACTTCTTCAGTACTCATCATCACCGGCGGAAACTCTTTTCGATTACTTAAGCGAACAAGTTCTTAATTATTTTGTTTTCTCGGCTTTCATGTTCTTTGTGTATTGGGGGATTTGGTTGCATCGAGAGTCAAAATATCAAAAAGAGTCACAGCGCAGAAATGTCACATAACAAACAATTTAAGAGTGACTCCTAACGCTTGCCGATTTTACTCCGATTTGAATTTTGTGTTTACGGTGCAATGGTTTAGCTTGGGTGTTATAGCGTTGTCGCACCTTAATTGGGCGTTAGGTTTTCGAGGTAATATGAAAGAATATATAGATACTTTAAGCTCCCTGATTCAAAGTCCAATATTGAACGAATAGATAATTCGACCGAAAAATTTGATATCCATATAGTCAAGGAGCTGTATGAGCGAGGCTTTATTGATGCCATGTATATCAATAATAAAAGTACTCTTGGGTTTATAGCACCTAAAATCAACATAAAAGGTAAAGAGTGGCTTGCAGCCCAAGAAAGTATTTATCGCGCTCTAAAAGAACCTCAAGAAGATATGATTGAGGTGAAGCCTAATTTCATGGGGTTAGGGATCAACTTTAATGCGGTATATCGAAAGTTGAAAAAATAAACCTAACAAACAATTTAACCTGACTTGCAACGCGTGGCAGTTTCACTTCTAATCGGTTTCAGTGATTATGGCGCAGTGCAGAACCACTGTATTGCGTTGCTGCGCAAGTTAATTGGGCGTTATATTGCATAAGATTCAAAGGGTTAAATTATCCGTTTATCTTTGTTCTGCGTCCGAACTACACACCTGTTCGTCTCGTGAAAGTTGCCATCAAAATGACCATCGCACGTAGAATGTTTGTCGGTTAATTAGCTGCAACGTCACGCAAGTCTCCTCATTAGTAAGTTTTGCTGGCTCAAGTTTATTTTGCGCGGCTTCTTTTTCGTGGAAACTTCACTGAAAATTGTGGTTTCAGCGCGCTTTGTCGTCAGGTTTCTCATTCGAATTCTTTGTCACTCAGGCTACTCAAATTTCTCCAATTTCAGCTCATTTCGCTTCTTAGCCAAGTGCGTTTTATTGTCTATGATTGAGTTTCGAACTATCCATTTTACTTCTGAGTTCAAAGCCAGTAGATTTGTAACCAATTCAGCACCTTGGCGCTAAACTTGGCTCTGTCGTGCGGGCAATATAACAAAGCGTTTAAGACGGACTCCCAACGCTTGGCGGCTTTAGTTTAAAGATATGCATCAGTGTTTATGGCATAATGTCTTGAGTGCAGTGGTAGCGTTGCTCGCCACTTAACGCGGCGTTAGGCCACGTAGGTTACTTTATCAATAGGAAAAGGTCGTGAAAGGTAAGATTACAGAATGGAATGACTCAAAAGGTTACGGTTTTATATCAGCGTTGAATGGTAATCTGAGAGTTTTTATTCATGCTTCATCAGTGAAAAATAGCAATCATCGACCTAGGTTAAACGATGAAGTAACGTTTGAAGTTAGTGAAGATAATCGTGGGCGATTTAATGCCGTTGATGTAACAATAGAAGGCAAGCAAGCACTTCCTTTGACCGTATTATTTGGTTGTTCATATTTAGTTTTCGCGTGTGCAGCACTTATCGTTTTTGGTCGACCATTATTTATAATTCCACTTTATATCGGTATAAGTCTCATTACGTATGTAATGTTTTCAGTGGACAAAAAAGCAGCTCAAACTGGGCAGTGGAGAACGCCAGAAAATTCACTTCATATGTTATCGTTGTTTGGTGGCTGGCCTGGAGCATTGTTCGCACAAAGTCAGCTACGCCATAAATCGAAGAAGCAGCCGTTCAAAGCAATTTTGTGGATCACTATAATCTTAAATATCAGTGCATTTCTTTGGACTTTTACTCCCTCAGGTATCACTTTGATTCAAAGAATATCGAGTGTTTTTTACTAATAGAACAGCGGTTGTACAGTGGCCTAACAAACAATTTAAGAGTGACTCCTAACGCTTAGCGATTTCACTCCGGTTTGAAATTTGTGTTTACGGTGCAATGGTTTAGCTTGGTTTTTATAGCGTTGTCGCACCTTAATTGGGCGTTAGGTTTACGGTTAAATATGGAGGTCGCTACATATGATATTGAAAATTAAACAGTTATGTTCCTTTCTGCTGATGCTTTTGTCCTGTAGTTCTTTTGCTGCGGATGAGCAGACTAAAGTGCCAGGAACATCGGTGAGTATGATAAAACCTGCAGGATTCACACTGTCAGAAACGTTTTCTGGTTACTTTAATAGCCAAAACCAGTCGAGTATTCTAATTGCAGAGGTTCCAGAAAATGCGTATGAAAAGTTATCTATCCTCTTTAATAATATTGAGTTGGCACGAGTTGGCTTAGCGAAAAGGGGGGTTGAGGTTCTTGAGATTAAAACGCTCGATTCTGCTGATATTAATGATCCAATCATCATTGGTAGACAGTTAATTTCAGGTATTTATGTTAGTAAGTATATGGCGCTGTTTAGAGGACAAAAAACGGTCATGGTTACTTACAATATATTGGGCGAAAACTCATTGAGCGAATCGACCGTTTTCGAATCAATCAAAACGATTAAGCTCGGTGAAGTTGCGTCATTGGAAGACAAGCTAGAAGTTCTATCTTTCAAATTTGATTATAGTCTACCTTTCAAATTATCGAACGTAATTGCTGGATCTGCAGTTATTCTCACTACATTCGATGGTACAGATAAATCTGGAACGTTGCCTTTAGTAGCAATAGGTAGTTCACTTTCTAGTGTTGGGGCAATCGATTTAAAATCGACTTCTCATACTTTGGCAAGCTCAATACCTGGTTTTGAGGACTTTAAGATTCAATCCGAAGGTGAGGCGAATTTTGCTAATACATCTGGGTATAGAATGGAAATTAGAAAAGCTGATATGACAGCTATACAATTTGTGGCTTTCTTAGATGATGGCACATATTTAAGGTTAGTATCTACTGGTAGCTCGGATCGTATGATGCTACAAAAAGAAAAAATCGCTGAAATAGCGGCATCTGTAAAACCGAAAACCTAACAAGTTGCTTAAGACGGATTCTCAAACGCGTGCCATTTTTCGCTTCGCTCAAGTGTGGCACACGCTTGTTCACCACTTAGCAAAGCGTTATGAAGCAGGGAGGCTTTAAGTATGATTGATCAAGTTGGAAATACAAAAATTAGGCTAAAACATAGAGCTACGTGCCACTGTGGTTCGGTAGTTCTTGAGTTAACATTACCAAAGGGGATCGAAAACCCTAGAAGGTGCGATTGCTCAATTTGCCGAAGAAAAGGCGCAATTGTTGGTTCTGTCAATTTGAGTGGTATTAGAATCGTTGAAGGACAAGAGTTTCTGAAGTTGTATCAATTTAACACCAATACAGCGAAACATTACTTCTGTTCAAATTGTGGTATTTATACTCATCATCAACGTCGCTCAATTCCTACAGAATATGGTTTCAATATTGGCTGTCTTGAGGGCGTAAATCCATTTGATTTAGGTGATGTAGTTACAAACGACGGGGTTAATCATCCAGCCGATAGAACTGCTTCATAACAAACAATTTAAGAGTGACTCCCAACGCGTGGCGGTTTCTCTCTGATTTGAATTTTGTGTTTACGGTGCAATGGTTTAGCTTGGGTGTTATAGCGTTGTCGCACCTTAATTGGGCGTTATATTGCATAAGATTCAAAGAGTTAAATTATCCGTTTATCTTTGTTCTGCGTTCAAGCTACACACCTGTTCGTTTCGTGAAAGTTGCCATCAAAATGACCATCGCACGTAGAAAGTGTGGTGGTTAATTAGCTGCAACGTCACGCAAGTCTCCTCGTTAGTAAGTTTGCTGGCTCAAGTTCATTTTGCGCGGCTTCTTTTTCGTGGAAACTTCATTGAAAATTGTGGTTTCAGCGCGCTTTGTCGTCAGGTTTCTCGTTCGAATTCTTTGTCACTCAGGCTACTCAAATTTGTCCAATTTCAGCGCATTTCGCTTCTTAGCCAAGTGTGCTTTATTTTCTATGATTGAGTTTCGAACTATCCATTTTACTTCTGAGTTCAAAGCCAGTAGATTTGTAACAAATTCAGCATCTTGGCGCTAAACTTGGCTTTGTCGTGCGGGCAATATAACAAAGCATTTAAGAGGGATTCTCAACGCTTGGCGTTTTTGCATCTACTTCAAATTTAGTGTTTACGGTACAATGCTTTAGGTTGGGTGGAGGCGTTGTTCACCCCTTAATGCGGCGTTAGCACTGGTCTGGTGTAAGTTGTTAAACTCTCCTCTTTTAGTGTACATATCGCATATATAATAAGAAGTTACGTTATTACTATTTCTTGATAGTGCATGCTCGATTATGATGACATTTCAACTATCAGCCATTAAGGTTTCACATGAACAAATATATTACAGCTATTATTCTTGTTGCAGCACTATCAGGGTGTGAAGATGCAACTAAAGCTCTTGACCAAGCTCAAGAGGCAGCTAATCAAGCGGTTGATAGCGTACAAGAGAAAATGTCAGAAATTGATTTAGGTAATTTGAATTTAGAGCAATTTGGTGATGCAACCGAATCGGCAAAAGAGCTAGCGGCTTCAGTACAAGAGGCATTAGATGTTGATTTAAGCGACCAAGGAGCTTTAGCTGAAGCAAAAGATAACATTGCCAATGCGTATAGCTGTTTGGTTGATGCTTCATCTGAATCAACGGCTGAGAAATTAATGGATAAAGTTCTATCGACAATTGGTAGTGAAGAGACCAAAAGTTTAGTCGAAAAAAGCATTGAGAAAGCTAAAGCGGCTAAAGAGTGCGTAATGTAAAGTGCTAACAAACAATTTAAGAGTGACTCCTAACGCTTGCCGATTTTACTCCGATTTGAATTTAGTGTTTACGGTGTAATGGTTTAGTCTAGGTTTTATAGCGTTGTCGCACCTTAATTGGGCGTTATGCGTATGCGAAAAATTAGCGTAAATTGTATGCTTAAACGTGATTCAGAATATAGAGGTAATAATGAAACTAGATGCAATACTGTGGGATTATGATGGAACTCTTGTAAATTCCGTTCCTAAAAATATTGATATCACAAAATCTATTCTATCTATCGTTGCGCCACGCTTAACGGGTGAGCATTTACCGAAGTATTTACACGATGAGGATTCGTACCATGAAGCGAATCATGGCGCTAAAAATTGGCAAGAGCTTTACGTTGATTATTATGGCTTAACTCATGACGAAATGATTATAGCTGGAAGTTTGTGGGCTGAGCATCAAGAGAAAAATAAAACAGAGGTAGCATTGTTTGATGGTATCAAGACTGTGGTCGATAAATTTTCTCTACTACCTCATGGTATTTGCTCTCAGAACTCACAAAACAATATTCGCAGTGTATTGAAAAGCAATGGTATAGGTGCTCCATTTAAGGCAATTGTCGGCTATGATGATGTGTCAAATGGTAATCAAAAGCCTCATGCCTTTGGTGGTATTAAGTGTGTTGAGTCAATATTTGGTCACACAGATAGCGAACTTCTCATGTATATCGGCGACCACGAAGCAGATACTAAGTTTGCCCGCAATTTAGAAATGGCTCTTGGTGGTAAAACTAAGGTAATTGCCGTTGCTGCGGGTTACAGTCGCTCTGAGCCAGAGCTGTGGGAATTTCAGCCTGATCACACCGCACATACTGTAGAAGATCTCTTGAGTATTATCGGAAAATACGCATAACAAACAATTTAAGAGTGACTCCTAACGCTTGACGATTTCACTTCGGTTTGAATTTAGTGTTTACGGTGTAATGGTTTAGCTTAGGCGTTATAGCGTTGTCGCACCTTAATTGGGCGTTATATTGCATAAGATTCAAAGAGTTAAATTATCCGTTTATCTTTGTTCTGCGTTCAAGCTACACACCTGTTCGTTTCGTGAAAGTTGCCATCAAAATGACCATCGCACGTAGAAAGTGTGGTGGTTAATTAGCTGCAACGTCACGCAAGTCTCCTCGTTAGTAAGTTTGCTGGCTCAAGTTCATTTTGCGCTGCTTCTTTTTCGTGGAAATTTCATTGAAAATTGTGGTTTCAGAGCGCTTTGTCGTCAGGTTTCTCGTTCGAATTCTTTGTCACTCAGGGCACTCAAATTTCTCCTATTTCAGCTCATTTCGCTTCTTTGCCAAGTGCGTTTTGTTGTCTATGGTTTAGTTTCGAACTATCCGTTTTACTTCTGAGTTCAAAGCCAGTAGATTTGTAACCAATTCAGCACCTTGTCGCTAAACTTGGCTCTATCGTGCGGGCAATATAACAAACAATTTAAGAGTGACTCCTAACGCTTGCCGATTTTACTCCGATTTGAATTTTGTGTTTACGGCGCAATGGTTTAGTCTGGGTTTTATAGCGTTATCGCACCTTAATTGGGCGTTAGCCGTCACGTCGGAAATATCAGTGACGGCACAAGAATTAGTTGTCTACAAACATGTGGTTGGCTTTGGTTACACCTCTGTCATAAGTGCAGAATGTGTCTGTAGCAGCTTCAGTTTTGCTATGGATTTTAATGTTGGTAATAACCTCTACGGCGCCAGCATCATAACAAGCTTGTTGTGCGTCTTTCACGACTTCAAGCAGCTGGTTTAACTCACCTTTCATTGTTGTTTCCATTGCGCTCACTTGAAAGGGCACACCAGAAGCTTTAACGGCTTCAATCGCTTTATCTACGACTTCAAAGTTGTTCCCTTCTTTCACTCTTGGAATAACTTGGAAAGCGAGCATGACTTCATCGAGTAGTGGTTTTTGAGCTGACATCAATAATTTCTCATTGGTTCTGTTGGTATCGAATGGCACATAGTAACATTGTTTGAAAGAGGCGAGGTTTGACCTTGAGAGTGTCGGCTAACAAAGCGTTTAAGAGTGACTCCAAACGCGTGCCGGTTTCGCTTCGCTCAAGCATGGCACACTTGTTTGTCGCACCTTAACGCGGCGTTATATGCGGGCGGTGAGATCAGAACAAGTCACTATGTGAGCCAATTCTTGCTAACTGAAGTTGTGCGTCAAAAATACGATATATCAAAACTAAATCAGGTTTTATATGACAGTCTCGAAACCCGACCCAGTTACCAGTAAGTGGATGATCGACATTTTTGGGGTCTAAAGTTTCACCGCGTTGAAGCTTGGAAATGATATTTCCAACTTCAAGTATGTCTTGGATTGGCATCTTTGTAACTTTTTTGAAGTCTTTCTTAAATTGTGTCGAGTATTCAAGATTATACATTGCTAACTTTACCTTCCGTGAGTTCAGCTAGCATAGATTCAACCGATTCGGCTTTGTGACCGTTACCTTCAACAAGTTGTTGGATAGCTTCCGCTGTTACATTATTAGGTTGTGGTACTCTTAGATCGAACGGAATACCGCCATGATTAATTACAGCCTTGGCAAATAGTTTGATAGCTTGTGATGTACTCAAACCAACTTCATCACAAATGCTTGTAAAAGCTGCTTTTGTATCGTGATCAATACGAGTGCTAAGCATTTCATTTCTCATGATATAACCTTTTTGTATTACAATGTCACACAAAGTATAGCAGTGTGTGAAAGCATATAACAAACAATTTAAGAGTGATTCCCCACGCTTGGCATTCTTGGCTTGGGTTTAGTTCAGTGTTTATGGCGTCCAAATTGAGTAAAGTGGCAGCGTGGCTCACACCTTCATTGGGCGTTAGGCTAAAATCGAATAATTAGAATAAGGTATCTATATGATTGATTTCAAAAATTCATCAGTATTCAAACTCAAACCCATTGATATTTCTGATGCTAGAGAAGATTTTCAAAAATTTCTGATTGATGGTGAAAGTATTCTTGCAGCATTTAAGACAGTACGTGACCAAGTTATATTTACAAATAAGCGCGTAATTGCTGCAAATGTTCAAGGCATCACTGGTTCAAAGGTTGACTATACGTCACTGCCATTTAGTAAAGTTAATGCATTCTCAGTTGAAACATCAGGTACGTTTGACTTGGACTGTGAAATCGAATTGTATTTGAGTGAAGTGGGTCGTGTTAGGTTCGAAATTAGAGGTACTTTTGACATTGTTCAATTCAACCGCATCATTAGTGAGTACGTATTAGCCTAACAAACAATTTAAGAGTGACTCCTAACGCTTGTCGATTTCACTCCGATTTGAAATTTGTGTTTACGGTGCAATGGTTTAGGTTGGGTGTTATAGCGTTGTCGCACCTTAATTGGGCGTTAGAACTTACAGGAAAATTTGATGATAGTGCATGAATGCGTATCTTTTTTGTTGATAGAACACGATAGTGTATTACTCGAAAAACGTAGCGAAACGAGAGAAACAGATGCGGGCGTAATTAATATCCCCGGTGGCCATATTGAAAGTGGTGAAAGCCAAGTCCAAACCTTGTTCCGTGAAGTTAACGAAGAATTGAATGTGAACCCTAAATCTTACAAATACCTTTGTTCACTTTATCATCCAACTAGCGAGTTACAATTAATCCATTACTATGTTGTTGATAATTGGACAGGCGAAATTTCAGCACAAGAGGCTGAGAGTGTGGATTGGTATCCGTTGTCGTCAGCTCCTGTTGGCATTGAAGCTGATAGTTTGGCTCTTGCCGAGTATTCTAGAGTTGGGCGCTACCTTTAGTATCGTTCTAACAAACAATTTAAGAGTGACTCCTAACGCTTGCCGATTTCACTCCGATTTAAAATTTGTGTTTACGGTGCAATGGTTTAGCTTGGGTGTTACAGCGTTGTCGCACCTTAATTGGGCGTTATGCAATCAGGAGAGTTTAGTGCAAGAAAATAGTGAAGTAGGAAGTATTGTTGAAGCAATTAATGCATTAGCAGAACCTAGATTCATAGATTATGTTTCGCTTTCTGTAGCTGCTGCCTCAACAGTAGTAGCAGGGGTTTCTTTATTTATAGCTGTTAAAGCTCTTAGGTATGCTAGAGAGCAAAAAAATATCGCAGAAAGGGCGGAACGTGCGAGTATCTCAATAGAGTTACTTGAAATTTTACAAAGTTTGAAGCAATACTCGGGTGAAATCTCAGATGACATTGATCAAACCTTTAAAAGATTACAAAAATTAAAAGTTCGCTCATTAAGTGTGTTATCTAATGACGGCATTGCATTTATCAACAATGTTTTGAAAATGATCCACGATATGCCACCTAGAAAAGCAGCTTATGAAAATGAAGCAACTGAAGAACAAGCAAAGTTTTATGAGTCGCTTGGAATAGACCCTAATGCACATGATGCGCTTGGTGTGGAATACTTTGATTATAAGAGATTCTTCCAAAGACAGGTCTTTTCTGAGTATCAAAAGCTGTTTGTGCAATAATTGCATAACAAACAATTTAAGAGTGATTCCCCACGCTTGGCATTTTTGGTTTGGGTCAAGTTTAGTGTTTACGGCGTCCAATTTGAGTGTAGTGGTAGCGTGGCTCACACCTTAATTGGGCGTTATATCACAATCACTAATCATCTAGTCTTTTCATAGCCTTACGGTAAACATCGCTTCGTTCACGTTTGCCTACAGCTAAGACGGTTACTATGATTACGTCATCCTCAACTTTGTATACTAAGCGATAACCTGATTGACGTAGTTTGATTTTATACATGTTATCTGCGCCAGAGAGTTTGGAAGCAGGTATATGTGGGTTGTCTAAACGCTCAATCAGCTTTTTCTTGAATTGCTGTTGTAAAGTCGATCCGAGTTTCTTCCACTCTTTGAGTGCGCTCTTTTTGAAATCAAGCTTATAGGTCATCAATATTTACCGAAATACTCTCTTCTAATTCGCGTTCTTTTGCTATTGTAAGTAGCTCAAGATCTTCGAGTCTGTCCATCATCATTTCGTATGCTTCGGCTGGAACGCAATAGAAGGCGGGTTCATTTCGATTGAGTACAGCAACAGGTTCACCATAAGCGCTAGTAGCAACTTTCATTGGGTTTGCTTTTAGTTCAGTTATACTTGCAGCAACATCGGCTAAGATTCTAGTGGTCATTAAATAAGTCCTTTAACTGGTCTTTATAATGGTCATTGTAGCGCATGGTAAAGTGATATAACAAACAATTTAAGAGTGACTCCCAACGCTTGGCGATTTCACTCCGATTTGAAATTTGTGTTTAAGGCGCAATGGTTCAGTTTGGGTGTTATAGCGTTGTCGCACCTTAATTGGGCGTTAGGCATCAGGATAGTTATGGAAATCAAGCAGACGAATCAAGGTAAGAATCAGACTGTTATTAATAACGAGTCTGGTGTGGTTAATATTGGCAGTGGTCAACGATACGTTGACCTACAAATGCCCGAATTAAGGCATGATCTTAAGCAGATCTCTTCGGAGTCCCAAGGAAAGTTCATCGCAGGTTTTGTGTTTTCTATAGTTGTACCAGCTCTTGGTTTATTGGCTGATCTACTAGCTATACATCCAGTGTTCGATCTTCCGTTTTGGGTCTATATCGGGGTATTTTCAGTCGTGTTTTTTACGACTCTGTTTGTATATTTCGATAACTATACGATCTTCAATGCTGATATTCCTGAGTCACCAGGTTTCACTCATTTGCACAATGACCGATTGGCAAGTAGAACTGACAGTGGTTATGTTGTTTTTACGTATTCTTGTGGCTGCATTTATCCGAATTGCAAAGGTGAAATTCAAATTTCAGAACCACCGCAGAGATACAATGGTAATTACCATTTGTTCGCAAAATGTAGCGTAGGTGGTGAGCAACATTCCTATGGTTTGGACTGTAATTTAGTAGCGTATCCAGTACATATTGACTGGAGGAACAAGGAACCTGAGAAGAAAAATGCCTAACAAAGCGTTCAAGACGGACTCCCAACGCTTGGTGTTTTCGGCTTACTTTAAATTTAGTGTATATGTCACAATGGCTTAGGTCGGGTGGTTGGCGTTGCTCGCCACTTAACGCGGCGTTAGGCTTCAGGACGTAGATTGTGATTTAAATCAAAATTCAATTTATTTCATATTGTTATGATTCTTTCTCTTACAAATCAAGGTGATAATATGAAAAGAAAAACCAGCGTACTACTGTTAACATTACTTTCTGCCTCATCTTTTGCTGGAGCCCCTGATTTCATCAACTTTGCTGTGAACCAAGCGCATAAACATGGCTTTAAAGGTTGTGATTCGGCAATAAAGAAAGTTTATGAAAATGCCGGAGGTACTGATATTCGAGTTAATGTTACTGTTGACAATAGTAATCCTAACTTTTTGTCAATGGTTAGTTCATGGGGCTCTAAAGGTGACTCTGTATTAAATAAAACCACTTTTATCAAAGAAGGCAAAAAATGCCACTATGATTTAACCGGTGTATTACATACAACTAAGTCTTGCTTAGCATATGCCAAAGAAAACTCCAATTTTGACTACACTGCTGAAACTGGTGATTATATTTGGATGGAAAATAAAGGGGGAGTATTAATGCTGCTCCACCCTGCGGGTAGCGGTTGTGTTGCCACATACTCTTACGATCAAAAGTCGTAATTAAGAGAAGCCTAACAAACAATTTAACCTGACTTACAACGCGTGGCAGTTTTACTTCTAATCGGTTTTAGTGATTTTGGCGCAGTGCAGAACCTCTGCATTGCGTTGCTGCGCAAGTTAATTGGGCGTTATATTGCATAAGATTCAAAGGGTTAAATTATCCGTTTATCTTTGTTCTGCGTTCGAACTACACACCTGTTCTTTTCGTGAAAAATGCCATCAAAATGACCATCGCACGTAGAAAGTTTGTCGGCTAATTAGCTGCAACGTCACGCAAGTCTCCTCGTTAGTAAGTTTTGTTGGTTCAAGTTCATTTTGCGCGGTTTCTTTTTGGTGGGAACTTCATTGAAAATCGTGGCTTCAGCGCACTTTGTTGTCAGGTTTCTCGCTCGAATTCTTTGTCATTCTGGCTAACAGAACCATTCAAATTTTGCCTAGTTTCGTTTCTTTGCCAAGTGCGTTTTGTTGTCTATGGTTGAGTTTCGAACTATCCATTTTACATCTGAGTTCAAAGCCAGTAGATTTGTAGTCAATTCAGCACCTTGGCGCTAGACTTGGCTTTGTCGTGCGGGCAATATAACAAAGCATTTAAGAGGGATTCTCAACGCTTGGCATTTTTGCTTTTACTTCAAATTTAGTGTTTAAGGTACATTGCTTTAGGTTGGGTGGATGCGTTGTTCACCCCTTAATGCGGCGTTAGGGCACAGGGCGAAATGGACAGAATCATAGAATTAATCAAACAAGATCCAGTTAGAGTTAACGCTTTGAAGTGTGTATCTCAACTGGGTTTACCTCAATGCTATATTGCAACAGGTTTTGTCCGAAATCTTGTGTGGGATGCATTACATGGTTTTCAGGTGGCGACACCATTGAATGATGCTGATGTTATCTATTTCGCACCTGACGAGCGAGATCCTAATGCATTTCTATACTATGAAGCTCAGCTTAAACAGGTAATGCCGGAAATTAATTGGCAAGTTCGAAATCAGGCAATAATGCACACTCGCAATGGTGACTTACCTTATACAAGTTCACTGGACGCTATGAGCTACTGGCCAGAGAAAGAAACGGCAATTGCTATCCGACAAGTTGTTCCCGAAAAGTACGAATGCATATCAGCTTTTGGGTATGAATCATTATTTGGTTACTGTGTCACACATAACCCGAAAAGATCACAAGAAACGTTTAAAAGTCGTGTAAATTCAAAAGGGTGGTTAGTAAAGTGGCCATCTTTGAGAATAGTGCCCTAACAAACAATTTAAGAGTGACTCCTAACGCTTGTCGATTTCACTCTGATTTGAATTTTGTGTTTACGGTGCAGTGGTTTAGTTTGGATGTTATAGCGTTGTCGCACCTTAATTGGGCGTTATATTGCATAAGATTCAAAGGGTTAAATTATTCGTTTATCTTTGTTCTGCGTCCGAGCTACACACCTGTTCGTTTCGTGAAAGTTGCCATCAAAATGACCATCGCACGTAGAATGTTTGTCGGTTAATTAGCTGCAACGTCACGCAAGTCTTCTCGTTAGTAAGTTTTGCTGGCTCAAGTTCATTCTGCGCGGCTTCTTTTTCGTGGAAGCTAAATTGAAAATCGTGGTTTCAGCGCACTTTGCCGTCAGGGTTCTCGCTCAAATTCTTTGTCATTCTAGCTAATCGAATTGCTCAAATTTGCCTAATTTCGTTTCTTGGCCAAGTGCGTTTTGTTGTCTATGATTGAGTTTCGAACTATCCGTTTTACTTCTGAGTTCAAAGTCAGTAGATTTGTAACCAATTCAGCACCTTGGCGCTAAACTTGGCTCTGTCGTGCGGGCAATATAACAAAGCATTTAAGAGGGATTCTCAACGCTTGGTATTTTTGCATCTACTTCAAATTTAGTGTTTACGGTACAATGCTTTAGGTTGGGTGGAGGCGTTGTTCACCCCTTAATGCGGCGTTATACGAATTGGGAAAATATGAATAACATTCAAAAGTTCGACGAGTTGGTGGCAATGCTGCTAGCTCATTTATATGAAAACTTCCCTCGAAGAACTGAAATTGATGCTTTTGAGTTTCTCGGTATCGAGTTTGAGCATAGCTCATTCCTTGATGATAACGAGGGGTATGAAGAATATACAAGTAAATGCCAAGAGGCTGACTTTTTACTTGATACAGCTCTTTGGCTTATTGATTCGGGCTTTCTGTACGGGAAAATAGAGAATGAAATGGCAGGGTTTTATACATCGAAGAAGTGTATTGATGTAACTCTGTCTCCAAAAGGACTGGAGCTTCTCAAGTTAGTTCCTAGCTCTTTAGAAGTTAGTCAAAATCTAGGGGACAAGCTTGTTGATACTCTCAATCAAGGTGCAAAAGATGCTGGTTCGAAATTAGTAAGCGAAGCATTAACCAAATTTGGTTCGGTGAACCAGTTAATGAGCTTATTTAGTAACTTGGGTGGGTAAATTCGTATAACAAGAGACTATGGCGTCAATAGTTAATTTTTGACGCTATTTTTATCCCACATCACACCGTCTCTCAGCATTGAATTTAAAATCACAACCATCTTCCTCATACAAGCAACTATCGCTACTTTTTTTGGTTTTCCTGCTGCAAGTAATCGTTCATAAATTGCCTTGAAAACTGGGTTACACTGAATAGTTGACATCATCGCCATATACATAACGGTCCTAACTTGAGCTCGCCCTCCTTGTATCATCCGTTTGCCTTTGAAGCGGCCGCTCTCTCTTGTTATTGGTGCGACACCAATGAGCGAAGATGCTTGTTTATTGGAGATAAACCCTAATTCGGGCACATTGCTAATTAAGGAGGCCGCAAGGACCTTACCCACGCCAGGCATGCTTTGGAGAATCGCATTCTTGGCTTGATACTCAGGACAGCTATCAATCAGTTTCGCTATCTTTGCTTCAACTTTTTCTATCTGATTCTTCAGAGCGGTAAGGATAGGAGTAATGGTTGATGAGATATTCTTTGGTAATATTTGTAGCCGATTTCTTTCCATGGTTTGCATGGTGAGTAGCTGGTTGCGCCTTGCGACTAAGTCACTCATAAGGCGAATGTTTTCGCTTTTCAGTTTGGTGAGTTCGGGTTGCATACGTTCAGCATAATGTGCAATAAGAGCAGCATCTAATCGGTCGTTTTAGCTCGTTGTCCAGTGGCACCTGCGAACTTTTAATACGCAACGGATTAGCAATCACATAAGGTAATTTGGCTTTATCGCATTCGAGTATGAAGGGCATTTCTAATCGGCCAGTCGCTTCGATGACGATGCGCTGAGGTTTGTGTTTCTTAATGGTTTTGATGGCATCACGGATGCCTTTTTTCGGTGTTTGGGACAGTGAAGTAAATGTCGAGAGGGCGGATGTAAATATCTAATTGTGACTTGCCAGTATCAACGCCGACATTAATGTTTTGAAGTGTATTTGTATTCATAATAAGCTAACTCTTGCTTGCAAATGCGGGCTCGAGACCCAGAAGACTATTCGAGTGTGGTGCTTGGAGTTCTATCTGGCGTTCGAACTTGTTATCGGTCTCTCAATAGAGGAGCCATCATTTAATCGAACTACCAAATAGAAGAACTTTAGTTGCAGCTAAAGTCTGGGTCTCACCTTACCCGATTGGAGTGCCTATTATCCATACAAACAATTTAAGAGTGACTCCTAACGCTTGTCGATTTCACTCTGATTTGAATTTTGTGTTTACGGCGCAGTGGTTTAGTTTGGGTGTTATAGCGTTGTCGCACCTTAATTGGGCGTTATGCACTTAGGTGGAAAATGAAGTATCAAATTCAAATTACATCATTACTTCTCCTTGCTGGGTGCGGAGAAATCGTAGTAGAAGATGGTTGTTTTGAACCGATTGAAATGAATGTCAACTATCTTTTTAAAAGCGAAAGTGTCAGGGCAATACCATTGGAAGGGTATGGCGAAGAACAGTTTTTACGAAGCCATGATATTGTTGGCTATGTTTACGAAAATAGTAGGTATTCAATTGTAAAACATGATGCAAGTTTAAAATTCACAGGCCGAGTTTTTAAAAGTACACCAAGTTGGGCTGAACGTTACCTGGGTGGTAGTTCAGAACATATAATGTTTGAAGCTGTTTACGAAGAGTTGAATTATGTGGTGTTTAATCATGAGCCACAGAGTCAGAAACTTCCGTACCTTGTTGAAAGGTGCCACTTTTAGAACGTGCATAACAAATGCTTTAAGACGGACTGCCAACCTTCGGCACTTTTGGTTTGGTTGAGTTTTGTGATTACGGTGGCTTGCTTAAGTGTCTTCTGTTGGCAGCCACTTAAGCAGGCGTTAGGCATAAGGTTTGTATTCGAGGATGAGTTTAATGGAAATAAAGGATTATTTTTACGCCATCGGAATTGTTGTTACCGCAATAATTAGTATTTTTAATATTGTTAATAATCATAAGAATAGTAAAAAAACATCATTTATAAATACAGTAACAAGTGAAAGAGTAAAATGGCTTGATAAGTTAAGACAGAATATTTCAGATTTCTGTGGCTTAACTCATACATGGACTCGAATGAATAAAACAGATATTCCCGAGTGCACTAAAATTTTGGGTGAAATCGATAAACTGCGCTATTTGATACGATTACAACTAAACCCGAAAAAAGAAAAAGGCATACCAAATGCCGATATGATAATTGAAAACCTAATCTCTAAGATACCTGAGTTAACTGATATCAGTAAAAGAGAAGAGTTAGATAGTGCTATGGCTGAGCTAATTGTTAAGAGCCAGGAGTTATTAAAAGACGAGTGGGAGAAAGTAAAACTGGAATCAAAAAATGGTGAGATTAAGTAGTTAACTGATTGTTTATAAAGTACTAAATGCCTAACAAAGCGTTTAAGACGGATTCCCAACGCTTGGCATTTTTGGTTTGATTCAGCTTTAGTGTTTACGGCACAATGGTTTAGGCAAGGTGGTAGCGTTGCTCACCACTTAACGCGGCGTTATAAGCCCGAGTACCCCACGTTTAGTAGACACTTTACTAAGTTAGATCTAGGGTCTAATTGAGAGGTGATTTATGGCTAAACATCGTAATCCAGCGTATACCGAAGAATTCCGCAAAGAAGCAGTTCGTCTGTCCGAGCTTCCAGGTCGTACAGCCGCATCCGTTGCGAAAGAGTTGGGCGTCAGCGCCCAACAGATTGCTAACTGGAAGCGTCAATTTAACCGCTTGTCTGATAAACAGTTTAACACCTTAGACGGTGTTGATTACTCCAAGAAAGAATCCGAAGAACTGCGAGCGCTTAAGCGCGAAAACAAACGACTTAAAGATGAGATGGAATTCCTAAAGAAGGTCTCGGCGTACTTCGCGAAGCAGCAAGAGTGAAGTACGAGTTCATCGAAAGTTATGTGGGTGAGTATGCCGTTGTTCTTATGTGTTGTGCATTAGGCGTGTCCCCGAGTGGTTACTACAAATGGTTAGGTCGCTCGCTTAGCGAGCGAGCAAAAGCGTCGAAGCCGCTTTGAACAGCTAGTTATGTGTACCTTTGCCGAGTATCGGGCTAGGTATGGTTCAGTTCGCTTAGCTGAAGAGTTAAAACAAAGCAGGCTATGCCTGCAGTGTGAACTATATTGCTGATATTATGACGAAAAAGGGTATTAAGGCTCGAAATGGAAAAGGGTTTAAATACAGTAAAGATGTCGCGGCGATGACGAATGTCGCCGATAATTTATTGCGTAGAGACTTTGAGGCCGAGAGCCCCAACCAGAAGTGGGTCACCGACATCACCTATATCTGGGTAAAGAGCCGTTGGCTCTATCTTGCGACAGTGTTAGACCTTCACTCGAGACGCATTGTGGGTTGGTCATTAGACACCAATATGACAGAGGTGCTCATCACCAACGCTTTGAAAATGGCGTTTAAGTCACGCAAGCCGCCGAAAGGCGTCTTAATCCACTCAGACCGTGGTGTACAATACAGAGCTTATAAGTATCAGGACTTCATGCGAAAGCATGGAGGCGTACCAAGCATGAGCCGTCAGGGTAACTGTTGGGACAATGCAGTAATGGAGTCGTTCTTCAGTCGACTGAAAGTCGAATTGATTTACGCAGAAGATTATCAAACAATCGAAGAAGCCCGAATGGGGATCTTCGAATATATCGAAGTGTTCTACAATCGAAAAAGAAGACACTCAGCGTTGGGGCATGTCAGCCCCGTTGAGTACGAAAGTATGTAGTTATGTACTGTCTACTTTTTGTGGGGTACACCAAAGCTTCCAAGAGGAATCAAGTTGAACAACTATTTTGAAAGCCCTTTTGTGGGTAAATCATTGAAAGAACAAGTTACGAACCCAAACATCATTGTGGGTGAACACAGTTACTATTCTGGTTATTATCATAATCATAGTTTCGATGATTGTGCTCGTTACTTGCTACCGGATAGAACTGATATTGATAAGTTAATTATCGGAAGTTACTGCTCAATTGGTTCTGGTGCTGTGTTTATGATGGCAGGGAATCAAGGGCATCAAAATAACTGGGTCAGTACATTTCCATTTTTCTATCAAGACAATGAAAATTTCGCGGATGCTAAAGATGGTTTTGAGCGTTCGGGTGACACGATCATTGGTAATGATGTATGGATTGGCACTGAAGCCATGATTATGAGTGGTGTATCTGTCGGCGATGGTGCAATTATCGCAAGTCGTGCAGTCGTTACCAAAGATGTCGCTCCTTATTCAATAGTCGGCTCAAACCCAGCCAAACATATACGTTACAGGTTCACAGAGGCTGAGATATCTAAGTTGTTAGAAATGAAGTGGTGGGAATGGAGCGACGAACAAGTTAAGGGAGCTATGAGCTTAATGTGTTCTTCAAGTATCGATGGTCTTTATGATTATTGGAAAACGTTAGTACGCTTCTAACAAACAATTTAAGAGTGACTCCTAACGCTTGGCGAGTTCACTTCGATTTGAAATTTGTGTTTACGGTGCAATGGTTTAGCTTGGGTGTTATAGCGTTGTCGCACCTTAATTGGGCGTTATATGCTTTATCGAAAAAATTAAGAGGTCGGTAGTGAGAACGGTATATCAGAAAGGACAAGATTTAGAAGAAGCTGTAGAAAATATTGAAAGAATGATTTTGTCCTGTAGTAATGAAGCTCTGACTCAAAATCGTTACTCTATTGAAAATAGGAAAGTTGTAATCGATGAAGAAGTAAAACATGAATTCGATCTCTGGATAGATATTCAGGTTAATGAGCAATATACATCGACTTATGTTTTTGAATGTAAGAATGTTAGCAAGGCTGTAAGCAAAAACGATATCATCATTTTCGCTGAAAAAATTGAGGTTGCTAAGGCAACTAAAGGGATATTTGTTGCGACTAAATATTCAAGCTGTGCTTTAGCACAAGCAAAAAAACATAAGCGCATGGAGTTGGTGACGGTTTCAGAAGGGGAGTTGGATAAAATTCATGGTCTTGGGAATTTGTATGTCAGCTTTAACGATACTTATGTTGATGTAGATTTAACTCCTTATAGTAAAAAGCAGAGAAAAGACAAAAAAAATAGCTTTCGAAATAAAGTTTCGACAGCAAATAAAATCGTGGATCAATTTATAAGCATTGCTGCTAGGGAAATTATTAAAAAAATCAATATCGAGTCTATAGCACTAGGCGATTATGAGTTTCCTTGTGATCGAACGTTTGAATTTGATGATAAGGAGTTGATGCTTGATGGTCGCCATATTGCTGCGGTAAGACTTAGCGGCAATATGGTTTATAGGAAGGTTTGCCCTGCAATTCGAACATCATTCAATGTAGAAAACCGTGGCGAAAGTATACTTTTTGATAAAGTTAAAGATTTAGATGGCACTGAACTACAACCCATCATTTCCCGCAGTGAAAAAGGAGATGGAATACTTACGCTAAAACGCATATAACAAACAATTTAAGAGTGACTCCTAACGCTTGGCAATTTCACTTTGGTTTGAATTTTGTGTTTACGGTGCAATGGTTTAGTTTGGGTTTTATAGCGTTGTCGCACCTTAATTGGGCGTTATGTGAATACTCGGGTTCAGTCTTCCTAGATTAAAATTAACGGACAAAATTTAATATATGAAATACTTATATCGTGGTGCAAATATCCATTTCTTCAATGAACGAGATGGAAAACTCATCCCTAAAACGCCACACGAAAATTTTTGTGCGCCTGTATATATGGGATCTCCTCATGCGACTATGGGATCAGGAATTACCATGGGAGCTTCAACAATTAATACTGCGATACTTCATCAGCTGGAACAAAAAGGCTATCCAACTTCTGGTCTTTCATTCACACCATACTTTGAACGAGCTGAATATTATGCAACAAAAAATGGTAGCTGTAATGGCTATGTTTACAAAATCGATATAGGTTTGCTTGAAAAATATGGTGTTTCTATCATTTCTGTTAATGAGCATATCGAACATCCTGCAATACCAGAAGATAATGAACATATATTGGTAGCTAATGACTTCGGTGAAATCCCACGAGACGTAGTCGTAGAGTTGATTAGTGTATAGAGAACATTCACATAACAAAGCGTTTAAGACGGATTCCCAACGCTCGGCGTTCTCGGTTTGATTCAGCTTTAGTGTTTACGGCACAATGGTTTAGGTGTGGTGTTCTGCGTTGCTCACCACTTAACGCGGCGTTATGTTGCCGAGTACCCCACGTTTAGTAGACACTTTACTAAGTTAGATCTAGGGTCTAATTGAGAGGTGATTTATGGCTAAACATCGTAATCCAGCGTACACCGAAGAATTCCGCAAAGAAGCAGTTCGTCTGTCCGAGCTTCCAAGTCGCACAGCCGCATCCGTTGCGAAAGAATTGGGCGTCAGCGCCCAACAGATTGCTAACTGGAAGCGTCAATTTAACCGCTTGTCTGATAAACAGTTTAACACCCTAGACGGTGTTGATTACTCCAAGAAAGAATCCGAAGAACTGCGAGCGCTTAAGCGCGAAAACAAACGACTTAAAGATGAGATGGAATTCCTAAAGAAGGTCTCGGCGTACTTCGCGAAGCAGCAAGAGTGAAGTACGAGTTCATCGAAAGTTATGTGGGTGAGTATGCCGTTGTTCTTATGTGTTGTGCATTAGGTGTGTCCCCGAGTGGTTACTACAAATGGTTAGGTCGCTCGCTTAGCGAGCGAGCAAAGCGTCGAAGCCGCTTTGAACAGCTAGTTATGTGTACCTTTGCCGAGTATCGGGCTAGGTATGGTTCAGTTCGCTTAGCTGAAGAGTTAAACAAAGCAGGCTATGCCTGCAGTGTGAACTATATTGCTGATATTATGGCGAAAAAGGGTATTAAGGCTCGCAATGGAAAAGGGTTTAAATACAGTAAAGATGTCGCGGCGATGACGAATGTCGCCGATAATTTATTGCGTAGAGACTTTGAAGCCGAGAGTCCCAATCAGAAGTGGGTCACCGACATCACCTATATCTGGGTAAAGAGCCGTTGGCTCTACCTCGCGACAGTGTTAGACCTTCACTCGAGACGCATTGTGGGCTGGTCATTAGATACCAACATGACAGAGCTGCTCATCACCAACGCTTTGAAAATGGCGTTTAAGTCACGCAAGCCGCCGAAAGGCGTCTTAGTCCACTCAGACCGCGGTGTACAATACAGAGCTTATAAGTATCAGGACTTCATGCGAAAGCATGGAGGAGTACCAAGCATGAGCCGTCAGGGTAACTGTTGGGACAATGCGGTAATGGAGTCGTTCTTCAGTCGACTGAAAGTCGAATTGATTTACGCAGAAGATTATCAAACAATCGAAGAAGCCCGAATGGGGATCTTCGAATATATCGAAGTGTTCTACAATCGAAAGAGAAGACACTCAGCGTTGGGGCATGTCAGTCCCGTTGAGTACGAAAGTATGTAGTTATGTACTGTCTACTTTTTGTGGGGTACACCAAAGTAAAGAGAATAAAATGTACGAAGAAAGTCAAAAATCTAAAGTTTTAAACGTTTACATCCCTGCGGGATTGGGAGCAATACTGGTTATTGGATCTATAGCCATGGATATCTTCTGGGCTGCGAAAGAGCCTTGGTATTGGGCTCAAAGGTCAGGTGCGGTGCTTACTATTATAGGTGCATTGATTGGTTTTCATGAGAATAATGAGAGTATGAAGTTTATTGATGGCAATCTTTTGATAAACAAGGAAATTTCATATCGATATTTGAGTTTGGGATACGTACTGTTCGGTACGTTTCTTTGGGGGTATGGGGATATAGTGTTCAAACTTTTCTTATAACAAACTGTTCAAGAGGGATTCGCAACGCATGGCATTTTTACTATGCGTTGGTTTTAGTGTTTAAGGTGATATGCGGCGGCTTTTGTATTGCGTTGCTCACCCCTTAACAGGGCGTTAGCTGAATAGAATGAGATTTGAATATGTTTACAGTTCCTGATACAGAAAAGAAAATTCGAGCTAGAATCTCAAACTACAAATCTGGGCTTAATCGTGAGCTTAGAGAGTATGGTGCTATCTCGGACGGTTACGGGAAAAGGTATTTAATATTTCCGTTGTTGCTTGTACTTGATGATTTGAAAAAAGCAAAAGAGTACATGGAGTGGTATGACGCCCAATTTCCAGATGATATTGGCGAACCAATCCAAATGCTATGTCGCTCAATTTTATCTCATCGTTTAGGTAATACAGAAAAGGCAACGTATGAATTAGCAGCAACGATGTTATCTAATGTGTACCTTTTACCGTGGCTTTTCGGTAATAATATCGGTCCATTTGGTATAGAACAAACATCAGACTTTGCTAACCCTGACCACTGCGACTATATGCCTTTGGAAGTATTTCACAGCATAAGTGGTGAAGAGCTATATTGGATTGAAAGTTGTTTTGAGTCTGAAATTTTTAGAGAGGCTCATACAAGGTTCATAGAAATATCGCTTATTTTAAACCTTGTTTCAAATGAAGAGCGTGTTGCTTTATTAAACGAACGAAATGGTCTTCTAATGCCGTTTGAGAAATTCAGCTAACAAACAATTTAAGAGTGACTCCCAACGCTTGCCGATTTCACTCCGATTTAAAATTTGTGTTTACGGTGCAATGGTTTAGCTTGGGTGTTATAGCGTTGTCGCACCTTAATTGGGCGTTAGGCCACGTAGGTTACTTTATCAATAGGAAAAGGTCGTGAAAGGTAAGATTACAGAATGGAATGACTCAAAAGGTTACGGTTTTATATCAGCGTTGAATGGTAATCTGAGAGTTTTTATTCATGTTTCATCAGTGAAAAATAGCAATCATCGACCTAGGTTAAACGATGAAGTAACGTTCGAAGTTAGCGAAGATAATCGTGGGCGATTTAATGCCGTTGATGTAACAATAGAAGGTAAGCAAGCACTTCCTTTGACCGTATTATTTGGTTGTTCATATTTAGTTTTCGCGTGTGCAGCACTTATCGTTTTTGGGCGACCATTATTTATAATTCCACTTTATATCGGTATAAGTCTCATTACGTATGTAATGTTTTCAGTGGACAAAAAAGCAGCTCAAACTGGGCAGTGGAGAACGCCAGAAAACTCACTTCATATGTTATCGTTGTTTGGTGGCTGGCCTGGAGCATTGTTCGCACAAAATCAGCTACGCCATAAATCGAAGAAGCAACCGTTCAAAGCAATTTTGTGGTTCACTATAATCTTAAATATCAGTGCATTTCTTTAGACCTTTACTCCCTCAGGTGTCACTGTGATTCAACGAATATCGAGTGTTTTTTACTAATAGATGAGCGGTTGTACAGTGGCCTAACAAACAATTTAAGAGTGACTCCTAACGCTTGGCGAGTTTACTCCGGTTTGGAATTTGTGTTTACGGTGCAATGGTTTAGCTTGGGTGTCATAGCGTTGTCGCACCTTAATTGGGCGTTATATTGCATAAGATTCAAAGGGTTAAAATATCCGTTTATCTTTGTACTGCGTTCGAGCTACACACCTGTTCGTTTCGTGAAAGTTGCCATCAAAATGACCATCGCACGTAGAAAGTGTGTCGGTTAATTAGCTGCAACGTCACGCAAGTCTCCTCGTTAGTAAGTTTGCTGGCTCATGTTCATTTTGCGCGGTTTCTTTTTGGTGGGGGCTTCATTAAAAATTGTGGCTGCAGCGTACTTTGCTGTCAGGTTTCTCGCTCGACTTCTTTGTCATTCTGGCTAATCGAATAACTCCAATTTCAACTTATTTCGCTTCTTAGCCAAGTGCGTTTTGTTGTCTATGGTTGAGTTTCGAACTATCCGTTTTACTTCTGAGTTCAAAGCCAGTAGATTTGTAACCAATTCAGCACCTTGGCGCTAAACTTGGCTCTGTCGTGCGGGCAATATAACAAACAATTTAAGAGTGACTCCCAACGCTTGGCGAGTTCACTTCGATTTGAATTTAGTGTTTACGGTGCAATGGTTTAGCTTGGGTGTTATAGCGTTGTCGCACCTTAATTGGGCGTTAAATGACAGGGTAAAATTAGTATGACACCATTTGAAATAGAAGTATTGGATAGCATTTTGTGGCAACTAAAAGGCTATGCTGAAGGGCAAGTTACTGAACGTGCGACGACAAGAATTCTTAGAGCGACTTTAAGGCGAATTAAGCCTCGAAAAATAGCGTATAGTTTGAGGGCCGCTAGTATTGAGAAAAAGGATATTGATCACGCGATACCCTTGAAAATAATAGTATCTAAATTGATTAATAATCCAATTTTGACAAAAGAACAATTAGTAATATTACTAGACAATTTATTAGTTTCTGTCGAACTTACACCTGAAGAACATCGCATGACCTTGAAGAAATTCAAGTTGAGTAGTGATATGCCAGCTGACTGGGATGGCGTTGATAATCTTGCTCGATACAGAGCAGCAGGTATTGAAGTCTTAGTCATTTAACAAACAATTTAAGAGTGACTCCTAACGCTTGGCGATTTCACCCTGATTTGAATTTTGTGTTTACGGTGTAATGGTCTAGCTTGGGTGTTATGGCGTTGTCGCACCTTAATTGGGCGTTATGGCGCAGGCGAAAAATGATAATTTCGAGCAGAATGTAAGTAGTGTGCTGCAATCTCCAACACACTGAATTAATATATTTTTTTCATATCTCGGTAGAAGTTTTCATGAGAACCGAGAGCCATTAGTTCAAGAGTTACAGTGCCATCTTCATAGCTATAGCCGAGTAGAGTTAATTGCTTCACCATCTTGAATTTATGTACTCGCAAGAATGATAAGTCACCTTTCTTTTGCTCGCCAAGATACGGATCTTCCATAAGTGCTCGAATAGCATTATCTAGATCCGTTTTTTGGTTCTTGTGTAGTTTCTTGACTGCTTTCTTAAAAGTAGGTGTCTGAAGAATGCTAGTAATCTTAGTCAAAAGAGTAAGCCTCTAACTTCCCGGCTTCTTTTTCAGCTTTTGCGATAACAGCCTGTTTAACAAATTCATAGGGTAGATCTGGATTATCTTCCATCATTTCGCCAATCTTAGCCCAATGCTCGATTTGCTTTGGTGTAGTGCGGTTTAGTGCTTTAGCCATGATCGCTGCTTTATCAAAAAGATCTTGGTCAATGCGTACACTTGCAGTAGCCATAATATGTCCTCTAACTAGGTTTGGATCTATAGTGTAGTAGATTACCACAGGTGTTGCGAGTTGCGCCATAACAAAGCGTTTAAGACGGATTCCCAACGCTTGCCGGTTTCAGTTCAAATATATGCATCAGTGTTTATGGCATAATGTCTTGAGTGCAGTTGTAGCATTGGTCACCACTTAACGCGGCGTTATAGCGCACGACAAATTTGAGTCGGATTTTCATGTTTTAGTGCACATTGTCGCTTTCATAATGCATAGACTGAACGTGATAAATCATTAAAATATAAGTTAAATCAATTAATAGAAGTCATAACTAATGTCATTTCCTCCTTGCCCAAATTGCCAATCTGAATTTGTTTATCAAGATCAAACACATCTTGTTTGTCCCGAATGTGCCTATGAATGGAACCCAGTTGAAGAGGCTGAAAATCAATTCACAGTTCATGATGTTAATGGAAATCAGTTGGAGCAAGGCGATAAAATCACATTGGTGAAAGATCTCAAAGTTAAAGGTAGTTCTCAGAACCTTAAAATTGGCACAAAAGGTGTAATAAAGCGGGTTGTGGAAGGTAAGGATCATCAATTGGACTGTAAGCTTGATGGTGCTGGCGAAATGTTTGTAACGGCAAAATACGTTAAGAAAGCGTAAGTCACTTGCCCTTGAATCAGCGCTCTAGCAAACAATTTAAGAGTGACTCCTAACGCTTGCCGATTTTACTCCGATTTGAAATTTGTGTTTACGGTGCAATGGTTTAGCTCAGGTGTTATAGCGTTGTCGCACCTTAATTGGGCGTTAGGCTAATAGTGTAACGAAGAGGTATCAAGTGAACTGGGTTTCAGAGATATTCAAGAATATTACGGTTTCTAAGACACTTACAGGGGCGTGTTGGGTAACTGGTTTGGCTTTTTTCCAGCAATACTGCCGAATTCCTTAGAACCATTACCCAAAGTCTGGGCAACGATTGTTATGGGCATAACTGTTTTTAGTGGCTGCTTACTAGTTTTTAGGGCTGTGAGTTATTTGAAGAATTTAATAGCAACTTTTGTCTCTAATATAGTACAAAACGCTCGAAGAAAAAACCTTTCGAGATTGGAAATTAGCTTGATTGATCACCTAGGTGAAGTTGTAGATAAATGGACAGATATCCGCGAAGTATCTTTAATTGCTGCACCATGTACTATGTTAGAAATGCTAGAAATATGTCGTGGATTGGAAGATAAAGGCTTACTGGAGATCAATCGTATTCATGAAACTTGGGTTCGCTTGAATGGCACTGGAAGAGTTAAGGCACTGGAGCTACAGAAACAGAATGTTGAGAATAATTAGCCTAACAAACAATTTAAGAGTGACTCCTAACGCTTGACGATTTTACTTCGATTTGAATTTTGTGTTTACGGCGCAATGGTTTAGGTTTGGTGTTATAGCGTTGTCGCACCTTAATTGGGCGTTATGTGAATCCAAAGGATTTGAGTATATGAAGAAGTTTTTAGCAATATTTGTGGCAGCTTTGTGCCTGCTTTCAGTTGGCGTGCAAGCCAATGATCACAAATTGAAACAGGCATATGAAAACCATCAAAGTGACTTTCAAGTTCAGGGGGTTGGCACTGTAATTCGTTTGTTACCCGATGATAATGATGGAAGTCGACATCAAAAATTCATAATAAGACTGAAAAGTAAACAAACCTTACTTGTTGCTCACAATATCGATCTTGCGCCTAGGGTTCCTAACTTAAGAGTAGGCGATCGAGTTCAGTTTTACGGTGAATATGAATGGAATAGAAAGGGTGGTGTAATGCACTGGACACACCACGATCCTAACAATAGACATTCGCATGGTTGGTTAAAGCACAACGGTAAAAAGTACGAGTAAAAATTCACATAACAAGAGACTATGGCGTCAATAGTTAATTTTTGACGCTATTTTTATCCCACATCACACCGTCTCTCAGCATTGAATTTAAAATCACAACCATCTTCCTCATACAAGCAACTATCGCTACTTTTTTTGGTTTTCCTGCTGCAAGTAATCGTTCATAAATTGCCTTGAAAACTGGGTTACACTGAATAGTTGACATCATCGCCATATACATAACGGTCCTAACTTGAGCTCGCCCTCCTTGTATCATCCGTTTGCCTTTGAAGCGGCCGCTCTCTCTTGTTATTGGTGCGACACCAATGAGCGAAGATGCTTGTTTATTGGAGATAAACCCTAATTCGGGCACATTGCTAATTAAGGAGGCCGCAAGGACCTTACCCACGCCAGGCATGCTTTGGAGAATCGCATTCTTGGCTTGATACTCAGGACAGCTATCAATCAGTTTCGCTATCTTTGCTTCAACTTTTTCTATCTGATTCTTCAGAGCGGTAAGGATAGGAGTAATGGTTGATGAGATATTCTTTGGTAATATTTGTAGCCGATTTCTTTCCATGGTTTGCATGGTGAGTAGCTGGTTGCGCCTTGCGACTAAGTCACTCATAAGGCGAATGTTTTCGCTTTTCAGTTTGGTGAGTTCGGGTTGCATACGTTCAGCATAATGTGCAATAAGAGCAGCATCTAATCGGTCGTTTTTAGCTCGTTGTCCAGTGGCACCTGCGAACTTTTTAATACGCAACGGATTAGCAATCACATAAGGTAATTTGGCTTTATCGCATTCGAGTATGAAGGGCATTTCTAATCGGCCAGTCGCTTCGATGACGATGCGCTGAGGTTTGTGTTTCTTAATGGTTTTGATGGCATCACGGATGCCTTTTTCGGTGTTTGGGACAGTGAAGTAAATGTCGAGAGGGCGGATGTAAATATCTAATTGTGACTTGCCAGTATCAACGCCGACATTAATGTTTTGAAGTGTATTTGTATTCATAATAAGCTAACTCTTGCTTGCAAATGCGGGCTCGAGACCCAGAAGACTATTCGAGTGTGGTGCTTGGAGTTCTAT
Organism: Vibrio cortegadensis; assembly: GCF_024347395.1. Classification (NCBI taxonomy): domain Bacteria; kingdom Pseudomonadati; phylum Pseudomonadota; class Gammaproteobacteria; order Vibrionales; family Vibrionaceae; genus Vibrio; species Vibrio cortegadensis. Next base: position 1,337,372 of record NZ_AP025472.1, read on the forward strand.
CTGGCGTTCGAACTTGTTATCGGTCTCTCAATAGAGGAGCCATCATTTAATCGAACTACCAAATAGAAGAACTTTAGTTGCAGCTAAAGTCTGGGTCTCACCTTACCCGATTGGAGTGCCTATTATCCATACAAACAATTTAAGAGTGACTCCTAACGCTTGGCGATTTCACTCCGGTTTGAATTTTGTGTTTACGGTGTAGTGGTTTAGCTTGGGTGTTATAGCGTTATCGCACCTTAATTGGGCGTTATGTACTTGAGGCTTAAATTTGAATTATCTTAATGGGATAGACTTGCAAGATTCTTTTGTACTCGGGTGGTCCCTGAGTGAAACAATGTTAGTAATTAATGTTGAGTTTAGTATTTGGCCTGACTCGCCATACTACGATTTACCTAAAAACAATGAATATACTTGCTATAAGGTTGGTTGCATAACTTTCTCCAATGTAATTCATATAACAGGCCTGTTAGAGCAAGAATTAGTTAAGAGCACGCAAGATATTGACGGTTCTATTGATTACGGAAATATCGATTATTTTGATGATAGTTGTCCAAAAATTAGGTTGATAGGCGAGTTTGGTGATGTGGTGCTGGAATGCTCAGGAGTACAGTTTCAAATACGTACATAACAAACAATTTAAGAGTGACTCCCAACGCTTGCCGATTTCACTCCGATTTGAATTTTGTGTTTACGGTGCAATGGTTTAGTTTGGGAGTTATAGCGTTGTCGCACCTTAATTGGGCGTTAGTCGCTTTCTCGATCACAAGTATTAATGGAGTAATATATGAATGTACATGAAAAGCTAAATTACGTTGAATTTGGAGCAAAGGATCTAGCTGCAACGAAAGCTTTTTTCAGATCTGTCTTTGATTGGTCATTTGTTGATTATGGTCCTGAATATGCGGCATTTTCGAATCAAGGTTTAGATGGTGGATTTTTTAAGTCTGATGCTTGTAGTCAAACATCAACTGGCGGTGCACTTTTAGTTTTTTATAGTGCGGATATATCGGCAACTGAGAGTAAAGTACTAAAACATGGTGGTGCGGTTGTTCGACCAATTTTCGATTTCCCCGGGGGTTGCCGTTTTCATTTCGTTGAGCCAAGTGGTAACGAGTTTGCAGTGTGGTCTGAAACACGCGTCTAACAAACAATTTAAGAGTGACTCCTAACGCTTAGCGATTTCACTCCGGTTTGAAATTTGTGTTTACGGTGCAATGGTTTAGTCTAGGTTTTATAGCGTTGTCGCACCTTAATTGGGCGTTAGAACTTACAGGAAAATTTGATGATAGTGCATGAATGCGTATCTTTTTTGTTGATAGAACACGATAGTGTATTACTCGAAAAACGCAGCGAAACGAGAGAAACAGATGCGGGCGTAATTAATATCCCCGGTGGCCATATTGAAAGTGGTGAAAGCCAAGTCCAAACCTTGTTCCGTGAAGTTAACGAAGAATTGAATGTGAGCCCTAAATCTTACAAATACCTTTGTTCACTTTATCATCCAACTAGCGAGTTACAATTAATCCATTACTATGTTGTTGATAATTGGACAGGCGAAATTTCAGCACAAGAGGCTGAGAGTGTGGATTGGTATCCGTTGTCGTCAGCTCCTGTTGGCATTGAAGCTGATAGTTTGGCTCTTGCCGAGTATTCTAGAGTTGAGCGCTACCTTTAAGTATCGTTCTAACAAACAATTTAAGAGTGACTCCTAACGCTTGCCAATTTCACTCCGATTTAAAATCTGTGTTTACGGTGCAATGGTTTAGCTTGGGTGTTACAGCGTTGTCGCACCTTAATTGGGCGTTATATGCTTTTAGGAAATAATCGAATATGAACAAGTTAGTATTCAGAGTTTGTGGTGAGAACAGTCCGTATTGGGCTGATCTAGAAAGGTTATTTCAAAGTGAATGGTCTGACTTTTTCTTCGTTGATACCTATAAACCTGAAGCTAATCTTCCTCCAGTTTTGGTTGCTTTGAGAAACAACGAAGTTATCGGTGGATTGGCTTATTCTCGTTTTAAAGAGCCACATGGAAGTTCAGATGTCATTTGGTTTAATGCTGTCTTTGTTTCGCCAGAGTTGCGCGGTCAGGGCATTGCTAGTGAGTTGATTAACCGAGGTGTTGAGCAAGTATCAGAAATGCTTCAAAGTCATCTGTATGCTTATACAAATGTCGCCCCGTTGTACCAGTCTCTAGGTTGGTCGGTGGTTGATATTGAAAGTGAGCCAAATCATAGCGTAATGAGTATCTCACTCAGGACTTAACTACGCGTATAACAAAGCGTTTAAGACGGATTCCCAACGCTTGGCGGCTTCAGTTCAAAGATATGCATCAGTGTTTATGGCATAATGTCTTGAGTGCAGTGGTAGCGTTGTTCACCACTTAACGCGGCGTTAGCTTACTAGTCGATTTAATCAAGGAAGTCATTATGGAAGATGTTCAAGAAAATCAGTATGAATTAGCGTCAAGATGGTCACGAATTGGCGCTGCAATTATCGATTCGCTCATTCTAAGTGTTGTGATGCTACCTTTAGCTTATTTCACAGGCGGATTTGATGGTATAAGTCAGAACTCACCAGTTGAAGTTCCAATGACATACCAAGTATTAATGGCTGCTCTTGGGTTTGGGCTATATTGTGTTGTTAATTGGAAGTTTCTTTCTGAATCAGGTCAAACCGTAGGCAAGAAAATACTAAACATTAAGGTTGTATATACAGACAGCTCTCAAGCAACGGTTCAAGATTTAGTGTTTAAACGATATGCATTTCTTCTTTTTATCAGTTATATCCCTTGGATAGGTGGTCTGATTGGTATTATTAATCTTCTAATGATCTTTGGTAAGCAAAGACGAGCTCTACACGATCGTATAGCGAATACAAAGGTGATCGTAAGCTAACAAACAATTTAAGAGTGACTCCTAACGCTTGCCGATTTTACTTCGGTTTGAATTTTGTGTTTACGGCGTAATGGTTTAGTTTGGGTGTTATAGCGTTGTCGCACCTTAATTGGGCGTTAGCTGCATATGCAGTCCAATGTCCCATTTGTTGTACAACTCACAATATTGATTTATACTTGTACTTTAAATTGAACATGTGAGGTCGTTATGAGAATTGTCTCTTTCACAGAAGCTAGAAATGGTTTGAAAGCCGTTCTTGATGGTGTAGTTAATGATGCGGATGCAACAGTAATCACTCGTAGAGATTCTGAAGATGCGGTAGTAATGTCGCTGGATTATTACAATAGCTTAATGGAAACCATTTATTTAATGCGCTCTCCTGCTAATGCAGAGCATTTAAATAAATCTATCGCTCAATACAAAGCGGGTAAAGTAATACAGCGAGATATTTTCGATGAGTAATCGTCTATTAGCTTGGACCGATGAGGCTTGGGATAGTTATGTTTATTGGCAGGGGCAGGATAAAAAAACGCTTAAGCGAATTAACAAGCTCATTAATGATGTTAAACGTTCGCCTTTTGATGGTATCGGTAAACCGGAGCCATTAAAGGAAAATTTAACAGGTTTTTGGTCTCGCCGAATTGATGATTCAAATCGTCTTGTTTATGCGATTGATGATGGAGTGATTACAATTATTTCGTGCAGATATCATTACTAACCTGACAACATCGACAGACAGCTAACAAACAATTTAAGAGTGACTCCTAACGCTTGCCGGTTTCACTCCGATTTGAATTTAGTGTTTACGGTGCAATGGTTTAGCTTGGTTTTTATAGCGTTGTCGCACCTTAATTGGGCGTTATGAATATTCAGTTTACATGCCCATAGGCAGATGCTCTTCGAAGTAAATAACAAGGAAATTTTAATCATGAGAATAGCCTTAACCGGAGCTAGCTCGGTAGGGAAAACCTTTTTATCAGATCATTTGATGAGAAATGATGAGTTTAGTAAGCACATTAAAAAGTTTATTACACCTGATGCTAGGTCTATTTTGGATAGCATGGAATGTAAAAATACCGATCGAATGACTAGAGAAGATTTAAGAACTTTTCAACTAGCGTATTATAAAAAGAAAGCAGACTTGGAAAAAGGGGAGAGTAATTTCCTCACGGAAAGATCGTTTATAGACGTTGAATCGTATTGGAATGTTCGTGACACATTTGATATGCCAATAAATATGCAAAAAATGATTTCAGCTAAATGCAAAGAGCACGCAGAAGGTTATGATTTCCATGTTTACCTTCCATTTGGTGTAGTACCGTTTGAGTCTGATGGATATAGGTCCGAAGATCTTGAATTTCATAGGCGTGTAGATAGGAAAATCTTGTCACTTTTAAACGAATGGGACATCGACTATATCCGCCTGGATGAATTAGATATCGAAGTGAGGGTGGATAATGTCATATCACGTATGGAAAATATTCATAACAAAGCGTTTAAGACGGATTCTCAACGCTCGGCATTTTCGGGTTGATTCTACTTTAGTGTTTACGGCACAACAGTTTAGGTAGGGTGCGTTGTTCACCACTTAACGCGGCGTTATGGCGCAGGGCAAAATTCAGCTAAGGGAACTAGATGAGTGAGAAAGTGAAAGTAGCCTTGAAGTGGTTGAAAGGACTTTTGGATGCAGAGAGCATTGAGTACCAAATTGTCGGTGGGCTAGCTGCAACTATTCATGGTGGCAGCCGTGAAATTGCAGACATAGACCTTTATATCCACAACTCTGATGCAAATAAGCTCTTGGCTCACGTATCTCAATTCATATCTAAACCGTTAACTCGTTATACTGAATACGGTTGGGATTTAGAGTATTTCCAGTTGGTTTACCAAAATCAAAAAATTGAAATCGGTTTATCTCAAAATACCAAAATCCAATCGTCATTGGACGGTTCATGGCATCAACTAGAAATCGACTTTGCAAAGTCAGTTGTCAAAAGTTATCAAGGCATTGAATTACAGGTTATGCCAGCTTATCAACTGGTAGAGTACAAACGAATATTGAGTAGGGAAGTAGACCTAATTGACATTCAGCAGCTAGCTTCAAGTTCAGCGCCATAACAAACAATTTAAGAGTGACTCCCAACACGTGGCGGCTTCACTCCGATTTGAGTTTTGTGTTTACGGCGCAATGGTTTAGCTTAGGTGTTATAGCGTTGTCGCACCTTAATTGGGCGTTATATTGCATAAGATTCAAAGGGTTAAATTATCCGTTTATCTTTGTTCTGCGTCCGAACTACACACCTGTTCTTTTCATGAAAAATGCCATCAAAATGACCATCGCACGTAGAAAGTTTGACTGTTAATTAGCTGCAACGTCACGCAAGTCTCCTCGTTAGTAAGTTTTGTTGGCTCTAGTTCATTTTGCGCGGTTTCTTTTTGGTGGGAACTTCATTGAAAATCGTGGCTTCAGCGCACTTTGCTGTCAGGTTACTCGCTCGAATTCTTTGCTATTCTGGCTCTTCGAATGACTCTAATTTCAGCTCATTTCGTTTCTTAGCCAAGTGCGTTTTGTTGTTTATGATTGAGTTTCGAACTATTCGTTTTACTTCTGAGTTCAGAACCAGTAGATTTGTAACCAATTCAGCACCTTGGCGCTAAACTTGGCTCTGTCGTGCGGGCAATATAACAAACAATTTAAGAGTGACTCCCAACGCGTGGCGAGTTTACTCCGGTTTGAAATTTGTGTTTACGGTGCAATGGTTTAGCTTGGGTGTTATAGCGTTGTCGCACCTTAATTGGGCGTTATGGCGCAGGGCAAAATTCAGCTAAGGGGACTAGGTGAGTGAGAAAGTGAAAGTAGCCTTGAAGTGGCTGAAAGGACTTTTGGATGCAGAGAGCATCGAGTACCAAATTGTCGGTGGACTAGCTGCAACTATTCATGGTGGTAGCCGTGAAATTGCAGACATAGACCTTTATATCCACGACTCTGACGTAAATAAGCTCTTGGCTCACGTATCTCAATTCATATCTAAACCGTTAACTCGTTATACTGAATACGGTTGGGATCTAGAGTATTTCCAGTTGGTTTACCAAAATCAAAAAATTGAAATCGGTTTATCTCAAAATACAAAGATACAATCAGCTTTAGACGGCTCTTGGTATCCGCTTGAAATTGATTATTCAGCGTCAGTTGAAAAAGCCTATCAAGGCATCATATTGCCAGTAATCCCTGTTCATCACTTAATCGAGTACAAGCGTATTTTGGGTAGGGAAGTCGACCTAATTGACATACAAGAACTAACGTCGAGTTCAGCGCCATAACAAAGCGTTTAAGACGGATTCCCAACGCTTGGCGGCTTCAGTTCAAAGATATGCATCAATGTTTATGGCATAATGTCTTGAGTGCAGTGGTAGCGTTGCTCACCACTTAACGCGGCGTTATATTACCGAGTACCCCACGTTTAGTAGACACTTTACTAAGTTAGATCTAGGGTCTAATTGAGAGGTGATTTATGGTTAAACATCGTAATCCAGCGTACACCGAAGAATTCCGCAAAGAAGCAGTTCGTCTGTCCGAGCTTCCAAGTCGCACAGCCGCATCCGTTGCGAAAGAATTGGGCGTCAGCGCCCAACAGATTGCTAACTGGAAGCGTCAATTTAACCGCTTGTCTGATAAACAGTTTAACACCCTAGACGGTGTTGATTACTCCAAGAAAGAATCCGAAGAACTGCGAGCGCTTAAGCGCGAGAACAAGCGACTTAAAGATGAGATGGAATTCCTAAAGAAGGTCTCGGCGTACTTCGCGAAGCAGCAAGAGTGAAGTACGAGTTCATCGAAAGTTATGTGGGTGAGTATGCCGTTGTTCTTATGTGTTGTGCATTAGGTGTGTCCCCGAGTGGTTACTACAAATGGTTAGGTCGCTCGCTTAGCGAGCGAGCAAAGCGTCGAAGCCGCTTTGAACAGCTAGTTATGTGTACCTTTGCCGAGTATCGGGCTAGGTATGGTTCAGTTCGCTTAGCTGAAGAGTTAAACAAAGCAGGCTATGCCTGCAGTGTGAACTATATTGCTGATATTATGGCGAAAAAGGGTATTAAGGCTCGCAATGGAAAAGGGTTTAAATACAGTAAAGATGTCGCGGCGATGACGAATGTCGCCGATAATTTATTGCGTAGAGACTTTGAAGCCGAGAGTCCCAATCAGAAGTGGGTCACCGACATCACCTATATCTGGGTAAAGAGCCGTTGGCTCTACCTCGCGACAGTGTTAGACCTTCACTCGAGACGCATTGTGGGCTGGTCATTAGATACCAACATGACAGAGCTGCTCATCACCAACGCTTTGAAAATGGCGTTTAAGTCACGCAAGCCGCCGAAAGGCGTCTTAGTCCACTCAGACCGCGGTGTACAATACAGAGCTTATAAGTATCAGGACTTCATGCGAAAGCATGGAGGAGTACCAAGCATGAGCCGTCAGGGTAACTGTTGGGACAATGCGGTAATGGAGTCGTTCTTCAGTCGACTGAAAGTCGAATTGATTTACGCAGAAGATTATCAAACAATCGAAGAAGCCCGAATGGGGATCTTCGAATATATCGAAGTGTTCTACAATCGAAAGAGAAGACACTCAGCGTTGGGGCATGTCAGTCCCGTTGAGTACGAAAGTATGTAGTTATGTACTGTCTACTTTTTGTGGGGTACACCAATTGCATAAGATTCATAGGGTTAAATTATCTGTTTATCTTTGTTCTGCGTTCGAGCTGCACACCTGTTCGTTTCGTGAAAGTTGCCATCAAAATGACCATCGCACGTAGAAAGTGTGTCGGTTAATTAGCTGCAACGTCACGCAAGTCTCCTCGTTAGTAAGTTTCGCTGGCTCAAGTTCATTTTTCGCGGCTTCTTTATCGTGGGAACTTCATTGAAAGTTGTGGCTTCAGCGCACTTTGTTGTCAGGTTTCTCGCTCGAATTCTTTGTCATTCTGGCTAACTGAACTATTCAAATTTTGCCTAATTTCGTTTCTTAGCCAAGTGCGTTTTGTTGTCTATGATTGAGTTTCGAACTGTCCATTTTACTTCTGAGTTCAGAACCAGTAGATTTGTAACCAATTCAGCATTTTGGCGCCAAACTTGGCTCTGTCGTGCGGGCAATATAACAAAGCATTTAAGAGGGATTCTCAACGCTTGGCATTTTTGCATCTACTTCAAATTTAGTGTTTACGGTACAATGCTTTAGGTTGGGTGGAGGCGTTGTTCACCCCTTAATGCGGCGTTAGGAGTGGTCTGGAGGCATCTTCTCAAGTTGAATTTGATTAAAGCTGCTAGAGAGAAAAGACTTCATTTCATATGAAGACACAATTGTTATTTCAAGTATCTGTTTTGTTGGTAAGATAAGTTGTTACTAAGGAAGGGACTGCTATGAAAATAAAGACAATTATATTACTTTTTATTACTCACTTGTCTGTGGGGGCATTCGGTGTTGGTTTAGGCATTTATATGCTGCCAATTCTTATTGCACCAACATCTCCAACTGAGTCTGAAGTCACTCAATTATCTTCCCAAGCACAGTTTTCCGCGACGTTCAAAAAAGACCTCAAGGATAGTGATTCCTTTCATTGGGGTGAAGGTCAGGTAGCAGTTGGTCCAGAGTACATCACATTAACTGGAAGCCTTGCTCCCGGTCCTGATTACAAGCTTTACCTGTCAACCGAGTTTGTCGAAACTGAATCTGATTTTAATCGATTAAAAGACAACATGGTTCGCATTGGTAATGTTAAGACTTTCGAAAACTTCGTGGTCAAAATACCGAAAGGAATCGATGTATCTAAATATAATACGGTCATTGTATGGTGTGAGACATTTGGTGAGTTTATCACATCAGCTAAATACCAAAAATGAGCCACTCCTAACAAACAATTTAAGAGTGACTTCCAACGCGTGGCAGTTTCACTTCGATTTGAAATTTATGTTTACGGTGCAATGGTTTAGCTTGGGTGTTACAGCGTTGTCGCACCTTAATTGGGCGTTATATGCCGGTGATTAGAAAGTCGATAGCAGCTATGATTTCATTTCTGAAAGTGCTCAATTCATTGACTGGCTCACGTAAAATGGTAGCTGGAACGCTAGCCATTTGATGAGTTAGGATCACGAAGTCACCTTCATCAATGTGAATTACAGGGCATAGGTGGCTCGGAGCTTTCTTTTCTAATAACTCGATAGGTGTTAATGGGATAACTAAGCGAGTATTTAACGTATCAAGCAACTCACTCTGAACATCAACAAAGTATGGGTACGCTGTAGCAGTGCTTTTATCGTTGTTTTGGTATAGTGAAAATTGTGACATTAGAATACTCGGTAAGAATCGGAAAATAATCCGTGATTTTCAGTAAGTTCATTGCAAGCGTGAAGAGCATCTGAATTTTGTTCTAGCCATTCAGCTTTAAGGAGCTGGCTTACTTCTTTTTCGAGTGCTTTCTCCATTGTCGCTGAAAGATTTATGTTTAGTCGCTTGGCTTCAGCAAGTAATTCACTATTTAAGCTCAAATTTGCAGCTTTCTTTGGTGTTTGTGTACTATATGCGTTTCTCATGGTGGAGTCCTGTGCGTGTTGTTTGTGCGCATAAAGTATAGGTGTTAAATAAGCATATAACAAACAATTTAAGAGTGACTCCCAACGCGTGGCAATTTCACTTCGGTTTGAATTTGGTGTTTACGGTGCAATGGTTAAGCTTGGGTGTCATAGCGTTGTCGCACCTTAATTGGGCGTTAGGTGTGGTCTGGTGAAATGGTCTTTCCCCAAGAGTTTTTCCTGATTTTGATGTTGTTAATTGGCTCAATGAATCGTGGTTTTAAATCTGAAATTACGAATGTTAAAAGGCGTATTTTTACAGTTTTGAGTGCAAGTTCAGTTTCTATTCGCTGTGAGTCAATCGTCAAAATAACGTTCAGTGGATGAATTTCGCGGACATGCTACAGCGTGGCATTTTTGCTTTGAAATCGTTCTAATTTGAATTTATCGGTTTCTCATTCATAGGCAGCAGTAAAAGAGAAAAGGGCGTCTCTTCTCATTCAGAGCGTAAAGCTATTCTAAGCGTCTATTTTGTTGGTAAAATCAGGCGTAAAATTAATCACCTAACAAACAATTCAACCTGACTTGCAACGCGTGGCATTTTTACTTCTAATCAGGTTTAGTGATTATGGCGCAATGCAGACCACCGTATTGCGTTGCTGCGCAAGTTAATTGGGCGTTAGGCTTTTACGTAATCTAAAGTTTCATATTAATAATTAATAAGTTAGCAGGTGTCACATTTGGTGTGTCTATCCTATGCGAGTATTCTGTCTTTATATTCTATCGTAGCAGTAGTACCTTCATTTAAAAATTGGCGCAAGGTCGTACGGTCGTACGGTGAAATAAAGGATTATGTATATGGATACATCAAACAGTTTGGTTAATTCAAGTTATAACATTGAAGGCGCAAAAAGGCTCTACTCACCAACTCAGGTGGCATGTGGTACTTTAGGTGGTCCTGTTGGTCTTGTGTATTTTATATATGCCAATTTTGTCGCTCTGAAAAATGAAAATGGTCGAAAAAATACTTTAAAATATGGCGCATTATTCATTCTTGCACTGGTCATTTTAATGCCATTCTTACCAGAAAATGTACCTAGTTCAGCGTTTACGGCTGTCTATATCGTAATTGCACGGTATGTTGTTAAGACTTACCAAATGGAAAAAAATGACATTAATGCTTCGAGTGAATTTGAGTTTCATTCAAATTGGCGAGTATTTGGTATTTCATTACTTTGTTTGCTTGCTAGTGTGGTTGTTTTACTAGGGCCTATTCTTCTGATGATTATGACTGGGGTTATTGAATAACGGTAGGATCAAAGCCTAACAAACAATTTAAGAGTGACTCCTAACGCTTGTCGATTTTACTCCGGTTTGAAATTTGTGTTTACGGCGTAATGGGTTAGCTCGGTTTTTATAGCGTTGTCGCACCTTAATTGGGCGTTATGTGCCGTAATGGTATCTAACTTGAGCAATGAGGATCGTGTCCTCTTGATACTTGTACACAATCCGGTGTTCATCGTTTATACGTCGAGACCAATACCCAGAAAGTCCATGCTTTAGAGGTTCAGGCTTCCCAATCCCTTCATAGGGCGAGCGCTGGATATCTTTGATCAAAGTATTTATGCGCTTTAGAATTTTTTTATCTGTGGTTTGCCAGTACAGATAATCATTCCAAGCTTTGGTTGCAAAAGTTAGTTTCATTCAATTAGTTCTCGTACTTCGCCTTTGCCTGATTCTAATTCTGATATTGAATCAAGTAAATTTCTAGCATTAGCAGGAGAGCGGAGTAAGTAAGTTGTTTCTTCCATCGCTTTGTAGTCTTCGAGCGAAATCATTACAACAGGCTCTTCACTTTTGCGTGTAATAATAACAGGTGCGTGGTCGTTACAAACTTTATGCATAGTACTTGCTAAATTTGCACGAGCGGCAGTGTAACTAATAGCGTCCATTTGGTTGCTCCAAAGTGTTCGTGTACGTAATTAAGTACAGTGTAGCCTAGAGGCACATAACAAGCAATTTAAGAGTGACTCTCAACGCGTGGCGATTTCACTCCGATTTGAATTTTGTGTTTACGGCGTAATGGTTTAGCTTGGGTGTTACAGCGTTGTCGCACCTTAATTGGGCGTTAGAACTTACAGGAAAATTTGATGATAGTGCATGAATGCGTATCTTTTTTGTTGATAGAACACGATAGTGTATTACTCGAAAAACGCAGCGAAACGAGAGAAACAGATGCGGGCGTAATTAATATCCCCGGTGGCCATATTGAAAGTGGTGAAAGCCAAGTCCAAACCTTGTTCCGTGAAGTTAACGAAGAATTGAATGTGAGCCCTAAATCTTACAAATACCTTTGTTCACTTTATCATCCAACTAGCGAGTTACAATTAATCCATTACTATGTTGTTGATAATTGGACAGGCGAAATTTCAGCACAAGAGGCTGAGAGTGTGGATTGGTACCCGTTGTCGTCAGTTCCTGTTGGCATTGAAGCTGATAGTTTGGCTCTTGCCGAGTATTCTAGAGTTGGGCGCTACCTTTAAGTATCGTTCTAACAAACAATTTAAGAGTGACTCCTAACGCTTGCCAATTTCACTCCGATTTAAAATCTGTGTTTACGGTGCAATGGTTTAGCTTGGGTTTTATAGCGTTATCGCACCTTAATTGGGCGTTATAAGCTTCCAAGAGGAATCAAGTTGAACAACTATTTTGAAAGCCCTTTTGTGGGTAAATCATTGAAAGAACAAGTTACGAACCCAAACATCATTGTGGGTGAACACAGTTACTATTCTGGTTATTATCATAATCATAGTTTCGATGATTGTGCTCGTTACTTGCTACCGGATAGAACTGATATTGATAAGTTAATTATCGGAAGTTACTGCTCAATTGGTTCAGGTGCGGTGTTTATGATGGCAGGGAATCAAGGGCATCAGAATAACTGGGTCAGTACATTTCCATTTTTCTATCAAGACAATGAAAATTTCGCGGATGCTAAAGATGGTTTTGAGCGTTCGGGTGACACGATCATTGGTAATGATGTATGGATTGGCACTGAAGCCATGATTATGAGTGGTGTATCTGTCGGCGATGGTGCAATTATCGCAAGTCGTGCAGTCGTTACCAAAGATGTCGTTCCTTATTCAATAGTCGGTTCAAACCCAGCCAAACATATACGTTACAGGTTCACAGAGGCTGAGATATCTCAGTTGTTAGAAATGAAGTGGTGGGAATGGAGCGACGAACAAGTTAAGGGAGCTATGAGCTTAATGTGTTCTTCAAATATCGATGGTCTTTATGATTATTGGAAAACGTTAGTACGCTTATAACAAACAATTTAAGAGTGACTCTCAACGCGTGGCGAGTTTACTCCGATTTAAATTTTGTGTTTACGGCGCAATGGTTTAGCTTGGGTGTTATAGCGTTGTCGCACCTTAATTGGGCGTTATATTACATAAGATTCAAAGGGTTAAATTGTCCGTTCTGCGTCCGAGCTACACACCTGTCCGTTTCGTGAAAATTGCCATCAAAATGATCATCGGACGTAGAAAGTGTGTTGGTTAATTAGCAGCAACGTCACGCAAGTCTCCTCATTAGTAAGTTTTGCTGGCTCAAGTTCATTTTGTGCGGCTTCTTTTTCGTGGGGACTTCATTGAGAATTGTGGCTTCAGCGCACTTTGTTGTCAGGTTTCTTGCTCGAATTCTTTGTCATTCTAGCTAATCGAATTTCTCAAATTTGCCTAATTTCGTTTCTTAGCCAAGTGCGTTTTGTTGTCTATGATTGAGTTTCGAACTATCCGTTTTACTTCTGAGTTCAAAGCCAGTAGATTTGCAACCAATTCAGCACCTTGGCACTAAACTTGGCTCTGTCGTGCGGGCAATATAACAAGAGACTATGGCGTCAATAGTTAATTTTTGACGCTATTTTTATCCCACATCACACCGTCTCTCAGCATTGAATTTAAAATCACAACCATCTTCCTCATACAAGCAACTATCGCTACTTTTTTTGGTTTTCCTGCTGCAAGTAATCGTTCATAAATTGCCTTGAAAACTGGGTTACACTGAATAGTTGACATCATCGCCATATACATAACGGTCCTAACTTGAGCTCGCCCTCCTTGTATCATCCGTTTGCCTTTGAAGCGGCCGCTCTCTCTTGTTATTGGTGCGACACCAATGAGCGAAGATGCTTGTTTATTGGAGATAAACCCTAATTCGGGCACATTGCTAATTAAGGAGGCCGCAAGGACCTTACCCACGCCAGGCATGCTTTGGAGAATCGCATTCTTGGCTTGATACTCAGGACAGCTATCAATCAGTTTCGCTATCTTTGCTTCAACTTTTTCTATCTGATTCTTCAGAGCGGTAAGGATAGGAGTAATGGTTGATGAGATATTCTTTGGTAATATTTGTAGCCGATTTCTTTCCATGGTTTGCATGGTGAGTAGCTGGTTGCGCCTTGCGACTAAGTCACTCATAAGGCGAATGTTTTCGCTTTTCAGTTTGGTGAGTTCGGGTTGCATACGTTCAGCATAATGTGCAATAAGAGCAGCATCTAATCGGTCGTTTTTAGCTCGTTGTCCAGTGGCACCTGCGAACTTTTTAATACGCAACGGATTAGCAATCACATAAGGTAATTTGGCTTTATCGCATTCGAGTATGAAGGGCATTTCTAATCGGCCAGTCGCTTCGATGACGATGCGCTGAGGTTTGTGTTTCTTAATGGTTTTGATGGCATCACGGATGCCTTTTTCGGTGTTTGGGACAGTGAAGTAAATGTCGAGAGGGCGGATGTAAATATCTAATTGTGACTTGCCAGTATCAACGCCGACATTAATGTTTTGAAGTGTATTTGTATTCATAATAAGCTAACTCTTGCTTGCAAATGCGGGCTCGAGACCCAGAAGACTATTCGAGTGTGGTGCTTGGAGTTCTATCTGGCGTTCGAACTTGTTATCGGTCTCTCAATAGAGGAGCCATCATTTAATCGAACTACCAAATAGAAGAACTTTAGTTGCAGCTAAAGTCTGGGTCTCACCTTACCCGATTGGAGTGCCTATTATCCATACAAGCATTTAAGAGTGACTTCTAACGCTTGCCGATTTTACTCCGGTTTGAATTTAGTGTTTACGTGCAGTGGTTTACTCAGCACGGTCATAGCTAGCAAAGCTTTGTCGGATGGAGAAAGTGGAACATATACCTTAGACTAAGCCTTGGTAGAACAGAGCTGTAATTTTCGTGTATGCCATGACCTTTTCACTTTAAGTTGATGTAATTGTAATCAGTGCATTATTTTATGTGCCATAGCCTTATTATGAGCTGACTTTTAGGCTTGAGCGAAAGGCTTGTATTGTCTACAATGGCGCACTTTTTATTTACTTCAGGTCATGAAAATGAGCGATACTAACTCAAAACCAACTTTACCAGATCACCTTGCTGGCAACCCACGCAGCCCGCACCATGTGGCTGAATGTTTCGAATACCCAATCGGTATCCGTCTTAATGGTAAAGAACGTACTGATGTTGAAGAATACTGTATTAGCGAAGGTTGGGTAAAAATCCCATCACCTAAAGCATTAGATCGTCGTGGTCAGCCAATTCTGATCACACTAAAAGGTACTGTTGAAGCTTACTATATCTAAAATTAGCTTCTATGTATTACTTATTATCAACACATAAGGTTTAGGGTTCTTCTTGCTTTATGTGTTGTATTTCAACCAATAACACTACTTGTTTTTCCTTTCACAAATTTACTCCTCAATTCCCCAATTCCTTAATCCTCGATGTGAGCAGTTGTAACCAAGTGAACTGACTTAGTTTACCGTCTTTTCCACGCGTGGCGCCCTGACTATGAATTGATTTTAGCAGTAATATGTTGAGGTTGAATCACGGTGTAATACTGTGAAACGGTTCGTTAACACTAGAGTACATACTGCCGGAGGCCGAAATGGAAGCCGACAGCATGTTTGAGTGATCGTGACTTATCCTGAGGAAATAAAACTGTCGTTTACTCAGAACGATGCCACCAAAACCAGACTAAATGCTTACTCAATGTTGGAGTGTAACCTTGCTTGAATCGCGGCTTTTGTCTCCTCTTGGGCTAAGCTCGCCTCAGTTAACTCTTTGTCTTTCATAAGGTTGTTAAAAGCACTTCGAGCGGTTTGAGCTTGCTCTGATGCTTCAAGTTTCTGTGTTTTAGCTTTTGCTGCGACTTCGGTTAACAGCCGTAACTCTTCAATGATCTCATCTGGAGCATTTCCCAGTTCCAAGCTCGATTCACCTCTTGCAAGTGCTTCACGACGCAGTTGTTTTTTGAGTTTCCAAATGGCCTCAATGGACTCGCGTTCGATGTTTGCAGCGTCAATTGCACTATCGCGAAGTAGCTCAAAACGAGCGAGAGCTTGGCCTTCTTTGCTCCAAGGATCGACTTCAGGGAGATCTGATATGTTGATGACAGGATCAACGTAATCATCTTGATGGCTCAAATCCAACATTGCCGCTTTTACGCCAGAGACCATCAGCATGACAGCAATCACAAGCAGGGGTAAGCCACCGACAATGGCCGCAGTTTGTAATGTAGCAAGTCCACCCATAAACATTAGAACCGAGGGCATGAAGGATAGGGTGAATGCCCAAAATAGACGGTTCCAACGCATTGGATCTTCAGTTACGTTTGTCTGTACAACAGAGGCTAAGATATAAGAAATAGAATCGAACGTTGTGGCCGTGAAAATGATGCATAGCACGGTGAACAACGCGATGATTACAGTACTAAATGGCAGTTGCTCTAAAATCGAGAAAATCGCTCGAGTTGCTCCTTCGGCATTTAAGATACCAACCACATCAAGTTGACCAGATAACTGTAGCGATAACCCATAATTACCTAAGATCATAAAGTACATCGCGCAGCCTAACGAACCAAAGAAAACGGCTCCAGAAACCATCTGTTTTATGGTTCGTCCACGAGAGATCCGCGCAACAAATAACCCCATGCTTGGCGCAAACACGAGCCACCAAGCCCAATAAAAAATCGTCCAATCTTGAGGGAAGTGAGTATTGGCGAAAGTACCCATGCCGCCAAAAGGTTCAGCCCAAGTTGCCATCACAAAGAAGTTTGAAAGCATACGACCAATGGAGTCTAAGCCTGTTTCCAGCATGAATATTGTTGGGCCACAGAATAGAACAAAGAGCAGAAGGCCAATCGCTCCCCAGAAATTGATATTACTGAGAACCTTAATGCCTTCGTCCATCCCTTTATAAGAAGAGTAAGCGAAAATAGCCGTACAAAGCAGTAAGACACCAATCTGACTTCCTGTGGTGGCAGGAATACCAAATAGATAGCTAATCCCTTCATTAATCAAAGGAGCAGCAAGTCCGAGAGTGGTTGCCGCGCCACCCAATAAACCGAAAATAAACAAGATGTCGATAAATTTTCCAAGCTTACCAAAGCTATGGGCTTCGCCAATCACAGGCATAAGAGCCGCTGACACTTTTAAAACCGGTTGCTTGCGGACATAAAAGAAGTAAGCGATAGGGATGGCTGGGATCATGTAAATACACCAAGCGATCGGACCCCAATGGAAGATACCGTAAGTCGCTGCCCAGCGTACGGCTTCCTCACTTCCTGACTCTAATTGGAAAGGTGGGTTTTGGTAGTAATAAGCCCACTCAATCGTTCCCCAATATAGGATACTCGCCCCTATGCCACCACAAAATAGCATGGCTGCCCAAGAGGCCAGTGAGAATTCCGCATCTTCATCGGGATCCCCTAGCTTGATTTGGCCAATGTCAGAAAAAACGATATAAATCATGAAAAAGAACGCCGCTAGCCCAAGCGCTAGATAAGCAAAGCCTAACTTGTCTGTCATGAAAGATTTAGCGATTGAAATCCATTCTGCCCCCTCTGTAGGGAAAATGAGTAAAGGAGTGATCACTGAAAAAAGTAGTATTAAAGCACCGAAAAAAGTGGGTTTGTCGATAAGTTCAAAGTGTTTGTTCATGTTATGTTCCGTAACAAATAAACAGTATTAATCGAGCGCACACAGAATCGCCCCCACTACTTGAATATCAGGTAGGGGGTAATTGAAGCGACAAGTTTAAATAGTGTGCGAGTAGTTAGCTTTGAAGCGTAAAACGTTGGTGAGAAGACCCTGAATTGGCGTGGTTAAATTTGCGCTAAAATAATCCCAAATTCTATTTTTGTCGATATAAATTTATGCTGATTTTTCATTATATTTGGCGTGAATATAATGATGGAAATTTAAAGAGGTGAGTGATGAATTTGAAAGTGAAAATGGTGATCAGATAGATAAATATTACTCGTGAGGAGAGTAAAAAAGCTAAGAAAACCATCGTGTGTTTTGACGGAATTCAAACAAAAAAAAGCCAAATCAATATGGATGATTTGGCTTATCTCTTTTGGTGTCAATTAGCGACGGTATTGACCTCGGCCGCGAGATGCTCTCTCTTTATGAGCAGATGCCGATTTTGCTTGAGAAAGCAGGATAGACTCAACAGTCAATTCCATAGGTTCTCTTGGCTCAAGACCATGCTTAAATGTACGAGAACGAGGAGGCATGTCGTATTCAAGATCGGATGCTTTTGGCATACGCTTGAAACGGTAAAGATAGAAATTTTCCACTTTCTCTCTTGCCCATTCCGTTTTTTTCAAATATTTGATACTGCTGGCGATGCTTGGTTTGGTATTAAAGCAGTTCAGACGCATTGCCGTATCTAAAATTTCCCAACCGTAGTGATCAACAAGTTCTTGCAGTAGAGTTTCTAGTTTAAGACCATGCAGTGGGTTGTTCTGTTGAAGTTCGATTCTTTCTTCATCAGTCATAAAGAATTCCTTACGCAATAGCCGCAGTTTTCAGCGGCGGCTATGTATTTAAATTATTAAAATCGCTTAATTATAAAGCGACTTGCAGCATTTTTGTTTGGTGATCCAGATACTCTTCGTAGGTACCTTGGAAGTTGACAAGCTTTTTGTCTTTCACATCAATAATGCGCGTAGCCAATGATGACACAAATTCGCGGTCATGGCTGACAAAAATGAGTGTGCCAGTATACACTTTAAGCGCACTGTTTAAGGCTTCAATTGCTTCCATATCCATGTGGTTCGTTGGTTCGTCCATCACCAGTACGTTGATGTCTTGCATCATTAGCTTACCGAAAAGCAGACGGTTTTTCTCACCACCAGAACAGTTTTTAGCTTTTTTGTTAGCATCATCAGCGGTAAAGAGTAAACGACCTAGAATGCCACGAACCATAAGATCATCATGCTTCGCTGTACGCCACTGAGAGATCCAATCGAAAATGGATAAATCGTTGTCAAAGTCAGCAGTGCTATCTTGAGGGCAGTAACCCACAGACGCATTTTCAGACCATTTAATGATGCCTTCATTTTGCTTAAGATCATTCACTAAGCAGCGAAGTAGGGTACTTTTACCGACACCATTTTCGCCGATGACCGCTAATCGAGTTCCAGCCTCAAGGATTAAGTTGCCGCCTTCGAACAGCACTTCATCTTCAAAAGCATGACCAACATTTTCAAGCTCAAGAGCTAGACGGTGAAGCTTTTTACCTTCGCCGAAGTCAATCGATGGGCTAATACGGCTCGTTGATTTCACTTCATCCAGCTTAATCTTATCCATCTTTTTAGCGCGAGAGCTCGCTTGTTTCGCTTTAGAAGCGTTCGCACCGAAACGGTTTACGAAATCTTGAAGCTCGCTGATTTCAGCACTCTTCTTCGCATTACTTGCAAGAAGCTGATCGCGGATCAAACCTGAAGCTTCAAGGAAGTATTCGTAGTTACCCGGGTAAATACGAAGTTCACCGTAATCAATGTCTGCCATATGAGTACAAACAGAGTTTAGGAAGTGTCTGTCGTGGGAAATGATGATCATCGTACATTTACGTTGATTCAGTTCCTCAGCTAACCAATTGATGGTGTGAATATCCAAGTTGTTGGTTGGTTCATCAAGTAGCAAAATATCAGGGTTCGCAAAAAGAGCCTGTGCCAAAAGAACACGAAGTTTCCAGCCTGGCGCAACATGTTGCATCAAACCAAAATGAAGTTCCTCTTCAATACCAGCTTGAAGAAGGATGTCACCTGCACGGCTCTCTGCGCTGTAGCCATCCATTTCCGCAAATTCACTTTCGAGTTCGGCTACTTTCATGCCGTCCTCTTCGCTCATCTCAGGTAAGCCGTAAATACGGTCACGCTCTTGCTTGATTTCCCAAAGTTTCTTATCACCCATAATCACAACATCAATAACATTATGCTGTTCGAATGCGAATTGGTCTTGGCTAAGAACACCAAGTTTTAGTCCGGGAGTGATAGAGACATTGCCTGAACTTGGTGTCAGTGCGCCGCTTAGGATCTTCATAAAGGTGGATTTTCCGCATCCGTTCGCACCAATTAAACCATAGCGATTACCATTACCGAATTTGGCAGAAATGTTTTCAAATAAAGGCTCAGCGCCAAATTGCATTGTGATGTTTGCGGTAGATATCAAAGAAGTATTCCTAGGTGTGTACTGACAAGCCGAACAATTGACACGATAGCCAATTTTAGCGATGCGAAAGTAAGGGCAAATAGGCGGCGCATTATACAGAGTTGTAAAGATAAATGTAGTCTAGTTGCGGTTTATTTAAGTTTGATAGCAAAGAAATGAAGGCTAACATTTGACAAAAATAGTAAAAAGTAGTGGCTTGGAGGGTGTTGATGCTCATTAGAGTCAGAAATCGGTATTGGGTGTAGGCCTGCATTTCGCATAATATGAGTATTTCATGTAGTGTCTCTCTTTCTGCGTGATGTAAGCGTGAATGTTATAATCTTTTGATTCTGGAGGTATAGGATGGGAAGTCCATTAGTGACGACCGAATGGTTGGCTCAAAACTTAAATAACAAGAATGTCATTGTATTAGATGCCAGTATGGAGACTGTCATTGGTAAAGAGCCTCTCGTCTATCAAATCCCTACTTTTATTCCTCAAAGCCGCAAGTTTGATTTAGAAAACGTGTTCATCGATAAAGAGTCGACACAGGTTCATGCCTTCCCAACCGTAGATCAATTTACGATAGCAGCGCAAAAGCTCGGTATTCAATCAGACAGTATTGTTGTGATTTATGATAATCAAGGTATCTATTCTGCGCCTAGGGCATGGTGGATCTTGCAATCGATGGGATTTGAAAATAGTTATGTTCTAGATGGTGGTTTACCTAAGTGGATAGAAGAAGGGAAAGCGACCACTGACTCTTTGGAAGTGTCTTCAAATGGTGCTGACAATCTAGTAACCAATTATCAACCTCATCGTGTTTGCACATCAGGTTTTGTTTTTGACAATCTCACATCAGCCAAATATATGGTTATTGATGCTCGTGGTTCAGAACGCTTTAGTGGCAATGCTGCCGAGCCAAGAGAAGGGGTGCGAAGTGGACACATTCCCAATTCAATCAACCTACCATTTGCACAAGTGCTTGACGGTCTCTGCTATAAATCAGTTAAAGAGTTGGATGAACTGTTTACTGTACATCTAAAGCATGAGAATAAGCCTCTTATTTTCAGTTGTGGTTCAGGGATTACGGCTTGCATCATATTATTGGCGGCCTGTGTTGTGGGAAAAATGGATTGTCGTTTATACGATGGTTCGTGGGCAGAGTGGGGATCTTGCCCATCATTGCCTGTTAATTCGTTCAGTAATCGTACTTAAAAAATAAAATCGTTGATTAAACAGGTTTGTTTGCGGATCTATGTCATTTTTTAAGTAGGTCAACCGAATGTAGGTTCCGCCTTTGTGTAAACTACCATTATATAAAATAATCATTTGGTCGCTTGAACGATGTCGAGTGAATAGCAGGTACGATAGTAATGAAATCATTCCAGTGGGATAAAAACTTTGAAACGGGCCTCGATGATGTCGATGAACAGCATCAGTTTTTAGTCGAAATAATCAACAAGTATGGCTCATTATTATCAGAAAATACCTTGTCATTTAGCGATATTAACGTCGCTCTGTTTGAGCTTTCTCGCTATGCGGAGTTTCACTTTCGCGAAGAAGAAGCAATGATGAGGGATACCAATATCTATCCTGCACACCTTGAATACCACATTGAAATGCATCGGTCATTTATGTCTGAAGTGATGGGTATGCAAGCCTTTATCACCGAAGAAGATCCAAAAAGTGCGGAGCTGCTTTTAGACTTCCTTATCCATTGGCTGGCTTATCACATACTCGGTATTGATCAAAATATGGCTCGCCAAGTGAAGGCGATTGAGTCTGGGGTTTCGCCAGAAGAAGCGTATAAGCAAGGTGAAAAAGAGGTTGATAGTTCAACAGAGCCATTACTTAACGCATTGAATGGACTTTTTGAGCAAGTCTCAGTCAGAAATAAGCAGTTGTTGAAATTGAATCAATCTCTAGAAGATATGGTAGAGAAAAGAACACAACAGCTTTTGCTTGCCAATAGAGAACTTGAACAGCTATCGCTTACTGATGTTCTCACGAAGTTGCCTAACCGCCGTCATGCAATGAAGCAGTTAAATAGCTACTGGAACGAGTCTACCGAGTTAGATTTGCCTTTGGTTTGCATCATGATCGATGCGGATCACTTCAAGTATGTCAATGACACTTACGGGCATGATGCCGGTGATATCGTCTTGATTGAATTATCTCAAGCGTTAAAAGATGCGTTCAGAAGTGATGATTTTGTGTGTCGTCTTGGAGGTGATGAATTTTTTGTTATATGTCCGCAAACCAATTTAGTTGGTGGATTGCATATTGCAGAGTTAACAAGGTTTGAAGTGGAAAAGCTGAACATACCGGTGGGTGATGGTCGCTGGAAGGGAAGTATTAGCATTGGAGTGGCGCAGCGTACCGAGCAAATGGTGACGTATAACGACTTGATCAAAGCGGCAGATGAATCCGTCTACTTAGCGAAACAAGCGGGTAAAAATTGCGTTAAGAGCAACGAACCAACAGAATCTTAAACTACATCGCAGAGTCAATAATCGTTAATGTGGTTTGGCCTTTTAACGTTGATTGATCACTCTTTCTGTTTACCACTTTTTCTGAGGTGAGTGTAAGGGATTAGAAGTCGCGTGAATGTAAAATATCGCGTCTATAAACCAAGCCCTCACCGTCATTTCAACAGTATTACCCTCGCTTTGACACGAAAATACGGCAAAGCGCAGCGCAATTTTTACAATATTCGCAATCATTTCAAATATCCCGTTCTCTTTAAATTTGGCTAATTTTGGCCTTTTTCCACAAATTTCTATCCATTTGAATTTATTGTTTAAGGTTATTGATGAAATATCGTCCGATAACCGCTTCATTTCAATATTCAATTTGGCATTGCTTGTCTGTTTGATTACTATGTATAGCTATTCAAAATACCAATACTCCCTTATGGAACTACCACTGGGTAGATGAGGATACGATGCAACATCTAGAAGAGATCATTGCTAATGCAACGACAGCGATTGAAAGCGCTGATTCGTTAGTCGCACTTGATGACGTGCGAGTTCAGTATTTAGGTAAGAAGGGTGAATTAACTCTTCAATTACAAAGCCTAGGTAAACTTCCACCTGAAGAGCGTCGCACTGCTGGTCAAGAGATCAACAAAGCGAAAGGTGCTGTTCAACAAGCGATCGCAGCTCGTAAAGACGCACTACAACGTGCAGAGCTTGAAGCGAAGCTAGCTGCAGAAACTATCGATGTGAGCCTACCAGGTCGTCGCATTGAGAACGGTGGTCTTCACCCTGTTACTCGCACTGTTGAGCGTATCGAACAGTTCTTTGGTGAGCTTGGCTTTAGCACTGAGTCTGGCCCTGAAATCGAAGATGCATTCCACAACTTCGATGCACTCAACATCGCAGACGATCACCCAGCTCGTACTGACCACGATACGTTCTTCTTTAACCCAGACTTAATGCTACGTACGCACACGTCTGGTGTTCAGATCCGTACAATGGAAAACGGCAAGCCACCTTTCCGCTTTATTGCTCCGGGCCGTGTTTACCGTAACGATTACGACCAAACTCACACGCCAATGTTCCACCAAGTGGAAGGTATGTTAGTGGATGAGAACGTAAACTTCGCACAACTTAAAGGTATTCTTAACGATTTCCTTTGTAATTTCTTTGAAGAAGAAGTTGAAGTGCGTTTCCGTCCTTCATTCTTCCCGTTCACAGAGCCTTCAGCTGAAGTTGACGTGAAACGTAAAGATGGCAAATGGCTAGAAGTTCTAGGCTGTGGCATGGTTCACCCTAACGTACTTCGCTCTGTTGGCATCGACCCTGAGAAATACTCTGGTTTTGCATTCGGTATGGGTGTAGAGCGTCTAACGATGCTTCGTTACGGCGTAAATGACCTTCGTGCGTTCTTCGAGAACGACTTACGTTTCCTTAAACAATTCAAGTAATCCGGGGCAGTCAAAACTATGAAATTCAGTGAATCTTGGCTACGCGAGTGGGTTAAACCTGCAATTAACAGCGAAGAGCTAGCTCACCAAATCACTATGGCTGGTTTGGAAGTTGACGATGTAGAACCTGTTGCTGGTGAATTCACCGGCGTTAAAGTAGGTAAAGTGGTTGAGTGCGGTCAGCACCCAGACGCAGACAAACTACAAGTTACAAAAATTGATATCGGCGAAGAAGAGCTGTTAGACATCGTATGTGGTGCATCTAACTGTCGTCTTGGCCTAACGGTAGCAGTAGCAACTGTTGGCGCAGTACTGCCTGGCAACTTCAAAATCAAGAAAGCAAAACTACGCGGCGTTCCATCGCACGGCATGCTTTGTTCTTTCTCTGAGCTAGGTATCGACGTAGAGTCTGACGGCATCCTTGAGCTGCCAGAAGGCACAACGCTAGGTATGGACGTACGTGAGCTTCTTGAGCTTAACGACGTAACTATCGACGTAGACCTAACAGCAAACCGCGCAGACTGCTTCAGCATCCGTGGCCTTGCTCGTGAAGTTGGCGTACTAAACCGCGCAGACGTTACAGAGCCAACAGTTGAAGCTGTTGCAACAAGCATTGAAGACACAGTATCTGTTGAAATCAAAGCAACTGATGCTTGTCCACGTTACCTTGGCCGTGTGGTTAAGAACGTAAACGTGAAAGCGGAATCTCCAATCTGGATGCAAGAAAAACTGCGTCGTTGCGGTATCCGTTCAATCGACCCAGTTGTAGACATCACAAACTACGTGATGCTAGAGCAAGGCCAACCAATGCACGCATTTGATCTTGCTAAGATCGAAGGCGGTATCGTGGTTCGTCTAGCAGAGCAGGGCGAAAAGCTAACACTTCTAGATGGCAACGAAGCTGAACTAAACAGCAACACACTTGTTATCGCAGACCAAAACAAAGCACTAGCAATCGCTGGTATCTTTGGCGGTCAAGATTCAGGTGTTACTACTGAAACGACAGACGTACTTCTTGAAGCTGCATTCTTCGCACCGGATCACATCCGTGGTCGCGCACGTGCTTACGGCCTTCACACTGATTCTTCTCTACGTTTCGAACGTGGTGTTGATTCAACACTTCAAGCAGCAGCAATGGAGCGTGCAACACAGCTTCTAGTTGAAATCTGCGGTGGTGAAGTTGCGCCAGTAAACGGCAGCGAATCTGAAGCTGATCTTCCTAAAGCAAACGTAGTTGCTCTACGTCGCGCTAAGCTAGACAGCCTACTAGGTCACGAAATCCCATCTACAGACGTAGTGGAAATTCTTACTCGCCTAGGTTGTGAAGTAGCTGTTGTTGAAGATACAGAAAGCACAGACGCAGGTTGGACGGCAACGTCTCCATCTTGGCGTTTTGATATCGCAATCGAGCAAGACCTAATTGAAGAAGTAGGTCGTATCTACGGTTACGATAACATTCCAAACCAAGCGCCTAAAGCGGCACTTAAAATGAATGACCACAAAGAAGCTAACCAACCGCTTAAGCGCGTTCGTGACCTTCTTGTAGACCGTGGCTACCACGAAGCAATCACATACAGTTTCGTAGAACCAGAACAGCAAAAATTGGTTGTACCTGGTGTTGAGCCGTTAATCCTGCCATTCCCAATCTCTGCGGACATGTCAGCAATGCGTCTTGGCCTAATCCAAGGTCTTCTAAACACAGTTGTTCACAACCAGAAGCGTCAACAGTCTCGCGTTCGTCTATTCGAATCAGGCCTACGTTTCATCCCTGAAGCAACAGCTGAAAACGGCATGCGCCAAGAAATGATGCTTGCGGGCGTTATCTCTGGTACTCGTGGCGAAGAGCACTGGGACATTGCAACTAACATTGTAGATTTCTTCGATCTTAAAGGTGACCTAGAAGCCGTTCTTGAGCTTTCTGCAAACGAAATCGCATACAGCTTCAAAGCAGCGAAGCACCCAGCACTTCACCCAGGTCAAACTGCGGCTATCGTAGTAGACGGCAAAGAAGTGGGTATCATTGGTACTGTTCACCCAGAACTAGAGCGTAAGTTTGGTCTTAACGGCCGTACTATCGTATTCGAAATCGAATGGGCAGCTATCAACACTCGCGTGCTTCCAGAAGCAGTAGCCGTATCTAAGTTCCCTGCAAACCGTCGTGATATCGCTGTTGTTGTTGACGAAGCAGTTGCTTCTGGCGACATCGTAGATGCGTGTATCGCTGCTGGTGGCGAATTCCTAACAGGCGCTAAACTGTTCGACGTATACGTTGGTCAAGGCGTTGAAGAAGGTAAGAAGAGCCTAGCTATCGCACTTAGTCTACAGTCTGTAGAGCGCACACTTGAAGATGCAGACATCGCTGGTTCAGTAGATGCTATCGTAGCTTCAATCTCAGAGAAATTCGGCGCAGCACTTCGCGACTAATCTCTTCTGATAGATAGAAAAATCAAAGGCCTCGCATTGCGAGGCCTTTTTTGTTGGGTTGGTAAAATAGAGGGCTCTAACTTAGAATTAGCAAAAGCTTGTCAAAAATGCCCTTAAACTAGAAATTTATGGATAAGTTTGTTCAGATCAGCTCGTATAATGTACATATTAGAAGGGGCTTCCTGTATGTAAATAATCTTATCTACCAGTACCCCTAATAAGGACCAAGTCTGTTTTAAGCTTGAGGTTCCAACTCTCCTTTTCTGTATATAAAACGATTTGTCGGTATATACTCTTTTCTTTGCATTAAATTTACAATTTTAACGCTTTCATTATGTTTTAAGTATTTATAAGTAAAGTACCTTGCCACTTTGTCTTCATGTGTGGACAAAATTACTTGCCTATCCTTGAAGTCATTCCTTAGAACTTCTACTAACGACGACATGTTTATATCATCCATGGTTTGCACAGGATCGTCTATCAGAATACAAGAGAAGCGGGAAGAGTATACCCTGTGTAGAGCTAGTGTTAGAGATATCACTATTGCTGAGATCTGTCCTGAACTCATGGTATTAAGAATATCATGGTCGCTTTCCCAATTAGATACTAGTCTTACATTCTTTAGCTCATCATTACCTGTTGGATCCTTTATAAAGATTCCA
The DNA here is from genome assembly GCF_024347395.1 of Vibrio cortegadensis. NCBI lineage: Bacteria > Pseudomonadati > Pseudomonadota > Gammaproteobacteria > Vibrionales > Vibrionaceae > Vibrio > Vibrio cortegadensis. The sequence goes on from NZ_AP025472.1 coordinate 1,364,349, forward strand.
TGACCTAAGCCAGCTTGGTGAGACTGGAGTATTTTTCCTGAGTAGATATAGAATGGAATCTCTATCTCTGTAATCAGTTTTTTTCTATATTGTTTTATTTTGCTCTTTACTATCCTAACGAGTACATTGACTTCTGCCTCTGCTTTTTCTTGTAAAGCTATAGCTTTGTTCAACTTAGCTAGTTTCTTTGTTACTTCTTTGAGTGAATTAAAGTAAAGTCCTTTAATATAACGTTTTTTCCTTTCTAGCTGTTCTTCTTGTATCTCTGCAGTTAGAGTTAGATTTGAATCGAAATAGTCAGAATATATGCGGTCAAAAACACCATTAACATTAGTTTCGTAGAATCCATGTGGCGCAGTCCCTACGGCTGAGCGGATACGTTCAGATAGAGTATTGGAGGCTTCTCTAATGTAATTACTACTATCTAATATAGGAAAAGAAGAAGCTAATAGATCTTCAAAGAGTATGCCTTCTTTTTGAAGCCATTCACGTAAGCTCTTGAACCTGCTTTTTAAGTTTCGTGCTTTAGATAAAGCAAGCAGTTCCTCCGGTGAAGGAGAAGGGTTCTGTTCGATATAATCTGAGCACATTCGTGCTAAAGGTAAAATAAACTTAGTATTAAATGCTTCTCTGGCTTTTAAGAGAAATTTGTCTTGACCAGACAACTCTTGCTTAAGTAAATGACCATGTTTGGCAATTGCATCGCTGAGAGCTGTGTGGGTTTTGTGGTCGTGACCACATAACAAGCAGGCAGATTCTTTAGGGACATTGCTGAGATCGGTCTGCATCGCTTTATGGTGGGCGACTAATTCGGAGTATACGGAATTTAAACCTATAGATTTTTTTTCCAACTCAATCAACTCGTTTAGTTGATTAATGAAGTTTTTACCATCGTTATATCCTAATAACTCCAATGCGTCATTAAGCAATTTAGTCGTCGTTATGCTTTCTAGCATGTTAGAAGTTAGTTCAGAAAGAAAGCCTTTTATTAAACTATTGTCATTTGATTTTTTAACATATTTATCGTAACCATCTATACTGTTTACATAGCCAATAAATAACTGAATAACTTCTCTTTGTGCTATCGCTTTTTCGAACTTTAGATTTCTGATAAAGAAATTCTTGTGTGTTAAAAAACCTTTGATATATTCAACTTCTTTCAGTGAGGTATTCAACTTTTCTTCGTTTAGGTCAGAGATGTTTTCTGCGTCCCAAACAACAAGATTATTACTTTTATTTAGCCAAGGTAAAATGTAAAAATGTTCATCTGAACTTTCCACGCCTTCACTTGTATCTACATCAATACTATAACGCTCTTTAATCTGATCAATTGTAGATATGTTTTCCCGCTTTTTATTAGATATTTTCCCTTTGATTTCAACCAGTCGTTTAAGTTTATCATCAGCTTCACGGGTGTTACCAAACAACTGTGCCAGCTCTTCTGCTCGCTGAGTTTCATTCTTTGATTTAAGAAATCGGGAAGTTTCTTCTTGTTGAACATAATGAAAGAGTAAAAAATCACGTTTAAAATGACTACTATCAAAGTATAGATCTAATTGATTCTGACTTGAGGGAGTCAATACGCCATCAATAGATTCATATATATCCCACAATTCTTGGAACTTGGATATTTTCTTGGCGCTATTAGGCACGTTTGATTTTAACATCCGAATGAAAATTCTGGAATTTCCGTTATTATCAGTGAATACAAGTTCGATTTTTACATTATCTCTGCCTTTATGAGCAACTACGATATCAGTAGGGTTCTGGCGCCCTTCAAGTGAGATCAGGCGCTCTAAGTTTCCTGTTAGACCAAGCTCTATACCATCAAATACAGAAGTTTTTCCGTAACCATTGGGACCATCTAGTAGTATTAGACGTTGATCTGAAAAGTTGATCGTGTAAGGCTCTTCTCCAAATATCTTGAAGTTAGTAAATGTAACTTTAGTAAGTCGAATCATGAATCCGTTCCCCATATATCTTCTATTTTCTTTTCTATCTCATCTTCTACCCATAGATCACTGCTTTCAGTTAGCTTCTTATAAATACTTAATTGATTGGATGAAAAAGAATGTTCGATATCACCTAATAGATTACTCAACTCTTGTTCTTGAGGTAAGTAACTAATAAAAGGAAGTTTCAAAATTATCTTTAGTATTAGTGAATAGTAATCTTTTTGTTCCTTATTGTTACTTTTGAAGTGAAGAAAGCTCATTCCTCCATTTTGATTTATTATACTATTAATTACACCTTCGCTTATTTCAGATAACTGATTTTTATCTATATAACTCTGTAAATCTAATAATTCACTATCTGAATAAGTTATTATGTTTTTTTTAAAATTGTACTGATCTTCTTCGATCATTAAGAGAGTGTTTCTATCGATCTTGTCTTCTTTGTGGCAAAGAATTAGAGTGCAGTTCTTGGCAAACTCTTGTTCAACTAAACCACTTGTATTTATTTTATCAAACCAATCTTGAGTGTGAATATCAAGAAACTTTCGAGCTGATTCATCAGACTGATCATTAAGTTTTACGACTAAGAAATATTCTTGTCGGTGATTCCCCAGATTAGGTTTGAATAGGTTTAGTTCCGCAGAATCCTGGTGTAAAAATACCTCAGTTTCCTGGTATCCATTGCTAATTAAAATTCGATTTATTAGTTTATTCATGAGCTTAGTGCCACCTTAACATTTGATATTGGAACTAAAGATATGTCAGTTAACATATCATCTCTCTTAGAGCGAGGATCGTCATCCTCTCCAATTGGAGCTTCAGTATGAGTCAATGTTTTAGGTGAAAATACGTGAACATCTGGACCATCATAGATAATATTTTCAATTTCAAAGAGAAATTCCCACATATTGCTGTTTGATATTATTTGCCTCTCTATATAGGCAATTGGTACACCTACCATTATTGTACTGGGAAGAAATCGTTTAATGGGCAAAGATGTTGTTTTATACAACATTTGACACTTCTCTTTTATATTGGATATACAATTATAATCTAACTCATGTAATATTTTTAGAAGTACAAATCTAATACCATTTTTATCAACATTTATAGCGTTGTCAGTATTATTTAGTTCTTGTAGATTTATATGTGGACAAAAGTGCCTGTAGTAGGTCCATAGCTCCAATGCACCTAGGCTCAAAAGAATATTCTTTGATTCTTTCAAATTACATTTATCACCAACTTCCTGGTATAAGGTTGGATCGTTTATGTATTCATCCATCAAATATGCAAACTGATCTTTAAATGCGTATGATAGATATTGTAGACCGATGCCCTCGTGATCCTGAGTCACGGCCTCGATAATTTCAACAAAGCCAATAGATAATTTATCAGTACTTTGTTTAGCTTTGTGTCTATCTATTATGTAACTATCTATTATTCCCAAGAAGTGGTGTAACGTTTTCTGAATACGTTCTGGGGTATTGACTAAGTTCCTTGATGACAACAATTTCGATATTTCGGATTTAATTTTTAGGTTTATCGAACTAAGGTCGCAATAGCTATTTCCGTCATCGTAGATATACGCCTCTAAACGTGAGATTGCATTGTTTTGATTTTTAACTATTCTGTCTAGTTCAGAGGATATATTTGATGCTGAGTAACTAGGAAACGCAGAACGGATTATCGATGAGGGCTTTGGTCTATTTGATGTGTTAGATACTGCCTTTTCAATATAACTATCACCTGTTTTGGGGTTTGCTAATCTATACTCATCAATAATTGATTGAATGTCATCTCTTAACGAATCAATTATGTTCGTAAAATCAGTCTTCGGATTTACCTGCTTCCACGTGTGGATTTTTCCTAGTACATTTGGTTGTTTTGATAACTCTAAAGTAATTTCCAACAACGCATCTGAATATTTGCTGTATGAAGAAGTGTTATAAGCTTTCACTTGATGAAAGGAAACAAAGTTACCGCTATCACGTATCTCAAAATCTTCGTTGTCCTCTAGCACCAAGCTCAGATTTGAGAAATCGGTGTTTAACGGAAGAGAATTGATTTGTCGTAAAGTGTAGTAAAGAGCCACCTTTCCTTGATAGTTAAAGCCACTCCAAGATGGTGATGCATCAAAAGCCATCTAAGGACTCCCATGTCACTGTGTATGAAACGAATCTGTGGTGATAACATTTTGTTAAGTGTTATTTTCTTTAAGCTGTATCGCTTAGACCTTCACAACTATGACTATAATCACCACTGAACTTGCGCATGAATATAACACGAGACACATACTTCAAAATTTGACTTACTCCCTATTATGCTCATTGAAAAGTAATAAAAGGTCGAATCTTCAGTTAGTTGAAAGCAGTTACTTCAATCAACGAAACTTAAGTATATGCTTTGAAACGTTGAATTGAGTGTATTATGCCTGATCATTCTTTTTTAGGCTGTCAGTCATTGGTTGGTCTTGTCTCTTGCTTGTGATGTTGATGTTTGATCAAGAGTATTCTTATTGGATTACCAAAAGGTACACTACGAATTATATAAGTGAGAGTAGGAAGCATGACTTGACCCGCCTACAACTTCACACTTTATAGTGACTATATTGATTGAGAGGGGCGCTTTCTGTGTTCCCTCTAAAGTAAGTAGAGAGACACTATGAAACGTTTAATTCTAAACATCACACTCTTTGTATTCATGGCACTTGGTAGCATTAATGCCATGGCTCATGATTCAACGGTTAAGTACGGTATTGCTATATCTCACGATGGTGAGCAAATTGCGTATGGCAAAAACGGGAGCGGGGAGAAGGCGCTGATCTTGCCTTTAGCAACAAAATCGCTACTACGTTCTGCCCCTGATAGTGATAGAATCCCCGCATCAGAACTATCGAGAAACTAGGTATTTATCAACAATGTTTATCCATCATGTAAACGACATCGACTGGCTGGTGATTACAGCTTTTGAAGAACTAAAACCGATGTTTATCGAAGATGCAGGCCCAATCCCATCTTACTTCTCTATTAGCAGTGAATTGAGCCTGATTGATCAAGCTAAACGCAGCTATGGATTTTTGCCTACACTCCGTGGTGTGATCACCGATACTGGTACATATCAAAGCAAAGATCTTGATGAAGATTTAAACCCACAACTTGCCTGCCTAGTTGAAGGGCGTGGTCGGGTGTTTATCTATCACGGTGACTATGTGGCTTTTGTGGATGACGAGCAAACCTTTATAACCCGAATGGACTGAAATCGGCATCCCAACCAGTCTACAACTTCATACTTTATAGTGGCTATATTGATTGAGAGGGCGCTTTCTCTGCTCCCTCCAAAACATCACACTCTTGGTATACCTGAGGCATGGTAGCATGAGCGCCATAAGTCATGGTTTAAATGCTCAGCTCGGTACTACAACACAGAACTAACGAGATGCTTTGTTCTTTTTAAGGTACTTGAACCCAGCCCAGATGAGATAACTCACAACGCCGACGATGAGTGCTGAACGAATCAGAATAGGGGCGTCATGCTCAAGTTGAGTGGCATGAGGAACAATACTGGCAAACAACCGACTCGTAAAAAATAGCCCCATTACTAACATAACAATTTTATTCATGTGACCTTTCCCCCTAATCGACTTGTTGTACAGAACAAACTGCTAATGAATTCACTCATAACGAAGTCTTTATTGTTCTGCATGGAAAGCAAAGAATGCGCCTCTCAAGCGTGGTCGTCAACGCGATATCAGCCAAAAGTAGGTAAGCTTAATTTTCATTTTTGGAACTAATAAGCACCAAAACTGGAAATTAAAAGGGAGAGAGTGTGAAAACTGAGTCGATGTGATTGGTGATAAATGGAGCGCATGGTGACAGTGATTCGACCGATGTTTATGAGATCAGTGAGATATTGATCTTAAAAGCAACGTTTAGGTAAGTATTTTTATATCTATTCATTAACATTTTTTGATCACAGTTTGATAATTGTATTAACCCTATTTTTTAAGTGGCCTCTATATGCAATAGTAATAGTAGTTCAACACATAGTGTGACCGTAACTTTTGAATTTGAGAATAAACATAAATATGAAAATAGGTTGGTTATATGTTTGATTACCAGCGACTAAATTATGTTGCGAACACAGAACAAGAACTATCATCGATATTCACGCAGATATTTAAACTTTCAAAAGAGACTTACCAAAACCTTTCTCGCTTCTCTGTGACGCTGGTTGATGACGATCAGTTAGCGAATTTTTTTGTTTTAGACTCGCTAGAGGGCTCTTCAACCAACGATCTGTATAAAAAAGTGCTATCACTTAGGTCGAGTTTAACTTGTGTCGTTACAGAGCAAAATGTCCGTGTTGTGAGCGACTTAAAACGGTTGAATCAGAATGATCGAACCGTAAAACTTCTTCAGATAGGGCACCGAAGCAGTTACACATCACCGTTAATTTATGACGGGAAAACGATTGGTGTTCTATTTATCAATGCAGACACAGAGAGCTATTTCGATTGTCAAAAACTTCAACGAGATTGTGCATTTATATCGCAGGTTGTTAACGGCCTTATACTTAAGCACTGTGAGCGTCAGCATCATCTTCGGTCTGCACTCGCGATTGCATTAAACATTGGGCATGCGCGGGATCCGGAGACAAAAGAGCACTTGATTCGAATGGGAAAGTACAGTGAACTGCTGGCAAGGTTGTTGGCGGACACTCATCCAATCGACAATAGATTTATTCATTTAATCGCTCATTACGCTCCTTTTCACGATATTGGCAAATACAAAATTCCAGATGATGTACTTTTTAGTGATAAACGATTTTCATCCAATGACAGAAAAATAATGTCAAAGCACACAATATATGGTGTTGAAATTATAGATGAAGTGCTTTGTTACATAGATAAAGATTGGGTGATGGGAAGCGATATGGGTCTACTCAAAAACATTATTCGACATCATCACGAACGCTATGATGGCAGTGGAAGCCCTGACAATTTGTCGGGCACAAACATTCCATTGGAGTCCAGAATTGTCACTTTAGCGGATGTGTTTGATGCACTATTGAGTAAGAGAGCTTATAAGGAGGCGTGGTCAATGGAAGGTGTAATTGCTTACATAAAAGAGAACAGTGGCTTACTTTTTGATCCCGAATGCGTTGATTTGCTTTTAGATAACCTAGACCAGTTTGTCGCGATTAGAGATAAAAACAGAGATGCAATTGGCGGATAGCACGATGGGTTTGGTGTTACGAAGTATCGCGATAACTCAATGGGTTAAAGGTAGACGGTATGCTTGGAATATTTGTTCTCTTCGGGGGATAATATTGAGCATCAAAATGACTTATTCATGTTATGCAACTATTTCAGTGTGACCAATTGAGTATGCACTTTGAGTGTTCAACATACTGATTTTAGTAACTATTTATGAGTAAATACACAAATTGACAAAATTTTTAAGCGATCTATCAAATAGAGTTTTGTACTGATTATTTTGTTATTTCTGAATTTAAATTCCGCAGTTGTCTATTTTTTGACTTTTGATGTGCTTTTTGTGCTCATTGTACCGAATTCTTATCTGTTTGATTTATATGATGTATATCTAGATGGACTGAAAAAAGTTGGCGAAAATCAGAAGCTTGGCATACACTTTCCAAGTAAAGCCGATATGTTGTTGATTGGCTAAGTGAAATGCTTTGGCGCTACTAATTAAGTAGCAATGTTTAACACACCTTTGAGGATAGTTTTATGGCGCTCACAAAGGCCGATTTGGCTGAAAACTTGTTTGAAAAACTTGGATACAGTAAGCGGGATGCCAAGGAAACGGTTGAAGTGTTTTTTGAAGAAGTTCGTAAAGCACTCGAAAGTGGCGAACAGGTTAAACTTTCTGGTTTTGGTAACTTTGATCTTCGTGAAAAAAGCGAACGTCCGGGCCGAAATCCAAAAACCGGAGAAGACATTCCAATTACTGCTCGCCGTGTAGTTACTTTTAGACCTGGGCAGAAATTAAAAGCTCGCGTTGAAGACATTAAGTTAGATAAGTAAGCTACGCCCAAGCAATTGACCACGCCTCGCGTGGTCTTTTTGTATCTAATGAATCAAATTAAAAAGGCACGCTGATTAGCGTGCCTTTGTCGTTGTAGCGTTTAAGCAAGTATTGTTAGCCGTGACTATGCTGCTTTAAGTTGAGTGGTAATGTAAGGCTGCCACGCCTGTTGGTAGAGTTCTAAAGATTGACGACGCAAACTCGTTATCTGCGCGGTTTCAATATCATTCAGAGCTCGATTTTGCGCACTCGCCACACGTTCAATACCTTGGATGATTTCGTAAAGCTCATGTTCGGCTCCACTTTTCACTTCCGCTATTGCTTTTAAGTGCAATTGAACCTCAGCGACGATGTTTGTTTTTGGAAGACGAACCAACAGGTTTAAATCACGGTAGCCTGAAGGGGCTGGGGATTTAAATCGGTTTTTGACTTTTACGATTTCAGCTTCACGGCTAATGGTTTCGTATACCGTGACTAAGCTTTCTACATCGTCTGCAATTATCGTGGCACGAGCGAGGTCGGTGATTCTGTTTGTTTGACCATCAAGTTCTAGATTAATTTTCTCAATGGCACGATCTTGTGACTTCACACCAGCAAAGAGTGCGGAAGAATCAGTTAATAACGCTGTGCTTTTACAGATAGTTTCTAGCTCCAGTTGAGCTTGGTGTGCTTTGCTGTAAAGAATATCAAAATCATCATAAGGTTGAGTTGGTGACGATTTAATGGGTTTTATTCCGTAAAGTCCACTTAGGCTATGTTTGAAAAGCGTAGGAGAGACTTCATTCTGTGAGGATCGGTTTTGTTCAGTGGAAGGTGATGACACGGTTGCTGCAAATGCAGGCGCGCGACTGAGTACCAATAGCATTAATGCTGCTGTACGGAGAAAAGGGGCCATTTACACTCCTAGATTACTGTTACAAAAAAGGGCACTTAAAGGCAGTAACGTGTTTTCAAGAAATCTAACTGTATAACCAAATTTAACTATTAATGACCTTGGGGTAGAAAAACTAAAACCAACCCTGAAGTCTTAATACATCAATAAAATGTGAGCTACATTGCACTTTATTTCTGTTAAAACAGAGAGTAACAAACCTCTTCTTTCGTATGTCAATTTAATGCGAAGGTTTTGTCTGAGCTTGTAATCAGTTACTCTCTATTTGATGTATCCATTATCTACAGTGAATATGAATTAAACATGAACGATCCTGAATTTTGGCATAATAAATGGGCCGCGAATCAAATTGGCTTCCATTTAGAAGATGTAAACCCTCTTTTAACTCAGTTTTGGCAAGCGTTAGAGCCATCACGCACACAAAACGTTTTTGTTCCTATGTGTGGTAAAAGCGAAGATTTGATCTGGTTGGCGTCTAAGCACGATAGTGTGCAAGGCGTAGAGTTGAGCAAAATCGCTGTGCGGGCTCTGTTTGCTGAGCATTTGTACACGCCATTAGTGACAACGATGAACGGCCAATATGAACGCTATCAGTTTGATGAACTTGATATCTATGCTGGGGACTATTTCAATGCGCCAATTGATGATGTAGAGCTGATTTATGACCGAGCGGCTTTGATCGCTATGCCTGAATCTATGCGTCAAGCTTATGTTGAAAAACTGAAAAGCGTGTTGAAACCAGGAGGAAAGATATTACTGGTAGGCTTGGATTACGCACAAGAAGAGATGGCAGGGCCTCCATTCAGTGTTCCGCATGCAGAGATCAAGACACTGTTTGACGATTTTACTATTACACACCTTTATAGAGATGATGCTGACGAGAATCACCCACGAATTAAAAAAGGGCTGAGTCGATTTGCAGAAGAGGTTTGGCTGTTAGAAGCAAAATAGTGCTGAAACCGTGTGAATCTTTAGTGACGGCGTAACAATGTAATATTTGCTGCAAAGGCTTAGTGGAAAGGAATCCTAGTGGAAACCTAACGCTTTGCAGCAAAAGTTCATTAAGTAAGGGCTTATTTAGCCAAAACCTATCTATCCAGAACCTATCTAACCAGAACCGATCTAAACAAAACCTAGCTAGCAAATATTCATCAAGCACAGACTCGATAGCATTCCTAACATTGTTGGCCTAGAAATGAATCGTAACCTTACTGGCACTCAGTATGGCAGCGTCAACGGCTTCTTCGATAGTCTCACGACGAGTCAATGCCACACCTAGACGACGCGTTCCATCAATGTCCGGTTTCCCAAATAATCTGATTTGAGTTTGAGGCATTGCCAGTGCATCCTGCAAACCGTCAAAGCAGATGTTGTCCGAAGTACCAGCCGCAAGAACAACAGCAGATGCCGACGGACCATATTGAGTAATGGTGTTGATTGGCATACCAGTGAACGCTCGAACATGCAGAGCAAATTCAGACAACTCTTGAGAAATCAGCGTGACCATTCCGGTATCATGTGGGCGTGGAGAGACTTCATTGAAAACAACGTTATCGCCCTTTACAAACAGTTCTACCCCAAAGATGCCATAACCGCCTAGCGCATTAACTACCGACTCTGCGACACGCTGAGCTTCTTTAAGTGCACTTTCAGACATACGCTGAGGCTGCCATGATTCACGGTAGTCGCCATCTTCCTGACGATGTCCAACAGGCGCACAAAAATGTACACCATCGACAGCACGCACCGTCAGCAGCGTTATTTCATAATCAAAATCGATAAAGCCTTCAACGATGACTCGACCAGCGCCAGTGCGTCCGCCTTCTTGCGCATAATTCCAGGCACAATCAATATCGTTCTCGGTTTTTATAACACTTTGCCCCTTACCTGACGAACTCATGACAGGCTTGACGACACAAGGTAGCCCTACAAACTCAACGGCGGAAACAAAATCTTCATAAGAATCAGCAAAACGATAAGGAGAAGTTGGTAGCGATAACTCTTCGGCAGCTAAGCGGCGGATCCCTTCACGGTTCATCGTCAGCAGAGTCGCTTTCGCACTAGGCACCACATTCAATCCATTCGCTTCTAATTCGACCAGCTTATCAGTAGCAATTGCTTCAATCTCAGGAACAACATAATCTGGTTTTTCAAGCTCGATGACTTTCTCCAGAGCTTTACCATCTAACATATCTAGAACATGGCTACGGTGCGCGACATGCATTGCAGGAGCGTTAGGGTAGCGATCACACGCAATGACCTCTAAACCCAACCGCTGACATTCAATGGCGACTTCTTTACCAAGCTCGCCAGAACCTAGTAATAGAACACGAGTTGCGCTTTTGCGCGTAGCTGTACCAAACATGTTAACCCTTAAATTTATGCTTTTCAGAAAATGACTGCGGCGATAATACTGCATTCAAATCAAGAAGCAAACGTTTGCGCAACTGTTCGGTGAAATTTTAAACGTAAAAAAGACGCTAATGAATAGCGTCTTTCTCAAAATGTAATCATTACGATGCTGAGTTATGTATCGTTACTTCAACATCGCTTGATTATGCGCGTCTCGAATTACAGCGCAGCATAACTAACAGGGATATCAGGGTTAATCGCTTCAAGTGTAGACTGAGTGTCTGCAAGGTGGCTGATTGCCCCTTCTGACATTTCAACTAGAGCAGCAGATTCAATATCCTGAATATCATTACCAGCCATCAGTAGTTGTACAATCGCAACTTGAAGTGGTGGTAGGCTAGGGTTGAATGCTGCATTTTCAGCGTAAGCGCCTAGGTAAGTATTTCCGTTGCTCACTTTAATCGCGACACCACTAAGGTTTTTAGTGTAAGGCGCATGGCTACGGTTTAAAGCACCCAGAGCACTGACAATAAGTGGATCACTGTCAGAGGTGGTTGCTTGGTGATCAGTTTTTGTCATCAAGCCAGAAGTAATACCAAGATCAGCAGGGCCGAATGAATCTGGAAGGTACTGTTGAAGTGACATCTCTTCGCGTTCTGGAAGTTGGATCATCAACTCTTTTGCTGTTGTCAATTCATTCATAAACTGGCGACAGTGGCCACATGGGCTAAAGTTGATGGTAATGTCGCTCAGTCCCTCTTCACCTTTCATCCAAGCGTGGCTGATAGCCGACTGTTCTGCGTGAACAGTTTGACCAAGTTGTGCGCCAGCCACTTCCATGTTTGCACCGAAATACAAACGGCCAGAAAGACCTCGAACTACCGCTCCAACATAAAATTTGGAGATTGGTGCGTAAGAGTAAGCCGCAGCAAATGGCAGTAGTGCAATGCGCAGTTCGTTATCTTTCATTTGAGTAATAGAAAGAAGCTCATCAAACTGCTCTTTTGATATTGTCGCATCAAAATTGTCAGCAAGAAGAATAGGAGATAAGAACTCTGTAATGTTAGTTGGTGCGGCTTCTAATGCCTGAATAATGCGACTCTTCATGGTGAATCCTTGTATAAGCGTTGAAGTTAATTCTATGACATCAGTAAAATGATGCTGAGGCGCAGGTCACATTATCAAATGTAACGAGGTGTTCTGTTGCAATATTAGAGTGAGGTCACACATGATAACGATTACAAGGGGAAAATTGTTATTCACGTCATGTATTGTTGCCCCTGACTGCGACACAAAGTGGGCGAAATGAAAGAGGATAAGTGGTAAATGGTCAATCGCTGATGATTAATTGACCACATTTAAGGCGAGATTAGAGAATCAACGCCTTTATGATTGAAAGCCTAGTCTTAATCTGAAAGCTTGGTCTTAATTTGAAAACTTAGCCTTAATTTGAAAGCCAAACGGCCAAATCAAAGAAAGAGGGTGCAAGAATAGAAGTAATCACACCGCACAAAACTAAGGCCAAAGAGCTAAACGCAGCATCTTTGGGATCGGTTTCTGCACATGTCGCAGTGCCTAATGCATGAGAAACGGTTCCCATGGTTAAACCTTTTGCAATCGGATGTGTGATATTCAGTAAGCTATAAATAGGGTAGGCAGCAATCGCTCCAAACAAGCCAACAATGAGCACCAAAATCGCGGCTATTGCAGGTTCTCCTCCTAAGTGACTTGAGACTTCCATCGCAATTGGGGTGGTGACCGACTTGCCTAACAAACTTGCTATTAGCGTGATGTCTGCGGAAAAATAAACAGCAATCAGCGTGGCACTCAGCATAGACAGCACGCTGCCAACGCCACAAGCAAGCATGATGATGCGCCAATTCGCACGTATCTGTGGAAGTTGTTCATACAAAGGATAAGCGAGGGCAACAACAGCAGGCTGAAGCAAAAAGCTGATCCATTCATTATCGGCATAGTACGTTTCAAATGGGACTTTCAAGAAAGTCAGCAGCGGTATAATGATCGCAATGCTGATCAGCAATGGATTCATAATAGGGTTGCTTGATTTTATACTAAGCCATCGAGCGAATAGGAAAACGGCAATCGTAACGAGTAACCACATTACTTGTTCCCCTTCTTCAAAAATCGGTCTAAACCCCAACCTAAGCTCACTAAAACAATAAGAGTACCGCCAACTGCACTGGCCATAATCGGCAGAGCGTTATTCAGCAGCATATCGAAATGTTCCATGAGCCCGACACTGATGGGCACAAACAGCAGTATCATAAAACGGATGAGTAGGCTTGCAGAAGGTTGAACCCAATGTACCGGAACTAAGCCAGAGGCCATTAACCCGAAAAGAATAAGCATGCCAATGACACTGCCAGGAATTGAGAGCGACAGTAAATGCTGGATCCCAAGCCCAGCGGAAAGGGATCCTAATATCAATGCAAAAGAGACAATGTAGCCAAGAAGCGTTTTCGCCATAGTGAGATATGTTCCATAGAAGATAAGCGTATTTTGTACTTAAGAGACGAGTTTCTCCACGTACTGGTATACCGATTTTAAAAGAGCGATCTTCTTTTCGTCACTTTCATGTTCGTGAACTAAGTTTTCCAGATTAAGCATATAACTTTCAATACGACTTTCGAAGTACTCGCGACTATGGTTTGCCCAGCGTTGTTGTTCTGATTCACTGAGTGTCCAAGGGTAGTTACGCGCACGGTAGCGGAATAACAGCGGCTCAATTCGCGGATCTCGGAATGTAATATCAAGAGTTCCAAGATGTTGTGGATCAGCTTGACGAATAATATCCATCGAAGCTTTGTCCGCTGGAGAGAAAAAGCCTTCGTATAATTTAGTATCTACATCATCAGACGATTCAAATTGACGCTCAATGCTGTGCAGACCAATCAGCTTTTCACGGATCTCAGGATTCTGTCTCAACAACGCCAAATGTTTTAAGCACTGTTCGCGGTCAATGCCAATGTTAGCTGCATTTTCTGCGGTTAATGTTTTAGCCGGTGCCAGAATTGGGCATTTATTCAAATGGACTAATTTAACTGGAACAGGAAGTTCATCCGCTGCGAGATCGTCACGCTTGGTAAACATACGTTTATGCAGTTGATCAATACCTAGATCAAAAAGTGGGGTTGGATCTTTTGCTAAATCAACAACAATGACGGCATTGTTATTAGTTGGATGCCAAGCAACAGGCACAATCCAACTTGTGTAGGAACAATCTCGACCAAGCATACCTGAAACATGCATCAGAGGAGTCATGTTCACGATGTCCACCAGCTCGTTCAGTTTGCGTTTGTGGCGCATGTTGTAGAGATAATCGAACATCTTAGGTTGTGCTGCTTTGAGCTTTTTCGCCAGCTCAATCGTTGCGATCACATCTGCCATCGCATCATGGGCATTTTCATGTTCGATGCCATTCGCTTTTGAAAGGTGCTCAAGTTTAAAGCTTGGGTAGCCTTCATCGTTCTCAGGCCAAATAATACCTTCTGGACGCAAAGCATGACAGGCGCGCATTACATCGAGCAGATCCCAGCGAGAGTTGCCGTTCTGCCAGCTCCATGCATACGGATCGATAAAGTTACGGTAACAAGTATAGCGTGTCACTTCATCATCGAATCGAATGCTGTTGTAACCCAAGCTGGTGGTATTTGGCTTTGACAGTTCAGCATGAATTTTAGCGATAAATTCAGGTTCAGGGAGGCCTTCTTTCATCGCTTTCTGTGGCGTGATTCGAGTAATTAAAGCCGCTTCTGGCCCCGGCAGATAATCTGATGGTAGTTGGCAGTAAATAACAAGAGGTTCACCAATAATATTGAAATCTTGGTCGGTACGTACACCAGCAAACTGGCTTGGACGATCCTTGGCAGGACTCACGCCCCAAGTCTCATAATCGAAGAAGAAGTATGTAGCCTGTTCATCAGTATTCATGCTTTTTGTGCTTTGCTTTGGATTATTCAAAACAGCCCTTTGTTATCAGTCGATTAGCATCATTTGTTGTGCTATATTTTCAATCGAATTTTATTGTTTTAGTGCGTTTTACATATGTATTTGCGTCTAAATATGTGTCCATTTTTGCTAAGTGCTGCGTCCTAATTTTAAAGGCAAACAAATGAGCTTAACTGATAAACAATTGAAGGCTATCTCTAAGTCAAATGAGTATGACGGAGTCGCAGAATTGAATGATGGAGAAGGCTTAATAGCTAAAATATCTCCAAAGGCAAATATCACATTTCAGTATAGATGCAGATACAACGGTAAAAACAAACGCATACGTATAGGCAAGTATCCGATAATAAGCCTTAAGAATGCAAGGCAAATCCACAAAAGGATGCTTGAACTTAAAGAAGAAGGGCGAAACCCTGAAATAGCCTTAACGGGTGAAACCGACTTCATCACCCTAAAAGACTGCTTAGATTTCTGGTTTGAAAATAAAGTCTCAAATCAAAAAGAGGGAACACGCACTCTTTATGAGTCGGTTGCGAAAAACTATTTCTATCATGCATTTCTAGATAGAGATGTAGAGAAAGTCACTGCACGAGAATGGATGCACTGGTTTGATGAAATCGCCAAGAAGAATCCTAAAACGGCCAACTCTGCTTTCTCAAAGATGCGAGGTTGTCTCAATTTTTGCAAATCAAAATTCATTATCGATGGTACTCATTTTGAAAAGATAAAACAGCAAGATGTTGGAGAACAATCAACAGCTGGTGATCGAGTTTTGTCATTGCCGGAATTGGCAAAAGTGTGGATAGCTATTGAGCGTAGTAAAGCAGGTACTTCAACGAAGAATTTACACCTAATGACCATTCTTTGGGGTAACCGGATATCAGAATTGCGCCAAGCAAGGCGTTGCCATTTCGACATGATTAATGATGTTTGGACCGTACCACCAGAACTGAGCAAAATGGGTAATACCATTCGCAGGCCAATTCCTAAACATATTAAACCAATGTTAGAGCGATTAATGAATATTTATGATGACTACCTTTTCCCAGGGGCATCATTACATAAGCCAATCACTATTTCAGGGGCAAATCGTTATATAAGAAGGCTTCGTGATTCGATGGACTTACCTCACTGGCGAACTCATGACTTCAGGCGCAGTATATCTACTTTATGTTCAGAGCAGGGCACCATGCCACACGTTACAGAAAAGATGCTCGGTCATGAGCTAGTTGGAGTTATGGCCATATATAACAAACATGATTGGTTGGCTGAGCAAAAAGAAGGGTATGAGATATTTGCGGATGCTCTTTTTGGGCAAGTTAAAATAGAACTGACATCGATAAATTAGCTAAGTGTTACGTGATCTATTGTATTGCGTCATAAGCATTATTGTTATGGGTTTTGTAAGATTTTATTGCTGTTCGAGTACCTCAAAGTTCCAAACTTTTTTTTCATTTTTTGTAAAATAAAGTGCAGCGTCCTTTTTGTTGGGTTAGGATCGAAACTTATCCAAAAAATCTAACGATAGTAAAAAAATGAAATTTAAAAATATAGTAGGCGTAATTGTGGTTACATTTTTACTCGCAGGGTGTACTAATTCCCAGCTAGTTTCTGCGTTTGGGGGATACCAATTCAATGAGTATGGGCATATTACAACAGCCCGAAAAGTTGTTTTAGCAAATGCTTGTTATGAAAGTGGGGAAATTTCACAAGAAAAACGAAATCAACTGCTTAATTCTGTAGGGAATGTACTACGGGTAGCGGCTTACGATGAAAAGAAGCTTAAACAGAAAATTGAGTTAATAAGTATAGATAAAGCGAGTTTACTTCAATATTGTTATGGCTTTGATGAGGTTCTACAAGGTCAATATCAATGGGAGCAAAATGTTGTGGGTTATACGAGAGATATTCGAAATAAAAACTTGAATAGTATCGCGGAAAATCTCAATTCAACAGGTAGAAGTATGAATGATACTGGTAAAGCTATGTTAAATTCGTCAACAAATTTTCAGTCACCGCCAGTAAATCCATTGCCTGAAAAATCAAGAGGATACAATACTCATGTACCTAATCCTGCGAATAGTATCGATACTTTTCAAGTGCTCATGAGTCAGACTAAAGCTATGGATGGCTCGACAGTATGTGTTTACTCACTTGGTTCAACAGTTAATTTGACTTATGGGACAACGACTTGCCCTCGGACTATAAACTAAGTTCCAATAGCGCACTATTGATAAACCTCGCCATTTTATCAAGTATTGCGGCGTGAATAATTCACGTCGCATTTCCAGTTTGTGCAATTCTCTAATCGCCTTAAAACTCACACCAATTAAGTTAAACTCATCCAAGTGCCAATTTACTAACCATTGTTAGCTGTTAGACTTAAACCCTCCTTCATACTCTATCCACTCCATCACGGCAGCTCTGATCCAACGCAGTGGTGATTTACTTATTGGCTCTGGAAAACCTCGGTTCTTACGCCAGCTGATTATGGTGGTACGCTTTTTATCGAAAAAATCTAACACTTCTTGATGACACATGATCTTGTTTGATGATTCAGAGTATCTAGATGCATCGTAAATGGCTGTTTCAGGTTTGGAATTACTAGCCTTCACAAATGCAGGTGGCGTGTAATTGAAGCTTAAACTTAAAGTCTCGGACTGTGAGTAACTCATTGCACAAAGTTCCTTATTAAAAGTAGATAGATGCCGTTGGTCAGTTCGGCATGTCAGAAATAGGGTTGTTATTAACCCTGTTATTAAACAAACGTCGAATCAAATAACTACGAATGATCGACACAATAGTAAAGAAAGCGCCTATTAACAGGTTGTCAGTGATGGGTAAATTCACATCAAAGTAAGGGAAAATCAGCAGTTGGCTCAATAGCGCAACCCAGTAGCCGATAAACACATTAACAACACTTTCCAATAAGCTGTGCTTTCTAGTCTGCATCGCGTTCTTTCCATGAATACAAACCGTAAAACACCACGCAAACAAAAATATAAGTACCTACTGTCATACAATTTCTCCTGTCATTGCACCTGCACAAAACCCTAAGAACATTGCGCTCACGTAATCGTCGGTAAAGCCAATATCCTCACTAAAACTCAAATCGACCTTGCCCTCACCAAACTGAGCAGCAGCCCAGAGCTCAAAGGCTGGCTTAAATGTCATAACAATTGGATCTAAAGTCATCAATTCCCCTTAGCCCGCAAGCTCATAAATTCGAACTCGATTAATTGTGTGCCAACACATGGCATCACCCTTAAACAAACCGCCTTCGCGTAATTTGGCGCAGCCTTGGGGTAATTGCTCTCCACATTTGCTGCACTTACCTAAACTCTTTTCAACTTTCGGAATATCAGCGTGAACACGATGGATAAGCGATTGCAGCGCCTCTTCTTGACTGTATGGCTCTGAAGGGTAGGCGAAGAATGTACAAATTTCGTTTAGCTTTTGCTGTTCTTGCGCATTAAGAGAAACACGTAAGTCATGATTGCCACTTGCCTTACGTTTTGCTCTTAGTTTCGTTGCTCGCTTAGCTACTAGTTCACGCTTGCGTTCTTCTGAGGTCATTAGGCTTTTGCCTTAGTCGTGCGCTTTGAAGCTTTTGGGGCAAGTAGCTGGCGTGCTCGTGTTAAGCATTCATCAAATACCTTTCCGCGAGCGAATCGAGCATTAGAACGGTAGAAGTTGATCGCGTGCTCTACGGCCTTACTGATCTCAAATGGTTTGTAGCCGTCATCTTCCAATCTAGAAGTAATATGCTTACCGATGAAAGCTTCTTGGCTTGTTTTAAATAATGCACTCATTGCGTTACCTTTTATTTGGGGTGATTCCCCGCAATCAGCCTAAGTACTTGAAATTGGTGGTCAGCCAGTTATATACTGATTGCGAGTTCTTGGTTTATCTAAGTCTCATTGCACAAAGTTAACCCTTATCGGTTTGGTCACTGATAGGGGTTTTCTCATATCTAAGCCTTCTAAAATCCTCATTGCACAAAGTTCTAGTTAAACTGAATGACGTTTAACTTACTGCTCAATTGCTCAGAAAGAGCGTTGAACTGGTGGATGATCTCTAAGCTCTCACTGCCAACGTTTATTTCTAAACCTTCACACTGATTACTGAGTTGAATAAGCTGCTTTAGCTCGTCGTAAAACGGGTCCGACTTTGGCGTGTTCGCAAGGAAGTGCTCGAAACTTGCCTTATGTAACTGAATGGCTTTTGAGCCTTCTAGTGTTTTGCTGATTGATTCTAATGGTATAAATTTCATGTGCTTTCTCTTTAACACCTTAGGTTGTATTTAATCCTACAACTAAAGCTTTTATTGTGTCAACACCTAAAGTTGTATTTATAGGTGTAAAAAAACCCGCACTAGGCGGGTTCGTTGTGTTTGGCTGCGGCTAAAGTTCCATTACAACCTGTCTTACATAACCGACAATACGACAGTTACCATTGATTTGAATCGGATCATATTTAGGATTTAGAGGAACTAGAAATTTCTGTGGGCCATCGATCTCCAGTTTTTTGATTGTAGCTTCTGGGGCGTCATTGAGTGTAGCGACAACAATCTTACCGTTATCTGGACAGCTACAAGGTTCAACAACGACAATAGATCCTGCAGGTATTGATGGAGAGCCAAAAGGGTTCGTCATCGAATTACCAGTTACACGCATAGCAAAAGCTTCTTCTGATACTTTGACTGATGTAATTTGCCTCTCAAACTCTTGATCTGTTTCAAGAATCACATTAGACCAGTTACCAGCTTGTACTTGACTTAATATGGGTAAAGAGCGGATATCACTAGCATTAACCATTACAGCATTCGTGGATGATGCATTATTTTGTTCAGGGCTTTGACCGTTATCGATTTGTGATTCAAAGCCTTGAAGCCAAAGTGCGCTGCACTGAAGAGCATTCGCAAGCTGCAAAATGTTGCGAGGTTTTAAAGTTCTGCCATCTTCAATTTTATGAATAGACTGCTGAGCAACGCCAACTCTTTCGGCTAATTCAGCTTGAGAAAGACCTAGTTCTTTTCTACGTTGCTTTACTCTATTAGCAAAACTCATTCGAGATATCCTCAATTTTTGAGCCTTTCGGCGATTCCTCATTATCACAACAAAATGTGTTAATTGACAAACAGCTTAAGTTGTAATTTAATGTACACCTTAAGTTGTTAAAGGTTGTGAGGTTAATATGTCAGCCATTGAACGATCTACTGAAATTCTAGGAGGTCAAACATCATTAGCAAAGCTTTTAGGTGTCAGCCAGTCTCATGTTTGGAATTGGATTAATCGAAAACGCCAAGCTCCAGCAAAATACATCCGTGCAATATCAGAAGCGACAGGGGGCAAAGTGTCAGTAAAAGAACTACTTACTGACCATGAAGATAGTAACTGAAATATGTAGATATACCTGATCATTAATATTCTGGATAAACAACCAGTAAGGAAAAAACATGCAACCCAGTTTAAAGAGCGTTATGCATAACGCTGTTGTCGCTTGGCGGAGCGACGCAAACAAAGAGCAAATCGCAGAATACATTGCTCGGCATTATCACAAAATGAAAATCTTCGACGAGGAAGATTGCCAACAAGAACACATTCTCAAAGTGCCTTCAGCCGCGAACAACTTCAATAACACTCAAAACTTGTTTCGCTATGTGAGCCGAACAAGCATCGAGGCCAAAGCCAACATCATGGATCTGTTGCCTGCCATTATCGCAGCAATGCCAAAGGCGAGGGCAACGGCAGCACTCAACCAGTTCTTGAATCCACTTGGGTTTTCAGTCGCGGCGATTGGAGCAAGCAACACCATGGCGAACCGCGATCAACTTCTTGCCGATTTCAGCAAGGAATCATCTGAAGCCTTTCGTTCTGTGCTGTTACTCAGTGAGTACGCAACACAAGACCAATTACGAGCAGCTTACAAAGAAGTGCAAGAGAGCGAAGGTGCTCACGAACCGCTAATGAATTACCTCGAAACATTAATCTCGCAAAAAGGCTGACCACCTATGAACTTGCGAACGTTAGTGAAATTTTATGGAGAACTTTGTGCAATGAGTCTTTCTTATCAAAACTACTGCGGCCAAATGATTTGGGTCGCCAACAATGGGCACTGTCGCTTTGTTGTTTCTCGCAATAAAGCGAATCAAATTCTGAAAAAAATGAAGGCGAGGGCGGCTAGATGATCGAATTTCTAGACAGACCCATCGCATTTCATCGACCATTCGTAAAGCTTGGCATCGGCATAACGGGCGCTTTAATGCTTAGCCAAGCGATTTACTGGAGCCGCAGAACTAACGCTTCTGGCTACTTCTATAAGACTCAATCTGAATGGGAAGATGAAACGGGAATGACCCGTAGAGAGCTTGATACAGCACGCAAGAAATTACGTGAATTAGGCATTCTGGAAGAGAAAAAACAGGGTGTTCCATGCCGTATTTTCTACCGTATTAATGAGCCAACCTTGATTGAACAATTGCGCCATTCTAGTTTGGCGGAATGCGCCAAGCAGTCCAGCACAAAAGCGCCAAGCAGTGGTGGCGGAATCAGCCAAACTAAAACAGAGACTACACATAGACTACCAGAGACTACTACAAATAAACTGTGTGGTTTAGAGGTTGCCTTTGAACCTATCTGGAAAATATATCCGACCAAAAAAGGTAAAAAACAAGCGTTAGCGAAATTCAAATCCATCGTGAAGGGACGAACGGAAACCACTGAACAATTTTCAGCGATGCTTCTTGCTGATATCACTGAACGAATTAATCGCTGCCAATTCGGTTTCGACAAACTGCACCTAACGACTTACTTGAACCAAGAACGCTGGAATGACGAACATGAAAACAATCAATCAAACCACGCTAAGCCAAGCCTTCAGCCAAATCGATACGAACAACACAACGCAGATTTGCTCGCACGATACGGTCACACTGCCGCACCAAGTGGGCAATCAGGTGATCCAGTTGAGCGTGGAGGATTGGGTTCAAATCAAGTTTGTGGAAGCCTACGGGGCGAAGTGGCCGCACAAGGAACTACCATCGACTTGGATTCAAGCGATTACCACAATGTCGGCCAGTGAGATTCACCGAGCAGTAGGTCAAGCGTTGTTGGAGGGGGATGCATGGCCTCCAAGCTTGCCAGAGTTTGTATCGATGGGACGCGAAGAACTGGTCGATGTGGATGAAGCGTTTACCAGAATGATCCGAGGTAAGCCGCAAGGTGATATCGAGTACTGGACAGCGCAAGAGGTTGGTTTTTTATGTCGAAGTTATTTGAGTGAGCGCGATGCAAGAACCAAGCATCGCAAGGCGTTGAAGAAGTACGCCCAAAAAGCCAAAGCGGGTTCGTTACCTGCGAGAAATACCAAGCGTTTGCAAGACAGATCAAACGTGAAACCAATTAGTGATATTCAAAGACCAAGACCAGAGCAATTTGAACAAAGCTCTGTGTTCGCAAGGGTAGCAACAATGGGAGCAAGGGCGTAATGCGAATAGAAAAACTGCTGGCGAAATTCAATGTTAAAGGGATCAACTATGAACCGTCACTTGGTGGCAAGGCGTTGCTGTCGTTGGACGAGCAGCTCGCCCTTGTCGGTTTAGCCTGGAAAGATTCGCCAGTGGGTTTTCTGGTGCTGTTCGTTGAAATCCTGCATGACAAACCCGCCTTGCATAATTTGTACAAAGCAACTTTGGTTGAAGCCAACACGCTAATGGAAAAGTGGCGCGGCCCATACCCAGAAAAGGCGCTAGAAGCTTTGGTTGCCACAGCTATCGCAGAAACGACTCAACAGTTCGGCCAAGTCTGCCCCGAGTGTAATGGCAGCGGTAAATACATTGCCAAGAACCGAGCAAGAAGAACCTGCCCATGCTGCGACGGTGGCCGTATTGGTTGGACCCAAGAAACCCGCTTCGCTTACTTCTGCCAAACCTTACCCGTTACTTTCTCACGTTTTAAGAAGTACGAATCGATTTTAGGCAAGTTGGTTAAGTGGTTAGCGGATAAACGCAATGGAGCTGCGTTGGCGTTGCAGGGGCGGTTTGAGAAAGAAGAGAGTATGGCAAAAGTATTAGAGGCTGAGGTGTAGCTCGAAAGGGCGGCTCAAGGTGGTAGTGAGTAACAGAGGTTATGTGGTGTGATGTTGGAGTAGGTTGTCTTGATCCTTCGGCCTACATCAACACTGCGCTTGTTGATTTACGGATGCCCCCGTTTGAGGGCTGAAGTAGTAGATAGCTTTTAAATTAAGATCGAATATGGCACTTACGACTTCAAAAATATCCCTTTATGCGTCAGATTTTTATTTATTAACATGTTGTTAATACGTGATCTTCTTAACAATATCCATCCATATAATAATGTTCGTTGTGAATCCCCGTGATGTTTTGTAGGAGTTTTATTCCCTAAGCTTGCAACTTTTCCCGGCTATCTGTGAGTGTAATGCGCCAGTGCTTGAGTATTAGTGAGGATATAAATTTTGATGTATATCATTTAAGTGGTTATAAAATGGGTTCATAGTAGGCAATTATGCGGTAAGTTTCCGTCTAGATGGTGTTAGTCATTAGAGGATGTATGAATTCCAGAATTATTCGAATAGGATTAGCAATAATAGCTGCCTTAATATTTACACTGCCAATTTATTGGTTGATTGAAGTTACACATATAGTAATTGCGTGGATTGTCATTTGGTGTATTTCATTTGGTTTAGTTGTTGATACCTCAAACTTGTTGGTGAGGGGGTTTTTATTTCTAATTATATCGGTAGCTCTTGGTATGATAGGGGTTGGATATGCGAAAGCTACATCTTCAGATTGGCTATGGGCTATTGAGTATTTATCTCAAGTAATGATTTTAGTTGGTTCTGGTGTTGGTGCTAATTTTATAGCTCATCATTTTATTAACCGTAGAAAAAATGTCTAACAACAATGCATTTAAGACGGATTCCCAACGCATGGCGTTTTCGGCTTACTTCGGTTTAAGTGTTTATGTCACAATGGTTTAGGCTGGGTGGTTAGCGTTGCTCACCACTTAATGCGGCGTTATGAAGCAAGAGGTATAGTGTGGATATTGACAATGAAAAACAGATCGACAGACAGATTACATACATAGAGAAACATGTAGTACCTTGGCAGATCGCTCACCTTCAAATGCGGAGTCAAGGTCTTCAGATATTTATTGCAATTCAAGCAGCAATTCTTTTCTCTTACGCGAAATTGGGTTCTTGGGGATTTATTGTGCTTGGCTTGATATGTGTGTATGCGTTATATCGATGGGACACAAGAAACAGGTTTGTAATTAGTGAGTTACATCGATTAGGTGTTGAATATGCAGACAAAGCTGTATTTGGAATTTCGACTCAAGGAAAAGCGAAGAACGGACTACACTTTCAAGGTCAAAAAACGCTTGAGCATAGCAATAATTTGAAGAATTTATTTGGTTCCAGTCATACAGCTACTGTTAGATTTGTATGCCTGTCTATAGGCTTTATGTGGCTCATACTGATTTTTGTGCCAATGCATTCTTACGGCAACACATAATATTCCTTAGATTTGTTTTATAACCAATTGTTAAAAACGATTCGCAATACGTGGCATTTTTACTATGCGTTGGTTTAAGTCATTAAGGTGGTATTCGGCAACTTCGGTATTGAGTTGCTTACCCCTTAACAGGGCGTTGATATTCATTCGGAGGAAAATAGTATGTCTTTAGATGTGGCATATTCTATTGAAATAGATGATTTTATAGATCCAGATAAGGCGTACGAGTTATATTGGTCGGGAATGCTCGAAGACAAAAGAGCGTTTTTGTGTCCGGGGACAAATTGTTCAGCAAGTGTTACCTGTGCAAACCTTGATAAAGACACTAACTCACTAAAGGTAGTGCCTCACTTTCGAGTTTTTGGTTCTCATTCCAAAGGATGTGAAGTCTCTAGAAATGTACCTCTGAAGTTAAAGTACGCTGAGCCAACAACGCAAACTGCAACTCATAAAACGCTAGATACTTCAGTCGTAGACACATTTTTAGAGAAAAGACCTGAATCGTATTACGATCATTATAAGAACAATAGCCGTGCCAAAAACGCTAAAGTACGAGTGGTTAATGTACTGAAATCTAAAGCCGATAGACAACTGAAAGAAATTGGTGTTATTAGCAGTATTTATTCGGTAAGAACCGTTGTCAGCAGGTATGCTAGGTACAAAAAGGATGGAACGGTAGAACTACGCAGGTTAAATATTGCGGGTAAAGATAAATCTTACACAAGTCTGTTTAGTAAAATTGAAAATCAGATTGTTTCTGACTTGCCACAAATGCCTTCTATTTACTACGGTTGGGCATTCATCAATAGATTGCCATCAGGTCATGGTTATCAGATAAAGTTTAAGAAAAAGCTAAAAGCTAATGGTAGCGATAAAGAATTCACCACCACAGTTATGATTGGTGATCGTCTAATTGAACGATACAAGATGAAAAAGTTGGTAGCAAAAAGAATTGAAAAAATTTACAAGTCTCCAAGTCCAACAGCTTATGTTTTTATCTATGGCATGCCAAGAATTAACGATCGAAATGACAGATATGCAAACATTGATATTACGAATTTAGATATGATCGATATCTGTGTTGAAGATCCTTGGGCAAAATGATTCATACAAACGGTTTAAGAGTGATTCGCAATGCGTGGCATTTTTACTATGCGTTGATTAAAGTGGTATGCGGCTCTATATTACGTTGCATAACCTTCACAGGGCTAAATAACGACGGTTTTGTGGAAATTATTGGTAGTATTGATACGAGCAAGTTGTTTGTCGTAAATGAGATAAAAATATGGAAAAAGAAACTATTGAAAATGCGATTCGTGGTTGTGATTATGAACTGTTGCTTGACTGGGTTCAAAGTGTTTATAATGAAACATTATCATTAGACGATACCGATCGTCTTGGTGCTCTTGGAGTAAATGTCTATTTAAAAAATTTACACCAAAATGAAGAGCAGAGAGCAGAAAAAAGAACCGTTAGAGATAAGTTTAAGAAGTATAAAATTCTTAAAAACAAGGCGTTAGGGGTTTTTGAGGATATAAAATTACTAAGTGATAATTATAAAGCAATAATCAAAAGCAATATTCATAAAAGCCTGATAAATGATGATGAAACTCATCTTTGCCATTCTATTGATGATGTTCATGTTTTATTATCGAATATTATAAATAATAAAAATGACATTAGCGTTAGTGATATTCAGTTATTGATTGATAAAACAAAGCAGGTTGTCGGTGATTATGATCAAATAACAGAAGTTCTCACTGTCAATGAAGGCAAAAGAGAATTAGATTCACTACAGAAGATGTTGCAGGATATATCAGGAACTAGACCTCATATATACCCCGGAGAAGGTTACGCTCTTTTCTTAATAATAAAATCTTTTGATGAATGGAATCAACATTTAAATAAATTAAATACCCTTGCGGGTGAATTTAGTGCACTTGGTAAATTTAAAGTTGACAAGAGACTCTCACGCTGTTTTGATTCTTCTATAGAAAGTGAAGTACTTTATTTTTTTAGCAAGGTAGAAGTTGTTAATAGTAATCCCTAGGCTCATTAACCTTGTGTTTTAGTTCACGTTGAGTGTTTGTTTTCGGTGGTATGGTTTAATGTTGTTAAAACTGTTTGTCCTATAACGTGATAGAAATACTTATAAGTGCTTGATGTTTTTCTTCTAATGGAGCATGATAGCCACATTAGAAAACCTCGCCTACTCGGCGGGGTTTTTTCGTTTCTACCGTTTATAACTGACAAAGCACCCCTTCACACTGTGAAAGTCGGGTGCTTTTTTGTGGGAGTCATATGCAAGATAAACTCAGTTCATTCTCTTCATATCTCACTAGCGGCTTACTGGCACTTACAGGGGCATTCAGTATTCAAGATTGGGCTGCTGTTATTGGCGTGGTGATGGTGTTTGTCACTTACTTCACCAATCGCAGCATCAAACTCAAATTGCTTGATGAAGTTCGTAAGCAAAGAATGTCGGAAGAGCTATATGAAAAGATTAATCAGTAAAACCATCTGTTCTGTTGCTGCCATTCTTTCCATCGTGTTTAACGTTGCACCCGATATGCAAACCAGCCGACAAGGTTTAGCGCATATCGCGAATCTTGAAGGGTGCAGAACCGAAGCGTATCAATGCAGCGCGAACGTATGGACTTACGGCCTTGGTCATACTCAAGGCGTAAGCCAAGGTGATGTGGCCACCAATGAGCAAATTGCCCGTAATTTCATTGCTGATGTTCATTCAGCTGAAAATATGGTGAACAAAAAACTACTCACTTCCGTCACTCAATCTCAATTCGATGTTCTTGTCAGCTTTGTGTTTAACCTTGGCGCAGGAAACTTCCAAAGCTCCACCATGCTTAAGCTGTTCAATCAAAACCAACCACTCAAAGCTTGCTTGGAGTTTTCGCGTTGGGTCTATGTTAACGGAAAAGATTGCCGCAGCCCTGATAGCCAATGTTCAGGGATAGTAAAACGCCGTGAGATAGAGCTAAATGCTTGCTTAAATGGGTGGTGATTCATGAACCTTTCTATCCGGAACGTGCTGTTGATGGGCTCGGTTACTTTACTCATTGCTTGTTTGCTTTCCATCGTTTACTTACTTGAGGTGTTAGACACACAGGCCAAGCATTACGGTGAACTGCAAAGCCGCTATCAAACGTCTCTCAGTAAAAACCTATCACTGGCCACTACGGTTAACACTATGAAGTTAGAAGCGAGGGCGGCGCAGCTTGCGGCTGATGAGTTGTTACAAGCGAAAGCACAACGAAGTGCGGCGACTATTCAAACCGTGACAAAAATCAAAGAGGTTCTAATCTATGAAACCTGTGTTGATGTGCCTATTCCTCATGCATCTGAGTGGTTGTACTACCACTGAGGTGATCGCTGAATATCAAGACCGATTGGTTCTTCCTCCTGCGGTTTACCTTACTTCTTGCCAACAGCCTTTTACTGCTCCACCACAAACTTATGGTGAAGCGGTTGAACGCGATCCTATTTGGTTAGAAGCCTGGCGCAATTGCACTGACCAAATTGAGCATTTGCGTGGTTTTTATGGCTACGAGGATGCGCAACCGAATACGGGCAAGTAACGCTTACTACTTGGGTGGTCGTCCACTGTTATCAGTTATTGCCCGTTCCTCATTCCTTACTAGGGTGTGCAAGCGTCGGTTCCTCGCTGTCTCACTTGTTAGCCGTGATCATGTTCAGCTCGCTGCTGAAACTCCTTACATGTTAGCGCAAGTGATGATTCAAAAAGGAACAAGCAAAGTTTGAGAGAACTTCATTAATGGCAACGTCGACCTAATGCGAAGAAGGGCGTGACACTCGGAGAGACGAGACTCATTCAAGAGGGCTTTCAATGAACAATGAAAAACGCCTCTGGAACAAATCAGAGCTAGAGGCATTCGGCTATCACCGTTCCACTATTGCTAAAAAATTAAAGAACGCTGGTATAGATGCCACGGCTTATCACGGTCAAACCCCGCTCTATGATGTTATTCAAGCGGCACCTTATCTTACTCAAGCACCGGTTAAAGAATCAGACGCGCCCGATCTTATGGGCTTCAAAACGGCGGCTGAATTACGGGCATACCTGCAGGCGCAAGGTGAAAAGCATAAGCTAAAACAAGATGTTGGCGACAGTGTAGAGAAAACCGATTATGAAGAGCAGATTGCTATCTGCATTTCAGCGATTAAAGATTTCAAAGAGAAAGTGATCAATCGGATTGAATCCACCATTCCTACCGCCACGCCTGAGCACCTTGAAGACTTAGAGCGGTTACTGAATTTTGACTTAAAGGCGGTCGCTGATGAGCTTGAAAGAGTTTGATCCTCGGCTTGGTGTTGAATACGCCAACGCCGCGCAAATAAGACGAGATTTAGCCTACCTTTGCAGGCCTGCTGATAAAACACCGGTGGATGCCGCTGATGAAGGTTTATGGATTTCAGACGGAACAGACGTCACTAAGTTTTTATCTAGCCAAGTTCCTTACATGCGAAAGCCGCTTAATTGTTTGGCAAGGCGCGTGTATGAAGCGGTGATTGTGGTTGGCCCTGCACGTTCTGGGAAAACCAAGGCACTGGTTGAAGGGTGGATAAACTACGCATTAACGCAAGCGCCTGGTGACATGCTTTTAATCTATTCAACGAAAACAAAAGCAGAGGACATGTCCAAGGTGGATTTGTCTCGCTGTTTCTCTGCCACACCTGATATCGCGAAATTAAAAACAGGTCGTAAGTCAGACGACAATATCACCTTCAAATATTTCAAAAATGGCATGAACTTGAAACTGGATTCAGCAACAGAAACCAGTTTATCTGCTTCGACTTACCGTTATGCAGGCTGTACCGATTTTGATCGTGCTGATGATGGCGTAGGCCAAGAGGGGAGTAAGTTTGAGTTAATGCTCATGCGTACTCAGAACGCAAAATCTTCTGGCATGGTAATGGCCGAAAGCTCACCAGGTCGTATTGTTCGTCAACCTAAAGCCGCTGAAGAACTCACGCCGCATGAGGCTCAGCCCTGTGGTGGTATTTCTGAATTATATAATCAAGGGGATAGGCACCGTTTTTACTGGTTATGTGAAGATTGTGGCGCGTATTTCAGACCCGAATTTGAATCGCTGAAATGGGTAGAACATGAAGATCCTATGGAAGCATCAAAAAGTGCTTGGGTAGAGTGCCCACGATGCACTCATAGAGTTCAAGAAGTCGAAAAACAAGCGAAGAACTTACAAGGTGATTTTTTCAGAGAAGGTGAAATAGATAAGTACGGCCAGCTCGTAACCGATGAATCGCTCATCAGAAAATCCAAATGGGCAACGTTCTGGTTTGAAGGTCCCATTGCGGCTTATGCCAGTTGGCAAAACTTGGTGTATCGCTACCTTAATGCTCAGTCTATTTATGATGAAAGTGGTGATGAAAACGCCCTTATCTCATTCATTAATACCCGTATGGGCCGTTCTTACATTCTTCAAAATGAAAGCAATGATATTGGCGCTCATGAGCTGATGCTAAAAGCCGTGGATTACCCAAGGGCTGAGATTCCAATGGGTGGTCGATTCCTGATCATGAGTATCGATGTTCAAGGCGGGAAAAAGAACGCTCGCTTTGTTGTCCAGGCTCAAGTGTTTGGTGAAGGGCTGCAACGTTGGGTGATTGACCGTTTTGAAATACTGGTTAACCCCAACCGAAATAATGACCGGCTTAATCCTGCGGTGTATGCAGAAGATTGGGATTTATTGATTGATCAGGTAATGAAGAAAACATACTCGTTGGCTGACGGCTCAGGCCGAGTGATGAAGCCTGTGCTGACGCTGTGTGATTCAGGCGGAAGCGCGGGAGAAAAAGACGGTAAGAAAACTTCTGTGACCGATCAGGCTTACCAGTTTTACAACAGTTTAAAACCAAAAGGACTGTCTCATTTGTTCCGTTTGGTTAAAGGGGCCAGTCGAGACATTGACTCCTTGGTTAAACAGAGTCATCCAGATAAACGCAGTAAGTTAGCTCATGGTGAAATTCCGCTTCTTTTGCTGCATACCAACCGTTTAAAGAACCGAGTCGCGGCCAGTTATTCACGCTTAGAGTTTGGATCTCGTTACTTTCATTTACCCAAGTGGGCAGAGCGTGATTGGTATGAAGAGCTCACGGCTGAATACATTAATGATAAAGGCGATTGGGAGTGTCCTGCTAATACGTCAAATGAAACATTGGATTTGTGTTCATACGCAGAAGCAGGGATGCATTACCTCGACGGTGATGACATCAACTGGGACAAACCACCGCTATGGGCAGCAGATTGGCAGATTAACCCCAATGTCATTGATGCTGATGTGAAACCAGAATTCGAACGTAAACCTAAACGTCGATATAACCATTCAAAAGGCATTTTCGGATGATAACGATACCTACAAACCGTGAGCGCCTTGCGTGGTACATAGACGCTGAGCGCAAGATCTTAATGCAACAAGAAGTGACGACGGCAGAAGGTGAAAAGCTAACACTAGCGAGTCTTTCTACTGTTCGCAAAGAGATAGAGCGTTTGCAAAGGCTGATTAGCATAGGAAGCCGCTCAATAATTAGGAGGGTGAGGCTTGAATAATCCGCTGAATTTCTTCGATAGAATTGTGGCGACGGTGAGCCCTAGTAATGGCATTAAGCGTTTGCATGATCGCATGTTGCTGAATCGATATAACGCAGCAATGCCAAAAGAGCCGAGAACAAAACGTAAGAACCACTTCTCTAAACAAACCCCAAATCAACTCAATCAAGGTGCTAAAGCGCTGTATCAACGTGCTCGCCATGCCGATGAAAATAACCCGTTCGTAACGGCGATTCTTGATGAACTGTGCGCCAATGTTGTTGGGCCTAAAGGGATTATGATTGAGCCTCAGCCATTGGATCACGAAGGTAATGTTCATGTGGCATTTGCTCAAGCGATCAGTAAATGGCATGAGCTTCATTCATT
The DNA here is from genome assembly GCF_024347395.1 of Vibrio cortegadensis. Taxonomy (NCBI): domain Bacteria; kingdom Pseudomonadati; phylum Pseudomonadota; class Gammaproteobacteria; order Vibrionales; family Vibrionaceae; genus Vibrio; species Vibrio cortegadensis. The sequence goes on from NZ_AP025472.1 coordinate 1,396,072, forward strand.
AACCCAAAACATTAATGGTGAAATGTCTCGCTCAGAAACAGAGTGGTTAGCCTGTCGAACTTGGCTGCGAGATGGTGAAGTGTTTGGCCGTATGTTTATGGGCGAACATGGTGATTTGAATTACCCGTCAGTAACCCCATTTGCTATTCAAGCTTTTGAACCGGACTTTGTGCCTCATCATATTACGGAGGCTCAAGGTGGTTTGATGGAAGGCATTAAACGTAATCAATTTGGGCAAACTGAATCTTATTTGATCCAAAAGGACAGCAAAGGCTTTGAGTATGCGGAAGTCGATGCAGGTTTTATCTGCCATCTTAAATTCACGCGCCGCCTACACCAGAACCGAGGGATATCCATTCTTCACTCAGCGATTGATTTGGCAGACCGAATAGAGAACTACGATTTTACGGAAATGCTAGGGCATGAAATCGCGGCTAAGTTCGCGTTTTATGTACAGCGAGATAAGGACATGCCCAACGCCAACGAGCTTGACCAGGGCGGTGATATTGCTCTGGGGGCGGCTAACTCGTTTGAACTCGCACCTGGTGAGAAAGCGGGGATTGTTGAATCGAATCGGAAAGAGTCGGCCAGTGCTGAGTTTCGGTCTAGCCAACAGAAGTTAGTCAGTAGTGCTGTTGGGGTAAATAACTCATCGGTGACTCGTAATTATGACGGTTCTTATACATCGAATCGACAAGAGCTCACGGATTCCCACGTTAAATATAAAGTGCTTCAGCGTGAATTTGTCACAAACTGGACTCGGCCTCAATATCGTCATGCTTTAACCATGGCGATCATGAAAGGGGAGCTAAAAATTCCACCGACGGTTGATGTAAACACGATATTGAATGCCATTTATCAAGCGCCTGTTATGCCTTGGATTGATCCCACGAAAGAGATGACAGGGATCGAGAAAGGGACGCGTTTGGGCTTGTTCTCATTGAGCCACTATCAGCGAGAGCGTCATGTAAATCCACTTTCCACTCGTAAAGAGATCAAGGCGGAACGTCAGCAAATGAAAGACGACGGGATCGTTAGTACTTCCGACCCTGCTCATAATCTTGTCGAAACCATTCAAACTAACTCCAATGGTGAGGGAACCTTTAATGCCTAAACCGCAACAGAGTGAACCAAGAAAAAGTTGGTACACATTAAACAACGAAGCAACGGATAAACCCGCTCAACTCTATATTCATGGTGAGATTGGCGGCTGGGACATCTACGCTATTGATTTAGTTAAAGCGCTACAACAGGTCGGTGAAAAAGATCTGATTATGCGAGTGCAAAGCTATGGCGGTAGTGTTTATGAGGGCTTGGCGATGTTTAATGCCATCAAAGCTCATAAGGGAAAGACCACTGGTGTAGTTGATGGTTTGGCCGCATCCATCGCGACTTATATGTTAATGGCGTGCGATGAAATCCATATGCCTGAAAATTCTACGTTCATGATCCACAACCCGAGTATTGGCGCATGGGGTGAGGAAGATGAGATAGAGAGCGCATTAGTTCAAGTTAAAAACGCAAAGATGACGGTTTCTAACGCTTATGTTGAGCGTAGCGGAAAGCCACTTGAAGAAGTGCTCGGAGCAATGGCGCAAGAAACGTGGTTCACCGCACAACAAGCCCTTGAGTGGGGCTTGATTGATCAAGTTATTGATGCGGTTGAATTAACTAATAACTTTACTGAGTTTGACTCGAAAGAGATAGCTAAGTTTAAAAATGCACCTGAATCCCTTTTAAATTGCATCACGCTTGGTAAACCAGAGAGTCACGCTGAGCTTGATACAAGTACCCCAACGAATGCGGCACCTGCCGACAACTCTCAACCAGAATCAAACCAATCTGAACAGGTAAGCGACATGCCGAAACCAAACGAAGAACTTATTAATGCTGTAAAAGCAGAAAACAAACGCCAACAAGCCATTCGCAGCCTATGCAATAAGCATGGTGTGAAAGGTGAGTTAGTGAATCAAATGCTTGAAGATATGAGCTGCACGGTTGAACAGGCTTCAGCTCGTATTCTCAGTAATATGAATAATGACCGCGAGAGTCTGCAAAACCTTTGCAACACTCTGAACCTTGGCGAAGATCTGACGAACCAAGTGTTGAGCGACCCTAATTTTACAATGGAAAATGCATCAAAAAGCCTAATGAACATTCTCGGCCAACAAAGTGCTGAAGGTGGTGCAAATGGTATTACCCCAACGCAGGTTCATGTTGGCAATGGCAATCATGTTAAAGATGAACTGCAAAACGCTTTGAATGCGAGAGCTGGTGTCGCAGAGCTAGAGAAAGATAACTCGTTTGGGCATGAGTCATTATTGAACATGGCGCGAGCAAGTTTGGGTGCGAACTCTCGCAGTGCGATGACTAAAGACGAACTGGTGAACCGAGCGTTCAACTCTCAAGACTTTGGCGACATTGTCACAGAGAGTATCCGCACTGTTATGCGTGATGAGCGTGAAGCGACCACACCGTTATGGCGTGAACTCGCGAATATTGAAAGCTTGCCTGATTTCCGAGAAACAGAATTAACCATGGTGAATGATGCACCAGACTTGATGAATATCGGTGAAGACGGTGAATACAAGTCAGCCATCTTAAAAGGTAGCGGTGAACGTATTCAACTTGCGACCTTTGGCCGAGGGATCCAGTTTACTCGCCAATCCATTATTAACGATGAGATTGGTCTGATTTCGAAAGTGCCACGTAAGTTCATGCAAGCTGGTTACCGCTTAGCAGACAAGCTGATGTTCAACGCTATTCTTAGCGGGAAAATGGGCGATGGTAAATCGGTCTTCCAGAAGAACGTTCAGGGTGATTGGGGTAATTTAACCGATGGCATTGCTGCAGGTGATCATGAAGCGTTAATTATGGCGCTGCATAAGATGTTTGCGACCACTACGACGATCCCGGTCGATGGTAAAGGCACTGGTGACCCATTAGATTTACGTGGTGAAATTCTACTCGCGAATCCAGATCATGCTTCGATGTTTGAAGCGGTGCTTAACACGGCCAGTAAACCTGATCACTATAACCCTGCGTATAAGAAGTTTAAGCGAGTGATTGAAACCGCAAGAGCGAATGCCATTAATGGCGCTATCGGTTTTACTAGCAAAGATTTTGATACGGTTCTTATGGGCTTCTTAGATGGTCAACAAGACCCGTGGCTAGAAACGGGAGACGGTTGGAGTAGTGATGGCGCTAAATTCCGCATTACTTACGACATTACCTCTAAGGTTCTGGATCGTCGTGGTATTAACCAAGCATTGTTCGCTGCCGCTAAATAATTAGCAGGTTATGTTCGTCATTGGGAGGGCTTTTGCTCTCCCTTTTTCATTCTTATTTATTCAGAGAGATGTCCCTATGCATCAAGCAGAAGGTAAAAAAATTGCGGTGGTCGCGCCTGCAGGCGGCTTTGTTAAAGATGTGCCGATCTTAATTGGTGCGTTATTGGTGGTACCTAGCTTTAAAGCAAAAGAAGGTGAAGTGGTGACTTGTACTTATTCAGGTTATTACGACGGTCCGGTTAAAGTCGGTGATGTGCCAGCGTTTGGCTGTGAACCTGTTTACTTTGACGATGGCGCATTCACTAAAACTCAGCCAACTGACGCTGGAAAGGTTGAACAACCTGTCGGAGTGTTTGTGGATGGCGGCGTGCTGTTAACGGGTGAGGTGATCACTCAGTTCGTGGCGTAATGCGATGAGTAGTCTATTTGATAATGCCCGAGGGTTACTTCGGGCATCCATTGCCGATTGTTTTGGCTCGCCTAAATCAGTGATTAATGAGCAAGGGGATACGCTATCAATCATTGGGTATGTGAAAAAGTCGCAAAACGGTGAGCGTATTACCTTTCGGTTATTGACCAGTGAAACTCTTCCAGATCATTGCACTATGGCACATGAAGGGCTCGTCTATTCGTTGTCGTACGCTCAAGCATTACCTAGTGGAAATGGCGCGAGTGGCCTTACTAATGAATACACATTGGTAAGACATGCTAAAGGTTCACAAAATGAGTGGTCTGAATTTAACTAGAAACAACCGAGCCTTACTCGATACGGAATTTATTAGGCAATACGAAGCGTTTGAGAAAGAGATACCTAAGGCGGTGAATCGTGCCGCTGTTCTGACGAATCGATGGCTTAAAGCAGTCACTATGGCCGAGCTTGGTTATGAACTTAAGATTGATGCAAAAGCATTACGCTCTCGATTCAAACTGTATAAAAACGGTCGGATTTCAAAGCTTTGGATTGGCGTTAATGAAATCGGTGTTCACCGTATGGGGACGCCAATCCAAAATAAGAAAGGTGTTCGTGTAGAGAGCCATTTTTATGAAGGCGCTTTTATTGCTCCAATGGATAGCGATGAGCTTCTGGTGTGGAGAAGAAAAGGCAAGTCTCGACATAATATTGAGATGATCACCATTGATATTTCACAGAATGCTGAAGAGATTGTTGAGCGATACCTTTCTGATATTAATCGTAAATTTGAGGAGTTTTTCCACCGTGAATTCAAAAACGTTTTATCACTCGCCGCGTGAGTGGGTAACGGCGGTTAAGGACCACCTTGAGCGCAAGATGAATATCGAAATAGGGTCAATTTATAAGCGCAAGCCGGTTGAAATTAGTGAGGTCACATTCAGTTATCAAGTCGGTGAATCGGATCCCTATAATTCGCTGAGCAATGAGGAGCGTTCTCAACACAATATTGAATTACGTTTCATGATTGAAGTTCCGACTTCAATTGATGGCTTCGATCTTGAAGCGTTAGATGCTTCATGTCGCTTAGAACGCGAGATTTGTAATCAATATTTTGGTGACGAATTCAATCAAGAAGATGCTCAGCTTGTGTCTAATCTCCCTAGCAAATTTGACCCAGAACATGGTGTATTTGCTCGTGTGGTGACGATGCGCCAACAAATCTACGTTGGCCCAATAGAACAAGAATATGGATCGTTAGAACTATGTACGGGTGACAACAATGAATTTCATCAAGCGGATTTTGAGCATTGAGAAAAAGCTTAGAGATTTCATTGAAGAGTTTAAAGATTTAGAGAGGCGTGTCGCGAATATTATTCGGCTTGGTACCGTGCAATCGGCCTACGATAGCACTGTCGATGTTACGACGAGTTCAAACCTTGCGAAAGGCGTTCCCTTCTTTGTGCCTGCCATGGGCCGAGTGAAAGATTATCGACGGCCAACCGTTGGTGAGCAGTGCATTCTTATTAATCTTGGTAATGGCGATAACCTCAACAATGCGGTGGCGTTAATGGGGTTACGTTCGAGTCGCTTTCCTTTCCCAACTCTCAATGAAAATGAAGTGATGCGCGATTATGGTGGTGGCATGAAAGAGGTGTACAACCTTGATAGTGGATCAGTGACTTGTTTTTACCCAGGCGGAATGACCCTCCATGCTGATTTAACCCACATCGGTAACCAAGAACATACAGGGAATACCAATCGCACAGGCGATACGATTTCAACTGGGCAGATCATAAGTACTGGAGTATTTAATCATGCCGGTTCGTTCTCTGTCTCAATAGGGGCGGTTTATGGCATGGCTCGATCACAAGGTGCTTCTTCGTTCTCTGGCTCTTTACATGTACTGAATGGGGATGTGGTTGTGGATGGCTATAGCGTGAAGCTTCACCACCATATTGGAAACGAAGGCAAACCGACAAGTGAGGCGAAGCAATGATAGTTGCTGTTGATCAAGAGACAGGGCGAACGGTCTATGGTTTGGATGCGTTGGCTTGCCGTTTTAAGCGTGTGCTGACGACACAAATGAATGAAAGGGTTAAGCGTCGGCAGTTTGGTAATCGAGCGCTTAACCGATTAGGAAAAAATCAAACGCCACACGAAGCGATGATAGTTCAAAACTTATCGATTGAAGCGTTGATGAATCCACATTGCGGTTTGCCTGGTGTTGTCATTGAACGATGCAAAGCAACGGCGACAAACCAAGGGTTTCAAGTGAAAGTGTGGGGGAGTTGGCAAGGGCAAGACATTGAGTTGAGTACAAACCTATGAGTGTCTTTACACCGAAAGCTTACCAAGAACCAGATTATGAAGTGCTACTGGCTGAATACATTGATCATGCTGTTGTCCACTGTGCAAAGAAAGATGAAGAAAAGGCCAAGTTGCTGAGAGAGAGTTTAGAGAATGATGCCGAGCTGCTTGCACAAGTCATGCAAGCTAACGTTCTTAAGCGTATGGCGGAGATTCGGGAGCAAAATTACTGGGCGCTTCAAATGTTCCGTAAGTATGTGACTGAAACGGACTTAGTTGATCTCATGGCGCTGCAGTATAACTTGAAGCGTCAGATACTTGAGCCAGAAGATACCAGTGTACATCCACCCAAACCTGCTGTTCTTGAATCGAATGACGATCTTCTGAAGCGTTTTGATATGGCGCCGTATCAGTTCCATACCACCGGCACACGTATGGGTTATCGTTTTCATGCGTTAACGCTAGACGAGCGCCCGATGATCACCATTGATTCTCAAGAGAATGTCGTAACGGTTCGTTATGAGTTTCCTACTGAGCGTTTGAGTAATCCGGTGAAAGATGCACAGCCGCGCATGGTTGAACCTAATTCTGGAAGAGTGTGTAACGCTATTTTGAGCCGTGAAACACCAACGGGTGAGCCGTCAGAAACTCTCCTTGCAAGGGTTCTTGCGTACCTTAAACGTGATGATATTGCCCAAGAGTCAGATGATGTCACGGTCAAATCTCCTCAATTCAAAGATTACAAAATACATGTGATCGCAAGAACTGGTGCCGATCCCAATAATGACTTCACTGAAGAGCAGGGTATGGCCGTTGCTCAAGCGTTTGCTGATAGTAAGTTCAACCTGAAAACGGATGTTGAAACAGACGAACTGGCCCATGTTTTCTATAAGAACGGTGTAAGGCCGATAGTGCTTGAGCCGCAGCAAAACATTCATTGTGATTGGGATGAAGTGCCTCGCTGCACTGAGGTGGTGATTGATGTCAGAGCAGAGTGAACCATACAACAGCGTTCAACCTAACAATCGCACCATTATTGAAGAGTCATTAGAGTTTGCATGGGACAATGTTTTAAGCCAAACGCAATGTCCATTCCCAAGCTTAAAAAATCCTATGCTGTGTCCTGATGATTTTGTGTCATTACTTGCGGCAGAAAGAGGAGTGCTAGATTGGCAACCTGGTGACACGCTAGATCAGCAACGGGAAACAACGGATAAGGGTTTTGAAATCCACAGTAAAGCGGGAACGAGAGATGGAATAAAGAACTCACTCGATGTTTTGAATTTTAATTCGGTTGTTACGCGAGGAAGTTTGCCTTATTCCATTCACATTGATGCTCGGTTATTAGAACAACCCCTTTCAGAGCTGATTTTAGATCGTATGCGCAATCGAATTACCACTTATAAATCTTTACGAGACACCTATTCATTAGATATTGGCCGAATTGTACAAGGGTCTGTGAGTAAATCCGTTCAAATCTCAATTGGAAAAAGAATTAAAATAGAGGCGGCATAATGAGTGAGTTAACCCGTGATATTCGATGTTATTTAACCAATGCAGGACGGCAAGCTGAGTTAGATGCACTTAAAAATGGGACTGTCCTTGAAATAGTATCAATGGTGATTGATTCCGCACTTTTACCTGACGACCAAGATCCAAAAGATCTCACAGAGGCTATTTCACCAATAGCCGATACTTACCCACTTATGGTTAGTACTGATGGGGCCAAAGGTAAGATATCTTTTCTCTCAGATATACCTTCTAGTGCTGGCATGTTTACGATCAATGGTTTTGCCTGGATGACTAATACAGGTGTGCTCTATGCTTATGCCAGAGGTCTGGGGGATATTAAGCGCCCTGCAGAATCAGGGCAAAACGATGTACTTCGCATTGAAGCAGAACTGGTCACTGAGAATGCCATTGTGATCAATCATACCTATGATGATAGTCAAATTTACGCAACACATTTTGAACTCAATGAGTCTATTCGCTTGCATATTGAATCTGCCGATCCGCATGTTCAATATGAGCACAAATCTAACGCAGCGACGAATGCTGAAATAGACGCCAGTTCTACCGCTGAAAAGCATGTAAAGTTACCGCAACTTTGGCGAGCATTCTTGAATAAAGTAAAGCCAGCAAGCTTGTTGATTGCGGGTATCGTTCAGTTATCCAATAAATACAACGGAACGAGCCAAACCAAAGCGACTACAGAAAAAGCGTTAACCGACGGTTTGAAAACCAAATCTAACGCGGTTCATAAACATTCCGCAAGTGATATCAATGCAGGCACGTTAGCCAAAGAACGCTTACCCAACGCGAGCACAACCGCGAAAGGGGCATCACAGCTTAATGATACGGTCACTTCAACCTCTAAAACCCAATCGTTAACCGCCAATATGGGCCGCTATATTTGGGCGAAAGCGGTTGGCGCTTATGATTTAGCTGCCAGTAAGATGACCCAAGCTACGGCTGATGGCAGATATTGGAAGCGAACTGAGACAGTAACGAACTCAACCAAGCTTGATAATAAAACTTACAGCCAGCTTTACACCGCCATTCGCCAAGGGTTAAGTCCTAACACGAATACATGGCGTTCTATTTCAGATGTGGTGAATAGTACCAGTTCGGATATATCAGCAAGTTTAAGAGCAGTAAAAACAGCGTATGACAAAGGTGTATCAGCCTACAATCTTGCAGCCAGTAAAATGACGCAAGCCACGGCTGATGGCAGATATTGGAAGCGAACTGAGACAGTAACGAACTCAACCAAGCTTGATAATAAAACTTACAGCCAGCTTTACACTGCCATTCGTGCTGGCTTAAGCCCAAACACGAATACATGGCGTTCTATTTCTGATGTGGTGAATAGTACCAGTTCGGATATATCAGCAAGCTTAAGAGCAGTAAAAACGGCTTATGACAAAGGTGTATCTGCCTACAATCTTGCAGCCAGTAAAATGACTCAATCCACGGCTGATGGGCGTTACCTTATACTTGATAGTAGTAAAGGAGCGACTATCGCTGCTCGTTATTTGATGAGCGGCAGTTCAAATGTTGGTACAAAAATCAGACTGCCATATAAAACCAATAGTGGAAAAATGGTCGCGTTTACCATCCGTGTATATCAAGGCTATCAAGTTGCTGATATTCAAATTAGTGGTTATTTATACGAAAGCACCAATCAATGGCATTGCCCAGCAGCGGTAATGATTGCTGGAACTGGAAATATAGAAGTCACTATGGGACGTGATGAAAATGGCTACGCATACGCATGGTTATCGGGAGGTAATTACAAAGGGGTTGCGGTATTAGATGTTGTGGGCGGTTACTCTTATGCTAACTGGAATACTGGCTGGGTAATATCTGAAACCAATAGTCATCCGAATGCCGTATTAAGCAAAACGATACACCCTCCATTTAGTCCCAACAATCCAAACATTAGTGACTCAGTAGCGACTGTATCAAGCACAGTTTACGCAAGCCTAACAGCAGTAAAAGCAGCTTACGACAAAGCGGCTCTAGCCTATAACCAAGCTACGGAAGCGCTAAGTATAGCGCACAGTAAATGGACGCATCGAAGTGCAACAACGGCGCAATCTGGTACGGTGCAACTGTCCACATCGGTCAGTTCTCAAAGCGCAGCGAGAGCGGCGACTTCGAGCGCGGTTCGAATTGCTTACAACAAGGCAGTAGAAGCGTTGAATAAGGCAACTGCCCCACAAGCTGGAGTTGTTGGTTCATACGGGTTGATGCGTAGTGATATTCGCAATCTTTCATTTGGTGATACGGTTTCAGGTAGTAAGTTGCGCCCTACCGATAATAGTTCAGGTTTTTATGGGCCATACCAAACGGGAACGTGGCGTTGTATGGGTAATTGTAAGGATTCAAATATAACGAACTTCTCAACGATGTTTGTAAGGATTGCGTGATGTTAACGATAGTCGATGCTAAAAACCCTCAATGGGTCAATGTGGAAAAAACGAGATTGGATATGGATGTTCAATTTACCGAATTTGAGGAATATGTACCGTTTTCGGCAAGTGTGAATGCAGACACTAAGTATGGTTTGGCGCTCTATCAACGCGCTATTAATGGGGAGTTTGGTGTTGTCATACCTTATGTTAAACCTGTCATTAATGTCGCTGAGGTTGAAACCGCATGGCAAGTCGCAGAACTTGAGACGGTCGAGTTTGCGTTGAAGCCATACGCAGAAGACATGCAAATTCCTGATCAATATTCAGAGCTTCGTAAAACCACGAATACGGAAGAGAACTATTACAAACTGTTGATGGATAGAAAGCTTTTGGTTGAATACTTACAGCAATCGGACTTTCCAGAGTGCGGACGGCCTGTTCTTTCTGAGCTATCTAACACCTAAGTTAAAATTGAATTATCCCTTAAACCCAGCCATTGCGCTGGGTTTTCTTATTTAGAACCTTCTTACCTAAAGAAAACCGGAGCTTAATCTATGGCGATTAGCGCTAAGACAAAAAGCAAAAAACAAGATTATCCAATCTTGAAGCCATTCCGCCAAAACGGACAGTGGCACTACCCGAAAGAGAAAACCATTCCACTTTCACTCAAACAAGCCTCGTTTCTTCTGCTAAGTGGCAAGGTCGGCAAGCCTGGCACCGAAGCTCCTGTTGAAACAAAAGTATCAACGAAAAAGGAGACGAAATAATGTCAGAACCTGCATTAGCTCCAATTCAAGATTTTGAAATGAATGGTGCTGAAGTTCGCACCATTGAGCCTCAACCAAGTATGGGGCCGCTTGCTCTACAGGTTGTACACTTAACGGGAACGGCACCTAACAAACATGCAGGCATGGCGTTTAGCGAATCCACACGCCTGTGGGACTATTCGCACGCTATGATGATGCTGGATACGACAGGAGATAGAGCCGGCACACTACCACTCGTTGTTCAATATCTCTTTGAGTACGTGAAAGCGATTGTTTACGTCACGATTGAAGAAGAAGGCGCAGACGCTGCAGCAACAGAAACCAATATCATTGGCGGCATTGATGCTACGACAGGCGCGAAAAAAGGTATCTATACGGCGAAATCATGCGCTGAAACACCAACGATCATCGCGGCCCCAGGTTTTAGCTCAATCACACTTGGTCAAAAGCTATCGCTGATTGGTCGTGATGTGCGATGTCGCCCTGTCCTCGATGGCCCTAACACCAATGATATGGATGCGGTTAAGTTTGCTGCCAACTTTGGCGCGGAAGGTACCGGGCAAGACAAACTCTCTATTATCGACCCTTGGTTTCTCACTAAGCACGATGGTGAACAAGTTTTAATGCCAGCTTCAATCGCACTGGTTGCGGCGATGGCATCTGTTGAAGGGCATGAAAGTCCGCAGAACCAAGGAGTGAACTGTGAAGAGACCTCTCGCCATGTTGAATACATCATCAATGATAAAACCACTCAAGCAAACTTCTTAAACAAGCATGGCGTGGTGACGATTTGTCGAACTCGAATGGGAGGCTGGTCAATTATTGGTAATCGCTGTAATACAGGGCGATTTATGGGTCACGTTGGTCTTGAAGATTTAATGGCCCGTAAGCTAGAAGAAACCTCTCAGCCACTTATGGGTAAGTTACTTACACCTGAGTTCATGCAGCAGGTTATCGATCGCTTAACCAATTGGGGCCAAAGCCTTGTCGCAAGTGGCACCATTCCTAAGTTTAAAGCTTATTTACATCCAGATAAGAACAGTGTCGAGAACTACACCTCTGGGCGTTGGTTTATCTGTTTGGATTATGGTCGTTTCTCACCCAATGAGCACATGGTGTATGAAATGAGTGTGGATAACGGCTTAATTGCAGCAATGTTAGAGGAGATTGTTAATGGCGGCTGATCGTATCGCAAGACGTATCACGGCAGTACTGGAAGGTGTGCCGTGGATGAATGAGATTGTCGAAATCTCAATGCCTGAAATTACCTTTAAAGAGCAGTCAACAGACGGCTCTTTTTTAGAAATGGACGACATGGTACGCCTGAATAAGTTGACCTGGTCGGTAAAGGTTCGTGGTGACCGCAAAGAGATTTCGAAGGCGCTTGGTAGGTTCATGATGAAGCCTGGTCAATTCAACGTGACGGAAAAAGGGGCGACTCGTCAAGGCGACAAATATTCGGAAGAACACTCGCTCTACACCACGGTGAAAAGTGTCAAACCTAGTCCGAAGAAGATGGGCGAGAAGCCAGAAGTGACCATCGAAGGCACTTGTGAAGCCTATACATTGAAAGATACGGGGCAACTAATTCACGACATTAACGGCACAACGGGTAAGTGTGTTGTGTTTGGTACCGATCTCATGAGTGAAGCGGGGATTTAGCGATTTAGTTGTACTGTAATAATGTAAACTATAATCCAGTACGAATCGCAATTAATTGTTTAAAGTTATCATTTGTTGCGGTTCGTAATGTTATTTCTTCTTGGGTTGTATTATTAACATTTTTCAACCTATATTTTGCTTATATTCGTCCGTTTTAAATGTTTATTTTTTTTGTAAATGTATATATTAGAACAGTGGGTTAGCTGTAATATTGTAATTTTATTTTGTTTAGTTATTTTTTTATGATATATATTGTTTTTGTGGTGTTTGTTGGTTTGGGTTCAAGACAAGATGAATACTGCAGAAATGAAAAAATCCCAGAGCGGCAACTCTGAGATTTAAATTCAAATCAAAAAACTATAGGAAGAATTTATGATTAATGAACATTTGAAAATTATAACACTAATGAACATACCTGTCATGGCTGGTGTTGGAATTCGTACTATTGAAGGAGATTCAAATGTCTCTGCATACCTCTGATCAAAACGTCGATTGGGATAATATTGAACGGTGCGCTTTCACACTTAAAAATATCTCATCAATGTTGTTATTGATTCTTCATAGTCAAGAAAGGCATTCAGACGAGTATGCCGCCATAGAAGGTGTTGCTCAGCTAGCCGACTTTCATGAAAAAGAGCTCAATCGCTTAATCAAACACTAACACTCTTTTAATTAACAGAAGCCCTCGCTTTATCGCGGGGGCTTTTTTATGGAGCAAACAAAATGCTAAACGACAAATCAGTTCTAAAATTCTTCAGTCATGATCATGAAAAGAGCAACAAGCTAGAAGCCGAGCTTGCCTCGTTAAAATCCCAAGTAAAGGCGGTGAATAGCGATACTCCCGAAGCCGATTTAAAAGCATTACAAGCAAAAACAGATAAGATTGCGGCTGAAGTTAAAGCACTGCGAACTGTCGCACTGAAAACCATGTCCATCGAGGCATTTAAAGCGTTACCTCATATCAAGCTTGATGAAAATGAGATGAGCCACTTGCAAGTATTCGAACAGCGTAAAGCGGTGATCATGCTGTGCAGTGAATTAACGACTGAACAGTTTGATCTTCTTGCGGCTCCAGATTTTCATAAGCTACACCGTGATATCTGCGATTACATCCTCACGCCTTCCGATGTCGCGATGGATAAGCCGCTTAATGAAGATGTGTTTGCGTGGGATTTGATGCATCCATTTACCAATGAAGTGCAAGAAAACCACAGTCACATTCGCTTTCATGTACCGAAAACCATCCACTCTGAAGAACTGGCTAAACTGACCGATGACGAACAGCGTGAAGATTTTATGTTTCGTGTCGTTACCGGCTTAGAAAAATCTGATTTTGCTTTCCTTTCTACAAATGACTACCTAGCGCTAAAACCGCAGGTGGGCGCTTTTTTTTAACAATTGGCGGCATTCTCTCTGCTGAGGATGTTGAAGCACTGATTGATTATATCCCTATGTATCGCAACACCTCTGAAGATGAGCTACGCCAGTGGCCTCAAGATGTGGCGATCCATCGTTACAACCTCATCCTAAAGAAGATTGGGGTAAAAGATGTCTGAAAAAATTAGTTTAGTGCTCGATACAGTTGTAAAAGGCACTGAAGATATTCTCTCTACCACCACTGCAACAGAGCGTCTTACCGCTGCCATTGAAGAAGAACGTAACCAAATTAGAAAGGTTAATGGCGATCTCAAAAAGGTAACCGGTTATCAATCAGCCATTAAGTCGATGAAACGGATGCGTGAACAGTATCGCGCAGCTGAAGCCGATGTGGCTCGATTATCTAAAGAGCAAGCCGATCATAAGGAAACCACACGTAAACTGCGTGTTGAGTATGTGGCTACGGATACTGAAGTGAGCCGTTTAAATGCTCAACTCAAGAAAACGTCTGGTGAAGGTGCGGTTCAACTTCAAAACAGGTTGGATTCAGCAAAGAATCGAATGAATGTGCTGAATATTGAGATGAGAGAAGGCAAGGTTCGAACGTCTGATCTCAATAAAGCGTATAAGCAAGCCACTAAACGAGTTAATACGCTATCTAAAAAGCAAGTTAACCAGACGAACAAGCTTAAAAAGTTAGGTGGGGAGCTAAAAGACGCAGGGGTTAATACGAATCGTCTCGCGGCTGAACAGCGAAAGCTAGAGCGTGAATCAGAGAAAGCGACCGCTGCGATTGCAAAGCAAAATGAGCATCTTAAGAAGCGTAATGCTATTAAGTCTCGCATCGATACTCGTAACGCTAAATTAAGTGATATTGGTGGGCAAGCGAGCTCGTTAGCAATGAAGGCTATGCCGCTTGGGGCAAGTGTTTATTCGGCGGTTAAAAATGAATCCTCTTTTGCTGATGTAAAAAAAGTCGTCGATATGTCGCCGGAGGAAGCGGCTCAACTTCGTTCTTGGTCGCTGCGAACCTCTGCATCAAAAGAAGGCGGTGGATTAAAGGCCAATGAGATAAACGATATGCTCGCAGCCGGTGGGCAAAGTGGCATTCAAGATGTCGCAGAGCTGAAATCCTTTGTTCTCGATTCAGCCGCGATGGGCGTGGCTTTTGATATGGAAGCGGGTCAAGCGGGAGAAACTCTGGCCACATTTAAAGCCGCGCTAGGTTTAGATCAAGAAGGTGCGATGGGATTAGCCGGTACCGCAAATAGTCTTTCCAACAAGTTTAATGCGAAAGCGGGTGATATTGCTGGGGTAATGGCACGGCAAGGGGCCAGTGCAAAAATGGCGGGGTTTAATGTGAATGAATCTAGCGCATTAGCTACCTCGATGCTGGCCACGGGTATGAATGAAGAGTCAGCAGCTACGGCACTTAAGAATATTTCGGGTCGTTTGACCTTAGGCTCAGCTGCAACCAATTCACAGCGAGGCGCACTTTCTAAAATAGGTTATAACCCTGAAGAGTTAGCCAGTTCGATGCAAACGGATGCGTCGGGTTCTTTGATGGGGGTTCTTGATGCAATCAAAGATGCTCCACTTGAAGAACAAGGTGCATTAATTAGTCAAATCTTTGGTGAAGAGGCAAAAGGCGCAATATCAGCATTAGCGGGTAATACGGAGTTATACCAAGAAGCTTTGGCCGTCGCTAACCAAGAACAAAGCGCTCACATTGACGGACTTCAAAAAGAGTTTGCAAGTCGCATCTCGACAACTGAAGGGGGTATTGCAGGTTTCATTAATAAAGTAACTCGGCTCAGTGTTATTTTTGGTAATTCGCTCTTACCTGCACTCAATTGGGTGCTTGAGCCATTAGGCAAAGCGGCGATGTTACTTGGTGATTTTGCGGAGGCGAACGAAGGTGTAACTTCTGCCGTTGCCATTGGTGTTACTGGGTTTGTTGCGCTGAAGGCCGCTTTACTCGCAGGCAAGGCCGCTTCATTGATTTTTGGTAACACCCTGGATAAAGGAAAATTATTTCGTAATGGGCTAGGTCGCGAAACGAATGCCAATGGTAAAGCGGCTATGTTTGCAACCAAACAGATCCGAAAACTGAGTGATGCACTTTATGATATTAGAGCACATGAAGGAGGGGATCGCTCTCGGCCTTACGAACGAGAGCGAAAAAATAGCCCACAAAAGCGAAGCCGAAGATCTCCAAAGCGTAGACGACCACGACTTCGAAGTCGAAACCCTTTAGCGAAAGTGTTCAATCTTGGCAGTTCGTTGTTCTCAACGGTTAGCAATAAGATGGGTAACGCTCGTCATTTGATGGGAAACACCGCAACCAGTGTTGGTACACGAGCGTTTAATACGACGTCTAATGTTATGCGAGCCAATAAAGGTGCTCTACCCATGTCATTGGGTGGTGGCGCGTTGGCCATGGTGCCGATGATGGCGGCGGCTCAAGATGCGGTTGATATCGGAGGTGATATTGCAGAGGGCATTGGAAAATCTGGATTAAGCAAAGTACTACGTCCACTTTCCATGGCGATTTCGGCTGGCAACATTGCTACAGCTTTAACTAATGGAGACACGAAAGAAGCGGTGACTGAAGGTGGAAGCTTACTTGGAGGAATGGGTGGAGCAAGTCTAGGCGCGGCACTAGGCACCGCAATCTTCCCTGGTGTGGGAACGGTGATTGGTGGTTTGGTTGGTTCATTAGCCGGTGATTTCTTTGGTGGCAGCATGGCGGAATGGCTAGGCGATAAACTCACTCCGATGCCGAATAAACTCATGCAGCCTGAAGAGGTTGAAACTCGTTTGGCTGAGAATCGTAAGAAAGAGGCCACGGCTAAATCACTTCAACCTGTCAAAGTGGATGCCCCTATTCAAATCCATGCTGCACCAGGTATGGATCCTCAACAGATAGCGATGGAAGTAAAACGTCAACTTGAAGAAAGTCTGCAGATGACGGGAATGTCTATTGAAGACTCACTTTCGGTTTCTTACATCGATGCATAAAAGGGTTGCCTATGTATCACTTAGTTATTGGGGATGTGGTGTTCTCAGTTCAAAGCCGAACCCCTATTTCTCGCCTCTCTCGTACTGATTTCGGAACTTATTCAGAAACAGCGTTAATTGATAACGCAGATTCTGAGCCAACAGGTTCACCACTAAGTAAGATTTCAATTACTGCCACTTGGACTCGCTCTACCGCCACTGAATCGGTCAATAAAGTGCGTGAGTTACTGACTGTTCCTCAGCAAATTAGCGATGGTGATGGTTGGAACCTTGGCCGATGGACCATTTCTCAAATTGAAGAGGTGAAAAGCGAAATTATTCATAACGGTAAAGCGATGAAGACAGAATTATCAATTCAGCTACTGGAGAAGCGCGGTGCAAGTACAAGCTAAAGCCGGTGAGTTAATTACAGACTTACTGTTTAAACACACAAAGTCTGATGATGATGAACTAGAGCGTAAGTTTTATATCGCGAACCCTCATGTTCGTACTGACATTTTCAAACAAGATTGTGTCGTTGTGATCCCTGAAGCGTTCAGAACGGCTCGAAAACAAACGGTAACAAGGAGTTGGGACTGATGTTCAAACTTGAAGGTAAAGATGCAGAAATGATTTTGGCGAATTTAAAAAGTTGGAACTTAACCGATGGAAACGGTGTGGAAGGGGACAGTTTAACGCTGTCCCTTTTTTCTGAGGGTATCTCTGGCATTCCACCAAAAGGTGAGAAGTATGAAGTGTATTTGGGGGAAGTGTTCCGCGAAACCTTTCAGATCAGCAAGCGCAGTGCAAAGATGAGCCCGAAAGAGGTTAGCTTGGTGCTGTCTGTTGCGCCATTTAGCCAGGATGATGCTAATGGGTTTCGTGCTAAAAAGTCGAACAGTTGGGATCGAGTATCGATTGAGAAAGTGATGGTTGATAGTTTACTTCCACACGGCTACTCCATTTTTGTCCATCCTAAATTACAAAAAATTGAAATCGAGCATTTAGATCGCACAGATGAGAGTTGTAGTGTTTTCTTAAGGCGACTAGCCAAACAATATGATGCAGTGGCAAAACCCGTCGGCAGTACTTATGTGATGGTCCCAAAAGGAGAGGTGTTAAGTGCAAGTGGAAATACAATTGAAACCATTACGTTGTCACTTCCTGTTGGTAATAGCTCAACACTTCCCAACTTCGTGAATGTCGATGTTGAACTTGATGGTCGAGAGGATTTTAGCGGTGTGTTGGCCTCTTACCTTTCTACGGATGAGGGCAAGCGGCTTGATGCTAATGCCGGTAGTGCTCCTTTCAAAGTGTTGGGTAAAGATTTCAATAGTGAAGCGGAAGCAAAGCAGGCTTGCCTAACAGAGTTAAGGCGCATCCAAAGAGAGGGGCGAAAACTGACCATTACAGCTCCCGCCAATAGCAGTGCTTTTTCTGAAGGTTTAATAGTGCTCGATGACAGTTTTGATTTGTTATTCAGAGGTTCGTGTTCAATTGATTCAGTGACGTTTTTTGGGCAAGGGCGCCAGGCTAAAACAATGTCCATTCAAGCCACATTGACGGGGGTATAAATGGGCGTTCGCTTAAATACTCATGCGCACTATGCACAAACGGTGAAGTGTAAGATATCCGATGCCAAGATAAGGCAATATGCGAAAGATGGAAGAGTAAGGCAGCTGAAGGATGAGCGCTATTCTCTTTATTTACGATACTCCAAAGACCGCAATAAAGGCTCTTGGGTTTATATGGAATACCGGGAGGGTAAACAAACACCTCACACCATTGGCAAGCATCCTAATTTATCTGCAGTTCATGTGTTTGATGTTCTTAATGTGTATGTTGCCGACCTAGCCACAGGAAAACGGGCGGTATTTAATGAGTTTGAAACCGTTGATGAGCTTTTGCATTGGTATTTGGACTACGAAACGAAAGCAAAAATATTAGATCGAGTTAGGTTACTCGCGATTAAGTCCATGTGTGAAAAGCACCTGATTTACCACTTAGAAGGCGTAAAAATTGTAGACCTGGATCATCGAGTGATGGAAAAGAGGTTGATGAAGGTTTTGCGTGAGTCTCAATACTCACCGAGTTATGTGCGAACGATGTTCCAAACCGTGAAAGTGGCGTTCAATAAAGCTAATCAGCTCCGGTTCTTGGGCTTTAATCCCCTCAGTGATATGAAGTTTACGGACTTTGTTAAAGCAAAGGTCGATGTGAAAGGCTGCAAACTTCGACCTGGTGATGTGTCTTGGGTGGTTGAATCCTTTCATTCACCGGATCCGTTTACTCAAATGCTATGTTTAATGATGTTGGCCCATGGCACTCGAATAGGTGAAACAAGACAAGCCAAGTGGCGACATATTTGTTTTAAGACTAAACGTTGGACCATTCCTAAAAAATATACCAAGACAAAGAAAGAGATCGTGTATCCATTAACAGATGAGATGCTGCAAAAGTTGAAAGCGTTCAAAGAGTGGCAGCTGACTAATCATTATAAGGGTAACAATGTTTTTCCACTGACTAAAAGAGATAAGCAGCCTATCCATGCGACTAAGGCCAGTGAGTTAATTCGAGCTGTAAGCAAAGGTAAATGGTCAGCGCATGATTTAAGAAAGTTAGCGAGAACGGTATGGGCTGATTTAGGTGTTGATTATTTGGTTGCAGAAACACTATTGAACCACGCTAAAGGTAAGCTCGATCAAGCTTATATCCATACACACATGGAACTGCAGAAATTAACCGCGCTTAATACCTATCATTCATGGCTAAAAAATTGCTGTCGAACCTGTTTTATAGCTGCATTTCAATAATTCCTTCTCATCTAAATGATCATCTAGATCAATCGTTAATCTAATTTTTAATTCTGAATTACAGGGGGTAATCCTGTCATGTCGTCTTTATGCCAAAATGAGCCGATAAACGAGGCTCTTATAACAGCTGCGCGTAGTTGTCCTCATCAAGTTGGCGCTGTCAAATTGAGTAAGACGCAACTACGAGTATTGGACTCGATAGCGCAGGAAGAAGAAGTGACTGCGCAACAAATTGCTGAGCGGTGTGAATTATCATCAAGTTGGTCGAGTTCTTTGCTGAAAGCAATTAGGTCGAGAGGGTATTTAGATCGGAAGGTCTGGCCGAAAGCTTCAGGAGGTATTGGATACTCATATAAAAAGGCATGCTTGTGATGAGCGTCACTCCGGTAATAAAGTTTTTACTCTAGATTTTATTTGAATATCTGGATAGGAGTTTCAAATATGATTCGTGTAAATGAAGAACTGATTGAACAATGTATTCAAACTGCGATAGATGAAGAGAAGTTAACCGAAGAAAATGCAGCGGCATTTAAGGCTATTTGGATTGACTTCCTTTTATCAACGTTCGCGATGGAAGATCGTGATGGGAGACCTGCGAGTATTGTGACCGGAGGAGAAGTTGCGAACATGATGATAGGTAAAGAAAGTCCATGGGTAATAATGAACTAAGATAAAAATCATCTATAGCCTCTAAGTTTAATAGGTTCTTTTAGAGGCTATAAGGTCGTAAACGCGTGCAACTCCCGCGAAATAAAAATTTTTGGAGGCCCTTAGCCACCACCAGCAAGAGAAATATTATAAGTTTTATAGCTACCGATTGTTAGATCGTGATGCGTAACGTTAAGAGTAAATTCAATTGTTGGGGGGGATAAAAAGGGGCTATATAGCCCCTTTATCTCTGAGAAAGTTGTTAAACTTTAATGCGGTTATCAATAGTGAGATCAGAAACTTTCCAGTTATATGCATCCATAAGGTTAACCATCTCGTTATAAACGGGCTTTTCCTTATCGATATCTCTTATGGTTAATAGGATAGTGAATGGTACTTGAACCCCTTCGGCTTCATAGCCATCACGTCCTAGTATTTTTACTCGTAATCGCCAATTTTCTATATCGACTCCTCTAGGGAAACGCTTTTGGTAAACTTTCACTGGAGACCACTTATCACCATTTTTTACCAAATCTTCTTCATACAGATGTGCATCTTTTTTGGGAGGAACTTTTGAATTAAAACTGCCATCCTCCCCAATCTCACCAAATCCGACTTTTACATCAACTTGGCAGTATTCGAAAGCTTGGTTGGCGTCTAACTCAGGTTGATATACTAAGGTAATGAAAAACTCGCCTCTAACCTTACCGTCTTTGGTTCTTAGGCAGTCCGGGATAGGAAAAGGTAGTTTTTCTACTTCAAAGCTTTTCTGAGCGTGACCTTCGAATGCTAGAGTTGTTTCATAGTCGTTAACTTCAAGGATAGTTGAAAGATCACTAGGGATTCCCCATCCGTAATATGGGCGATGTTCATCTTCAAAATTAGAAGGCAGACCCATATTAGCATTATGAATGATAAGCGCCTTTACAAGGTTAGGAGTTGCTCTTTGACCAAGGTGGTGGAACAGATTAGCTGCGATATTTGATATGATAGGGGTGGCGTAACTAGTGCCAATATCGTTGCGTTTAAGGCCGTTAGGGCAGACAGAATTAACACCTAGAGGTATCGCAGTTCCTCCCACATTTAGCATATTACCACCGAAATGTACGACATCCGGTTTTTGTACGTAATTAGAAACAGGTCCTTTGCGAGAAAAAGGAGATGGTTCTTCATTTTTAACATACCCATCAACGTGGGCAATAGATCCAACAGTAAGTCCTCTTAATGAATCGCCAGGGCTAGACACTCCATCATTTAGCTTTTCAGAAGGAGGCCATTGCCTCATTTTTTCTACGTAATTGCCAGCTGCTATTACGCAAAGACAGTTATACTTTTCTTGAAACTCATCAAGCATGAGTGCCATCGCAGATATTTCATACATAGAAGTAGCCTCAGGCGAACCCAAAGACAAGTTCCACACCTTAATTTCAGGATGAGTTTCAGCTGTTTCATACATCGCGTTTACAATGTCGTAAATGTCACCAATATTGTTTCCTAGAACTTCTACGCTTGCTATTTTAGATTGACATTTTGGGAAACGAGGGTCTTGATTGTATAAGTGTGAATTGGAAAGCATTCCGCTTACGAATGTTCCATGGTTCAAATCACGAAAGGGCTCTGGGACTTTCCTGTTATGGCTGACAACCCATTGAGATAATGGTTTGCAATTGGAACTCACACCGCTATCTACTACGCCAACAATGGGGTAATTGACCTGTGGATCAGGTGGCGATATCTCAGCATGCTCTGTTTCGATACCGTTACTCGTCATAGGTTGAATGGCAATGCTATTTGAGATAACAGCGCTTTGGATTATCGTTAAGCTTGAAGCCTTGGCGATTAAAGACTCCGTATTTGAATTTACTTTATATAAACGTACGGATTGAGAGCGATGTTTTTGCCATTCGCAACCTAGCTTTGAAAGTGTTTGCTCAAAGTGCTCATCAATTTGTTGATTCAAAAATGGATCTGAATATCTGAATAGGCGAACAATTACGGCAGCATTTGCTTCTGGTGGTTGCTCGATAGGCGCCTTATAGTTTGATATAGATTTAACTGCTGATAGTGCTTTAATCCCCCCTTTTGTTTTAATGTGTAAAATTTTATGTTTTAAATGCTCTAATCCATCACTGCTAACCTGAATTAGCATTCTTCCGTAACCTGCATCTCCAAAGAATGGGCAGGTTTTTTCGTTAAAGATATCAGTTGGGCGATGAGATTTTGCTGTTGCATTGTCTTCTAATTCAACGATTGCTGTACAAACATCTAACCCAATGTTGCTTTTACCCAATCGTAACTGATCTTTGACATCGCCTAAAGATTCAAGGAGACACTTTCTAAATTCCTCAGTGACGTTTTTGAGGGGGTCGTTCTTTCCTCCTGGAATTACCTTTGGGCGAACGTAATCCTCCATTGAGAATTCAACATGTTTTATTGGGTTAGGAGCTTTGCTCATTATTTTTGTTCCTTTAATAACCTACTGACGTAACTAGGGGAAATATCCCATAATTTTGATAAAAGCTTACCTGTATATAATTCGGTATTTAGCTCTTTTAGTTTATGAATGCCATTGTACTTAGAATCGTCTCCTTGAAAGCTTAACCAAGGGTGCATAACAAGTAAAAGTTCTTTAAGAAGGCCAATATATGTTGGAGTGTGATCATTGATAACAGAGAATCGAAGGTACTCATACGTAGCCATCTCGATCTCTGCACCAGTCATTCCTTCAGAAGCCATAACGCAAATATCCATGCCTTCATTATTAAAATCGAACTTGGAAAGTAAAGCGGAAAGTAGACTTTTACGTTCTCTTTCTTTAGGTGATAAAAGCTCCAGTTTATAGTGAAATCTTCTTCCAATTGCTGGATCTAACAAATGTACGTGATTAGTTGCAGCTACTAAAATAGTGTCTCCAAGGTTATCAATATTTTGTAACAGACTGACAACTACTCGTTTAAGCTCACCAATTTCATTTTTATCATCCCTTGCTTTAGCTATTGCGTCGAACTCATCAAGGAACAATACGCATGGTTCACTTTGAGCATACTCTAAAAGAGATCGAATGTTTTTTGAGGTAGATCCCAAGTAAGAGGATATTAAGGCATCTGCTCTAGCCGTTACTAGAGGTAGTTCAAGCTTTGCTGCAAGGTAATTAGCCAACTTACTTTTACCTGTGCCGGGTTCACCATGCAATAAAAGCGTTGGGTTAATAGGAATTCCAAGATCATGTAGCCGATCTTTCTTAACTAGGTAACTGAGAAATGCATCCACTGTACTTTCGTTATCGTCAGACAAAAAAACGATAGACTCCTGAACTGTTGGGTGAGTTTTATCTGCTAATGAGAATCGATTGTCCTTCTCAACTGGAATTGGGCGAGATACATTTAAAGTGCCGCTTGCACTTTTCATCGTATTTGCTCCGATAGAGTTAAGTTGGTCACTTAACCCTTTCACAGCAAGAATTTCACCATCAGTACTGAGTTTTTCAATGAGTTGCTGCGTGTAGGCAGAAACGATTGATTTATCACTTCTTAGTGCACCGCGAACAATATGAGATATTTCTGTGTAGTACTTCATGATTGACTATAAGTTGCTTTTGATGAACTAATTGTCGCATATAATGAACCAAAAATCGCCATCGATTTACTAAATATCTAAAATTATCACAAAAATCATGCGCATCTCTATGACTCTTGTGATTTGGTTCTAGCAATTGAATGCTAATAGTATGTAAATCAACAATGCTGTATTTATTTACAGTATTTAATGTGAGATCTATAAACCATTGAACAATTTAGAGGCCGAAGGCGAAATTCGTAACAATCGTGAAATTGACGGCTTATACTGTAGATAGGCTTGGAAGGGAATATGGCGAGGTAAGTATGTAATATGTTGCTATCAATATAGTACTTAATTTTTTCTAGAAAAAACAATGGACATTTTAAACTAGATAAATGACACATTTACGCGTCCTATTTGCGTCTAAATGATTCTGTAGTGCTATTTTTGTTTAGTTATATCAGTTGCTTATCGAAGCGAACATATAATCGAAGAAGAAGTATGTTGGTTGATTCTCTTGCTGCATTGTTAGTTACCAAGTCACTAAATTCATTGCTGATATTAGAGCACTCAAGGGCGCACATAGCAAATAAGGCCGTGCAACATTATGTAGATTGCTTAGCTTTTGACCGAGTGGCGAGCAAATGAACTTGTGAGGTTTTTGATTGGCGGGAAAACAGGTATTATAAGATAATTTTTTAAAATACGTTGATCGGAAATCCCATGTCAAAGTTAAGTTTACAAGAACAGATGCTAAAAGCTGGCTTGGTTAATGAAAAGAAACTAAAGAAAGCGAAGAAAGGTTCTAAAAAATCACGAGTTCAAGCGAAAGAAGCGCGTGAAGCGGTTGAAGCTAATAAAGTGGCTCAAGTAGAACGTGATAAAGAGCTAAGCCTGAAGATGAAAGAGCAACAACTTGCAAAAGAGTTTAAAGCTCAGGTTAAGCAGCTTATCAGCATGAACAAGATTGTCGTCAATAATGGTGAAGTAAAATATAACTTTACTGATGGCACTACTGTGAAATCGCTTTATGTCGATGAAATGACTCGTAAGCAACTTGCGAATGGTCTTCTAAGCCTTGCTCGTGATGAAGAAAGTTACGCGATTATTCCTAGCGTTGTGGCTGAAAAGATTGCAATGCGTGATCAAGAGACGATCATCGAGATTCAAGTGACTGAAGAAGCGCCAGATGAAGATGACCCATACAAAGATTTCGTCGTACCTGACGATTTGATGTGGTAATTGTCGTTAAAGTGACAACGCTTTGTTTGTTTTAGCTTTAACCAAAGCATTGTTCGTTTTAATAAAAACATCCACCATTGTGTGGATGTTTTTGTTTCTAACCAAACTCAAAGTGAGTTTTTTTTAAGTCTAATTAATGGTGATTAACGTACCGCGACTATTGATACTTAGAAAGTAAGGCTCTCATTTCGATTGAATTTAAAATATCGATCGAATGGTGTTGAGGCTGAAACATTTTAAACAGCATGGCTTGAGCGACATCTTCTGCTGGGATCGGGATAAAATTAGCGAATTTCCCTAACATCAACGGCTTAATGAACTTCATAACGAATTGAAGCATCTTCTCGTTACTGCGTGGGGTAGTTCGAACGCCAACTAATGGCCCCGGGCGCATAAATACCACTTGTTCGAAACCCATTTTTGAGACGGTCTGCTCCATCTTGCCTTTACATTTTAGGTAATGAGAAAGCGAATCTTTTGTTGCACCGTAGCTTGAAACAACAGCAATACGCTTTACTCCAAGTAGGAGCATGGTTTGGGCAACGTGACACACAAGATCATAATCCACTTTTTCTAAGGCTTGTTTACTGCCTGCTTGTTTAAGCGTCGTACCCAAACAGATAAACCCAATGCTAGGTTTTTCGAATGAGTCATCCCATTGAGTAACTCGTAACTCGTTGTCAATAATGGTGTGGACTTTGTCGGGTGCACTGGCTTGTGATTGATGAATGTTCAACGGGCGACGACTCAGCGCGTAAATAGAACTAATTGCACTCTCACTGTTGAGGCGATGCAGTAGCTCTTGTCCGATTAGGCCAGAAGCGCCTGCAATAATCACGTGTGTATTGTCACCACGAATACTCATCTATTCATTACCTGTAATAAAGACATTCCTATTAATGTAGAGCGAATGGGGAGGGATGTCTGTGATGAACACGCCCGTTCAAAGCATTGATCACCATTCAGAGTAATGAAAAAGGGATTTTCTTTTTTGGTTTTGACTGAGGTGATCGGCTTTTCTTTGTTTTCTTACTATTTTGATTGGCAAACATAATGGCCTCCATTTGAACCTGTTGTTCAATCAAAAATAAAGCATTCTTCATGCCATTATAATTTTATATCAGGTAATCATGAGTTTACGAAGATGAATGACGTATTCAAACTGAATATAGGAGGTTAATTGTTGTTGAGCGATCGGTTTACGTCATAATGCTTCGCTTTTTGAGAACAGGACATTCGAGATTCTATCGTTTTTGAGATGCTATTGCTTTCGAGATTCTATGGTGGATTAAGTGCTTGAATAGCAGGTAAACTATGACTAAATCAACGCCTCTACATAGACAAGGATGCTCTATGAGCTTAAATCGCTCTTATTCACCACAAATTCAACATCGAATTGACCAGAAAACCAAACCAATTGGTGCTTTAGGAATATTAGAAGACGTCGCTCATCAACTTGCTCTGATCCAGAGTCAGGGACAAGATTCCGCCGTTACTGAAATCCAAATACATAAACCGTCTATTCTGGTATTTGCTGGCGATCATGGCGTTGCAGATGAGGGTGTCAGTATTGCGCCAAGTGCGGTAACACAGCAGATGGTAATGAATTTCTTGCAAGGTGGGGCCGCGATTAACGGTTTCTGCCGAGTCAATGATATTGATTTTCATGTGGTAGATTGTGGTATTTTAATTCCTGTCGATATCGAGTCCTCTCAACTTACCTTGCAACGTTTAGGAACCAGAACTGAAAACTTTACCCACACCTCAGCGATGACGGCTGAACAAGTCGATCTCGGCATTCAATTGGGTAAACGTATCGCACAGCAAACCATTGATGCCGGATGCAATGTGATTATGTTTGGTGAGATGGGTATTGGAAATACCAGCAGTGCCTCTGCGATTTTAGCCGCTTTGACCAATCACCCTGTCGAAGATTGCGTGGGTTTGGGAACGGGTATTAATTCAGAGCAATTGCGAATAAAGATAAACTCAGTATCACAAGGCGTTCAGCGTTGTCTTCATTCAGATCCTCAACATGTGTTATCCGAAGTCGGGGGATTTGAAATTGTTCAGATGGTAGGGGCATTTCTTGGTGCATTTGAAAAGAGAACGCCAATAGTGGTCGACGGTTTTATCGTTTCAGTTGCGGCTTACGTCGCCACGCTTATCGAACCCAATTGTCGTGATTATATGATTTTTGCGCACCGCTCTGAAGAATCTGGGCATAAAATGGTCTTAGAGTTACTCGATGCAAAACCCTTGTTGGATCTAGGCTTGCGCTTGGGAGAGGGAACGGGCGCAGCTCTTGCTCTGCCATTGATAAAAGCCGCAGCGGATTTTTATACGCATATGGCAAGCTTTGAGAGTGCTGGAGTTACCGTTTCTGTAAATGAAGCTTCTGAAGGTAATGATTTTGAAGATCAAGCCTCTGGAGACCAAGCTTAATGCAATTAGGAACAAGCACGCTGAACTGGCTTAAATATCAGCGAGAACTCTTTCTTCTGTCATTGAGTTTCTTTTCTAGAATTCCTATTCCAGCAGATACACCATATTCAGATGAGAGAATGAATCGCTCTGGACGATATTTTGCACTCGTGGGTGCAGTTATCGGCTGTCTTTGTTCCTTTGTGTTGTATCTATGCAGTTTCCTTGTGCCAATCCAAATCGCAATATTGATGATGATGGTGTTCAGCCTGTTATTAACGGGAGCTTTCCATGAAGATGGCTTAACCGATATGGCGGATGGAATTGGCGGTGGGATGACGGTCGAACGTCGCCTGCTGATTATGAAAGATAGCCGAATTGGAACCTATGGTGCGGCTACGCTCGTGATGGCATTGGTCGGGAAGTTACTATTGTTAATTACGATAGCCGATTTGCTCAATTTGCAGAGTGGAGGCTCTGTTCCTACGTTTCTGATGGTTACCTTAATTGCGGCTCATACGTTAAGTCGAACTGTAGCAGCCAGCCTCATATTCGACATGAAATACGTGAGTGATGCCGATACGAGTAAAAGCAAACCATTAGCGAATAAACAGCGCGCAGGTGAACTGGTTTTTCTTATTTTTTGCGGTTTAGTGAGTTTGATGCTTTTTGGCCTCCCCATTGATGATCTCAGTTTGGCCGTTGCTCACGGCTTGAAGCCAGATCTATTTATGAAACCAGGGCTATTCATGAAACCAGAGCTATTCATCGTAGCCTTAATCATCTCTGCAATGGTATTTCGCTGGTGGTTTAAACGCTGGCTTATCTCTCGAATCGGTGGATTTACCGGAGATTGTTTAGGGGCCGCGCAGCAGTTGATGGAGTTACTTATCTATTTCGTAATTGTGGCTATTCTTTACCGATTTACCCAATAAAAGCACTAACATTCAGCTCCTGTACTGGTGGAATGTATATATAAGCAGAGGCATGTTGGATAGAGTCGTTAAAAGAATCGTTAGACATGAACCAGTAGATATGAATTATTGGATAACAGTCATTGAATAAGAGAAATCGAGTGGAAAAGCATTTAATTCTAGGTGGCGCACGTTCAGGTAAATCGAGCTTTTCAGAATCGAAAGCAAAGCAAGAGGCGACTGTAGAATCAAAAACGCTTTATTACGTTGCAACCGCCATCGCTTTTGATGATGAGATGAAAGATCGTATCGCACACCATCAGAAAACTAGGGGCGAGGAGTGGTGCGAGCATGAGTGTCCTGTCGCATTACCTGAATTGCTAGCCACTTTTACATCTGAAGACACGGTGTTAGTCGACTGCTTAACATTGTGGCTCAATAACGTTATTTTTGAATTAGGCTCGGAATTGGATTCAGATCGAATTCAGCGACGAGTGCAGCAGTTGGTACAAGTGGTGGAAAATAGCCCTGCATCTTTGTATTTCGTATCCAATGAAGTTGGGCTCGGGGTGGTACCACTAGGAGAAGTGTCTCGCGTTTTTGTCGATCATGCAGGTTGGATGAACCAAGCCTTAGCCAAGGTATGCAGCAATGTTACTTTGGTCGCCGCTGGATTGCCGCTAACATTGAAATCGGCCTAGAGAGTGTCAGTGATGAAGCCTGAAATGAAATGCAAAAACATCTATTTATTGCGCCACGGGCAAACTGTCGGTGACGCAGCACTGAATGGTCAAACGGATGTTGCTGTGTCTGAATTGACGCAACAGAATATCGCTAAAGCTATTATCGAAAGTCAGATTCAATTCGGCCACGTCATTAGTTCACCTCTGCAACGCTGTGCCAAATTAGCGGAAAAAATTGCTCCTAGTTTAGGCTGCCAAGTGGAGCTAATGCCACAGATTCAGGAGATGTCATTTGGTGATGTCGATGGGGTTGCGTTTAATCAACTCTCCTCGCAGTGGGCCGTTCTTGAGAGCTTTTGGCAAGATCCAGCAAATCATCAACTGCCGAACGCTGAAACGCTTAATGACTTTCATCACCGAACCATTCAAGGATGGGAACAGATACTGCAACGCAATGATGACCATTTACTTGTGATTACTCATGGTGGGGTGATCAGAATGCTTTTGGCGCATTTGCTGGAACTAGACTGGCAAAACGCCAAGCTATATTCAACTTTAGCCATCGCCAACGCTTCGATTACCCATATACAAGTCTCATATCTAGCGATGGATGAATCAAATAAAGCAGATACGAATCCAGCAGCTAGTGAGACAACCGATTTTGAAGAATACAGCCTGGAAAATGATAATCAGGCAAAAGATAATCAGATAAAAGAAGGTCAATACTGGGTCCGTGTGAACTGCATAGGATCAAACGCTTGGCCAACAACAGATAAAGGATAGAACATGACAGCACCTAGCTGGGATCTCAGTATTGCCTACAAAGGCTTAGACGATACAAAAATTGAGCAAGATATCGAATTGGTTCAACAATGTATTGAGCTACTTCATCTACATACTGAAAAGCGTGAAACCGTCATTGCGATGCAAAATGCCATTCAAACCACGGAAGCCGCTGGAACATTACTTGCGACGATCAATACCTTCGCCACTTGTTTTGCCTCTGTCGATGCTAAGCACGTAAAGGCCAAAAACCTGATGGGACGAGTGGCTAAATTAAACTCGGATATGGACCAAGCATTCAGCCCATATGAAAACGTTTTGACTCACGCTAGCCAAGACTTTATTGAATCGGTACTTAACCACCCAAGTGCTGATGTATCAGGACAGGCGTTTCAGATCGAATGTTTGAGGAAGCAAGCGGATACAAAATTAAGTATTGCTGAAGAGCAGTTATTATCAGCAATGAAAGTGGATGGGCGAGATGCTTGGGGTCGGTTATACAACAACTTAACGGGCTCTTTGCAAGTGACGCTCAAATCAGCAGAAGCCGATGATGAAGCGATGGGCTTTTCGCAAGCCGCGAGTATTCTGTATGGCAGCGATTTCGATAAACAAGAACCAGCATGGCGAGCGATTCAAGCGGGTATGAAAACCCATCAAGAGACATTCGCATCCATTTTGAATGCTTTATCAGGGTGGCGACATACTGAATATCAAAAGCGGTCGAAAGATCGCGATATACATTTCCTTGAACCGAGTCTTCATGGCAGCCGCATTACGCCTGAAACCTTAGATGCTCTAATGAGTACGGCAAAAAACAATCGCCATATTGGTCAGAAAGCCGGAAAACTAATGGCAAAAGTCCATGGTTTAGATGAAATGAAACCTTGGAACCATTTAGCCGCAATGCCGCCACTGGGTGAGAAGCAAGCAAAGGTATACCCATTTGATGAAGCGATTGAGGTGATCAAAGAGGCATTTGAAAGTGTCGATCCAGAGATGGCGAGCTTTGTTGAGATGATGGTTGAAAACGGTTGGATTGAGGCGGCCCCAGCGGCAAACAAACGCTTAGGTGCTTACTGCACAAAATTATCGGCGACTCGTAGCCCACTTGTCTTTATGACTTGGAGTGGGAGTCGTTCAGATTTGATGACTTTAGCGCACGAACTCGGACACGCGTTCCACAACTGGGTCATGCGCGATATGCCATTGTGCCAAACCCGTTACCCAATGACGCTGGCGGAAACTGCCTCTATATTCGCTGAAAATATTGTTCGTGATTCACTGCTGCAACAAGCACAAACCGATGATGAAAAGTTAGAGATGTTGTGGGAAGAGCTTTCAACGTCACTTGCACTGATGGTTAATATCCCTGTTCGTTTCGAATTTGAAAAAGCCTTCTACGAACAACGCCAGCATGGTGAGCTTACCGCAGAACAACTGTGTGAGTTGATGGAGACCTGTTGGAAAGAGTGGTATGGCGATGCGATGTCAGAAGCGGATACCTATTTCTGGGCGAGCAAATTACACTTCAGCATCTCAACCACCAGTTTTTATAACTACCCGTATTTATTCGGTTACTTATTTAGTAAAGGTGTTTATGGACAGCGTGAAGATAAAGGCGACGACTTCTACCATGATTATTTAGCGTTATTGCGTGACACGGGCAGCATGATGGCGGAAGAGGCTGTCGAGAAACATTTAGGAATGGATCTCACACAAACAACATTCTGGCAACAAAGCATTGATATGGTTGCAGAAAAAATCAATGAATTTGAGCTCTTGCTTGATAAGAAGTCGAAAAATAAGTGACAGTGTTTTAATATAGCGTATTAAAACGGGTAAACAGACAGAGTCATAAAATTATTATGACTCTGTATTGATATAATTAATTGATTAATATTTGTACGCCCAAAGCGAAGAGCAATATTATTTACGGTGAATGAACGAATGGTTATCAATAAGTGCGATCTCACCTACATAAATCGCACGTACAATTCATTAACATACCGCTGTGCAATAAAGGAGTAACGCATGACGAAGTCCCTCTTTCGCCAATCATTTCTTTTTGACAGCTTAGACTTAGACCAAGATATGCCTGCAAAGCAGTGTATGCTCGATTCTGGTGCTCAGCTGATTTTACACCAACGTGGTGTTCTTGAAGTGATCCCTGCCGATTTAAGTACAAGCAGCAAAAATATAATCATTTCCTGTGGTATCCATGGCGATGAAACGTCACCAATGGAATTAGTTGATAAGTTAATAGAAGATGTTGAGACAGGATTTCAGACCCTGAATGCTAGGTGTCTATTTATTATTGCTCATCCTCAAGCAACCAATGCACATACGCGGTTTATTGATGAAAACTTAAACCGATTGTTTGATGATAAACCTCGTGAACCTACGCTAGAGTTGGCAATTGCCGATCAACTAAAACAGATCGTCACGCAGTTCTATGCTGGAACGGAAGTGACATCTCGTTGGCATCTTGATCTACATTGCGCGATCCGTTTGTCAAAACACTATTCATTTGCCGTAAGTCCAAAAGTTCGCCATAAAGTGCGTGGCAGAGAGCTGTTTGAGTTCATTGATAGCTCACATATAGAAGCTGTCTTATTGTCGAACTCACCTTCGAGCACTTTCAGTTGGTACAGTGCAGAAAACTTCTCTGCCCAAGCGCTAACGTTGGAACTTGGTCGAGTTGCTCGAATTGGCGAGAATGATTTAGACAAACTTACTGCATTTGATTTGGCTCTGCGTAACTTAATTGCGACTGCCGAGCCTGAGCACCTACCAAAACGTTCGACAACGTATCGTGTCAGTCGAACCATCGTCCGTTTGCATGATGATTTTGATTTCATGTTCAGTGATGATGTGGAGAACTTTACTTGCTTCAAGCATGGTGAAGTATTTGGTCATGATGGTGATAAGCCTCTAATGGCAAAGAATGACAATGAAGCGGTTGTTTTTCCAAACCGTAACGTTTCCGTTGGCCAACGAGCAGCATTGATGGTTTGTGAAGTGGAAACGCGCTACGAAAACGATCAATTGGTC
This sequence comes from Vibrio cortegadensis, assembly GCF_024347395.1. Lineage (NCBI taxonomy): Bacteria > Pseudomonadati > Pseudomonadota > Gammaproteobacteria > Vibrionales > Vibrionaceae > Vibrio > Vibrio cortegadensis. Next base: position 1,428,923 of record NZ_AP025472.1, read on the forward strand.
TACGATTAAACTATTTTTCCCGTCACAATACTTTCTATTCTAAGGGCTTAACGGTACAGTTAAGCCTGTTTACGCAAAGTATTGTGATATGGATTTTCAACAACTTATTCTTCAAAAACAGATCCGATGGAAACGCTATATTGGTTTCATGAGTCTTCTACTCGTTGCCTTTAGTTGCGCGTACCTCATGGTTGGTGATCTGTTTATTTCCCCTTTTGGTGATATCTCACCGTTAGAACATAAATTATTGGTCGATCTTCGATTACCACGATTACTTGCCGCTATTGCTATCGGTTCTGCACTTGCAGTTTCTGGTGCCAGTTTACAAGTACTACTAGGAAACGTACTTGCTGAACCCGGAGTATTAGGAATCTCTGGTGGTGCGAGTTTGGCAATGGTGATTGTGCTGTTCTTCTTACCCTTCGCCCCAACGCCTGAAATATTCATGGTCGCTGCGATCTTGGGCTCTCTCTGTTTCACATTAATACTGGTCAGTATGGCGAGAGCGATGAAGCTCACCACAGCACGCTTGCTACTCGTGGGCGTTGCTTTAGGCATTCTTTCTGGCGCGATGGTGACATGGGCATTCTATTTTAGTGATGACCTAAGCCTTCGACTGTTGATGTATTGGCTTATGGGCAGTTTAGGTGGCGTTAGTTGGTATCATCACTCCTTGTCGATGGTCATGTTGCCAGTGATGGTTTGGCTATGCTTGCAGGGCAGCAAACTCGATAAATTGATGATCGGCGAAACCCATGCAGCGCAACTTGGGGTGAATGTCGCTTCGTTAAGGTGGCGACTGATTTTGGCGGTTTCCATTTTGGTTGGATGCTCTGTTGCTCTGGGTGGGGTAATCAGCTTTGTTGGCTTAGTTGTACCGCACCTTTTGCGCTTAGCGTTTGGAACAGAAAATCGCTATCTGTTACCGCTATCTGCCATTACTGGCGCAGCGCTACTTGTCTTTTCCGATATTTTGGCGAGAACACTTTTGAATTCTGCCGAATTACCACTTGGCGTAATGACGACAACCATTGGAGCGCCGATTTTTATCTGGATGCTAGTGAAAAACCATGATTAGAGTACAAAACGTCAGTGTTGGTTCTCGGTTATTACCCTTATCATTTCAATTTGATAAAGGTGAAATTGTGCATGTTATCGGGACTAATGGGAGCGGCAAAAGCACACTTTTGGAAGCGATGTCGGGCATAGTTGGCACATCTTCTACCGTGAAAGGGCAAGTTTTCATTGATGAACATGAAGTCAGTAAGATGAGTCTTGCCGATCTTGCGTTACATCGTGCTTATCTGAGCCAGTCTGCACGTCCTTCATTCAGTCTTGAAGTCTTTCAATTCTTGTCTTTGTCAGTTCCAAATTGTGTTAAGGGGGATTGGCAACGGGTAAATATGGTTCTCGATGAATTGTGCGAATTGCTTCAAATCCAAGATAAGCTGCATCGCTCAATACAGCAACTTTCAGGTGGGGAATGGCAGCGTGTTAGGCTAGCGGCGATGTGCCTACAGGTTTGGCCGACACTCAACCCATATGCAAAACTGATGATTCTTGATGAACCTGCGGCGCCTTTAGATATTGGTCAAGAGGCGTTGCTCTATCAACTCATCAATAAAATCACAGCACTAGGTATCAGCGTGGTGATGGCTAATCACGATCTCAATCGTACGTTGCGTCATGCGCATAAAGTCTTGCTGCTTGATAAAGGGGTAATGGAAAGTTTCGGGAGTACAGACGAAGTACTGCAAGCTGAAAAACTCAGTGCGGTGTTTAAGACAGAAGTTAAGCGTATAGAAGTAGAAAAGCAGCCGCACTTAATTTTTGGATAAAGTGCAACTGCTTAGAGACATTTCATTATGAGACAAAGATAGGGGTCTTATTTCCGCTCTACGATCATGACTCAAATGGAAGATTATTTTGTTAGAGGCGCTAAATCAGCCGGGCGGTAATATACCGATTTTAAAACTTTACCCTGACGAATCGTTTTGCCTTCAGAAACAAAATCTTCAGCACACTTAGCAATGATGTAGTCGCCTTTTTGTACGGCCATTAGCTTGATACCTTGTTGTGCGTAAAAAGCTTCCGTCTCTTGATATTCGGTTTCGTTACGACAAACTTTACTCATATTGCTTGAATGCACTTCGTCCCAGCACGCTACAAATTCAATCGCGCGATTTTTTGCAACATTGAGTAATAAATCAATTAGGTAACTGATCGCAATATTATCTTCAATTTTGTCATTGCCTAGATGAACCAAACGACCCATTAGTACATATACACTATCAACAATGGCATCCGCTTGTTCTGTTTTACAATCTGCTTCCGCTAGTTCTGTTAACTCTTCAATAGCAAGTGATGTATGCAATGTGTCAGCTTTGCTGTCTAAACTTGCTGGGTCAGCAACTGGAAGGTCAAACGTGCTACGAAATTCTTCGATATCGCGGTAAAGGTGTTGAAAGATATCTGAGGTAAGTTGAGAAAGATGCATGACAGTGTCCATTTATTAGTTCAGCCGCCGATTCTACCAAAGAGGGAAGCAAGCTGCACCCTAGAACTGCACTCTGAAACTGCTTTCTAAAATCGGGCGATGAACACTGTTATTGTATGAACAGCTTAGACTGTATCGATATTACGAGAACAAGTATGGGAAGAGTTTACGACGCTCTTCCGCTGTGAGTGACTCAACACGGGCGATGTTTGTATCTGGGATCGCTTCTGGATTTGGGTAGTGTTTCAGCACTTTTTCCATGCTCTCTTCACGAATCAAATGAAACACAGGATAAGGAGAACGGTTGGTCAGGTTCTCATCATCTTCAGGATCCGCGCCACCAAAGCAGTAGTCTGGGTGGAAAGTCGCAAGTTGGAAAGTGCCATCCCACTCTTGCTGTTTTATCAACGCTTCAATCCAGTCGATGAACATATTGTAATCGAAGAAATCTTGCAGCATGTTGGGAACGACAACCAACGTTGTTTCTAACTCTTTTGCCGTTTTAGATTCAAGGATCATGAATTGTTGAAGAATATCTTCTAGCAGCGTCTCTTCGGTTTCTGCTTCGCTAACAAAAATCTTGATCTGTTTATTACGCTGTGGTTTAGCGGCAAAAGGGCAGAGATTAAGGCCGATTACGACGTCATCTAACCACTGCTTAACTTGGTCGTGGACTTGTTGTGTCGAAGGTGTTGAGCTTTGGGAAGGCATTGCGTGATTCCATTGATATTATTTTTGATTATTACCGACAAGAATACCACGCAGATGCTTAACCAGTTTATGTTTTTGCATTCGAGAAAGAGGAAAGGTCAGTCTGACGAGACTGCAATTTAAAGCAAAGAAAGAAAACGAGCGCATACAGGATCATTCCTCCGGTGATAACACCGCCCCAACTTGCTACTTGCCAGCAATAGAGCAACATGAATCCACCTAAGCTTCCTCCAATATAGTAGTGCCCGAGATACATCGCAGTTGCCGTCGCTTTCGCGGTTGTGGCTTGCTGACTCACCCAACCATAAGCGAGAGTATGGGTGAAAAATGCGCCAAAACTGATGAGCATTAGCCCTAAAAGCATAAAGGGAAGCTCATCGATTACGGCTATCCACATTCCTAGCATGCTAATGACTGCACCGATAGACATGCCAGTGATTGGGTTGTATTGACGGCTCCAACGTCCACTTAGCTTTGAGCTGAAAGTTCCGGCTAAATAACAGAGGAAAATCAGAGACGCGAGGCTAATAGGCAAGTTATGCGGTTCGGATACCAGACGAAAACCCATGACCGAATATAGATTAACGAATAGGGCGAAATTCACGCCACCGATGAGCATGGCTAACCAGATGGTTTTGTTGCGAATGTGAGTAATGAGCGCGCGATTATGATGGAAAAACATCCCTCGCTGAGGTGTGAAATTTTTCTGTTTCGGTAGTAAGAAATAGACCGCGATAGCCCCAAACAAGCTAAAAACAGCGATAACACCTAGCGCCCATTGCCAGCTAAAGGAGTCGGTTAGCACACCACCTAAAATTCGGCCTGTAATTCCACCAAGGGAATTTGCCGCAATGTATCCCCCGATGGCTTGAGTAAAAGCCGTGGGAGAGAGTTCTTCTACCATGTAGGCGACGGCGACAGAAGCGAAAGCCGCAAGCACAAGTCCCATCAGTGCTCGTGCTGCAATTAAGAACAGCAAGCTGTCACCTATCAACATCAGCGCGCCAATCATCGGAATTGAAAACAGACCAATAAGCAAAATACGTCGTCTACCAAATGCTTCAGAGCTTATTGCCCACGGGACTAAACTGACGGCGAGTACAAGTGTTGTAGATGCGAATAACCAGTTGACTTGAGTTTCTGTAACGCCAAAGTGATCGGCCATGTAAGGCAGCATTGGTTGAAAAAGATAAAGGTTACAAAACACAATAAATGAACCAAGCGCAAGTCCGGCGGTGACTTTGAAATACTGCTTACTGCCTAACTCGATCATGATGATTCCTTAAATATCGTATCTGTAGTGAATTAGCGGGCTATTACGGACTTGCTTAGGTGTGCAGTGACTAAGGTGACACTACACGGAAAATTTAAATGATAGCCAATGTGATCAAGTTATCAGTGGTTTGTGAATTAATGAAATATATTAAATTTATTTAGTTGATATATTTTTTATATGGAAAGGACATAATGGATTCTCGACAGCTTAAACACTTTCTTGCCGTTGTAGAGCATCAGAACTTTACACGTGCAGCGGAGTCTCTGCATATTGCTCAACCTGCACTTTCCATTTCAATCAAAAAGTTTGAACAGCAGCTCGCACTTGAGCTATTTAGGCGCAATGATAGAAAAGTGACGCTAACCCATGAAGGGAACGTTCTTCTTGAACACGCAAAGCGTATTGTTCAACAAATTGATGATGCGGTATTAGCAATGGCGGAGTTGAAAGGGCTTGAAAAAGGAGAGGTCAGGCTTGGCGCTCCTAGCATGGTCGGCTCATATTTTTTGCCTGAAGTTGTGATGGCGTTTAAAAACCTCTATCCAAACCTTAAAATGACCGTCATCAATGCAGGCACTCAAGCAATACGGCAAATGCTGGTGGATGGCGATCTCGACATTGGCGTTATCCTTAACGAAGATGTGCCTGATGAGTTGGATGTTGATCCGCTTTTGAGTTCACAAATGGTCGCAGTGGTCGGGGTACAACATCCGTTCGCAAAACAGGCTTCTATCTCTTATCAGCAGTTCTTTGATCAAGAGTTAGTGATGTTTAAAACAACCTATTTTCACCGTGAATTCATAGACAAGCTGTGCGACGAGTTTGGCTTTACGCCGAAGTTTTCATTTGAAACGAACCTGTTGCCAATGATTTTGAATATCGTAAGGCGAGAATTTGCGATAACTGCTTTGCTAGAAATTGTGACAGAGAATGAACCAGACGTGGTAGCGATTCCATTTGAAGAACCGGTGCACTTGGATTTAGCGATAGCTTGGCGAAAAGAGGGATATTTGTCGAATGCGGACCGAACTTTTATTAATTTCGTAAAGCAGTATGTGTAGCTCCACATACTGCTTTCTCTGGATCAAAGCTTAGGCGTTATACATCTTGTCAAAGTTCTTCTGATTCCAACCAACCATGACTTGATCGCCAATTTTTAGCACAGGAATTGAACGAGCACCCATCGCTTGTAGTTCTTTGCGTCCGCGCTGCATTTTTGCATTAGTCAGGCGGTATTTAATGCCTTTGGAGTCCAAATAGCGTTGAGCATCTTTGCAATGTGGGCACTTATCGGCAACATAAAGAACAATACGTTTCATGGAAATAACCTTCTTAAATCCGGCGATATAAATTATGGGCTGCGAGTGTAACGAATCTGAGGTGAATAGAAAAGGCGGATAGGGTACACTGCGCGTCAATATCGATACAGCCATGCGAAGTTACAAGATTAGTTATGCATCCCTCATTACGCTATATAAACGGTTATCCAAAAAATATCGTCACTCAAGTGGAACAGCTAATACAAACCGAGAAGCTTATTCCTTGGTTTGAACAGCGATATCCAGAAAATCACACCATTAAAAGTGAGAAAGCGTTATTTGAATACGCGATGGATATTAAGAATCGTTACATGAAGAAAACCTCACCCATCAGTAAGGTGATTTATGATAGCAAGATCCACCTGATTAATAATGCGTTAGGGCTTCATACCTATGTAGCAAAAGTGCATGGCGGCAAAATAAAATCAAAGAATGAAATTAGAATTGCGAGTGTCTTTAAAACCGCTCCTGAGCCACTGTTAAGAATGTTGGTGATTCATGAACTTGCTCATATTAAAGAGAAAGAGCATGACAAAGCTTTCTACAAACTGTGTTGCCACATGACCCCTGACTATCATCAGCTAGAACTTGATGCTCGTCTTTTTATGATCTACGTTGATCTGAAAAATGAACAAAATAAGCAGTAGTAAAATATGACTCAATCAAAACAAACGTCTACAACCGAGCCGAAAAAAACGTTATCTCTTAATAAGAGTAGTGATGGGGTGACGGTGTCACAAAAGTCGAATTCAAAGAACCGTCGCTCACAAAAAGCGTCAGCTCAACCTTCAATGACAGATAAAAGTGAGTCTAGCAAAACGGGTTCTAATCAATCAAAAGCGTCGAACTCACAGGCAAAGAGACCGAACACGAAGAACCCGAATTTTAAAAAATCAGATTTTCGCAACAAGCCTAGCAGTAATAAACCGGGCAGCAATAAACCAAACCGCAATAAAGCCGGCGGTAATAAACCCCACGGCAAAAACGGCGGCAAGCGTTCAGCACCTAAATTAAAGGGTAAAGATGGCTTACATGTCCGTAACCAGCATAAAGGTCGTTATGACTTCGTTGCCCTTGCTCAAGCACTACCTGAATTAAGTGAGCACATTATTAAGAACCCGATGGGGGAATCGAGCATTGATTTCTCGAACCCAGTTGCGGTCAAAATGCTGAACAAGTCGTTGCTTGCTCATCACTATGGCGTGAAGCATTGGGATATTCCTGAAGGCTACTTATGTCCACCCATTCCAGGGCGAGCGGATTACATTCATCGCGTTGCGGACTTAATTAATGATGAGTTGGATGGGGCTGAGTTTAATCATAAAACTGTTACCGCTCTTGATATCGGTATGGGTGCAAACTGCATCTATCCAATTATTGGTGTCAGTGAATATGGTTGGCGCTTTGTTGCAAGTGACGTTGATCCGCTATCAATCAAGATGGCAAGTTTCATCGCAAGCACAAACCCGCATTTGAAAGGCCGAATCCAGTGTCGCTTACAAAATGACTCTGATTCTATTTTTAAGGGTGTGATCAAGAAAAAAGAACGCTATGACATAACGGTATGTAATCCACCATTCCATAAGTCTCAAGAAGAAGCGCAGCAAGGCAGTCAGCGAAAAATTGACAACTTAAATGCCAATAAAGTAAAACGTGGCGGACGCGCCATTCAAGGAAAACCGTTCAAAGAGACGGCTAATTTGAAAGCGTCATCATCAAAAGCGCCTATACTTAACTTTGGTGGCCAGAACAATGAGTTATGGTGTCCAGGTGGTGAAGCCGAGTTCATCGCGAAGATGGTCAAAGAGAGTGCGGATTATGCACATCAAGTGTTGTGGTTTACTACCTTGATGTCGAAAGGTGAACATGTTGATCAAACGCGAGTGCTACTTGAAAAAGTAGGGGCACGATCAGTTAAATTTGTAGAGATGAGCCAAGGCCAAAAAGTCAGCCGTTTTGTGGCTTGGACATTTTTAGACAAACAGCAGCGACAAGATTGGTTGCTAGGTGAAGAACAAGAGTAAATCAATACCACAAAGACATCACTGAGAGTCAACAGGTTAAGAGGTGAGTTAATTAATGAATAATTCCATTAATTAGCCACTAAATAGGTTAGGAGGATTCATGGAATTTGAAATTTACCTTCCTTGTAAACCAGACTGGTTATGCGAAAGTTTTATGAGCGTATTTTCAGTCTTGTTGCTGATTGGGCTTATTCTATTTATTCGCATTATCTACCGTGAATCTCAGAAGATAAAACGACGTACAAAAGTGCGTCGTTTACGTGGTATGGGTAGAGAGAGAAGACGGACACGCGACAGAAAGTAGTTCTTTCCATCGCACGTCTTTCTTAACAATAGCTTCTATAACTATGTTTTCCATAACAGCTTCCATAACAATACCTTTCCGCAACATGAGCCTATGACGATGTGCTTATCCTTGCATTTTCGTAAGTTGCTCACGGTATTTATTCTCCAATACTGTGTTTCCTGCTAGCGACTCTAATCTAATCAGAATTTGTAATGAGGTTATTTGATAGCCATATCGTTTGTGGAAACGTAACAGGCGTAAGCGAGCGTCATTATATTGATCATTGGTTACCTCTAAATTGGCGAGCTGTAATGTTGATCTTACTCGGTTGGGGTCATGATCTAATGCGCGTTGGAAATACGCCGTTGCCTTTTCAATGTGTTGTGCTTTTAGAGCACAGAACCCCGCATTTTCGTAACTGGCTGAAACGAGATAATAATAAGGCTGTTGAATGGCTTTGTTGAAGTAGCGATCTGCTTGTTCAAACTCTCCCTGCTTGCATAAGAAAGTTCCGTAGTTGTTTAAGACATTCCCATTTCGTGAATCATGCCTAAGTGCGACTTCATAAGATGCACGCGCTTTGTCATATTCTGATACCACCTCATAGTAATGTGCCATTGAAAGGTGGGAGCGATAATAATTTGGTGAGTGTCTGACGGCGAGCTCTAAATTCTCTCGTGCTTTAACCATGTTTCTGTTTTCTAAGTATCCCAGACCTAGCGAGATCCGTGACTCAGCCATTGCGATTGGATCTGAGGTAGTTTGTGGTTCTCCATCGGTTACAGTCACGCAGCCAGATAGAAGCAAAGCCGTGGTGGCTAAAAGGCTCACTTTATACGATACGGTTTTCATCAATAGTCACTCTCCAAACAATTATGCAGATATAGTATGCAAATTGGTCCCTATTAAGTGGTAGGAGTGAAGATATTGCGAGACAGTAAGCAATCTTAAGTTAGATGGAAAAGGTCAAATTGGTTGGAAGCTAGATAAAAAGGCTGTAAACCGGATAAGATAAAAGAAAGCCGCGAACAACGCGGCTTTCTTTTATTGGAATTCGTCCTTAATGATTACTCATCATGAGTGAAATTTGCTTCGCTAAACGCATCAAGATCATATGGCGTCTGTTGGTAAACACAGTAATTTAGCCAATTTGAGAACAGTAAATGCCCGTGACTTCGCCAACTTGCGTTCGGCTTATTGTCCGGATTGTCGTTAGGGTAGTAATTAATTGGAATCACAGGCTCCATGCCTTCACTTAAGTCACGGACATACTCATGATGCAAGGTGAAAGCGTCATACTCAGGGTGACCGGTAACAAACACATTTCGTTTATCTTTGGTTGCTGCCAAATAGACACCAGCATCATCAGAACTCGCGAGGATATCAAGATCGGTATGCTCACTTAAATATTCTGGTGAAAAATCAGCATAACGAGAGTGTGGTGCAAGGAAAGTATCATCAAACCCGCGCAGAATTGGGTGGAACTCTTGGTGTAATTTATGGTGATAAACACCAGATAACTTCTCTTTGCGTGTTCGCTTTGGCAAGTTATAGAGCAGTTTGAGACCCGCTTGAGCCGCCCAGCAGACGAACAGAGTTGAAGTGACGTGTTTATTCGCCCAAGACATAATATCTTCAAGGTGTTCCCAATAGATAACATCTTCAAATTGGACTAGCCCGAGTGGCGCACCTGTAATGATCAAACCATCAAAGTTACGCTTCTTAACCATCTCAAATTGGCGGTAGAAGTTGTCTAAATGTTCTGTTGGTGTGTTTTTGCTTGGGCGATCATCGATGCGCAGTAATTCAATATCAACCTGCAAAGGACTATTTGAAAGTAAGCGAAGAAATTGGGTTTCAGTCTCAATCTTTTTAGGCATCAGATTAAGGATCAGCACTTTCAGAGGTCGAATTTCCTGAGTAGAAGCTCGAGATTCAGGCATCACGAAGATATTCTCTTGGCGTAACACATCGGATGCGGGTAATTGATCGGGGATTCGTATTGGCACAGCTTGCTCCCTAAGCTATTTTTGGACGTCTATACATCTAAACCTAACTTAATTAGAGGGAGATGTCGACATCGTATGCAAACTTAATCTGATTTTAATACTTTCGAAGAGCGGTCGATGGGATCACAAAAACAAACAGTGTATGACGTGTTATAAAATAGGGTTATATTCTGTGGTACCAAGGTATAATGCGATTAGAATACAACGCGGCTGATAATACTGAAATTGATAGGGAATTATGTGTGCAAACCTTAACTTTGATTAGAGGCTTACCGGGCTCAGGTAAATCGACTTTAGCAAAATCATTACCAGCTAAACATGTCGAAGCCGATATGTATTTCGTTAATGATGCCGGTACCTATGAGTTTAATGCATCAAAACTGAAACAAGCGCATGAATGGTGTCAAAAGCAGACTGATGAATGGCTAAAAGCCGGTGAGAGTGTGGTTGTCGCCAATACTTTTGTTTGTCACTGGGAAATGAAAGCTTACCAGCGACTTGCGAAGAAGCATCGAGTAGAACTTTGCATAATAGTGTGCAGAGAGAGCTATAACAATATTCATGGTGTCGATGCCGCTACGGTTGCGAGAATGAAGCGTCAGTGGCAAGAGTAAAACGTACAGAATTCCAAGACTTTAACTTTTAAAATAGTGATTATAAACATGGCAAAACGTTCTTCAATCGTCGATATGGTCTCTTATGGGATCTACTCAACATGGGATTCAAAATCTAAAGATCTTCCGAAGATCCAAGAGTTCACGACTCAAGTACCTGCTGAGCTTGATGTCGAATTCGGTTTCATCTTGAACATTAAAAAAGCGAAGGGTGAGAAGATTCGCTACTGCATATATCATCCAGATATCACGACAGATAAAGGTGAAGTATTAGAACCGTTTGATGGTGAGGAATATGTTGGTAACAATGATTGGGATTTTTACTTAGGCGACACTATCTGGGCCCCAATTGAAAACAAAATTGGCAAGTGGCGAATGACCGTTGAATTAAAAGGTCAGGTCGTAGCGGATAAAACGTTCGATTTAACCGCTAAAGATGAAGGTCAATTTTGGAAGCGCAGAGGCTTTTAAAAGGCTTATAGGTTTTAAAAAATATTGAGTTTAATAAATTATAGGGTTTAAAAGGTTTTACGCACAACGTGTATTGGCTGTTTGAGTTTGATCTAAATGTGTTTTAAGAGGTAAGGGCTTTGAAATCCCAAAGCCTTGAGCAAAATCAATGTCTAACTGTTCGAGAATCTGAGTATGCTGCTCAGATTCAACAAACTCAGCCACAGTTACTAGGTTCATACTCGAAGCTACTTGGCTCATTGCCTGAACCAGTTTCACGTCGGTAGGGTTAGTGGTGATGTTTTTGATGAAAGATCCATCTATTTTTAGTACATCAAGTGGCAGCCTACGCAGGTAATCGAAACTCGCGTAACCAGTACCAAAATCATCTAGAGCGATGCAACAACCCGCCTCTCTAAGCTTCTCTATTGTTTGTATCGCAATATCTTCGTTATGTAGTGCCATAGATTCGGTGATTTCAAAACATATCTTATTCAACGGAACCGAATAAATTCTTGCATAATCAATAATTTGATCGGCCAGTTCCACAAAGTTCAAACTTGTGGCGGTCAGGTTAATTGAGCAGCGACCAATTTGAGACCAGTTGATAACGTATTCATTGAGCGATTTGAAGGTGTGCTCTACCACCCACTTATCCAGCTCTTTTTCTAAGCCAAACTTAAATATCAAAGGAAAAAAACTGGCCGGTATCATATGACGCTGGTGGGCTGAGTTTAACCTTAGAAGCACTTCGAAATATTCTTGATTATTGTTAGACCCTAGCTTTTTGTATGGCTGGCAGAAAAGCTCAAAGTCGTCATTTTTAAATGCTTCTTGAATAAAGCTCAGTTTATCAACTTGAGTTGAACTGGATTTACAGCTATCAAGCCAGAGTACCTTTGTTCGGTTGTTCGTATATTGCTCACATAGTAATGAGACAATAGACTCAATATTGTTATTGGTTGATATTTCGGTGCAAATCAAAGAACGTTTTACTAATTCGATTGAGTGACCGCTTTTGATAAATTGAAAGTGTTTCAAAGAGAGCAACAACGCGTCTATTTCATTTTGAACATTAACTCTTTCATTAACTGGCAAATAACATAATAGACCGCTTGAAAAGGGGGGCAGATAGCTTCGAGAAATAAAGGTTATTCTGTCACCTAAATGTTCACTTAAATTCTTTAAAAACTGAGCTCTACCTTTGTGGCCCAAACATAATGTCTTTGACAATGTAGCTTCGAGATCGATATAAATAAGCACCACTTTAGTATGTTGATTTAGATCTTCTTTCAGCTGAGATAAGTTATAGATGCCTGTATAGGGATCTCGGCGCTCGTGTTCAATCGCGGATTTTGTCGTTAAATACGTTCGGATTGAATGCCCAGCCAGAAGGAAAATCAAGGCTGCAATAATCGCGAAAACTAAAAGTTGATCATAGAACTGATAAGTATCAATCACTTTTAAGTTAAATCGTTGCACAGAGTTGTGAACAGCAAGCACAACCACGGTGGCGGCGATAGCGAATGGACGAATGAGACCAAATCGTCCTAGGCCAACAGCAACACAGTACAGTGATATTAAACATACGGTGTTTAAGATGATGCTGTTATTAATAAACAGAATCGTCAACATGCCTGCCAAACAGGTTGCTAACCAATACCAGTAATGGCTACTTTTAAACCTCGACTTGAGCATTTCATTATCGATGTCTAGAAAGGGAACTGTACGTTTTCTTGTTAACGTACTAACCGTTATGATGAGTAGTGGTGTTAAAATGAGATGAGTGAGATTACCACCAATAATCGCCAGTAACATTAGATCCGGAGCTGGCATTAAAGAGGTTTGCTTCACGCTCTGTAGCCAGTATAAGGAACTGTTAACTACGGGGTAAAGAAACCCTACAACAATAACGTAACTGGTTAAAATGAGAGTGTAATTATAAGGCTCAATTTTCGACTTGATATATTGAAATAACGTGGCAAAAGCATATGAAATTAAAGGAAATAAAATTGAAAACTCTAAGGACGGAACTAAACCTTTACCTGATATAAAATGATAATAGCTAAATAAACTGAGGATCACTACAGGTAGAACTTTAGCGCCTTTAGTAAAAAGAAACACGAAGATGAAAGCAGATGTGAAAGAGAGAACCTGACTTTTTTCTTCAATCAGTGTGAAGAAAATAGAAATGTAGAAACTTGCAATTAAAACTATAAATACCGTCATCTGCAAAAGCACTTCAGGTATTATTTTGCACTGATTTTCTCTTAGTCGTGGCAAAAATACTTGTGTCATCAATTGTCTCACTTAACCGTTACGAAGACAGTTTAACACGGTTATAGAGAACGATGTACATTTAAATGACAGCACACCTTAGGTTGTAAAGATGTGCTGTATATTGTTTTGATTTGACTAAAAGTTTTATGCAGTTGTTAGGTATGTTTTAACAAACTCTGCTGCTTTTACCATGTCATCGATGGCAATATGCTCTTCAGTAGTATGAACTTTAGCCATACCAGTAGAAATATTGACTGTGGTTAAACCTTTCTCGTTGAAGTTATTTGCATCGCTACCACCACCTGTACCTTTAGTGATTGGCGTTAATCCATTTTTCTCAAACGCTGCTTTAACGTTTTGGATATGCGGGTGATCATCAGCAATAACAAATGCGTTGTAAGCACGTGTTGATTCAATTTCTACTTCAGCACCATGTTTGTCGGCCGCGGCTTTGAAAGTGTTGATCATGTGATCCACTTGAGCTGTTAGTTTGTCGTCGTTCAATGAACGTGCTTCCGCAACAATACGTAATTCAGGCATCACGATGTTAGTCGCTTGTCCACCTTCCACGATACCGATGTTAGCTGTTGTCTCTTCGTCGACACGTAAAAGCTTCATTTGAGTAATCGCATCAGCAGCAACTGCAATCGCACTGATACCTTCTTCTGGAGCAAGACCCGCATGCGCAGGGCGACCTGTGATTTTCGCTACGATTTTTTGTTGGCCTGGCGCAGAGTTAACAATAGTACCAACTGGACCGCCCGTATCTAGAACGATCGCATTGGTTGACTTAATGTAAGACATGTCGAAGTTTTTAGAGCCAAATAATCCACCTTCTTCAAACACAGTGAATGCAATTTCAATGGTCTTGTGCTCAAGGTTATCTGCTTGAATACAACGAACGGCTTCCATGATCGCTGCAATGCCAGATTTATCGTCGCCACCTAAAATAGTGTTGCCTTTAGAACGAATAATGCCATCTTCAATAATAGGTTCGATGCCAATACCAGGAGTTACCGTATCCATGTGGCAGCTTAGTACGATGCTGTCATCAATTTTACCTTCAAGGCGAGCGTAAACATTAAAGCCATTAGACACTTCCTCAGGCACTGCTAGTTTATGTACTTCAAACCCAAGTGCGCTTAATTGCTCGGCTAACGTTTCAGCGATCTGTTTTTCATTGCGTGATTCACTGTCGATTTTCACAAGTTGGCAAAAGTGCTCAACTAGACGTTGTTGATTGATATCAGTCATTGGTTAACTCTCATTATTAATAACTTACTTATTCATAGAGTGCTGAAAGAGAGACGATGCCAGCGTGAAAACCATGAATGAAGCAAGTTGGGAACAGGGAACAGGCAACGAATATAGCTCTAATTTCTGTTACCTATGCCTGTTTTAAATCAAAGAATGGAGCGGTTACCGGCGATCTGAGCAACAAATTTGATAAACAAAGTCAGCGCTGTGAAAAATAAGCCTATTCATTTACTCACTTGCGACAACCATGAGCTAAAGCCGGAACAACTGAGTAACGATTAGAAATAAAAGAGGCATAAATGGCGAATCTAATTTACATGTTGAAGCGCTATTGTAGCCATCTATGGACAGATAAATATGGGGTAGCAGGCTGAAAATAGACGGTTTTAAACGATTCATCCTATCACTGGTCTTTGTGTAACATTAAATTTACATTGTCGCCCGTCTATTACCAAACATTGATTTAAATCAAATGACTTCTCAAATGGCTAAAACTCCCTCAAGGTTAATAATATGTTAATTAAACATTCTCTTAGGCACTAGTTCGCCTAAGTGAAATCGTAGTTCTCTAAAGGAGTAGAGCATGACCACTTCATTTAACCCACTAGGTACCGATGGTTTTGAATTTGTAGAATATACTGCGGCGGATCCTGAAGGGATTGCCAAGCTTAAAGCACTGTTTTTATCTCTTGGTTTTGCTGAAATAGCCAAGCATCGTTCTAAAGAGGCGTGGTTATATCGTCAGGGTGACATTAGCTTTATCGTCAATGCTCAACCGCATAGCCAAGCTGAAGCATTTTCTACCATTCATGGGCCATCTGTTTGTGGCATGGCTTTTCGAGTTTCTGATGCTGGCGCTGCGTATCAGCATGCTGTCGGAAATGGAGGCAGGCCTTACAAAACTGAAATTGGCCCAATGGAGCTAAGCATCCCTGCTATTTATGGCATTGGCGATAGTTTGATCTACTTTGTTGATCGCTACGGAAGCCAAAACATTTATGACGTTGATTTCAAATTCTATGACGATGCTGAACTGCGTTTACAGACTCAAGGGGTCGGTTTACTTGATATCGATCACTTAACTCATAATGTTAAGCAAGGGCATATGGACGTGTGGTCTGGATTTTATGAGCGTATTGGTAATTTCAGAGAGATCCGTTATTTCGACATTGAAGGCAAACTCACTGGGCTAGTAAGCCGAGCGATGACCGCTCCGTGTGGAAAAATTCGAATTCCAATTAATGAATCTTCAGATGATAAATCACAAATCGAAGAGTTTATACGTGAATATAAAGGTGAAGGCATTCAACACATCGCATTGTCAACGGATGATATTTACCAGACCGTCAGAACGTTACGTGAGCGTGGGATGGATTTCATGCCGACGCCAGACACTTACTATGCCAAAGTGAATGAACGGGTCGAGGGTCATAATGAAAATCTTCAAGATCTTAAAGATTTGCGCGTGCTGATTGATGGTGCCCCGATGAAAGATGGCATCCTATTGCAGATCTTTACTCAGACCGTCATTGGGCCCGTATTTTTTGAGATCATTCAGCGCAAGGGCAATGAAGGATTTGGTGAAGGTAACTTCAAGGCGCTGTTTGAATCTATCGAAGAAGATCAAATTCGTCGAGGAGTACTAGATAATGCATAAATGGATCACATTTCCTCATCGGGAGGGAGTGTGCTCTAAGCAAGCACATGCCGACTTCCCAAGCGAGGCTATCTACGAAAGGGAAGCGGGGCGCGGAGGTTTCTTCGGTCCTGCGGCACACTTCCATCATCAACATGCTCCTACGGGATGGAGTGAATGGGAAGGTGAGTTAAGGCCACGTGCATTTGACTGCAACCTTATTGACGAGTCAGAACAAGCGAGTCCGTGGTCTGCTCCTCATATTCTGCATAATAGCAGCTGTAAAATTCGAACTTGGAAAATCAGTAACACGATGGATTTCCTAGTACGAAATGCTGATGGTGATGACTTACTGTTTATTCATGCGGGTAAGGCAGATATGTTCTGTGATTATGGACATATTCAGATTTCTGAAGGGGATTATGTTTTGATCCCTCGCTCGACCTCTTGGCGCTTGGAAGTGAAGGAGCCTCTATTCATCTTGATGATTGAAAGCACCGATGGCTCCTATTCGCTACCTGAGAAAGGGATGGTTGGTCATCATGCCGTATTTGACCCTGCTATTCTCGAAGTGCCATCCATTAATGATCAATTCAAAGCTCAATACTCAGAGAATACGACCAAAGTTCATATAAAACGCCATGAAAAAAAGAGTGTGATTACCTATCCGTTTAACCCACTTGATGCTGTGGGCTGGCACGGTGATTTGGCGGTAGTCAAACTGAATTGGCGTGATATTCGTCCTTTAATGTCCCACAGATATCATTTGCCACCTTCCGCTCATACCACTTTTGTTGGGAAAGATTTTGTGGTTTGCACTTTTGTGCCTCGTCCCATTGAGAGCGATCCCGGAGCATTGAAAGTTCCGTTCTATCACAACAATGACGATTATGATGAGGTGCTGTTTTATCACGCGGGTGATTTCTTTAGCCGAGACAACATCGAAGCGGGGATGGTGACCTTTCACCCGGCAGGATTTACCCACGGGCCTCACCCCAAAGCATTTAAAGCCGGATTAGAACATAAGAAAAAGTTTACCGATGAAGTCGCGGTGATGATCGATACTCGACAAGCATTGGAATTTGGCGATGCAGCAAAAAAAGCAGAGAACAAGCAGTATGTTTATAGCTGGCGTTAATGGAGGGAGAAAATGAAATTAGCCACACTCAAAGATGAAACAAGAGACGGTGCATTAGTCATTGTAAGCAAAGATTTAACCAAGTGCATTGCGCCCACTCATATTGCTCAAACCTTACAATATGCACTGGATAACTGGGATAAGGTTTACTCACAGCTAGACGAGTTTTATCAAGCTCTGAACAAGGGTGAGTTATCTGATGCTGTGGAGTTTATTCAGTCACAGTGTGAGTCACCGCTGCCAAGAGCTTACCAATGGGCCGATGGCTCAGCATACGTCAATCACGTCGAGTTAGTACGAAAGGCTCGCGGAGCTGAAATGCCACCAAGTTTTTGGACGGACCCACTAATGTACCAAGGTGGATCGGACTCCTTTATTGGTCCTCAAGATGATATTCCAGTGGAAAGCGAACAGTGGGGAATAGATTTTGAAGCGGAAGTCGCTGTGATTACTAGTGACGTCCCAATGGGCGCTTCCATCAAACAAGCAAAAGAGAGTATCCGTTTAGTGATGTTGGTGAATGATGTATCGCTACGTGGATTAATCCCTGCTGAATTAGGCAAAGGTTTTGGCTTCTTTCAATCAAAACCATCATCGGCATTTTCACCTGTAGCTCTGACTCCCGATGAATTAGGGCAGGCATGGGATGGTGGGAAATTATCGTTGCCATTGGAGTCCACATTCAATGGCAATTTATTTGGATGCCCTAATGCTGGCACCGATATGACGTTTGAATTTCCTGACTTGATC
The DNA here is from genome assembly GCF_024347395.1 of Vibrio cortegadensis. Taxonomy (NCBI): domain Bacteria; kingdom Pseudomonadati; phylum Pseudomonadota; class Gammaproteobacteria; order Vibrionales; family Vibrionaceae; genus Vibrio; species Vibrio cortegadensis. The sequence goes on from NZ_AP025472.1 coordinate 1,447,170, forward strand.
GTTCATGCCGCACGCTCTCGTCCCTTAGCAAGTGGAGCGATTATTGGTTCTGGTACGGTTTCAAATAAGCAGGGGACTCAGTATGGAACATCCATTTCTGAAGGTGGTGTTGGATATTCATGTATCGCTGAAGTGAGGATGATAGAGACTATTCGTGATGGGCAAGCGAGTACTGAATTCATGAAGTTTGGAGACAGTATAAAGATGGAGATGCATGACTCTGAAGGGAATAACTTGTTTGGTACGATCGAGCAGACCATCGTTCGTCATGATAAACCGTCTTAATGTGAACTTACTTTATATAAACTTAAGCTAGGGAATACCGCCGATATGAACAATAAAGACAATACGACGATAATGCTTTATAGCTATTGGCGATCATCGGCGGCATACCGAGTCAGAATCGCGCTGAATTTGAAACAATTAGACTATCAAACTACCCCTGTTCATCTGATTAAGAATGGGGGAGATCAGCATTCTGAGGCATTTCATGAAATGAATCCTAACGAGCTTGTTCCGGTATTAAAAGATGGCGATCTCGTTCTGAATCAATCAATGACAATTATGGATTATTTAGATGAAACCTATAGTGGTCATCCATTAATTCCTTCAAATGGTGAACAACGTTATACCGTTAAAGCGCTGGCACAAGATGTCGCCATTGATATTCACCCCATCAACAATCTGCGAGTACTTCAATATCTTGAGCAAGAGTGCGAAATGACAGCAGAGCACAAGCAGAGCTGGTACAAACATTGGATTGGCATTGGGTTTGAAGCGTTCGAAACCAAACTTAAACACTCCTCTGGTTTGTATTGCGTTGGTGACGAGATCACGCTCGCTGATATTTGTCTTGTACCTCAAGTGTATAACGCAATACGTTTTGGGGTTGATATGACGCCATTTCCTACCATTGAAAGCATCTATGAACGATGTAATCAGCAAGCGGCATTCATTGATGCCATGCCTGAAAATCAAATTGATGCTGAATAAGTAAGAGGTAGAAATAACGATTACGGCAAAGCGAGTTGCTGAGTAAAGCGAATCGCGGTAAAGCTTAAAGATATCGTACTGACCCCGCTAGACGAATTTTATAATCACTCCTACATTATTAATGATAATAATATAAATATATTTGGAGTGATTATGTTACTCATATCAAGATTAACGCTGATTATTGGCGTATTAAATGCCCTGATTTTAAGGGTGTTGAGCGTAAAAAAATGGCTTTTTAGTACGCTACTTTTCAGTGTTACGTTTGCCAATGCGGCTTCATTATCTTCTTTAAACTATCTAACTGAAGAGTATCCCCCTTACAACTTTAGTGAAGATGGCGTGGTAAAAGGAATATCAGTCGACCTGTTAATTGAAGCGGCGCATCACTCTGGGGTCGTGTTAAACAATAAGGACATTACGATTCAACCTTGGGCGAGAGCGTATCGTGATGCACTTGTGAAGCCGAATGTGGCACTGTTTTCGATGACAAGAACGCCCAGTAGGGAAACATTGTTTAAGTGGGTTGGCCCAATAAGTAAAACGAGAGTTGTGGTATTGGCTAAAAAGTCGAATGAAATTGTAATTAATGAAAGCTTGGATTTAGCACAGTTTAAAATAGGCGTGATACGAGATGACGTAGGAGAACAATTGCTGATCAGTCATGGGATCCCAAGAGATTCGATGCAAGAGAGCTCTTATGCTGTGACGTTGGCAGAACAGTTACATAAAGGGCGGATTGATTTATGGGCATATGAAGAGAATGTAGCAAAATGGTGGATTCAAGTGAGTGGCTACAAAGCGAGTGATTTTGAACCCGTCTATATTTTACAAGAAGGTGAGTTATTTTATGCCTTCAATACACATATTGATGATGACACTATCGATTCATTGCAAGCGGGTTTAGACGCTTTAAAGTCAGTACATAATGAAGATGATGTCAGCCACTATCAAACCATTTTGAACCGCTATCAATAGCTACGTAATCAATCCGTTTCTCACTAAACTACGACGCACATTTTTGCATAACTTACCGAACTGTCTAATTTCCGTCATATTGGGCAGTTCTTCACGTTGAAGTTGAGCCTCCCAGTACAATACATCACTTTCCACCAGCTCAATTAACTTGCGTGGGCAACCGACACAAGTATCCCCACAGATCTGAGCTTCAGGTGCATCAAATGGAAAATCGGCTCTTACCGCAGTAATAATGTTAAGCATTGCTGTTTTGCGATCGGGTTTCTGAGTAAGTGCGGTGTTCTGAGTCATGTAAAACTTGCCTAAACGAATGGGAGCGCGATTTTATCTCAATTGAGAAGACAATCAATAAAAAGGTTTTTAAAAATAAGGAGAAAGGCTAGGGGAAGATCTAGCCGCTTTATTGCAAATAAAAAGGAGCAGAAGCCCCTCAGTAATTTTGGCTCAGAGTATCTGAAAATTAGATCATTTGAGACATACTTTCGAGCATATCAATTAGCTCAGTTTCTGTTGAAGGCTCTTTTGCTAGCTCTACTGTTGCTGAAGCACCACCTTTAAGCATGTAAGCTCTGGTTCCACAGTGATCATAATGAAACCACTTACCATTTACGCACACATCCGTATAGCATCTCGGGTCTTGTTTTAGTTCCATATTGCCACCTATTAATTACATTTGCTTAACACTTTTAACCATAATGCATCTGCAAAACATCAAAAATGATCTAGATCAACAATAAAGACCTTGGCTAATTGATGAGATATAATTCTTTGTTATTTAAGGATAATTTTAAATGAAGTTGATGGTATAGCATTGAAGCCATTTTCGATGAGAAGCCGATATTCATTTTTATCTCACGTTAGCAAACTCTAGGAGGTGGTTTCTGAGCTATGTTTGGATCATCTCAAACCCAAGTATTATTGGCTCTCAAGAGTTTCTTCTTGCCAATACGTACGTTTAAACATACGCTTAGATAACATAAAATCTCGATTAAGCTTTTGTTTTACAAGCAGTGTTGGATCATGACTAATATATTTATAATTGTTGCTGTACTTGTTTTGTTTTTTATCATCATTCAGAAATATGTCGTGAAGTCGGATGATACAAAAGATCATAATTATCAAAAGAAAAGTAACCTTCTTAATATGCAGGAAGGGGCCTTTTATAACGCCTTAAAATCAGCCGTTGGTGAGCATGGTGCCGTGTTTGCTAAGGTCAATATGTCTAGTGTTGTGACGCCAGCAAAAGCCCGAAATAAGAAAGATTGGTTTATCGCAAACAACAAAATTTCACGTAGCTACTTTGACTTTGTTGTGTGTGATCCTCGTTCAATGGAAATTCGAGTCGTCATCGCGTTAGATAATGGCAAAGAGCTTAATAAAGGCAAAGCCGAACGCGAAAAGTTATTGATGCATGTCTGTAAGACAGCAAACATTCCTTTGATTGGGGCGTCTGTTCGCCATAGCTATCAAGTGAGTCGGTTGAAGAGATTGCTGGCCGCGCATATTGATCTAATTGAACCCGAAAAAGAGGTTCGTTTTTGTCGAAAATGTGGCAGCCCAATGATCATTAAAGTGGCAAGCCAAGGCGAATTTAAAGGACGCCGCTTCTTCACTTGTAGTCGTCAGCCAAATTGTACCTATACTGAAAACTACAATGTTGTGTTTGAAATGGATAGCGAAGAATAAGTCACTCATTTCTTTATTTACAGCTTAAAACGCTACAATCCAAACCGCTAGTCTCAAACAGCTATACTCGAACAGCTATGATTCGAATAACTACTACTCAAAACCGGCAATTCAAAAGCTTTCGGCCATTGCGCCATCATCTATGTGGCGCAGTATGTTCATTCATCCTCGCAATATTCATTCATCTTCGTAACTAAGAAACCTGAGTCACTTTCTCTTTTTACATCTATAGTTTAATGGTCATCCTAAAGTTTATGGCTTCCGCTTCGTACTACTACGATCAATGGCTGGCTCAAGTAAAGTCTGAGGCTAAAGATTAGAAGTAAGAGCGTCGAGGTCATAGAATGAAACTACTTTAGTTGTGATATCTTCCGATAACAGTAAAGGAGAGGCTATGCGATGGATTGGGAGTGCTGCTTTATTGTTTAGTTGTTCTGTGTTCGCAGAACAGTCATCACTCACGTTAGCGTTACCGTCACAAAAAGATGGTGGTCATGCTTACTTTCATGATCTTCTCACTCAAGCTCTGAATGATGTTGACGTCCAATTAAATATCATCACTCCTGATAAACATATCCCCCAAAAACGTGCGGTAAAAATGGTTAGGAAAAATCAGCTCTCATTAATGTGGTTGATTCAAACAGATAGACGAGATGCTCAACTGACCCCTGTAAGAGTCCCACTGACGTCAGGTCTTATCGGTAAGCGCGTATTACTCATTCCTAAAGGGGCGCAAGAGGCCTACGAACATATTTATGACCTTAAAGATTTACAGCGTTCTGGTTTAATTGCAGGTCTAGGTATTAATTGGTTTGATGTTGAAGTGTGGCATCAAAATCAACTCAATGTTTTCTTGCAAGATGGAGAGTGGCGAAACCTATATGGTTCTCTATCTGTTGACGGAGAAGTGAACTATTTTCCAAGAGGCGTAAATGAAGTAGTAGGAGAAGCCAAATTTAATCCCGCACTCGATATCGAACAGTATTTGTTACTTGAGTATCACCGAGATTTTCAATTCTATCTGAGTGAAGGGGCCTCAGTGCATAGAGAGCTTATTGAAAAAGCCTTAGTGCGAGCTAAAGAAACAGGTTTGATGAATGCTTTGATAGAAAAACATTGGAGCGATGACTTCGATGCTCTCAATCTAGATTCTCGTCGTATCATCCCACTTTCATCAGATAGCCCAGTCAGCCGTCAATAATCGAGTCAGTAACGCGAATAATTGATCGATTTATTGAGATCATATTGCTATCTGTAAACCTCAAGATTAGAATGCGAACCATTTTTATTACGATGTGGTTTAATTATGTCTTCTATCTTGGTTGTCGATGACGATGTACAACTGTGTGAATTACTCACCGAAGTCTTAATCGAAGAAGGTTATGATGTCAGCTCTGTTCATTGTGGTGAGAGCGCACTAGAGTTCATTCAATCTCATCCCGTTGATCTGGTTCTACTCGATGTCATGCTACCAAACCTGAACGGCCTGCAAGTCGCGCGAAGAATTTGCCAACGCTTTGCTACTCCGATTTTAATGTTAACCGCGCTGAACGATGAAGCGTCAATGCTCGATGGTTACCAAGCCGGAGCTGATCAATACATTGCAAAACCATTCAAAGTGCCTGAGCTGCTCACTCGAATCAAAGTGATTTTGCGTCGAGTCGGTTTAGAGCGCCAGAGGCAGAGCCTGAGTTCAGTACCGTCGAAAATTGCGGATCAACTCGCTCGTATTCCATTAACGGGCACTGAATCAGAATTATTGGATTATCTCATCAATAACAGTGGCGTCATTGTTTCAAAAGCGGATCTACAAAAAAATGTATTAAAGAAAGAGTTGAGCCCGTTCGATCGAAATTTAGATATGCATATCAGCAACATTCGACGCAAGATAGTTCAAGCGGGTTTATCTAAGCAGCACATTAAAACCATCAGAGGAAGGGGTTATAGCTACTTAGAGGTGGCTGGCTCATGACATTAAGTGGTATGGCATTAACACTTAAGCAGCATCGTTCAGGTTTAGCGTTTAAATTATTTGGCTACTTAGCGGCAATACTGATATCGATCTTAGTGGTTCAAACGCTTGCAGAGAAAGCTCTAGTGAAAGCATTGCTAAAAATTCCTGCAGAAGTAAAACGCGATATGCAGGATTTGGCCTATCAAGCGAACATACTTATCAATGAAGGCGATATGGATGAGTTAGCGGATTGGGCGAATGCACAGCCCTATTATCTGTTTATTATTGATGACAATAAACGTCCGATTACTCATCGAAGTATGCACCCGCATTTTGAATTCAAGCTTCGCTATTTGCGTACGATCGATGTTCAGTTGGACGATAGAGTCAACCGTCCTTTGATCGGCCTACCGCTTGAAAATGGAAATACGTTGGTTATCCAGTTGCCTCATCAAGTTCATCCAGCCAAAAATTTTGTCTACTATTTTACCTTAATCAAAGTAGTGATCGCTTTTGTGATTCTGACTCTGTTTACCGGTATCATGCTGCGCTTTCTTCAGCAACCGCTCGATAGGTTAAGAGAGGCGAGCCGTCGGTTATCCCAAGGTGACTTTTCCGTTAGTGTGGTTAATGAGCTGAACTCTAAAACCACAGAATTCCACGAGCTTGCCACTGATTTTGATCACATGACGCAGAAGATACACTCATTAGCGGAAAAACAGCGAAGACTCATTAGAGATGTGTCCCATGAACTTCGCACACCGTTGGCTAGGCAAAATTTGGCGTTACACTTGTTACGTAAGAAATCACAAGACAGCGAGCAGCATTTAATCACTCGGTTAGAGACTGAAATTAACGAGATGGATGATCTGATAGGGGAGATCTTACAGTTCAGCCGCTTGGAGAATTCGCAATACGATGCGGAATACCTACCGTTACAACTTGAAAGCTATTGTGAAATTCAAGCCAGTCAAAGCAAAATGGAGTTAATTGGGAATCAACAGATCCAGACTCACTTGAATAACCAAACACCAATGATCAACGCCGATGCCCGTCTGTTACTGCGAATATTAAAAAACTTGATTGGAAATGCGATTAAATATGCAGGACAAGATGCGGTGATTCAAGTGTCGGTGAGTAATGCTTTTACTGCTGACAAAAGTAAGCTTCAAACTGGCATGCAAAATTTTGTGGTTGTGACGGTCGAGGATGACGGACCTGGTATTCCTAAGCATCAATTAAAGTCTATTTTTGATCCATTCACTCGCCTTGAGTCTGCGAGAGATAAGCAGTCAGGAGGTTATGGTTTAGGCTTAGCGATTGTGAAAGAGGCAATGAACTTAATGGACGGTAAGATCGTGGCAGAAAATAGTGAAATCACAGGTGGTTTAAAAATCAGTCTCTATTTTAAGTATTCTCATTAATATCTGTTTTTGCTGCCTCAGCAATCCTTTACATAAATTTACAAACGCAAAGAATGTAAATTTAATGCAAATAATAATAATTATCACTTATATTCACCTCCGAAATCAAACAAGGACACCGGCAACGGTTGAAACAGAGCTCAAATAGAGGCTCACCTAAAATATTCGGAGTGTAGGATGACATTTTCAAAGAGCCATTTGGCATTAATAATCGGCGCGGTTCTCGCAGCACCAAGTGGTGTAGCAAGTACAGAAGTAACAAAGACAGACGTTGATGAAAAGCTAGTGGTTACAGGACACGATTACGGCTACAAAGCTGATACGAACTCTACTGCAATGCGCATGGAGATGACTCAGTTAGAAACGCCAGGACAAGTTAGTGTCATTGACGAACAAGTTATTGATGAACAACGCGCGAGTACGTTAGGTGAAGTCCTTAAAAATGATGCTTCAATTTCAGCGGGTTCAAAATCAACCAACCGCGAGCGTTTTAACTTACGTGGTTTCTCATTAGATAGTGGCGCAAGCTACTTGCGTGACGGTGTACAACACTGGTCTCACTACCGCCAGCCAGTTGAATTGCTTGAACGTGTAGAAGTATTAAAAGGCCCTGCAGGTCTACTGTATGGTGAATCGACTCCGGGTGGCTTAGTCAATATGATTGCTAAGAAACCAACGTATGAAACTCAAGTGAATGTGAGCCAAGACATCGGTTCAGACAATTACACACGAACGGTTGCAGATGTAAGTGGTTCACTCAATGAAGATCAGACATTGCGTGCTCGTGTGATTGTATCTCAAGAAAACCAGGACTCATGGCGTACACGTTTTGACGGAACTGATGTTGAAACTGAGCGTTTCGTCGGTGGTCTATTTGTTGATTACGACATTAATGAAGATACGATGCTATCTGTTCATTACGATCGTACTCAAGAGCTTGGAGACTTAGACAATGGCTCAAAAATTGATACCACAACAGGTAAGGTGATTGACCCTTCAATCGTAAATGATCAACGTTTTGCTCGTACTGATAATGATGTTGCCAACTATGGTGCCGCCATTACAGCAAACTTAAATGATCAATGGTCAGTTAAGAGTGGAATCAGCCGTCAGTTTTATGAGCGCCAACGAACAGAATCGAACAACTCCGTCCGTGGTGCGGGCAATAATCAATTCGGTTACAAGGTATCAGATCGACATGATGAGTGGACATTCGATACCGCTTATGTTGATTTCACCGGTGATTTTGATGCACTAGGTGTGAATCACCGATTACTTGTGGGTGCAAACGGTCTTCACTACGATTACAAGCGTTTGTACGAAGCCGGGTATACCTGTGTTAACGGAACAGAAGCGGAAGCGATCAACGAGTGTGGCAATGGTTTCGATAAACCATCAGACATCAGCTACCGCAACGATACAACAGAATCGCACTCTCAAAGCAAACATTATGGTGTTTACGTTCAGGATCTAGTCAGCTTTAATGATCAATGGCAAGTTCTAGCGGGTGTCCGTTTTGCGCATGACAAAACAGAAAGCAGCAGCGGCAAAAAAGAGAGTTACAACAATGTTCTTCCAAAGCTTGGATTAATATACTCTCCAGCTGAAAATGGGTCTATCTACGCGGTTTACTCAGAAAGTTTTCAGCCTGTTGGTGAAATCACTAACCAAGATGATGTGAATTTTGGTGATAGCCAAGATGCAAAAAAAGGCACGCTTTACGAGGTAGGTTCAAAATGGGATCTGTTTGATGAACGCCTGTTTGTTTCTGGTGCGCTGTTCCAAATCACTCAATCGAACATGCAAGTGACGGAAGATTTTGATACCCCAATCAATGGAAAAGACCAGATCACGACGCAAGTTGGTGAACAAGTACATACTGGTGTTGAACTCTCGGCAACAGGTTTCGTTATGGATTCTTTGTCGGTAAGCGCATCAACGATGTTCTTAGATGCTGAATACAAAAATGATCCTGACTTGAATGGTAAGACGCCTGCTGATGTTCCTGAATTTACAGCAAGTATTTGGTCAACTTATGCGTTCAATAATGGCACAGACGTGAACTTAGGTGTTTACCACGTAGGTGAGCGCTACACGGAAAGCGCTAACACCTTTAAGAAAGATGCGTATACTCGTGTCGACATGGGTGTTTCACATACCGTTAAGTACGATGAAAATCTTGATTTCGTTGCTCGATTTAACGTTGAAAACCTATTTGATACCGACTACCTAGAAGGCGGTAGCACAAGTGGTGTCGTTGTCGGTGAAGGTCGCAACTACATGGCAACGTTACAAGTTAAATACTGATAATGGGGTTTAGCCATTTAGTGCAGTAAAATACTAATTGAGGGGAAAGGTCATACTTTCCCTTTCTTAGGTTATAAATTTTGCAAGAGTTTACATCATCATGCAAAATGGATGGTATTGATAATGGGTATTGTTATCAATAGGTTTGAGCAGTACTCATTAGCCAATGAACATCGTTATAGATTAACGTCTGTTTGGTTCTCTTTTCACACAATTGACTACAACTATGAATCATTTTAAAACCAGTTTAATGCTTATCATCGCCGCGAGTGTTACCCCCGTACAAGCGAACAGTTTGGATACGGCGCGTTCTATTGAAAGTAAAACAAATGCCGCTTCTGCTATCAGCCAGAAAAAGATCGATCAAAGTGCTCAAATGACACTGAATTTAAAAGCTGAAATAGAACAACTTCAAGAAGAGGTTGATAACCTTGAGGTGTACCGAAATCATCTATCAGCCTTGGTCGATAACCAGAACCAAGAAGCGGACAGTTTGAATGTTCAAATTGAAGAGATTAAGCATACACGTCAGGGCGTGGTGCCATTGATGTATAAAATGATTGATGGTCTAGAACAGATTATTACAAACGATAGGCCGATTAAGCCGGAGTTACGCATAGAGCGGCTCACTAAGCTCAAAACCATGATGAGTCGAGCGAATGTGAGTGATGCTGAAAAATATCGTCGAATCTTAGAAGCCTACCAAATTGAAATGGACTACGGCACCAAATTAGGCAGCTACCAAGGGCAGGTTATGCTCGCGTCTAAGCAAGTGATTGATGCCGACATTCTCTATTTAGGTCGTGTTTCGCTGGTGGCCCGCAACCTTAAAGGCGATCAATTTTGGGCTTGGGATCAAACAGAAAAGCAGTGGCAACTTCTCGACGCATCGGTTAATAGCGATTTAGACAAAGCGTATGATATCGCTTCAAAACAGGCGGCTCCAAGTCTGATTACGCTGCCAGTGTCTGTATCGAATGCTCAACAGCTAAATTTGCATACCTCCTCTCGTTCGCAAGCTAATATGATAAAAAACCAAGCCAACATGATAAAAACCAATGTGACAGCAAGTAATTCGGAGATAAATTAAGATGATCAATGTATCTCTAACGTCAACATTTTCTAGCCTTCGAGTGCTAGGGCTATCACTGGTTCTTTTCTGTCACAACGCTATGGCTACGGATGCTCTCGTTCACCAAGCTAAAATCGAAAATACCCAGCAAAAATCACATAACGTTCAACGTGAAAAAGGTTTTAAGCAGACTGAACAAACATTCCAACAACAGAAAAATGAGTTGTTGGCTAAACGTAAGCAACTCCAAGCTGAAACGGATAAATTATCAACCCAGTTTAGTGCGAATGAAAACCGATTGGCAAAATTGGAAGAAACATTACGTCTGGATGCAGGTAGCCTAGGTGAGCTGTTTGGTGTTGTCAGGCAATCGGCAAAGGATTTAAAACGAGAACTTGATTCGTCTATCACTCAAGCGGACGCAGCGAGATATTCGCAAACCATTACCGATATTGTGGATGCTCAATCACTACCATCAATGACTCAATTGACTGGGCTGTGGTTAAGCATGGTCGAACAGATCCGTGCCAGTGGCGAACTTGGACAAACAAGCATTACCTATATTAATGGTGACGGGGAACGTTCAGAAGTCGCGGCAGCACGATTAGGTGTATTTGGTCTGATAGGCGAACAAGGTTACATGAATTGGAATGGCAAGCGTCAAACCGCCACTCACTACTTAAAACAGCCAGACAATGGACCGACACTTTCGACTGTTTCAACTCTTCGAGATGGTGGTATTCAATATATCGTTGTTGATCCATCACGTGGCGTAATGCTCGAACAATTGGCGAATACTCCAAGCTTTAAAGACCGCATTCAAGCGGGTGGTGTGGTTGGCAAAATCATTTTAGGTCTACTTGGAGTCGGTTTGATTATCGCTCTGTATCGTGGTGTCGCATTACTCATCGCACAACAAAAAATTAAGCGACAACTGAAGAACCCAACACAAGCTGGAGATAACCCACTAGGTCGAATTCTAGCCGTATACGATGGTGAGCAAAATCGTAGTGTTGAAGCGCTAGAACTTAGATTGCTAGAAGCCGTTGTTGATGAGCAGCAAGGGTTAGAGACGGGTTTATCAATGCTGAAACTATTGGCGGCTTTAGCACCAATGCTTGGTCTGCTAGGTACAGTAACAGGCATGATTGAGACGTTCCAAGTGATTACTCAGTTTGGTAACGGCGATCCAAAGGTGATGGCAGGTGGCATTTCAATGGCACTGATCACGACCGTACTTGGTCTGGTTGCTGCAATGCCACTGTTGCTTGCACATAACGTATTGAGCTCTCAGGCAGAGAACATACGCACTATTTTAGAGAAGCAAGGAATTGGCTTAGTGGCTGAACAAGCTGAAAAAACAAACCCTCAAGCTCCGATTGCTCACTCTGTTGGAAATGCAGCGTAATGAATGGCTTTGTAATTCCTGAGTTTATCCAGAACCACGATTGGGTACTTGCTCTGTCTCATTTTATGGAACAGGGCGGGCAGATCCTATGGTGGTTAGCGGCAGTCGTTGGAATTTGTTGGTTACTAGTGATTGAGAGAGTGATTTACCTCGCGTTCTATTTCCCTAAGCAACGAAAAGCACTTCAAAAACAATGGTCGCAAAGGGAAGACCATCACTCGTGGCATGCTCATGCAATACGAGATGGCTGGGTGTCTCAAGCGCATATCGCACTCAATCAGAATCTGAATATGATCAAACTCTTGGTGGCGATCTGCCCCATGCTTGGTTTGCTTGGAACTGTGACGGGTATGATTTCAGTATTTGATGTAATGGCGACTCAAGGCAGTAGTAACCCAAAATTGATGGCGTCAGGTATCTCACTCGCGACATTGCCGACAATGGCTGGAATGGTCGCTGCATTAGCGGGAATGTTTGTACATGCGCGTTTGGCAAAGGTCTGCAACTTGTCTGAATTGAAATTAGAAAAATCTTTAAGGAGTCAGAAATGAGGCTCGGTAGACGTCACGTAAAAAATGAAGAAGCACAAATCGATCTGACTTCTATGTTAGATATCGTCTTTATCATGCTGATCTTTTTTATTGTGACAAGCTCATTTGTTAGAGAGTCGGGGGTTGACGTTAATCGCCCGCAAGCTTCAAACGTGACCAGTCAGAAAGAGGCCGGAATTTTTGTCGCCATCACCTCTGCGAACGATATTTATATTGATAAACGACTGGTGGACGCTGAACGAGTAGAAGCAACACTGGAACACTTATTATTAGAACAACCTGAAGCGTCGTTGGTGATCCAAGCGGATGAACATGCGTATAACGGCACGGTAGTCAAAGTGATGGATGCTGCAAAAGGTGCTGGCGTGAAGAGTATCGCGTTGGCGGCGGAGAAGCTCTAATGCTACGTTTACTCATGGCGTTGCCGTTTGCGGTAGCGATTTCGATTGGGCTATTCACCTTTATGGCTTGGATGGTAGACAGCGGTCACCAACGGACACCGGAGCAAGCTGAAACGCTCAGTTTTAATATGTTGATGATAGAACAAGAAGAAGCGTTACAGCGTAGAAAGCGAAGTGTGCCAGAGCAGCCTAAAGCGCCAGAAATGCCGCCTAAATCAGCAATGAATCAGGCTAAAGCAGAGGCCACCGTTAGTAATCCGAAATTGTCACTGCCAGATTTAGGACTTAACACCGTCGCCAATGGATTAGCGATCAATATGCCGACATTTGGTGATTTTGGATCCAATCAAAAAGCGATGCCACTGTACCGAGTGGAGCCACGTTATCCAGAAAAAGCAAAAAAACGTAAGGTGGAAGGTTTTGTTGAGATGGAATTTACTATCGACAAAACAGGCCGACCTACGGGCATAAAAATCACGAGTGCTAAACCTGCACGAATGTTTGATCGTTCAGCAAGGAGAGCGCTTAGGAAGTGGAAGTATCAACCTAAAATTGTTGATGGTCAATCTGTTGAGCAGTTAGGACAGACCGTTAGAATAGAATTTAAAATGGATAAATAATGAAACGAGTATTTAAGCTTTTTCTTACTGCATTTTGGGTTCAGTTTTTGGTTGTACCGATGGGGATTTCTGCGGAACTCAGTCAGTACACTGCAAATCGCGTACAGCGAGCGCATCAACTCCAGCAAGATGAAAAACTATCGGAAGCGATTGGTACTCTAAATGATTTAGAGATCAATCGAGATTACGATAAAGCGTTTGTAGCGCGGATGCTGGGAGTGTTCTATTGGCAAAATGAGCAAGAGGAACTGGCGATTGAACAGCTCACGTTCGCGGTAAACAGCCAGTTACTTGAAGACGCTCAAGCGTGGGTCACTAGGCGTATGCTTGCTGATATTTTATTGAGTCAACAGCACTTTGAGAAAGCAATTTCCCATTATTATGAATTATTGAAAACACGACCAGATGACAAAAAAGGCGCGGAGTTGTGGCTGCGAGTTGCACAGAGTTATTACCAGTTATCTCAATGGGAAAGGGTGCTGGTTTCAATTAGTAAGTTTGATCGCAGCAATCGAGTTAACGCCCATACAGGAGCTCTTTCAGACAACAAAGATACGAATGCTGACACTAATGAACTGACGGATAAGTTTTCATCTCTATCATTAAAACTCGGAGCGCAGATGCAACTTAAGCGTTGGAAGGATGCGATTCCAACCTTAGAGCAACTCATCCATTTACAGCCTAATAAAGTGAGCTGGTGGAGACAGCTTGTTGGGCTTCAACTTAAATTGAACAAAACGGATTCAGCGTTAGATTCGCTGGCGTTAGCTAAATTGCAAGGCGTTGCGTTGTCACAACAAGATCTGATTTTATTGTCTCAACTCTATTCGAAAAGAGGCGTACCGGAACGCGCTGCTCAAATATTGAGTGAACTGGCTGATGCAGAATCAGATGTCACCTTGCTGAGTCAACAGGCCGCTTATTGGCAACAAGCAAAAGAGTGGCAACATGCGATTTCTACGTGGTCGCTTGCGGCTAAGCTTGAGCCTAAATATCACTGGCAAGTTGCACAATTATTGGTGCAAGAGGGACACTATCAGCGTGCATTAACGGAGTTAGATAAAGTCACTGAAAAGGAGCGAAAAGCTGATGTAGCGCTGGCGAAAGTGCGTGTTTATTACAAATTGAATAAGCTCGACAAAGCGTTAGCCAATGCAAAGAGAGCGGATAATATTGAACCTTCCAGTGAAGCAAAAAATTGGATGAAATATCTGACTCAGTTGAGAGTGGTATCGGATTCAAAATCCTCCTAGTTTATTTCGTCCTGTCTAGCTTGGTTCTGTTTTCTTAGCTTTATTTGACGTCCAGATTTAAAAGAACTTGAGTACTAAATCCCAATCTCCATAGACCCTATAACAATCCCCATAGTCTCTGATTATGGGGATTTTTTATTTTGTCTTACTAGGGGCAATCTCATTAGGTAGGTCACACTAGTGTAAGTGAACGTAAATAATGTAAATTGAATGCCAATGAAAACCATTATCAATTACATTGCGGTCCATCCTATTTATATCAGTTAACCATTCATGTTGTTAAAAAGAAAAGGCGTTCAAATCTGGGCCCGTCGATTACATATCTATATTTCAATGGCCTTATTGTTGATTGTACTGTTTTTTTCAGTAACCGGAATCACGCTGAATCGACCAGAATGGTTTGAAAGTAGTCAGCCAAATATCAAGCAGCAGACGGCGATCATCCCCAATGAAATACTAAAAGCCTCACATGATGGTTATGAGCCAAATGAAGATGAGTTAATCGACTTTTTAACATCAAATTTGGGGTTACATGGTTCGCCATCAAACTTAGATGTGTTTACGAGTGTTGAAGCAGGGGAGCTAATTGAAGGAGAAGCGTCTCTCGATTTTAAAGGACCTGGGTACAACGCTAGCGTTTACATTGATCTGTTGACGGGTGAGGCGGAAATAGAGTCAACAAATTATGGAGTTGTCGCCCTGCTCAATGACCTACATAAAGGCCGTAATAGCGGAGAAGTTTGGAAGTGGTTTATCGACATTACTGCACTGCTGATGATCTTCTTTGTATTAACTGGGGTTTGTCTGCTGCTGCCAAAGAAGAAGACATTGAACACCTCACTTAAATGGACTGCATTTGGATCGATTATCACGTTAAGCATCTTCTATCTTGCCGTCCCTTAATCTGATTGCTGTTCTCGCTATTCATTGATGTTTAGCGTCGCAGGCAATGTAGTAAAAACCATTAATCCAACGATTGAGAAACTCATGAAACATAACAGGCGAACACTCGCATGGGCAAAACCAGTACTTGTTATTGCGGCATTAATTTTACCCATATTCACTCATGCAGCATCAGGCGATGGAGTGACAGAACAACTGGTTCATGAAAGCGCAAAAGTGGATATCCGTTTACAAATTCCGACCATTAAGACCACGACATATGCTCGACCATACGTTGCAGTTTGGATTGAAAATGATCAAAGAAAATCAGTAAAAACGGTTCAACTTTGGGTCGGTAAAGACGAATGGCTGAAAGACTTACGCAGTTGGTGGAGAAAGGTAGGGCGTTACGATAAATCGCTTGTTGATGCAGTGACATCGGCCACTCGTCCTGCTGGTGATTATCGATTTGTATGGGACGGTACTAACGACGCCGGACAGAAGGTCGCGCAAGGTAATTACACCTTCCACATTGAAGTCGTGCGCGAGCATGGTGGGCGGAACTATCTACGTCAGAAATTAGAACTGGGGAATAGCGCGAATTCATACCAAATCCAGCCAACAGAAGAGACTGGGTTAATCGACATTCATTATCGGCCTCAGTAGGAACCTATAACTAAGAAACCTATAAATAAGAAGCCTGGAAATAAAAACAAAAACCAACAGTCATTAATTTAAATAAACCTCAATTTATGGATTTAATCAGAATGAAAACTACGAAACTGAAAGTTGCCCTACTTGCCAGTGTGATGGCGGTTGGTATGGCCGCCGCAACGACAGCTAACGCGCACCCACGTTGGGTTTTACCGTCACACTTTACCGTGTCAAAAGAGGGAGGCGACTGGCTAACGTTTGACGTGACCGCGTCTCATGGCACTTTTGTGTTTGATAAACCTGCGGGCAGCGAGTCGGCACAAGTCGTCATGCCAGACGGTAGAAAAGAGCGCCCTAACTTTGTCATTAGAGGAAAACGCCGTTCAATTTTCGATTTCTATTTTGAAGAGCAAGGCACGCATAAAGTTCAGATCAATAACACCCCGACTTATTACACTCAATACAAAGCTGGCCGTCGAGACACGGTTAAGTGGCTTAAAGCAAGCAAAGCGGAACGTGATCAATTGCTGCCAGAGAAAGCTCGTGACGTGAGTACACAGCTTAGCTTTACTCGTGCAGAAAGTTACATCACCGTAGGAAAGCCAAGTTCTTCTGTATTTGAAATTGAAGGCAAGCTACTTGAGATGAAACCCATTACTCATCCCGCTGACATCGTGGCTGGTGAAGACGTTGAATTTCAATTTTTCTATAACGGTCAACCTCAAATTGGCGTCGTCGCTGAGATCACTCGCGAAGGAACGCTTTACCGCAATCATCAGGAACAGATTGACGTGACCAGTGATGAACAAGGGCGCATTACATTCAACCCTAATGTTGCAGGTCGATACGTAATGAAAGCGAATTACAAAGGTGAGTTGATCGATAATGTGATGGCTGAAAAAGCGAGTACCAATGTCCATTTAACCTTTGAAGCTCTATTGCCGTAAGTCTAACCCACTCTATTTACAAATAAAGGATTAGTGGTCATGCATTAATCCTTGTTTAGTTCTCATCACCGAAAAGATCTTTATGAAAAAAAATTGCTCTCTGATTGGCGCGTTCATTGCGTTATGTTTCTCATCTTCTGCTTTTGCGCACTTTCCGTTAATGAGTTGCTGGTTAGAAGCAGATTACGTGCTTTGTGAAGCGGGCTATAGCGATGGAAGCAAGGCTGTAGATTATAACGTTGATATGTTCGACTACGACGATAATTTAATTGCTAAAGCGACCACCGATAAACGCTCAATTGCACAATTTAGTCACCCACAAACCGATTTCTACTTAGTGTTTGATTCGGGCCATGAAAACCCAGTAGAGGTTGATGTCGTTGAGATTTCACAAAAATGATAGTGCAAACCGTTAAATCGAATACTGGCAGCAGTGAAGGTCGTTGGGTTGGAGGCATCATTGCAGTAATTTTGCTTGTTGCAACGATCGCAATTCCATTTCATCAACAATCCAGTAAACAGTATGGCTTAGAGTCACATCAAATCTCGGTGAAGGACTTACATCAAGATGATCTTGCGATGATTGCTGAATTACGCCTTGCGTTTGAAGAGATCAAAGATTTACGGCTTGATGCTGTATCGATTAACAACGAGCAGCTAAGTAATCGCGAACAGCCGCTAAATAGTAGTGAACAACATCAAGGTAATCGTGATCTATCAAACGCCTCTAGCAGAAAAGTGCTCGCATTTTCGCCATCGGTCAGAGAATTAGAAGAAAACTGGATTGCACCATTTGTGCACGATAAAAGCTGGGTAAGGAAAGGTGAACACCATTGGTCGAATCTAGGCAATGGATTCTATTTCGGGCGAAGAGTAGCAAGTGATGGCGCTGCCAATGTTGTTCTCAATACTCAACTTTCAAGCCCTGATATATGGCTAGCGAATGAAGCCTCTTTACTTGATATTGACGGCTCGATCAGTTTACAAATTTTACTCGATAAACGCTGGAAACAAGTTGCGTTTACCGTATCCACAGAAACACATTAAGAGTGCTAATGATGAACCAATCACTTTACCGTCGCGTCCTGATATTGATAGCAGGGCTGTGTTCAGTCATTAATGCAAATGCTGCCACTGAAACTGATATACAAAATCTAGCTATATCTGAAAAACAAGCTGTATCTCAAAAACTAACCATCGGTATCACACTTCAGCCTTATTACAGCTATGTAAAAGCCGTTGTTGGTGACAGAGCAACGATTCTTCCTTTGGTTGATGCAGGGTTCAATCCACATAATTACTTGCCACAACCTAATGACTTGCGCCGACTCGCGCAGATGGATGTCATCGTAATTAATGGTATCGGACATGATGATTTTGCTCTTAAAGTCATCGATGCTGCCAATCGAACCGATCTTGTGGTGTTGAAAGCAAACCAAGACGTGCCGTTACTGCCTGCGATGGGACAATCTGTCGGTAAAGGTGCGGTAAACCCACATACTTTTGTAGGCCTGTCGACCACCATTCAGAAGGTGTACACCATCGCCAGTGAGCTATCGAAAATCGATCCTGAGAACGCAAGCTTCTATCGTAAAAATGCACGTAAATACGCAAAGATGTTCCGCTTGATGAAGCGCGAAGCAATGTTATCACTTGGAGAGCTTGATACGGCTGGAATGAAAGTGGCCACAACACACAATGCATACGGCTATATCCTACAGGAATTTGGTGTGGATGTTGAAGCAGTGATTGAGCCTGCTCACGGCGTAGAACCGAGTGCTAGCCAGCTACAAGATACGATCGAAAAGATCAAAGCATCCGATATCGATGTGCTTTTCTATGAATTGAATATGCCAAATCGTTTTGTCGATACCATTGAGCAGGCGACTGGGGTTCAACTCTATCGTTTTTCCCATATGACCCATGGGCCGTATGAAGACGACAAAGTCGAAGTCGAAATGAAAAAGAACTTACAAACATTAATTGAAGCGATGAAGTTTGCGGCTGCGAGAGATAAATCATGATGCAGGATCTCAATGCTAAAAAATACCCATCTCAAGGGCCAAAGATTGAACTCAAACAGGTTGGATTAAGTTATGACGATAATGTGATCTTAGAGCAGATTAATTTGTCACTTGATGCAGGAAAGAGTCATGTAATCATGGGCCCGAATGGCGGAGGTAAGACATCTCTATTACGTTCGATTTTGGGTTTTACGCCTTTTAAAGGACACATTGATATCCAGTGGCCAGAGCAAATTGGCAAGATAGGTTACGTGCCACAAAAAGCGATGTTTGAATCAAGTCTGCCATTAACGGTGATGGATTTCATTCTGCTTAATCAAACTCGTTCGCCACTGTTTTGGAAGCGTAACCGAAAGCATACCGCACATGCACTAGAGCAGTTAGATCGCGTTGGAATGGCGGGTCGAGCAGATCGCCGAATGGGGCAGCTTTCCGGTGGAGAACAGCAGCGCGTTTTGTTCGCCCAAGCGTTGCTCGATGATCCGCAATTATTAGTTTTAGATGAACCAACCACAGGGATGGACGAGCAGGGGGTTCGCTACCTAGAGTCTTTGATTCATGAATATGTGGCGGATGGGAAAACCGTGCTTGCAGTACATCATGATGTCTCAGCAGTAAGACGTTTAGAAGCGCAAGTTCATGTGGTGAATCGATACTTGGTCGATAGTGGAAGTTATCAAGAGGTACTGCAACCTGAAAAGATTGAGCGATTGTTTAATCATTACAGCGCCCCTGAAATAGCAATACCTTCAGATGATTCAAAAACGACGAACCAAAAAGAGGTGGCGTAATGGAGTGGTTACGACAACTTGCACAAATGGCTGTTGAAAATGGTTGGCTCAGTAACAGTTTTTCGTATGCATTCATGGTTAATGCAGTGGTTGCTGCATTCTTGTTAGGGCCATTATTAGGTGGTTTGGGCACGTTGGTGATTGCAAAGCGTTTAGCCTTTTTCTCTGAAGCGGTGGGCCATGCGGCTTTAACGGGTATTGCGCTTGGAGTATTGCTTGGAGAGCCCGCCGAAAATCCTATTATAGGTCTGTTTAGTTTTTGTATGATTTTTGCCTTGTTACTTCACTTTGTCCGTAATCGTACCAACGTGCCATATGACACATTAGTCGGCGTCTTTCTTGCCTTAGCTCTGGCTGTGGGTGCCGCTTTATTAATGTATGTCGCAAGGAAGATTAATATACATATGTTAGAGAACGTGCTGTTTGGCTCTATTCTAACCGTGACGGATCAAGACATTATTGTCCTTGCGATATGCTGCTTGGTGATCACTCTACTGCTCATCCCAACCTTTAACCGAATCTTGTTGACCTGCATCAGCCCTGATATTGCAAGAGTGCGTGGTTATAACACGAATTTTTATGACTACTTGTTCGTGATAATGATTACGCTAGTGACGATCGCATCAGTAAAAATTGTTGGAGCGGTATTAGTTGGCGCTCTGCTGCTTATTCCAGGCGCAACGGCTCGTTTACTTACAAAAAGAATGGGGAGCTTTGTTCTATTGTCCGGAGGTTTAGCAACAATCGCTTGCGTTGTCGGTACTGTATTACCAATGGAACTTGAATTGCCTGTCCCTTCTGGAGCATCGATTATTATCGTCTCGGCAAGCTTCTTTTTAAGTGCAACTGTCTACCGAATAGCGAAAAAGGCGTAATGATGAAACGTAAAATGATTGGGGCAATCACTACGAGTTTGGCTCTGATGAGTGCATTACTAAGCCCAAACCTCCTTGCTGCCGATATTCTCACAGCAACTCCCGTTACTTATATGCTTGCAACAGAGTTAACTAAAGATACCAGCATAACCACCACATACTTGCCACCTAAGCGTTATGGGATAGAGAGGCTACCCAATTGGTTCGCTGGGAAAGGGCAAGATCAAGTACTACAGCAGGCGAAACCCGCCAGTGTCGCCATCACTCTTAGTGCTATTTGGCGACAAGAACCATTGTTTAAATTGGCTCGTCAAGGGAACATCCGTCTCGTTGAAATCGATGCATCGCAAGCCATCTCCCCAAGGTCTCAAGGCGTAGCCGCGTTAACCTTGCCCGATGGAGAGGTATCTAAATATTCGTGGTTAAACCCAACTAACTTGAATCGAATGTCCGCAATCGTAAGTGATGACCTCAAACGATTATGGCCAGAAAAAGCGAACCAAATAGAGAAGAATCATCAACAATTTATGTTATCGGTGAGGCACCTTATTAATGCCCAACAAAAGACATTAATTGATTCGGAGATTGATTCAGTTCTTTTACTTTCATCGTCACTCGAAGATTTTGCTTCAGGTAATCAACTGTTTGTCGTCGATCGTTTAACGAAAGCCGAGTTGGAATGGACTAAAGCTGAGGAGCAAATAATAGAGCGCAGCATCAAAGAGGATCCGAACTTATGGATATTAACCTCTTCCAAACCATCAAAAAAACTGCGGAAGTTGGTGCCAGATAACCGTATTTTGCAGATTGATACTGTTGATCGTTGGGGGCGTGCCGGAATTAGCGTCGAAAATCCATTGGAGCGGTGGATGATACCAACCACACATTAGTCACAGGAAATTCTTTGTTTGTGAATGTGACATTATGGTTGTCTAACTTCGATTTAAACGTGAGGTCGCTCTTTTTCAAAGTATTGACTGAATATTTATGAGAGTTAAATCACATTTGATATTGCTCTAACACGATGATTTGAATGATAAATGGTCAAGTTGGCGATGATTTCAGCAAACGATCAAAAACTGTGAATTTATGCTTGCACGGATAGGGAACAGTCGCTATTATCTATCTCGTTCCCAAGGGAAAGCCCGCTTAGCTCAGTTGGTTAGAGTACTTGCATGACATGCAAGGTGTCACTGGTTCGAGTCCAGTAGCGGGCACCAAATTCGACGAAATAGCCCACCTAGTGTGGGCTTTTTTGTGCCTGTAATTCCTTGTTTTATCAGATGCTTAGCTAACTGTTGTGGTTTGCTTTGCGGATCAATTTAGTCTCAAACATTGTTTATTTCCAATCAGCTGGTCGAAATTGCGCGATACTCATCACAATTACTAATGCTTTTCTAATACTTAATCGTCATATGCAACCAACCGATATATTATCAAGTCTAATTGATATATGGGTTGGTTTATGTCGATAAATACTTCTTTTTACAACAAAAACGCTGTTCAGCTAGCCACAAAATATGACTCTTTAGCATTTGAAAATGTTCACGGTTCGTGGTCTATGTATTGGCCTTGTAGAGATGCAAAGGTTCTTGATATCGGTGCAGGCTCAGGGCGTGATGCTAGATGGTTTGCAAAGCAAGGTTGCTCGGTTATAGCCGTTGAACCAGCAAGTGAATTTCGTCAATTAGGAACCTCAAACTCCTCTTCTCAAATTCAGTGGTTAGATGATTCATTACCTGCTTTAGCCAACACAAGAAACGTATGTCAGCAATATAATTTGATTTTGGTTTCAGCAGTATGGATGCACTTAAATTCAATGGAACGTGAAGAGTCGCTTGTCGTACTGTCTGAACTTCTTTCTGATAATGGAAAACTGATTATCACATTGCGCCATGGTGGTTTTGATGATGGACGCAATGCTTACAACGTTTCTGTCGAACAGCTAGAGAAATTAAGTATAGTTTCAAGACTGGCTGTATGTCATGTAGCTAAAGGCGCAGATTCTTTGAATAGAAGGAATGTTTCTTGGCAAACCGTGGTGTTAGAACACGCAAGCGCTAATAATGATAAGGGCAGTTGATGGCATTAGAATACTATTTAGAGTGCTTTCAAAACCTGAAAATGAACAGTGCTGGCGGCAAAAAAAGTCCTCATAAAGTGTGTATGCTGCTTGCTGTTATGGACTTGATTCAAGCAGGGCACATAGCAACCAACAAGATCTGTTTGAATCAAATTCTTAAAGATCAGTTCACTCATCATTTTGATAATCTAGCCCAGAGTAAAGATAAAAACACACCCGAAAATCCTTTCTTTCATTTAAGAAGTGAAGGCTTTTGGTATCTTTCTTACCATGACGGTTACGATCAAGCCTCAACCAGTCGCTATTCAGCAAAAGCAGTCTCTTATGCGTATATTGACGATGAACTGTTTAGCTATATGAAAAGTTATATTGTTTCTAATGAGCTAAAAGAGGGACTTGTCTCGAATCTATCGGATTTAGCGACGCTATATCATCAGTGGTTGATTGATATTGGAAAGTCTGAAAAAACAGCGAGTAATTATCTTGGAGCGATAAGAGGTTCGATATCTAATTGGTTGATGGAGGAGGGTGAATTAGAAGTGCCACTCACTGATGTCAATTCATATCGTAAATTTGTCAGTTATGAAGAGAAGGCAAGAAAACTGGAACAGTTTCAAATTCGTGATTCTAGAGGGAAGGGGATGTATAGCGCCGCTTTATCCCACTATCACAAGTTTTTAGCTGATTTATCCCAAGTTGACGTTAATGCAGATATCAAGCAGGTTATGACTGATAAGACTCTGTCTGAAACCGAAAAGACCATCTTGGTTAATACAAGGGTCGGGCAAGGACATTTCAGATCCAAACTGATTCAAATGTGGGGTGGTTGTGCCGTTACAGGCTATCGTAATACTCAGTTGTTATTGGCATCACACATTAAACCTTGGCGAGACTCTAACAACGAGGAACGCTTAGACAGGTTCAACGGTTTATTGCTTCTAGCCAACCTAGATAAAGCCTTTGATCTTGGTTTCATCTCCTTTGATGATCACGGAAAGGTTCTCATCTCTAGTTACTTGGAATCGCCAGATGTGATTGGTTTAAAAGAGGATATGTCGTTCAATATCATGCCAGATCACAAGCCATACCTTAGATATCATCGAGGGGAGCTATTTAAAGGGCTTTAATTAGTTGATTCAATACTTTGTGCTGACTGGCACATAAATCTCGGTCATTAACCTCTATAATTGTGAATAATTAATCAGAAGAGGGAATGCCGATGCTCAATGAAAATCATGCCTTTATTTTAGATTTTCCAGATCTTAAATTAGACATTGTTCAGCTCAATCATGATGACCCTACATTTAAAGCCGACCTACAAAAATACCACCTGTTAGACTACAACATCCGTGAACTTGAAGTTTCCGGTAGCCCAATTGATGACGAAAATATGCATACACTTAAGCTTCAGAGAATGGAGTTGAAAGATTTACTGTATCAGCAACTAACAAAACATCATCAAGAGGCAAAGCAAGAATAACATCGTTTCTGGTTAACTCGATATCAATGAGTTTTAAGCCTTTTTAAAGATATTCGATAGCTTTTGTAGTCACTAATGCCCAGTAGTCATTTACTGGGCATTAATCGTAAATGCTAAGATAAATTTTGCCAATATCTCAACCCTTCCAAAACGCCTTGAGCATGAGTTGCTTGGCTTGTGTATACATTTTCCCTACTGCTAAGGTGAGCCACTTCTTGGTAGTGGTTAGCGACTAAAATAGCATTAATGCCGTCAATTGTGAGCATAGACGTATCATTGGCAGAGTCACCTGCAACACACACTTCTTCAGGCGTTAAATTGTTCTTTTCTAAAAGGTAATGAATGGCTGCGGCTTTTGTAATACCTTTTGGTGTTATATCCAGAAACCATCCATGAGAGTAGGTAAGACTAACATGAATAGCGTTGTCTTTTAATGCGCTCTCAAGTTCAGCGAATTGATGCTCGTTTATCGTCCCTTCTATGGTGATTTTGTAGGGGCTCTGATGTTGCTCACTGCATTGACCTAAAAAATCGAAGTTTTGAATGACAGCTTCAACTTTTGGCTTGTTCCATGTTGATTGGAGCTTATTCTGCCAGGCTAAATCGACATCAAAATTGTGATGAATTTGAGTCCCGATATCACTGATGATGCAATAGGGAGAGAGGTAGTTATCACCTGCTAGTCCCTCTTTTATAGAAGGTAACGTTCTACCTGTGGCGATGACAAAATGCAGATCAGGCTGCTCGCTTAGGTAATTGGAAAGCTGAGTCACACCCATTGATGATCCTCCGTCAAGAGTCCCATCAAAATCACATATCAACATCTTAATCATCGGCTGAATACCACTCTAGAAAACTATAGAAGCGAAAAATCGCACTGTAATTATCTAGATTGGATCAACTCAGTTTTAGAAACAAGCACTTGTGCTGTGAATTACTTCATAATATGACGCAACCTATCTAAATAGCATAAACCGTTGGAAAATCGAGAGTAGGATGCGATTGAACAAATGTCTGGTGACCATAAACGTGTTCAATCATTGTGGGTGTGATCGCCTCCCAAGGTGTTCCGTCAGCTTGAAGCTTGCCACTCTTTAACACAATAACTCGATCTGAATATTGCGCGGCTAAATTTAAGTCATGCATCACTATGATGACCGCAGCCCCCTCATTTGCTAACTGGCGTGCTAAGCGAAGGGTGTTATGTTGGTGGGCAAGATCCAATGCAGAGGTCGGTTCATCAAGCATGATGATCTTACGTGAACTTTGGCTGACTTGCGTTAGCACTCTCGCAAGATGAACTCGCTGTTTTTCACCTCCAGAAAGTGAAGGGTAGAGCCTCTGCGCCAAATGACCAATGCCCGTTTTTTCCATCATGTTTGAAGTTATGGCTTGCAGTTCTTTGTTCGGCAACTCTAAAGGTAAGCCGCCAAGTTCGACAACTTCCTGCGCATTAAAAGCGAAAGATAAAGTGCTATGTTGCGGAAGGACACCTAACTGCTTTGCAAGATTTTGGCTATTCCAACGCTGTTTATGCTGATCAAAATAGTGAATATTGCTATTACTTTCGATCTCGCCACACAGAATTTTTAAGAGTGTGCTTTTTCCTGCACCATTGGGTCCAAGTAAGGTCGTTACTTGCCCACATTGAAGTTCAATATCGACATTATCCAAAATCAATTGGTTGTTTATTTGATAGGAAATATTAGATGCGGAAATCGCGGTTGAATGGGAGTTCATTAAATTTTTCCCCTTTGCGTGAACAGTAAATACAAAAAGAAAGGGGCACCGATGATGGCGGTAACAATCCCTACTGGAAGCTCTGCAGGGCTGACCGCAACTCTTGCAAACATGTCAGCACCAGTCAGTAATAACCCACCGAGTAAGGCCGATAATGGAAGTAAAGTTTTATGGTTTGGACCAGCAAGCATTCGGCCAAGGTGGGGGATAATGAGTCCGATAAATCCGATCATTCCAGATAAACTGACAGTGATCCCAACGCCGACAGCGCTCAGTACGATCATCCGCTTTTTAAGTGACTGAACATTAACACCCAGGTGCTTGGCTTCCGCTTCCCCCAGAAGAAGAGCATTGAGGCCAGATGCATTTCTGATGAATATCGTTAGCAATATCAGAAGGCCAACAGAGGCGAAGATTAAATCAGTCCATTTAGCACCGGCAAGCGATCCCATTGACCACAAAGAGAGGTCGCGCAGCATTTGATCGTCGGCGATAAAGTTTAAATAACCGATACCCGCACCAGAAAGCGCACTGATAGCCACGCCAGCCAATAGCATTACGGTTATCGACGTTCCGAACTTACTGGTACCTAGACGATAGACTATCAATGTCGTTATTGCGCCACCAAGAAAAGCAAAAACTGGCACGGCAGCAAAATCCATCAGCATTGGATATTCTTGAGCTACGGATGAAAACAGCACGATCGCAAGTGCTGCCCCTAATGCCGCCCCGGCAGAAACGCCAATAATCCCCGGCTCCGCTAGTGGGTTACGAAATAGCCCCTGCATGACAACCCCTGATATCGCTAATATTGCTCCGACCAACATGCATAGCAAGGTTCTTGGCAAACGTACTTGGTGAATGATGAGATCAACATGGGCAGGAGTGCCCGATAGCCATGGATTAAGGCTACTGAAGCTATCGAACAATGTAATTGCCATTGGGCCCGTTGCTATAGAACTTAAAGCAATAAACAGAAGCAGAGCCCCGTTTATCCACAACAGTTTTGAATATGAGATGTACTTTAACAACATAGTGATAGCTTATTGGTATAGAAGGGTGTTTAGACGTTCTGCTTCGTCGAGAGTTGCAAGACCTAAGCCGCCGACCAAAGCTGAACCTTTAATTCCGATGACTTGTTTGTGCTGACCTGCTGGAGTCGATGATAAGGTTGGAATTGACTTGATAATATTGTCGATACCTTCGAGTTTTTTGATGCTGCGATTGCTCACTAAAATCACATCTGGTTGCATTAAAAGCATGGCTTCCATTGACACTGGCTTGAACGATGAGATTGAATCGCTTGCCGGGTTTATGCCGCCAGCTAGGCGTATAAGCTCATCCATGGTGGTTTCTTTACCAGCAACATAAGGCGCTCTGCCTTCATGAAGTAATAAATAGATAACTTTTTTCTGTTTGCTATCCTGTGGAATATTGCTATTTAGTTTCGCTACTTTTTGATTAACCGTTGCTTTGATGCTGGCGGCTTTTTGGGTCTGGTTGGTTATTTTTGCAATCTCATCAATGCGATCTAATAAGCCTTGAATGGTAGGCTTGGTGTTCACCACATTGACATTGATGGATGACTGCGCCAATAAATCGAGTGTCGATTGAGGCCCCATTTCATCCGAGCCAATAATGCGCGTCGGCTTTAATGCTAAAAGTCCCTCTGGAGACAGCTGTCGATGATAGCCAATTTTCGGCATGTTTTCGGTTTGAGGCATTTTACTTGTGACATCCACGGCAACCAGCGACTCTTGAGCGTCTAGGGCAAAAATCAGTTCAGTTACAGCGCTGCCTGCACTAATAATTCGCTCCTTCGCAAATGCGGCTGAGGGAGCAGATATGAATGTGAGAGCCAAAACTAAAGAGGCAAGGTTACGGGATGTTTTGAGGTTGTTGAGCATTCTATTTTTCGTCCATTAGAATTTGAGTCGCTTTAATATTATTGTCTTGTAAGAAAGCGAGTAATTTAACCATATGCTGAATTTCAGCGGCTTTGTCTGATGCGATGACGACTTGAAACTTCGGCTTGGTTTTCACTTGTTCAAGCAGTTCCGAAGTGAAGCTTTGCCATGTCAGAAAGGATTTGCCATTCAACCCCCAGTAGGGATCTTCTTGTAATATGTTGATGGTGATGGACTGACTATCAACCTCAGAAACGGACTCGGTATCTGCCGACGGTAGGTTAACTTCCAGAGATTGAAGTTTGACTGTCGCGGTTAGAAGTAGAAAAACCATTACAATGAAAATGATGTCTAAAAGGGGCGTTAAATCGGGCTGCTGTGATTCTGACGCCTCGATGTGAGGACGCTTAATCATGTACTCGCCCCCGAGGGAACCGTCAGGTTGGTTTCATTGGTTAATGGAGTCACGAACACGCCATCAATCCACAAGTTGGTATAATTGAGCGAGTGTTCTAACCGCGCTAAGATTCGATCTGCCCACAGTCCCAATAATTGGGCGCTAGAAATAGCGGGTAACGCGATGATCAGACCAATCGCGGTAGTTCGCATGGCAAGTCCTAATCCGTCGGCGAGAATATTTGGAGTGATAGAGCCTGTGGTTGCGGCAACACTTTTGAACATATCAATGAGACCAAGAACGGTACCTAAAAGGCCGAATAGTGGGCTGATCATGCCTATTAAGCCAAGGATCTTCAGCCCAGAACGTAACTTATAACGTTTTTCTTGCAGCCATAAGCCAGCCACATCTTCACGTAGAGCCTTGTTGATATGACGGTGCGATAAAAGCATCGCGTTTCCCTTCGCAGATAAAGCGCGACGTTTTCTAAGTGAATCAACCAGTGAATCAATGCCAGATCCGTTCGTGGGATCGAGTTGAGATAATGATTTACGGATGGAATTGTGTGAGCAGCCTGAATAAATCAACAACTGAATCGTACGCTCAAGTAAGAGTGCGAGGGTGATGACTGAACAGCACAATAGAGGCAAGGCGACAATGCCGAGCTGCGAATACAAATGTGAAAAGTTGAACATGTTGTTTCCAATACTACTTATTTAAAGAAAATCGAACAGGGATCTGCACTCTGTGTGCAATAGCTTGTCCATCAATAACTTGGGGAGAAAATTGCCAGCCACGGATCGCCTTAAGTGCAGCTTCATCTAGAATTGGGGTCCCTGAAGAGGTCACCAACTGTTGTTTGACCTGTTTTCCGTGCTCGTTAAGCCAAATCTCATATAAAGCCGTTCCTTGAATCCCTTTACGCTGTGCAATACGAGGGTAACGAGGTGCTTTTGGTCGCTTTAGAAAGCTAGGTTTGGTGATTAGCTGCGGCTTTTCTGTTGCGCCAGATTTAGAGGCGACTGGTTTTGCTTCAGTTTGCGGTTCAGTGACTTTTTTCTCAGTCTTGACTGTTTTTTGGTTTGGTTCAGCAGTCTGTTTTTTTGAAACTACCTTCTCAGTTTTAACGACCTTCTGTTCAACGACAGGCTTTTTTGTCGTGGTCTTTTTGGGTGGTAGAGGTTTCTTAGTCTTAACAGATTTGCTTTTATTCAGTTTAGGTTTAGTTGCTTCCGTTTTCACCGATTCAGCTTTAACTGTTTCAGGTGTCTTGGATTGTGGGCTCGGAGTAGATGCAGGGGCGACAGGTCTACTTTGGGATACGAGCTTGATATTAACTTGCGAAGACTGGCTTCCAACAGGCATGGCAAAAGCTTGTTTCTCTGGAGTAGCCCAAATCACAGCGGTATGAATGACAAGTGATATGCTTGCGGCTGTAAGATAACGAAAGTTAAGCACGAAGAGCTCCGTTTAAAATAAATCAATGCTATTGGGATTATTATAAACAGAATAAGAATGAGATCAATTATCAATTGCATTATCATTAAAAAATAATTTATGATAACGACAATGACGAAGCTCTTAGCAGTAAAGAGCGAGACAATTAGATAGAACCTCATGAGCAAACAAATAGATTTAAGCCAATTACCTACGAGTATATTAGGAAAAAGTACGCCTGAACCACTGCTTTTTTCCTTTGATCGAAAATCCTCAGCGCATGCAGGTAGTGGTGCTATCCCCATTAAACCAAATGAGTTTAAACCACGATTTTCAAGCGCATTATCTGAAACGGTAAACATCAGTAAAAATCGATGTTTATATGTCCATATTCCATTTTGTCGTGTGCGTTGCACATATTGCAATTTTTTCCAACACGCCTCGAGCAAGCAACTGGTTGAAGATTACTTTGAAGCGCTAATGATTGAGCTTGAATGGAAAGCAAAACAACCTTGGACTCAAGCGGCGCCATTTCATGCTGTATACATTGGTGGTGGTACGCCTACGGACTTAACTGCGACTCAAATTGAAAGACTAGGGAAGAGGATTCAACAGCTTTTCCCCTTAACAACGGATTGCGAAATGACATTAGAAGGGCGAATTAACCGCTTCGACGATGAAATGTTCGATAAATCTCTTGAAGGAGGCTTCAATCGTTTCTCATTTGGTGTGCAGAGTTTTAATTCCAAAGTAAGGCGAGCAGCCAAGCGACTGGATGATAAAGAGTACGTATTAAATAGAATTCAAGAATTGAGCCATTCAGATCAAGCGCCAATTGTTGTCGATTTGCTCTATGGACTACCTTTCCAAACCAATGAAATATGGCAACAAGATTTGGAGGATTTTCTTGAAACCGGGGCTCATGGGGTCGATCTTTATCAGTTAATCGAGATGGGCGGCACGCCGATGAAAGGGTTGATTGAAAAAGGAAAACTTCCGGAACCTGCATCAACAGAAGAGAAAGCTTACATGTATAAATATGGTGTTGATTTTATGAATGAACATCATCTAAATCGCTTGAGCGTGAATCACTGGGCTCGAGATAACAGAGAGCGCAGCATTTACAACAGTTTAGCCAAAACAACAGCAGAAGTATTGCCTGTCGGGTGTGGTGCCGGTGGCAATGTTGGCGGTGTTGGAATAATGCAACACAGAACACTCGATGGCTATATTGACTCGATCAAAGCGGGAGAGATGCCAATCGCAATGATGACTCAATCAGCAGCTTCATCTGATCTCTATTCTATGATCAAAGCTGGATTTGACCGTGGTGTGCTGTCTAGGCGATTACTGCTTCAACATGCACCACAAGACCTGTTCAGTTACCTCATGCCACTTTTTTTACACTGGCAGAAAAATGGTTTGGTGAAAGTCAGTAACGATTATTTAAGCTTGACCTTAGCCGGTGAGTTTTGGGCAGTAACGCTGGCGCAAGGCGTTATTTCAGCATTAGCGAACGTCAATGTTCGTGCCGCATAAATTGATTTAAGAGTATTAACCGTGAATAAAGACGTACTAGAGTTATTGAAACAAGAACCTTCTTTGCTACCAAGTGATATTGCAAAGCAGTTAGATATTTCAGAAGCCGAAGTTGTTAAGTCATTGCCTGAAGAGATGGTGACAATGATTGAAGGTGGCGAGGCACAAAACATTTTGGAAGGTTTAGTAGGTTTTGGTGATGTTACGACGATCATTCATTCCTTCGGCTCAATTTTTGAAGTAAAAGCACCGTTTCCAAAAGGAAAAGTGGCACACGGCTACTACAATTTGATGGGGAGAAACGGGGAACTTCATGGCCATTTAAAGCTGGATCTAGTGTCAGATATCGCTTTAGTCAGTAAGCCATTTAGAGGAACAGAGAGCCATTACTTCGGTTTCTTTAATGAGGGTGGTGATTCGATATT
Source organism: Vibrio cortegadensis (assembly GCF_024347395.1). Classification (NCBI taxonomy): domain Bacteria; kingdom Pseudomonadati; phylum Pseudomonadota; class Gammaproteobacteria; order Vibrionales; family Vibrionaceae; genus Vibrio; species Vibrio cortegadensis. The sequence continues at coordinate 1,478,998 of NZ_AP025472.1, forward strand.
TAAAATTTATCTAGGTCGCGATAAAAAACGTCAACTTCTTCCAGAACAGATCAGCGCATTTACATTACTTAAACAAAAATACAAATAATAAAAAGTCAGCTTAAAGGAAATATAATGAACTCAGCAGTTAAACAAGAACGTTTACAAAATCGTCTTGAACCCGAAATTCAGGAGTTCAGAGACTCACGTAAGACGTTACAACTCGCAACGGTTGATTGCGAAAACAAGCCCAATGTAAGTTATGCGCCGTTTGTACTATTGGATGATGGTTACTATATTTTGATATCGGAAGTAGCAAGGCACGCGAGAAATTTACAACAAAACCCAGATGTATCCCTGATGCTTGTCGAAGATGAAGAATCATCTAAGCAACTGTTTGCGAGAAAAAGATTAACCTTTGATGCAACGGCAATTTTGATTTCTCGTGACGAAGAGAAATGGCAGGAAGCGGTGATAAAGATGAAAGCGCGCTTTGGCGATATTATTGACGGTTTAAGCTCTCTAGAGGATTTCAAAATGTTCCGCTTGAAACCTATTCAAGGCTTGTTTGTGAAAGGTTTTGGCCAAGCATTCCAAGTGAGTGGTGATGATTTAGTTGATTTTGTGCATTTAGAGCAAGGGCATAAAAAGCATAAAGCTTAACAAATTAAACAATAGCAATATAAAAATAAACCCAGGGTAAAACCTGGGTTTATTTTATTTGGTGTAGGGTAAACTGGTTACAGATATATAAAAGTGAAAACTCGTATATATAGTAATCTTATCGTTTTACAATCGTATCGTTGAACGCAATAGTAGAATTGTTCAACCCAATATAGATACAAAAATGGCGACCTAAAAAGGTCGCCATTTAGCGGTTAGACAATAATATTTACGTAAGATTAGAATTTGTAATCAAGTTCTATACCCCAGTTTCGGCCAGCTTGAGCTTTGCGATCTAGGCCATTATCATCAGCCTCCGATCCAATCATATCGTTATATAACCAATACTGTTTATCGAAAGCGTTGAATAAACCACCACGAACGGTTAGGTCATTCATTGGGCGGTAATATGCTGTTAAGTCCACAAGAGTATAACCTGCAACATTAATATTTTCGTAGCCGCTATTTGCCCACTTGTCTTTGCTTGCAACCATGTTGATATTTAGCAAGGTACCAAACGTGTGGTTTTCAGAGTCATAACCCAATCCAAGGTTCGATGTTAATGGTGCAACACTGTCGATTGAGTCACCTGATTCTTTGTCTCGTCCTTCTGCATATGCAATGCTAAGTTTTGAGTAGGTTCCTTTTGGAGCATCAAAAGCTTCGTCTAATAAGAAAGTAGAGCTAAGTTCAACACCGTAAATTTCTACTGACCCGATATTCTCTTTTGTGTAATGCTCTTTACCATCGTTCGGACCACCAACTACTTTGCCAAGATACTTTTGGTTGATAAAGTCTGAGTAATCATTGTAGAACGCCATTAACTCTATTTGAGCGGCAGTTGATTGTGCTCGGATACCTGCTTCATAAGAGATGCTGCTTTCTGCTTTAAGATCTGGGTTAGCATCGATAACGGCACCGCTATCATAGAAATAGTACATATCTTGCAGAGTTGGAGCTTTAAACCCTTGGCTTATTTGAGCTAATGCACTGAAATTATTATTGAAATGGTAAACCGATCCTAATTTTGCTGTGAATGCATCGTTTTTACTGTCTGGGTACTCAGTGCTAAAGCCATCATTCGTTTTAGGCTCAGCCTTAAATGAGTCATATCGAATCCCTGCTGTTAATACCAGTTGTTCGTTTAACAAAAACGCTTGGTCTTGTAGGAATATTCCGTATTGAGTCATCGTTGCATCGGGCATATCGGTATGACCTGGAGCGACAGTACCTAAATCATATTTGTAGTCGGTATTTTCCGTTGAGAATTTATTTTCTTTATAGCTAATTCCGTAGGTTAATTGATGGAAACTGTCACCAACATCGGCCAATTTATCAAATTGTGCATCAAATTGAATTGAATCATCACTGGCAATACGTTCACGCATACGACGGCCTGATGTATAAGGTGAGCTACCGTAAGAGGTGTCGTAATTTTCAGATAAGGACTCAGTTTGCTGAACATTCAGTTTCGATTCAAGGGTATCAAAATATGAATTATTCGCAGTCCACTTATGTTCAACACCCACTCTGAGTCTTGTGGTTGTATCTTTGTTGTAATTATCTTTATAGCTAAAACCAGGCATGATGGTATAGCCTTCATATGACAATTCATCTTCATCATATTGCGAAGTGTAATACTCAACGATCGCACCAATTCGATGTGATTCATTTAGATTGTAAAATGCTTTCGCTAATAAATTACCCATTTCAGCATCGGCAGGGTTTGATGCACCGCGAGTAGGGCCATCGATGTCGGCACCATTACTGTGAGTTTCACTCTCATTGCCCGTTTTATATGTGAGCATGAGCAGTGTTTCTAAATCGGCTTCACGCATCGCCCAAGTACCAGTGGTTTTAGAACTGGAATCGATACTGTTGTAGCTAGTCTTAGCTTCAAACGCATTCTCGTCGCTGTCGGTTCTTAAGATGTCGTCAGGGTTTTTCGTCTGCATCAATACCGTACCACCTAACGCATCTGAACCGTAAAGAGTTGAGGATGGACCTTTATTCACCTCAATCACTTTCAAAGTATCGATCTCGATACTGCTAGGGTATTTACGCTGCTCGTTAGCGCCTGGGTTATAGGGAGTAGGCTGCTGAACACCATCAACCAACACTTTGATTCGGCTATCGCTCATCCCTCGAATAGTAAAACCAGATAGCCCAAATCGACCACCACCGTTCGCGGTCACGCCTGGAGTGTACTTTAATGCATCCTGAATGCTGTTCGACATGGTATTGTCAATATCATTACTGGATACAGTCGAAATTGAACTGGAGACATCTTTTAGATTTTGTTCAGTTCTCGTCGCTGAAACAACAACCTCATCAAACATTGTGGCTTGGGAGTTTGATGTATCTTGAGCGTAAATACTGGGTGATACAGCCGCAAAAATAGAAGCGGCTAAAAGGGTTTTCTTGGCAGACATATGTTTTCCTTTATCGTGTCTTTTTTCATCCAGCAAGATGATACATAATGCGAATGATAATTGCTATCATTGTTATTTATAATAATTGTAAAGATTGTGATAATTGAATTGATCCCTGAATATTTGCTGCATCACAATTAATAACGCTGTGCATCCAGTGGCATTTGGTGGGGTTGTTTTCTGCGATTAGGGTACTAGCAGTGAGTATTACGTACTGCCATTTATAAATTAGCTTGGAATTTTATGATTTGAGTCAAAGATGCGTTTAGTTCTATTGTCTGCTTTTGATACAAAGTAGTTTCGAATTGTTTTTTCTGTAAAATTATGGGCCTTAGCGTTTCAGTGTATTTCTCTGTAAAATTTAGAATGAATGTCATATTCATATTTTGAGTAATTTAACTATTGCTAATGTAAGAGCTGTGAAACTCATAAGCTTAGTTTGATTAGCTACATCCATTTGGTTGTATGTGGTCATATTTAGAATCAGTGCAATTAGTTGCTCAAGGTATAGGATTTATAGTTGTGAATGCGATTAGAGAAATGAATCAGACTACTTGTTATAAACAGATAATCTCAAACTCTCGTTTATCTGAAGTATTGAGGTATGATAGTGAACTCTTTTTTTCTATATTACACAACAGTTCTAATGCTATTTTAATAACCAATAATCAAGTCGAAATTGTTTATGTAAATAAGCAATTTGAAACCATAAGCGGTTATAAACTGTGTGAAATAATTGGGAAAAACCCACGTTTTTTGAAATCAAAATTTACCCCCGAAGAGACTCATTACAGCCTCAAAAAAGCATTAGTTGATCGACAGGTATGGGAAGGTGAGTTCATTAATATTCACAAGAGTGGCACTGAATATTTTGAACATGCGGTAATTAGTCCTATTAAAAGTACAGATCAACATCTATTGGGATTTTTTGCAGAAAAAAGAGACATCACTGAATTAAAATCGGAACAGGCACGAAGCCATAAAATAGGGTATCTAGATTCATTAACAAACTTATCAAACCGTCGATATTTTATTAAGGCAGTCGAGCGATTGTTTACGATCCCAAAAGAAGATAGGCCTGATTTTTCGATACTGTTTATTGATCTCAATCGTTTTAAAGAAATAAATGATGGCTATGGGCATGAAGTTGGTGATCAAATATTAATTGAAGCGGCTAAACGATTTAATCAACAATGTAATTTGAACGATATCTTAGCCAGAGTGGGTGGCGATGAGTTTGTCTGCCTTCATATTCACACAGATTCATTCAGTGCAAAAACATTGGCTCGACACTTAACTGCTTCACTTGTACCTGATTTTAAAGTGGCGGGTAGCGAATTAAATATTAGCGCCAGTATTGGTTTTTCATCTTGGCCTAATGATGGTAATTCGATGAAAGAACTGCTCATCGCCGCTGACTTTGCTATGTATGAGTCAAAGAATTCTAATAGAAATATTTTTCAATTTAATCAGAAGCTCAAGAACAAATTAGAGCGTGAATATTTATTAGCGAAGAAGATAACTAAAGCAGATTTCTTTCTTGTTTATCAACCGAAAGTTAACTTAAAAACAATGCAAGTAGCGGGTGCTGAGGCTTTGCTTCGTTGGGATGATCCTGACTTAGGCACAATTTCACCTTATGAGTTTATTCCCATTGCTGAAAGTCGAGGAATGATTCGGAAAATAGGTTTTTGGGTGCTAAGGGAAACATGCACTCAATTAAATCGTTGGAAAAATGAAGGTTTTGATTTTCCTGGGCGTGTTTCGATTAATTTATCTATACATCAAGTTGAGCATGAAGAGTGCTACCAAGATATTATGGATATCATAAATGAAACGAACGCGCCTATCAGGAAAATAGAGTTTGAGGTGACAGAGTCTGCAATGATGCAGCACCCAGACAAAGTAAAAAAGGTGATAAATAAGCTGAGCCACGAAGGTTTTAAGTTCTCTATCGACGACTTTGGTACAGGCTTCTCATCTTTATCCTATTTAACCACTTTAGATGCACATATTCTTAAGATAGATAAGTCATTCATTGATGGGATGAACCAAAATAGAAATAGCAGGACTGTCGTAAAGTCTATCATTAATCTTTCTCATAGCCTGGATATTAAAGTCTTGGCAGAGGGGGTGGAATCAAGAGATCAATTGAAAACTTTATTACTACTTGGATGTGACATGATACAAGGGTATTACTTTTCTCAACCAGTATTGCCTGTGCAACTACAGCAAGTGGTATCTTCGATTAATCACCAAATACCTGATTAATAGCTAGGGAATTCGATAACCTTCAATAGATGCAATAACGTGTCGTTAACCTCAGACCTAAATTCGCCATTAGATCGATGACTGTAACGGTTTTGGTACTTGCTGACCGCTTGAACTCATATATGATGGAGATAACAAGAGTTTACCTGTAGCGACACGGAAACGGTATTTATAAGCGATGAGCAATGAACAAAACAGAGTAAGAAAAGCGACGCGGGTTGAAAGTGTCATGAACTCCGCCATGTGGCACTTGGCTCAAAGAGATATGACTGAGAGTGAGCTGTTAGCAAAATTACGAGTTAAGACAGACAACCAAGCTTGGATTGATGAGACTTTAGAAAAACTTCGTGGGTTCGGATATTTAAAATCTGATAATGATTTTGCTATTCAATTTATTGAACGCTCATTCTTCAGCGAATATGGATCTGGCTACATTACAGAGAAGCTTAAGAAAAAGGGCATTAAGAGTGATGTCATTTCTGAAGCAATTGAAAGAGTCAAAGAAGATAAACAGATAGACGAACAAGACATTGTGACAGAGCGAATCAATAACTATTACTCTGAATTCAATATGAGTAGAGAAAAGCTAACAGCGACGCTCCAAAAAAGAGGTTTTAGTTACGCGCAAGTAAAAGAGGCCATCGCTCAACATCCCCAATCTTCACAGCTGCAATCAAATTTAGAAATCAAGGCAGCCAAAGCTGATCTAGAAAAAGAAGTGCTGAAATACGTTCGCAAAGGCAAGGGATTGACGGTCATCCGCCAAGAACTGCGTCAGAGAAAGATTGACATTACTGATCTCGATGCGCTGATTGAAAAATTGGTCTCAACTGAAGAGGTGGATTTTTTCTCATCATGCCTAGAGCAGTTAGAAAAGAAAAACTACGATGTGGCTAACCATAAAGAACGAAGCAAGGCCTATGCGATGTTGACCCGTAAAGGTTTTTCATCTGAAGAAATTAACTATGCATTGAGTGAAATAGGCCAATAATACTCGTGATTAAGTTTAGATTTTTGGAAATCCAAGCTTCTAGTACTAAAGCATTATGAACCTAAGCATTATGAACCTATGCATTATGTATCTATGCTTTACGTATCTAAGCGTTATGTACCTAAGCAAGAATGCCAATGAAAGATTTGCGGTTAGTTTTTTGGGACTAGCCGCAACCGTATGGTTATATGTACTAACGATAAATCTAAATGATAAAACGTAAACCAATAGTAAACGCAATATCGGTACTGTTATCCATATTACGTGCGTTTTCGCTCATAGAAAAATCCAATGCGACCCTCTCCAAACTATAACGATACCCCAAAACTACTTCATTTGAAGGCTCTGAAAAGTCATCGTTGCTTTCAGCCCAACCACTATAGTTGTGTGATTCAATGATGACGCTATGCTTATTATTGAACGCGTAGTTGTAACCCACAGCCCACATTCCAGCTTGCTTAGTTAGTAGTTCATTCGGTATGTCTGATGAACTTCGATTAACCACGCCAAGCATAGAGTGGAAAGTATGTTTTTCATTTCTGAAGCTGTAGTTGATCTGAACACCTTGCTCAAAGCTGTCACGCTTGAACGGCCCTGAGTTCACAAAGTTATAGTAGATGGAGAACCCAGCGGATAGAGAGTGATTTGTATCAGAGTAGAAACGGTACTCATTATATGACGTTAATGCATTAGTTAGGGTTTCCCCTTCAAAATCATTGATTTCAATTCCTAACTCAGGAATTGAGATATGAAATTGATCTTGAGGAACTTCATCTCGTCCATTCTGACCAATTCCAAAGAAATCGTGGAAGTTGTGAGTTAATTCATCCAAACCATTATCACGCGCAACAATCCTTTTAAACCCAACCTCTGATTTCCAGCGGCTATTCACTTGCCAAAGAATGGCAATATCTGCTTGGTTTTGATAGAAATCTAGAAAATAGTCACTAGTCTCTGCCCAAACGCTAGCTTGATTGTATGATGATTTTACTTCAAATGAACCGGGAGCGAGAGCATTGGAATCACGAAGTTGCAGAGATAATACATTTGAGTGTATTGGCGATTGTGCATACGAGTATATTGGTTGGCTCGCGAATGCATGAGAACAGTAAATAATTGGTAGAATGAATAGTAACTGACGGTTTTTCATTGGCTTATGAATGAGTAAATAATAACCATATTATGGGCTAAAAATAGACAATAATACACTGTTTTTTATTTTGTAACGGATTAGGCTTACAACAAAAAAAGCCTACTGATGAATAGTAGGCTTTAACTGTATTTTTATACAGTGCGTCGGGGTTATTGTGTTTTAATCCAATTCTCGATGCTGGTTTCAACGACTTCCATCGGTTGATCACCATATTTCAACAGTTGATCATGGAAAGCGGCCCAATCAAAGTTGTCACCAAGTTCCGTCTGAGCTTTTTCAAGCAAACTTTTTATGACTAAGTAGCCTGATTTGTAAGATACCGCCTGTCCTACGTATGCCGCATAACGGTAAGTTTCAGACTCAATATCGCCAACACCCAGTGCAGAGTTTGCACTCATGTATGTACGAGCTTGTTCAATACTCCAACCTTTAGCGTGGATACCGGTATCTACCGCAAGGCGCATGTTACGTAATTGCGCTTCATTCAAGCTACCAAAGTACTGTAGGGCGTTACACTCTTCAACATCGTTGTAAATACCGCCTTGGAAGGTCGTGTAATCAAGGCCGGTTTTACACATACCTGTGGCATCAACAAACGTTGGTTTACCATCAGCATTAAGCGTCCCGTAAATTTTCATTTCCAACCCTAGCCATTCAGTGTAAAGCGCCCAACCTTCAGCGTAAGCGGTGTACCATACGCCTTTAATGTAATCAGGTTTATCTGCTGGTGGATACTCAATTGAGTAAGCATTTTGAAAGTGGTGTCCAGGTGCTGCTTCATGAAGAAGTAGAGTAGAAACATTCCACTTTTGTAAGCTGTAGTTTGGGTTGGTATTCAAGTTAAATTCATTGTTACCATAAGATGCCACACCAGCATAAGCTTCTCGTGAAGCAGGAGTAGGGACTACGGTATAATCCGCTTGAATTGGTTTGAAATATCCAGCGACAACATCATTGGCATCAGTTTTGAAAATGTTGTAGTCAGTTAATGCAGCTTCACATGCACTTTTATCTGATGCTGTTGCACATAACGTCGCGTATTCAGTGCCTGTGATTGTGCGACCATCGCGGCCGTAGAAGAACTGTTCACTGTTTAAATAATCAAAGAACTCGCTTAGGTTAATATTTCCGCTACCGTCATCAATAACAAACTCACGGCTAACGACACTGGTTCCATTGTGCCAATTTGCGGTAATTTTTGCTCCGCGTTTACTAACAATAAGTGCTGCAACTCTTTCCATCTCAGCTTTTGCATCGGCAACGAGCTCTTCACCAAGCTGGCTTAGTTCCATTGCGGGTTTGCCAGTCGTACTGTTTCTATCTAATTGCCATTGATACCAAGCTTGGCCATTTGGAAGATCCCCCCAACCAATGTTCGTATCTGATATGTCACCAACAGGACCACGAGCCGCAGTATAATAATCGCCTTCAAGGAAGGAAATTAATGTGCCTAATGCCGCAATTGAGTCGTCGACCGCTTTTTCATATTCAGGCGTGAAGTCGCTACCAGATAATGTTTTTAAGTCATTAAGCCCGACTTTAAGCAATGCGTAGTTATCTTTCGCTACCGTCTCTTTTGTGGCATCAACGAGACGAGTGATAAGCACTTTTGGCAATTGCGCACTATCAATAATACCTAAGGAATAGAGAGCCTTCAGGTTGTTAACCCAAGAGGTGTATTCTCGAATAACTTGAATTTGATCGCGGTATGCTTCAAGATTTTTTTGTTTGTCGCCTGCATATTCAGCATTCCACTCGATGTAATTATAGAAATGAGTAATAGGGACGGAAAAATTACCGAAGCGCGTATTCGCAAGGGATGCGCCGCGTAAAGAGATATTACGATCGAACAAGAAGGTGTCGTAATAAATCTTATCTTCATCCGATAAGGCGTCTCGATCGACCATCTCTAGTTTATCAAGATAGAGTAGGTCAACTGATTGCCGAGATGCAGCCATTTGATCCGTAACTTGACCGAAATTAGTACTATCTAGAGTCTTCATTGCACTTTTGTAATCCGTGAAGACTTCGCGCATTTGTACTGCAGAATCCTGTGTTGGTTGCTCGATGATTGTCGTGTCATCATTACAGCCAGCTAATGCGGTAACAGCCATCACTGCAAGAGCAATAGGGCGAAGATGTAACTTACCGTTTTTCATGCTTATTCCCTCATTGAATGAATTGCAATCATCCTAATGCTGAATAACACAATTAAAAATGCACCACCTTTATAAATGCGAACGTGTGCATATGGCGATTTGTGAAATAATATCCCAAAAAAGTTAAGGGTTTTTATTCTGGTGTTGCATTAATAAAGCAATGTAAGCAACTGCTTAATAAAAAATAATACAAATATATAACTAATTACCCATCAAAAACTGGTTAATTATTTTAGCGTCGATCTTGTCGTAATTGAGTAGGTGATCACAAAATATGTTCAAAAAACAAACAGAAAAATTGTCATTGAAAGGTCATTTAGGCGTATCTGACTTTACAGATACGTCGCCATTTTATGAATGCTAGCTGTTAACGATACTTAATTAAGTAAAAACTCTTTACGACTCTCCACCCATTGTGAGTATTGAACCATTGTCTTTGTGTATAACTGACTTTGATAATGATTGGTCAACCAGCGCTGAATATTGAGATAACCAGCTTCTACGAACCATTTACGGTCGGCTCGTGAAAACTGGCTAATAAACGGAAATAATGCGTAATCCGCTAAGCAAGAAGTCTCCCCACATAAGAATTGATGACTTGAAAGACGTTGCTCTAATTTATCAATAAAGGTTAGGCAGGGTTGTCGATACTGTGCTTGATTAGAATCGTGGTATCGGACTGACGCGCGGTACTGTTCTAGTTGTATAATAAATATGCTGTCGTTATAGGTCACAAGCTCCATCATCTCTTCACTCTGATCTTGAGACGGATATAAAGATTGAGACAAAGATTTTTGGAGGCAAGCTTCAGGAGCCTGTGTTGCTTCTCGTCGTGGGCGTCTTAGTAAGTTCATTGGGTCATTATTGGTCAATGCCCAGATCATAATATCCAAGCTTTGGTCAACGATATCACCGTTATTCAGGACTAAAACTGGCACCGTGCCTTTAGGCGAAGCCTTTAGAAGCTCTGCTGGCTTATTTCTAGTGACAATGTCACGAATCAACACAGACTGCTCTGCAAGCAGAAGGCCCATTCTTGCTCGCATGGCATAAGGGCAGCGTCGTAGTGAGTACAAAATAGGTAATGGCACGAAAACTCTTAGGTTGAAATTGATTGTATAACTATATTTTATCGGTTGAGGTTCTGATGTAAATCAATAAAAGTCTTATTCGTGGTAATAAATAAGTGATACAGGTAGAATGCTGGCTCAAAAAAATATTACAAAATTACAAAGTGAGCAGCTTCAAAATGAGTAGGAAAATTGAGTTATTAGCACCGGGTGGTGATGTTGAAGCCATTAAAGCAGCGATTGTGGCAGGTGCCAATGCGATTTACTGTGGTTTGGATACCTTTAATGCACGTAATAGAGCCTCCAATCTTTCATTTGATGACTTGAATGGTGTCGTTCGACTTGCCCATCAATATGGATGTGAAGTGTTTCTGACATTAAATGTGGTATTGCTTGAGCATGAAATAAAGAGCATTACCAAGTTACTTAATCAGCTAGTGAACACTAAGATTGATGGGATTATTGTCCAAGATCTGGGGCTATTTAATCTGGTTAAGAAGTATTTCCCAACCCTTGCCATTCACGCTTCTACTCAATTAACCACCCACAATGAAGGGCAAATTAAGTTCCTTTCAAAAATTGGCGCAACGCGAGCTAATTTATCAAGAGAGTTGAATCTCAAAGAGATAAAGATGCTGACCGCTGTTGCACACGATCATGACGTATTAACAGAAGTTTTTGTTCATGGTGCACTGTGTATTGCATTCTCAGGACAGTGTTACTCAAGCTCGGTGAGTGTCGGTAATTCAGGTAACCGAGGCCGGTGTAGCCAAGCTTGTCGTGATGAATATGAAGTCACCGCTGCTGGTAATAAGTACCCCCTAAACCTCAAAGACAACTCGGCTTACTATGATCTGCCTGAGTTAGTCGATGCAGGTGTTGATTCTCTTAAAGTAGAAGGGCGCATTAAAGGGGCTCATTATGTTTATACCGTCGTCGATACGTGGAGAAAACAGATTGATAGCTTTATTGAGAGTGGCGATCTGATCGAAGATGATTCGAACTTGCACAAAGTGTTCAACCGTAATTTCACGAACTCATTTTTGAAAGGCAACTTGACCAAAGATATGTTTATCGATAATCCGCGTGATAACAGCGTGAATTATGCTATCGAGAAAAATAACGCGATATCGGTTGTTCAGATACAAGACGTGAAAGATGAATTATACACAGGAAAGAATGCGCTTGGGGCTGAGTTAGAAGAGAAGATCAAGTTTCTAGATATTGATAAAACATCATTGTCACTCTCATTTAGCGCTAAGCAAGGTGAGCCGTTAACACTCTCTATGACATTACAAAGAGGGGACGATCTACAGACGTTAGTTGTTGAGTCAACATCATGCCTCGCGAAAGCAGATGAGAAGCCTATCACTCAAGCTTTATTAGAAAGTCGTTTTAATGGTTTCAATAATGCAAATTACATTTTGAAAGGGTTCGATTTTTCTCAATTTGAAAATGGTTTGAGTATCCCATTTAAAGAGATTTCGTTTTTAAAAGATGAAGCAGCGTCTGCACTGAATGGTGGCGTTAAGCTCATTAAGCATGTTGAGGTGCCGAAGCTAGTTAAACATCAGAAGGTAAACAAGAAACCAACCCTTTCTATGTTGATCAGTGATGTGAGCGATTTGCACCTGTGTGACGTTACCGACGCTGATATCTACTTTAAATTGCCTGAAAGCTTCAAACGTAATTGCACTAAGTACATTGATATTCTATCTGAGCATCCACGTTTGATCCCTTGGTTTCCTGCTGTACTGATCGGAAAGGACTATGACGAAGCGATTAAGGTACTGGAACAGGTGAAGCCAGCGCGTATTGTGACTAATAATACGGGTATCGCATACAAAGCCTACGAAATGGGTATAGAGTGGGTGGCTGGCCCATTTATGAATACCACAAACTCTTATGCTCTACTTGAATTAAAAGAAGAGTTGAATTGTGCTGGTGCATTTATTTCAAATGAAATCAACCGTGGTCAGATCCGTAATATTACTCGTCCAGAAAACTTCAAAATGTTCTACAGCATTTATCACCCCATTCTAATGATGACCAGTCGTCAGTGCTTTTTCCAACGTACGGTCGGTTGTAATAAGCCGAGTATAGAAGCGGGTTGCATGCTCAAATGTGAAAAAGCGACCACGATTACGAATGTTAAAGGTGTCTCATTCGCTGTTGATAAACAGAAGGGAGGATATCCTAGCATCTATAACCATGAGCAATTTTTGAACTATGATGCGGTAAATGATTTTTCAGAGCTGTTTGATGAGTTCTTTATTGACCTTACTAATATTGGATCTGGCTCAAAAGAGATGCACGACAAAGCGGAATTGGTCAAACTTTTTGAAGCTTTACTTAATGGCGAACAAGGCTCTCAGGAACAGTTAGACGATTTAGTCACGATCTCGACTAAAGCGCAGTATGTTCAAGGCCTGTAAATGTAAGTTTTAGAGTGAATTTGTCTCATCCACGGCTAAGTTGCTCAATTGCTCAGTTACTCAGTTACTTAGTTACTTAGTTGCGGATGAGATGGGATGGTTTGTTATACGGTAAGTATCAATTCAATGTAAACTTAAAGTCAAATCTTGGACTAATGCATGCATTATTGTGTTGCATATAAGCAGTCTGTGTGATTTGTACGCTACATTGTTTTGGTCTTGCTTTTATTTTGTTTGTTTTGTGTTAATTGGGTTGTGATTTATAGTGACTCAAGTCACATTGACTGTGGTGAAGAAAAATTTTGTTTCTATCTTAGTAAATCCTCCTGCTAATCTCCGACACGCTTTGTAATGTTGTCAAAGTGGAATTTTAAGGAGTGTTCATGAAGAATACTAAGAAACCAATGTCTCTAACTGGCCGCGTAATTGTCGGTATGATTGCAGGCATTTTGACTGGGTTCGCGATTCGAGCTCTGTTTGCTGAAAACGGATTTGTCGACGCTTATATTGTTAATGGCCTATTCGAGGTCGGCGGAAAAATATTTATTGCTAGCTTGAAAATGCTAGTAGTACCGCTTGTTTTTGTCTCCCTAGTATGTGGTACAAGCTCTCTTAAAGATGTCACGACCTTAGGTCGCCTTGGTGGTAAGACATTAGCTTTCTACATTACGACTACTGCTGTTGCGATTACACTGGCTCTAACAATGGGTTACGTGTTCCAACCGGGCGCAGGTGCTGACTTAACGGCTGCAACTACATTCCAATCAGCTGAAGCCCCAACGTTGGGTCAAGTGATTATAGGTATGTTCCCAACTAACCCTATCAATGCGATGGCAGAAGGTAAAACGCTTCAAGTGATCGTGTTTGCGGTTCTGTTTGGTATCGCTATGAGTGCTGCGGGTAAACCTGGTGAGCGTATGGCGGCTGTGTTTAGTGATCTAAATGAAGTGATCATGAAACTTGTGGCGTTGCTGATGAATATCGCCCCTTACGGTGTATTCTTCCTAATGGCAAAATTGTTTACCGGATTAGGTTTAAGTGCAATTGTTAACCTTGCAGAGTACTTCCTAGTATTGGCAGGAACATTAATATTGCATGGTCTAGTGACCTATAGTGTGATGTTAAAATCATTCACAGGCCTCAGCCCAATAACCTTCTTACGTAAGATGGAAGATGCAGTGATGTTTGCTTTTTCAACAGCCTCATCCAATGCAACGATTCCTGTTACGATGGAAACAGTTAAGAACCGTTTAGGTGTTGATAACAAGATTGCTTCGTTTACCGTACCACTAGGTGCAACCATCAACATGGATGGTACTGCTATTATGCAGGGTGTGGCGACGGCATTTATCGCACAAGCATTCAATATTGATCTTACAATGGGTGACTACCTAACGGTTATCTTTACCGCTACGATTGCATCAGTAGGTACTGCAGGCGTTCCAGGTGTAGGTCTTATCATGCTAGCAATGGTATTAAACCAAGTTGGTTTACCGCTAGAAGGTATTGCTCTTATTATGGGTGTTGACCGTCTACTTGATATGATTCGTACAGCAGTCAATATCACAGGTGATAGTGCGGTAAGTTGTATCGTAGCAAAATCTGAAGGTGCATTAGATCTAGAACGATTCAATAATCCAGAAGCGGGTGCCAAAGAAGAAGAAGTGCATCTGTCTCGTGCTTAATTGTGAATAACGATTAATCGTATAAGACAAAGAATAAGAAAAAGCCAGTGAGGATCAATCTTGCTGGCTTTTTCTGTTTTTGTACTTCGTTTTTATGAGAGCAACATGCTTACTTGTCAAAGCGACTAGGAAAGTCACTAAAGATAGCATCGACATTCTCTAGGAGAGGGAATGACTCCGGTGTATTAACCGTAAAACACCAGACTTGATAACCATTGTCTTGAAGCTCTTTAATATGAGATTCTGCTAACCAGAAATAGTTAAGGTTACAGCTAAAAGCATTGATTTCAGACAGTAACAAACGCACGCTATCGTTCAACCTTTCACTGATAACGGCTAATCGATAAGCCCCGCAATGCTGGTGCAGCTCACGCATGACATCGTGGCTAAAGCTCGATAACAATAATTTGTTCTTGGGTATAGGCGACTGCTCAAGTTGTTTTTTTAATTGCTTAACAACGGCTTGAGAGTCATGTTGGTCAACTTTGACTTCTAGGTTTAATCCCAAATTATGTTGTTCGGCGATGTGCAATAAATCATCTAATGTCAGAATGAGCTCACCAGAGAATTGGGTATCAAACCACGAACCAAAATCCAGTGCTTTCAAGTCGGCTAGGGTGTAGGAATCGACACGGCCTTTACCATTACTGCATCGGTCAATCGTGTGATCGTGACAGATCACTAGCTCACCATCTTTTGTCGGCTGAACATCAACTTCGATCCAGTCCAAATCTAACGCTATAGCTTGCTGTATGCTTGCCATCGTATTCTCTGGATGAGTTCCTGCCACTCCTCGGTGGCCAACAATCAGTGGCGTCATTTTTTATCCTTAAAGTGAGGCGATCAATTCAACGTCGTTAAATTGGCACAATTGTTCAATGTTGTCAGTAGTTTGATCGATAAATAGTCGCTTAATTTCACGTAGTGTACCACTGACAACCTGTTTATAGCGCTTACATTCTGGCGGTGCGGCTACATTCTTGATGCACGGTTACATAGCAATGTTGTGGGTGCAATTGAAGTATTCGGCAAACTTCGGCTTGGCTCTATACGTTTTCCCGTGGAAGAAAAGATATGCAAATTAGCCATGCTGACATGGATTGATAAAGGGTGATTAGTATCTAAATCCATTTCAGGTGTTACAGCAATAAAAGGGTGCTCATTGATCTTGCCGTGAACGAGCTGATTTGGGCCTAGAGGCTCGACAACGTGTATATTGGTACTAAGCGTGAGTGAGCGGTTTTCTAGTGTATTTACGTTTGGACTTGTTATCGATATCGTTGGAGTAATGGGTGAGATCTCAGCGTGTTCTGGCCTTATTCCAACCACAATATCTTGCTGTTCAAGATAAGAGTATTCACTGAGATAAATCTGCTGTTTCCCCATTTCTAAATAACCATTGTCTATTGTCGCGGGAATGAAGTTCATGGCGGGGCTGCCAATAAAGCTCGCAACGAACTGACTTGCAGGTTGGTGGTACACTTCTTTTGGAGTGCCTACTTGCTCTATCTTACCCTGATTTAATACCACAATTCGATCGGCCAGCGTCATTGCTTCTACTTGATCATGGGTTACATAGACACTAGTTACCGCGAGTTCACGTTGCAATTTTTTGATCTCCAAACGCATGTGTGCTCTTAGGGCCGCATCTAAGTTGGAGAGAGGTTCATCAAATAGAAACAGCTGTGGATCACGAACAATCGCACGCCCCATTGCAACTCGTTGTCGTTGACCACCTGAAAGTTTCGATGGTTTCCTATCTAGATATTCTTCGATTTTAAGTGTGGTGGATACTTTGCTAATTTTTTCGGCAATAGATTGTCTATCAACACCGCGATTCTTTAAACCATAGGCAAGATTATCGTAAACACTCATGTGCGGATACAGTGCGTAGTTTTGGAAAACCATCGCGATATCTCGTAAGGCTGGTTTAAGGTTGTCGACACGGCGACCAGCTAGATGAATTTCACCGGATGTTATCGATTCTAAACCGGCAATCGATCGTAAAATTGACGATTTTCCGCAACCTGAAGGTCCGACAAGAACCAGAAATTCACCGTCTTTAATTTCTAAACTGACGCCTTTCACTGCTTGGTGTCCATTCTCATAGGTTTTAACAAGCTGTTTAATGTTCAACATGATGCTTTCCTTGGGCTGTGAATCGAAATCAACGGTATTGATGGATTGAATGTGATCCGTTTTAGAGTGAGAACCATCACTATTAGCATGCTGTTTTGAGTAAAGTTGTATAATTTATTTCTCACTTTCGACTAATCCTTTAACAAACCATCGTTGAAATATCACGACCACCAATACAGGAGGAAGCATGGCGAGAATGACCATGGCAAAGGCATAGTCGTAACGAGGTGAGTTGGTTTCGTTAATATTATTTAAGATCTGCTTAATGCCCATCACAATCGTGTTGTAGCCTTCATCTGTCGTCATCATGATTGGCCATAAATATTGATTCCATCCGACAACAAACATAATGATAAAAATGGCCGCTATCATTGTTTTAGAAAGCGGAAGCAATATGTCAAACAAGAAGCGAATAGGGCCTGCATTATCAAGTTGAGCGGCTTCTAACAATTCGTCTGGAATCGTTTTGAAAAACTGACGAAAGAAAAATGTGGCGGTTGCAGATGCGATGAGTGGAAGAATCAAACCGGTATAGCTATTTAACATCCCTAAGCCAGAAACGACTTCATAAGAGGGAATAATTCGGACTTCTAATGGAAGAAGAAGCGTAACAAAGATAAGCCAAAACCAGGCGGTGGCGTAGGGCAGGCGAAAGTAGATTAATGCATAGGCCGCCATCATTGAGATGATGATTTTTCCAATGGCAAACCCAAGCCCCATGACCATTGAGTTGATGATCATAGATTTGGCAGTGACATCCCCACCAAAACCGAGACTCTTATTCCAAGCCTCGCTGTAAATATCAAGAAAGTGATCGCCGGGCAACCACTGAAGCCCTTCGCTAACAATTGTATTTGGGCTGTGCGTCGAGCTTGCAAAAATCAGCCAAATTGGAATCAGCATGAATAAAGCTCCTGCGATCAAAATAAGGTGATCGGAGGATCGATTGCTTTTCATAGTTCTAGACCTTAATAGAGCGTTATAAGCGGTTTATGTATTGTGTTTACAAATAGCGTTAGTCGTTAATAGTGAACACGCTTTTCGACGAATCTAAATTGAATAAATGTCAGTGTTAACACCAACAAAAGTAGCACTACGGATTGAGCGGAACTGCCTCCGAGATCGGCGCCAACAAACCCGTCGCGATAGACTTTGTAAACCAGCGAGGTGGTTGTTCCTCCCGGTCCTCCTGATGTCATTGTGTCGATCACGCCAAAGGTTTCAAAAAATGAATACGTCAAATTGATCACCAGCAAGAAAAAACCAGTTGGGGCCAGTAAGGGGAAGGTAATGGTCCAAAATCGCTTGGTATCACTGACACAGTCGAGCATTGACGCCTCTTTAACGGCATAAGAAATAGATTGTAAACCCGCGAGGAAGTAGATGAAATTGACTGAAATTTGCTTCCAGACTGAGACTAAAATCAGAGCGAAAGTGGCGTCAATGGGATCCGTTTGTAAATTAAACTCCCACCCCAACAGGGCGAATGCATCGGTTAATACACCAATATGAGGGTTAAAGAGAAAGCCTCCGATGATTCCGGCAATAGCAGGTGCGACGGCGTATACCCAAGTTAGGGTTAGTTTGTACGGCCCTTGTCCGTGAATGACGTTGTCTGCCTTTACGGCAAGTAATAACGCAAGAGCCAAAGAGAGAAAAGAGACAATAACGGCGAATAAAAGCGTAAAACCAATCGATTTCAGATACTCGCTGGATTCGAAAAGCATTTGGTAGTTTTCAATTCCAACAAACGTGGATGACATTCCCCATGGGTCTTCAAGCATAAATGAGAGGTAAACAGCTTGAGCGGCGGGGTAAAGAAAGAAAACGGCAATGATCACAATCTGCGGTGCTAAAAAGAGATACGGCAATGGTGAATGAAAGAATTGCTGACGATGTTCCACAATATTTCCTATTTACTATATTTAGGAATATCGCCTCTTTGTCACTTTCTGCGTTTCTATTTGAGAGTGACAAAAGGCGATAGGGCAACACAAATGTGCTGATGGTGATTTTGCTAACGGTCTTTGATAACCGCGTTAATAATCATTGTGTGTTTCGATTATCAACGCCTAACTCATCAATGAATTATTTGATGGTTCGAGCAAAGCGTTTGAGAAGTTGTGCACTTTCGACTTCTACTTTGTTTAAGCTGTTCTCTACAGAAGAACGTTCAGCAAAAATATTATCAAATTCGCGGTGCATGACTTCTCGGATTTGAGGATAGAAACCGAGTCGGTAACCATTTGTCCATTCACCCGCACCAAGACTAAGTTGTTTGACACCCACTTCTGCATCCGGTTGTTCGGTGTAGTAACCTGATCGCTTGGTGAGCTCATAAGCGGCGTTGGTCACCGGTACGTATCCGGTTGTTTTATGCCAATACATTTGAGTTTCAGGCTTGGTTAAATAGTCAAAGAAAGCTGCCACACCTTGCTCTTCCGCTTTTGGTTTTCCATCAAGAGCAAACAGGGCTGCACCACCAATGAACGTTAGTCCTGCATCTGGATTTATTGATTTCCAGTAAGGCAGGTACGTAGTGCCTAGCTCAAATTTCACTCGATTGCGTAGCCCGCCGAAAGAACCCGATGAGCCCATCCACATCGCGACTTCTTGTCGTTCAAATGGGGTTTGGTTAGCATCCCAATCACTGCCGTAGTATTTGTAGTAACCCTTATCAGCCCACTCTTTCATTTTTGAAAAGTGCATAACCATGTCTTTGCTATTGAACATCAATGAAGAAGAAAGGTTATCGTAGCCATTATTCTCGTTCGCGAGAGGTAGGTTATGGCGTGACTTAAAATTCTCAAACATTATCCATGGGGTATGTGATTGCGAAAAAGTCACATAACCTTTTGTTTTTAACTTCGCTGCCAGCACTTCTAATTGTTCATAGGTTTCTGGGGCTTTAGCACCCACTTTTGCAAGGATATCTTTGTTGTAGTAAAGAACAGGCGTTGAGCTGTTAAAAGGCATGCCTACCATTTTTCCTTTGCTGTCAGCATAGAAATTACGTACACCTGCCAAATAGTTCTTCGAATTGAATTCATAGCCCGATTCCACCAAAATATCTTGTACTGGTTTTGCTACGCCAGGCACGTTCATAATTGTTGCGGCTCCAGCATCAAACACTTGTAGGATGTTAGGTGCTTGGTTTGCTCGAAATGCGGCGATACCAGCGGTTAAAGTCTCAGTGTAAGAGCCTTTATAGACGGGTACGATTTTGTAATCGTGCTGAGAAGCATTGAAATCTGTCGCGATCTTGTTAACGGTTTCCCCTAATTGACCGCCCATAGCGTGCCACCAAGTTACTTCTGTTACCGACGGATCTGTTGCTGCGAAACTTGTACCTGAAATGGTTGCTGTAAGCAGACCCGATAACCATAGCTTGTTCATCATAGTTTCCTTATTAATGATGGTTGGTTTCGAACGAGACTTTAGACGTTTCGTTTGACGCTATACTGGTTCGAGCTTGTGACAATCTTGTTACTAAGAAATGTCAGGGAAATGAAGTATTTATGGAGGTTGTTATTTTTAAGAGAGCTATTTACGCCGATTAAGCCCGTTGTATATTGGATCAATGGTGCTATGCTAAATGATTGTTGAGGTTGTCTGACCAGTTGTTGAACAAGGAAGGTTCGTGAAATTACATTCAATCCAAGGTTACATACAAAAGATCTATCTTATTGAATATGAAAATAAATTGATGCTTCTTGATGGGGCGAGTCGTGCTGATGTGTCAACCATTAGGGCATATATTGAAGAAACATTGCAGCGATCGTTCAATGACTTAACCATTGTTGTGGTGACGCACATGCATCCTGATCATGCTGGCGCAGCGCATCAACTTAGGCGATTAACGGGTTGTAAAATCGTTTCCGCCCACAAGAAAACGGATTGGTACTCTGGGACAGATGGATGGCTAATGCATCTTACCGATCTTGCATTGGCTTGGTGGATGGCCAATCGCATGGGTATCCCGAAAAGAAACTTGTGGTATTCACGGAAATTGAAACCGGATTATAAACTTAACGATGGTGATTTAATTCCGGGTTTTGAGGATTGGCAAGTCCTGGAGACTCCAGGGCATACAGACAGAGATTTGTCGGTGTATTGCGCCAGTGAAAGCATTCTTTATGTTGCTGACTTAATGGTTGAAGTAAAAAAGCAGCTTATCGCGCCATTTCCTATTTTCCATCCCAATAAATATCGAGATTCACTACATCGTGTATACCACCTTAATGTAAAAACGCTTTTACTTGCTCACGGTGGTAAGTCAGAGCTTAATCAGCAGCGCTTTGAGCATTTAGTTAACACAGCACCAACGCGACCGATTACGCATTGGCGTGTGACAAAAATCAAAATACGAGCGTTATTACGTAGTGTGATAAAAAGATAGCCTCTACAAAGTAAAGGCTATCGTGTATTGAGCACATGAACTTCTCTTAAATAAGTTCTATTTATCGTCCACGACCATCAACCATCACCATAATGGTTCGAGTTAATATGCTCATATCGGTCGAAAACCAACTGGATAAGCTCGATAGCGATAGGGCATAACTATGGTCAAACCCCACTTTACGACGCACATCATCTAAGCAAGTGTCGTAGCCTTGGTTCACTTGCGCTAATCCCGTAATCCCAGGTAGCACGCCGTAAGTTCGGTCAGCAAAGTAAGGGATCGCAGTTTCAAGCTTTTGGTAGAAGGTAGGACGCTCTGGACGAGGGCCAATTAATGACATATCACCACTGAGAACATTGAAAAGCTGCGGAATCTCATCAAGTCGGGTTTTACGTAAAAATCGACCTACAGGGGTAATTCGGGGATCATTCTCCGTCGCCCAAACCGCGCCAGAACGAGATTCCGCATCTTGGTACATGGTGCGAAATTTAATGATGTCAAACAGCGCCATTTGTTCAGGTGTTGATTTTCCTACTCGCATTTGACGATAAAATACCGGCCCAGGTGAGGTGAGCACAATCATCAGAGCAATGATCGGGAATAATGGCATAAATAAAATGAGCCCGATGAACGCGCCAATGCAATCGAAGACACGTTTTGCAGTAGATATAGTATTGCGATTAGTAGTATTCATAATATGTCCTTAATGATTAACACGATTCCAACGGCCATTTTCAAAGCCTAATAAATAACGTAATCCACCAACTAAATTGGCGTAGTGGCCAGTAAGTAAATAAGTGATCAGCTTGAATATTTTTTTGGTGAACACTTGTGGAAAAATAAAACCAATTAAGCCCACAGAATAGACAGTGACTTGCACGGCGACTATGGCCATAAATAAAGAGTGGTTGACGAGTGTGATTGAAGAAATTAAACAAGCAAGCATTAGATACGGAGTGACTAAACGTAAGCCTTTTCCTGAAAAGAAGGCAAACGCAACCCCTCTAAACCGCGGGTTAAATAGGCTGATTAAACGAATAGCTTGTTGCATGTTGCCAGCAGAAATTCGTAATCGACGTTTGAAATCTGCATTTTGGCTGGTTGCTTCCATCTCAATAGCGACAATTCTTGGCTCATAATCAGCTACGTATCCTTTTTTAACGATCTCCATTGGTAGAACGAAGTCATCATTGATGGTATTGCTTGGCAATGCTTCGAAAAGATGTGTTCGGAACAGATAGCAGGCTCCGTGTGCACCTAGTGTAGAACCTAAAGAAGCTTCGTTTAACTTCACCTGATTTTGATAGTTCCAGTAACTTTGTTCTCCCTCATCGGCGGCGCACATTATTTGGTAGGTGGCATTAACCACCCCAATATTTGCAACGCTAAAGTGTGAATCAGCAATAAGTAGAGCATCAATAGATATAAGCGCTGAAACATCGCTCAAAGCCGTAATATCAGAATCAATGGATAACATTTCATGATTGATAACGGCCACTTTGCCACGATTAACCGTATGCTCATGCACTTCAAAGTAAGTGTCTGAGCAGATAGCTTCTTGTATCGTTAACTGTGCAATTTCGGCGGTATTATCGGTACATCCGTCGCATGCGATGATGACTTTTAGGCGATCTCTGGGGTAATCGAGAGACGCTAAGTTACGAATTTTTTCTGCGATCCATTGCTGCTCATTAAACGCAGGAACAAGAATCGTTATGGTTGAACGAGTACGATCGAGTTTGCCGTTTCGGTATCCACGTACTTTTCCGGTAACTTGCTTAATTGGGTGATTCGCGGAATGCCATTTCAGAAGCATGGGATAGCCAACATGATGATAGACAATCAACGCACCACTAAATAGAAATACAGAAATTAATAGAATATCGGTCATGCTGTTACTCCTAATTCTTCATAAGCTTTTACCATATGTCTCACATCATTATTTTCGAGAACAAAAGTTCTTGGGAAGGAGACTTCAGAGTTGAATTCAACGCCAATAACATCGTTATTAACTTCAGAAACAGCACGAAGTAATACATGCGCCAAACTAGGAATGTCATTTGCTTTTGAAAGGTAGCCAGACTCATGGCAAAGCGTTTCACTGGCGGAACCAACATCCGTAACGACAGTGGGAATATTGCATGCTTGAGCTTCGAGAGGAGAGAGAGGAAACCCTTCATAGCGCGACGGTAAACAGAATAGATCCAGCGACTGGTAGAATTGAGGCATATCTTCAACTAAACCAAGGAAGATGACTCGTTGTTCGACACCTAATTGACGAGCCAGTTTGATTAGTTCCTTTTTTTGGCTTCCATCACCCGCAATAGCAAGTGAGACATGCTTAGGTAAAAATGTCAGAGCCTTGATGATAAGGTCGTGACCTTTAACCGTTTCAAGCCTGCCCGCACACCCGATCACTGTGACATCAAATGGAAGAGATAAGGCTTTGCGTGCGTTTAGTTTCGAAGCAGGACGAAATTTTTGGCAGTCGATGCCATTTTTGATCGTGACGGTTTTGTCGTAATTAAAGTGCATTTTCAGTTGCTGGTTTACTCGAACCGCGTCCGCCACCAAGGTTGGTTTAGCGGCAACTAAAGCCATTTTTTGTAAGGCGACATGTTTTTTACTGTTGAGGTGCCACACGTCATGTTCGGTGTGAATACGCGTTGGTACATTTGAAAGACGAGCTGAAATACTGGCATACAGAAGTGGACCGATATGGTGAGTATGTACTACATCAGGGCGTATGCTTTTGAAAATCTTAATAAGTGTACGCATGGTCTTGAGTTGAACTCCGGGTGCTTTATTTAGAAACACAAGCTGTTTAGAAAATTGGGTGAGTTTTGGCCATAGGGCTAACGATTCATCTTTGGTACCTTCCAAGCTGATGATTAATACTTGGTCATTTGGGTTAGCAAAACGAAGAAGATCTAACGTTAACGTCTCCAATCCTCCTGGAGCGAGCCGTTGTACGACATGGATTACTTTTTTGCCAAGTGGCTTGTTTATCTTTCTATCCATAATGCTCACCTTATTTTGTTCTCAGTCCCTGACGCAAATACGCTGATGGTTTTTGTTTCGTATCTAATAGGTAGCATTTAGTGTGCCAATGTTTTAATGCTTAAATATCATAGCCTTATAGTGTTTATGGTCGCTTTGTACGTTTGGTTTTTAATTTGAGAATCGAAATGAATCAGATAAGAGGAAGAGTTGTCGAATTGCAAAATGATGAGTTGAAAAGCTCACGGGGTAGAGCCATGACAGTGAGTTTAAGTTAAATCTTTGCGAGGAAAGCAGAATGAACACATTCAGCCAACTCATTTTATTGAAACAAGTTGGCTGTAAAGTTTGGCTGTAAAAAGTGGAAAGCATTTAAGCGTGTGGAATGGTCGTGATAACAGGAACACCTAAGATTTGTTCAACCTCATCACGACGGCGAACTCGCGTATCAAACACTTCAAGTAACGTTGCTAGACCTATCCCCAATGCAATACCTGCAAATAAACCTGCAACGATGAAAATGATACTCGGCATATTGGATGGCAGACTTGGAGTATAAGGAAGGTCAATAATTTTTACTCGTTTACTGTGTTCAAACGCCCCTAGAGAACCCGTTAATTGTGCCATCTCATAACGTTCGACCAACTCTTCATATAGCTGTCTTTTTACTTGAACATCGCGCTGTAATCGATAGAGTTCTTTCGCATTGCTACCAAAATTATTCGCCTTTTGTTCCAGTTCAAATATCATTTTGCGCAGACTTTTTGTCTCTTCACTCAGTGATTCAAATTTGCTACGAACAGACTGTAAGCTGTGTAGTTGGGTGACTAACAGCGGTTGATTGTCTGAAGAACTCGATAGCGTATTACTGCTTGCAATATCCCATAATTGGTCAGAATTGAGTTTAGGTTGGGATTTGCCGAGCAGGGCAGTTCTCTCAAGCTCTAAACGGTTGAGTTCTCTCTGTTTGGCTTGCACTGCGCTATGGTTATCTGTGTATTTGGCACTAAGAAGAGTTAGATCACTTCTAATTTCTATAATTTGCTCTTCAAGCTTACCAACAACTGGATTGGTCTGAGACAACTGTTGATCAATGCTACCTAAGCTCTTTTTAACACCTGAAAGTTCGGCTTCTTTCTCTGCTAAAGACTGTTTCAATGTTGCTAATCGATTTAAGCTTTGTCCCTGCATTTCAGGGCTTACAGATGAATTGATATTTTTAAAATCAGCCAATTTTTGTTCTGACTGGTCAAGCTCGTCATATCGTTTGTTAATGTGAATAGTAAGAAAGTCGCTGGAATCTTTTATAGACGAGCGTTCAGGTGCAAGCAATTGCTCTATGAAGTGACCACTGATGGATTCGAGCATCTCTTTCATCCCTTCAGGGTTACTCGCGGTTAAATGAATTTTGAGGAAATCCTTACCAAGTTGAGAGATATTGAGGCGGCTTGATAGCTTAGAGATCACTTGTTCTTTTTCACTACCACTCATTTGATCGTTTATCAGGCCTTGCTCAAGTGCAACGGACATTAATACGTGACGGCTTTTTAGTAAGGTTCTCAACGCATTGATTCTGTCTTTCAGCATGGTTGATACGGCCAAATCCTCCAGGAAAGGGTTCATTTTCGCCGTCTCTTGGATAAGCATACTGGTATGAGCTTGATAAACGCGAGGGGTCATTTTACTGATTGCCAACCCCATTAAAGGAAGGATAATAATTGGAAGTAAAATGATATAGCGTCTATGCCAAGCCGAACTTAACAACACAAGTAAACGTATTTTAAGATTAATCATAATAACTCCAACATCCAGCTAACAAACTGACTCCGGTTGTCCCAACTCTCTTCACTGACAATATCGGTTCTAAGCCTTGGCTCATGTCGTGCGACTTCTAAAGCCCGGATCATCTCATCGCTTGTCGATATGGGATGCAAGTAATGTCGGTAGGGGTGCATTGCAGGAAAATCGGTTGTGACGATGGGTGTTCCAGTCGCCAGGTATTCCATCAGTTTCAATGGGCTGCATGCCTGAATCTGTTTGTTTGATTTGAATGGAAGCAGGCTAACATCCCAATGTTGAGAATAGCGAGGAAGCTCTGCGTGGGGCTTTGCTCCAAGATAGTGAACATTGGCGAGTGATGGTAATAACAGCGTCTCCATTTCGTTGGGGCCGATAAAAACAAAGTCCCAATCTGGCAAAGTCGTGGCGACGTTCGTTATCAAATCATAATCTAACCATTCCGATAAGCTGCCATAAAAGCCTGCAATTGGTCGATGCGAACTAGGTAAATCATTTGCTCTTACCGTTGGGGTAGAAAAGAGTTCAACATCAACACCATGAGGTAATAATTGAGTTTTACATTTAGGGAATTTGTCACGAATTGCGTCACTCGCGGCAAAAATCAGATTGGCTTTTTGAGACATTTTTTGCTCATGAGTGTTGACTGTTTTATGATCAACACCGGCAAGTGAGGAGAAGTCATCACCACAATAATACACCACCGCGTATTCACCCAAATGCCCACAAATATCAGCAGCGGTTGGAAGCGACGACCAAAGAATAGGCTGATTTAGGTTGAGTTTTTCAATTATCGGAAGTAACTGTTTGAGTATTAAATCTTTTGCCATTTTCCGAACAAAGTTAGATTGAGGCGCAGGAATCGTTTTTAAGTTAACGATGGTGATATTTGGATGCACGATGGCATCGGACATGCCCTGTGTATCTCCCTTGCTTTTTCCCATCAACTTATTGGCTGCTCGTGAAATATCTTTACGATTGAGCTTGGGTTGACGCAAACCGATAGAGTTTACCCAAACGATTTTGCGGTTTTGAGCTAAACGCTTAATTAAGTGTTGTGTGCTCGAAGGCAAGCCACCAAAATCTTCACCGAATACTATGAGATCATGCATAACGTTCTCCTTCTGTTTGATGGGTTTGGCTATCGGGGATCGAGCGAATCACTTTCGCGGGGTTACCTGCTGCAATGACAAAGGGTGGGAGATCTTTGGTGACGACGCTACCAGTGGCAACCACCGTACCTTGACCAATCGTTACGTTACTCATTACGGTCACATTACTCCCGAGCCAAACGTCCTTCTCTAAAATGATGTTTCCCACTTGTGTTTCATCATCAGCTTCACCTATCGCCCGGCGAACAGGATCGAGAGGATGCCCAGAGTAGCCACAGAGAAATACACCACCTGCCAGTCTTACGTTATCCCCTAATACGACCTGCTGACCGACAGCAATGGTCGTTTGCCAACCAATACCAATATTGTGTCCAAGTGTGAGGGTAGGAGATTGAGAAGAGGATCGCCCGCTGAATGTCGTTTGACCTGATATTCGACAGTCGCTCCCAATATTGATTGTGAGTGGACCCGAAATGTAGGGAATGCCACCATATAGGTAGAGGCGTTTTCCGTAACGTGAAAGTCTTCCTTTAAAAGCTGGAGTGTGAAAAAGGATTCTGAGAGTTTCGTTAATGCTATTTCGCGCAAACGTATAAACACCATAAAAAATCTTGTTCATGATGTGTGGCGTTGGTAATTCAGCCATTCGAGCTTGTTTCAAAAAGAGAAACAAATTGCGAAATTTAGGATTTGGATGATCTTTAAGCCAACTTTTGAATTCATTTGTTTTGGTTGCCAACATAAGCTTGTCTCTTTTTGTTTATCTATATGTTGGTTATTACACAGATTGTGCCAATTAATTTAGTCAATAAATTCAATTGGATAGTAATGAAGATATTTAGGTGGCGGTATTATTCTCATTTTGACAGGCATTTTGAGTGAGGTGAGATACCGCAATAGTCAGCGCAGCGAGAATATAAATGGGCCAAGTGAAGCCTTGAGTAAGGAAAGTTGCAGAGACAATGGTTCCGATCAGTCCGGCATATACTGAATTTGCCATCGCAATTAAATAACAGTTATGAGTTTTTGGTTTTATGGCTATCTGCTTAAGCGTCTTTCTCGCGGTGAGAATCAAAGAGGTGATAAATCCGATAAACACGACTAAACCAAGCATCCCCGTTTCAGCCAATACACCAAACCAAGTGCTGTGTACTGCGTGATTTAGTCCATCCCAATGTGGACTATAAAAGAAATAATTAGAGTAAAAATTGTTCAAGCCGACGCCAGTAAATGGATTGTCGAGTGACATTTTGAACGCCGCTTCCCATGCATACAGTCTTCCCATTGCGGATGCGTCAATTCCTGCTTCTGCTGCACCTCCAGATGCTCTATCAGATATCCCTGCGACGCTGTATAGAACCAATGCCGCGATGGCTCCAATACTGAATAACGCAACTTTTGAACGTATCAGCTTTATAGCAAAAATACCGAATACCGCTAATGAACCAAGCAGTCCTCCACGGCTTTGTGTCGCGATGACAGCCATCATTAAAATAACAATCGTGACAATGCTGCATAAGCGAATTAGCCAATGGACTCTGGGTGTTGTCGCTAACCCTGCCGCAAAGGCGAGTGGAAACATAAGTACTAGCGCTAAATCGTTAGGATCGCCAAGAACAGAACCGATATCGCGGCCTATAGTGACTCGTGAACCTTCAACCAAACCAATGCCATTTACTGAATTAGACAGCGCGACCGTTCCCACCAATAATCCTGCCATCACGATTAATACCGATACCCGAGCGAGATTGTCGATATTGTTCATCAACCAAATTATGGCTAATGTCATGACAATAATTTTCCAATAGGTATTCTTAAATGTGGTGATGGCAATGCCACGATTTGAAGCGAACGCAATACCCACGATAACAAGCCCCCAAAAAATCGCTAACCAAGTGAGTGATGGATGCCAATACACTTTAAGTTCTCGGCTGATTAAGGTATGCCAAATAAGAGCCGATAACGCTCCTAAAGAGAGCAATAGGGGGATTTTCAAAGAATACAGAGCAGGGATCACTTCGTGAATACGAAAGAATGAAAACACCACAAATAGAGTGACGAGCCAGAAGGTCTGGCTAATCACAAACAGAGCACCAAGCGGAAGCAGAGCCAGAACTAGAGCAACCGCAGGGTTAGGAACAAGCATCCACACCAAACCAATCAAGGCGCAGATTAGGCTGACAAGAATGAATGAGCTAAGTCGTGATGGGTATGATGTCATTATGCTTTCCTTAGCGAATGCAATTTTGAAAACAATTCAGACATAAAAGCAGAGTTAACCACTCGACTCGGCAGGGTAACAAGTTTGAGTTTAAGTGCACAAAAGATAACGATCATTGGCGCAAGAACGCTCATTAGTATTAGCGCTAAAACAGTAAGAGCGTAGCTTGCAATAAAAAACAGGAGTATGCATACCACTAAAAGGATGAGCATCGATTTGAAATCATAAGGAAGTTGGCGAAGACGTTGGCTGACAACGGTTACAATGACCATGCGACTAACCTGAACCAAAAATACCGCCATTAAGATACCCCAAATTCCAAATGAGTTAAGTGTGTACGCCAGAGACAGACCAACAAATGTACAAAGCATATTGATTCTCAACAGAGTCTGGGTGTTTTTTTCAGCAAGTATTCCAATATTGAACAGCTCAGTAAGCTCTTTGAATACGGCAATACTAAGTGTCGCAACGAGAATTTTTCCTGCAAATAAGTAGCTCGCCGGTAAGGCGATAATAATAAAAGCTTGACCGAAAAAAGCGATACATACGGCTAGAGCGGCGATAAGAACAATGCCATATTGCGTATAAATAGCGGCTTGCTTTGGTCCTTGTTGTTCGATGACATGAAAGCGTTTAGGCATCCACCACATTCCGAATGGCTGGACCAAAATACACATGGCTAAGGTGAATTTTGCTGCAATGGCATACAACCCAAGTTGCTCTAAATTGGTGGCGTATAAGATCAACCAACGTTCTGCACCATTTAAGCCAAAAGCGAGTAACCCAGATAGCATAAGCGGGAAACAGTACGCTAGATACCGCGATGAATAGTGCGGTTTAGGAAGAGAAAAGCTAAGTCGCTGAGTGACCTGAATCAAAATGAATTGAACAATATGAGCCACCGTACTCACGAGTAATATATGTACAACACTAGGACTGGTAAACAATACCGCGAGAATTAAACTGACTTGTAGCGTTGTGGTTGCAATACTAATTAATAGAAAGTGACGGGCTTTGTTTTGCATTCGAATCCAAGCCATGGCCACACCAATTGCGCCTTCTAAAGAGAGAGAGGCAATAACCACGAATAACTCGCTTGATGATAAAGGGGAGATCCAGCCATCAAGATCATCGATGAATAGAATAAAGCCAATCAAAGCGGCTATCATTAAAAACGAAATAGTGAGCGTTAAGCTAAGCAGTTGGCTCGCGATGCGTTTTTGCTCCTCATGGGAGGCTTTCTCTCCTGCAAACCGATACAGAGCTTCATGCAATGCAACACTGATAAACATACCTAGGAACGCACTTACTGTAGCAAGCAGTTCCAGTTTTCCAAGTTGTGCAGGTTCAAGGTATTGAGCCATCACAGGAAGCATCAACAATGAAATACCTTTAATTAGGAATATCCCAACTGCGTAAGTCAGCATATCGCCCATGGCCGATTTTAATTTCATAGCGATGTCCCTGTGCGTGAACAACGCTCTGAACAGACAGAGAGTGTCATCTCAGAGGTGAATTTATCGGTATCAATGAAACGGGCGATAGGTAGGTAACAGGTCTCAGCTTGGTACTCTTTTGCCAAAATATAAGCTCGAGATTGAATATTCGAACGCCATAATGGGGTAATGGCGAGTGTGTGCAATATGGTTTGTAAGCTCTTTGGGTCTTGAGGCGTGTATTTCATGCAGTTCAGACCATGAGTTAACTGGGTATCCCAGTACGCGCCATCTTTGGGGATAACGACACACATTCCTGCGGCAAGGGCTTCTAAAATGGATAAACCAAACGGCTCATTGATGCTAGTAGAAACGAAAATACTGTTTTGAGATCGTAGTTGATCCAAATTATCTGGCTGTTCGTGCCACTGAACATTTTGAATAGCGATAGGAGCTTGCGTGATATTGAGATTGATCCCTTGAGGGCGAATATAGCAAACCGTGGTGTGAAGGCAGGTTGTCGCATCATTTGGCGAGGAATTAAGAGTGTTAGCCTTTAGTACATTGAGCAATAGATCTAAGCCCTTCCATTTAAGAAGTGATGCTGCCCAAAATAGAGAGGCATGATCGGTTTGGCTTTTTGTTGGCCAACAGGTCTGGGAAATACCATTCACAAAAGTGCGAGCGTGTGGGGAATGCAGTACAAATTCAGCTAACGTCGCTGAGTAATGATCGCCATTCTTAATTGAAAGATAACAGGAGAGAGCGTCAATAAGAGATTGTTTGGTACTGGGTAGATAAAACAAAGCGTCACAGCGTGTCAGGCAGAACCCAATGGAGCGAGAAGCTGCGACTGGTCCGTGAATGAATTGAATAATGTTAAGTGCGACTAAGGTTCGGCACAGGTATAGGCTCATATCGATTCCAGGACCAGAGCAAGCAACCAGTTTAGTAATAGAGTTGGAAGCGGACACCTTAATACTCAATAGCGTTAAGCAGATGTACATTGATAGATAAAGCTGTTTTACCCAAAATAGACCGCCGCATGATGCCTTTGCGAGTGAGTATGGAATATGCAATTTTACTATTGTTACATCATGCTTTCGGGCCAAAGAGCTGTTTGACCAACATTTAGGGCTTGCCGTCAGAATCGTGAACTGACTATTTTTCGCGTTACATAGCGCTAAAGCTTCACTTGTCGCCACTTTTGAACCTCCAGAAAAACCTATTGGATCAAAGACTAAACTGTGTCCATATTCAGCACCGACTTTCGCTGTGTTATCCATGGTGACCTCCTGTAGACGGTACATGATTGATAATGCTTTTAAGTGGTTTTAAGCCATCGAGTAACGAAATTTTCGGGACAGAAGATTGAGCTATCTTCGCCAAATACAGAGATTGGATGGCTTGAGTATTGCGCTCAATAGTTAATTGTGTGCTGACATAGTTAAATGCATTCGTACCGAGTTTTTTCTGTAACGGTTGGTCGTCAAGAAGCGTTTCAATCGCATGGACAATCGGTGCAACCCCACTGTTTTCGTATAGAATGCCAGTATCATTATGAGTAATGAATTCTGGAATACCTCCGGTACTCGGGGCAATTATGGGCAAACCAGCCAGCGCGGCTTCACCGAGAACCAGCCCGAAAGCCTCCGTTCTCGCGCCACTGATAAAGGCATCAACGCCACCACTTAACCAATTCGCTACGTTAGTCTGCTCTCCAACAAAATGAATGCGTGTCATAAAGTGGAGCTTGGCGACTTGTTGTGCGAGCTCATCTCGTTGTTCACCGTCACCAATCACAACCAAATGCAGATTAGGGTAGTGGTGTTCAAGCAATTTCACTGCTGAAATAAGCCTATCAACCCCTTTACGTTCAATGAGTGAACCGACTGTCGCTAAAACAAAATCACTCTCTTTTAAATTGAGTTTGGCTTTTACATTCAGCGGGGCACTTTTTGATATATCCGCTTCGATACCATTATGAATAATAGAGACCCGATTTTGCGGGTAACCTTCGTTAATGAGGTTAAGACTGATCGCTTTACTGACACAAATGATATTCGGTGATAAGTGTAATCCCAGCGACATTCGATCTCGTAGTTGGTAGTCGCTGTGGAGTTGGGTGATTAGCGGGATATTGCAAAGCTTGGCAACCAAACACATCCACTGACAAGGCGCACCACTGTTGACATGAATTAGATCAATGTTATTGCGACGAATCAGGTTCAAGCCTTGCTGTACCAGATGGTACCAACCATTGACATCACAGCGTGGGCGACTCCAACCAGCGAGTAATGAGAACTCACTATGTTGGCTAAATATGTCACGCTCACTCATATGTGTGTGAAGCGCTTGGCTGTTGGTCCAAAGATGTGGGACAAACAGATCTCGGTCTAAATGTTTGAATAGACGGATGAGGCACATCTCGCTGCCTCGGATCCAGTTATCACCATAATGAACAAATAGGATGTTTTTTTTATTTTTCATTTTGATATACCTAACGTAATGACGATAGGTATACGATTGCAAAGGTGATGCCAAACTTAACTGTTAGTTAACTATCTGATTTTAAAGGATATGGTTATGGTTGGTTAAGAGTTTATATACGTAATTCTCATATTGAGAAACATATTCTCAGTTTGAGATGAGCCTATTGTATGAATATAAAAGCGCTTTTGTTCAGAAAATTAGCAACTAGAACTTTCAGATTTTGTCGGAAGGATTTGATACACATTCAGAAACTGAGGGATCACAGCTTCACTAGAGTAGTGCTTATTCACCGTGTTAATCGCATTTTGAGTCATGGCATTTTTTTCACCTTCAGAAGAAGAGAGCCAAGCTTGGAGATGTTCAAACAGTTGATCGGCGTTATTCGCGATAAAGCCATTTTCATTATGTTGAATAAGTTGGCTTAGATTTCCAACATTCATCGCTAGTACTGGTATACCACGTGACATCGCTTCTAATGCTGCCATTGGCAAACCTTCAAATCGTGAAGGAATGATAAGCAGCCCAATATTCTGCCAAACGAGTGACATATCATTTTGATGTCCGTGAAACTTAACATTTGAGGTTTTGTTTGCACTCAAATCAGAGTCAAGTGGACCGCTGCCATAAATATCAAAAACAAGTTCTGGAAAGTGTTTGGCTAAATCTAAGATTCGGTCTGGGGCTTTTTCATGGCTTAGTCTCCCAACAAAAGCCAGTTGCTGTCCGTTACTACGCGTAACATTGCCTGTGTTAACGAAATTATTGAGAACCGAAGCTTTAACGGGCAGTTTAGATTGTATCAATTGACTGACTGCGAGATTGCTATTTGAAAGCCCAGCGGAATATCGGTCACATAGATCATACAGCTTTACCTTTCCTACTGGGTTTTCTCCAGCGTGAAAAGTCGAGAATTGAGTGATAGGGTGCGACCATGAGAGTAATTTAGTTAATTTGCTTAAGATACTCGCTTTATACCCGTGAGCATGAATGAGTGTCGGTTGATGAATACGATTGGCGAGGTGAAGTTGATGCAGCGGTTGATTCAATAATTGATGAAATCTTTGTGTGGATCTATTTTCCGTATCAACTAACTGGTGAAGATAAGAGTAGGGAATACCTTCAACATTCAATTTCTGGATGATCGCAGATTCTTCAGGATACTCTGTCAGTAATACCACTCGGACAGAGGGGATTTTACTTTTTGAATGCAATCCAAAATGCTTAAGCCCGATTGCGAGCTCAAGCACATGCGTTTCTATCCCACCAAAAGTTAGGCTATCGATTAACAACCATATCTCGCCTAATCTAGGCTTGGTCGCATTCACTTTCGGATTCCCAAGCCTGTTTCTTCCGATATACGGTAGAAGGACTTAACTCTAATAGTACTGCTGCATTTAGGACGTTACCGTCGCAAAAATCAATCGCATGCTGAATCGCTTCGCGCTCGATTTGCCACATTGGTCTTATGTCTCCATTCGGTTTAGTTAAGACCGAGTTAATCATAGACGAATCGGCGGCACTCACTGGCTGACTATTTGTGATGCTGTCACTTAAAATGGATTGAGCATCGAGATCGCCAGACTGTCCAGAAATTGTATTCGTCTGCTCAGAAATTTGAGGGACAAAAGTAGGCTGTACTTCAACAGGTTGCTGAATTTTGGTCGCCGCCGAGAGCCCCATTGGCTTAGTGGTGGTATCTTTGCTATTAATTGGAGGCGGTAGATGTTCAACAGAAACGTGAGTTTCATCATTAAGAACGACAATGTTTCGAATAATATTTTGCAGTTGACGAACATTCCCAGGCCAAGTGTAGCGTTTTAGAATCGTTTCTGCATCACGGTTAATTCCGATAAATTTCTTACCGTCTTGCTTAGCATAGACTTTCAAAAAGTGCTTCGCTAGAGTCGCAATATCAGAGCCTCGCTCACGAAGTGCGGGCATCTCAATGGGCACGACATGAACTCGATAATAGAGATCTTCGCGGAACCGACCTTCTTGAACTTCCAATAAGGGATTTCGGTTGGTTGCACATATTATACGCACATCAACTTTTATCTCTTTGCTGCCACCTAGTGGGGTAAAGGTGCCAGTTTGTAAGAAACGCAGTAACTTCTTCTGCATTTCCAGTTCCATTTCGCAGAGCTCATCTAGAAACAGTGTTCCACCATGAGCAAGCATCGCCGCACCTTTGCGATCGGTGGTGGCTCCAGTAAATGCGCCTTTCACATGGCCAAATATTTCACTTTCCATGAGATCACGAGGAATCGCGCCGCAGTTAATCGCAATAAATGATTTATCTTTGCGGTTACTCTCTTTGTGGATGGCTTCAGCACAAACCTCTTTACCCGTTCCACTCTCTCCATTAATGAAAACACTGGCGGTTGTTGGTGCAACAGAATCAATGGTTTTATACACTGCTTGCATTGGTAAACATGACCCGATAAATCCATGAAAGCGAGAACGGTCAAATTTGTTCTGCATATCATCAACTAAGTGCTCTAATTTAGCGCGCTTAAGATGAAGTTGAACAGAGGTTTTAAGTCGATCTGCTTTAATCGGTTTCTCAAGGAAGTCTTCCGCCCCTTTTTGAATCAGGCTGACGGCAATATCGACAGAACCATGCGCTGTGGCAATAATCACAGCAGTCGGTATTTCGTTGCTTGAAATCCACTCTAGGACATCTTCTCCAGACATATCGGGAAGTTTTAAATCAAGAATGACCAATTGTGGAGTGTTGCGTTGTATAAAGTCTTTTGCTTCGCGTCCGGTTTCAACATGAAAGATATCGTAAGGTTCATCTTTCACATATTGTTTATATAGCACGGCCAGCGAGGTCGAATCTTCAACTAGTAATACTTTAGGGCGCATGCATACTCCTTTTAAAATCATACGATTAAAAAATCGCTATAAACAAATTAATAGCACAGCCTTTCATAACTATGAATCTGATTGAATTAAATATTTGAACTCGAATGGTTTTCAAGCATGGCTTTCAAAGCCGAGAGCACTTCGTAATTTAAGCGCTTTAATTGAAGCATTAGCAAGCTCTTCTATTCCTGCACATAATTTGAATGCTTCTTCTGAGTTATTTTGTAGGCACTGTTTTTCTATTGCACGAGCTAAAGTGGACAACTTACGGTTGCCAAGTGCTAGTGAAGAGCTGCCTAATGTATGTGTTTCAAATTCGAGT
Organism: Vibrio cortegadensis; assembly: GCF_024347395.1. NCBI lineage: Bacteria > Pseudomonadati > Pseudomonadota > Gammaproteobacteria > Vibrionales > Vibrionaceae > Vibrio > Vibrio cortegadensis. Next base: position 1,515,626 of record NZ_AP025472.1, read on the forward strand.
GAGTCTATATCTTGAGCATCCATCGCCGCATATATCTTTTCTAAACGGACATGACACTCTTCGACATAGTGTTCAATCAAAAGAGGAATGACTTCTGCGCTTGTATCTTCAATCATTTGAATCAAAATCGATTCATCAACGTATTGGTTTATCAGTTCGGAATCCAAACCTTCCGACGCGACAGAGTCTTCAGGTGAGTGAAGGTTAATGTTAGATTGCAGTGCAGCTTCGTTAGTTGTGTCCATATTGCTTGTGTCCATGTCGGTTAAATTCCCCTGTTCTTGAGTCATTACTGAGGTTGATCTCTGTTGTTGGTTTGGCATCATTGCGACTTCGTTATTATCATTACAGCTTGAACCCATCCCCGTTTCATCAATAGACAATCGCTCCGGATCTAAATAGCGGTTTAGCATTTCGATGAGTTGGAACATTCTAACTGGCTTCGAAAGGTAGTCATCCATGCCAGCTTTCATAAATTTTTCTTTGTCTCCATAAAGAGCATGAGCGGTCAGTGCCACAATTGGGACCGATGATTTCAGCGAAGACTCTAAATTTCGTATATCACTACATGCCTCAATCCCATCTTTTTCGGGCATAGAGATATCCATGAATACAAAATCATAGGTGCCATTAAGGACCATTTCCACCGCTTGATTCCCATTTTCAGCGATATCTATATCCATTCCTACATGAAGAAACATATTTTGAATAACGAGTTGATTCGCTTTGTTATCTTCTGCAACTAGAATCTTACATTTGCGTATTGCTTCCGAAAGAACGGGGGGCGTTTTTCTAATTTTATCTGACTTTTCCTCTTCATCTGACAGTTTTAGGTAAGAGGTGAACGTAAAAGTGCTACCTTGATTTAATGTGCTTTTGGCCGTAATACCACCATCCATCATCTCAGCTAGACGTTGTGATATAGCAAGCCCCAAACCGGAACCGTCACGGCTTCGTGAGTAACTTTGGTCAACCATTGTAAATTCATCAAAAAGGTAATCGAGGGCATTAGTTTCTATGCCAATTCCTGTGTCCGTCACCGAGCAGGTCACTTGAATTTTATTATGATCTTGGACTTCGGTTTGCAATTGAACGGAGATCAACCCCTCGGAAGTAAATTTAAATGCGTTTCCAAGTAAGTTAAGCACAACTTGGCGGAAACGGTTGACGTCTCCGATAACACTAATGGGTTTAGTATTATCAACCGAACAGACTAACGCGATATTTTTCTTGTTCGCAAGAGCATTAAAACTATCCACGATGTCGATCATGCATGTGTTAAGAATGAAAGGTTTATGCTCCAGAATCAAGGTATTAGCATCCATTCTTGAGAAGTCGAGAATGTCATTAATAATTGAAAGTAGCAACTCGCCTGATTCAGTTGCAGTATGTAAGAGTTTCATCTGTTCTTTATCTAGTTTGGTTTCCTCAAGTAGAGATAACAAACCAAGAACGCCATTCATTGGGGTACGAATCTCGTGTGACATTGAAGCTAAGAAACGACTTTTAGATTCACTGGCTTGTTCGGCTTCACTTCGCGCGAGTTTTAATTCACCGTAATTTTCTTGAAGGCTACGCGACATCTTATCGAAGGCATTGGCGACTTCAGCTAATTCATCCTTCTGCTCCATTTTAATTTGATAACCGGGGCCATTCTCTGCAACGTTATGCGCGGCTTCGGTGAGTTTTGTGAGATTTCGAGTTAAATACGTACCTAAAACCAATGAGAAAACAGCCACAAGAAAGACTTCAAGAGAGGCGATAGCAACGATCGATTTTTGGGCACTGGCCAAAAGGTTATCAATGCTTGAGGTTCCAAATCCCATATCGATGTGACCGTAAACCGTGCCGTCGACTTCTATATTAACGCGTGTATCAAAAATGCCGTCATCAATAGTATCTAACCCCTTATCAAAGGTCGGCGTTCGATCTAATAGAGATTTGTCGCCACTGCACGCTAGGACTTTATCGTTACGTATTACTTTCACATACAGAACATCTTCTAGAACAACGATCTCGTTCGTTAAGTCGTCCAGTGTGGCGAGATCCATGGATAAGACAGCATCTTGAGTGGCTTTTGCAAACATGATTTTAGTTGCATCTGCCCGTTGTATTAACTGTTTTTCGTTTGAATCAGCAAGAAATGACATCGAGCTAATCACTAAGATCATCAATAATACAATCTCTATTAGTGCAATGCCGATTACTGTTTTCGCTCGAAAAGTCATAGCTCGAAATGTCATAGTCAAACCTTTTGTCTAATGAACCTTGTCTATTTTTGAGTTACTTTTTATCACTCATTAGATTGTTGATATGAAGTTCTCGGACGTCATCCCAGTCGTCGTTCACTGCGGCTTCAAATCCAATAATTTTCAGTGGTGTTAATAACTTAGAACCTGAATCTGTTTTCGATAAATCCGCGAAGATCTCCTGAACTTGTTTTGTAACGGATAGAGGTACTCTAGGGTGAGAGGCAATGGCATGGGGTGTGTAACCTTTGGTGACCCAAATTGGGGTTAATTGCTCTCTGATTTCACTGTCCATCGCTTTGAACGTTCGCATTACCCCACCGCCTGCGGGGTAAAAACCTCTTGCGACGGAAAGATAAACAGAATCATGGGAAGAGACGTATTGAGGGATCGCGTTAATATTTTGAGCGGCAAGATCGGCTTGAGTCAGTATAGTTGCGGCAAATGCGGCCGGAGCAGGGAAGGCAAGTGTTTCATCTTGCAATTGTTTTAAGTCTGTAATGCCACTGTCTTTACGTACAACGAGTATCCCCTTGATTTGTTTATTCCGAGCTTTTGCAATGGCTTGATAACCGGGCGCTTGATTAAAGGTAACGAAGTGGTAGGGATTCATGTACGAGAAGTCATATAACCCTTCGCTTAACCGTTGCTCAAAAGTAGGAATATCAGCGGCTGTAGTAAAAACAAAATCATGGCCTGTCCGTTTACTTAGTTCATTCATAATAGGAGTCCATTGCTTAGCAAGTCGACTCGCAGATTGTTGCGGCACAATACTGAACGTGTACTGCTCAGCAAAGGTTAACATAGGCGAAAGTGCAAACATCATACAGAGCAGTTTTTTCATAGCAGCCTCATTAAAGTGGTAAATTTAAAAAATTATTGTGATAGATGACCGATTCTAATTTCGCTCTTAATGACTTGGGAATCAGCTTAAATTTATTGAGTTGTCTTACTATCTCTTGAGCCAGCGATGGATGTTGCTGCATGTTCATAACACACCCGAATAAGTTAATTGAACTCGCGGAGAGCAGTGATTTCGCTTTAGTTAAGTGATGTGCTGATGTCACACCTGTAAGCATAACCAGTAGAGTGCAATCACATGCACTCGCAACACTTTGAGCCGGGATATTCCCTTTATTTACCTGTAGTAGTGGGGAAGTATCAATAACAATACGCTCATATTCGTTGAGCCACTGTGCCACTTTTCTCTGTAATGTAATTGGATCTTTGTACGCAAGTTGAGTCGACGTCTCTTTTGGCGCAGGTAAGCCTACAAATAATTGATGAGTCTCACTATATTCTAGCCAATGTTCTCCATCCTGTGTGGAACTTAACTCAAGATCCAAGAAAGCGGGGTTAAACAAATTGAGATCGACAAGTAAGGTTTTGTGTCCGGCAAGTAGGTAGCGCTCTGTTAATGCGGCTGCTACTGATGTTACGCCGTCACCTGAATGACAGGCTGTTATGCAAATAGAGCGGCATTTTTCGAGTTCAGCTGATAAATAGAGCTGTTCAATCTCAGCATGAGTAGCAGATATAGCCATTAGAGTGCTCCTATTAATACGATTGTGGTGGCAATTTGTAATACATCACGTAAACCTGAACGAGCTTGTTCGATGTAACTTTCGCTACGATCCGGAATGTAAATTGTGTCGCCAGCTCGTAATACAGGTAGTTGATAAATATTCCCTGTTTTGCTGAATTTAATGAGGTCGAATGTTCTTGATTGTCCTTCACAGCACGACATATTCACCACGCTGATTTTCTCTAAGTATGCCGAATCACTTGGGCCACCAGCTTCAGCTAAAATATCCAGAATTGTCATGTTGTCATCGAATACATAACGACCGGGATCATTAACCGCCCCTAAGATCCGCACTGTTGATTCTTTAGAACGATCTAACCAGTTACGGTCTTTTTCTGGAATATAGATGGTGTCCCCAGTTTTAACTTGTGGAAGTAGAGATTCATCACCTGTTTCAAAATAAAGAGATAAGTTCAATTTACTAACTTGAGAGTAAGTTTTATCTCTATGAGTCACGCGAATATTATGAATGTCGGCATCTTTAGTTGGTCCATCAGCAGCAGATAAGATATCTAAAAAGTGCATTTGATTGGTAAAACGGTACCGGCCTGGAGCGTTAACTTGGCCAAAGACATAAATAGACGAATCTGAGCTTTGGCGAACCCATTGAGATTTATTGTCTGATGGATCTTGAGGAAGATCGTGTACACGTACAATCGCACCCGCTCTGATGACAGGAAGATCACTTCGTTGAGCGCCGTTTATTATGTAGCTATCTAAATCAAAGACTTGCATCTGTCTTCCGCCGGATACCACTTCAATTTTTGTGGTGTCAGCTCGAAGAGTCGGGCCACCTACATGAGCCAGTAAATCCATCAAGTCCATTTCATCAGACCATTCAATACGGCCGGGGCGTACAACCTCACCAATGACATTAACCGCTCTATTCGGTGCAATCTTTAACCACGATTTTTCATTCATATCTGTTTTTTCAGGAACGAAAATGGCATCACCTGATTGAATCGCTGGTGGCTTGATTCCGTTTAAGCCTTCAGTGTATGCCGCTAAATCAAACTTAATGACTTTACCGTTAGCCTTTAAAATTCGAATTTGGCGAGACTCTGCAAATCGAGTAGGTCCACCTGCGTTAGCGAGAATATCCATAAATGTTGCGCCTTTTTTCCCTTCAAAAGCACCTGGTTGAGCAACTTCACCCATGACGTATACGGTATTCGCCCCTGATTTAATCTCTTCTTCTTGCATTGGAACGAAAATAGTCGAACCGGGAAGAAGTGTAGGGAGTAAACTTGAGTCGCCAGAATCGAGATAACGCTTTAGATTAAATAGAGTTGGTGCGTTGTTGCTGATCACTCGAATCTGTTCGACGCCTGCGTAACGAGTAACACCACCAGAACGCATCAGAATATCCACAAGATCGGCATCTTTTGTATATGAAAATGACCCCGGCGCATTAACTTCACCAAAAACTTTTATTGCTAACCTCGCATCTGAACTGTCACCTGAATTTGCAAGTTTTGAAGCGTCGAACTCTTGCTCAATGTTACCCACAAGTGGAGAGGCTGGAACAAATAAAGTATCAAGGGATTTTAGAGCAGGTAACAGATCTTCATTACCCGTATCTAAGAAGTTCTTATAATCAAAATCTTGTTTTTGAGCACCACGTTTTAGCTGCATTTTATTAAGTTGGGCACCTGAACGAAGGCCATCCGCAGCGTAAATTGCCATTTGGATGCTGGCACCTTCAGGTAAAGTATATTCACCCGGCTTCTTTACATAACCTTGAATTGAAATAAGCATCTGACGCTTTTTAATGAACACTTTTGCGTTTGTTAGGTCACGGAAAACACTCTTTAGTGCTGACTTCACCGTTTGTTCTAGTTGGGCCTCGTCATAGCCAGCGACAAAAATAGGACCAATCTCAGGCAGCGTTATTCTTCCACGCTTATTTACTTGAAATCCTTTGTTTAGCGTCTCTTCACCTGGTAGGTTAACTTGAATCAGGTCACCTACCTGAACGACGTCTTCTGCAGCATGACTATGAGAAGAGAGTGAAGCACCTGTAAATATAAATACAAGCGTTGTTAGTAGTAGGCTAGTCCATTTCATAACGAACTCCTTGGTAAGCGGCTAGCTCACTTTGCGTTGATGGGCTGTTTTTATCATTTGATAAAATTTCTATGCTGACTCGTCGATTAGTTAACATCACCCCAGGCGTATCACCTTCAAATAGAGGTAAGGTAGATCCTAATGAGTTAGTTGTAATTCTTTGTGGGTTTAGACCAAAAATGGTTAAGTAACGTTTGACCTGCTTAGCTCGACCAAGTGCCAGAGTTTGATTATGTTCTTCGCTCCCAGAGGCGTCGGCATGGCCAGTTACTTGTAATGTGAGCGCGTTATGTTGTTTAAGAATGTTTGCGGCTTCAGCAAGCTTACCCATGTATTTCGGGTTGATCTCAATAGAGTCGAAAGCAAATTGATTGTCGACATTGAGCAAATCGAATAAATGCGAAACAACAGATAATTGAATTTGAAATTGCGCTTCATTTTTAGGTGGGGCGCAGCGAGTTTGTGATGTGACATAGTCTAATTGTTGCTCTAATTGTCTCAGTCGCTTTCTTTGAATGACAAGATCATTAGCTGCATCCAGCAATAAACCACCTTGAAGCTCTCGTGCTATACGGTTTTGTTTCTCAATGGCTTGAACAACAGCAGCAGGGAAACACCATTTTGCTCCTTCTTGAATTAGAGCATCCAAATGCAGTTTGGCCAGTTTCCAATCAAACCTTAACCCATGCTCTGGTCCTAAAGGTTCATCGGGCATTACTGGCGAGAAGTCCGCGTTAGTGTAACTCTCTGCAAGCCCACCAGTACCGCTTTCCGGGTAGCTGGTACAGCCTGTTAAGTAAAATGAGAATACAGCTGTTGCTATGTAAGTCATATATAAGTTTTTCATGCCAACGTCCCTTGTCATTCTTCAATTATTGTGAGCAATTAGTTATTGTTTTTATTGGAATAATTGCTGGTTCGATTAAGCGTTATTACTACGAGAGTTTACTGGGATGGCATGTCCTATACGTAAAAGATTCATGATCTCTAGTGGCTGCCCCTGAACATTTTCAATGCGCATGTTTCGTTCACGTTCGACAAGACGTTTATAGAGATAAACAATCGCACCAACACCTGACGAATCGAGAAAATTAACTTGGCTGAAATCAATTTCAATTTCTGGGTGGCTGTCGTGTGCGATGACATCATCGATATGTGGTTGTGCATCTCGACTTCCTGAAGCATCCATATCGCCGCAGATTGAAAGAGTCAGTATTGTGTCGTTAGCTTCAATTTTACGTAGTTCCATGATGATATCTCCTGTTTGGGTATGCATAGATAAGAGCAGAATCTGTGCCAAGAAATATATTCAACTAAATCAGATAGATAAAAATTTATTGTATCCTTTTCTCAATTTAAGAATCGAGTTTTTCTCAATTTGACAGACGAATTATTGAACAATTTAAGTGCGTGAATGGCGAAAATTGACACGGTGAAATCAACAGTTATTTGTGCATGAGTCCAAATTTCATGTAACTGACAAATGGAATATCAGCATGAACTGTTGCCTTACTCGCATGCCACAAGGGGTAGTTTGCTTGTAACGTCATATTGGTTTTTTATAAATCACATATATAAAAAACGTTGGATGAGCACATTGAAAAAAAGAACTGCGGTTTTATTAAGGCTTAACTTTGTCACTATTGCGCTAGCAACAGCATTTCCCTCTAAATCTGAATCAATAGATGAGCGGATACCTCAAGTCGTAAAAGCGAGTCATTACCAGCAGGACATTGATGTGTCTGAATATTGGAAAAGTGAAAAGTTGGATGGGATACGAGCCTTATGGACAGGAAAAATGCTGGTGACACAAAATGGAAATCCTATTTATGCCCCTGATTGGTTTATTGAAAAGTTGCCTCCAATACGTTTCGAAGGTGAACTGTGGGCAGGAAGAGGCAATTTCCATCTAGTACAGCAGACTGTGTTAGACGATATTCCGAATGATGCAGCATGGAAGAAAATCGATTTGATGCTATTTGATATGCCAGATTCAGCCGGTGACTATCAAAAACGCTATTATAATATCTTGGCTTGGGTAAGCCAGTTAGACGTACAACACGTTAAATATGTTGAACACACACCGATAAAAACACAGAAAGAGCTCTTTAGCCAATTGAATAGCGTAAGCGAGAAACTAGGCGAAGGCTTAATGCTGAGGAAGGTGACCAGTCGATACCAGGCAGGACGAAGTAATGATTTGCTCAAACTAAAAAAGCATCAAGATGCTGAAGCCTTGGTGATTGGCTATAAATCAGGGACGGGTAAGTATAAAGGTAAAATGGGCTCTATTTTAGTTAGAACGGGTGAAGGAGTAGAGTTTTATATCGGGAGTGGTTTTACTGATGAGATGAGGCTATTGCCACCAACGTTAGGCTCAACGGTTACGTATCGTTACAACGGATACACCCAAAATGGCGTACCAAAATTTGCAAGGTATTTACGTGAGCGTCCAAATCGATAGGTAACATTTTGCTAAGAGCTAAGAGCTAAGCGGAAGCCAACCATACGATCGACTTCCAATTTAGTTCTTTACTGGGAAGCAAATTTCAGTTGAACTGAATCTTCTTGGCTGTGCATCCAATGTAATCTGATCCCAAGCATAACAGCAGCAGAAGATAGGCCAAGAATAAAACCAATCCAAAAACCATGAGCACCCATAGGCTCAACAATCCAATCGGTTAACCCCAAAATACAACCAATTGGTAATCCAATTAACCAATAGGCAATAAAGGTACGATTGAAGATGGCTTGCATGTCTTTATAACCACGCAAAGCACCTGCTGCAATAACTTGAACGGCGTCTGTACATTGGTACACCGCAGCAAATAGCAATAGTTCCATCGCCAGTTCAATAACATCGCGATTATCGGTGTATAACAGTGAAACTTGTTCACGGAACAACGTGGTTAAAATGGCAGTGCCAAAGGCCGTTACTAAGCCAACGATTATCCCAACATGTGACGCAATTCTTGCCCCTTCAATGCTCTCTTCGCCTAGCTTGTGTCCCACACGAATACTAACAGCCGCACCAATACTCATCGGGAGCATAAAAACAAGTGATGAGAAGTTAATGGCAACTTGGTGCGCAGCCACAATTGTCGGGCCTAAAGGCGCAACTAATAGAGCGACAACCGCAAATAGTGTTACTTCAAAAAATATAGAAGCCGCCACAGGGAAACCAAGCTTGAAGAGTCGAATTTGAGCTTTTAATTCAGGTTTATGAAATTGACTAAACAAGCCTACATGTTGGAGTCTCTTAGCGCTGATTACATAGAGAAGCATCAAAGCAAACATCACCCAGTAGACAATTGCGGTCGCCACGCCACAACCGATACCTCCTAATGCAGGTGCGCCTAACTTACCGTAAACGAACATCCAATTGAGTGGGATATTTAATAGTAAACCGATAAAACCAATCACCATGGCTGGTTTTGTTAAAGCCATACCGTCGGTGAAACTTCTCAATGTTTGGAAAAACAAAAAGGCAGGAACGGCGTACATTACAGCATCCATATAACCGATAGTTTTATCGGCCATAGCGGTTTCAATGTCCATCAATCCTAAAATCCACTGCGTTTGAAATAGCACGGCAAGAATGGGTAAGGAGATGATGACGGCAAGCGTAAATCCTTGCTGAATCTCAAATGGAATTCTCTCTTGCTTACCTGAGCCATTTAACTGAGCGACTACAGGAACAAGTGCCATCAACAAACCAACACCAAATAGGATAGACGGTAGCCAAATACTTGCCGCAATAGCAACGGCAGCCATATCAATAGCACTGACGCCACCCGCCATTATAGTGTCAACGAACCCCATTCCTGTCTGAGCAACAGAAGCAACAAGAACAGGCGTTGATAATTTAACTAAATTAACCGCTTCTTTTTTATAACGATGCACGAAATTCTCCAAAACAAGCATGGCTTTGTTACGTTCTAGCCCTGTGTTCAGTATAGGTAAATGTTCGACATATTATTGGGTTCAGGATAATCCTTAAATGCTAATAATATGTACAGATATATTGTGGTGAATGATAAAGAAATGTCACAATAAGCACCATTAAAAATTGTCGGAATCAGCAAATGTTTACAGGTATTGTTCAAGGTATGGCAACGATTGTTGCAATAGATAAGAAAGAGAACTTCCAAACCCACACTATTGAGCTATCTGGTGAAATGAGAGAAGAACTTTCAATCGGCGCTTCAGTTGCTCATAACGGGTGCTGTTTGACCGTTACCAAGCTTGATGGAGGACGAGTGTCGTTTGATTTAATGCAAGCTACGTTAAAGTTAACCAACCTTGGCGAACTTAGCGTGGGTAGTGCGGTGAACATTGAGCGAGCGGCAAAGTTTGGGGATGAAATTGGTGGCCATAGTATGTCAGGGCATATTCATTGCCTCGCTGAGATAACTGAAATAATCGATACACCAAATAATCGAACCATTTGGTTTAGCTTGCCGAATGAGCAGAGCAAATATGTTCTTACTAAAGGTTATATTGGTATTGACGGCTGCTCGTTAACCATTGGGGACGTAGAAAAAAATACATTTTGTGTACATTTAATTCCTGAAACCTTGAATCGTACTCTTTTTGGCCAACGCTTAGTGGGGGAAAAGGTGAATGTTGAAATTGATCCACAAACACAAGCTATCGTCGATACGGTAGAGCGAGTACTTGCTGCCAGAATGGATCAATAGGACATTACTGTATCTATAAGCTAATCACTTAGTCGCTTCATTTAGTAACTAAAGTGCCAAAACATACAGACAAAGCAACGGGTAACCAGTCGCTTTGTCTGTTTATTTACTGAATCGTATATAACACTTAGAAAACTTGCTCATCATCGGAATCGACCAGTAAATCGACTCGATCATACTGCTCATCCACCGTCATATTTAAATGGATCGCATGACAACAAGCAGGGCAATCATCGTAAAAATTTTGACTTCCTTGTGAAGCATCAAGAGTGATCCCAATTGAGTGTCCACAGTGTGGGCATTGAACTCTTCGTTCTGTGTAGTTACGCATAAATTTCCCTTACACCTTATATACTGAGGTTCTCTTTACTCCTTATACTTTAGATGGTTTGGTTACTTATTGGCGCTAAATAAGTACAAAATTAGCTCTGTCTCATATATTAGAAACTATTACATTTAAGGGTTTGACGTAAACTCTTAATTACATGAGTTTAAAGTAAATATTATGTTTCATATAAATACTAAAGCTCTGATTATCAATTTAAACCGCTTCGCCTTTTGCGAACTTGACAATTACGGTTGAGATTGTATTTTTGTAATAAGTAGCTGAGCTTGTTCAACATAATGGCCACCAAACTGATTACAGTGGTTCAGTATATGATAGAGATTATAGATGTCTTTCCTCTCAGCGTAATGAATGTCTAAAGGGGTAACACTTTCGTAGCCCTGATAAAAATCAGGCTGAAATCCTTCAAACAATTCAGTCATCGCAATATCACACTCTAAATCCCCCCAGTAAGAGGCCGGATCATAGCAGATAGGGCCTGACACTGAATTAGAGACGTTGCCATACCATAGATCACCATGAATCAATGATGGGCGAGGGTGATGATTGGCTAAACGTTGATGAATACTTTCTACAAAAGCATCAATATCGCAAAACTCGATACCTTTCTCTTTTAGAAGTTGCAACTGCCAGCCGATTCGTTGCTCTGAAAAAAAACGACTCCATTTTTTACACCACTTATTCGGTTGGTGTGTAGCGCCTATGAAATTATCTCGATCAAACCCAAACTCTTTTTGTTCACCCCATTGGTGCAATTTGGCTAGTTTAACGCCAAAGGCATAACTGTTTTTAGCATCGTCTAACGTTTTGGTTGGCAAATAGTTTAAGACAATGAATGAATTTGTTTTTGATTTACCAATCAACACGAGTTCAGGCACGAATATGGTGGAAGTTTCCCGCAGTAAGCGTAGATTTTCTGCTTCTGCTTCGAATTTAGAAAAAAAATCACGACTATTGACCTTAACGAAATATCGCTGCTCACCATCGCTGATCATGTAGCATTCGCTAATGTCCCCTCCGGAGATTTTGGTTTTTTCGACTAAATTGAAGTCAAACAATAAAGTATCTGATAATTGCTGAGAAATGGCTTGCCACATAATCACCCTCACTAGGTCATTGCTTTATTTACTTTCTATCTTAGGTCATTAATTTAACAATGATTGCTAAGTTCTGCATACTTTTCACAACAAGTGGCTGTAATTGCTCAGAGAACTGAATAAGTGTGATATCGGTCGCCTACATGAAGTCATCCATAGAATTTAACAGTATGAAATACATGTTGGTATGAGTATTATGTATGTTACGAGTATAAAAATTAAAAATGACTTATGAAAATTCTTATTTGTGATGATTCCTCGGTCGCTCGGAGGTCAATCGCCAAATGCATAACACAGACAGACAACGTACAAATAGTATTTGCCAAAGATGGCCTTGAAGCACTGCAAGTTTTAAAAGAGCAAAATATAGACATTTTGTTCTTGGATTTGACCATGCCGGTAATGGATGGGTTCGATGTACTTGCTTCACTTCCCGTTAGCAACTATCAAACTAAAACGGTCGTAATTTCTGGTGATGTACAACAAGAAGCTAAGACAAGGTGTCGAAATCTTGGGGCGTATGACTTCGTATCCAAACCATTTACCGCTGAAATAGCCAAGCCACTTTTTGATGAACTAGGCATTGTTTTCTACACAGCAAACAAGCCTAAACCCGTTCAAGAAGCAGAAACGATCGATCCTTTAACTAAGTTTAAAGAGTTAACCAACATAGCACTCGGTCAAGGGGCTGCGGTTCTTGGCGATCATCTGAGTGAATTCATTCAGTTACCCATTCCTAACGTCGGTCCATTAACCTATGGCGAATTAAAAATGACCATGGAAGACGTGATCAGTCGTGATAACTCAATCGCAGTGTCTCAACGTTTTGTTGGTGGTGGATTACACGGCGAAGCTTTGGTCTGCTTAAGAGGATCGCATGTTAATGAGATCGGAATTCGTCTTGGTTATACGCCTGAACACTCAACCTACAACGAAATTGTACTAAATATTGCAAACTTATTAGTTTCTTCCTATTTAGTCGCCCTGGGGGAGCAATTAGCAAAACGAGTCGCTCTCAGACAGCCTACCGTTTTGGGTCATATTCAGAAAACGCAATCCAGCATTTCAGATTCTGAAGAGATCTTTACTATCGAATATACCTACTCAGCGGAAACACTCGATTTCCAATGTGAAGTGCTTTTCTTGCTTGATAATAAGTCGGTTGCTGAAATTTATAAACTAATGGAGATGATGTAATGTCTGATTTAACTGTCGATATGACGGATTTTCATTGGGTTATGCAGCTAATGGATACACTTGATTCTGGCCTTGTAGTGATTGACCGCCAATATAACGTGTGTGTCTGGAATAATTTCATGCAGTCATACAGTGGTATTCAGTCACAAAACATTATGGGTAAGAATCTTTTTTCTGCCTGTCCAGACTTACCTGAATGTTGGATGCACACCAAAGTTGAAGCCGCAATAGCACTAGCGACAAAGTCATTCTCAAGTTGGGAAGATCGCCCGTATTTGTTCAAATTTTCAAACTTCTCACCAGTGTCGAGAGGCGTTGAATACATGTATCAAGATGTCGTCATCACACCTCTGCGTTCATTGTCTGGAGAAGTGACTCATATTGCATTGATGATCAATGATGTTTCTGATATTGCAAAGAATAAGATCGAACTTAGAGATGCGAACCATGACTTAGCCAAAATCAGCCGTACTGATGGCTTAACAGGCTTATTTAATCGTTCTTTTTGGGAAGAGTGTCTTAAAGAGCAATTTGATCATGCTCAAGTGGTTAACTCACCTTGTTCGCTGGTGATTTTCGATATCGATCACTTCAAAAGAGTGAATGACACTTACGGGCATACCGTGGGTGATGATGTTATTCGAGAAACCGCCTCTATTTTACTGAAACAAGCACGTAAAACCGATATGTGTGGGCGATATGGTGGTGAAGAGTTCACTGCGGTCTTACCCGATACCACGGCAGATCAAGCCCTTTACTTTGCAGAAAGGCTGAGGAAACGAATTGAAGCAGAGGTGGTGAAATCTTGTGGGGTGGAAGTCAAGTTCACAGTAAGTTTGGGTGTGTGCCAATTTAATCCAAAATTAGGTGACCATTTGGAGTGGATCCAACAAGCTGACGAAAACTTGTACCACTCGAAACAGAACGGAAGAAACCGAACAACAGCCAGTTAGTGGATGGTTGGTGCGTGTTTATTAGCCTGTTTTTGGTGATAAAAACGACATTCAACCAAAAACGCAGCATAACACTTACCGATTAGTGTGAAAATGTGACGACATGTCTTAGTATTAGATTTGATATTGTATTAGTTTAGATACGTTTTCACACTATGTTATAAAGTAGATATGTTGCTTGAACAGGTTGCCGTTTAGCAAATTGTTGTAAGCACCAATACGGAGAAGAAAAGTGGTTGTTGAAACCGATGGATATTTAGCGCTGATTGAGCACCTTTCCTTTAACTTGTCAGTCTTTGCTAATGAGCAAGGAGATACGGGGGAGGAGAGTATTGAAGATATAGTTACTGATATGATTTCATCCAATATCATGGCTATTTTCGAACAAAACCCGGAACTGCATTCAAGTGTACGTTTCCAACTGCTTAAAGAAGCTGATGCGGTAGTTGAAGATCTTGGAGAAGTACTTGCTGGTGCTTGGACTAAGAAAGCAACGAATCAACAGATCGAATTCTTAGATGAATACATTGCATTAGTTAAAAACCTATTTGATACAGCAGTAGCGAAATACGACTGATCAAAATAGACGAGAGTTATTTCGATTTAACTCTCGTTAACTCGTCTTATTTGCCAAAACGCAGAAGCCCAGTACGGGTTATCCAATCTTGAAATAATCACCCCTTTTGATGTTGATGCATGCATGAATCTATTGTTATCTAAATAAATTCCAACATGTCGTGTTTTATACGACGTCTTAAAGAATACTAAATCTCCCGTTTTAACCTGTTGGTACTCAATACTTCTACCACGCTCACTCTGTAACGCCGTTGTTCTTGGAAGGGCCAAACCAAGCGCACTACGATAAACCTCTTGAACAAAAGCTGAACAATCAACACCATTCAAGCTGTTTCCACCAAGCCGATAGGGCGTCCCTGACCATTTATTAAATTGAACCATTAAAAGATGATTATCGGGCAGTTGTTCTTCAAATGGCACCACTCTATTTTGACTTCCAATAATATGGCTCGGCGCATTCGAACAACCTGTTATGACTAAACTGATGATTATTGGAAATAAAAGCTGATTTTTATACATAGTAGACCGTCACATAAATGATTTAAAAATGAAATATTGGCGTCATATCCACTTACTAGCATTGCTCTCAATAAATGCAAATGATTGCATCAGTGCTTTAACGGAGAGATATGAAATATTTAATTGGTGTATTTAAATCGCTTTTTCCACGGAACCCATCCATTACTCAAACGATCAGCTTTATTTTTATTGCGCTCATCTCACTAGTTCTTGCACTCATTATCGCCAGTAATAAAGGGCTTGAGAAAATTACGGTTCAATTTAACAATCTTTCGACTCAAGCTCTACCGCTTGCATTTAATAATGCAGAGCTAACACAAAATATTCTAGAACAAGTAAAACTCATAAATTATGGGACTCAAGTTGAATCAGAAGCCCAACTAAAACCTGTGCAAGAAAGAATTCAGCAGCTAAAAAGCCTCAGTAATCAAAAGCTGTCATCGTTGGTAGCCATCGCAAAAAGTGCGGACTCAACAATATCAATCGATCAACTTGAAGAGCTAAAACACAGCTTGCAGCAACTACATCAAATCACCGAGTCCGTGATACAAGGTCAAAGAAATATAGTTGCGCAGCAGGCTCTCATATCCTCGAACGCCACCGCTTTTCGTTACGGTTTGAATTCCATTGGGCCAGAAATGAACCGCATTAGTATGTTCCTCGTAAGCGAAAACCCTGAAGCTTCGGATTCAGCGAACCGTTTTATTTCAAGTGCAACGTCTATGGAAAGTTCGTTTCTTCTAATGATGATGGAAACAACAACAGAAAGCGCATTAAAGTTGTATAAGGAGATGCGAAATCGACAAGCTGGAATTAAGCTTGCTTTTGATGATTTCTCACATTGGCACCCTGATATTGTCGAATATGCCAGCTTGGTTGCACCACTTCAGATGGTGAATGAGGGGTTCGAACCTAACGGTGTCCTAAAGCAGATCCTCAGCAAACTTGAATTCATAGAGAAACAAAATAACGAGCTACAAAAGGCTTCGGTTATCGCCAAAAGTACCATTGGGTTACTTAATCAAACATCAACGATGGCAAGAGATAATATAGCCCAAAGCGAAAAAGTCGTTCACAACACTATGCAGACCGTCTCAAAAGAGTTGATTATATTCGGTGTATTTATCGTTGCCATTGTTGCAATGTCATGGGTAATTTTGAGGGCATGGATCGATAAAGGATTGAATAACCTCAAAAATGGCTTAAATGAAATCACCACTCATAATTTGACCCAACAGCTCAAACAAGTTGGGCCGTACGAGATGCGAGAACTTGCGGTAAAACTGAATCAAGTTATAGATTCAACCAATCAGTCTATTTCGATGGTGACGCGTAACTGCGAAATGCTATACCAAACAGCTGAAATCAGTCACGATGCCGCAGAGCGCTCCAATCGAAGCCTAAATAAACAAAATGAAGCGTTAACTTGTATCGTAACTACTGTGAGTGAACTTGAGGCTTCAATCCAAGAGATTGCAACCGTAACGAATGATTCATACACGGATTCTCAGACTGCTTCGGGTCAAGCAACGACTGGTGTTAAGGTTGTTGATAAAAACAGGCAACGTTTAAAGTCATTGGAACAATCTTTAGATTCTAGTGATCGCGCGATGCAAGAATTGGATATGAAAGTCACAAAAATTCAAGCAATGGTCGACTTGATTAGTGGTATTGCCGAAAGCACCAATCTACTTGCACTGAACGCAGCCATTGAAGCGGCAAGAGCAGGAGAGCAAGGACGTGGTTTTGCAGTGGTTGCGGATGAAGTCAGGGCTTTGGCTAGTGGAACCTCGAAACAGACGTCAAACATTCGAGTGATGATGAATGATCTTGTGAATGCGGCCCAAGTGTCGCGTAGTGCAATATCAGACTCTAGAGTAGAGATGGTAGAGGCGTTGATATCCAGCGATGAAGTTAAAACCACTTTTGGGGATATTCAACAATCAGTGAACCACATAAGCCAAAGAGTCGAACAGATCACCGTAGCCACAGAAGAGCAAGAACGAGCAACCGCCGATGTCAGTCGTTCTATCAATCAAATTAGTGAGCAAGGGGAACAGACTAAGGTTAGGTTAGAGTCTATGGTTGAGAGTTCTGAGCAAGTGGCTGATATTGCAGCCCAACAGCAAACGATGTTACATAAGTATCAGTGTGCAGTTCAAGCATAAACAAACTCACACTGATATATGGATATTGCCTTAATTATTTCTAAACGGCTGAGTAAGCATATTATCCAACCTTTGTTCATCTGGCGTATTAAAGATAGGTAACCCAATAATCACCTTATCATGGCCAAGTTGCGGCTGAGAAATATAAGTACCAAAGCTTCTATCCCATATCGAAAGGAAGAAGCCAAAATTAGAATGGGTCTCTTTGACGACCACAGAGTGATGGACTCGATGCATATCAGGAGTAACGATTAGGCGTCGCAAAAATGCATCAACCTTGAGTGGGAGTTTAGCGTTACTGTGATTGAACATCGCACTTCCATTCAAAATAATCTCAAATGCGACAACAGCCAGCGGTGAAATTCCAAGGGCCATTACACATATCATTTTGATCCACATAGATAGCACGATCTCGATAGGGTGAAAACGAGCCCCTGTTGTGACATCTATATCCTGATCAGCATGATGAACTCGGTGTAACCGCCATAAGAATCCAACACGGTGAAATATCATGTGTTGAAAATAGATGATCATATCCAGCAAGATGATACTGAATATGATTTCTAGCCATAGGGGTATCGCGATGGCATTCTGTTCGAGAAGATTGAAAAAGCCCCAACCGTGGTCATGAGCGACAATGGCAACCTGAAAAGCTAATACCGGCATGAATAAACTGAGCGTGACACTGTTTAGAACAATTAAGCCCGCATTATTTAACCAACGAAAGCCTTTACTTTGCGTTAATTGTTTACGTGGAGATCGCCATTCCCAAATTGCACATAAACAAAAAATGACGATAAAAAAGCTAAAACGAACTATTGATGGGTCTTGCATGACATCACTTCCTCTATGAATCTGTCACTACTGTAAGTACAATCGAGCCAATTTTCTATAGTAGTAGCTTATATCAATGCGAATCCACGCTTTTCACCGCTTATTTGAACATCGAATGTCCCTTTCAACCAAACCTTTCAACGCTCGTGGCTCAAAAGTTGTACGTTGTAAGTTCTGTCAAATCATGGTTGATCACTGCATGTGTGAACATCAACCCGATCTTGACACCAACCTTGCAGTGATGTTGATTGTTTCAGACAACGAGGTGATGAAACCAAGCAATACAGGTCGCTTAATACTGGATGTCGTTAAAGAAGGGTTTGTCTATCAGTGGAATCGTACTGAACCTGATGATGAGATGCTCTCACTGCTTAATAGTGATGAATACCAGCCCGTGATTGTTTTCCCAAGTGATTATGCTGATGACAAAACACGTGTATTAGAAAGTTTAGACACGCAATTGAAAGATGAGAAGAAGTGGTTACTGATTTTCATTGATGGCAGTTGGCGTGAAGCGAGAAAAATATTCCGCAGATCTGATTATTTGGCTCATTTACCCGTGCTTTCCATTAACCCAGAATCTGTCTCTCAGTACATGATGCGAAAATCGGAGAATGAACAGCACTTGTCTACCGCTGAGGTTGCAAGTTTAGTCTTAAAGCAGGCACAAGAACCGCTGGCCGCACAAACACTTGAGCTATGGTTTGAAGCATTCAGAGAAAGTTACATGTTAAGTAAGACTCGTTATCGCCCTGACTTAACAAAACCATCCCTAAGAACATTTATTGAGTTTAAAAAACCGAGAGATGCCTCTAATCTTTAACCACTATGTGCAGACATGTTGTTCAACTGATTCTAGTGAAGAGATAAATTCGCACTAGGTCACGGTTTGTAGGGTGGAGGATATGGATAATGCCAATAGTTGATTATTTACGCTCTGGATTTGGAGCGGTTTTAGGAGAGATTTCATGTATTACGGCTTCGATGTTGGCGGCACTAAAATTGAATTTGGTGCTTTTAACGAGAAACTTGAACGAGTAGCGACAGAGCGAGTGCCTACACCGGGCGACGATTACCAAAAGTTGATCGACACCATTGCAGGGCTTGTGGCTAAGTATGACGCGGAGCTTGGCGTTGAAGGTAAGATAGGCCTCGGTTTACCGGGCATGGAAGATGCGGATACTAACGCGGTATTAACCGTTAATGTTCCTGCAGCGAAAGGCAAACAGTTACGTGCAGATCTAGAAGCGAAAATTGGCCGTAGTGTGAAAATTGAAAATGATGCCAACTGTTTTGCTCTTTCAGAAGCCTGGGATGAAGATTTAAAAGATGAACCGTCAGTGATGGGGCTGATTCTTGGCACCGGTTTTGGTGGCGGCTTAATTTATGATGGCAAGGTTTTTTCTGGCCGTAACCACGTTGCTGGTGAAGTAGGGCATATGCGTCTTCCTATCGATGCATGGTTCCATCTAGGTGATAATGCACCTCTACTTGGCTGTGGTTGTGAGAAGAAAGGCTGTATGGATAGTTACCTATCTGGTCGTGGGTTTGAGCTTATCTATGAGCACTACTACGGTGAGAAGAAGAAAGCGATCGATATCATTACCGCTCATGCGGAAGGTGAAGCGAACGCAGTAGAGCACGTAGAGCGTTTTATGGAACTTCTGGCTATCTGTTTTGGTAACCTATTCACGGCTTGTGACCCACATGTTGTCGCGCTTGGCGGTGGTTTATCTAACTTCGATCTTATCTATGAAGAGATGCCAAAGCGTATTCCGAAGCATCTGTTATCTGTTGCTAAGTGTCCGAAGATCATCAAAGCAAAACACGGTGATTCAGGCGGTGTTCGTGGCGCTGCTTTCCTTAACATTAAGTAATTAAATTATTTAGGTGCCGTTATAAGACGGGACAAGTTAAGACGACTGCACAATAAAAAAGGGCTGATGGCATTTCTCTTTCTAGTAAAGAGTAAAGCAATCGGCCCTTTGTGTTTTTGCAAAATAACCTGTTAAATTATTCTTCTTTCTCGCCAACACCACGGTTTACTTTTGGCTTCATGGTGATTTTACCAAAACCAAGTTTTCTGAAGTGATTATCACGATAGTTTCGTACTGATTTAGTATCAGAGATAGATTCGATTTGCTGTTCCATTTTTAGAAACTCAGTTAAATCGATGCCTTCTTCTTCTGCTACCGCTTCATGGATATTGCGGTGATGTTCGTATGAAAATGTCAGTGTTTTTTCTTCATCTTTATAAGTGTAGATAATGGTACGAGCCATTGAATATTCTCTCTAAATATTTAAACAAAAATGCTAAACAGCATCTTTAAACAAGTTCTTTGAATGATATTGGCTAGATTCTGCCTTGAAGTGGGATGATTGTCACGCTTTCTCCCTCTTTTACTGTATCAATCGCTGGGCTAATCTCTATCAAACAGTTCGCCTCACTCATTGAACGAAGGATCCCAGAGCCTTGCTTACCTGTGGTTTTTACTTCTAATTCACCATGTTCATTCATCGTATAAACACCACGGCTGAACTCAGTTCTTCCTTGGCGAGAACGAAGTTGTTCACTCGCAATCGCTGCAACTTTCAATGGCGTCCAATTGGACTCACCCTGCATTTTACGAATCGCAGGCTCAACAAAATTAATGAACGATACCATTACCGCCACAGGGTTCCCCGGCAAACCAAAGAAAGGCTTCTCATCAATTTGTCCGAAGGCAAGTGGGCGACCCGGACGCATGTTAATACGCCAAAAATCAATTTGCCCTAACTTTTCAAGAGCGAGCTTAATGTAATCCGCATCACCAACAGACACACCACCAGACGTAATCACTAAATCCGCTTGTTGCGCTGCACTTTTCAGTACTTCCATCATGCGATTTTCATCATCTTCAATGATGCCTAAATCAAGCACTTCACAACCTAACTTTTGCAGCATACCCATGATAGTAAAGCGGTTAGAGTCGTAAATAGAGTTCGCGCGTTGTTCTGTTCCTGGGGCTTGAACTTCATCACCAGTAGAGAAAACTGCCACTTTAACTTTGCGCAGTACAGGGCATTCACCAAAGCCAAGTGATGCTATCATCCCCATTTCCGGAGCTTCAACGCGTGTACCTTTAGCAAATACAGTTTGACCAATAGAAATGTCTTCACCTGCTTGACGAACATTTTGTCCTTGCTTAATCAGCGCATCAGGAAAACTTACAGTGTCACTTTCTTCAATCGCTTGCTCACGCATGACCACAGTATCTGCGCCCATAGGGACGGGGGCTCCGGTCATGATTTTAACAGATTCACCAAGTTTCAGTTCTTTGTCATAAGCGTAACCCGCAAGAACTTCAGCTACGATTTTGTAGGAATTGCGTTCCAGATCATCCCCTCGAATCGCGTAACCGTCCATTGCCGAGTTTGTGTATTGCGGAACATTTACCGGAGAGACAATATCTTCATTTAATACACAGCCATAAGACGCCATTAACGGAGACGATGTTGTGAGGGTTTGCTGAGAAATAAGAGAGAGGATTTTCTCTTGTCCTTGACTAACCGAAAGTGCGGCTGGGGCCAAAGTGTCACAGCATGACATCTCTCTCTTTTTGGATGTTGATTTGCAATCAAGTGCTGATTTGCAGTCTAGAGAAGTCGATTGGCCATTGAACTTAGTAGCATATTGGATGACGAAATCGGCAATAGCATCAAGGTCATTAATCGACATTTGTGGCAGTTCAGTTTCAACACGACTATCCGCTGCAATCGCGATGATATTAGTGTCATTAGTGTATAGCCACGGTTTACCCACTTCTTCCCGATGTAATTCAATCTTAGGGAATGCGATATTCTTACAGCCTTCAACTAAAATCAAATCAAGTTTATCAGTATCAAATCGGGTCAACAGGTATTCGAAATCGGCCTCAGCTTCAGGAGTCTCAGTCATTAAAGCATGGCGGTTGCGTGAAGCAATTAACATCTGTGATGCCCCTGCTTTTCTCAAGCGGTGGCTATCTTTTCCAGGCTTGTCGACATCAAAGTTGTGGTGAGCATGTTTAAGTACGCCAATTTTTAGCCCTGCATCGGTCAGTTTCGGCAACAGCATCTCTAAAAGGGTCGTTTTCCCAGTACCGCTGTAGGCAGCAAAACCAAGCAATGGGAGTGTAGGTACTTTTATATTTGAAGTCGTCATTATTGAATAGTTCCAAATTGCTTAAGTTCTTCAGGAGTGTTTAAATTAACAAAGCAGGTAGGCGAATCACTAAAATCGACATAACTGGTTTGACACTCTTTATACAACAAGATGATTTTACGGTCTCCGCGCTGTAAAAAAGCTTCAAGCTTAGGCAATACGCGCTTATGAAAAAGGGTAAATACTGGTTGTTTATAGTCACCATCGTGTGCGACTAAAATGTCCGAATCCACTTGAACATCAGCACAAAAACGAGCGACTAAGTCACTGTTAATTTGTGGGCTATCACAAGGAACGAAACCAACCCAATCAGTACCCGCATGCAAAAGACCGGCATGGATTCCACCTAGAGGACCGGGATAATCAGGAAAAGAGTCAGAGACAACCGGAGCAAGGGTGCTGTACTGCTCTACATTACGATTAGCATTAATAATAATGCTATCGGTTTGTGTGGAGAGTTTATCGAAAACGTACTGAATTAGTGGCTTACCATTGAGCTCCACTAATCCTTTATCTTTACCGCCCATGCGACTTGCTTGCCCACCGGCTAAAATGACCCAACTAGTTTCCGTTGGTTGCAACATATGAATTCTCTTGTGCTTGTTCTTTAGAAATAACGTGTAACAACGGTGATTCAACCATGGTTGTCTCTTTAATCCACCACTGTTTTTTGCATAAATCGGTTAGCGCATTGGTTTGATGACTGGTAATGACCAAACTTGATCCTCTCTGTAACAGATCTTTTGCCATGACAACCAATCTCTCAATGGACTCTTGGTCTAAGGAGGCACTTGGTTCATCCATCAGAAGTATTGATGGTTTTATGATCCAAGCTCTTGCCATTGCGACACGTTGTTTTTCGCCCCCAGATAAGACTGAAACGTGCTCGTCTGCGAGGGTCTCTAATCCTACCATTCTTAAGGCATTAATAACTTGTGCTCGTTTGTCTTTTGTCGCTTCTTTTTGAAAACGAATGGCATAAACAACGTTTTGATACACTGAACCATCAAATAGATAGGGTGATTGATGCAGATAAATGACATCTTTCCTGCCAGTTTTTCTAAACATCGTCGAAAACAGAGAGCGGTTAGGGCAATCGACTTTCCCCGTTGTTGGTTTAACTAAACCTGACAGAATTTTAAGTAAGGTCGTTTTTCCTACACCATTGTCGCCTTTCAAGTAGATAGCGTCATTTGGGCCAATCGATAGCTCAGGAATGTGGAATAAAACACGATCTTTAAAACGCATCGAAAGCTGAGTAGCGGTTATTTTTATCGTCATTCCGCGCACCTAAGTCCGTAAATAACCTTTTCCTCTCATACTAGAAAGGAAAAAATTGAGAATAAGAGCCAGTGTCAGTAAAACAATACCAAGTGCGACACCTTGAGCAAATGCACCTTTATGGCTTTCCATTGCAATAGCGGTTGGAATATTTCGAGTCATACCCATGATATTACCACCGACCATCATTGAACAGCCAACTTCGGTAACGATACGAGAGAATGCTGCAATTGTCGCAGCAAAGAGTGGAAAACGGGTTTCCCATATTAAGGTTGCCGCCACTCTTGGGACTGAAACACCCAAGGTAATGGCTGTCTCTACTGCACGGCGATCACTCGATTGTAATGCGCCATGCATCATGGAGACTAGAATAGGAAAACAGATGAGCATTTGGCCCAAGATCATCGCTTTTTGGGTGAAAAGCATTTGCCAATCACCTAATGGTCCCGCCCGAGAGAGAAGCATATACAGCAACAAACCAATCACAACCGTAGGAACGGCTTGAAGTGTATTAATGACAGACAGCAGCAGCCATTTCCCAGTAAAGTCAGTGTAAGCAAGAATGAAAGACAACATAATTGCTGGCAACAGAACCAGAGAAATAGCGGAAAGTGAGACACTGGAAGAGACCGCAACGATCTCCCATAAATTGGTATCTAAACTCACCAGCAGATGTAATGCTTCTAACGTAGTTTGCCAAAGGCTCATATTGGTTTCCGTTAAGACCTATTTTCTTGAGAACAAATCGTTAAGACCTATTTTTCTTGTGCGTTTGCTACAAACAGTTGTTTACCGTTTAATTTAAAATCATTAATTAGCTGCTGAGAACGTGGGTTAACTAACCAATCACTGAATGCCTTCGCGCCTTGGTAATTGATGCTAGGGTAACGTTCAGGGTTGACTAAAATCACTTGATACGGGTTAAACAGTTTCTTATCGCCTTGGAAAAGAACAGAAAGCTGAATTTTGTTTTTATAAGCCAACCACGTACCACGGTCAGTCATGGTGTAACCTTGCATTTCTGACGCCATATTCAATGTTGGGCCCATACCTTGTCCAACAGAGCGGTAACCCCCGAAGTTCGGTTCCATTTTCGTTTGCGCCCAAATGCCCATCTCTTTTTTATGAGTGCCTGAATCGTCGCCACGAGACACAAAAGTCACGTCATTTGAGGCGATCTTTTTGAACACTTCGGCCACATCTTTTTCAGCTGCTATTTTCGCTGGATCTGATTGTGGGCCAACGATAACAAAGTCGTTATACATTAATTTACGTGGCAGAACACCGTAACCTTTCTCAACAAAGTTCGCTTCCGCTTTTGGTGCGTGGGTCATCACTAAATCAACATCACCATTTTGGCCCATGCGAAGGGATTTTCCAGTACCTGCCGCTAACACATCTACTTTTAAACCAGAATCTTTCTCGAATTCAGGCAATAAATAATCCAACAGACCAGAGTGATAAGTGCTGGTTGTTGTCGCCAAACGTACGTGAGTTGCATCATCGGCACTCATTGCGGAGTAACTGACGAGAGAAAGAGCGGCAAAAGTAACTGTAATCGCTTTCATTATGTAATCCATTATGTAGTTATTAAATTTAACGCAGAGTGATTATCTGCATATGCTCATGTATGACGATAACCGAAATTAAATTTCGAATCTGATAAGCCACGAGCTTATTGCAAACCTAATGCCAAGTTATTTGATTGCGTAAAGTATACCAAGATGCTGTTTTTAAACTCGATTTATAGAGATAATTTAAGAAAACAGACAAAATGTCTCACATTAGTTAGGTTGAATATAAGAAGTATTGGTACACTCTGTCCCATAAGATTCAATAATCTCGAAATCAACCGTCAATATACTTATTCGGTTCTCTCCCCAATGATTAACAGATTCATATTTAAGGCTTTCTATGTCCAAACTGACCGATTACAAAAATACATCTCAGTACCAAGCATTCTCTGTTTTAGTTGTCGATGATGAAGTGGGGATGCAAACCATCTTAAAAAAAGCCTTAGGAAAATGGTTTGCCAAAGTGGATACCGCGGGATGCATTGATGACGCAGAATCTCTGAGAATGAGTAGTCATTACGATCTTATTATTTTGGATATCAACCTTCCTGGTCGTTCAGGCATTGAGTGGGAAGAGGCGTTTAATGATTCAGAAAAACGCGCTGATGTGATTTTTATGACGGGTTACGCCGATTTAGAAACCGCAATTTCAGCCTTAAAACTGGGCGCATCGGATTTTATTCTCAAGCCATTTAATTTAGAACAGATGCTACAAGCGGTGCAGCGATGCATGGATAAGCGTTTGAGCGAAAGAATGCAATACGCGCTACAGCATGACTTTAACCGCTACGTGGCAACAGAGATTATTGGTGGCTCAGATAAAACGAAACAGCTCCGCCAATTAATCACTCAATTCGCACCGTCAAGAGCCTCCGTTCTTATTGAGGGAGAATCGGGAACGGGAAAAGAGCTAGTCGCCCGTGGTGTGCATGAAGCGAGCCAACGCACTGGGCCTTTTGTCCCCATCAACTGCGGTGCGATTGCACCAGAGTTGCTTGAAAGTGAATTGTTCGGGCACACATCCGGAGCATTTACGGGAGCTAAAAAAAATAGAGAAGGGCTATTTAGAGTCGCAAGTGGCGGAACACTATTTTTAGATGAAATTGGTGAAATGCCACTTCCAATGCAATCTGCACTGTTACGTGTATTAGAGCAGCGAACCATTCGTCCTGTTGGCTCAGAAAAAGAGGTGAGTATTGATGTTCGAGTTGTTGCTGCCACGAATCGCAACTTGCTTGAAGAGGTTGATAAAGGCAATTTTCGTCGAGATCTCTATTACCGACTGAACGTGCTCAAAATCGAAGTTTCACCCTTGCGCGAACGTCGTATCGACCTGATGGACTTAGTACCGTATTTCACGCGCATGTTAGCGGCTGAATTGGCGATGCCAGAGCCTAAATGGGCGCACGAAGATATACTCGCAATGGATGAGTACGAATGGCCAGGGAATATACGTGAATTAAAGAACCTAATGGAACGCTGCATATTGTTAGGGAAACCGCCTGCTCACTACTGGCGTGAGCTTAACGGCACATCTACGCCAACTCACGTTTCAGTGACGGTGTCACACAGTATGGAAGTACCATCCATTCCAGAAGGAAAACCCGACAATATTATCGGTTACCCAAATTCATGGACGCTAAAAGATGTCGAAAAGTCTCATATACAACAACTTGTCGACTATCACGATGGCAATAAATCAGCTGCGGCAAGAGAGCTAGGCGTTGCGAGAAAAACACTAGAACGTAAATTTAAAGAGTGGGACACCGATGGCTCTGAATATGTTGGCTGAGACAGGTTTTATCTCTAAATGGCGCTTTCGTTTTAAGACGATGGTGCGATATAGGTTACTATTTTTAACTTCAGCGCCTATATTTCTGACTCTATTTGCACTGGTTGGAATTACCATCTATTGGTCGATCCATTATACGTGGCAGCAAGCGTTGGTAAATATCTCCGAGCGCCTAGATGTAGCTGATAACAGCATTAGTCTGCTTCAACAAAAGCAGGCTAATCATGTTAATGCGCTCTCAAATTCTTATGACTTTAGAGTATTAGTCAATAAGCAAGCAACAAATACCGAGATCTCGCAATGGGTGACTAAACAAAAAGTACGCTATAACTTAGATTTTCTTCATTGGCACCCAAACGATGTTGTCGTGCATCCGTGGCAGTTAACGGGCGCTCAAAACGAAACTGCTTTTTTCGATTTACTTGATAAACGACAACTTGAGCATTTAGATCCCGATCTAGCAAATAGAGCTCAAGTCCCAATTTTGGGTACAGCTCAGGTAGAAACGCAAGGGCTAGTGAGTAGGACAATTATCCCTGTCCGGAATCAAGAGAAAGAGATCATAGGCTTTCTTGATGGTGGCCTGTTGTTAAATAACAGCACGAAACTTGTCGATCAGATTCGGGATCTTATCTACCCACCAGCACACAAAGCGTATTCGGCGCAAAGTCATCAAGCAACTGCAGCAACAAGCAACAAGCTGATGACTGAGAGTGATTCAAGTAATAACAATAATACAGACCATCTGCTGGCAGAAAAAAATGAGCCACTCGGTGGAAGCATAAATAAGAAAAGAACGTCTAGTCGTCCTGTTGGAACCGTGACCATTTTTCTTAACGACCTACGTGTCTCGACGAATGTTCCACTTAATAGCGACATTAGAGAAGGGCGTGCAATCGGAACGCGCGTTTCTCACTCTGTTCATCAGAAGGTATTGAATGATGGCAAAGAGTGGATTGATCGAGCGTATGTGTATGACGCTTGGTATATCACCGCTTACCGACCACTTAGAGATCAACAAAATAATGTCGTAGGGATGCTCTATACCGGGTATTTAATCTGGCCTCTGTTGAAAACCTACCTAACTAACTTAGGTGAAATAACCTTTACCATTCTTAGCCTACTGCTTATTTCAGGTTTCATGGTGTATCGAGGCTCTAGAGACCTCTTTAACCCAATCGAACAGATCCATAAAGTGGTGAAAGAAGTTCAAATGGGCAAGAACACCCGCATTGGTAAGATCGGGTTAGATGACCAACATGAACTGACGCAACTTGCAAAACAGTTCGATACCATGCTCGATCTACTCAGGCAGAGAAATGCTCAAATCGAACAAGCTGCAGCAGAGCTAGAGTGTAAGGTACAGGTCAGAACAGCAAGTTTGCACGAAAAAACACAACAGCTTGAGCACCATATACAACTGCTTAATCAGACACGTGATAAATTGGTTGTGAATGAAAAACTGGCCGCACTTGGTGAATTAACGGCCGGTATTGCCCATGAAATCAACAACCCAACCGCAGTGATTTTGGGGAATGTTGAATTGATGAAGTTCGAGTTAGATGAAGATGCAGAGCGCGTAGAGGAAGAGATTACCGCCATCATGGATCAAATAGATCGCATCAGAAATATTACTCGCAGCCTTTTGCAATATAGCCGTCATGGTGGTGTTCAAGATGAGATCACTTGGCAACATGTGAACCCTATTCTCGATGAAAGTATTACGTTGGTAAAAACGGGAGCTAAGAAACGAAACATTACCTATAAAACGGATTTACATGCCAAAACATCCGTCGAAGTAAATCGAAACCAGCTGTTGCAAATATTAGTCAATTTACAGATGAATGCTATCCACTCAATGAATGGAGAAGGGCAGTTGACCGTCATCAGTGAGGATTGGATCAAAGGAGAAGAGAGTATAGGGGCGATAATTCATGTTGAAGATCAGGGGTGCGGAATCAAGCCTGAAAACCTGAAACGTATTTTTGATCCCTTTTTCACCACTAAACGTGATGGCACCGGGTTAGGGCTCTCAGTATCTCAAAGTATTCTTAGCCAGACTGGTGGAGAGATTCGAGCAACATCGACCTTCGGTGAAGGAAGCCGTTTTAGTGTTTACTTACCCAAGAAATCTGATACCAACCTGCTCATTACTAGCAAGTAAACACAGGGCTGTTTTTTTCTCTCATCCCTATACTCGGCCGGTCGATAGTCCGCTGAGTGTCAGGCTGACATTTAACGACGTCAGTTGTTTATTCGAACAGAGAGAGTATGCCCGATATACACCCAAGCTCTTTTGATGAAATAATCATCAATTATTCACCATATTCCCTTCCCTTAAGAGTGATGTACTTCACGAAAGCTGCTATACTCGCCCCCGCTTTTAACGCTAGAGCTGTCTATTTGATGGCTTTTTTAACGTTTGATAACTATACGACAATTGGAAGAATACATTGATATCTACCGCAAACATTACCCAACAATTCGGCGCTAAGCCTCTTTTTGAAAACATCTCAGTTAAATTCGGTGAAGGAAACCGCTACGGTCTCATCGGTGCTAACGGCTGTGGTAAATCGACGTTTATGAAGATCCTTAGCGGTGAGCTAGAGCCTTCTGGTGGTAACGTAAGTGTTGATCCAAATGAGCGTGTAGCAAAACTGAACCAAGACCAATTTGCTTATGAAGAATTCACCGTTCTAGACACGGTAATCATGGGCCACAAAGAACTTTGGGCAGTAAAACAAGAGCGTGACCGTATTTACTCTTTGGCTGAAATGACTGAAGAAGACGGCATGAAAGTGGCGGATCTAGAAGTTGAATTCGCAGAAATGGATGGTTACATGGCTGAATCTAAAGCCGGTGAACTTCTTCTTGCTGTAGGTATTCCTCTAGAACAGCATTACGGCCTAATGAGCGAAGTCGCTCCTGGTTGGAAACTTCGTGTTCTATTGGCTCAAGTACTGTTCGCAGACCCGCACATCATGCTTCTTGATGAACCTACCAACAACTTGGATATGGATACTATCCGTTGGTTGGAAGATACGTTAAACCAACGCAACTGCACAATGATCATCATCTCGCATGACCGTCACTTCCTAAACAGTGTTTGTACACACATGGCGGATTTGGATTACGGTGAGCTTCGTCTTTACCCTGGTAACTACGATGAGTACATGTTTGCAGCGACCCAAGCTCGTGAACGTCTACTATCTGATAACGCGAAGAAAAAAGCGCAGATCGCAGAACTTCAAACGTTCGTATCTCGTTTCTCTGCAAACGCATCAAAAGCGAAGCAAGCAACATCTCGTGCTAAGCAAATTGATAAGATCCAACTTGATGAAGTTAAAGCATCAAGCCGTCAGAACCCATTTATCCGTTTTGAGCAATCTAAAGAGCTATTCCGTAATGCACTTATTCTTGAAGGCATTAACCAAGGCTTTGAAGAGGATCTATACGAGAAGTTCGATGCAATTTTTGAAGTTGGTGAGCGTGTTGCTATCATCGGTGAGAATGGCGTGGGTAAAACAACGCTGTTGAACACGCTTGCTGGTGTTCTAGAACCCCGTAACGGTTCTTACAAATGGTCTGAGAATGCAAACATCGGTTACTACGCGCAAGATCACGCACATGATTTTGAGCAAGATCTAAACCTATTTGATTGGATGAGCCAATGGCGTCAAGAAGGCGAAGACGAGCAAGTTGTTCGTAGTTTCCTAGGCCGTATGCTTTTCGGTCAAGATGATATTAAGAAATCAGTAAAAGTGATCTCTGGTGGTGAACAAGGTCGTATGTTGCTTGGCAAGATCATGATGCACAAGCCAAACATGCTTCTTATGGATGAGCCTACCAACCACATGGATATGGAATCAATCGAAGCATTGAACTTAGCACTTGAGAACTACAAGGGCACACTGTTCTTCGTTTCTCACGACCGTCAGTTCGTTGATTCACTTGCAACTCGTATCCTTGAAATCAGAGATGGAAAAATCAATGATTTCCGTGGTACGTATGCCGAGTTCTTAAAATCTCGCGAATCATAATTTAGTTTAAGATCGCAGAGTCACTGATTCGTCATTTTCGCAATTGCATTGCAGCGTATCAGAAACTAAAAGCGAAATTAAAACGAAAAACGCTCCGCAAGTCGGAGCGTTTTTGTATCTGTCACCTACACATTTGTATTGAGCGAATCTTCCTCTCTCATTCCTCATTTGTTAATCGCACTATCTTGGTATCAATATTTAAATTGACCGACTACGCGTTCTAATTTTTCGCTTACTTCTGTGACATGTTCACTGCAATGCACTGATTTAATAACAAGATTTGATGTGTCGCCTGCCAGTTCCGCAATTTGAGTGATATTACGGTCAATTTCTGCTGACACCATCGATTGTTCTTCTGATGCCGTCGCAATCTGTGAATTCATATCAAACATCTCACTAATTTGATCGACGATCTTTGTGATAGAACTCGCTGCATATTTCGTTTGTTCATTCGTTTCATGTGCTTGACCTAAACTGGTTTGCATCAAACTCACCGTTTGCTCAACACCATCTTTTAAGCCTGAGATAGTGGACTCGATTTGCTTAGTTGAATCATTGGTCATATGAGACAGTTGGCGAACTTCATCCGCGACCACCGCGAAACCGCGTCCATTCTCTCCCGCTCGAGCCGCTTCAATGGCAGCATTCAATGCGAGTAGGTTAGTCTGCTCGGCAATGCCTTGTATGGTGGTTATTACCGAGTAAATATCACGGCTTTGCGACTCTAATGTTTTAATCAATATCTGAGATTGTTCAATATTCCGAGTGAGCTCTTGAGTGCTTGCGCCCGCAATATTGGTTAGTCGCATGCTTTCTTCCGCTTCGAGTTTAACATTGTGTGCAGTATGAGCCGCGCTTTCGATGTTTGCTGTTATCTCGTTGCTTGTCATAACCAATTCATTAACCGCCGTCGCAACGGACTCAGACTCCGCTTTCTGTTTACTCACATTATCAAGACTTTGAGTGGCGGCTTGCTGTGATGTCTCTGAACATTCAGTCAGGACATTCATCACTTGAGCGATATCGGTAATATTCATCTGCAATTTAGAAATGAATAGGTCGAACGAATTCGATAGCTGTGCCAACTCATCACTACCTTTAGCATTCATTCGAACGGTCAAGTCACCACTACCATGAGCAATGTCGCTCATCAGTGTATTGATATCATTGATTCGCCTTGTGATCATATTCGACACAATAATAATCATGCTCGATACAATCAAAACAATACCGCCTCCCATTAACGCCATATCACGTTTTATTTCCGTAGAGAGTACATCGACGCTGTTATTAATTTGAGTGAGCATACCTGAAAGTGCTTGCTCTGTTTGATGGACATTCGCACGTAGTTTGCCGCGCATTCCTGAATTTGGAGAGAGGCCGAAAACGACCATCGCATCTGCCAAGGTTTCAAAATCGCGTTGGTAAATCGTGAGGTTATCATTAGCAATATCAAATTCAGCAAATAACACACTCAACTCGTTCAATGCTTCAATGAATGTTTCCCGACTCTCTGCGCTTGGAGAGCTAACAAATGTGTACTCTTGCTCAATAAGTTCAATAAACTGAAGCGTGAGAGAAACATTCCGCTCTTGCTCTAGCTGTTGGTGCAATAACTCCCGAGATTGGCCGAGCTTTGCACGATAACTGTGTTCGCTTTCAGAATTTATCAACAGTGCATGCTGGCTTAAATTATCAAATTGGTTTTTATAACTCTTCAGCGAACCGAGCAGCTCATCAATTTCATGATGGGGTTTAGAGTCTATCGACATCAGCAAAGGCTGGAGGGATGCGATATGGCTCTCTAAATCAATATAAGTATTGTCGAACTTAGATAAGTATTTTTCATCCTTACGCATCAAAAAGTCTTTCTCATGGCGTCTAAGCGTTAAAAGTTCAGCTTTACTGGAAAGGTTTAGCTCTGCGGCATGGTGAACGAGCTCAAGTTTTTGCAAACTATAGAACTCATAGATGGCATAACTCGCGATACCAGAGAATAGCGTCATCGTGATAAGTAATAATTTAACTTTTATCGATAATGAACGCGATGGAGCAGCGTTTTCTGGTGACCCATTCATAGGCACCTCCTTGTTAGCTAACGTCGACGTTGACCACTATGTTTTGGTTTAAACCAATTTATAATTAACTTCTTTAGTGGATATACAACTAATAGCTGTGAAACATATTATTACAAGTTTGTATAAATAAAAAAAATGAAAGGGATATAAATTATGCAGGATTTGAATAGTAACCACTTGAATTTATAGAACTTAATAAAGTAGTGATGAAGGAGAGACAGATAAAAAAAATACTGCATTCACCAATATTGGAAAATACAGTATTTATGATCTAAGGGAATATCATTTCAACCATAGATTGTGGCGTAACGTATTGCGATGTACAGGGTAATCATTAACAGCTTAGGCTATGCGTTCCTTTAACATCAAACTCAATTTTATCTGCTCCAGTAAAGACTTGAAATCGTAAACCTTTTGCACGAGCAATGGTCGTAATCCCAAATTTCTGCGCCAAATCGAGGCCCATTTGAGTAACACCAGATCGAGAAAGAAGAACAGGAATGCCCATCTGCGCCACTTTAATCACCATTTCTGAGGTCAATCGACCTGTGGTATAGAAGATCTTATCTTCACCGCTCTCTTTGTTAAGCCACATCTCACCAGCCAAAGTATCAACGGCGTTATGTCGGCCTACATCTTCTACAAACGACAATACCTGATCATCTTTGCATACCGCACAACCGTGAACGGCGCCTGCTTTTTTATAGGTATCGTTGTAGTGTGTTAAGGCTTCAAGCGCAGTATAGATTTGAGATTGCTTAATCTTGGTTTGTGGAACCTGATAGTTATCCAACTGCTTCATCACATTGCCATACATTGTGCCTTGCCCACAGCCAGATGTGACGGTTTTCTTCTTTAATGCTTCATCAAGTTCGCTGGTGTCTTCTTTTGTAATAACCGCAGCAGAGTGAGTTTCCCAATCAATAATCACAGAATCAATCGCTTCAGGATCGCTCAAAAAGCTCTGATTCTTAAGATAACCCAGAACTAAAGCTTCTGGTCTTGAACCAAGAGTCATTAAGGTGACAATTTCTTTCCAATTTAACATCACTGTAAGAGGGCGCTCACAGGCGATTTGTTTCGTTAGTTTTTCACCATATTCATCGAATACTTCAACTTCTAGCGTTTGAAATGGGTTTGCCCCAGTTTTAATGATATTCGGCTTGGTCACTAAATGATCCTTACATAGTTTGAAATGGTCATAGTTTGAAATGGTCATACAGAGTTGTGAGTCAGATAAAGTCTGTTGCCTCTGTCGTAATACCTTATACGTTATAATTGATTAACATAGCAATTCTTGTTCCAAAAAACGTTAACCAATAAAACGACATGAATGTGGCTGGCGTGAAAATTGCTTTAGTAACAACAAAGAGAGAATGAATAAAAGGTATGCAACGCTTATGACTCACGAGAAACAGGTAAACGTCGATGACTCTAAAAGCCAAACACCAACGGTCGAGAAGACAGAGTCTATTTGGCATATTGAGTGTCAGTTAATTTCAGAACAGATCGTTAAGAAGCTTTGGACGACCACCCAATGGCAACTTAAAGGGTTCAATACTCGTCCTCAAATATTGCAGAAAAATGTAGGACTATTAGAGCTTCATAGAGATGAGCGTACGGATTACCGATTCAACTTGAACTCTCAGATGCCTAAACTCTTTGTCGTACTCGAAAATTTAGATGACGAAAGTCTTGAAGAGAATAGCGAAGCTAACGTTATCGCACCTAACATTGTCACACTTACCGCGTCTCAGAGCGTTGCAGGACAATATATGGACGGTGATTACTTGGTGCTTTCCGATGACATGCCATTAGCAGTACAAGCTTGGATGGAAGCGTATATAGGGCGCCATGGTGAATTAATCGAAGTTCGACGTAAGAAACGTAAAGGTGCGGGGCGCGCAAGTGGCAACTAACTTTCTTTCACGCTGGTCTCAACGAAAGCTGAGTAACAAAGAAGAACCTGTAGATAAAGTCGACCTTGATGTAGGTAATGAGGTTGTGCCTGATGCTCTGGGCATGAATGAAACGGATTCTGACCTTATAGCGACAGAGCTTAACACGATAACTACAGGCCCTAATACGTCCAAAGAGAGCGGTGTTAACGAAACTGGTTATCTAGAATCTGATCATCCTGAAACAGAAAGCTCGGGCGATGTTGTGGACGCTTCCGTTACGGATCTTCCCATAGCGGAGCTATTAACCACAGGTGCTGAAGCCAGTGTTAAGAAAGCGGCTCTGAGGAAACTTTTCCTGAGTGGTGAATTTAGTGAAGTCGATGCGTTGAATGATTACGATCATGATTACAAAGCCGTTAAAACGCTCTCAAAAGAGGTTGCTGAAACACTTAGAGGCTGGGCGAAAGAGATTATCGAAGATGATCCTGAGGATATAGACCAACCCCAAGAGACTGCGTTAAATGAAGAGGCGGATAATATCGCCAGTTCTGCAGAGTCCAATTCCAACGAAACTCATCAATATGCGACTGACACTGTAGTTGACGAACATCGAGTTGACGAACATCTCAATGATAATCAAGTAAAGCATAATCAAGATAGTATGAACAAATCACCACTTAATGAGAATAATTGCTAATAGAAACAATCACTAAATACCTCATTAGGGCTAGGACAAAATATACCATACAACAAATAGGTACATTTTGACTGATGAATCAATTGAAAGAGTGAGACAAATTGTCCCGCTCTTTTTTTTTGTTTGATGAAACTGAACTTTTAAGATGCAATTTATGTGTATCTACCTGTTATTTAATACAAAAGTAAAAATGGAACACTATTTGCTATACAAAGTCTATCGCATGAATACGTTCTTTGATGGAACCAAGCAATGTTAAAACAATTTTTACAACAAACAGAATCGGACAATGGAAAAGCAAGAGCCTTTGCTATTGAGAATACGGTTGAGTTAACCAACCTTATTCCACCGACGGTCAGTTATGAAAGTGGCGGTAATACGCTAATTATTGGTCCAACCGCTATCATTGTGAGTGCATCTGAACAGCTCTCTCAAATGAACTCTTTGACCCTTCTGTCTACTGATGGCGAGAGATCTGAGCATTCCAATCTTTATTTCGCTAATTCAATCGAACTAAGTGGATTCTTAGGCACATTTGAAGTCGTTATCGAAAATCATGGTGTTCGCTCTAATCTTGCAAAAATAGCCGTTCACAGTGACTGTTTTGATGTCGTTTTGGACCTATCTCTTAATGGTTGTATGACGGAAGAAGTTCCAGTCCCAGGCTATTACCCAGTAGGAAGAGGCTATCCGTCACTCGCTGAAGCGCTAGAAGAGATCCCAACGCTAATGGGGACCTTTGATAAGCCTAAGTACTTCCGTTTGGATACCGATCTTTGTGCGCACAGTTCACGTGGCGTCAAAGGGTGTGAGCGATGTGTTGATGCTTGCCCTGCAGGTGCTCTTTCTAGTGAAGGAAACGATAAGATTGGTCATAAGATCGAGATCAACCCTTATTTATGTCAAGGCGTGGGAACATGCGCGACAGCTTGTCCTACAGAAGCCATTCATTACGCACTTCCAAATCCTCAAGATACCCAAAAATTCATCGAACGTACGCTGCTTAATTACGAAGAGGCGGGCGGGCGAGATCCTATCGTGCTGATCTGTAGTGCTCGTCATGAAACTTATAATTTGATGGCGCTGAGAGTACTACCAGATAACGTTGTTCCAATTGTGGTTGAAGATTTGGCTTCTATCGGTATTGATACTTGGTTTGCAGCCTTGACCAATGGCGCGACTCAAGTCTTGTTTGCGGCGAGTAAGCACATGCCTCAAACCATTCAACGCGTACTGAATCATGAAGTCGGAATTGCTCAAGATCTTCTTGATCAGCTTGGTATCAACAAAGAGTGCGTTGATATCTTGTATCTGGAAACCCTAAGACATCAAACGCCATCACTACAAACTCTTCCTTTTGAACTTTGGATAGGAGAGTTAGAAGGGAATAAGCGAGAAAGGCTATTCACCGCACTTGATGCTTTAGCCAGTAATCGAATTCCGGTTGAAACCATTCAAGAGATGCCTTCAACAGCTCCATATGGTTCTGTTTCGTGTAGTGAGAAAGATTGCACACTGTGTATGGCGTGCGTTGCGGTTTGTCCTACAGCGGCTCTACATAATGATGGTCAATCTCCAAGCCTTAAATTCATCGAACAAGATTGTGTTCAGTGTGGCTTGTGTGAAAAAGCCTGTCCTGAAAAAGCATTGAGTTTAGAACCTCGTATGAACTGGGATAAAGAGACTCGCCAGTCTGCTATTTCACTTTATGACGAACCCGCAGCAGAGTGTTTACGCTGTCATAAGCCGTTTGCCCCGCAATCTATGATTACCATGTTACAAGACAAGTTACGTGGTCACTCTCATTTTTCTGATGCTGCCTCTCTTAACCGTATTGCGATGTGTGAAGATTGCCGTGTGGTTGATGTTTTTGAGTCGATGGCGGAAAAGCCTGAAGATCAACTGACTTACTAGAAGGGAATGAACGTGGAACTAGAACAAGATCAATCCTTAAGAATCGATATCTATCTGCTGATTGCGCAGTTATTAAGAGAATCACCAAGCCAAGATTTACTTCATTTCCTTACGGAGATTGAACTGAATCAAGGTACTCAGCCAATGGCTATCGCGTGGGCTAAATTGAAATCGGCGGCTCAAGCAGGTGATGTTTTCAAAATCGAAGAGGAGTTTCAAGATCTCTTCATTGGTGTTGGGCGCGGAGAAGTCGTTCCATTTGGTTCATGGCATATTGCTGGTGCATTAATGGAAAAGCCACTATCCGATCTCCGCCAAAGTTTAGCGGAACTTGGCTTTGAACGAAATGAGGATGTGAAAGAGCCAGAAGATCATATGGCAGCACTTTGTGAAGTGATGTCTCTATTGATCGAGTCTTCGAATGATGAACCTAAAGCTGCATTTGCGATTCAGAAGAAATTTTTCAACCAGCACATATCGCCTTGGTACCTGTCGTTAGTGAATCACATTCAACAATCAAAAAGTGCGGATTTCTATCTAGCTGTTGCCGCTTTAATTGAAGGTTACTTGAGCTTAGAACAAGTGAACTTTGCAGAAAACCCGATGAATAAAAGAAATAACTCAAAAATTGACGTGAAGAACGTTGTTGATTCAGCAACGAATTAACCAGAACTCCACATATTAAGCAAAAGAGATGCACAAGCATCCACTGATGCCAATTTGGCAAAGGACGCAATGTATGAAAGACAAAAACGAAGTAAACACCAGCCGACGAGATTTACTTAAAGGCATAACAACAGCGACAGTAGCAGGTGCTGTGATTGCTGGCACGACTAAAATCGCTGCGGCATCGGATACTGAACAACCTAAAGTTGAAGTTAAAACAGAAGGTTACAAAGAAACTCAACATATTCGTGATTATTACGACACGCTTTAGGAGCTAAATAATGAAATTAATGAAACGCTCCGATAGCGTATCAAAGGCTGAAAATCAGTTTGGTATTAGCCGCCGCGCATTTATGAAGAACTCTTCACTTGCTGCTGGTGGTGTAGCGGCTGGCGCTTGTATGTTTGCGCCGGGCATGATGAAAAAAGCGGAAGCAAAAACAGTAGATGCTGATGCTAAAACTGAGATAAAACGTACCATCTGTTCACACTGTTCTGTTGGCTGCGGTATCTACGCAGAAGTACAAAATGGCGTATGGACGGGTCAAGAACCCGCTTACGATCACCCATTTAACGCTGGTGGACACTGTGCGAAAGGTGCTGCGTTACGTGAACATGGTCATGGTGAACGCCGTCTTAAATACCCGATGAAGTTAGAAAACGGCAAATGGAAGAAGTTATCGTGGGATCAAGCGATCGAAGAGATCGGTGAGAAAGCGTTGCAGATTCGCAAAGAGTCTGGTCCTGATTCGGTTTATTGGCTAGGCAGTGCAAAACACAGCAATGAACAGGCCTACATGTTCCGTAAGATGGCATCGCTTTGGGGTACGAATAACGTCGATCACCAAGCGCGAATTTGTCACTCAACCACAGTTGCTGGTGTTGCCAACACTTGGGGTTACGGGGCAATGACAAACTCTTTCAATGATATGCATAACTGTAAGTCGATGCTATTCATTGGTTCAAACCCTGCAGAAGCTCATCCCGTTGCCATGCAGCACATCTTAATCGCTAAAGAGAAAAACAACTGTAAGATCGTAGTTGCTGATCCTCGCCGCACTCGTACCGCCGCTAAAGCGGATCATTACGTATCACTTCGTCCTGGTTCTGATGTTGCCTTTATTTGGGGCGTGCTATGGCATGTGTTTGAAAATAAATGGGAAGACAAAGAGTTCATTCGTCAGCGTGTATTCGGTATGGATGAAATTCGTGAAGAAGTGGCGAAATGGACACCAGAAGAGGTTGAACGCGTAACGGGCATTTCACGTGATGAAGTGTACCAAACGGCGAAACTGCTATCTGAAAACCGCCCTGGGTGTGTGGTTTGGTGTATGGGTGGTACTCAACATACAACGGGTAACAACAACACTCGTGCATACTGTATTCTTGAGCTTGCTCTTGGCAATATGGGTAAATCAGGTGGCGGTGCAA
Source organism: Vibrio cortegadensis (assembly GCF_024347395.1). Lineage (NCBI taxonomy): Bacteria > Pseudomonadati > Pseudomonadota > Gammaproteobacteria > Vibrionales > Vibrionaceae > Vibrio > Vibrio cortegadensis. The sequence goes on from NZ_AP025472.1 coordinate 1,555,474, forward strand.
ACATCTTCCGTGGTCACGATAACGTTCAAGGCGCAACAGATTTAGGCGTTTTGTCTCATACACTTCCGGGCTATTACGGCTTATCTGAAGGCGCGTGGAAACACTGGTCTAAAGTATGGGAACTTGATTACTCTTGGGTTCAAAACCAATTCGACCAAAATAAATATCGCGGTAAAAAACCAATGAACAACATGGGTATCCCTGTGTCTCGTTGGATTGATGGTGTATTAGAAAATAAAGATAATATCGAACAGAACGATAATATCCGCGCGATGTTCTATTGGGGTCATGCCGTTAACTCACAAACTCGCGGCGTCGAAATGAAAAAAGCGATGCAGAAGCTCGACATGATGGTCATTGTCGATCCATACCCAACCGTTGCGGCTGTCATGAATGACCGTACGGATGGCGTGTATCTGCTTCCTGCAACCACGCAATTTGAAACGTCGGGTTCAGTTACGGCTTCAAACCGTTCATTCCAATGGCGTGAGCAAGTGATACAGCCACTGTTTGAATCGAAGGTCGATCATGAAATCATGTACTTACTGACGAAGAAACTTGGCTTTTCTGATCAACTTTTCAAAAACGTTGCCGTGAACGGAAATATTCCCGTCATCGAAGACATCACTCGCGAATTCAACCGTGGTATGTGGACGATTGGTTACACAGGCCAAAGCCCTGAGCGAATCAAATCACACACTATGAACTGGCACACTTTCCATAAAACATCATTAGAAGCGGAAGGCGGCCCTGCGCACGGTGAAACCTATGGTCTTCCTTGGCCATGTTGGGGCACCCCTGAAATGAAGCACCCAGGTTCGCATATTCTTTATGATACATCGAAACCAGTAGCTCTTGGTGGTGGTAACTTCCGTGCTCGCTTTGGTGTTGAATTTGAAGGTAAAAACCTACTTGCAGAAGACAGCTTCTCAAAAGATTGTGAGCTTGAAGATGGATACCCAGAATTTAGCTCTAAACTGCTTAAACACCTAGGTTGGTGGGATGATCTCACTGAAGCAGAAAAAGCAGCCGCTGAAGGTAAAAACTGGAAAACGGACACATCTGGTGGTATCCAGCGCGTCGCGATTAAGCATGGTTGTATGCCTTACGGTAATGCTAAAGCTCGTGCGGTGGTTTGGACATTCCCAGATCGCGTTCCGTTGCACCGTGAGCCACTGTATACACCGCGCCGCGACCTAGTTGCTGATTACCCAACCTGGGATGACAGTGAATCGATCTACCGTCTACCTACGATGTACAAATCAATTCAAGATCAAGACAAGTCGAAAGAGTATCCGATCATTCTAACGTCTGGTCGTCTTGTTGAGTACGAAGGTGGTGGTGAAGAGACACGTTCAAACCCTTGGTTAGCGGAATTACAGCAAGAGATGTTCGTTGAAGTAAACCCGAAAGATGCCAATGACATTGGATTCAAAGATGGCGATATGGTTTGGGTTGAAGGCGCAGAAAAAGGACGTATTCATGTGAAAGCAATGGTGACTCGTAGAGTGAAACCTGGCTTAGCATTTTTGCCTTTCCATTTCGGCGGTAAATTCCAAGGTGAAGAGTTACGTGATAAGTACCCAGAAGGCACCGATCCTTATGTGATTGGTGAATCTGCAAACATCGCAACGACTTATGGTTATGACCCTGTAACGCAAATGCAGGAAACCAAAGTTACTCTCTGTAAAATTAGTAAAGCGTAGGAGTCATAAAGATGGCTAGAATGAAATTCCTTTGTGACACCAAGCGTTGTATCGAATGTAATGGCTGTGTCACAGCATGTAAAAATGAAAATGATGATGCTCTAGAGTGGGGCATTCAACGTCGACGTGTTGTCACTTTAAATGATGGCGAACCGGGAGAAAACTCAATCTCAGTGGCTTGTATGCACTGTACAGATGCTCCTTGTATGGCGGTTTGTCCTGCAGATTGCTTTGAGCACACTGAAGATGGCATCGTGCTGCATAATAAAGATTTATGCATCGGCTGTGGCTACTGCCTGTTTGCTTGCCCGTTTGGTGCACCACAATTTCCTAAGCAGTCTGCTTTTGGTGAGCGTGGAAAAATGGATAAATGTACTTTCTGTGCTGGCGGTCCTGAAACGGAAGCGGGTTCTGAAGAAGAGCGCAAAAAGTACGGTGCAAACCGTATCGCAGAAGGCAAACTGCCAATGTGTGCGTCACTTTGTTCAACTAAAGCTTTGATTGCGGGTGATGCAGAGAAAGTGTCTGAGATCTTCCGCCAACGTGTGGTAGAGCGCGGAGCAAAAGGCGCTGGCTGGACAAACGGCGAAGATCTTTCTTTTGATGCGACTAAGAGCTAATGATGACGGAGAGAGTTATGTTTCAACGTCTTAAACGTGCGACTCTCGTGATGCTGCCTTTATTGGCAGCATTCCTACTCGCGTTTAGTTTTCCTACGTCGGCACAAGAGCAGAGTGCATCTTCTGCTGAGAAAGAGATGACTCAGTTAGCGGGAGCAGATTTTTGGCGTCAAGTTAAAGATGGAGAAGTCGGGTATACCACCTCTCAATTTCCTGAGCATGGCATGCTTATCAGTACCCCGGGACAAACATGGTTCTTATTAAAAGAGAAATGGATGTCACCTGCTGGCGCAATCGCTATTTTTGGTAGCATTGCGATGGTCGTCTTGGCTTATATTGCTGTAGGGCCGTTAATGCTGAGCGCACCGAGAACAGGTAAGAAAATTAAGCGTTGGTCTCGTTTAGATCGTGCTTTGCACTGGAGTATGGCGTTTACTTTCTTAACGTTGGCTTTTAGTGGCTTGATGTTGGTTTACGGAAAACACTTCCTAAAACCCTATATCCCAACCGATTGGTGGGGAAACATCATCTATCTCGCTAAGCAGTATCATAACTATGTAGGTCCACTGTTCTTCATTCTACTGACTTGTATCTTATTGAAATGGTGGCGTAAGTCGCTATTCAACAAAACGGATATATCTTGGTTTATGAAGATGGGTGGCATGGTAGGGAAACATAAAGGAACCCATCCATCAGCAGGGTTCTCCAATGGTGGTGAAAAAGCGATCTATTGGTTGCTGATCGTATTTGGTGCAGTTGCGGCGGTCAGTGGACTAGTGCTCGACTTCCCAATTTTTGACCAAACTCGCCGAGATATGGAGCTATCGAATCTGGTTCATATGTTCTCTGCACTGATCTTGATTTGTGGTTTCATCTTCCATATCTATATCGGTTTATTTGGCATGGAAGGCGCACTAGAAGGTATGGTTACTGGTGAAGTCGATGAAACGTGGGCAAAAGAGCACCATGATCTTTGGTATGAAGAGGTGAAGTCGGCTCAACACTCAGAGAAGAGTGATTAGCAGATCTCTTTTATCAGTAACATCAACCAAGGTGGCTTAGTCATCTTGGTTGATAAAACGGCACTTGAATCAAGCTTACATAACGTTAATTAGTTCAGAGAGTAAATAGTTTCATGAACGCAACCAACAAAAATGGCATCTGGTTTGCCTATATAGCCAGCCTTTTAACCCCATTTACGTTTCTTATATCAGGCATTATAGCCATTGTTTACGCAGGCTATCGACTTGATAAAAACGAAGACGGTGACATGGTGAATTCCCATTATTATGGGCTGATCCGTAGCTTTTTCCTTTTTCTAACATTTTTTGTCGTGTTAATTGTAACTGTTGCGACATCGAACGGTGTGTTAGCTGGAATGAATGACTACTGGTATCAATCGACTTGGATTGACTCAATCGCTTACATCATTCCCTATATTGGCGCTGGATTCGCTGCAATGGCTATTGTGGTATGGATTTATCGCTTAATACAAGGGATGAGACAACTGAAACAAGGCATTCCGCATGCCCCTTCAACAGGGCCAAACTTATAAATTTCAAGAGCGGTATCGCCGCTCTTTATTTCAATATTCATATTTCCAAACTCAGATTTACAAACATTGAGATACTGTGTATATAAACAGGCAGCTTATCACTCAACCTGAAACTACCTCTTAGACCTTCGATTTACACCTAGTTAATAGAAAAAGTCCATCAGATAAAAACCATCACATAGTAATTACCGCTCTGACGATGATCGCTCATGCCAGTTGTTTTTCTATCGGCGTAAATTGATACGCCTTGTTTTAGGGCAACATCACCAAAATAGTGCATTATCCTTTATTTTATCCATTTGCTATACGATGAGACACTCTAACAAATCGTTTAACCCATTAAATATAAACAAGTTTTAATTTATATAGGATATGAGGGCTAACTGGAACACATTTTGCTGAACTCCATGCATTATTGAAATTCACTGTTTTGGTGAATGAGTAACAAAAAGCACAGGATTAGTGCAATATAAAAAATGGAGAGATAATAATGAGCCAAACCGTAAGTCAAGTGCATGGAGCCGTTCAAACCTTGACTCAAAGCTCAGACACGCTTTTTTTGCTTTTGGGGGCAATAATGGTGTTCTTAATGCACGCTGGATTTGCATTTTTGGAAGTGGGTACGGTACGTAAAAAGAACCAAGTGAATGCCTTAGTAAAAATTTTAGCTGATTTTGGAGTTTCCGCTATCGCGTATTTCTTTATTGGTTACTGGGTTGCCTACGGTGGACACTTTTTTGCCGATGCTGAGACGTTATCCCAAGGTAATGGCTATGAATTAGTTAAGTTCTTTTTCCTATTAACCTTTGCTGCCGCCATTCCTGCGATTGTTTCTGGAGGTATCGCGGAGCGGGCTCGATTCTACCCAATACTGATTGCCACTTTCTTTACTGTTGGACTGGTTTATCCATTGTTTGAAGGCATCATTTGGAATGGTAACTTTGGTATCCAAAACTGGTTTGAAGTGACATTCGGTTCAAGTTTTCATGATTTTGCAGGCTCAGTTGTCGTACATGGTGTAGGGGGCTGGATTGCTTTAGTCGCAGTCCTTTTTCTAGGGATGCGAAAAGGACGTGTAAGAGCAGGAAAACACACCAACTTTGCGCCATCCAATATCCCATTCTTAGCATTGGGAGCTTGGATATTGTGCGTGGGTTGGTTTGGATTCAATGTCATGTCGGCACAAACCTTAAATGGTATTAGTGGACTGGTCGCAATGAACTCATTGATGGCAATGGTAGGTGGCATTCTTGCTGCGTTAATTGCTGGGAAAAATGACCCAGGGTTTATCCATAATGGTCCCTTGGCTGGTTTAGTCGCAGTATGTGCAGGATCGGATTTGATGCATCCTCTCGGCGCGTTAATAACGGGTGCAATTGCCGGAACTCTATTTGTCTACTTGTTTACTTTCTTACAAAACAGAACCAAAATTGACGATGTACTCGGTGTATGGCCACTTCATGGTGTATGCGGAGCTTGGGGTGGTATCGCTGCGGGTATTTTCGGTCAGCAAGCTCTCGGAGGGCTTGGTGGTGTAAGCTTCACAGTTCAACTGCTTGGGACAGGATTCGGTATTATCGTTGCATTTGGAGGTGCTTTTATCGTCTACGGTGCTTTAGATAAAATGACAGGACTGCGATTATCAGAAGAGGATGAATTCAATGGCGCCGATCTTGCAATTCATAAGATTTCATCGATTAATGAAGATTAACTGTCTAGAACAGAAATAATCGCTTCTAAAGAGCGGCTTTCGGTCGCTCTTTGTAATTGGGTATCTCATCTAGAACATTGAGCTTGCTACCTGTTTCACATTTTAACTTATTAGCTTGTATTCTAAGACTATTGTCTAATCCTTATAACTATTGTTGATTTTTGAACAGTGCTAAGCTGATAAAAGGATCGAATAATGTATATAAGGATATCCCATGAACTTTCCATATAAAAATATTGTCATTCTAACTGGTGCTGGGATCTCAGCTGAGTCGGGGATCCAAACTTTCCGAGCTCAAGATGGCTTATGGGAGAACCACCGTATTGAAGATGTTGCCACCCCCGAAGGTTTTGAACGTAATCCGGACTTAGTTCAGGAATTCTATAATCAACGACGGGCTAAACTCCAATCTGACATTATAAAACCAAATCCAGCGCATCATGCTCTTGGCAAGCTTGAATCTGAACTGGATGGCAAAGTCACCATCATCACTCAAAACATTGACAATCTTCACGAGCGAGGCGGCAGCAAGAATGTCATTCATATGCACGGTGAGCTATTAAAAGCGCGATGCAGTGAATCTAATCAGGTGTTAGAGCATTCGGAAGATATTCTAACTGGTGAGCTATGCCATTGCTGTCAAATCCCGGCTCAAATGCGACCACATATTGTTTGGTTTGGTGAGATGCCACTGCGAATGGGCGATATATACTCAGCCTTAGAAGAAGCGGATCTGTTTGTCTCAATTGGCACGTCTGGTGTGGTTTATCCTGCCGCTGGATTTGTACATGATGCAAAAATGCATGGCGCACATACCATCGAAATCAACTTAGAGCCGAGTGCCGTTGAGAGTGAGTTTGAAGAGAAGCGATATGGTAAAGCGGGGCTGGAAGTACCTAAACTGGTCGAAGAGCTACTGCTCATGGGCGATGACACGGAATTAAGCGCCTAACAAATTATAATGCTCAGATACAAATAAAGCGGCCAACGCCGCTTTATTTTTTATATTAACTAAAGATATTTATCATTAGTTAAAGCCTGAGACTAGTTGAAGACTTAGTTGTCTACTTTTAATCTTTGGAAGTATTCATCATAGATAGCACTTGCTGCGCCAACTTCATCTTGCCAGACACCAGAATCCATAACTGATTGAGGTGGGAAGATGTTTTTATCTTCAGCAAACTCTTTTGGTAGTAGTGGGTAAGCAGTTTTAACTGGCGTTGGGTAACCAATCTCAAGTGCAATTTTCGCTGCATTTTCTGGGCGCAGTAAGAAGTTAATCATCTTATGTGCCGCTTCTACATTTTTTGCGCCAGCTGGGATCGCTAAGCTATCCATCCAGAAAATTGTGCCTTTTTCTGGCCAAATCATATCAATAGAAGCGCCTTCTTGGCGAGCCATGTAAGCAGATCCATTCCACAACATACCAAGTGATACTTCGCCCGCTAAATATGGGTTTGCAGGGAAATCAGAGTTGAAAACCAATACGTTTGGCATCAATTTGCGTAGTTCTTCGTACGCCGCTTTGATCTCGTCTGGGTTAGTTGTGTTAGGTGAGTAACCTAATTTACTAAGAGCAATATGGAAGACTTCACGTGAGTCATCCATCATCATTAGTTGACCTTCCCACTGATCATCCCAAAAATCGCCCCAGTTTTTAACGGAAGCACCATCTAGCATATCAGAGTTGATACCAATGCCTGTCGCGCCCCAAATATAAGGGATAGAGAAATTGTTCGCTGGGTCGAATGGCTTATCTAAATAGTTTTTATCAAGATCGTCAAAATGAGATAGTTTGGTCTTATCAATCTCTTGAAGCATGCTCTCTTTGCGCATTTTAGAGACAAAGTAAGTTGAAGGTACGACTAGATCGTAACCTGTACCTTGAGTCTTTAACTTCGCATACATGCTTTCATTCGATTCGTATGTCGAGTAAATGACTTTGATGCCCGTTTCTTTACTGAAATCTTCAAGCACTTCGGCTGGAATGTATTCAGACCAATTATAGAAATAAAGCTCTTGGTCAGCCGCGAATGAAGGGGTAGAGAGCAGAGTTGCAGCGCATAATGCACCAGCGTACAGTTTACTTTTCATTACTAATCCGTTCGTATTGTTAGAGAGCCCATAAGGGCAATGAATGGAAATTATTTATCGCGACAAAGTATATCAGCCCAAACGAAAAATAGGCAGCATAAGCCACCTATTTTAAAATAAATACAGTTTGAATTATTGGCCAGCTTTCAGTTTCAAGAAGTATTCTTCATATTTGATGGTTTTATCACCAACTGAATCTTGCCACTCAACTCTATCGAGATCATCTTGCGAAGGGAATAGGGCAGAAATGCCTTTGAATTTCTCATTCGATTCTGCAACCGCAGTTAAGTAACCGGTATCACGAGATATTTGTTCTGCTATGTCAGCTCTAAGCAGGAAATCAATCATCTTATGTGCCGCTTCTACATTCTTAGCCCCAGAACTTATGGCAAAGTTGTCAACCCAACCAATCCCACCTTCTTCAGGGAAGATCAGCTTTAACGGTAATCCCTCAGCTTGTGCCGCTGCCGCCGAGCCATTCCATAACATGCCTACACCTACGTCACCTAACATATACGGTGCTCCAGGGTTATCAGAATTGAAAACGAGCACGTTCGGCATCAATTTTCTCAACTCCTCATACGCTTCGTCGATTTGCTTTTCGTTTGTGCTGTTACCTGAATAGCCCAATTTACGAAGGGCAATATGGAAAACCTCGCGAGTGTCATCCATCATCATCAGTTGACCTTCTAAGTCAGGGTTCCACAAATCTCCCCAACTAGTGAAATCATCAGGATTATACATATCGGTATTCACCGCCAAACCAGTAATCGCAACCACATGTGGTATAGAGTAATCGTTGTTTGGATCAAATGGCTTATCGAGATAGTTAGTATCAAGCTTATTGAAATTACTCAGTTTGGTTCTATCTATTTTTTGTAGCATACCTTCATCGCGCATTTTTGCGACGAAATAGGTTGATGGCACCACCAGATCATACCCTTTATTATGCGTCTTCAGTTTTGCATATAAGGTTTCATTCGATTCATAAGTTGAATAGATAACTTTAATGCCAGTCTCTTTGGTGAATTGCTCCAATAGGGCACCGTTAATGTACGGTCCCCAATTCATAAATACTAGCTCTTGGTTTTCGTCCGCAGATGCTGTTCCGATGAACATAGAAAGCGCACATGCACTACTAGCAAATAAAGTAGCCCATTTTTTCATTGAGTGTAACTCCAAAAATACCTACAGATAGAGTAGGTGATAGATAAAAAAACAGAATGACAATTGCCATTCTGTTTGGTTTAAAACTTAAATACTGCCGTTAATACTTGCCTGCGATTACTTGATCTTTTCACGAGCAAGGAGCTGTGAGCTCACGACCAAAGTCAGCGAGACGATTAACATTACGGTCGCTAAAGCATTCACCTCTGGGGAAATACCAACTTTAACCATTGAGTATATTTTCAATGGTAGAATTTCATATGTAGGCCCAGTAACGAAAGAGCTGATAATCACATCGTCCAATGAGAGCGTAAAACTCAATAGCCAGCCCGCAGCAACCGCTGGTTTCGCTAATGGCAATATTATCTGTTTAAGGATTGTCCATTCGCTCGCACCAAGGTCTTTTGCTGCTTCTAGCATCTTCACGTCAAATCCATTAAGACGACTATAAACCGTTACTACAACGAAGGGCAGGCAGAATGTGATATGAGCAACCAACAGAGTAAAGAACCCAAGCTGAACACCCATAACCAAAAACAGAGCCAGTAATGAAATAGCCATCACAATATCTGGCGACATCATTACGATAAATAGCATGGTATTCACGGCACCTTTTCCTCTAAACCGATAGCGAAATAGTGCAACGGCTGTGAGGCTACCAATAATGGTTGCAGCGGTGGCAGAAAAAATCGCAATATTAAGCGAGTGCCATGCGGCTTGCATTAAACTATCGTTATTAACTAAAGCTTCGTACCACTTTGTCGTAAAGCCTCCCCATTTCATACCAAACTTGTTGGCATTAAATGAATTAGCAATGAGCACAATAATTGGCAAATACAAGAAAGCATAAACCAGCGCCATGAAACTGAATCTAATTGAGCGTCCCATTAGTCAAGCTCCACATTTCTGTTCATCATTTTACCTGCACGATAATAAGCATATAACATCACCGCCATCGCTGCGGTAAGGGCAATACTCGTCGCAGCACCGAATGGCCAATCTCTTGCATTCAATACTTGACTCTTGATTACGTTACCGATCAGTAAGTTTTTCGCTCCGCCTAATAAATCGGCAATATAGAACATGCCTAATGCTGGAAGCAGAACCAAAAGACACCCACCGATGATTCCCGGCATCGTTAATGGCAAAACGACTTTAATCAAGGTTTGAAGCTTGTTAGCACCAAGATCTTTTGCTGCTTCGATGTATGTATTGTCCAATTTTTCAATCGCAGAGTAGAGCGGTAAAATCATAAAAGGCAGTAGAATATAAACTAAACCTATCATGACCGCTGTCTCTGTATACATAAGACGAATTGGCTTCTCTATGATGTCCATGGCAATAAGGCTTTTATTTAAGATGCCTTGTGTACCAAGAACGATTTTCAAACCGTAAGTACGAATCAGTGAGTTTGTCCAAAAGGGAACAATCACTAAAAACAACATAATTGGTCGCCATTTTGCGGGCATTTTTGCCACAATATAAGCAAATGGATAACCTATGAAAAGACACAACAACGTCGCAACGATAGCCATATAAAAGGAATGCCATAGCACTTTAATATATAGCGGATCCATTAAACGCAAATAGTTATCGAAGGTGAATGTCATCTCGATAAGATTAGCTTCATCGCGGGTTAAAAAACTCGTTCCAATAATCATTATGTTAGGGATCATGACGAACAGAACTAACCAACTAACGATTACAGTGATGATTATTTTTTGAAGATTAAATGTCTTGCTCATCATCGCTTAATACCACTTCCCAGCTTTCAACCCAAGTAACGGCAACTTTTTGACCTAATGAGTGATCCACATCTGGATCATCTTCATTGAAGAATTCGCTAACCATGACACGCATACCTGATTCTAATTCAACAACCGAATCTAAAGTCATACCTTTATATGTTCGATCTCGAACATGACCAACAATGCCGCGCTGCTCGTTCTCTTTTATCTCTTCGAGACGCAAATCTTCAGGGCGAAGTAATACTTGCAGTTTATCACCCTCATTAACCGCTAAGTCATGATAAACAACGGCTTCAGTGCCTTCGATATTCGCTAATATTCTCTTTTCATCAACACGCTTAACTGTGGTGGCATTGAAGACATTAATCTCACCAATGAAGCGAGCAACAAATAGGTTCTTAGGCTCTTCGTAAATTTCACGAGGTGTGCCATCTTGCTCTATCACGCCATCACGCATAACAATGATACGATCAGACATAGATAGCGCTTCTTCTTGATCGTGAGTGACAAAAATAAACGTGATACCAAGTTTACGTTGCAACTGCTTTAACTCAATTTGCATCTGTTTACGCAATTTGTAATCTAATGCAGAAAGAGACTCATCTAATAAAAGAACCTTTGGCTTGTTCACCACAGCACGCGCAATCGCGACACGCTGCTGTTGTCCACCAGACAGTTGATGAGGTTTACGTTGAGCCATACTGTCTAAACGCACCATTCGTAATGATTCCATCACACGTGGTTCGATATCATCCTTAGCGACTTTTTGCATACGTAACCCGAAAGCCACGTTTTCAAATACAGTCATATGCGGAAAAAGAGCATAGCTTTGGAATACAGTATTAACGTGCCTTTGCTCAGCAGGAACATCAGTAACATCCTGATCTTCTAACAAAATAGTTCCTGTATCGGCAGTTTCGAACCCTGCAATCATCCTCAACACGGTTGTTTTTCCACAACCAGAAGGACCCAATATGGTAAGAAACTCACCATGATTGACGTTTAAACTAAGATTTCCGATGATCTCTTTATCATCAAAACTTTTGCTAATACCCGTTAATTGAATAACTGGTTTATCTACTGTTTGTTTGGCGTTCAACGTATCTCTATCTCCACCTTGGTCAAAATCTATGACCGATTGCTATACACTTTGAGGCGCGCATCATAATCACCAAAAGTGTGAATTCAAAGCATTTTCTTATCTTGAAACACAAAAAATTTTGCAGGTAAAAGTAAATATTACTTACCATACTGATTCGATTAAGGTTTCAAACCATATTAGTGGCTAATTATCGAACAAATAGACAATAAATCAAGCGCATCATAGCGTTCTGATTTTAGTGTTAGTAACATTTACGTATAATGGTACTAATTTTTATCAACAAGTTAGGTAGCTTCACAAGAAGACTAACCTAGGAAAAGATATGAACAACGATATCGAAGAAGATTTCAATTTAGGCGGTAGTGTAGAACGCGCGCTTTCAGGTAAGTATGATTTGAATGTGGGAGCGGTGCTTCAAGAGGCATGGAAATACACAATCAGACACTTTCTCTCATTTTCACCAGCGATAATTATTCTACTGTTAGTACAGATCGGTATTTTTTATATCGCGTTAAAACTGCAACTAGGCGAACCAGGCATGATATTGGATGCCATTCAGAACCCGGAATTATTTAATGCGGCGATTGTCGAGTCTATTTTTGTGGCTAACTTTAGCTACGAAGTGGTCAGCGCCCCGATTTATGCGGGGGTCAGTCTAATGGCAATGAGTCATATTGCTGGCTTACAAACTAAGCCTCGCCATATATCCAAAGGCTTACAATTTACAATTCCAGTGATTCTAGCAACACTGTTTAGCCTGATGTTGCAAGGTGTCGCAGGAATGATTATCCCATTTCTTTCAATGTACTTATCCATTGCATTTAGTAACTCTATCCTGTTGATTTGTGAGAAACGTGTTTCTCCGATGCAGTCTTTGTTGCTTTCTCTACGTGCAGTGAATAAAAAAATCCTACAAGTTACCGCACTCTACATGGTAGTGATGATGATGTTTGTCATTGCAGCAATGTTTTATGGCATTGGATTGATCTTCGTTCTTCCTTTCTTTTTCCACGTTAAAGGCATTATTTATCGTGAAATGTTTGGTATTAAGCTAAAAATAGTCGCTTCAGATCGACCGAACAAAAACGACGATGATAACGACAACGACCCTCAGGTGTTTAATGCGTAAAAAAATTGGCTTGGCTGCCGTTAGCCTTATTGCAGGTTGTAGCCTGTTTATCGCCCAACAAAATAGAGTTGAAGTCGAGGAACAAAAAGCTCAAGCAGAGAGAGCAAACAAAAACTCAAAAAGTGATATTTCATTATCGTATCTTCCGTCAGGGCTCCCGGATTTCGCAGCATTGAGCAATGCTAAAGAGAAGAAAGAGGCGTTTTTTGATTTTATGCGACCTGGTGTCATGATCGAAAATAGTCGCATTGAAAAAGAACGTACCTTTTTGACAACCTTAGGAAAAGGCGTTGCAGAAGGTGAGGTAGATTCTGAACAACTTGATTACGCTCAACGTTTAGGGAAACTATATAGTTACCCTGTCACTAAATCCAGCGTCAATCAAAAATGGTTAGATGAGATGCTACTTAGAGTCAACGTTCTTCCTGAAGCATTAGTATTAACGCAAGCAGCTAATGAGTCGGCATGGGGAACCTCTCGTTTCGCCACTAGCGCAAACAACTTCTTTGGACAATGGTGTTACACAAAAGGTTGTGGCGTTGTGCCTTTAAAACGCTCAGGAGAGGCTACGCACGAAGTAGCAAAGTTCAGCTCGGTACAAGAGTCTATTCACCGATACTTTATGAATGTGAATCGAAATGCAGCTTATAAAGAGTTACGTATAATACGCGCAGATCGTTTGGAAAAAGGAGAGAACTTACTTTCGGAGCAAACAGCAACCGCACTGACTAATGGTTTACTTAAATACTCGGAAAGAGGCCAAAGTTATGTTGATGATTTACAAGCGATGATCCGTCACAACAAATCGTTTTGGTCACAATAGAAGTAACTCTTCAATGATAGACTTACTTGTTGCTTTGACTTACAGCCTTTAATTTTATAAGAATTGAATAATAATGAAAAAATTACCGCTCGCACTAATTGGATTGTTTCTTGGAATATCTGTCAGTACCGCTCACGCTCAAGAGTACATGTTTACTTATTCAAAGCTTTATAGCCAAATAAAGAATAATAATAAAGAGGGGCATGACGATGTTAAAGTCGGAGTGTTCTTTGTTGATGCTGATACAAAGAAAATCTGTACGATTGACAAAGCTTGGATGGAGAAAGAAGAGCATTATGAAGAGTTCGTCATTCCAAGTTCGAATGAATTACCGATCCCTTTTGATATGAACTTGAAATCAGCTAATCCATTAGTTTTCGTACAGACAGAGGAAAGTGTTCAGTGCGATTATTCATTGGTTGTGATGACTAAGAAACCGCTAGAAGGCCGAGTTAATTACGCGCAAGTTGAACAATTATTACCTCAAATGCAAGTGATGCTTGAAGACTTAGGCGGCATGTTTGCCAGTTGGTTTACGCCGGAAGTTCAAGGGTTAACACTTGAATTCTCAAACAACATTAATGGTCATATCAACGTATCAAATGGAAAAGTGATTCCTATTGAAAACGGAAAAGCGGCTATTACGTTGAATGATATTCCACAAGATGGCTATTTGACTTTGCCTCAAGAGACCTTGCGTGTGCTTCCTTATTTACCCTCAGCGACACAAGAATAAGACAGTACTAAGATAGCAGTACAAAGATAAAGCAGCACTAGCCGGGTCAGGTTAAAGGCCCGGTTAAATAAAGTAATAACCTATCTCCTCGCATATTTAAACGTCCTGATAATTTCATCTTACTTCCGCCACTCAAGTTGTTAACTTCAGTTTTGTTGATCTGAGTATTCCATGATTCATTAAAACTCCGTATAATCGCCGCCCTAAATTGAATCCAACATAACATCAACGTCGATTTTATCGATGGTATGAGAACTCGCAATGAATCAAACAGATAGCCAAAAAGATAACGTAGAATTTAACAAACTTGAGAAGCGTTTACGCCGTAATGTAGGTAATGCGATCATCGACTACAACATGATTGAAGAAAATGACGTTGTAATGGCATGCATTAGTGGTGGTAAAGATTCATTTGCGATGTTGGATATTTTGCTAAGACTTCAAAAAGCAGCTCCAGTGAAGTTTAACGTTGTTGCGGTGAATTTAGACCAAAAACAGCCAGGCTTCCCTGAGCATGTTTTGCCTGAATATTTCGAGAGTCTTGGTATTGATTACTATATTGTCGACAAAGATACTTACTCCGTTGTAAAAGAGAAAATCGAAGAAGGCAAAACGACATGTGGACTTTGTTCTCGTTTACGTCGTGGTACTCTTTATTCATTTGCAGAGAAAATTGGCGCGACTAAAATTGCATTAGGTCACCATCTAGATGACATCGTTGAAACTATGTTCTTAAACATGTTCCATGGTGCTCGTTTAAAAGCGATGCCACCTAAGCTTCGTTCAGATGATGGTCGTAACGTTGTTATTCGCCCTTTGACCTACTGCCGAGAAAAAGACTTAATTCAGTACGCAGAGCACCAACAGTTTCCGATTATTCCTTGCAACCTTTGTGGCTCACAAGAAAATCTTCAACGTCAAAGCATTAAAGCGATGCTTATTGATTGGGATAAGAAAACACCTGGCCGAGTTAATCAGATTTTCAAATCTCTACAAAACATTAGCCCAAGCCAGCTAGCGGATAAAGAGCTGTTCGATTTTGTGAATTTACCTCTTGATCGTAGCACTGAAAAACCAGAGTACCTATTTAACGAAGAGACTATTTCTTCAACGAATATTGACGAATCTATGTATATCAATGTTGCTAATATCTAGCGTTCTCTAGTAGGCGCTATAAACTTTAGCCCTTAGACGAACAAGCTGAATAAAGCGCTACAAAAAAGCCCCAACTTAAAATCAAGCTGGGGCTTTTTATTTATACTGAAAAACAGTCAGTCTTGCGAGAAATCCAATCCTAATTACGCGGTTTGGCTAGGATCTAAAGGGCTAACATAACCTTTTGGTTTTAACGCAAGAACATCACAATTTATCTTATCGATCACATGCTCTGCGGTGTTACCGATAAATACAGCAGAGAGTCCCGTTCTTCCCGTTGTTCCTAAAATAACCATTGCGGCATTCAATTTGCTCGCCGTTTCAGGAATGATGTCTTCAGGTAACCCTTGCTCTACAACGGTGAACTCTTCGTCAATGCCATGCTTCTGTCTTAAGGCTTTCATCGATGTTAAGTGATGCCCACGCACAGCATCGGTGTAGGTTGCAGGGTCGAATTCAGGCAGCTCGATAGTGATATTTGCTGGCGTGACTGGGTAAGCATTCACCAAGTAGGGCGTAGCACCCAATCGCTCACTCAAATTCTTGACCTGCTCAACCATGCAATCATTGAGATCAAGGTGAGTATCATTTTCTGAACCAACGTGAACCGATGCAAGAATGTTGGGGTTGTCAGGCCAATCAGAGTTTTTAATCAGCAAGACAGGGCACGGCGCTTTGCGCAATAAGTGCCAATCAGTAGGAGTGAAAATAACAGATTCTAGAATATCGTGCTTACGCGTCCCTTTAATCAAAATGTCATGACCACCACCGAACACTTCCGCAATAATGGCTTCATAAGGCCTATTGTGCCAAACCACTTTGACGGAAAACTCTATTGAGTCATCAATATATTGCGCAGCAACTTTTGTCATCCACTGTTCACGTTGATGGATCACGCCACGTCGCATTGCATCACGCTCATCCACAGAAAGCATCGATGTCATCTCATATGAAAAATCATAAATAGACAGGAAGAACTGAACATGACTTTTGGATTTACTTTTCCGAGCAAGCTGCATCGCTCTGGCAAGGGCAGGCTGCGCATCATGATTAATGTCAGCAACAACTAAGATTTTATTGTAAATACTCATAGAAACTCCCACTAATTGGAGTAGAACCATATGGTTACTGTAGCGTAGTTCTTACGAGATTATTAGGAAAACAGAGGGAATTTGGTGAGAAAATTGATGTAGCTCATCTTCGAGCTACATCATAGAATTGGCTGTTACTCTTTTGAAACACCAGCAAGTTCCATCAAAGCATCATGATCGATGATCGTAATGTACTTACCTTTAACACTTAAAATATCCGACTTTTGGAAGCGTCCAAGCAGGCGGCTAATGGTTTCAACGGTCAAGCCAAGGTAGTTACCAATATCACCGCGAGTCATTGTTAAGCGAAACTCTCGTGGGCTAAAGCCACGTTGAGAGAAACGAGTAGAAAGATTGTAAAGGAAAGCGGCAAGACGCTCTTCTGCATTCTTTTTAGAAAGAAGCAAAATCATTTCTTGATCACCTTTAATCTCGTTACTCATGAGTCGCATGATCTGTTGGCGCAACTTAGGCATTTTACCTGATAGATCATCTAGAATTTCGTATGGGATTTCACAAACCATCGATGTTTCTAGAGCTTGAGCAAAACTTGGGTGCGCATCATCAGTGATTGCGTCGAAACCGACCAAATCGCCAGCTAAATGAAAAGCAGTGATTTGTTCATCACCTTGCTCAGTTATCGTATAGCTTTTGATTGTACCCGAGCGTATTGCGTACAACGATTTAAGCTCATCCCCAGCTTTAAAAAGCTCTTGGCTTTTCTGAATTGGTTTCTTGCGTTCAATAATTTGATCAAGTTGATCAAGTTCTGATTCATTCAGTGTAAACGGAATACACAGCTGACTAATACTGCAATCCTGACAGTGAATTGCACATCCACCAGACTGAATACGTTTCGTCGCAGGTTTTTCAGAAATCATAATAACCTTTCACTATTTGATATACGTCAATATTTTAGCATCCATTACTACCAAAGGGTAGCAAAAAAGGCACTTTTCAGCGTTCTGTCATACGGTAAACGCGAGGATATTGATAGTATTAATAGCAGTATACAGCCCGTAAGCTAGGATCATTAAGGCACCAACATTGCGGAAAGTAGGGGATTGCTGAATAGTTTTAAGGTAAGACGCCCCAATACCGACGAGCAACATCGCAGGTAAAGTACCCAGTCCAAAAGAGAGCATGATGATAGCGCCATCAAAGGCACTCCCAGACACCGCAGACCAAGTAAGAGTTGAATAAACCAACCCACAAGGTAGCCAACCCCATATAAAGCCAAACGGCAGTGCATGCACCGAAGACTTCAATGGCAACAATGACTTACCTGCAGGGGAGATGAATTTCCATAATTTTTGGCCCAACTTCTCAATCACCAATAGCCCATGCCACCAACGACCGATATAAAAGGCCAACAAAATCATGAAAATCGCGGCTAAAAATCTTAACCAAACTAGCCCATGATTGATATCCGTTAAATTGGTTAGGCTAGATACCGTCCCGCCAATTAGAGCTCCGATAAGGGTGTAACTGAGCAAACGGCCAATATTATAAAAAATGGGAATTGTGAATCGATGTGAAGAATTATTACTGGATATCGACAGCATGGAAGCTATACCACCGCACATCCCCATACAATGACCAGCACCAATCAAACCGATAGCAAAAGCAGCAAGCCAATCAGGCGCCATTTTTATCTCCTGATCCTGGATGGTTTGACGCTACTTCGTCTAGTTTTTTTGATTCCTCTTTCGTTTTTGGTAAATCTTCGTCAAATAAAATACTGTGCCCCTGACGCTCTAAGTCTTCGAATTGTTCGCTTTTCACCGCCCAAAGAAAAATAGCAACGGCGATACAAACCAAAACGATGGCTATGGGGATAAGAATATAAAGGCTTTCCATCTTATTTACCTTGGTCTTTAAGTAATCGAAGTGAGTTGGAGACTACGATAATAGAACTTGCCGACATACCAACAACGGCAATATATGGCGCAACAAGTCCTGAAACCGCGAGAGGCAAAATTAGCAGGTTGTAACCTAAAGACCAAGCTAAGTTTTCGCGAATTATCTTACGTGTTTTAAGTGCCAGAGTTCGAGCCTCAAGTAATCGGTCAAGACGATCTCCAAGAAGAACCATATCAGCAGAAGCTTTAGCTACATCTGTACCGCCACCCATCGCGACAGACAGGTGAGCACCAGCAAGTGTTGGTGCATCGTTGATACCATCACCAACCATCATGGTGATTTGCCCATCATTGAGGTGATTTAAAAAACTAAGCTTATCTTCTGGTTTCGCATCACTAATCACTTCATTAATACCAATTTCATCGGCGACTAACTTAGCATTGGCATACGAATCGCCAGTCAACAACGTGGTCTTGATTCCTGCTTGTGCAAATTTCTTAATGAAGTTTACACTCTCTTTACGAATAGGATCACTGTAATGAAAAGTTGCTATATGCTTTCCATTCATTGAAAGGTAAACACAGTTACTTTGCACGGTTTGCTGTTTGTTCAATACAAATAGGGCACTACCAATTTTCAATTCTGAACCGTTATAATGACCAATAATCCCAGAGCCGATAATATTATTTACATCAGAGAGCGAAACCTCATTGTCGCTATATTCTCTAAATGCTTTGGCTATCGGGTGGTTAGCATGGCTTTCAAGAGCAGCAGCAAGAGACAAGCAGGATGCTTCATCAATCTCAGCAAGAACGTCGATTTTACTTATGACAACGTCACCTTTAGTCAAAGTACCTGTTTTATCAATCACTAAATGATTCACTTTACACAAAGTTTCAAACACATGACCTTTACGTAGAAGAATACCAAAGTTACCCATGCGAGAAGTCGCACAAGTAATAGCGGTTGGCGTAGCAAGAGATAGTGCGCAAGGGCAGGTTGCCACTAATACTGCTAGCATGATCCAAAATGCATCTTCAGGTTTAGACTGGTGCCAATACAGCCAAGTACAGCCAGCAATAACTAATAAAATAGCGACAAAATAACGCGCGACTACATCTGCAATTTGAGCAATTTGTGGTTTTGACATCTGCGCTTCATCTTGAAGACGAACAATATTCGAAATCATTGAATCTGCTTTCGATGAAGTCACTTCTAGTTCGAATGATTCATCACCATTTAATGTTCCAGCAAATACGGTTGAACCAACCTTTTTAACAACAGGGAGTGACTCACCGGTCAGCATGGATTCATTAATGTGAACGCGGCCAGATAAAATGACCCCATCAGCAGGAATATGTTCGCCAGGCCGTACACGTATTTGGTCTCCTAGTTTCAGCGTTCTGACTGGTACTTGATCTCCATCTAACGTCGTTGCAATGGCAGGGATTAATTTAAGTAAATTTCCACTTGCCGCAGCAGCTTTGCGTCTCGCTCGCATTTCCAAATATCTGCCCACTAATAAGAAGAAAGTGAACATTGAAATTGATTCAAAGAATACTTCACCTTGCTCAGTCACCGTTGCGATAAGGCTAGCGACATAAGCAAAAATAAGCGCGATAGATACGGGAACATCCATACCAAGCGTTCGAGCACGAATGCTACGCCATGCGTTGGTATAGAAAGGAAGCGCAGAGTAGAGGAGTACAGGTGTCGCGAATATTAAGCTGACCCAACGGAAGTAATGCTTGAACTCCGGCTCAAGATCACCAAAGACTTCTAAGTAGAGCGCAACGGCAAGCATCATCACTTGCATTGTTGCAAGGCCAGCAATCCCTAAACGATAGAGGTATTGCTTCATCGCCTCGTGGTACGCGGCTTCTTGTTTATCCGCTTCAAAAGGTGCAGCCTTATATCCTAAGCGATGGATAACACCTAAAAGTTCACTCAATCGAGTTTGAGTTTTATCCCAACCGAGAATTGCACGGTTGGTTGTAGTATTCACACGAATTGAAAATACGCCCGCTTGAGAAGAGACCTGCTTTTCAATCAGCCAAGCACAAGCGGCACAAGACACGCCTTCTAAAGAGAGAGTGACTTCTGCACTATTTTCTGAATTACGAACAAACTCAGACTGCACGTCTTCATTGTCATAATGAATTAGGGCGCGTAATTGTTCCGGTACAAGATCAGCCTTTTCAGCTGGAGCAGTACGATATTGATAGTACGATTCAAGTCCACTTTCGACAATGGTTTGGGCGACGGTTTCACAACCAGGGCAACACATCTCCCTATTTTCACCTAAAATTTCAACTTGAAAGTCCGTGTTGGCTGGTACTTCTTCACCACAGTGGTAACACGATTTGCACATAGTTTTAGTTCATTAGTTCTGTAGGGGACTCACTAGGAAAAGTAACACGACCTTGAACAAGCCACTCTGCATTATGCGGAGTAAGCTCGATAAACCAAGGTCCTTGCATCGCTTTATCAAGCGTTAGACGGTAATCACCATTTGCATCCGATGTAAGCAACTGAGTGAAATCTCGGTCAGGTAAAGTTCGGTGAACAAACATTGCTGTAAGCGCAGGGTAGTGATCTAACTGTCCCTTGTTAAATGAGATAACAACATCATTTTCGTCTGAAAAAACAGAAGCACTCAGCTCTAGTTCTTTCGCGACATTGATTTTTGATAAATCAATGTTGATGCCTTTTCCCTTTTTATAGTAATCCTCAGTCACTAAAGAAACAGAGTTTTGCGAAAACACGATGACAGTAATAACGGTCCATACCACAACGACAAGTGGCATCGAAATCAAGAACCACGGCCAGAATTGTTTATACCAAGGCTTTACCATAAAAAAGATCTCAACGACTAAAATAAGAAAGTTTATAAACTATAGGAAAGACAGCCCCTTAGATAGGGGCTGTTATTGAAATGTTACTTATTATCGGAATTACTTAGGCTCCAAACGTACGCTGAAACTAACTGAACTTTGTCTTTACCTAGGATACCGTCCCAAGCTGGCATTACGCCAGAACGTCCATTCATTACAGTTTCTGTTACGTCTGCACGTGAGTCACCAAATAACCAATCGTGATCGGTTAAATCAGGTGCGCCAACCGCAGGGTTACCTTTGCCATCTGTACCGTGACAAGCAGCACACACGACGAAGCGAGATTTACCAGCCTCAGCTTCACGAGCGTTAACTTTACGTCCCGATAGGCTTAGCGTGTAGCTCACGACTTCTTTAACGCCTTGCTCGCCTAAAGCATCCTTCCAAGAAGGCATTGCACCAATACGGCCTTTCATAACCGTCGTTACAATAGCTTGAGGCTCACCACCGTATAGCCAAGCGTCATCAGTTAGGTTAGGGAAACCTTTCTGACCACGAGCATCTGAACCATGACACTGTGAACAGTTTTGTAGGAACAGACGTTGGCCAACTTTGATTGCATCAGGATCCGCTGCAATATCAGGGATAGAGCGCAGGTTGTTGCCTGATTCATCATAAGCTAAGCGTTTAAATGCTTCACCAAAATAGGTTTCCGCATCATCAAGTTCTTTAGCGTATTGAACAGGGCGTTTGTTCTCTTGAGAAGCAAGAATCGACGCCTTAGACTCTTCAACAGTGCGAACAAGTTGATCCGAACTCTGCCAGCCTAGTAAGCCTTTGAAGTTACCTAAACCTGGATATAGCGCTAAATAAACAGCAGCAAAGATAAAGGTACTGATGAACAGATAAGTCCACCATTTAGGCAGTGGGTTATTGAGTTCACGAATACCATCGTATTCGTGGCCCATGTCTTCACCATCCTCAACACCCATTTTATCTTTTAGGCACCAAGTCAAGATAACAGCACAACCCACAAGCGTACCGACAGTAATTACGATGATCCAGAGACTCCAGAATGTAGTCATTACTTAGTCACTCCTTGTTGGTTAGGATGTTGTTCTTTTTTTGGTTCATCAGCGAATACAAGATTAGCGGCTTCGTCGAAACGAGATTTACGGCTTTTACCGTAAGCCCACCAAACTACACCAATGAAACAAACAAAAACGGTAACGGTCCAAATGCTTTGAAAAGTAATAATATCCATAATTACACCTTATTTCATTGCATGACCGAGAGATTGCAAGTATGCAACAACAGCATCCATCTCAGTCTTACCAACAACATCTGTTGAAGCATTCGCAATCTGTTCGTCAGTGTATGGAACACCAAATTGATTACGGAATATTTCAAGCTTCTGCTGCGTAAGTTTGCCATCTAGTTCGTTCTCTGCAAGCCATGGGAAACCAGGCATGTTTGATTCAGGAACTAATTCGCGAGGATCAATCAGGTGAACACGGTGCCACTCATCAGAGTAACGACCACCAACACGAGCAAGATCAGGGCCAGTACGTTTAGAACCCCATAAGAATGGGTGTTCCCAAACACTTTCACCAGCAACAGAGTAATGACCGTAACGCTCTGTTTCAGAACGGAATGGACGAATCATTTGGCTGTGACAAACATTACATCCTTCACGGATATAAACATCACGACCTTCCATTTCTAGCGCAGAGTATACGCGTAAGTTCTCAACAGGCTCTGTCGTTTGCTTCTGGAAAATCAACGGAGTGATCTCTACCAATGCACCTAGGCTGATTGCAAAAACAATCAAAATTGCCAATAAACCGACATTACGTTCAACTATTTCGTGGCGATTATTCGAATTTGAGCTCATTCTTAAATCTCCTTATGCCGGGTGAACGATAGCTTTAAGGCTATCTTTCGGTGCAGTGATGGTTTTGTACGCGTTGTATGCAAGTAAGAACATACCAGTTAGGAAGATAAATCCACCTAAGAAACGTACGAAGTAGAATGGGTAAGACGCTTGTACTGATTCAACAAAGCTATAAGTCAATGTGCCATCAGAGTTAACTGCACGCCACATCAAACCTTGCATAACACCAGAAATCCACATTGCTACGATGTAAAGAACAGTACCAATTGTTGCTAACCAGAAGTGAGCGTTGATTAGGCTTACAGAGTACATACGTTCTTGACCAAACAGGCGAGGGATCAAGTGGTATACAGAACCAATTGAAACCATAGCAACCCAACCTAATGCACCAGAATGCACGTGGCCGATCGTCCAGTCAGTGTAATGTGATAATGCGTTTACTGTCTTAATAGACATCATCGGACCTTCAAAAGTCGACATGCCGTAGAAAGAGAGTGAAACGATTAAGAAACGTAGAATAGGATCGTAACGAAGTTTATGCCATGCACCAGATAGGGTCATAATACCGTTGATCATACCACCCCAAGATGGAGCGAACAGAACAAGCGACATTACCATACCGATAGACTGAGTCCAATCAGGTAGGGCTGTGTAATGAAGGTGGTGAGGACCAGCCCAAATATACAGAGATACTAAAGCCCAAAAGTGAACAATTGATAAACGGTAAGAGTAAACAGGGCGTTCTGCTTGCTTAGGGACAAAGTAATACATCATTCCTAAGAAGCCAGCTGTAAGTAAGAAACCTACGGCGTTGTGTCCATACCACCACTGTATCATCGCATCTACTGCACCAGAATAAATCGAATAAGATTTACCCAAAGAGACAGGGATTGCCATGCTGTTCACAATATGAAGTACTGCGACAGTGAGGATAAAGGCTCCAAAGAACCAGTTAGCTACGTATATGTGTGATGTTGTACGCTTTATCAATGTTCCAAAGAACACGATGGCATAAGCAACCCATACAAGTGTTATAGCAATATCAATAGGCCATTCTAGTTCTGCGTACTCTTTGCCAGAGGTGTAACCCAAAGGTAAAGATATTGCAGCGGCTAAAATTATGGCTTGCCATCCCCAAAAAGTGAATGGAACCAGAGGGCCCCCAAATAGACGCGTCTGACAGGTACGCTGAACAACATAATATGATGTTGCAAACAGGGCACTTGTACCGAACGCAAAAATAACCGCATTAGTATGCAGGGGACGTAAGCGACTATACGTCAACCACGGCGTATCAAAGTTCAGCTGTGGCCAAACTAATTGAGCGGCAATCAAAACACCAACAGCCATACCGACAATACCCCAGAGAATAGTAACTAAGGTAAACTGACGAACGACTGTATAGTTGTAGTTTTGTTCAAGCTGCTTTTCTTGGCTCATTTGCATGCTTCCAATTTCTAATTAACTACACTTTACTTCCAACACGACAAATGTCGTAATGCCCCCCAATCGACAAGAAAACAGTACTTATTCAGAACTTTATGTTTACTTACTAATTTTAAAAAAAGAGGCATTTTCAACGCAACACTATACGTGAATTAACAATTCAATGACAGAGTAGTAACCTTACCTGTGGTCTGGATTTATGCTTTTATTTAAAAACTTTGAAGTTTGTTGCAAGGAGAGAGAGTAAAAATGGCAGCTCAAAAGCTAACGAAAGGTAGATTAGTTCAAATAATCATCATGTTAAGTCTTCTAATCGTCGCATTCACATGGCGTACAATTAACTATAAAGATGAGAAAAACATCACATGTAAACTTGGAGAAACTTGCGAGTTTCAGATCAATGAAACAAATTTATTGGTTACAAATCACTCTACAGGTATCACTCTAAATACACCCGAAAATTTAACAATTAAGGCAAAAATAATCGAGGGCTCCGGGAATATTGTTCAACATGATAAAAAGCTCATCATTACTAAGCAAAGTAATAACGTTAAATTAAAAATATCGTCAGAAAATGAGATTGTTTACTTAGCGCTGTTAAATTAATATTACCAGTATTATTGTAAATAACACCGATATTGCTCCTCAGATACCGTTAAACAGGTATAACGCTTACTCTTTACTATGTGAAACAAATCATGCAATTTATCTCTCTGACATCCAATAATACAGATGAACGAAATGTCGCTTTAGAGTTTAAGCAGCAACTCAAAACAACAAATATCAGCAGCTTGATTTGTTACTACACTGAAGAGTATTGTTCAGAATTATTATCACAACATTTGGTCGAAGCATTTCCGAATATACCGATCCAAGGCTGCAGTTCTTGCCAAGGTATTATGACGGAAAAAGGCTATCATTCAGGGCCGGTGGTCGGCATATTAGCCATCTCTGACTTAGGTATAAACGCCTACGGGACAGGTTTATCTCATTACTCAGATGATAGAGAAAATATTGATTCCGCCATTGCTCAAGCATTAGATGAGGCAATGTTAAGTGCCGACCGAATCGGTGAAGTGCCGAGTTTAATCATTCTCCATGCTACGCCAGGTGATGAAGAGAGAATGATTGCTTGTATTGATAAGAAATTCGGAACACTCGTTGCAATCATTGGAGGAAGTGCGGCTGATAACACAATTGACGGGAAGTGGTCTATTTTCAACGAAAAATCACATTGCCAATCAGGTGTCAGCGTCACTCTCGTCTATTCATCTCAATCAATTTTCACCTCATTCAGTGCCGGGCATTCAGCCACCGAATACCAAGGTACAATCACGAAGGCCCGTGGTCGAGAGCTACTAGAAATCGATCACAAACCCGCTTTAGAAGTCTACCATTATTGGACAGATCATCATCTAGGCAATTTAACTTCTGATGGTTACTTATTCGACAAGGCCACTATTTACCCATTAGGTAGAATCGCAGGATATATTTACGAACAGCCTTATTACAAACTATCACATCCAATAAGGGAGACACCATCTCAAGGAATCGAGCTTTTTACTTCAATCCAAGAAGGTGAGAAGATTTACCTTATGGTTGGAAACAAAACACATCTTATCGGCCGAGCCGCACGAGTTGTTAATTCCGCTTATAATCAAAAACTTGAAGATATGGAAAGGCTTGGTGGTATCAATATTTTTTGCGCCGGACCTATGCTTCACTTAAGGCAAGATATCGACGCCGTTTGTGATCAGATAAACACCGCCTTAGACGGTAAGCCATTCATCTGTCCTTTTACATTTGGTGAGCAAGGGCGCTTCATAGGTGGTGAAAACGGGCATGGTAACCTAATGATTTCATCAGCCGTATTTCACAAAGTTACAGGGTAATTATGGACGCTTGCGATAAAGAACAACTGCAAGAAGTGCTTTTAGAACTCAAGCACAGTCATGAAAGGGAAAAAAGACTTTCCGACGAAAATAGAGCGATTCTAGACGCTATTTCAGCCATGAGTGGTGCAGACAACCGCCAACAAATCTTTTTAGGTTTACAAACGGCATTAAGCAAATACATCGATGTCGAAGATTTTATTGTCATATCGCGTTCAAACGACACTCATGCATTTGAAACATTACTGACCACAAATGCCGCTTTCAGAAATATTGCTTGGAACAAAGACAAAAAATTCACTCGCGTACTTAATGGCGAGTGTATTATCTTATTTGAGCCCGCAACTCTAGATGAATTTATATCTCTTAACTGTGTCATTCGAGAAGAGGTCAAATCTGTTTTAATGACCGGTATTAATGCTGAAGTTACGCAGTCCGTTCTGCTTTTGATCGGAAGAAGAAAAGGGCAGTTCAGTTTAGAAGATAAACAAACACTCATTCGATTTAGCCCATTGATAGAACGAGCTATTATCGATATTGAGAATAAAGAAAAGTTAAATAATCTAGTAGAAGCAAGAACTCGAGCTCTAACGAAAGCTCAACAAGACGCGATCAAAGCAAACAATGCCAAGTCCGAGTTTTTGGCAATGATGAGCCACGAAATTAGAACACCACTAAACTCAGTTCTCGGCATGCTTGATATTATGAAGCAGACTCAAATTAATGCTCAACAGCTAGGAATTCTAACTCAAATGGAATCCTCCGCAGAACTTCTCCTCGCTATTATCAGTGACATTCTTGATGTTTCCAAGATTGAATCCGGCAGTTTTTCTCTTAATAAACAATGGATTAATATTAATGACACTGTCACTTTTGTAATTAGTCAATTACAGAATATAGCAGACAAAAAAGGGTTGAAGCTTAGTACATCTAATCTTATTGATACGAAAAAACTACACTTGATTGATTCAACTAGATTATCTCAAATCCTATTCAACATCGTAGGTAATGCCATCAAGTTTACTCCTGACGGCTCTGTCGATATATCATTAAACATCAACGAGAATAATCAACTCATCATAAAAGTCATCGATACAGGTATTGGTATTCAACAGAAAAAACTACCATTCCTGTTCAACCCATTCCATCAAGCAGACAGCTCGATTACCCGTCGATTTGGTGGAACAGGATTAGGTTTAGCGATTACTAAGCATTTGGTTCAGCTGATGGATGGAAAAATCTCCGTTGAAAGCAAGTTGGGCAAAGGAAGTAAATTCACGATTTCAATTCCGGTTCTTTCTAAGTGTAATGACGAGTCTCAAGAAGATAACAACACACCAATAGAGAGCCCAAGTCTTAATATTCTCGTAGTCGAAGATACTCACACAAACCAAATGGTGATAAAGCTTCTGTTAAGCAGATTAGGTCACACTGTAACAATCGCAAGTAATGGGCTAGAAGCCTACGAGTATATTCAAAAGCACCATCAACACTTAGATCTGGTATTTATGGACATTTCAATGCCAGTGATGGACGGCTTGGCTGCAACGAAAGTAATTCGCTCGCAAGGGATTACCATTCCGATCATTGCGCTGACAGCCCACGCGATGGAAAACGATAAACATGAATGTTTCAGAGTTGGTATGAATGATTTTATAACGAAGCCTGTAAGATCATCAGACATAGAAGCAGTTCTTCATCAATTAACAGCAAAGCTACCTCAAGAACATAATTAGACGTAAGTCTTTAAAACTTGATACTAAGAAAGTAAACAAGTTACTCCTAATAACTATATTCAGAATCGAAGATTAAGATATATAGTTATTAGGTATTTTATGGTAAATAGCGTTATTGTTAAATAGCATTTCAAGGTGAGAAGCGCAGAGACGCAAGGATAGTGGAAGTGTTTAAGTTAGATGGCACATCAACAATTGCAATTTAACATAATACACATAATACGCACCGAGATAGCGGAGATGATTCGGCCTCAAACGCTGCTAAACTTAGTACCAATGTCCCACAAGCCATTGAAATTCCAGACAATCCAAGACCTTCAAACTTTTTTGAAATTTGACTCCACAACGCCTGTTCCTCTGTTGTCTTTGCACGATCTGCTGCTAGACCAATTAGAACCTTTTCTTTATCTTCGCCAATTTGATCAGCGATAAAAAGTGCTTTGTTTTCCTTAAGATAGCTTCGACCTTTCCTGATTTCAGTAATCATTTGCGGACT
Organism: Vibrio cortegadensis; assembly: GCF_024347395.1. Taxonomy (NCBI): domain Bacteria; kingdom Pseudomonadati; phylum Pseudomonadota; class Gammaproteobacteria; order Vibrionales; family Vibrionaceae; genus Vibrio; species Vibrio cortegadensis. The sequence goes on from NZ_AP025472.1 coordinate 1,584,272, forward strand.
AAGTCCAAGTTCATGAGCAATTTGCTTATCTTGAACAAACTTCATGTGCTCTTTGTATGCATCTAGCAGATTCGAAGTGTACATTTTGAAAATCCTCTTCCTGTCTTATCCCTTTATTGTAGCCGATTACTACAGTAAATCTTGTATTTACAGCACAGAGATTCCTGTATTAAATGACTACAGAAATTACTGTATTACACCCATTCGGTTTAAAGATTACTTCTCTCTAGGCCGTTTGGGTTCTCTTTTGACTGCCTTGGGCGTTTAGCCCTTGAAGCTTGCGCTCTCGGTGGTCACTCAACTGTTCAAGGTGGTTGTAATGGAAATTAAAGTAAACCCTCATAATTCAGAAATTAAACATTTGGTTCATGGTGATATTAAATTCGATTACTTACCGATTTCTGGTTTTGCTATTTTTCTTACTTTTTTTGAATCGACTGTTTCCACTTACATCAATCTTCCTCTAAACCCTAAAACGCTTGATGTTGTTCCTACTACAGATTGGCACTCTGACGGCCTCAATAGAATTCCTGCTGTTTCTTGTAATTTTGATAATGAATTTAAGGTGATTTTAGAAACACATTCGGATTACTTAGTTTTCTGTCAGTTCTTTGGTGTTGAGCCTCTTCCGCTTATCTCTGACCATTTCCATCTCTTTAATGCTAATGCGTTGGAGGCTTAATCATGGAAAACGTAATCCTTACCCCTGCTGATATTGATGCGATTGTCGAAGGCTTAACTGTTTTAGGAATTATTGTCACACTATCAGCAATGATGTTATTTCATGTGGCTAGGTTTTCTTTTGATTGCTTCATTCGAATGAGCATCAAAGAAGATATTGAACGTTTAAAACAAGTGCGTAGTGATTTATTAGCTGAAGTTACAGTTCTTCACACTCCTAATTCTAAATTGGATTCGGAGTAAATCATGACTAGCCCTTATGCGAACGGTGAAATCTACTACGACAACGAACCTAACGTTGGTGTGAATGCCTATTTCTCATGGGGGCATCATTTCTTTGCGTGTATGTCTGACTTCCGCGCTCACGTTGAACTGTCTCAAGCTCCAAACAGCTATGAACTGATTGAAATCACCGACGATAACTATCGTTCACTTTGTCGAATTGGAGTGTTTGCTCATGTCTGCTGATAAATTCGATAAATCCATTCGAGCGGTTAAGCCTTACAAGCCACGCGATAAGCATCAATTCAAAGTTGATCACAAAGCATTAAGTGACACTGTGACACCTGTTTTTATTGACCACTTAGCATGGTCGATGCCGATACGTTCACTTTCTTATTTGGATGGCGCTCTAGATAAAGATTATGTCCCTTACATGATGCCTGTCTTCCATCAACCGAAAGGTTTAACGGCTGAACAACAAAACGAATACGTAAAACGTTATCAGCAAGAATTCTATTTTCGAATGAATGTGTGCTTTGAATTGTTCATGCAAAAAGAGTTTGGAATGTTCCTTTCTCCTATGCGTGGCCGTGGTCTTCATGGTTATGAGGATTCAATGACTATCTTTGACATCACCAGAACGCATGAACTTGGTTTTGTGGGAATCGGTGGTAACAACGACACCATATACATTCAGATTAATGGTACTGGTTGCCAATACCTTTTTAATAAGACTACGCCAGCTCGTGTTCATTGGTTACTGACTGAGATTTTTGTAGTGCCTTCCCTATCCCGCCTTGATTTGGCTGTGGATGATTTCACTGGGAATTTCGACGCTAAATACGCTGAACGCTGTTGGTATGAAAAAGCTTTTAAATCTTCGCCTGACGCTCGTCGCCAAGGTTCAATGACACCTCACGTTAAATATAACGATGGTGGTTCACTGGATGAGGAAGCCACTTTAATCGGTAGCCGTTCTTCTACTCGCTACTGGCGTATCTATAACAAAAAGTTCGAAAGAAAAATTACTGACCCTGATGTGGTTTGGTATCGGAATGAAGTGGAGCTTAAAAAAATCTCCGTCGATTTTCTCTCTGACATATCAGCGTCGTTCGCGGGTCTTTGTGACTTCGCGGCCTCTATCGAACCGACACCACCCAAACGTCACGACACCATAAAGAAAAAAGCGATTTTGGACATTATGGGGAAAGTGGCGTGGGCAAGAAAGCAATGCGGAAAAACCCTTTCAGAAGTTATCGACTTTTATAACGGTGACTTAGAAAAAGCGTTTGGTCACTTAGTGCCTGACAAATACAAGACAAGAACGATTGATATGCCAGACGTTCATAAATCATTGGTTCAAGCGCATCTAGGCATAATCGACGCCCCTTTTTAATCGGAGAAACACACTATGAGTACAGCAACTGCCTTTTTCGTACATGGCATTAAACACACTATCTTCAAGAACTCGGGCAATGCATCGGCTTCCATCTACGTTGGCCGCGCATTGAAAGACTTTTCAAACGACAACATGGAAATCAAAGCGGCGGGTTACTTTGACAGTATTGAAGAATTTGAAAAGAACCGCTTTAAACATTTGGCTATTGAGGAAGTTTACGCTGAGAAAGTGATTAACAGCCGCGCTTTCGTCCCTTATCAGCAATATGAATTACGCACTGCGCCTATGCCTGATAACCCAATGCAATCGCACGTTGTTGAGATTATTCCTGTTGATGCAGAAGTTAAAAAGCACTTCATGGAATCCATGAAACAAACACCAACTAAATAAAATTCACATTGGGAGCTAATTATGATTTGTGCAAAGGTTGTTTCTAACACTCTTCAAGTTATTGATTTAGCTCCCGGTGAAGCTTGCCAATTCGTGACTCTGTTACAGCAGTCTGATTTTGCAAACCCTGAAGCGTTTCTTACAAAAGAGATTGTTTTTACTTTGCTTTCTGCGGCTGCTGGCGTTTATGGATTGGTTTTTGTGATTGATATATCACTTCGTCAACTTGGTTTTAGAGGATAAAACTATGAAAAAACTACTTGTAGGTGTTGCACTTACTGCCGTTGCATCAACTCCAGCTTTTGCGGCTATTGATGTTTCTGCTGCGACTACAGCTATCACTACTGATGGTACTGCGGCAGTTAGCTCAATCGGTCAGGCTTTAATCGGTCTAGCTGGTGTTGCTGTTGTCTTTAAATGGGCTAAAGGTTCAATTTTCGGTTAAACCTTTATGTGAAATCGGGGGCTTCGGCTCCCTTTTTTTAGGATTTAATTATGCCTCTTTATCTAACACCTCAAGACCTTATTTGGGGCTTCGTTCTTCTCCTCCTTTGGGATGCCTTTCGTCGTTTATTTTAATTGGATTTAATTATGAGTATTAAACAAAGCATTACTTTTTTATTTTTATTCTTGGGTGTTTCGTTTAATGCTTCGGCATATTTTGAAAATTATAAGGGTGAAAAGTTTGATTCTTTAGATACGGCCTTAACATCATATTTAAATTCTTGTGAGGCTAATGTTTATACCGGGCGGGCTTCTTATATTAAATTCATTGATGGCAGGGTTTCTTCTTCAACTTCTCTTTACTTAAGGTATTACACTTATACAGATTCAAATTGTTCCAATCTTTATACTGGGGCTAACAATTGGACAACTATTTCTTTCACAAATAATGAATGTCCTGTTGGTGAAACGTTCAATCAAACTACTGGCGAGTGTGAATCACCTCCTGTATGTACAGATGATCAAGTTTTAGATCCAAACACTGGTGAGTGTGCAGAGATTCCCTTTTGCAAACGTCAATCTACTTTAGAAGCTATTTTTTCTGAGGAACAAGCTTGTGCGGCTTCAAAAGGTATTTTTAATCATAGCTGTGATGAATTCCTTGATAAGTTAGATATGAAATGTACACAGCCTACTGAGTGTGTCATTGGTATGCCAAACTATCCTGATTGTTTGGGTGATTTAAACCCTACAGACCCACTTACACCGCCTGACGATTTTAATCCTGACCCTTCGAACCCTTCTACTCCTGCGCCTCCATCATTTGATAAAGATGAACCCGATTCAGTTACGCCAGATGACACCACTGATAAGGCTGTATTAACGGCTTTACAAAATTTGAATCGTGATAATAACAAAGCTTTTACAGCATTAAATACAGATTTGAATACTGGCTTTACCTCGTTAGATAACAAACTTAAAACACTGAATAAATCCAATGATGCAATTGGTAAAGCTATCAAAGAGCAATCACAACAAGATGTTGCCATTCATAACGCTCAAACCTTATTAATGACTCAACAAACTGGTGCCATTATGAATGGTACTACACAGGTAGTTCAGGGGCTTAATACTCAAACAACACAGCTAAAAGGTTCTCTTGACGGTGTTGCTCAAGCTATTGGCAATTTACCGTCACAACTAAATGGTGATGTTACTAGTCAAGGTTGTTCTTCTTTTAATTGTACTGGTAGTGCTCCCAGTTGTTTTCTAGCTAAAGAACGCTGGAGAGTTAATTGTGATGAATTAAAGAATGAAGAATCTGCAACTGAGCAAGGTGCTTTGTTGACTGATACTTTTCAGGCGTTAACTGAATCAGCTACTGATGAACATGGTGCTTATACCAGTGTATTTACTGATGCCAATGGTTCTGTTGATGAAATGCTTGATGCTTATACGTCTGATAATGGTTTCAGCTTTTCTTCTGGTTGTCCTTCACCTCGCACGTATGATTTAAAAATTGCGGTTTGGTCAATTGATTACACTCCTTTTTGTACACTAGCTCTCGTATTTCGTGGGCTTCTTTTAGCTTCCGCCTCAATAGCTTCTTTTTTAATGGTAGCTAAATTCATGTAATAAAAATAACTCATAGGTGATTTTTATGGGATTCGTATATGGTGCCCTTTCTCTTGTTTTTACTTGGTTACGCAGTGCAATGCCTTGGCTTCTCGGTGCTGTCGGTGCTTCATTTTCTAACTGGATTGTAAGCGCGGGGTTTGGTGTCGTTGTCTTCTCTGGCTTTAATATTTTGACTAGTCGCCTCATTGGTACGGCTGTCAACTCGCTGAACGGCCTTGGTGATATTGGTGGGTTTGGTGCTGATATTGTTATGCTTCTCGGCTATATGTGGCTAGATAAAGCTCTTAACCTTGTTATTTCAACGGGTGCTTTTTTAATGGCGATTAAAGGAGTTCGTCAAGGTATTGCTATGCGTCAAGCTTGGTGGAAACCAGGTCAGAAAACTGGAGGAATGGAAGGTTGATTTATTTAAGAACTGGATTGCCAGGGGCGTCTAAAACTCTTAACTCTTTACGTGAAATTGTGCTTTCTCACGATTCGGGGCGTGAGTATTACTATACAAACATCAAATTACTTATGTTGGATATTGATGTGGCCTGCTCGTTTTCTGGTTGGTATTACGGCTGGTATTTTCCAAACTTAAAAGACAAGGCTAGTATTCGTAAATTATCTAAGATAATGAAACCAATTCACGATGATGGTGAATTTATCACTCTAAATGATGTTCCTTGGCTTCGCTCTCAATATGATAGCCACAATCATTTTGAGACTTGGCTTTACTGGGTTCGTCGTGTTTATCCTAAGAAGAAACTTGAGAAGCTAGAATCTATTCTTGATGCTGCTCCTGAAGATACACAAGATAAGTTTGATTTAGTTCGACCTCTTAATCTTGATTTTAGAAACTTTCCAGACCCAAATGACTGGCCTACTTTACCTAAGCGTTCAGTCATTCTGGTTGATGAGGTTCAACAATTCTTTCCACCTCGTGGTGTTGGTTCTCGCGTACCAAAGGCTATAGCAGCCCTTGAGACTCATCGACATGGTGGTTATGACCTTCATTTTGTCACACAAGACAGAACCCTTTGTGATGCTAATTTACGTAAATTAGTTGGTCGCCATGTTCATTATTTCAATGCTCTTGGTGGTAAAAAGGTAACTCGCAAAGAAGCACCTAAATGTTTTGATCCTAATGATTATCATCAGTCTCAAACTGCTTCCAAAAAGATGATTAGCCATGATAAAAAGTTCTATGGTGTTTATTGGTCTGCTGAAATACATACCCATAAGTTCAAATTTCCATTCATGGGCTTTGTTGCTATTTTCTTTTTATGTTTGATCCTTTATTCCGCTTATTCTCTATCATCTCAATTATTTGGTGGTTCAGACTCCAGTTCTCCAGCTGCGCCAACTCAACCAACGCCAATACAAACTGATTCACCTGACATAACAGAAAATCCTGTTGCGGATTTTGTTGATGAGTTATTAACTGATGTTTATATATCAGGCTCTGTTGTAGAACAGTTCTCTGATGATGTTGTTTACCACTATACATTTGTACGAAGTTCTGACGGTGCTGTTTTCTATCCCGAAGCAATGGAATTAACACTTGATCCATTAACGCCATGTTTGGCGAATATTAGAATTGGTGAATTGATACGGCCTGTTACTTGTAATCCGTTTTATGTTCGTGATTCATGGAAAGAAGAAGATATTGAAGATTCAGAAGATGGACAAGCAATTGCCAGTGCTGAGAGTTCAGAGAAATACAAACCCAATATTAAACTATTCTAATTGCGCCCAGAAGCGCACCCAATGAACCTACCTACAAATGCGGATCAGCCCCGCAGGGATAAGCAAAGCACGTAGTGCAAGCGAAGCACCAAGCCGCCCGACTTTGTTAACTGTGCCGTATGTCTAATCGGCGCGGTTAGCTTCACTATCCTTTGATCGTCCCACTCCCCACACCCTGCCAGAATGCTTTTAGTCTTTTAAAGGCTTGCGAGTGTCGAGCATGTCTTAATGATTTTTGTATTGGTTCGCGTGCGTGAGCAAAGGGATGGGAAGAGCGGAGCGCCGCCCTGCTCACGCCAACCCCCGTCATGTATTACGGGGGTACTATCCACGGAACTTTCAACCTTCCCCGACTATTCTCAAGTGTAACGCGCCAGTGTTTGAGCGTTAGCGAGTCTATATTACAAGTATAAAAAAACCGCCCAATTGGGCGGCCGACTTCAAGCAAAGGTGTTCAAATTCTTAGAGTTCATAAACTGAACAAGCTTTACATTACAGAGTAATTTTGGCTCTCTCAATTCTCAATATAAATTATTAATACTCTCTCACATTTCATTGTAATTGATATGCTTCTTAGTAATTTTGAGCTCTTAATTGTGCAATTTTTCTTGCATACTCAGCATCAATTCTGTGAATTTCACGATCCCTTTCACGCTGTAGTCTTTTTATCTCTCGATTAATGTTCACGTAATTATCAGCCTGGTACTGGATATCACACCTGCTACTTACATCATTAATCGCTTTGTTCGAACCTGACAAATTGAATGATGTATTCATCTCACGCCTTCCAAAGACATGCACTTGCACATAAGCAGTTGTACCTTGCTTTAATTCATAAAGGATCCGTTTATCTACATTTCTAATCGCTCCTCCTTTATAGGAGGATGTGAACATATTTCCTTTCAAGTTATACACTCGGCCATTATCAATCTTAATTCTAAAATCGACACTTTGATTTGGTGTCGCAATATTATCTTTACCTGAAAAAGTTAGAAACAAATCTTTATCATAACGCCCTGAATCACAACGAAAACCCAATGAATTACCATGTGCATAGGTTGTACGCTCATACACCTGCTTGTTATTCATATTATCAAAACGCATAGTTTCATTAAACGATGCATTACATACACTTGAAAACATACAAATGGTGAACCCCAAACGAAACCATTTCATTAATTAAACCTCCTTACAGTTAAATTTGAGCAACTGATTGCACTATAAGATTTTCTAGGTTGCTCTTATGAGATTTATCTCAAAAATATACAAATAGGCCCAATGTCAACCTTAGTAAAAGAACAGCACTATATTCACACTGATTTTGTTAACTTTTTTTGTACAGCTCTATTATTATTGAATGACATATCTAATGTTGAGGAGTACCATGCGAATAAATAAAATTAATAATTAATGACTTAAAGGTTGTATACATGCGAGTTAGTTACTTTGGCTACCATTTGAACAATATAGACAATCAACACAAAACATTGTTTGATATTCGCCCTTTTTTGCATTCTTTTTGTGCTTTAGATGCTGTTCAGTATAAAAATAATTTCACACACTCAGGCGAGCATTTGTATCTTTTTCCCGTTCATGGTGATGTATTTATGTTCGTAATGACACGTAGCAGTGACATTATCCGAAAAGTAAACACTAGAGAAATTACGGTAGAACAAATTCGTGATCTTTTAGGCGAAGATAACCAACTGGGGTTTGCTTCATATGTCCTTATCACTGAAAATTGCTTTGGATTCGGTTCAACTTTACTTGCACCTAAATCTGATGTTTTTATAGAATTTATTAACACAATCTTCATATCTCTTGGTATTGTTAATTGGAAATTAATTCCTTTTGCTTTAACTCATCAAGCTACACGTGCAGAAGCCATGGAAATGTCGATTATAGGAACCACTGTGATCGAAATTTCGAAGGAAAATACTTTTGCAGAAGATTTCTTGAGACAATTAGGGATGACTACTGAGGAAACTCATAATTTAGAAGGCTTTGAATTGACATTTAAGCCTCGGTCAAGACAAAACATTAAGCCCGTTATTACAAACGTATTACAGCAGGTACCCGATGATGGCATTACTAAACTGATTATCAAAGCTAAAAATGAAGTATCAGGGCACATGACCGATTTGTACCTAGTTAACTCTGGAATCTTACAAGATGATGTTAATAACTCTAGTGATCTGGCCATTGCCAGAAACATGGTAACTAAAAAAACCAACAACACCCTATTAACTGAAAAACTTGAGGAGTTTACACAAAATGAAGACCTCTCGGAAAGCACTATTGACGCTATTTCTCGTTATAATCACATCACTGCCTGGACCGATTTTGTATCTACTGTACAAACTGTTAGTGAATAAGGTATTAATTGAACCTATTGTTTTAGTCGAACAGAAAACAAATATTGCCATTATATTAGCGACATTTGCGTTTACGATGATGGGTTTTTTAGCGGCTGTTATTACTATTTTCTTTTCGTTCGCTAAATCGAGAACGTTCAAGAAATTCAGCCGTGAAGGTCGTTTTGGCGTATTTTTTACTACTTATTATTACTGTATTATTTCACTCGCTCTAACCATGTGCTTTGCTTTGGTTACTTTAGGTAAAGGCACCTCTATATGGGCTATGCAAACAGCACTGATTACGACAGTAAATAGCTTATTTCAAATCTGCTTGATTACTTTTACTATCATTAATTTGAGTAAAAGGGCGATGAAGGAATAGATCTAGGCTCCTTTCTGGAGCCTTCGTACTAACTGTTCATTATTAACGCAATACTACGAGCATATTTAAGCAACTTTGACATTGTTTTTACATCTAATTCTGCTTGAATTTCTAACAAAGCAATTCCAGTTAAAATCTCTTGTGGGGTCACTAATTGGCCTGTCGGTAGTTCCAGTTTATCATTGCGCATGATGAATAGATTCCAATTATCTGATGGGGCAAGCTCTTTACCTTTATACATTTTCATTAATCGCCGACACTCTGGCGGAATAGCTTTTCCTGCGTCCCAAAGCTTGACCGTCCTCACACTTTTAAAACATAGTTCAGCCGTCTTTTCTATACTAATTCCACAAACTAATTCACGAAAAATATAATTTTTAGTCATTTCGTGGTACTTCATTGATAACTCTCTCAAATGAGAAAGATATTATAAAAAGTGCGTATGCAACTTGATTTACCATAAGGGCGCATAATACGCACCGAGGGATTGTTTATTAACATTTGGTAAAACATTGATTAACGCATACATAAGTAATTGATACTTATGCCGAATTTATATTTAAACCCTATTTAATAACGTTTTGAAATACTTATGATTACTGGCGCTTGCTTTACGTAATCACAGCAAAAAGTCTCTTTTTCCACTGAGCGACATTTTGTCACGTGAATTGTTAAAAAATCATAAGAAAAAAATATTTCGTCAGTTATTTTATTTGTGAGGCAAATCATGTTTTATGAGTCATTTAAAGTTCTGTTTTGGCGTGAGTTTACCTCTCACCGCCAAGGTGCTGAGTTTTTCCATGTGAAGATTGTCACAGTTCGACGTTGGCTAGACGGCAAAATCCCTGTCAATCCGATGGCTGAAAAACTCTTAATCATCAAATCACTTGGTTACTTGCCTAATGATATGCGTTGGCGTGGCTTTCGTATCTGTGAAAAACGTGCGGTGCTTCTTACCCCAACTGGACGCGAGTTCAGCCCTAAAGAATTAGAAAGCTTTGTGTTTTGGCGTGATGAACATCGACAATTGGTTGAGCAACATGGTCATGTGGATTACCCAAAGGTTTACCCTGCAAAAGAAAATGTGTTGCCGTTTCGTGGCGGTCGCCGAATGCAAGCCGCCCCGTGGATACCGACTAAATTTAAATAGACGTAAAAAAGCCCGCATTAGCGGGCTTTTTCTTTCCTCAGAAAGGAATATCATCATCAAAATCCGAAGAAGGTGGCGGTGGCGGCACTTGTACTGTTCGCTTTTCAATGGTAATAAACGCAGAATTCCAATTTTCAGGCGTGTAAACTTTAAGCGATTTATTCTCGTCAAAAATCTCTTCTGATATGGTTAACTCAAATGAGTTATTGTACCAAGACAAATCGCTTCCAAAAGGAAATTCATACTCTTTATAGCCATATGTTTTCAAAATTTCACCAAGTTCTTGAATATTTTGAAAATAAACCCGATGACCTATTCCTAGCTTAGTTCTCAACTCACTAAATGCTGGGTGGCTGTTCATCAGGATATTTTGAATTGCGTCACTTCCTCTATTTTTCTCTTCGCTTAAAAAAGTAACCAACGTTTTTAAAGTAGCTGAGGTTCTATTTATCTCATCAATTAAATTAACTTCTTTTCGTCGAGAGCTCTCACTCAAAAGGCTCTGAAAAAGTCCTGCCCACTGCTCTTTCAAATGATTAGTGATATCAACTACAGATTCAAATGCTTGTATTTGATTATTGTTAGGAAGTGAATGTATCTCATCGAGGAATTGAAAAATTCTATTATCATCTACTGATGCATACTTGATGCTGTCATTATCTTTATTTACTTTATATGTTTGATATTCAGCGTATACCGTTTTTTCAATAAAAATATAAAGCTGCTTTCCTTTTTTAACAGCCGTAGTTAACTCCACATTTGATACGGAGTGACTGCTATTCCCATGTTGAGATTGGGAGCCAAATCGACCGCCAATGACACCAACGACAATATCGCAAATTTCAATTTCTTTATAGCAATACTCTTCTAAACGTTTTTCTGAACCATAAGGAATATTGCCTTTTTCATTCAAAACCGGGTCATACCCTTGCTCTTTAATGAATCGCTCTAAATCATTTCTTATATATTTCAAGTCATAATAAGTCGAGCTTACAAAAACACGGGGCTTTGCCATGTTAAACCTATAATGTAAAAATTGATAATTAATCATATCACTTTAATCTCATACATAAGAATGATGACTCATACAAATAATAAAAAAGCCGAACCCCATCACGGAGTTCGGCTTTTGGTTTCCAGTGCAGCAAGCAAAAGCGCACTAAGGTGTTTAATGATTTATAAAACAACCACTTGAACGTTAACAATGTGTGCGTTAGATGTAAACCATATGGCACGTATGTTTTGAAATGACTCGCACGCCCTAGCCCTTTTCTAATGTTTCTAGTACCAACACACGGTCAGAAACGGCGCGCAATCCCTTTGATAACTCTTGAATGATGTGGTTTTGGTTTCGGATGTTTATGATCATCAAAATACCCAACACCAAAAACTGAGGTGAAATGCCCCATTCCACCAAGGCGTTAAACAGCGTGCTTTCCATCATCACCGCCCTTGCCTTTCAATTCATCCCGGAATGCTTCCCACAACCCAACCACCGCAGGAATGGCAAGACCAACCGCACCGCCAAGATTTACGCCCGTTTGGGTAATTTCAGCACTGAATAAATGACCGTAGCCCGAAGATGCCGCAATCACTGAACCAAGCAGCACAAGACCGCGCCACGTTGATGTTTGTTTAAGTTTTAGCATGTGTATTCCTTACTATGCGAGTTTGACGCCTTGCATGGCATCGCTGAATGAGTAATGGCGACCCACTTCCATGATTGACATAGAGTGCAGCACTTTAGCCAATAGTTGGTCATCGTTTAGGTTGATGGATTCATTGACGCCAACACCGACCTGTTTTGCTACGAACTGTGCGTAATTCTTCGTATCATTTTCTACTGGCGGTGCGAATCGGTTAATGATTTCGTTTAGATTGTCGAGTCCATGCGCCCGTTGATAGGTTCGCAAGGTTTTAGCGCCCGCCCGAAAGCCATATTTATGATGGGTATAGCTTTCAAATTCAGCATCACGGGAAAAGCTTGTTTCCCCTTGCCAATCGTTGCCTTTTCGAATGTTCAGCGGGTTATTGTTGCGAATTCCGCGGATGGTTTTTTTTGTCATATAGAGTGCAAAGCCCCCAAAGAAAATGAAGATAATCAGATATAAACGCATGGTTACACCTTGTAAAAATCAAACCCTGTCGGCATGGATGAATATTGAAAACTCATTTGCATGGCTTCAAGCTGTGCCGCCGATGGGATATGGTCAACGGGATATTGGAACACCTTATAATCGCTGCCATGCTCGGTGATGGTTTGCACATGATAGCCAGATGCCAACATATGACGCGCCATGCCAAACGGCGCATGAATTGCGTTGTGGTTAAAGCGAATCAAGCCCGCGCCCAAATCTTCAAAACCTATGGGTTTCATACAATCGGTCGCTTGGTAGTATGGCGGCGCATGAGTAAATTCAAGCTTGGCAAGGTCGGCATCATCTGCCACAAACCCACACACGCCACGTTGAAGCCCAACAATGCCGGAATTTCTGACTTCCAAATACAACGCAACGTATGACGGTTGTTCAACCTGTACATTATTTTTCAGCGCACCAGAATCACAAGTCACAAAGCCGTCACCCGCAAAATCGGTGTGAATTTTTGAAGCTACTTTGTCGCCTAGCGTATGGCTGCCATCTTCACTCATGTGAATGAATCGAAAACCCACTTCCACCTCCGCGCCCGCCAATGCCATGACATTGAACGCCGCACGAACAGACTTGCTTTCATCATTTTGTGGTGCGACCGGACGCAACACTTGATACATGGTGAAACCTTGGCACATGATTTGTGCAAAGTGCCGATTGGGTAACGTGTTGAGGTAATAATTACCCACACGGGACACGGGCGCGGTAATGCCCGCACCTGGTTGAACTTGAATTGCCCAACCATGCGCCAACATGAATTCAGCGCGCCCACCTAATGAGGTGACATTTAATGAAAATGGACGGTCAGAGCGTGATTGCGTGGTGACAAAACCACGGGCGCACATGCCATGAAAATGACCGTTATCAATGAGGTTTGTGACTGCACCACCTGCCAACTTGCCCAACTCTTCGGCAAGGTATTCAATTTTGTTTCGGCTACTGCCATGCGGCAAATTTTTAAAAATTTCGTTCATGGGGTAAAGCTCCATAATTTGAGTGTTAAGACTCTAAGATAAATACGCGGTCAGTTGCAGCGCCCGTGAGTGCAATGAGTGCGGAAGATTCAATATCAATCCGCTCACCCGCACTAAGTGGGTAAGCATTGTTAATCAACACATCACCTGTATTGGCGGTTGCTGCCTTGATGGTCACTTTGAAACGTGATGAATCAAAAGGAAGTTCAACGGGCAATGCTGAATCTTGTGCATTGATGCTTTTACTTCTCTTGAGTACCACAGGCGTTCGCTGTGAGACTTTAATCACTTGGTCGGGCGCAATTTCAACGGGCGGTAATGTTTCAAGGCTAACGGTTTGACCTGCTGCAATTTCCACCGCAGGAAGTGAATCAATCGACGCGGTTAAGTGTTGGTTTTCTGCAATCACCATTGCGGGCATCACGCTTACTTCAAGCTGTTGCCCTTCCATTGGTGGCGTAAAATCTCCCACGCCATGCTCAAACACCAAGCGACCAACGCCCGTGATGAAAATGCGCCCAAAGCGACTACCTGTGTTTTTATACAGTGATTTTTGCGTAAGCGTAAAAACCGCACCTGTGGACTCAATTTCAATCTGAATTTTGCCCGTGGATAACTCCACAAACAGCCATTCAGAATCAAGCGTGACAGGGATTTTTTGTCCTTCAATAAGGTTCAATTCCATTACTTAACCGCCTTATAAGTGACAAAACCCAACACGGCAGCAACGAACATCATTAAGTACAAATTCATTGAATTTTGCTTACTTTGCCCGCCGTCCTTATTGAATTTGGCAAGCTCCATCATCGCGTTAATGTTTTTTGTGTTTTGCGTGGCTTGATTACCCGCAAGCCCTGCCATCATTTGCAAATTTTCACTGTTGCTTGAGCTGTATTCCTCCAACACACCGGAGGCAAAATCTGTGTTGATTTCGTGCATGTTTTCGGCGGCTTGAATTGCGCCGTGGTCGGTAGCGGTCACATTGATAGTGGAGTCATTGACTCCACTAATCGCCGTCCCTAAGTTGTCACCACTAATGGCATTTTGACCGCTAACGTTAGTGGTTTGGGTTTTGTTACTGGATTTGGATTTTCCACCCATGATTACACCTTCATTTCCATGTGGGTTACGTCACCACATGCGTGTTCTTCGGTACTCAGGCGGCGACACAATCGCGCCACCAATGGAAAATAGGTTTCTGCTGAAATAGACGATAATCCCGCGCTTTTTACGTAGGCTTTCAACTCTCGCATTGCCGGAATAACGCCGCGTCCAGAAACGCCCCAAAGAAAGTAAGAATGACCGATAATCTCACCCGCCACCGTGACACGGTAACTATCATCAGATAACTCATAAAGGCTTACGCGCCCTGCGTTCACCTCATGTTTGAGTTTTTCAAATTCAGCCGGACAAGCTCGAAATGCTACTTTCAACCGCGCCAATGCGCGGGGACTATCAGAAACCAATTCAATCATCTTTTAAGTGCCACCAAGGCAATCACTGCCACTATGCTCAATAACAGCCAAGGCTTTGCGCCTTTTGAGCCTCCCATACTAATCCCGCCCACGCTTTGCCCTGCGTTGGTGGTATTGGCGGCGGTCGATGGTCCCGCAGAACCACCCGTGAAACCGCCACCCCCTGTTAAACTGGTTAAACTGCCTAACATTCGTCCCCCTTAAAAGAACTTGAGCATGGCAAGAATCGCCACCAATAGCGCCGCGAACCATAAGAGGTTTTTGGCGCCATCACTGAGACTAAACCCGACCCATACACCAGTAAGCGCAACCACCGGATAAACAATCAATGGCATGTTATTTCCCCTTCACTGCGAAATAGACCGCGCCCGCCAATACCAAGAACCCGCCACCAATGGCTAAATACATGCCGTAGTTATTCGGCGATTGGCGATAAACCACATCGCCATTAGGTTGTTGGTAATCGTTGCCGTCCCCACGGTGTGCGCTTGGGTTCGCTGAGTTAGATTGTTGCGCGTCTTCGTTGAGTTTGTTGGTGATAAGGTCGGGCGCAATGTCCCCGACTAAATCCACCGCACCACCAATGAGTTCACCGCCACTTTCTAAGATGCTTTCCCACCACGAACTTGACGAGGACTCGTTAAAAATATCCATATCGGTTTCCTTTGGTACTGGCATGACGCCCCTTACTTGGCTTGTGGTGAGATTTCGCCAACTTGCTCAATGGCTTCGATAATCACAGGCACGCTTCCCGCGCTTGCTTTCTCTAATTCAAATTGCAGTTGTTTAGCGGCATTGGTAGAAAGGCGACCTTCAACACCAAAACCAGTACGAACAAAATCAAGCGTGAACCATCCCGCGTTTTGCTCTAAACCCGCCACGGCAAGGTCAAAAGCGTTATCTGCTTTAGATACGTTGATTTCTTCACGCTCGTCACGCATGACACGAACACGGTCAATCGTGTCGTCTTTGAAGTGAATACGTTTGATTGAAAGGAACGGTGAACGCTCGGCAAAATCGAACGGAGTGCGACCGGACGCCGCCGCGTACCACGTTAATGAATACAGACGCGGCAAATAAATGCGGCGAGATTGGGCGGCGGTTGTGTGGGCGCGTGCTTTGATTGATGGCGCGGCTTGGTCGGCTTTGGCTTTAAGCTGAATGTAAAGCATCCAGATTTCACCCTGTAGCGTCACCAGTTCACCCGTGCGAACACCCGCCTTTGTGCGAAGCGTTAGATCAGCAAATGGGATGATGTAGCGCCCTTTTTGCGTGAACTGTTTGCGGTGCTCTTGAAAGTCCACCAAATCTTGACCTGTCACACCAATGATTTCTTTACCGTTTAACTTGAGCGTGACGCGCTCAATGTCTGCTGGGTCAAGAATGTCAGTGACTAATTCAATGTTTTGGTAAGTGGGACCCGTTACCACGCGCAATGTTGCCTGATTACCCCAGTTAACACCTTCAACCGGGTCTAACTCACGTGGGCGTGGGTTAAATGGTGTGTTCATCATTTCCATTAGAACCACCCCTTATCACCATTAATCGTGTCTTTTACAGCGCCTAACGCTGACACGTTGTTAATAAGGGCAAGAATGCCAACCGTAAGCAATACCGTAGTGCCTAGGGGAATAAGCGTGCTTTTATTTAGTTTCATAAACCTTTCCAGTTTGTGAGTGAATAAATCATTCAATAGAGAGGCTTTAAGGTTGGCGATTTTGAGGAAATTAAACAGAGGGAGTAACCTAATAGGTTAAGGCTTTAACCTATTAGGTAAAGAGGATAGAAACGAACGATTGCTTTTATATTTCTTGTTTGCGATATACAATACGCAAAACCATAAAACAGCGTAGATATGCATGTCTGACCTAAAGTTTTCTCCCACTAAATTGTTTAACCTAGCATCGAAAAAAATTAATGATTACCTTGATGAAGCACTTGAGAATGAAAGAATTAAGCAAGAAAACCATCCACAGCGGCTTGAAGAAATAAGAATTGAAGGCGAATTTCGACGCAAGCAGCAAGCAGAACGACACAAACAAAAAATAGCAAAAATACTCAGAGAGACTCCTCAGGTTTCCCCAGAAGACCAAGCCATATATGATGACTTTGTTCGAAAATTGGAAAAGGAAGGGAAAATGTAGGCGACAAGCTATTTTATCGCCTAATAACACTAGTTAAGACAGTTGATTTCGCCGCGTTTAACATTACCAATGCCATCACAAAACATCAGATATTGGGCAATGCCTTGGTTAGTTTTGGCGGTTTTAAGGCTTGCCAGTTCGTTGACATCATGGCTTTTTTGGTCGGCGATGTAGTTTGCATCTGCCATGCTTGCCAAGCCACCCACCCACCATGTAGGTGATTGACTGCTGACGGTTTTCGGCACTTCCTGCGTGCGTTGGAATGTGGAATGGATAATCAAACCAAATTGACGCCCACCGCGCCACAGTTCGCCCGATTTGCCTTTTAGCTTGCCCGTGGTTTCAACTGTACTGGCTAACTCTTCAATCCCAACGTAAAGCGGCGGTTTCTGTCCATCGCCACAACTCCAGACAATCGCCGCAAAGGTTTCAAGGTTCACGCCGTTTGCTTCCTTAACCAACGCCAGTTTAAACCCTGTTTTCTTACTGCGTGCCGCCACCAAAGCGCGGGCGAACGGGGCAAACTCAGTAAACATTTTGACTTGCTGCCCTTGGAACTTCTTACCCGCATAATTTTGGTATGGGTCAAAAAATACCGCTTGGCTTTTCTTGGGTATCAAGCCCAATTTTTTCACGGCGGTGGTCTTCCCGCTGCCCGTAGTACCGATATAAACGCAATGCTCGGCATCCAGTGCCGGATTGCTGTTAATCGGCATAGGCAATCTAAGCGGCGGCTGTTTCGCTTTCTTTGCCATCGTTCGCCGCCTCCGCTTGCGCTTTCATCAGTTGTTCAGTTTGCAGACGCTTAATGATGTTAATGCTTGAGTAACCAAGCCCCACCGTTGCCACGCCAAACATGATCTCTTCTTTGTAAGCATCAAACCATTTCAGCCACGTTAAACCGTACTTACCAATCAAGGGCGCGCACGCTTCAAGGAATTTAGCGCGGGCGGTTTCATCAAAGGCAAAATCCACACCGGACGCACCCGAAATGTATTGCTCAGACATGAACAGACCCATATCAACAAAGCCCACGGCGGCGCTTGGGTCGAGTGCTTCGGGTTGGTCTTCTAATTCCGTTTCGGGTTCATCTGGCGCGCCACTTTCCACCGTATCGATGGCGTCTAAATCGGCAAACGCTTGGTTAAAATCTTGTGCCATTGGTGCGGTTTGGTTGTCGGCTTGATGTTCGGTTTCAAGCTCGGTGTTTTCTGGTTTATCCATGTGCGGGTACATCCTTTTTATTCAGCATAAAGAAAAGCACTATCAGCGCAAACAGCGCCAATAGGTACGGTTTAGCCGTTTCAAGCCTTGTTTTACTTGGCTTGGGCGGCGTTTCGGGTTCAATTGGTGGTTTGGCTTCCGCGGGTACAACAGGCGGCTTACTTGGCGTTACAGTGTCGCGTTTAACTGGCTCCATTGGCTCAATTTCTGCCTTGGTCGGTTTCATGTTGGCGTTGATGTAGCTTTGGAATGTTTCGCCTTTGCCTTGCTGAAAGCCGCAGCATGGACAGTTGTAATATAAACGCCCTGTATTGCGTTTATTCTTGGGTGGCGTGCCGTCGGTAATGATTCGGTGTTCACCGACTGCGTGAACCGTGGCAACCGCGCCACAGTCCGGCATATGACAGCGAACAAACCCTTTAATTGGATTCTTACTCGCCATTAAATACCCCCATCCAATTGACGTTCGAGCGTTGCCATGCGTTCGTTGGTTAACTTCATCCAAACCAAAAAGAGGCGAAGTGGTGCCATGAGTTTGCTTGCAAAGGGATTCTTTGAGGCTTTTTGTACTTCCTGCTCTAATTCGTCAGTGATGTGTTGTGCTTTTTCCATGTGTTCATTTTCCTTTTTTCTAGCCAATGAGTGATGTTTTCCCCTGCAAGCAACCCCAAACGGGATTAATTTATTCTCAATCGACCGTTGTTCAGCTTGAGCGTGCAATATTGGTCGATTGGGACGGACGCGCCATTTTTTAACGGCTTAATCAGTGCAGTAACTCCTTTGATGCTCCATCCGGTGAGCTTTCTTAATTCAATAATTAAGGGTGAGTTACACTTATTTTCAGTGCTCCAAGGGGAGCCGCTCCGCGACTCTAAAAGCCGTGGCAAGTCTTTCGTTTTTACTAAGCTGTAGCACTCGCTTGCTGTTTCGATAACCGAACCAAGCCAAGAAAAACCAATAATTTTACGAACGGTTTCACCGTATTGATTTTCGTTGTTTTGATATTCAAGTTTTGCACTACTGGCAAGTTGACAAAATAACGCCCACTTGGAGGAATCCGCCGCTTGGCGTAATGCTTCCAATTTGGGGTCGTTGCATGTTTGTTCTTCGGTGGTTTTTCGCAGGGCGCGCCATAATGAAACAGGTTCACCACCAAATTGCTGAAACTGGCGAATACGGTGAACCGATGCCCACGCCCGAACCTTAAACGCGCTTTCTTCGGCTTCGGTTTCTGGCATGTGCTTACCATTGATATTTTTAGATACATACTTGGCAATGTATGCCGTAGCGCCGCCCTTGCTTGGGTCGGATTCCGTCACATCAAAGCGCGGCGAGGTATCATTGCCCAACTCTTCACGGTCTTCATAAATGGCTTCACTGCGTAGTGTGCTAATCACAAATTGCTTGTCACTTGGGTGGCAAAACAAAAAATAGTGGCTGTGGCTTGTGCCATCCTTGTGAGGTTCAGCAACACGAAAACCGAAGTAATCCACCTCTTTTTTAGCCAGTTTGGCGCGGGCAACTGCCCATTTAGCCATTGATGCAGTGTGTCCTTCTTTGACGCTTGCGCCATTCCAACGGTGTGACACTCGGTGATATTTACTCGGCAACGTCCATGTGATGAAAAGTGCGGTAAAGCCTAACTCTTCCGCCAACTCTTCAAACCCTCTTGAGCGCACCATCATTTCAATGCGGCGATTTTCGGGATTAGAAACGGTACGCTTGGCAACCTCTTCAAGTTTGAAATTCTCGCCCGTTTCTTCATTGAACACGCTCATGGACTGCATGAACTGTTGTGATTCTTGCTGCTTACGTTTCCAATTTAAAAAGGATATGTCCGACACATAACGGCTTTGGTGCGACTTCTCGCCCACTCGCTGCATGGCAATTTGAGCGTATTCAATGTATTGAGCGCGCAATCTTAACAGGCGTTTTTCAATCCATAATTCCGATTGCATTTTAAGCACTGCAATGGTGAGAAAACGCTCTAAATCTTCTTTGTTTTCAGTGTCCAAATTAACGGCGGGCGCCAATACGTGGATTTCAGCCAATAGTTTTTTTTGCAGCAAATACACGGCAGTCATGGCATCCAAAAACGTGTCGTACTCATTAGGTTCGACACTGGCAAGCAATGCCGCGCTTTGGTCGGCGTAACGTGCTGAGAATTTACTCAGCGCATCATCACGCATCAAAATATTATGGCTTAACGGCTCCACTTGAGCTTTGTTTCGGCAATCAACAAAAGAGTATTTGTTTTCAATGAACGCCGCGCACTTTAAGCCAAACTTAACCGCATCATCAGCGGCTTTGCATAGGTTTTCTTTGGTGGCATTGGTGCGGGTGGTTCTGCGTTCGACCTTGCGCTTTACATCATTGCGAACAATGGCAGGCAAGCGCGGGTAAAATTTACGGGAAAAGGTGGTTTGAAAGATGGAATCAACCGCGAGGCTTTTAGATTCCATCCGTTGAATTGCTTCATCAAATTGTTGTGCGTCCATGCAAACTCCCTTACTGAATAAGGGAAGAATCCGCGCCCACTTGGGGCGCTTCATCTTGCTTGCGGGTTTCGTCATCGCCGTGATTGACCGCACCAAGGCGTTCAAGTTGGCTGATAATTTGTTGGGTAGATTTTTGATGGCTGTCTGAATCCATCAAACAAGCACATTCGCCGTTTCGAAATAACCAAATGCAATCATTGTCGGCTTCATACTCAAATGCATCAAACATCACCAAAACGTTTTGAACTCGTACCGATAAGCATTTAAATACCACATTTTTGTAAATGATCATGCGACACCTCTCGCGATAGAATCCGCCCCTTGCGGGGCTTCATCGTTTTGCTTACGGAGTTCAATGTCTTGTGCGGCTCTTAATTGGTTTCTTAATGATGGCTTTTTGAGAGCTTGAATTCGGTTATTACGCTTAATTGCATTAAATAAACGTAGCTGTCTTTTTTGTGTTGTTACTGACAACAAACTAAACGCCATATATGAATCAGGCATTGCTTTAATAAATTCGGCTTCACCTTTTCTAAATTTATTACTTTGAATCAACATGGCACATTGAAGCGCCTTTTTGTGACCCATTAAAAACCTTAAAGCAGAGTAGTGACGCGAAATACCAACAATTGAGCTAGTACGGTGAGCCTCTGATAACGCCTTAAAGTGTACTTTTTGAGTTTCATGTTTGGCTAATATCATACTAAGCCCCTCCAATTAGACGCATCAAAGGGCGCTTTCTTTTCTTGGAAGTGTTCAGCGAGTTTGGCACGCAACTTTGCGACCATCGCTAATGACTTTTTGGTTTTCTCTGGGTTTGGATTTACGCACCCTGCCATATCAGGACAAGGTAAGTGAATTGGGTCAAATGAGTGTCTTTCCATGTTCTTAGCCTCCGCAAGCTGTTTCATTTGTGAACACGGAAACGATAATCCAAACAAATATGTATTCCAATACGCCTTGGAATAGTGAAATAAACATAATGTTCTATTATTATTTAACAACTGAGGGATTTTTGAGCGCGGAAAATGAATTATACGAATGTACTTTTAGACAACGTAAAAACTAAGTTCGAATTAACTTCAGAGTATCAATTGGCTAAGAAACTCAGTGTGGGCAATGGTCGCCTGTACAATTGGCGCAAAGGTATAAGTTCAATGGACTGGGATATGGCTTTTCAAGTAGCTGATATTTTAGGACTTGATGATCAAAATGTCGTCTTCGGATTGATAGACGATAAGTACAATAACCCTCGCCTAATCAATGCGTTACACTCTGCAAGAATCTCCTAAATCATAATTACCACTGTATACATAATACGCACTGGGGATAGCGGGGAAGATTCGGCCTCAAACGCTGCTAAACTTAGTACTATTGTTTCAATTGATTCGCAACGAAAAAATTAAGTGACGCTGTAATGTATTTTCAACCAAAAAAAGCCAAACACTATTAATGTTTGGCTTTAATCACTGGTGATTTACAAGCGACCTCTACAATGCGTAAGTTAATTTTCCTGGCGAGCGCGTTTTAATATTGGTAAGCGCCGCCCCTGGCATCTGCACTGTAGAAAACCAATATGGTTTGTGTTTGTCTTGAAAAGCTTCGCTTCTTTGCATCGCATCATAAATCGAAAATTTATGAGCCTGACCTAACGCTGCACCATAAGCACTTCGCTCTTCAATCTCAATATTTTCCAGATCTTCGATAATTGCATTTTTAAGATGAATCGTTGTCGGCTTCCACTCAATTTCATTCAACAAGCGTTCTGTTAAATTTTTATCCATTTTACGGATAACACTAGGCAAAAAGATCAGTGATGGTTGAATATCAGCACAAGCATAGTATTCATCTTTTAGACCTACTTCTCGATATTTAGTCATGACATAAACCAAAGCATCCTCAAAAACCTGGCTACAAAGGTTACTCATCACAAACATACTCATTGTCCGCAATGTACCCAACAGAACCCCAACTTCGGGACATTTAACATCCGTTTCTTGTAATCGCATACGAGTTACATTTGAAGTAACAACTAAATGTTGCCACATTTTGGGTGCCATATGATTCGTATTTTTGTCTGACCAGCGAAGTAATGGACGAGCCATTAAGACCGGGAACAGAAGACGACAATTGTCGATTCCAATAAGTCCCAATGCTGTTTTAGCATCAACGATCCCTTTAGAACTATTTGATGAGCGTTCTGAACCTGACGTATTAACAAAATCAAGAACAGACGAACTAAGCTGATGGCTGTTGTCCAGAAGTTCCCCTAGCTTACGAAAACTCAGTGACGGTGAGTAGGCAAAAGATGCTAATTCACCAAAATCCGGTACACGTCCGAATAAGCGATTCATCTCATCTGATGCCAGTTTTTCACACATCATTCGTTCGGCAATCATTGAAACTTTATCGATAGCACTTTTTAATGTTTTTTGCTTCGTCGCTAGCTTCTCATCTTTCTCTTTTATTCTTGATTGCTCACATTCAAGTAAAATACGTTGATTGCGAGTTATCCGGTCATTTTCATCAAAAATCACATCATCACAAAAACGGTCTTGCAAGCTCAATCGCTTATCTACATCATTTTGGTCAACAATGTATTTAGGGTTAATCAGCCACTTTGCATATCGTTCTGACACTTCAGTTGTCACTCGATTTGCCATCTCTCGAGCTTGTGGTGTATAGCGTTTATTTGTTAGGAGCAATATTGCCTGTCCTTTTGCAAAAACTATCTTATGAGTTTAGCTCGAATCTGATGCTAAATGATAATTATGTAATAAGAGATCTTGGTTCAGAATAATAATCATATTTTAGCTAATTACCAGAGCTAACATTAAGAGTTTTCATCAATATAGTCATTATGTTGAATTACAGCAGAAATTTATGGGGAGATATGAAGATTCAGGTACTTCTCAAGGTAGGTGTATTTAAATTTAGTCCCTTTCTGAAGATATTTTTTACTCAGTTTACATACTTTGCTATCACCACTCGTCTTTATCGATCGAATCGAAGCCCGGCGCGAATCATACCTCATTTCAATCATGACATTACAATAGCCAACGTAACCATCTGTATGCTTTCTTACATGTTTTATAAGTTTTGATTTTATCTGTTTCGCTAGCGGGTTTCTCTCTGAGTCATCGGCCAATGAAAGGCTACTAATAAACATTAAACTTGCTAAAACACATACTCTCCAATACATGGCTACACTCTCCGATCCTATCAATTACGAATGTAAGCAGTATACGGATTTGTATTTACTCAGCGTTCAAAAATGCAAAACTTGAGAGTGTGATATCAAGATGGTGTAACAATGAAACCTAGTTACCATTAATCGATGGAGCCATTGAGCCATTTATTTGCTCTTCTTCTTACCGCTTGATTTGAAACCTTGATGCGGAAACACGTTTTTGATTCGCTGCTGTACTTTCTTTGGAACAGATTTGGAAAACACCAATTTCATCCCGGTTCTTTGACTATATACTTTTAGATCGCCATCAAAAGAGGCTTTGTCACCAATTTCAACAAGATTGTGTTTAAATGATGGAGGCAAGTGCCCTTTTGTCTTTAAAATCATGCCATTTTTAAATGAAATTTTTAATACTGGGCGATCTACTGCAACTAGCCATAGGACCAAAATGGCTGCAATCAATATTACATACATCATATTAGTAACCTCAATTATTCAGATAATAATTTACTAAGATCTTCTTTTAAATTTGTAACTGTTTTACTTGCCTTTTCACTACGGGAAGCTTCACTCAATAAGTATTCTATAGCGTCTGATAAGGTACAACCTAGCTCACCAGCGCGTTGCGATAATTTTTCCCACACACGGTAATCCAAATCAATGGACTTCTTCTTTGTATGGATTTGTTCTGCATTAAAGTGACGTTTACGCTTAGCTCTAATCGCTTGTTTAAGCTTGTTGTCCAACTCCAACGCCATATGGTTTTCAATCCATTCAAGTACAAGCGTTGGCTCATGCTCTAGTTGTTTTAGTTGTGCTACAGCATGGTCAGCTTCGCTTGAATCAATGTGTCTAGTTATTGAGGCGCCATCTTTCCATTTTTTAACTAAATATTGCCATTTCCAGCCACATTCTAAGTTTTCAAGTTGCTGATATTTCATGTGTAAAGATCCCGTTGTTAGCTAGGGTGACAGCGTAACCCAAGGTCTTAATCAAAACAATATAATCAATGTCAAAAAGGGATTCAGATCGTGAATTAGATACTGCTATTACCTACTCACTTTTTTCTATATACTTTCGATCCTTTTTATTAAACAGTAATCTCGATGAATCAAGAAGATTGGCGTTTAGCCACTCCCCAGTATGAGCAGTTTCAGCCACTATTTGAGCAGTTTTTATCTATCAAGTCACAGAGCTTCCTAGATCTACAACCAAGGTTAAGAAGTGCAATTCAAAGATTCGATCAACTTTCTAATCTATCAAGAGTGCTACTTGTTAATTCCCCTGATAATGCTGTATATCGCGAACTACTGATCTCTAGTATTCGAGAACACTCGCTAGTTCCTAGCTCTTCACCAGTCATATGCGCTGAAACGCTAGATATAGAGAGTCTGTTTGATCATTATTCAGTTTCCAACTCGGAAGTTTCTTTACTTGTCCCTGGCCTGCTCTCTCAAGCTGATGGCGGCTACCTTGTCATTTCAGCTAATTTGATTTTAGCAAATCCGTCTTTGTGGATTAAATTAAAATCAGCACTATTAGGACAATGTGTTCAAGCGATTAACAGTGCTCCAAAACAGATCACACAAAGCGTCGTGGAACGAACATTTGATATCAAGTTAATTGTTGTCGGTGATCGTGGTCAATTAGCCGATCTTGACTATTTAGATGAAGACATTCAATCCGGTTTTTGTTTATTTGGTGAAATTGAGATGGAGATGAAGGTTGAAACACCTCAATCTCTAGAGCTCTATTTGGGATATTTGAAGTGGTTAACTTTTCGATACCAACTACCTCAATTAAGTATTGATGCCCTACCTCGATTACTTACCGCAGGCGCTCGTGAAACGGAAGATCAAGAATACCTACCTGTTTGCGTAATTTGGCACAACACCATTCTGACTGAATCTGCGATTGAATCAAACCATGAAACTATCTCCTTTGAGCACATCGATCAAGCGATCGATCATAAAGCTTTCCGGGAAAATTATCTCCCGAACCGAGCTATCGATGACATTCTAGACGGACAAGTCATCATTGAAACTGAAGGTGAGCAAGTTGGTCAGGTGAATGGCTTAACGGTTATTGACGTTCCTGGGCATCCTATTAGTTATGGTGAACCTGCTCGTATTTCTTGTGTAATTCACTTTGGAGATGGTGATATCTCTGACGTTGAGCGTAAAGCTGAACTTGGTGGCAATTTACACGCCAAAGGGATGATGATAATGCAGGCCTTTGTCAGCAGCGCTTTAAACCTCGATGAACCACTTCCGTACGCAGCTTCTGTCGTGTTCGAGCAATCATACTGCGAAGTTGATGGCGACAGCGCTTCACTTGCAGAGCTATGTTCGCTTGTCAGTGCCCTATCAGAGTATCCAATCAATCAACAGATTGCGGTGACAGGTGCTGTGGATCAATTTGGTCGCGTCCAAGCCGTTGGTGGTTTAAACGAAAAGATTGAAGGTTTCTACCGAGTATGCGAACACCAAGGCTTCACTGGTAAACAAGGCGTTGTATTGCCGAAGAGTAACCTTAAGCATCTTGCTTTACACAAAGATGTCGTAAATAGCATTAAGAATAATGAATTTCACATTTGGTCCGTATCGAATGTTGATGAAGCCATTCCGATCATCATGGATAAACCTTTCCGTGGAGATCAAGAAGACAGTGTGATCAATAAGATTGCAGAACGTATAGAAAATTTCGAAAGACACGAGCATCCCCATGGAATTGTGGATCGCATCAAGAACTGGTTTGCTTAGTACTGATCGGACTTGTTTAGCGTACACGTGTTCACTAAAATGCACGTATCAAAAATTGGAGTAATTGATAATGCAAAATAAACGTGATTCTTACACTCGCGAAGATCTTTTAGCGTCAAGCCAAGGAGAACTTTTTGGCCCAGGACGTCCTCAACTACCAGCACCAAACATGTTGATGATGGACCGTATTACAAAAATGTCTGAAACTGAAGGTGAATTTGGTAAAGGCTTGATACTAGCTGAGCTAGACATTACTCCTGATCTATGGTTTTTTGACTGCCATTTCCCAGGTGACCCTGTAATGCCAGGCTGTCTTGGCCTAGATGCAATGTGGCAACTTGTTGGATTCTTCCTTGGCTGGGTTGGTGGCGAAGGTAAAGGCCGCGCATTAGGTGTTGGTGAAGTTAAATTCACAGGCCAAATCTTACCTACGGCTAAGAAAGTAACTTACGAAATCAATATGAAGCGTGTTGTGAACCGTCGATTAGTTATGGGACTAGCAGATGGTCGTGTGTTAGTTGATGGAAAAGAAATCTACGTCGCGAAAGATCTAAAAGTGGGTCTTTTCCAAGATACCTCTAACTTCTAGTTCAAATGAGAATCTCATAAGTTTTATTAGCAGCTCAATTGAGCTGCTTTTTTATATGCGCACTTCAGCGTCAGGATTTAATTGTCTCTATCTCTAATCTCTAATCTCTAATCTCTAATCTCTAACGCAGAAAAGACCCATAAATGAGTCTTTTCAAATCCTATAATTGTATGAAAGGTATTTTACTTATAGAGTCCCGATTGCTTATCGTCTCTGGCATCACGCCATCCACCTAGCCAATACGAACGAGAGTCCATCTGTTGATACGGGCAAGCTTCTTGAGATTTCCCATTTAAACCTGCTTTATATCCTTGAGATTGCGCTCGATCTAGGCGATCACGTTTTTGTCTCTTCATTATGCAGTCCTCTTACGATGATTCTATTTTCTTACATACAACGGGTATTTTTTAACACCACAATTAAGAATTGCTCAAAAAACGTACTTTCTCAAGTTAAAAAAAAGCACAAATTCAAAAATGTGAACTTGTGCTTTAAAGTCGAAACTTATTTATTTTCTACGGAAACTAAATAAACCAAGCATTGTCAAAACGAGCCAGCCTAAACCTGCACCTTGGCGCTCAACCGCTGTTTGGTCATTACTTCGGACGTGAATATCATCTTTTGTTGCACTTGAGATAGGAATCAGCTTCACCGCAACGATTTGTTCTTGAGTGTCACCGCCACCACAGTATGAATTATGTGACGTTGTATCGTATCCACCAGCGACTGAACACTTAATTGCCGTCGCTGAAATTACGCCAGCATCGTTGATACCTGTTGCATCGATGACACGGAAAGCATTATTAGCCTCTGAAATAGTGAGATCACCATCAGTTTCACCATTGGTTAGATCATCCAACCACCATGCTTTATTATCGAAAATAGCTTGGCGATCAGAAACAGAACCTTGCGCTTGCGTCCCATAAGGATAAATAAACCCACGGTGTTTACGAGCACGACCGCCATCTTCACGGTTGGTTTCAGCGTCAATTTGGCCAACAATTTCATTGAAATTATTGATCGCACCCGCTTTTCCACCAGCGCCAGTAAAGAAGATAGATTCAGTGCCATTTAGCATCGTGGTAGTAGTTCCATCCGTAGAGTCATCATAAGTTGAAACAAAAATTTTATCTGGATACGCACCGCTATCTGCATTACCACTATTGTAGTGCTTCGCTTGTCCAAGAATAAGATGGTTTTTATTAATGTCGACTGCAGTAGAGTGAAGATAAACACTGTCGCTGGCAGTTCTTTGCACACCACTAATAGGCTTCTGAGTCCAAGTTGCAGTTGCTAAGTCTTTAGAAGTACTTTCGAACACGGTGGCATTCATGTACTGATCGTCGTAATTATTAAAGCCAACCGCAATGATCTTATCTGCATCGACATAAAATGAACGAAGACTTGCTTGTG
Organism: Vibrio cortegadensis; assembly: GCF_024347395.1. Lineage (NCBI taxonomy): Bacteria > Pseudomonadati > Pseudomonadota > Gammaproteobacteria > Vibrionales > Vibrionaceae > Vibrio > Vibrio cortegadensis. The sequence continues at coordinate 1,613,085 of NZ_AP025472.1, forward strand.
CTAGCGCATCTTCATCTTTCTCTACACCACCAGCCGCCCAATCTAGTTCAACTGTTTTAGAACCGTTCCAAATAGCCGCTTTTGATGCGTAGTAAGCACCATTATCATTGGTTACTGCTGTCGAAACGCTACCAGCACTATATGTACCATCACTAAACCATGCTCGTGATTGATATGGTACATCAGTAAGAGTTAACGCATTCGGCGCAACCGCTTGGTTTCTTGTACCATCAATAATACTCTGGTTGCCTACAGGTTTCCCATCAGAAGTAAGAGCATTAATCACATTATTAAAGTTACTGTTTATCCAAGCACTTGCGTCGCCTTCAACAAAAGCTAATGCATTTTGTTCTTTGTTCAGTTCTTTACTGTAACCTTCCCACTCAACACTCGCCCAAGTTTTGCAGGTGTTATATTGTAAATAAGCATCACAGTAATCTTCAAAATCACCGGCTTCTTGAACATAGCTGAAGGAATTGTCCATCCCAAAAGGCGCTTCTTCACGGTAACTGATACCTTCTGCCCAATTACGGGTATCACCTGCCAACTTATAAGCTTCACAGGCAGTGCTATCAGCTGAAGATTCAAAACAGCCTAATTGACTGGCTCCTGCATCATAGTTAGCAACAACAGGTTGAATAGTTTCACCATACACTTCTACATATTGATCAGCTGAAACCCCCGTAGGGGCAACTTCAACGATCTTGTAGAGGGCTGCATTTGCTGAAGTCGCAGCTAAAATAGTAGCGGCGACAGTGGTTAGCTTAAATGTAGCTAACTTTAAATTCATACGACTCATTAACAATTAACTTTCCTGTTGCATTGCTTCAAGCTCTTCCCAACGCTCAAAAGCAACTTCAAGCTCCTGCTCGGTGGCAGACAACTTGTCTAAAATGGGTTGTGTTTGCTCTGCTAGCTGAACAAAGAAATTGGGATCGTTCACTTGAGACTGCAGTGCTTCAATTTGTGTTTCTAACTCTTCTAAACGAGAAGGTAAAAGTTCTAACTCTCGCTGTAGCTTATACGATAACTTCTTCGCTTTAGCTTTTACTGGTGCGGTTTTGGGAGTTTCCTCAACCACTTTCTGTTTCTTTGGTGACTTTTCAACCACTCGATACTGCTGAGCTTGCAGCCTTTGTTGCTGAGCATCGTGATAACCACCCACAAACTCTTCAACTTGACCATTACCTTCAAATATCCAGCTCGTCATTACCGTATTATCTACAAACTGACGATCGTGGCTTACAAGAAGTAAAGTACCCTGATAGTTGGCAAGCAAATCTTCTAAAAGTTCCAATGTTTCGATATCTAAATCATTGGTTGGTTCATCAAGAATCAATAAATTATTCGATTTAAGGAAGATCCGAGCCAATAACAGTCTATTTTTCTCACCACCAGACAGTGCTTTAACTGGCGTACGAGCACGCTTTGGCGAGAATAAGAAATCTTGAAGGTAGCTAAGTGCATGACGCTCTCTGCCGCCGACAGTCACTTCTTGCTTCCCTTCAGCAAGGTTATCAATTACAGATTTTTCTAGATCTAAAATTTCGCGATATTGATCGAAATACGCCACTTCTAACTTAGTACCACAATGCAAACGACCAGAATCAGGCTGCAATTTGTCTAATAACAACTTGAGAACTGTACTCTTACCACAGCCATTAGGCCCGATAAGTGCGATACGGTCACCACGCATAATATTGAAGCTGAAATCAGAAACAATCTGCTTGCCTTCAAACGCAAAAGATAGGTTTTCAGCTTCAAATACAATCTTACCTGAGCGAGCCGAGGTATCGATTTGCATATTAGCCTTACCTTGCACTTCACGTCGGTTAGAACGTTCTTCACGTAGTTTCTTAAGTGCTCTTACACGACCTTCATTACGAGTACGACGGGCTTTGATACCTTGTCTGATCCAAACTTCCTCTTGAGCAAGCTTTTTATCAAACTCAGCATTTTGCATCTCTTCAACACGCAGCGCTTCTTCTTTCTCTATTAGGTAATTTTCGTAATCGCCAGGGTAAGAGCACAATTTACCGCGATCCAAATCAACAATACGTGTCGACATCGATTTGATGAATGCGCGATCGTGAGAAATGAAGATTATTGACCCACGAAAATCCTTTAAGAACCCCTCTAGCCATTCAATTGTCGTAACATCAAGGTGGTTAGTTGGTTCATCAAGGAGTAATACATCCGGATCACACACTAAAGCACGAGCAAGCGCCGCTTTGCGCTGCCAACCACCAGATAATTCCGTCAGTTTGGTTTCAGCATCTAATTTAAGAGCAGCTAATACATTCGTTACACGATCTTCGAAACGCCAAGCATTTGAGTGATCAAGCTGTTCTTGTACACGAGATAAACGGTTAATATTCTTCTCTGATGGGTCGATAGCAATAAGATCAAGAAGATCATGGTAGATCTTAAGTTGCTCACCAACTTCAGCCAAACCACCAGACACGTATTGATAAACCGTACCTTCTTCGTTACGTGGTGGATCTTGTTCTAATCGAGAAACAACAACATCTTGCGTGATCTGAATTTTTCCATCATCTAGCAAAACATCGCCTGCTAGAATCTTCATCAGTGTTGATTTACCCGCACCATTACGACCCACGAGACAAACCCGCTCGTTTTCTTGCAGAGCAAAATCTGCATGATCAAGTAATGGGTGGTCACCAAAAGCCAGTTGTGCGTTATGTATGGTAAGTAATGCCATTGTTATTTAACCAGTCTTGTAATTCTTGCAGGCCGAAAGGCCAATTAATTTCTGAATTTTGATATTTGAGCACAGGTATTGTGACCCCGTAACGTGAAAACAACTCATCATCAAAAGCGATATCCACTACTTCAACTTGGTCTGTCAAATTCAAGCTTTGAAGTAGTTCGAATGCCATCTCACATAGATGGCACCCTTCTGTACTGTATAATGTCAGCACTTTAATTAACCTTGAGCAGCATCACTGTGCGTAATCACCCAGCAATTGTGAATGTGCTTATTACGTGAGAAATCTAGTGGTAAGGTTTGGTGTGAAATATTACGAGCAGACAAGCCTAACTCTTTCAACGCATCTAAATCCATTTTGAAGTGACGTTTGTTATTAGAGAAAACAATCGTCCCCTGCTCATTCAAGATACGTTTTAAGTTCTCCATCAGCATAATATGATCACGCTGAATATCGAAAGATTGCTCCATACGCTTTGAGTTAGAGAACGTTGGCGGATCGATAAAAATAAGATCGAATTTATCTGTCGCCTTCGCTAACCACTGTAGGCAGTCTGCTTGCTCAAACTTATGTTGCTTACCTGATTGACCGTTCAGCGCAAGGTTCTCTTTCGCCCAATCTAAATAAGTGTTCGACATATCAACCGTCGTCGTTGATTTAGCACCACCACACGCAGCATGAACTGTTGCAGAGCCTGTGTACGCGAACAAGTTTAGGAAATCTTTACCCGCTGCTAACTCACCTAGCTTACGACGAGTCAACTTATGATCAAGGAACAGGCCTGTATCAAGATAGTCTGTTAGATTAACGATAAGCTTAACGCCGTATTCGTTGACTTCCATCTTAGACGACTGCTGAGCCAATTTTTGGTATTGCGAACGTCCTTTCTGTTTTTCACGAACTTTAAGTACAACGTTATTTGCATCCACACCTGTCACTTGAATGCTTGCTCGAATGATGTCGGTTAAACGGCGTTTTGCTTTCTCTTCAGGTACATCTTTCGGCGCCGCATACTCTTGGATCACAAGGTAACCTGGGTATACGTCAATAGCGACATTGTACTCAGGTAAATCTGCATCATAGATTCGGTAGCAATCCAGTTTCTCTTTACGTGCCCACTTGCCTATTTTACCAATGTTTTTCTTTAAGCGGTTAGCAAAGTCAGGAGCGACAACGGTCTGTTGATCAGCTTCCGGACGTTCTGACATCGGGCGATCTGAGATTGAATAGTTCTTTTGGTGACACGGTAACGCACCGTTATTCAATTTATACTGTTTTTCAGCTCGCATGCGTAAGCAACTAAGCAGCTCATCATTACTTGAGAAAATTGATGCTTGGCAACCACCAAACTCTGATTTCAGTTGCGCACCAAACGCAGTGTAAAGCGCAATAAGGCCAGGAGCTGTACCCAAACGTTCACCATATGGTGGGTTTGAGACAATCACACCGTTGTTAAATTCAGCAGGTTTCTTGAGTTGAGCCGCATCACCCAACGTAAATTCGATAAGGCTCTCTACACCAGCACGACGAGCATTATCACGCGCAGTTTGTAAAACGCGCGGATCGTTATCTACGCCATAGAATTTGCATTCTACCTTCTTAACACCACGGCGAGCTTGTACGCTTGCTTCAGATTTTACTTCTGCCCATGTTTCTGGCTCAAAATCTTCTAGAGCTTGGAAGCCCCAAGATTGGCGCTTAACACCTGGTGCCATATTCGCTGCCATCATCGCAGCTTCAATGACCAACGTACCAGAACCACACATAGGGTCTAAGAAAGGTTTCGTTGCATCCCAGCCACTACGTAGAATGACGGCAGCTGCAAGCGTTTCACGTAAAGGCGCTCGGCCAGACTCTGGGCGGTAACCACGCTGATGAAGACCACTCCCCACCATATCAATACCAATCAAAGCTTTATCACGGTGTAAACGTACGTGAATACGAAGATCCGGCTGATCTTTACTGATCGAAGGACGAGGTAAACCTTTCTTTTCGAAACAATCAACAACCGCATCTTTTACTTTCATTGCGCCATATTGACTATTACGTATCTCATTATTTGTACCGTTGAAATCAACAACAAATCGCTTTGAACTGTGGAAGTGATTTACCCAGTTCACTGATGTTGATGACAAGTACAAGTCCATATCATCTTGGCAAGTGAATTCAGACAAAACACGTACAAATCTAGATGCTAAACGACTCCACAAACAGCAACGGTAGATCTGTTCATTCGTTGCTTTAAATTTCACACCGGCTTGAACCGGTTTTGGGTCAGAGATCCCTAATTGCTTTAGTTCTTCAACTAATAGGTTCTCAAGGCCGTTTGAGGTAACCGCTAGATATTGATTCATAGTGTTCTTTTATTAATAAAAAAATGAGCTTGATTATACCTGAGATTGCAGAGGATTCATCAAACTAACTGATTCTTTTCTTTCTAAAACAGCTCAAATGCTCATCAAACCACCAGCTTAGCTTCTCTATCTACATTTTCATTCGAAAACACAGCACTCTTGAATCAGCACCATAAACAAAGGGACTTATTGATAGTGAATACTTATTCACGTAGATTTTGGACTATACCAGATGGCTTTTTAAGGTGAAATTTAGCTACAAATTTTCATAAACAGGGAATAATATTGGTATTATGGAGGATGAGCAGTGCTTGAAAGTGTCACAACGAGAGAAAAATAATTTCATTTTCTGTATACGTATCATTAGTAAGACACATACAGGGTAGATATATTGATTGATTAATAGGCATTCTTGTCGCTAGTAACACCTTATATTACATCTAAGATATATAGGCTAGCTGGTTTATTTATTGACATTTTCATTAAGACGGAGAATATCTGTTAATCTCCCCCACCCATTAAGCCTATTTTTTACAAGAATTTACGGGCGAATTTAATGGAGTTATTCAAGGAAGGAGTATTTAACGGAATGGTGACGTGAATAATTGAGTTATAGCAGAAGGAGGCTGATAACTAGCTATGTAGTGGGAATTAAACTATGTTGGGTATCAAAGTGTTGGGCATTGCGTTAGCCGACTAATGCAATGTGATTAGATGCTAGGATATGATTTGCACATGCCATGCGGTCATGCATCACTTTAATAGAATCACCAAAATTGAGCATTTTGGATGAAGTAAGCATAAATGAGTCACGCTCTACCGATATACACAGGCTAGCGTTATCCCCTACCTCTAGAACGATGAAGTGTCCTTGCCCGTTCTCATTGACCAAGCTAATAATATCACCTTCACAAGGCTGATAGGCTTCGCCTTGATAATCGAAGAACCAGCTCTTAGGTTGTACTGGTTTATGGAAACGTTTAGCCGCTACGCAATATAAGGTAAGTTCGGCTTGGCGAGGTTCGCTTAAGCCTAAATATTGGATTTGTTCTTTGTATGTTTGAAAAGCAGAGGCATCATCAACTGTGAATTCATTATTTCCAATTGCACAGTCAACCAATAGTTTACGAACCAAGTTTGTTTGAAACAGCATATTTTGACCGAGATCTAGCATTAAGCTAGAGCTCTCATCTTCAAAATACCACTTCCATGTATCGCTCGGTTTCAACATTACTTTGTCTCATATCTTCAAGATAAACGTAGGAATTGAAAAAAGCACCACTGCTATTTCTTCAACAAATACAATTTTACAAAGCAAAGCGAAAAAAAAAAGGGGAAATCATTCCCCCTTCTATGCTTAAAACGACCCAGTAACTTATTGCAATTTAATAAATTTATAGATTTTTAACGATATCTCGTACTAAACCTGGACCTTTATAGATGAAACCTGAGTAAACCTGTACGAGTTTAGCGCCAGCCATCATCTTCTCTTTTGCTGCAACATAAGAGTCGATACCACCTACTCCGATAATTGGGAGTTTATCGCCAAGCTCTTCATGAAGCTTACGAACGACTTCAGTACTGCGCGATTGAACAGGACGTCCACTTAAACCGCCCGCTTCATTTGAAAACTTCATTCCTTCAACGATTGAGCGATCAAGAGTGGTGTTGGTTGCGATAACACCATCGATCCTATTGTTGATCAGAGATTGGCAAATCTGACTAATTTCATCATCACTCAAATCTGGTGCAATTTTCAATGCAAGAGGTACATACTTACCATGTTTCTGTTCTAACTCTGATTGTTTCACTTTTAGATCTGAAAGCAATTCATCAAGAGCCTCTCCATATTGAAGAGAACGAAGACCAGGAGTATTTGGTGAAGAGATGTTTACCGCAATATAGCCTGCGTACTGATACACTTTTTCCATACAAATTAGGTAATCATCGCTACCCTTTTCGATTGGTGTATCTTTGTTTTTACCAATGTTAATCCCAAGTACGCCATCGTAATTTGAACGCTTAACATTCTCGACGAGTACATCTACGCCAAGATTATTAAAGCCCATACGATTGATGATACCTTCCGCTTCAACAAGGCGGAACATACGTGGTTTATCATTGCCCGGTTGAGGAAGAGGAGTAACCGTGCCGACTTCAATGAAACCAAAGCCCATTGCACCGAAAGCATCGATACATTCGCCATTTTTATCTAAGCCAGCCGCTAGCCCTACAGGGTTCTTAAAAGTAAGTCCCATGCATTCAACTGAACGTTGAGGTAGTTGTTGACGATAAAAAAGATCAATAGGTGTGCCGGTAAAGCGTTGAAGATTTTGGATTGCAAGATCATGTGCCTTTTCGGCATCAAGTTGGAAAAAGCCACTTCTGGCAAGACGGTAGAGCATTGTGCCTCCGATAATAAAAAGCCCCGTATAAACGGGGCTGTATTATTTACTCATTTGCCGAACAATTCAAATTTAATAACATCAATTCCCGTAAAGCGACGGAAAATTTAGCAAATTCATGAACAGAACCGACTTTGAACTCATTTAAAATGCTCTCCCAGCGATGAAGAGAAATTGAATTCGCGTCAATCCACTCATCAAGCGCCTTCATCACATCAAGATCTTCTGGCGCGCAACCACAACTCAGAACTTGTCCCGTTAATTGGCGTTGTTGCCAATCTAAGTCTTCTCGGAATGCCGCTCTTGCAAGTGCTTGCCAGTTATTATCCACGCCTTGACCGTTAATTTGCTTCAAGAACCAGTGAAGTGAAAGTCTGTCACCCAAGTTAAAGTACAACTTAGCCGCTTGAACGACTGTTTTACCTTTTTCACGGGATACTGTGGATATATCCAGTGCTGAGTATAAACTAGACAACCTTGCAACATAATTAGCAAGTTCAGCATCAATGCCGCGATCAATCCATGACTTCGCTAACTCATTATGTTCTGCAACTTCATCAGGAACCAGTAAGTCATCAAGCTTATCAACAATGGTATCGACATCATTTTGATAAAGAGCAATGAGTTCTTTAACTGATAACTTACCTGTTCTATTTCGTAGTAACCAACGAGATAAACGGCGAAGTGTACGACGAACATAAAACATTAAATCATATTGTGCCGTTGATTCCGCTTGGTTATCTAACTGTCGTAAGTTCTTAAGAACCTCACCCAAACCAAATATTTCACGCGCAGCGGCATAAGAATTCGCAATGTCGGCAATAGTCGCCCCTGTCTCCTCTTGCAAACGAGTGACAAAATTGCAGCCCATCTCATTAACCATTTGGTTGGCGAGACCTGTTGCTATAATTTCTGCACGTAATGGATGGTTATCCATATGTGATAAATAGTTACGACGTAACGCTGTCGGGAAGTACTGAGTTAATTGCTGCGAATGGAACTCATCTTTTGCAATTTCATCACAAACAAGATCTTCTTTAAGCACCATTTTGCCATAAGCAATCAGAACCGAAAGCTCTGGTCGAGTGAGCGCTTTGCCCAACTTCTCTCTTTCAAGTAATGTCTCATCATCTGGAATGTACTCAAGAGCACGATCTAGATAGCCCCCTTTCTCCATTGCGTGAATAAAGCGTATCTGCTCTTTCACCAATGATACCCCTTGATGTTCCGTCACAGAGATTGATTCAGCCTGGCAGTAAGCATCATCCAGAACGATCTCACCCACTTCATCTTCCATTGACTCAAGCACTTGGTTACGCTGCTTAACCGTCATATCCCCATTTGAGACTAAACCATTCAAGAAGATCTTAATGTTAACTTCATTGTCAGAACAGTCTACGCCACCAACGTTATCGACAAAGTCTGTATTCACACGACCGCCAGTAAGAGCGTATTCAATACGACCTAACTGAGTCATACCCAAGTTGCCGCCTTCTCCGACAATCTTAGCTTTAAGATCTTTACCATCAATACGGAGCGAATCATTTGCGCGGTCACCGACATTCGTATGGGTTTCAGTAGAGGCCTTAACATAGGTACCAATCCCCCCATTCCAAAGTAGATCAACGTTCATCTTTAAGATCATTTTGATCAAATCATTCGGCGTTGCGGATCCTTTCTTCGTACCGAGCATCTTCTGGATCTCAGGAGTCAGAGAGATAGACTTAGCTCGACGAGAGAAAATACCACCACCTTTAGAAATGAGATCCGCATTGTAATCTTCCCAACTTGACCTTGGCAGGTTGAACAGACGGTTTCTCTCTTCCCAACTTGGTGCCGACTCGGGATTCGGGTCAATGAAAATATGCATGTGGTTAAATGCGGCTTGCATGCGAATATGTTTCGATAGCAACATGCCATTACCAAACACGTCCCCAGCCATATCACCGACACCAATTGCGGTGAAATCCGTTTGTTGGCAATCAATACCCATTTCACGGAAATGACGTTTAACCGACTCCCAGCCCCCTTTCGCAGTAATGCCCATTGCTTTATGGTCGTAACCATTAGATCCACCAGAAGCAAAGGCATCGCCTAACCAGAAATTGTACTCTTCTGACACTGAGTTCGCTAAATCAGAGAATGTAGCAGTACCTTTATCTGCGGCTACAACCAAATACGGGTCATCTTCATCATGACGAACCACGTTCTTCGGAGGGCTTACCTCACCTTCAATGATATTATCTGATACATCCAGAAGTGCGCGAATGAATCGTTTATAACAGCGCTGACCTTCTGCAAAAATCGCATCACGAGTAGTGAAGTTATGCTGACGTTTACAAACGAAGCCACCTTTTGCACCCACGGGTACGATTACGGTATTTTTTACTTGTTGAGCTTTTACTAAACCTAGAATCTCAGTACGGAAATCTTCTTGGCGATCTGACCAACGTAAACCACCACGTGCGACCTTGCCTCCACGTAGGTGCACACCTTCAATATCTGGTGCGTACACAAATATCTCAAACTCTGGCACAGGTGCCGGAATTTCTGGGATATCTTTCGGCTTCATTTTTAAAGCGAGCCAAGGTTTAGACTGTTTATTCTCATCCAACTGGTAGTAGTTGGTACGCAGCGTGGCAGAAATCATCTCCATATAACGACGAATAATTCGGTCATCATCGAGACTTTCTACGTGATCAAGCTGTTCAGTGATCTTCGCGATCAAATCGGTTTGACCTTTGATTCGGCCTTTCGCTTTTGGATCAAAACGCTTAACAAAAAGATCGACTAACCCTTTTGCTAGATTAGGATAATGAGACAGTGTTTCTTCAATGTACTGCTGACTGAATGGGAAGCCGACTTGACGCATATAGCGAGCATAAGCACGTAAAATTGAAATTTCACGCCCAGTTAGACCCGCTCCAAGAACCAAACGGTTAAATCCATCACTCTCTAACTCACCAGACCAAATTGCCGCGAATGCTTGTTGGAAACGATCTCTTGCTTCTCTAAGATCGACGGTTGCTTCACTTTTATGAAGCATCGAGAAATCAAGGATCCAGTACGTACGACCATTGGATTTTCTAACTTCGTATGGAGACTCACCGATAACACGTAAACCAAGGTTTTCAAGCATTGGCATTACGTCTGAAAGGTGGATTGGCTCATCACTGTGATAAAACAGCTTCAAGCGCACCGCTTTTGAGTCTGCAGTTTCTTCTTGTGGACGATAAAACAGCATCCCCAGCTTATTCTCTTCACTTAATGCTTCAAGTCTTTCAATATCAGCAACCGCAGAGCCTGGCATCATGTCATCTTTGTATGAACGTGGGAAAGCTCGCATGTACTCTTTGGACAGCGGTAAACCTTTGCTTTCACCGAAGTTTGCAACAATAGAATCGGATAAACGATCGTCCCAAGATGAAGATACTTCCATTAGATTTTGCTCAATCGTTTTTGCGTCAACATTGATATTGCTTTCGTTTGCACGAACAATGTAATGCGTTCTCGCTAGTGGGCTCTCTGAAAAATAAGTCGTAAACTCTACTTCTTGTTCACAGCCAAAGTACTGCTTCAAAATGCGTTGAGTCTGGCGGCGAAGTTCCGTGTTGTAACGGTCTTTGGTAACGTAAACCATGCAACTAAAGAAACGACCAAACGGGTCTTTACGTACGAACAAACGCAACATATCTCTATCTTGCATTTGAACCACGCCCATCCCGACTTCAAGAAGCTCTTCTTCTTTTGCTTGGATAAGCTCATCACGAGGATAGTTTTCTAAAATATTGTGAAGCGCTTTATAGGAGTACGAACCATCACGATATTGACTCGCATCTAGGATACGTTTTACTTTCTCACGAACCAATGGAATGCTTGCGACACCTTGGTTATAAACAGCTGATGTATACAACCCAGTAAAGCGGTGTTCACCTGTCACTTTGCCATTTTCATCAAACTTTTTGATACCAATATAATCGGTGTAAGCTGGACGATGTATACGAGAAGCAGTGTTGCCTTTTGTCAGTATCAGCAAAAATGGTTTCTTTGCTTCTAAACGCGCAGAATCTGAGAATTCAGATAACTTCACACTTCTTACGCGATCTGGATTAGCAAATAACCCTAACCCTTTATCCTTTGTTGGTCTAAGAAGAGTATCCCCATTTTCAGAAACAAGGTCGTACTCTTTGTACCCCATAAAGGTAAAGTTGTGATCACCTAACCAACGGATAAATGCGGTTGTTTCATCAAAACGGTCGCTCTCAATTGGAATAATCGATTTATTTGCTTCAACTTGATTGGTAACTTCTTCTAGGCGTTCAACCATTAGTAACCAATCATTGACCACCAAACCTGTATCATTGAGAATTTCTATTAACTCATTTTTAAGGTGAGTCATCTCTTCTTTGCTGCTCAATCTATCCACTTCTACATGAAAAAGAGATTGGAAAGCACCTTTGCCATTATTCACATCGACAATTGCGCCATCCTTTGTACGATCAAGTTGGGTTGGACCATGAAGCATCAGGTGAGAAGAGAGATCAAGACGGTTGAGAGCCATCTTTACAGAATCGACAAGAAATGGACTATCTGGAACGACAATTTCGACAATAGTATGTGTCGACTGCCAACCTTGGCGGCTTACTGTTGGATTGAAAACCCGTACCGAAATGTCTTCCGCTTTCTTTTCTGAGATATGATGCCACAGGCTGATTATTGCACCATAAAGATCAGATTCATTCCTTTGGACTAAATCATCCTGTGAAATATTACTAAACATATGTTTAGCGAGATGTGTAACTAAAGGCTGATGAGCAAGCTCGAGTTTGTCTTGAATAAGTTGGTACACTTTTTCAAGCAGAACCGGCACTACAATTTCACGCGCGGTCATATTCATACTCCACAATTAGATTTATCTTTATTATAGGGGATCGCCAGATTTGCATATCTAGCTTAGGTAATGCTTAATCTTATTGTAAAAGTTTTATTGATAAATAGTTAATTATTTTGGGGCTGGTAGGAGGTGAAATGTTTGATAATGTGATTAAGATTCTATTTAACTCTCTGAAAATCTTGAAGGTCACAGAGCTTCTAACTTTATAAACCTGTTATTTTGGTCAGTTGTTAGTCTAAACCGTCCTTTAAGGCCAATTTGGCTAATAAATGGGCGAAATCGTGATGCTGGCAATTGTAAGCGCAACCCATTTTCTGTAACAACTTGCACGGTGCTTGCTGCGCCTGAGTAGTGAGAGAAAAAAGCTTGGTAGCTGATGTTCAGTGAAAAATGGTAATAGTTCATGATATTTTTAAATCGTTATAAATGAAAAGGTGGCACACTGAATGTGCACCACCACTTTATCAAAATAACAAATTAAGCTTCTAGTGCTTTCGTTACTTTTTCAAACAAATCTTTTGCTAGATTATCCATTGCTTTTAATTTCTCAAGCTCCACTTTGATCAAATCTTGGCGCTGTTGATCATAGCGGCGATACTTAAGTAATGGATCAATTAGGCGTGAAGCAACTTGTGGATTGCTGCTATTTAACTCGCGTAGAATCTCTCCTGCAAATTGATAACCTTCACCTGATTTCGCATGAAATTGAACCGCATTGAAATTCAAGAACGAACCAATCAAATTACGAGTACGGTTAGGGTTTTTCAAGCTAAATGCTGAATGTTCCATTGACACTTTAATATTATCTAAAGCATTAGATGCAGGGTTCATCCCTTGAAGCGCAAACCATTTGTCCATGACAAGTCCATCATGTTTCCACTTGTCACTGTAATCTTGCATCAAAGTTTCACGACAAGGTAACTGTGCTGCATTCGCTGCAGACATTGCCGCAATCGTGTCAGTCATGTTGTTAGCCGAGTTGTACTGCTCTACTACTAACGCATCACCATTTTCATTATTTGCTAGGAAAGCCAAACATGTATTACGCAATGAACGTTTGCCGATCGCAGCATGTTCAATCGTGTACTCATCTTGTTTTAGGCTATGGTAAGTTGCTGATAATTCGTCATTCAAGTTTTGAGCTAGTGTTACTTTCATCCCTTTCAAGACAGTAGCAATCGCATCCACATCCACTTGTTTAAACCAACCAGAGACTTCGTTGTGATTTGGTAAGCTTAATACTTCTGAAATAAAGGCAGGTTCTAGTTCTTCATTCAGCAATACGCCGCGGAATGCATCGATGACGGACTCTGGCAGTTCAACACCCTTACCTTGCTGGACATTGTCGATATTGGTACGAATGTATTTACCCAGCAGCATTTGGCTTGCATCCCAACGAGCAAACTCATTGCGTGCGTTAACCATTAAGAAGATCAGTTCATCATCAGAGTAATCGTATTCTAATTTAACAGGCGCAGAAAATTCTCTTAATAGAGATGGAATCGGCTGTTCTGTTACATTTTCAAAAACGAAAATCTGTTTATCTTGCTTAACATCCAGCACATTGTGAACTTTTTCACCGTTACACTGTAGCGTAATCGGTTCGCCACTTGCACTATATAGTTCAATATCGAATGGAATATGAAGTGCTTGTTTCTCTTTCTGTTCATGTGTCGCTTCTGTAGATTGCTCAACCGTTAATGAATAGGTTTTGTTTTCTGCATCATAGTCACTTTCAACACGAAGAGTCGGCGTACCTGATTGGCTGTACCACAAACGGAACTGAGTTAAATCGACACCACTTGCTTGCTCCATTGCAGCAACGAAATCTTCACATGTTGCTGCGGTGCCATCATGGCGTTCAAAGTATAACTTCATCCCTTTTTGGAAACCTACTTCACCAAGCAAAGTATGCATCATGCGGATGACTTCGCTGCCCTTTTCGTACACAGTCAATGTGTAGAAGTTATTCATCTCAATGACTTTTTCTGGACGAATTGGGTGAGACATTGGGCTCGCATCTTCAGCAAATTGAGGGCCACGAATAGTACGAACATTTCCGATTCGATTTACAGCACGAGAACCAAGATCCGATGAGAACTCTTGATCTCTAAAGACGGTTAAGCCTTCCTTCAAACTGAGCTGGAACCAATCACGGCAGGTAACGCGGTTTCCTGTCCAGTTGTGGAAATACTCATGACCTATAACGGCTTCAATACCTAAGTAATCGGCATCGGTTGCAGTTTGGTTATTTGCTAGAACAAACTTGGAGTTAAAGATATTTAATCCTTTGTTCTCCATTGCGCCCATATTGAAAAAATCGACAGCAACGATCATGTAAATATCAAGATCGTATTCAAGGTCGAAGCGCTCTTCATCCCATTTCATTGAGTTAATCAAGGATACCATTGCATGGCTAGCACGATCTAGATTGCCTTTATCTACAAAGATTTCTAGTGCAACATCACGACCTGATTTCGTGGTGTACTTATCGCGGAGTACATCAAAGTCGCCAGCGACAAGTGCAAATAAGTAGGCAGGTTTAGGATGTGGATCTTGCCATTTAACCCAGTGGCGGCCACCTTCGATTTCGCCTTCATCGACTCGATTACCATTACTCAGTAAGAATGGGTACTGCGCTTTATCAGCAATAACCGTTGTCGTAAATTTGGCTAATACGTCTGGGCGATCCATGTAGTAAGTTATACGACGGAAGCCTTCAGCTTCACACTGGGTGCAGAACGCACCGCCAGATTTATACAAACCTTCTAATGCACTGTTTGCTTCAGGATCAATCAAGGTAACAATCACCAACTCAAACTCACTAGGTAAGTTTGCAATCTCTAACGAAGCAGGATGAATCGTGTAGTCACTCCACTCTTCTCCGTTAACACTGATAGATTTAAGCTCTACATTGTCACCCTCTAGATTCAGCGTTGTGCTATCTAGTTGCTGTTTTACTTGAGATACAGCGGTGACTAAAGTGGCGTTATCATGTAAGTCGAAAGTCAGATCAAGATCTGAAATAGTATGAGATGGAGATTGATAATCTTTACGGTATTTGGCTTGTGGGGTGTGTGCCATGTCTTAATCCTTGTACGTAATACTTTTAAGGGAATCTTTAACAGAGTAGTTCTACGACTTGTTGAGGCATAAAACAAGCCTAGCAATAAAAAAACGAGGTATTTAGCGGAAATACCCCGTTTAGCTGCTGAATTTACATCCAGGATTAATATTAAAGGCTAAAAATATTAATATTAGTAATAGAATTATTTTTAGCCTATTTGACGCGATTGAGCACTGCGTACATGTCGCCGTTTTCGTTTTCTAATGTCAGTTTATCGCTATCAAGTCGGTATGTTGTGTTCTGCTCACCATTCTTATATAGCAACACTAAGTTATTACCTTCAGTGTAGTAAACCCCTCGATGAATGGCCTCACTCCCTTCATCTGAAGACACTTTGAATTGGAATACAAAATCTGGCTGTAGCAATAAATCCATCTTATTAACATTACTTGCTAATAAATCATCGCCACTTAAATGTTCACTCGACCACATACCAGCGAGCGCGTTAGGTAATGCTTTAGTAAACATGACACCGTTCAAGTTAAGCATATGATGGTTACTTGAATAATTGTAAACTTGGGGTTCAGATGTGTTCAAACCAAGAATGATGGTGTCATCATTTGCGGCAAATAACCCTTCCCAGTGGTCAACGGTGTAATCTTTTTTCTGGATATCAATTTGGAATGAATAATTTGATTCTAAGGTTAACTTTATTGCTAAAAAATTTTCAGACGATTTATTTGAATCTGGGTTGATCAAATACCAATCTCCAAGTAGTAGAGGCATATCAAACTGAGTTAAATCTTTATTTTTCTCTGACACGTCATTGGCCATACTAAAGTTGGCACCAACGCAAACAAGCAACATTAAAAACCAGCGCATAATCAATCCCTCACTTTTCTTTTAAGTTTAGGTTGAGATATACGATAAATCTAAAAATTTGATCTAAATCACGTTATTTCTTTCAGCGAATTTATGAAAAAAGCGAGCTCAAGGCTCGCTTTTTATTGGATATCGATAAGTATACGACTGCAAATTAGAACTTAATCAGTACTCTCTAATTTTAGCATATCGACCATAATCGCAACGGACTCGTCTAGGTACACATCTGGAGTTTCATAATCTTTTGGAACATCATCAAGTGATTTGTATGCTTCTTGCTTATCACTTTTCTGACGTAAGTTAATTCTTTCCAAACGAATTTTATCCGCTTTATCACTCTCTGCCACTCGTACTTTTTCATTCAAAGACAAAGTATTATCGTCTTTTTCAGCTTTATACTTAGCAATATCTTGAGCGATAAAGTTGAACTCCATATCCTTTTCGATACGTTGTTGATGTTGTGCTGTCAGTGTTGAAATCAACCCAGAGTTACCCTGTAACACATCGTATTTTGCTGGTGGAATACTATCCCAAGGCAGCGCATTATCTTCTACACTCTCACCCGTTTCCGAGGCTTCGATCGCTGTTGGGTATGCAATATCCGGAATCACACCTTTGTTTTGGGTGCTGCCACCGTTGATTCGATAGAATTTTTGAATCGTGTACTGAACGTACCCCAACTCTTTATCAAATAAATCATAAATATGATTCAACGAACGGTGTTGTTGAACGGTACCCTTACCAAATGAGTTTTCACCCAAGATAATTGCTCGTCCGTAATCTTGCATTGCAGCAGCAAAGATTTCTGAAGCAGAAGCACTGTATCGATTCACTAACACAGTCAAAGGACCTTGATAGCTAATCTTGCCATCGGTATCACTATTGACATTGATACGGCCGTAGCTATCTCGAACTTGAACCGCAGGTCCGCTTTCAATAAACAAGCCAGAAAGAGCAGTCGCTTCAGTTAATGCACCACCACCATTGTTTCGTAAGTCAACAATGATGCCATCTACATTTTGCTTTTTAAGCTCAACAATAAGTTTGTCGGTGTCGTTTGAAAGACCAACATAAAAACTTGGTACTTCTAACACTCCAATTTTCTTATCATCTTTCTCAATAAGCTCTGATTTTACGGCTCTATCTTCTAAACGAATCTTATCTCGGACAATTGTTACAACGTTACTTTTTGCATCTTTACCTTCGGGTAAAATCTGCAAATTAACTTTTGTACCTTTTGGCCCTTTGATTAATTGGACAACATCATCTAAACGCCACCCAATCACATCTACGATCTCTTCGCCATCTTGTCCAACGCCAACGATGCGATCCCCTTCACCGAGTTGTTTACTACTCGATGCTGGACCACCAGCAACCAAAGAACGAATAACAGTATAATCATCCGTCATTTGTAAAACAGCGCCGATCCCTTCTAGAGACAAGTTCATCTCAGATTGGAATTGTTCTGCGTTGCGAGGAGATAAGTAACTTGTATGAGGGTCAACTTCACGCGCGAAAGCATTCATATAAAGCTGAAATGCATCTTCATTATGAGATTGAGTAAGACGCTTCATTGCATTGTTGTAGCGTTTACCTAGCATTTCTTGAATCTCAGGCCACTCTTTACCCGTTAGCTTAAGATTCAACGCATCATATTTTACTCGTTTTCTCCATAATTCATCGACTTCGGCTTGATCCTTCGGCCAAGTAGCGTCGGAACGGTCAAGCTCAATAGAGTCATCAGTATCAAATTTTATTTCGTTATCAAGCACTGACAATGCAAATTTAAAACGTTCAAAACGCTTTTGCATAGAAAGGTTATAGACATCGAACGCAATTTGATTGTTTCCTGACTTTAGCTGATCATCTAGTTGTTTTGACCAATCAGTAAATGAGTCCATATCTGCTTGAGTAAAAATATTTCGATTGTAGTCGAGCATTTCTACATAACGATCAAAAATGGCTTGAGAAAAATCGTCGTTCAGATTGAAGTGTTTGTAATGGGAACGGGTAAAACGAGAAGTTACTCGTTTGCTCGCAGTTTCATGTTGAACTTCTGGAGCTAATAGAGGCAAGTCATCTTGGTCTAGTTTGGCTTCAAGAGCCTGAGCTGAAGCTGCTAACCATAAGCTAGCAGCAATCAGTGTCAATTTTGAACGGCATTTCATGCGTAGGAGTATCTCCTTTATGCGCGCAAGTGCTCCGCTTTCACAACCATTTGAAGGCCATTTGCAAGTTGAACACGCACATCTTCCTTATTGATTTCAACAATGGTCGCAGCCATGTTTCCTTTACCCATGTTCACATTCACTTCTTTGCCGGTGATGAACTCATCAGCATTTAACGTGCGTGTTTCAACAGGTTTTTCTACTTTTGGTGCTTTTGGCGCTGCAGGGCGACGAGGCTGTTGAGCTTTCTTCGCTTTCTGTTTCGCTTTACCTTCTTCACGAGCTTTCTGAGCTTGCTCTTTACGACGAGCTTGCACTTTAGCTTTGCTTTCTGCTAACGCTTCTTTTGCATGATCAACGTGTTCTTGTTCAAGTTCACCACATGCGTTTCCGTCAAGATCGACACGAATTGCGCCAGCTTTTACGCCGTGAAGGTAACGCCATGATGACGTGTACTGTCTTAAAGCAGCACGAAGCTGAGTTTTACTTACTTTTTCATCTTCAGCTAAACGTTCAGCAAGATCTTGAAAAATACCAATTTTAAGTGGTTTTGCTTCACCTTCTAGAGTAAAGCATTTAGGGAAACATTCAGCAACATATGCGATAACTTCTTTGCTGTTTTTTAACTTTTCAGTGTTTTCCATGTGGGTTCCTGGTTATATGCGGTCATTCCGCGAGCAATCTGATAAATATTTTACGTATTATAGAGACCTACAAGCGAAACACCACAGTCAAAGAATAATTTATGCATTGTTCGCCTGCGAATTGAGCAGGTTTTCCACTTCTGACATCAATTTTGTCAATCCAGCTTCATCAACTTCACTAAATCGACCAATATTTGGACTATCAATATCTAAAACGCCGGCTACTTTACCATTAATTGAAAATGGAATAACAATTTCTGAGTTACTTGCCGCATCACAAGCAATATGTCCTTCAAATTCGTGGACATCATAAATACGTTGAACAGTATTTGTTGCCGCAGCGGTTCCGCACACTCCTCGCCCAACCGGAATACGAACACAAGCGGGTAATCCTTGAAATGGCCCCAAAACCAACTCATCTTGTTTCATTAGGTAAAAGCCTACCCAATTAAGATCATCGAGCTCCATATTCAAAAGAGCGCTGACGTTCGCTAAATTAGCGATTAAATCACTTTCTGACTCTATTAACGCGACTGCTTGTTTGGTTAAGCGTTTATAATGTTCTATTTTCATATAGTACTCTTTACTATCCTTTTATTAAAAATCCCACACTTCCATTATTGTCAGATCTACGTAGAATGCCACGCAATAACTTAATAGGACTCATTCTCATCAAGATGAACAACTCAAATGATACTATTAGCCGCTCTTGGTTAATAACTCAAGTAAAAAAACACAAGTCCAAGCTTCTGTTTGCCAACGCAATTGCTCTATTGGCAACACTTATTAGTGTCCCTATCCCTTTGCTGATGCCTCTCATGGTTGATGAAGTATTGCTAAACAACCCAGCAAGTGGACTAGAGTACATGAACCTTGTCTTGCCCGTTTCCATGCAAACTCCTACAGGTTATATCGCTCTTACCTTGTTGCTTGTCATTTTGATGCGAGGGTTCAGCCAAGCATTCAACATACTGCAAAGTAGGCAGTTCACGTTAGTGTCTAAAACCATTACTTACCACATGCGAACTAAGATGATCGATAAGTTAGGTAGGATTAGCATTAGACAGTACGAAACCAAAGGAAGTGGCGGCATCAACGCCCATCTTATTACTGATATTGAAACGATTGATAAATTTATTGGTTCTACCTTAAGCAAATTTGTTATTAGTTTATTGACTGTCATTGGCACTGCAGGCGTTTTGTTATGGCTTGAGTGGCGTCTTGGGCTGTTTATTTTATTAGTGAACCCTATCGTTATCTATTTTTCTCGTAAATTGGGAGGCATGGTCAAGCACCTCAAGAAAAAAGAGAACCAATCTTTTGAAACTTTTCAAAATCGGCTTGTCGAAACCTTAGACGGCATCTATCAGCTTCGTGCAGCTAATCGCGAAAAGGAGTTTTTAGAGCAGTTAAAACAGCAAGCGAATCAAGTACGAATAGATGCCGACAAGTATGCATGGCAATCGGAAGCCGCAGGACGAGTGTCATTTCTGCTTTTTTTACTTGGCTTTGAACTATTCCGCGCAGTCGCAATGCTAATGGTACTCTTTAGTGATCTGACTATAGGGCAAATTTTTGCTGTCTTCGGTTACTTGTGGTTTATGCTCTCACCTGTTCAAGAGCTACTAGGCATTCAATTTTCTTGGTATAGCGCAAAAGCGGCACTTAATCGCATCAACATTCTTTTAGAACTCGAAGAAGAAGCAAGGCCAATATCTAAGGTCAACCCTTTTACTGATGATCGTGAAGTAGATATCGACATTGAGATGATTAACTTCTCTTACAATGACGAGTTGAAAGTGCTCAACGATTTAAACTTAACCATCCCTGCGGGGAAAAAAGTCGCCTTAGTTGGTGCTAGTGGTGGTGGCAAATCGACACTCATTCAGCTCTTAATTGGAGTATATAGCGCAAATTCAGGCACAATTCGCTATAACGGAGAGTCAACAGAAGACATAGGCTTTAATATAATTCGTGACCAAATCGCCGTTGTATTACAACAACCTATACTATTTAACGACAGCTTAAGGCATAATCTGACTCTTGGTGCTGAGTACGATGAGCTCTCTTTATGGCGAGCTTTAGAGATAGCACAAATGCATGATGTAATTAGCCAACTGAGCCACGGTTTAGATACTCAAATTGGCCGTAATGGCGTTCGACTTTCTGGCGGCCAACGGCAGCGACTCGCAATAGCAAGAATGGTTTTAAGTAATCCACAATTTGTTATTCTTGATGAAGCGACATCGGCATTAGATACCGCAACAGAAGCGGCGTTGCATAAAGCACTCAATGATTTCTTGAAAGATAGAACGACATTAATTGTCGCTCATCGACTGTCAGCCGTTAAACAAGCCGACATTATTTACGTACTAGAAGATGGTCAAGTATCTCAGACGGGGACGCATGGTGAATTGGTTGGACAGCAAGGTTTGTATCAAACGCTATATGGAAGCGTGCAGTCTCACGCTTAAACAGCTCAACAATTGTTTATTGAGTTGCTTTTATTCATGAGTACTCAAGTTCACCAATCTACCCTTTCGACTAAACTGAAGCTCTGCCATGGGTGTGAGCTTCCTGTCGAGATCGTTGAGATTAAGAAAGGGAAAAGTGCCTATTGCCCGCAATGCGGCACTTTACTCTACAGCGGAGAGGCTCCTTCATTATCTGGTGATCTCGCCATCGCTATTACCTGTTTACTGCTTTTTATTCCTTCACATTTTTTTGACTTCATCAGCATTAGACTTGTCGGCGTAATGATCCCGGCTACATTACCTTCTGGAATGATTACTCTAATGAAAGAGGGGTTTGTTTCTCTTGCATTGCTCATTTTGTTCTGTAGCTCCATTGCCCCTTTCCTAGTGTGCTCTTCAGTGTTAACCGCGCATCTAGGTTTAAAACTACGTTGGTTTAGAGTTTTACGTTATTCACTTTTGTGTATTCAAAAACTAAAGCACTGGATGATGTTAGATGTGTTTTTAGTCAGCATTGCTATCTCATGCTTTAAATTACAAGATTATTCGGACATTTATATTGGTTCAGGATTAGTTGGTCTTCTGTTTCTTCAACTATTTAGCGTTTTGCTTGTCAGCCGGGTTAGCACACAACGCTACTGGGATGTATGGCAGTCAGAGACCCATTATAAATTTAAGCATAAAGAGATACATTGTCACTCTTGCCATCTTTCGCAACCTACAGCAAAAAGGTGCAAACGTTGTCACGAAAAGCTTCACCACAGAAAACCGAACTCGCTGCAAAAAACGTGGGCTTATGTCATCGCTGCTTCGATAGCCATTTTTCCGGCGAACTTAATTCCAATATCAATTCTAATAACCAATGGTCGTAGATTAGAAGATACTATTTTCTCTGGGGTCGCGGGCTTAGTACGGAATGAAATGTATGGGATTGCGATCATCATTTTTGTGGCAAGTATCATAGTGCCTGTGATAAAAATTCTTGGGCTCGCTTATATATTGTTATGTATACAATTTAAACGCTCCGTTTACCACCGCCAACGAATGATTATCTATTTTGCAGTCAAATGGATCGGTAAATGGTCGGTCATGGATTTATTTGTAATTTCAATAATGATGACATTAGTTGATAGAGACCAAATTCTTAACTTTACACCCGGTTATGGCGCTGTCGCTTTTGGTATAGTCGTTATCTTAACTATGCTTGCCGCAGAGAGCATTGACCCAAGATTAATCTGGGATAATTATAATCGCCCGTCAAAAGATGAGTCAGTGAATGAATAAACAACCTACATCCCAAACGTCACATGCTCCTGATATAAAAAGGAGTAAAGGGATATCCCCTCTTTGGATCCTACCGATTATCACTATGCTTCTTGCTGGTTGGTTAGTCGTTAAAGCGGTTCATGATGCTGGGCAACGCATTCAGATTTACTTCTCTAACGCTCAAGGTCTTGTTGCAGGGAGGACAACGATTCGCTATCAAGGTCTTGAAGTCGGCATGATACGAGACATATCCCTTTCAGAAGATCTTAGTCGGATTTATGTCGATGCTGACATATATCCTGAAGCGACAAAGTTACTCAATGCTGATACTCGTTTTTGGCTAGTCAAACCGACTGCCTCGCTTTCAGGTATTTCTGGTTTAGACGCGCTCGTTTCTGGAAACTATATCGCGATACAACCTAGTGATTCTCATGCAAAAGAAGAGACTGTATTTACGGCATTAGAATCTGCCCCCTCAGATCTGATAGCGGCAAAAGGATTAAACGTTACGCTTAAATCAAAAGATCTTGGCGGTATCTCCATTGGTTCAAAAATTGTTTATAAGAAAATCCCAATTGGTGAAGTGTTTAGTTACAAGCTTGATGAACAATCCGAATCTGTCTTAATTCAAGCCTCTATTCAAGATGAGTTTAGTCATATCATTACCACTAAAAGTCGCTTTTGGAATGTGAGTGGGATTGGAACAAGCATTGGCTTTAATGGGATAGATGTCCGATTAGAAAGCCTTAGTGCCGTACTCGGTGGCTCTATAGCGGTAGACTCGCCAGATGCTGGTGAAACTGTCACCATGCATACTCAATTCAAACTGTATCCAGATCTAAAAACCGCAGGTCGTGGTATCCCAATTCAAATCACCCTACCCGATGAAAACAAAGTCAGTGCCACTGGTGCTCCTATTGTGTACAGAGGTATTGAGATTGGGCAGATTACGAATCTTTCACTAAGCAATGAACGCGAGCAAATTATTGCCAATGCAGCGATAGAACCCGCTTTCAGCGACATGCTAACGGCTGGCAGTAAATTCATCTTAGAAGAGGCGAAAGTGTCCCTCACTGGCGTTGAAAACATCGCGAACCTAGTACGAGGAAACTTTCTAACTATAGTGCCTGGGGCCGGAGATCAAGTTCGTCAATTTACGGCGATTAGAAAAACTCAATTTAGCCAACAACAAGAAAAATCAATCTCGGTAAAACTCACCGCGGATAGCTCTTTTGGCTTAGAAGTTGGCACACGAATTCTTTACAAAGGGATCGCCGTCGGTTCAGTGATAGACGTAAGATTAAACGACAAAAATGTCTCAATGGACGCACTCATCGACAACCATTATGCTCATTTAATCAAATCAAGAAACCGATTCTTTATTACTGGAAGTGCAACTGCTGAGCTAACCGGATCGGGTTTAAGTATCACCGTTCCACCAGCTAAACAGTTACTGAGTGGATCAATCAGTTTTATCAGTGAAGGCTCGGATACACAGCAAGAATCGTATACCCTTTATCAAAGCCAATCACTCTCAGAATTGGCTAAATACAACCAATCGGGGTCTCAAAGTATTACTCTGTTTTCAACTGAACTGCCCTCTATTTCTAAAGACAGTCCATTACTATATCGCAACCTTCAAGTCGGCAG
Source organism: Vibrio cortegadensis (assembly GCF_024347395.1). Lineage (NCBI taxonomy): Bacteria > Pseudomonadati > Pseudomonadota > Gammaproteobacteria > Vibrionales > Vibrionaceae > Vibrio > Vibrio cortegadensis. Next base: position 1,637,618 of record NZ_AP025472.1, read on the forward strand.
TGTGTCGGATTTTTATCTCGTAGATGGTGGTGTAAAAATTAAGGCGACAATTGAAAACAAATATAAACACCTTATCACTAATCAAACTGTATTTTGGAACCGTTCTGGCGTTGAAGTCGATGCCTCTTTGTCAGGAATCAGTATCAAAGCTGCACCATTAAGAAGTTTAATTCAAGGTGGCATTGCATTTGACTCACTTCCCGGTATCGACAATAAGATCAGCGATAATTGGAAGTTATACAACAGCTATAAACATGCGAGAAAATTTGGCCGAGTCATTACATTAATGACCAACGGGCAGCAAGAAATAACCAAAGGAACGCCAATTAAATTCCAAGGTGTTACCGTAGGGGAAGTGACCTTAGTTGTCCCTCTATTCAAAAAGAGTAAGGTCGAAGTGACGGCTCGTATTTTGCCTGAATTTGTCAACAATATTACCCTAGCAGGTTCCCACTTTTGGGTCGCAGAGCCGGAAATTGGTTTAGACGGAATTAAGAATATATCGTCTCTTGTGACGAAATACATCAAAGTAGAACCAGGTCATGGCAAGCCAGCCTACTCCTTCGAGTTAAGCTCTGCTCCACCAGAAGATTCAGGAGTTTCATTCAGCTTACAAAGTGAAACCCGTGGGTCAGTGAAAGTTGGTACTCCTGTTTTGTACCGAGAAATACCCATTGGAAAAGTAACGTCTGTTCAGCTTGGCCAGTTTGCCGATCGTGTTATCTCTGAAGTCGAAATAGATAAGGATTACGCCTACTTAGTTCGGAGCAATAGCGTCTTTTGGAATGTCTCTGGGATTGATGTTTCTATTGGTTTATCCGGAGCTAACATCAAAACAGGCACAGTTGACAGTTTAGTTCGTGGTGGGATTACGTTCTCTACCCCGGAACAGAAACAGCTTCAACCCATTGCAAAAGAGGGTCAATCATTCTACTTATACCCACAGGCTGACGAAGAATGGTCGAACTGGCGAACCGCTATCCCTAAGCCTTAGAACAAATGAACAGAAAATGCAGCTTAACGGCTGCATTTTTGTTTAGTCCTACCTAAAATTGAATTAAAATCCCCTATTCCGTTAAAGACTCAGAGACACTCAATTGCATCCAAATATAAAGCTGCCTGACGATTTTCTTCGTGAAATCGAAGCGATCATGCCGTCCCATTTAAATATGGAAGATTTCATCTCTGCGTGTAAGAAACCGCTCCGCAAAAGTATTCGTGTTAACACTTTAAAAATTTCTGTCGAAGATTTCATTGAGCGAGCACGTCAAAAAGAGTGGACCCTATCTCCAGTTCCTTGGTGCGATACCGGATTTTGGATCGATGCTGATGAAACTTCGGTACCACTGGGAAATACCGCAGAGCACATGGCGGGACTCTTTTACATCCAAGAAGCAAGTTCCATGATGCCACCGTCTGCAATGTTTAACGCAGAAGATGACGAGTTTAATGCGATCTTGGACATGGCAGCGGCTCCGGGTTCGAAAACCACTCAGGTAGCCGCATTAATGAAGAATCAAGGCGTACTTGTTGCCAACGAATATTCAGCAAGCCGAGTCAAAGTCTTGCACGCCAATATTGAACGTTGTGGTGTTAGAAATGCCGCATTAAGTAATTTTGATGGTCGAGTATTCGGCGGTTGGCTACCAGAGCAATTCGATGCGGTTCTTCTTGATGCACCTTGTTCAGGTGAAGGTACCATTCGAAAAGATCCTGATGCAATGAAGAACTGGAGTCTTGATTCTGTAATTGCGATTGGTGACACCCAAAGAGACTTAATTGAAAGTGCCTTTCACGCCTTAAAAACAGGTGGAATTATGGTGTATTCAACCTGTACCTTGAGCTTGGAAGAGAACCAACATGTTTGTCACCATTTAAAACAAACCTTTGGTGATGCCGTTGAGTTTGAATCATTGGCGAACCTTTTTGATGATGCAGAAGCAGCATTAACGGAAGAAGGTTTCTTGCACATTTTCCCACAAATTTATGATAGCGAAGGTTTCTTTGTTGCTCGCATTCGTAAAGTATCCAGCGTCACTCCTCCTGAAGTTAAAAAAAGAATGGGTAAGTTTCCTTTTGAAAAAGCGACAGCGAAAATTCAATCGGATGTCCGTGATCAGCTAGCAAAAACACTGGATATTGATCTTCCTTCCGACTCTTCAGTTTGGTTGCGTGATAAGGATGTGTGGCTTTTCCCAAATGCACTTGAACCAATGATTGGTGAACTTCGATTCTCACGCATGGGAATTAAAATTGCTGAAACGCATAAGAAAGGATTCCGCTGGCAGCATCAAGTAGCGACGACCCTAGCCACCGGTAATGAAGCAAAAACTGTGCATCTTTCAGTTGATGATGCTCGTGAATGGTATATGGGTAGAGATGTGAGACCCCTTGATCAAAGTGGTCAAGGCGAAGTGATTGTTATGCTAGAAAGCGATGTCATTGGACTCGGTAAATGGGTGGGCAATCGAGTGAAAAATGGCTTACCACGAGAACTTGTACGTGATAAAAATCTATTTTAATTACAGTCTAAACTCGACCTTAGCCTGATTTTCTCAAAATACTAGCAAATTCGCTAAGCTGTACTACACTTATTTTATTCACCGAAATGATAGTTAGTTTTAAGTAACCGTATGACTCTCATTTCTCTCAATAGTACAGCAACAAAGCAACAATGTTTCACAGAGTCGTAAGTTAGGCTCACAGATACAGATACAGATACAGATACAGATACAGATACAGATACAGATACAGATACAGATACAGATACAGATACAGATATTTTAAAAGTAAATTGTCACAAGTAACATGCTTTAAAGTCAAAATTAACGCAGGCTCGATCAACATGAGCTGCTTCCCCTAGACCCAAAACGGGATCAGTTTTGGGTCTTTTTTTATAACCGAGAAAACAAGTTCATCAGCTGCGTTAATTGGACATCAAAAGCAGAAGTTATAGTGGCTTACCACTACTCTTCGTTATCTACGAGTCTAATACCGTCTTTATCAATGGTAATTTTACCCTGCTTGTAAAGACCGCCAATTGTCTTTTTAAACGTACCTTTACTTGTTCTAAACGCAGAGAAAATCGCATCTGGTGATGATTTATCATTCAATGGTAAAAACCCATCGCGTTTCGCTAGTAAATCTAAAACTTTTAAGCTCAAGTCGTCCATCTTAGCAACACCAATTTTCTGCAAAGAAAGATCGATCTTGCCATCTTCACGCACATCTTTGATGTAGCCTTTCAGTTTTTTACCAATAAACAACTTACCGATCACTTCTGAAGGGAAGATCATTCCCCAGTGTTCGCCATTAATAATCATCTTGTAGCCAAGCTCACTGCGCTCAGCGACTAATAAATCAACTTGCTGATTACGTTCATAGCTAGCAGGCGTATTATCCAACCACTTGTTAAACTTTGTTGTACCAACAATACGGCTTGATGCTTTATCAATATACACATAAACCAAAATGGTTTGGCCTTCGCGTAACGGCCCACGCTGCTCACTGAATGGGATCAGAAGATCTTTACTTTTCACACCCCAACTAACAAATGCGCCCGTGCTGTTTACACCTTCGACCGTCATTAATCCCCATTGACCAACCTGCGCGATAGGTGTTTCTGTAGTCGCAGCCAACTGGCTATCAGAATCAATGAACAGAAATACGTCAAGCATGTGACCAATTTCAGCATTTTCAGGAGCAAACTTTTTAGGCAGTAATACCGTTCCGTAATCGTCAGCATCCAGGAAAATCCCAAAATCTGCCAGTTTCACCACTTTTAAGCTGTTTATTTGACCAACATTAATCATCAAAATTGTCTCTTTTCAAATTTGCGGTGATTATACGTGATCTCTGGTATCCTTTCGCTAGTTTCACTCATAAATTTCATATCTGTAAGGAGTTATCGTTGATCACCGTCGACAAACATGACGCTATTACTCTCAAAATTAACCATGCGATGGCTAAAACTAAAAAATTAGACATGGATATGTATCTTTTTGTCCCTGGTGAATTGGGTTTAACTCCTGAAGTTCTGTCTGAGAGTGGCTTTTACTTCAACGCCATGACTCAGAAGCGCGCCTATTATAGTGATAAAACGCTATTGCCGCTTGTTCATAGCCGTCTTGCAAAACGTGGGCGCTTATCTACCACTCAATACCGTGTCAGCTTGAGCTTATTCGCTTATCAATATGTGATTGCCCTCGATAAGGCGGTAAACAGCTTAAACAAAACTGAACGAGAAGATGTCTCGGCTGAAGAAGTAGATGAAGTAATCGAACTTGCTTTAGACATATTAAAACGTTTACGCCGTGGTATTCCATTTGAAGAGAATTTGAAACGTTATTATGCCAATGTCGATAACTACCTTTCTTGGTATACAGAACAACGCTTTCTCTCCTTAGTCGCTCATATGCCTAGGGGTAATGAGTACTCAACTATCAAGGAACGTCTCATTGTTCTATGCGAAAAAGAGACAGTTCACCGTAAATTAAACGATTACAACTCGAAAAAAGTTCGTGAAGATGTGACGCGATTAAGTAATAAGATGCGTCTATTGCGCAGGTTGATAGAACACCCAATCATCTTAAAAGAAAAAACCATCTCTATGGGTAAGAATGTTAAACGTGCGGTGAAAGGTGTGGCGACAGGTTTGGTTATGGTTTTTGTTACCACCATCGCCATCGTTGCGCGAGACTTCCTCGGTGAAATCACCGCATCGTTCATCGTTGCGATGTCGTTTATCTATGCGTTACGTGAAATATTCAAAGATGATTTGCGCGATATTCTTTGGCGCTGGATGCGTAAAGGAAAACCTAAATGGAAACGCCGATACTACGACCCGACAACAAACAAAGCGGTAGGACAGAAGCTAGAATGGCTTGATTACACCAGCTTTTCAAAATTAGCAGACCGTATCCAGCAGATCAGAAGAAAACGTGTCGTTCAACGTGAAGAGCAGATATTGCACTATCGTTCACAGACAGAGATGTCGACATCAAGATTTATGAGTGGTTACGAAGAAACACGCGAAACGATCCAAGTCAGTCTTAGAGAGTTAACTCGACTCATGGATAAAGGTTCAAACAAAATCTATCAACTCAATGAAGGTCAAGTCAGTAAAGAGTCCGTCGAAAAAAGGCACTTGCTCAACTTAATCATTAAAGAGAACAACCATGATGGTGAACCGAATTATTATCGCTGGAAAATCATCATGAATCGCTCAAAAATCGTCGATATTGAACAAGTCAAAGTAAGCTAAGTGCTTTGTAAGCTAAGTACTTTGTAAACTGAGTGTTTTGTAAACTAAGCGCTTTCTTTGAGCTTGTTATTTTCTTAGCTCGCTAGTTTTGAGCTAACTGGACACTTTCTTCAGAGAGAGGGTCAATAAAAATTCTGCCATGGGTTCATCACCATGCAAACTTGGACAAGTGGCAGTGATTTTTACATCTTGGTTTACCCTCTCTCCGCTACCTATGGTTTCATCTAGCATTTGATCAATCAAATCGCCATCCTCACAATAAAAGTGAACATCAGCTTCTGGGCGCTTTAAAAATTTCGCTTCAACCCCTTTGAAAGCAAGAGAGATTTTTTCTCCTCGCTGCTGGGCTTTCTCCATTGCGAGGAACCCGCCAGCCACGTCAGCACCAACGGCCAACACACCAAAATACATACTACTAAGATGATTTTTAGTCCGTCGCTTTAATGGGATCCTGACTTCGACACTGCGTTCATTCAGAACCAATAGTTTCGGGTGGCACAACCAAATCATTGGCACCTTAAAGAAACCAAAGAGATTTAAGTACATATTCGCTTTTTGCAACGGGGATAACATATCGACTCACTATTAGAATAAGTTGTCAGACCAGTTAAGCGAAGAAAAACGATATTGTCAAAGAAATGTTAAAGAAAGGTGATATAAACAGCAGTTCATATCACCTTCTCTTTTTAAACTGATGGTAGTGATAGCCCATTTATTCATCAATCAAAGAGTTTATAAAAACTATCATGACGAACTAGGCATTAGCCAAAACGTTACATCGTCACCACAACATTCAAGCCTTGATATTTGAGTAGATGCCTTTGAAGTTCGGGATACTCTGATAATGCTTGCGTTACAACTTGCACTGGTTTGCCAACCTTTTGGGCCGCCTCAATTACCAGTGACAACATATCTAACACCGCATCATTCTGTGGATCAAACAGATGTTCATTAGTCTCATTGGCTTTATCTACACCCAAGGTAAATTGAGTCAAATGTTCAACATTCACTATGACACTATCAAATAACTCTAATAACCGAGGAGCAAGCATTACCGAAGACGGAACATCGCACGAAAAACAGAGGTTTATTGCCTCGTTCTGACTCGAAATATCTAAGCTTTTCAGCTGTTCTATGATCTGTTGCGCTTCATCAAGAGTGCGAACAAATGGAATGACAACATCAACATTCACCCCTTTCTCAACGAGAGATTTAATAACGCTGCACTCTAATGAAAATGCATGTGAATACGCATCAGAGACAAACCGAGACACACCTCTTAGGCCAAGTGAAGGGTTGATTTCATCTTCTTCCACTTGTCCACCAAGTAGTGATCGAAATGCGTAGCTATCATTGCTGCTTAAACAGACTTTCACTACGCCATGTTTGTCTGTTTTAGCCATTAAGATCTCAGATGACAAGGTCTCCACAAAATGCTCGTCAACACTCATCCCAAACAAAATCGCATCAAGAGCGCCAACTTCTATATCCGTTAAATCACCTTTAACCTGAGCAATCGATGGGTGATAAAAAACCTTCTCCATCATTAGCTCTGATAGAGAAACATATAAGTAGTCCGAATCTTGACTGTCTGCGTATGAAGGCAACACATCCCCAAGTTTAAATTCTGGGTGAATAGTACCTTGATCGACTTGCTTCATTATGGCTCCGATATTTGATTTATTACCTTGAGGAAAATACCGATAGCGCCAAGTGAATTCAAGCAAAACACCATGATTTAGCTCTAACTCAACAATAAAGCACCGATTAATCCACGAATGACCAATAAGATTGCCTCTAAAGAGTTTATTCCTAAGAATAATTCCGTTATCTTTACCGCTTCGCAATAAAAGACAAGCAATCACATGCCATTAAAAACTGATGAATTGAGAACCCAAGCACTTGGGCCTATGCCGACTCCAGCCGAGCTTGGAAGTGCTTACCCTATCACTGACGATGTTGCTGAACGTATTGCTCAGTCTCGCAGACAAATTGAAGATATTCTTACTGGTCGAGATGATCGACTTTTGGTCATTGTTGGACCATGCTCTGTTCACGATACCGATGCCGCTCTAGACTATGCTCAACGTCTAAGTTCTATCCAAGAACAATATTCAAAAGAGCTCTTTATCGTCATGAGAACCTACTTTGAAAAACCACGCACGGTGGTAGGTTGGAAAGGTCTAATTACTGATCCAAACCTAGATGGTTCTTATGCACTGGAAGCTGGGCTGCACAAAGCACGTAAACTCTTACTTGATATTAATACGCTAGGGCTTGCGACAGCGACTGAATTCCTTGACATGATCACAGGCCAATACATTGCTGATTTAATCACTTGGGGTGCTATTGGTGCACGTACAACTGAATCGCAAATCCACCGTGAGATGGCATCTGCGCTATCTTGTCCTGTTGGTTTTAAAAATGGTACCAACGGCAACGTAAAAATTGCCATTGACGCTATTCGCGCGTCGCATGCATCTCACTACTTCTACTCTCCAGATAAGAATGGTCGTATGACGGTTTATCGCACCAGTGGTAACCCGTATGGGCACATTATTCTTCGCGGTGGTGACACTGGGCCGAATTTCGATGCTCAATCGGTTGAAGCCGCATGCAACAAGCTTGCAGAGTTTGATTTACCTGCGCGTCTAATTGTTGACTTTAGCCACGCAAACTGTGAAAAACAGCACCGTAAACAGCTCGAAGTCACACAAGATATTTGTGATCAAATCATATCTGGAAGCACTTATGTTGCAGGGATCATGGCTGAAAGCTTTATTGAAGAAGGCAATCAACCTATGACCGATATCAACAACCTTGAATATGGAAAATCAATTACCGACCCTTGTATTGGTTGGAATGACACTGTTCAAATGCTTGATATGCTCTCTACTGCAATTAAAACCCGTAAATAAAACTGAGGATAATTTTTATGCCTTCTTTTGATATTATTTCTGAAGTTGAAAGCACAGAACTTCGTAACGCTGTTGATAACGCAAACCGTGAACTTGCTACTCGTTTTGATTTTAGAAATGTAGAGGCGTCATTCGAATATAAGAGCGACGTTGTTACCCTTTCTTCGCAAGATGACTTCCAACTTAAGCAGATGCGCGACATTCTACGCAGCAACCTAACCAAGCGCGGTGTGGATGCTAAAGCGATGGAAGCAAAAAAAGCGGACCAAACGGGTAGAAATTGGCACCAAGATGTCATTTTCAAACAAGGTGTTGAAACTGATATTGCTAAGAAAATAATCAAAGCCGTAAAAGATGCAAAAATCAAAGTTCAAGTTGCTATTCAGGGCGAGAAGATGCGCGTAACAGGTAAAAAACGTGACGATCTACAAGAAGTTATGGCTCTGGTTCGCGGTGGTGATTTCGGCCAACCGTTCCAGTTTGACAACTTCCGCGACTAATTACTTTTGTAATGGTGGTTTGTAATAACTAGGCAGCTAGCCTTTAGAAAAAGAACTTGGTACTGGTTATAAACAAAGAGGGAGGCACTTGATTGTGCCTCCCTCTTTGTTTTTCTATTCCACGTAAGCAACACTTAAGTAAAAGTGACTTCAAAACTGGTTTACGGTCAACATCGGCCCAAAGAGAGCAAGCTATCACTTCCAATTAGCAATGAACACTCGTTCTTCTTCGGTACAAAAACGCAGATTCGCAAGTTGTCTTGTTTCGCTTTGGCTATTCTCTCGGACAAATCAGCAGCAGTTGCATATTCCTCGCGTTCAGCATCTCTCCGCGATAAATCAATAAAATCATAGGGACACGCTTTAGGGTATAGAATCAGTTCCGCTTGTTGCATTAGTCGTAATGCCTTGATCGTCAAAAGCTCTACATCATCACCAAACTCTATCCATGTGCAGCTACCTGCTCTGTCTAATTCTTGCTTAATAGCGATTTGGTATAGTGATTCTAGCTGTTCTCTGCTCACTGATGATTCAACGCGAGAATCAGACAAGAACGATTCCCAGAATTTTCGTCTTTCTGTGACACTAGGAAACTCTTTCTTAATAGAATTACGTTTTGATGCGCCAAACTCTGCGAGTAGAGATAAATTCTGTGGCAGTACTGATTCTAATTTTTCACGAATATTTCTCACTAAAATAGGAGAAGCGCCACCGCTCGATATCGCAATTTGGATTCGCCCACGGTTCACCATAGACGGAGTAATGAAATCACAGAAGGGTAAATCGTCAACCACATTGACAAGAATACCCATTTTTTTTGCATCTTTATGAACCTGGTGATTTAAGGATGGATTATCGGTTGTTGCCCATATTTGAATATACTGCTTGGTCATAATTTCACTGGAATAAAAATTTTGAATCCATGAACAACGCTCTGCATCCACAAGTGACCTCAAGTAAGGCTCTAACTTGGGTGATACGACAGTAACCGATGCACCTGCCCTTAAAAGTGAATCGACTTTTCTGCATGCAACCTCTCCCCCACCCACAACCAAAACAGGTTTGTTAACTACATCCAAAAATAGTGGAAAATATCGCATTGCTACTCCTAAGCTTTCTAAATAACTATTCACTTATGCTACCAAAAACAGTGCATTCTGAGCAGCCCATTGTCTCTTAATAAACTATTTAAGACTAAATTTTCATTAGTTCTTAGATTGTCTCACTAGTATACGACTGTCAAATAACCTGTAACACCATTTAAACATTTAATATGAGTACAATTATTCTAATGCACTAATGATGTGCTCAGTTGCACTATTTACATTCAGTTAACATTTAGTCATCCTAACATCTGTTCGGTTTTGTGATTTCTCTCAAAAATCTTTTTAAATTAAATGTTTGAGAAAACATAAATCCTTACCTACGCTTATAAGTGATTGATTTTCAATCGTGCTCAAAAAGCCGAAATCAATCGTAAAGGATATAACGTAATCATGATAAGTAAGTTGTATCAGGTATTACCTGGTTTAACATGGATCATACAGGATGGATACAAATGACAAATAAACTCACTCTTCTTGCTACAGTCGTCGCTGCTTCTTCTGCCATGATGGCAACATCAGCATCAGCAGCAGATAGCACTCTGGAAAAAGTTAAATCACAAGGTTATCTAACTTGTGGTGTAAGTACTGGTCTTCCAGGGTTCTCTAACCCAAACTCAAAAGGTGAATGGGAAGGAATCGATGTTGAATATTGTCAAGCACTGGCAGCTGCTGTTCTTGGCGATAAAACAAAAGTTAAGTATGTTCCTTTAACGGCAAAAGAACGTTTCACCGCTCTCCAGTCTGGTGAAATCGATGTATTGTCGCGTAACACCACATGGACTCTTCACCGTGATACAGCTCTTGGTTTAAACTTCGTTGGCGTAAACTACTACGATGGTCAAGGTTTCATGGTCAAAAAAGATCTTGGCTTAACCAGTGCTAAAGAACTGGATGGTGCTTCTGTATGTGTTCAATCTGGTACCACTACGGAACTTAACCTAGCCGATTATTTCCGTAACAGCGGAATGTCATACAAACCGGTTGTATTTGATACTGCCGCGCAAACATCTAAAGGTTTTGATGCCGGTCGTTGTGATGTACTTACGACAGACCAATCAGGTCTTTACGCCCTTCGCTTGAACCTTAAAGATCCAAGTTCAGCGCAAGTTTTACCTGAAATCATCTCTAAAGAGCCTCTTGGACCGGTTGTTCGTCAAGATGATGACAAATGGTTTAACGTGGCAAAATGGACACTCTCTGCAATGATTAATGCCGAAGAGTATGGTATTTCGTCTAAAAACGCAGATCAAATGCTGAAATCTAAAGATCCAAACATCAAACGTATTCTTGGTGTTGATGGTCCTAAAGGTAAAGGTCTTGGCATTCGTGATGATTGGGGCTACCAAGTAATCAAACAAGTGGGTAACTATGGTGAAAGCTTTGAACGCACCGTTGGTACAGGTTCTCCTCTAGCTATTTCACGTGGCGTAAACGCCCTATGGAATGCTGGTGGCTTCATGTACGCTCCACCTATCCGCTAATTCAGTTTGGATATGTTATTGAAGGGCGGTGGAATGCCGCCCTTTCCTAAATGGATTTGAGGTTAATGTTGTATGAAACCTAATAATAATGTACCAAGTATGCAGGCAAAACCAACTGCTAAGAGTGCAAACCTATTTTATAACCCTACCTTTCGCTCAGTCATCTTCCAAATACTTGCGGTTGCTGCACTGCTCTTTTTCGGATACACCATAGTAAATAATGCTTTAACCAATCTTGATGCTAGAGGTATCGCGACTGGCTTTGGTTTCTTATCTGAAGAAGCTGGATTTGGTATTGGCTTAACACTTGTTGAGTACGACGAAACATTTTCTTATGGAAGAACATTTGTTATCGGCCTCTTGAACACGGCTTTAGTTTCAGTTCTTGGTATTATCCTAGCGACAGCCATCGGTTTTTCTGTCGGGATTGCTCGACTATCTAATAACTGGTTGGTTAGCCGTTTCGCAGCAATTTACATTGAAATTTTCCGTAATATTCCACTTCTATTGCAAATATTCTTTTGGTACTTTGCTGTACTTCAAGCGCTACCATCTGCTCGTCAAAGTATGAGTTTAGGTGAAGCAATATTCCTTAATGTTCGTGGTTTATATTTTCCCGCTCCTGTTTTTGAACAAGGTAGTGCTTTTGTCATCGCAGCTTTTATTGCCGGCATCATTGCGACATTGTTCATTAGCATTTGGGCCAAAAACAAGCAAAAACTAACGGGTCAACAAACGCCTTTATTACGAATCGCTTTTGGTTTATGTATTGTCATTCCGACGATCATATTTTTTATTATGGGACAACCTATCACGGCTGAATATCCTGAATTAAAAGGGTTCAATTTCCGTGGTGGTATCAGCATTATTCCTGAACTTGCGGCCTTAATGCTCGCACTAAGTATCTATACCGCTTCGTTTATTGCCGAAATTGTACGATCAGGGATTAACGCCGTTAGTCACGGGCAAACTGAAGCTGCCATGTCATTAGGTTTACCTCGTTCACGAACCTTAAAGTTAGTTGTTATTCCGCAAGCTCTGAGGATCATCATTCCACCATTGACCAGTCAATATTTGAATTTAACCAAAAACTCATCCCTAGCGATGGCGATTGGTTATCCTGATTTAGTTTCGGTTTTTGCAGGGACAACCCTCAACCAAACTGGGCAAGCGATTGAAATCATTGCAATGACAATGGGTGTTTATCTCACATTGAGTATTTTGACATCTGCATTGATGAATATCTATAACCGCAAAGTTGCTTTGGTGGAGAGATAAGATGAGCATACATGAATTTCAACCAAGCCTTCCACCACCTGCAAACACTGTCGGTGCGGTAGGTTGGCTTCGAAAAAATCTTTTTAATAGCCCTGTTAACTCAGTAGTGACTATTGTTTTAGCCTATTTAGGCTTCTCTTTATTTTGGGCAATATTTGACTGGGCAATTCTCAATGCCGATTGGCTTGGAAGCACAAGAGATGCCTGTACCAGTGATGGCGCCTGTTGGGTGTTTATCAGCGTTCGTTGGGATCAATTTATGTTCGGTTTTTACCCAGAAGCTGAACTATGGCGACCTCAACTTTTCTATGCAACGTTAGCTATTTTCGTTGGCCTACTCGCCTACGAAAAAACGCCAAAGCGACTTTGGATTTGGTTAGTTTTCGTTAACATATACCCATTCTTTGTTGCTGGTCTACTTTATGGTGGCGTGTTTGGCCTTGAAGTCGTTGAAACCCATAAATGGGGTGGCTTACTGGTTACGCTTATCATTGCTCTAGTGGGCATTGTGGTTTCCTTGCCTATCGGTGTCGCTTTGGCACTGGGCCGTCGTTCTGAGATGCCAATTATACGAAGCATGTGTACCATCTATATCGAGGTGTGGCGTGGCGTTCCGTTAATTACAGTACTCTTTATGGCTTCAGTAATGCTGCCACTATTTTTGTCTGAAGGTTCTGAAACAGACAAGTTGATTCGAGCATTAATCGGGGTAGTTCTATTTAGTGCAGCCTATATGGCGGAAGTAATTCGTGGTGGTCTACAAGCCATTCCAAAAGGCCAATATGAAGCTGCAGATGCATTAGGTTTAAGCTACTGGAAAAAAACGGGATTAATCATTCTCCCTCAGGCGCTTAAAATCACGATTCCATCTATTGTTAATACCTTTATTGGCTTGTTTAAAGATACCAGTCTCGTACTCATCATCGGTATGTTTGATGTACTTGGTATTGGTCAAGCCGCAAACACTGACCCTGAATGGTTAGGGTTTTCCACCGAAAGTTATGTATTTGTCGCGTTAGTGTTCTGGGTGTTCTGTTTTAGCATGTCGAGATATTCGATATGGCTTGAAAACAAACTTCACACCGGCCACAAACGATAATTAAAAAGATCAAGGACGTATTATGACGCAGCAACAATCGAATACAAATGATAGTCAAGAGTTGATGATTGAACTCAAGGATATGAACAAGTGGTATGGCGAATTTCACGTACTAAAGAATATTAATCTTGAAGTTCGTAAAGGCGAAAAAATCGTTATCTGTGGCCCTTCTGGCTCTGGTAAATCAACGATGATTCGTTGTATTAACCGACTTGAAGAGCATCAAAAAGGGCATATTTTTGTATCAGGTAATGAATTAACCGAAGATTTAAAAAATATCGAAGCCGTACGAAAAGAAGTTGGGATGTGCTTCCAGCACTTCAATTTATTCCCACACTTAACAGTACTTGAAAATTGCACTCTTGCGCCTATTTGGGTTAAGAAAATGCCTAAAAAGGAAGCAGAAGCAATTGCAATGAAGTATTTAGAGCGTGTAAAGATCCCAGATCAAGCCGACAAGTTCCCAGGACAACTTTCTGGTGGTCAGCAACAACGTGTGGCTATTGCTCGTTCTCTCTGTATGAGCCCTCAAGTTATGCTTTTTGATGAACCTACCTCTGCACTCGACCCTGAAATGGTTCGTGAAGTATTGGATGTTATGGTTGAACTAGCAGATGAAGGTATGACAATGCTCTGTGTTACTCACGAAATGGGTTTCGCGAAAGAGGTGGCAGATCGAGTAATATTCATGGATGCCGGAGAAATTATTGAAGAAAATAACCCTGTCGATTTCTTCGAAAATCCTCAGTCTGATCGAACTCAAAATTTCTTAAGTCAAATATTGCACCACTAAACCTGTTGCAGGCGGTAAAACTTAAGGGAGGCATGCTAAGTGCCTCTCTTTTATTTTCCTCATAAGCTCATAGACTTATAATGGATGAAATATAATGTTACATCTTAGCTAACACTTAAGCTTTTATTTTTATTATTATTTTATTTAAGAACAACACTAAAAAGACTTGATTTTTTGAACTTTCAGCCCCATAACTGTTCATATAAATATTAAGTCACTCTATCGAGGAAGATTATGAATAGCCCAATGGTATCTCGCTCATCAAGCGTAGAGAGCACATTAGAAACAAACAAAGTACTTAAAAATACTTATTTCCTACTATCAATGACACTAATCACAAGTGCTATTGCTGCCGTTGCGACTATGGCGATGCAGATGTCATCAATGATGGCGCTAGTAATGCAAGTTGCTGCAATCGGTATTCTATTTTTTGTTATGCCTAAAGCGGTTAATTCATCTGCAGGTATTGTGTGGACCTTCGTATTCACTACTTTAATGGGTGGTGCTCTTGGTCCAATGCTAAATCACTACGCTGCGATTCCAAATGGCCCTAGCCTAATCGCTCAAGCTCTTGGTTTAACAGGTTTAGTTTTCTTATCTTTATCTGCATACACAATCACGACTAAGAAAGATTTCTCTTTCATGCGTAGCTTCTTGATTGCTGGTCTTATTGTTGTTATTGCAGCGGGTTTGATCAATATCTTTGTTGGTTCAACAATGGCTCAACTTGCAATCAGTAGCATCTCTGCAATGGTATTCTCTGGTTTCATTCTATTTGATACTAGCCGTATTGTTCGTGGTGAAGAGACAAACTACATCAACGCAACAATCTCTATGTATCTAAATATTCTGAACCTATTCATTAGCCTGTTGAGTATTCTTGGTATCACCAACAACGACTAATGACTTAATTGATATGACTAAGCCCAAGGCCAAAACCTTGGGCTTTTTTGTATCAGCAGAAAGATGTGCTTGAGAAGTTGACCTCGGCTGCGCTACCCTATCTGATAACTATTTAAATACTTGTTAAACATTAGTGGAATTACCATGCTTGAATTCAACGGCAAAACTATCGAAACTGACGCTCAAGGTTATCTGTTAGATTACACACAGTGGAGCGAAGATTTGATCCCACATTTAGCTAAAGAAGAAGGCATCGAACTAACGGATGCTCACCTTGAAGTTATTCTATTTGTTCGAAAGTTTTATGAAGAGTTTAAAACATCTCCAGCAGTGCGTATGTTGGTTAAAGCGATAGAAAAAGAACATGGTCCTGAAAAAGGCAACAGTAAGTATCTTTTTAAACTGTTCAAACAAGGCCCAGCAAAGCAAGCGACAAAATTAGCAGGGCTCCCAAAACCAGCGAAATGCTTATAAAACAAGTTTCGATAAGCTCTCGGGATTTTTAAATAATACTGTAGACCCTTCTACAGTATTTCAAACCCCTTTATATTGCATTCTTCCTCACGATCTAGTGGACCACTTCTGATGATTGAATCAACGGTTGCTGATTTAGGCCCATGTGCTAGCCATTTTGCAAATATCTCAACATTATCGCTTTGCCCACAGACCATGACTTCGACACTACCATCATTTAAATTTTTAGCGTACCCAGTCACATTAGATTCCAGCCCTTGTCTTGATGTGTAATATCGAAAACCTACGCCTTGAACCACACCAAATACGATAAACCTTTCACATTTTTGAGTCATCTAAACACCTATTTTGTCAATTGAGTGCTATATTTCACGAGTCTTTATACCTACTTTCTGTTGTAGGTTTTTACCATCTAAATTAGAGCATAGCACTATGAAAGAGATTCCATTCCGCTGGATCGATAAATATCTTATACACCTTAAAATTCAAGAAAAATTCTACCTCCTTTTCTTATTACCGGTACTTGCTCTGGTGATCCTCTCTTTCGTGCTCAGCAGTTCAGCAGACTCCATGCTTAATCAGCTGGTTCAAGATGAACTTATTCTAACCAAAAACTTAATTGAAGCTGGAGAACTCACTCGCGCGGAAGTAAGCAATTTATTAAGTAATTCAGAAACCATTCAGATTGGTAATGGTGTTGGTTCTGTGTCAGTAATGGACGGGGCGTTTAGCATCGTCGCATCTCACAATCTAACGTTGTGGGCTTCACTTTCAACCACTCACTTAGTCATCATTTTTGTCGCTTTATCTCTAATAGCTCTCGCGGTTTACTACATCATGACCTTCATTGGTGGTGCTATGTTTACAATGAATAAGGCTCTAAGTGTTCTAGCGAGTGGTAATTTAACTGAGCGCATGAACTTTTTCTTAGTACGAGACGAATTCAGTACGATCGCTATTGCTATTGATAAAGTCGCTGAACGCGAACAAAAAATGGTACTTTCGATTCAAGAGTCTGTTGCACTTATGCAGCAAATTAGCTCTGATTTGAATTTATCAACACAACAAAGTTCCGACGTTTCCAATACTCAGCAAGAACATCTGAATTCGCTAGCAAGTGCGACTGAAGAGATGGCTTCTACAATCCGTGAAGTTGCTAACCTTGCACATGATTCCAGCACACAAACAGAAGATGCTCGCAGTGTTGCCCAAGGCGGACAGGTAAAAGTGAGTACGACTCTTGAGTCGATTTCGAATCTATCGAACGAGATTACTTCAGCTTCTCAAGCAGTTGAAGAATTGGACGCGAATGCTGCGCAAATTGACGAAGTTGTCACAACCATCAATGCTATCTCCCAGCAGACAAATTTACTTGCGTTAAATGCCGCAATCGAGGCTGCTCGTGCTGGTGAACAAGGACGCGGGTTTGCGGTTGTTGCTGATGAAGTAAGAGCGCTTGCAGGTCGAACCCAACAAGCGACTGTTGAAATTCAAAGTATGATTGAATCATTACAGCGCAATAGCCAATCTTTGACTCAACTGATGGAAGTGACGGTTAACAATGCAAATGAGGGTCAATCCTTAATGGCTGAAGTTAATGAAGAGATAGGCCACCTTGCAGACAAAAACCAGTCTATTTCTGATAGTAGCGTTCAAATCGCGACAGCGGCAGAAGAGCAAGGCGTTGTTGCTGATAATATTGCGGCAAGTGTTGAGGAAATTCGTAATCAATCAAACAATGTGTGTGAAATGATTTCTGCATCGAATAAAAATGTTGAACAACTCCGCAAACAAAGCGATGAAATGGAAGGACTACTCACAGGCTTAAAAGCGTAGCAGGTAACTCTACATTCGCTGTTTTACACCTATTCAAGGGCTGCAAGTTTTGTAGCCCTTTTCTTATTTTAGGTGATACATTGCTTTTCCCAACCGCATCACCGACAATACACGCCATTTTTTGATTCAATATATAGAGCATCTCAATGACTCCTGCAATTTATCTAGCAAAAGGCCGCGACAAATCACTTCGACGTAAGCATCCGTGGGTATTCTCACGTGGTATTGACAAAGTGGAAGGTGAGCCTCAATCAGGTCAAACTGTCGACGTATTTGCGCAGAACGGCAAATGGCTAGCTAAAGCAGCGTACTCTCCTACTTCGCAAATTCGAGCTCGTGTTTGGAGTTTTGAAAAAGAAGAGATCAATAAAGAGTTTTTCATTAAACGAATTCAAAATGCTCAACTTCTACGCGAAGAGATTATTGAACGTGACGGTCTTACAGGTTATCGCTTAATTGCAGCTGAATCAGATGGGTTGCCGGGCATTACCATTGATAAATACCAAGACTTTCTTGTTTGCCAACTGCTTAGTGCTGGCGCTGAATTAAATAAACAGATTCTAGTTGAAGCGTTAGTTCATTGCTTCCCTGAGTGTAATGTTTATGAGCGTTCTGATGTTGCAGTTCGTAAAAAAGAGGGGTTGGAGCAAACTGTGGGTGTTCTTCATGGCGAAGAGCCACCTAAGTCTGTTGTGATTGAAGAGAATGGCATCAAAATCAGTGTCGACATTGTTGAAGGCCACAAAACGGGCTTCTATCTTGATCAGCGTGACAGCCGTAAAGAGTCAATGAAATACGTTAAAAACAAAGACGTTTTAAACTGTTTCTCATACACCGGTGGTTTCGGACTATACGCACTGAAAGGCGGAGCAAAACGTGTAATCAATGCAGACGTATCTCAACCTGCATTAGATACGGCTAAACACAACGCTGAAATCAATGAATTTGATATTTCCAAAAAACGCGCAGTGTTCTTGAATGCGGATGTATTCAAACTATTGCGTGAATACCGCGACCAAGGTACAAAGTTTGATGTTGTTATCATGGACCCACCAAAGTTTGTATCTAGCAAGAACAACTTAACATCTGGTGCGAACGGTTATAAAGATATCAACATGTTGGCAATGCAGATTTTAAACCCAGGTGGCACCTTACTGACTTACTCTTGCTCTGGTTTAATGGGAGCAGATCTGTTCCAAAAAATCATTGCAGATGCCGCATTAGATGCTGGCCGAAGTGTAAAATTTGTAGAGCGTTTTGAACAAGCCGCAGATCACCTTACCGACACTGCTTACCCAGAAGGTTTTTACCTAAAAGGTTTTGCTTGTAAAGTGTTGTAGGGGCAGGCAAAAGAATAGTACTTTAAGTTATTGTGCAATAAAAAACCGAGATGTTTCAATCTCGGTTTTTTTGGCTTTATGAATAACTTAGTCGTCTTTGATGACCAAGATGTTACTTAAGTTATTAGTTAAATCAGCGGCCGATAACCCATCAAATTCAATGGTCACTTGCTGGACTGGTGTTTCAATTACCATCGAAGAATTATCTGCGTCACCTTCAACTTCAATGTTATCTAATAACTCATCAACCTGTTGTTGAGTTGGTGTATCAATAAACAAATCGGATAAGTCGACCTTATCTCCTTCAGTGATGCTGAAATCAGTGATTCGATCTGTGCTTCCATCTAAATCACCATCAACCCATTTAAATAGGTCTGCATCGTCACCACCAGTTAAGATATCGTTGCCTAAACCGCCAACTAAAGTATCTTCACCATCTCCACCGAGAAGAATATCATCGAAGTCAGTACCTACTAAAAGATCATCCGCAGTAGAACCGGCTTGTGCATGACTTTGCGCTAAATTGGCCTCACCTTGGGCACTGATGTTTAACGATAATAATTGCTGAGACTCATTTCCGTCTCCATCACGAACTGTATACATAATTTCTAGACCCAAAGCTTTTCCACTATCAACCGTAGGCGCGGTAGCTATATGTTGGAACACATAACTCCCATCACTATTGATGATCAAATCACCATAGTCAGTAGCTAGCTTCAACTCGCCATCAACAATTGTCGCAACTAGAGATGACTTAGACTGGCTACCATCCACACCTATTTCTTGTAGTACATTAAGCTTATCAACATCAATAACTACGGCTTGATTGCTAATATTACCTAACAACTCGCCCGCTTGGCCGATAACTGGAGCCAGCTGAGGCAACTTCGTTATTAGCTCACTATCAGGGATATAAACAACCTTGTTAGATATACTTTCTAAATTATCGATATTTGTGCTGGAGGTAACTGATTTAACAACACCTACCGCCGTTACGTCTTTATCTTTAGTAAAGTCATTCCAAGCTTTGTCAGCATCGCTGTCCCAACCACCATTACTTGCACCATCACTAATAAAATAAACAACGTCATTGGTGTTTGATGCATCAATACCGGTTGGCAGGCTGCCATAGCCATTTATGGTCGCGTATGCCGCTTCCTCGTAATCCGTACCGCCTGTCACTTCAAAATAAGTGGATCCACCTACTTCAACTGAACCAGCTTGAGCAGAAGTGAGTATTGCTATCGCTTCTTCAACAGTAAACCAGCCAATTGGAGACATATTCTCTTCATCATCGCCTGATACTCTATTATCAAAATCGATCAATTGAACGTGAACTTCGTTTGAACCAGGTTGCGACTTCACGTCCTGCAGCATTGCTACAGATGCTTGAAGCATCAAGTTCATTCTTGTTACGCCATTGTGTGAATAATCGTCCATACTACCAGATGAGTCCAATACCAATGAAATCAAGGTTGGCGGTGTTACTTCTTGAACAACAAACACCTCATGCGGCGCTGTTGCTGATGCCTCACTCGACTCAATATCATTATTACCTGAGTCAATTGCTTCAACTTTAACATTGATAGAAAGTTGCTCCCCTTGAGGGATTCGTACTGATAATCCATCAATATTAATTTCAGTCTGACCACTGGTTACAGGTACTGACCACGTACCATCTCCATTTAGTGAACCAACAACGTCACCATTGCTATTTACAACTTCGGATCCTGAAGGTAACCCTTCGATCGTTAAAGAATGAATAGTATCACTTGTGATGTCACCTACCGATGCGTCAATATCTAATGGGTACTCAAGGTACGTTTGTTCGATATTTTCCCAGCTATCACCATCCCAGTGGAATATTCCATCAGCAAATTGGAGATACTCAACATCATATAGATCATCATCGCCTTCATTAGAACGCCCTGCAGCGTCATAGCCTTCATCTTCCACAGTAAAGAATGTAGAGTTACCAGATACAACTTTTACGTCAGAAACATCGTATTCGTCAAAGTTTCCAGCGTATACCGCAGTATCGTTGCCGGTCCCGCCATAAAGGCCATCATCACCACCTTCTCCGATTAATATATCGTCTCCGCCTCTAGCATGAAGTGAATCTTGTTTATCGCTATCTGAGTTGCCCAACACCCCATCACCACCGACTAGAATGTCATTAAAGTCCCCATATTGTGCAGTTAAGGTTTCATTGTGCCCACCATGCGCGATCATTAAGTAATCCGCATCCATATTTTTATGCGAAAGTGCATCTTGCCTATGATCACCTTCGTTAATTAGCTTTCCGGATGCTGAATACTCCAGTTTTGCGCTGGCCAATGAATCAAAACGACGGACTCCGCTATGTTCGGCTAATTCAGAAGCCTTAACTACTGACGGTTCTCCAATCTGAACATTGACATCAGGTTGAGCATCTGATGTTGTACCATCAACCGTAATTTGTGCTGTATTACTGTCTGTACCGTCAGAATCAACCGCATGATAATCGATACTTTCACTAATCGTTGATTCATTAACCTCAACGCCTCTCACGGTAAAGTTCGAATTATTGTTAGCTGTTGTTGTAACGCGAATTTCATCAAAACCATCAGAAAACTCGATAGTCTTCGTTGCCAACGAATTTGATAACGTATCGCCATTATCCGCATCGAGAATTAGCGTTTCTACATGTACCCCATCACGGTAAAGGAAAATATTAACCTGCGCATTTTGCGTTGCACCTTTATCATAATGACCATGCATACTGGCAAAAGTAATATCGGCACTTGTTACTGTAACCCCTTCGGCAAACTCAATCTGCAGATACTCTTTCGCATCCGAACTTATTTCATTATCTACATCACCAGTCGAGTTAACACCAAACCCACGGTCTTTATCACTTGAGTCATAACCAAGGTTTGCTTTCGTTAATGTCGCACCACTTTCCATATCTCCAGCATACACACCTCCGGAAATACTCACACCACCAATAACAATTTCCTTAACTGAACTACCAACGCTATTTCCATCATTAATATAATCAACTGCATCAAAGCTTAGTTTGTCGTTTGCATCGTCCGCGGCGCGATACTCTAATTTGGTATCAGCCTTGATTTCTGCACCTTTAACAACTTTCTGCTCAGTTCCAGCGATGTAAAAGTCTCCAAACAGTGGATCTTCATCAATCACAATCTTCAACGTGGTTCCATCATGATCATCCTCAATATCTGACACTGCTGAATCTTGAGTCACTAAGTTCAAATCAATATCTGTAAATTTAAACTCTGCTTCCCCGTCACTATCCGTCGTTAGCTTGAAGTTCTGTGCTATGGGCTCGTCATTGGTGCCTGTAACAGTGATAACGGCACTTTGATCAACCGTTGCACCATGTTCATCCTTCACTTTATATATAACAGTCACGTCCATTGAATCATCTTTATCAAGATGCTGATAAGATGCATGGCTAGTATCGATAGTTAAAGTAGACTCAGATACTGAAACACCATCTGGTAATGACCCTACATCGACAATCGACAACGAGTGCCCATCGTCCACATCCGAAGCATTTTGCAGTAAATCGATAGAAGTAATACTATCTTCAGCAACTGTTCTAGTTACTGCCCCACTTACGGTTGGCTCGTCATTTGTACCAGTAATTTTTACATCAATTTGATGTTCAGTACCATCTTCAGATTTAACAATAAAGCTTTCAATTCGGGTCTGATTAACTGCTAATGATTCGATATGACTGTTATTAACGTTGTATGTCCAAACGCCTGCTTCAGTCATCGTTAATGAGCCGTGAGGCGCACCTTCAGAAGGGTGTTCTACATCGATAACACTAGTTTGGAATCTGTTGTCTACGTTGTCGACATCCGTCGAGATCAGTATTCCTGTATCACTTAAAATAACTGAACCGTCTACTTCCGTGACCTCACCAGTGTCAATACCAGTAATAGTCGCCTTATCGTTAACAGCGTCATAAACAAATTCAACAGTTGCTGTATCAGTATCACCGTGCTCATCCGTAATCGTGTAATTGAATGATGCCTTACCGTTAAAGTGCTCTGTCGGAGTAAACACTACATTATTGCCACTAATTGTAACCGTGCCTCCGACAGCGTTATCAACATTTGTGATACTGAAGCTATCGTTGTCTGAATCCGAGTCATTTGCTAATAAATCTGACTTAGCAATAGTAACAATCGTCTCTTCATTTACACTATTTAAGCCATTATCTACTGCACTAGGTGCTGTATTAACGTCAATGTCATCTGAACCAGATTCTCCGATTTGACCATTTGCTAAAGTGATTTGAGCGTCTATCGTCAATTCAGTTCCAACCACGTCACTTCCAGGAAGGCTTAAGTCTAACTTGCCATCACTTAGGTGCTGTGGTGTGAGCTGAATTGGTGCTTGTGCAACTCCTTCAATCGTTACAATTAACACAGAGCCAACTGCGGCTCCAACCGGAAGCTTGACGGTATAATTAACGTTTTGCCCAAGCTCAATCTGAGTCAAGATATTATCAGCATCAATGATTGTGACCTCAGGCTGAAGGATTTGATCTTTAGTAATGACTTCGCCATCAAAATTAAAATTCTCGAACTCTCTAAAGATGTTTGTATCGCCTTGTGGGTCAACAACCACAACTTCACCGTTAGCGTTAATCGTAACGGTTACACCTTGCGCATCTTTCGCAAAGTCAAATTTCGCTGTATCTGTTCCGGCTCCACCGTCGGCTACGAGCTTATCGTTTTCATCATCTTGATTAACGATGAATTCGTCATCACCGGCACCAAGAAGTACATAATCATCTGTAGTTTCAGATAGTGCAGGATCGAAATCACCGTGGTAGTAATGAACTGTATCGGAGGCTTCACTAGTGTTGCCGTCAGAGTCCTTTTCCTTCGCGTACAGGAATTCGTTATCGTTTAGTGGAATTGCACTTTCAGACGAAATGTCCAGCGTCCAAGTTGGAGACGGGTCACCAACGACAACGAATGCAGTGCCGATTGATACGTAAAGTCCAGAGGAATCTTTAGCGAAGACTTCGATTGTATTACCAGGTTCACTACCTGTACCGTGTAAGGTCACCGTAGAGTAGTCCGAATCAGTTGAATCATCGGTGATGTTTGTTATTGATGGCGCACCTACGTTCGCCGTGATGTCTTTCGCAACCGTGTCGTCTGCGGTCTCTACGTTGCCATCTTGGTCGGTGAACGTCGCGTCCACAGTCAAGGTGCCATCTTTCAGGCTGCTCACGTCCACGTTTGGCACTTCGAAGGTGCCGTCCGCTTTCACCGTCACGTCGTTCAGAACGATATCTGCCGTGCTGTCGTCGCCATCGCTGATCACCAAGTCCACGGTCGCCGCTGCGGTTTCACCGATGTTGCCGCTGATGGTCGCTGTCTCGGTACCTGTGATCTCATCATCGTTATCGTCAGCTGTGCTGTCTGTGATGCTCACCGTTGGCTGTGTGATGCCATCGGCTGGCTCATCTGTCTCGTCACCGTAAGTGGTGTCTTTCGCAACCGTGTCGTCTGCGGTCTCTACGTTGCCATCTTGGTCGGTGAACGTCGCGTCCACAGTCAAGGTGCCATCTTTCAGGCTGCTCACGTCCACGTTTGGCACTTCGAAGGTGCCGTCCGCTTTCACCGTCACGTCGTTCAGAACGATATCTGCCGTGCTGTCGTCGCCATCGCTGATCACCAAGTCCACGGTCGCCGCTGCGGTTTCACCGATGTTGCCGCTGATGGTCGCTGTCTCGGTACCTGTGATCTCATCATCGTTATCGTCAGCTGTGCTGTCTGTGATGCTCACCGTTGGCTGTGTGATGCCATCGGCTGGCTCATCTGTCTCGTCACCGTAAGTGGTGTCTTTCGCAACCGTGTCGTCTGCGGTCTCTACGTTGCCATCTTGGTCGGTGAACGTCGCGTCCACAGTCAAGGTGCCATCTTTCAGGCTGCTCACGTCCACGTTTGGCACTTCGAAGGTGCCGTCCGCTTTCACCGTCACGTCGTTCAGAACGATATCTGCCGTGCTGTCGTCGCCATCGCTGATCACCAAGTCCACGGTCGCCGCTGCGGTTTCACCGATGTTGCCGCTGATGGTCGCTGTCTCGGTACCTGTGATCTCATCATCGTTATCGTCAGCTGTGCTGTCTGTGATGCTCACCGTTGGCTGTGTGATGCCATCGGCTGGCTCATCTGTCTCGTCACCGTAAGTGGTGTCTTTCGCAACCGTGTCGTCTGCGGTCTCTACGTTGCCATCTTGGTCGGTGAACGTCGCGTCCACAGTCAAGGTGCCATCTTTCAGGCTGCTCACGTCCACGTTTGGCACTTCGAAGGTGCCGTCCGCTTTCACCGTCACGTCGTTCAGAACGATATCTGCCGTGCTGTCGTCGCCATCGCTGATCACCAAGTCCACGGTCGCCGCTGCGGTTTCACCGATGTTGCCGCTGATGGTCGCTGTCTCGGTACCTGTGATCTCATCATCGTTATCGTCAGCTGTGCTGTCTGTGATGCTCACCGTTGGCTGTGTGATGCCATCGGCTGGCTCATCTGTCTCGTCACCGTAAGTGGTGTCTTTCGCAACCGTGTCGTCTGCGGTCTCTACGTTGCCATCTTGGTCGGTGAACGTCGCGTCCACAGTCAAGGTGCCATCTTTCAGGCTGCTCACGTCCACGTTTGGCACTTCGAAGGTGCCGTCCGCTTTCACCGTCACGTCGTTCAGAACGATATCTGCCGTGCTGTCGTCGCCATCGCTGATCACCAAGTCCACGGTCGCCGCTGCGGTTTCACCGATGTTGCCGCTGATGGTCGCTGTCTCGGTACCTGTGATCTCATCATCGTTATCGTCAGCTGTGCTGTCTGTGATGCTCACCGTTGGCTGTGTGATGCCATCGGCTGGCTCATCTGTCTCGTCACCGTAAGTGGTGTCTTTCGCAACCGTGTCGTCTGCGGTCTCTACGTTGCCATCTTGGTCGGTGAACGTCGCGTCCACAGTCAAGGTGCCATCTTTCAGGCTGCTCACGTCCACGTTTGGCACTTCGAAGGTGCCGTCCGCTTTCACCGTCACGTCGTTCAGAACGATATCTGCCGTGCTGTCGTCGCCATCGCTGATCACCAAGTCCACGGTCGCCGCTGCGGTTTCACCGATGTTGCCGCTGATGGTCGCTGTCTCGGTACCTGTGATCTCATCATCGTTATCGTCAGCTGTGCTGTCTGTGATGCTCACCGTTGGCTGTGTGATGCCATCGGCTGGCTCATCTGTCTCGTCACCGTAAGTGGTGTCTTTCGCAACCGTGTCGTCTGCGGTCTCTACGTTGCCATCTTGGTCGGTGAACGTCGCGTCCACAGTCAAGGTGCCATCTTTCAGGCTGCTCACGTCCACGTTTGGCACTTCGAAGGTGCCGTCCGCTTTCACCGTCACGTCGTTCAGAACGATATCTGCCGTGCTGTCGTCGCCATCGCTGATCACCAAGTCCACGGTCGCCGCTGCGGTTTCACCGATGTTGCCGCTGATGGTCGCTGTCTCGGTACCTGTGATCTCATCATCGTTATCGTCAGCTGTGCTGTCTGTGATGCTCACCGTTGGCTGTGTGATGCCATCGGCTGGCTCATCTGTCTCGTCACCGTAAGTGGTGTCTTTCGCAACCGTGTCGTCTGCGGTCTCTACGTTGCCATCTTGGTCGGTGAACGTCGCGTCCACAGTCAAGGTGCCATCTTTCAGGCTGCTCACGTCCACGTTTGGCACTTCGAAGGTGCCGTCCGCTTTCACCGTCACGTCGTTCAGAACGATATCTGCCGTGCTGTCGTCGCCATCGCTGATCACCAAGTCCACGGTCGCCGCTGCGGTTTCACCGATGTTGCCGCTGATGGTCGCTGTCTCGGTACCTGTGATCTCATCATCGTTATCGTCAGCTGTGCTGTCTGTGATGCTCACCGTTGGCTGTGTGATGCCATCGGCTGGCTCATCTGTCTCGTCACCGTAAGTGGTGTCTTTCGCAACCGTGTCGTCTGCGGTCTCTACGTTGCCATCTTGGTCGGTGAACGTCGCGTCCACAGTCAAGGTGCCATCTTTCAGGCTGCTCACGTCCACGTTTGGCACTTCGAAGGTGCCGTCCGCTTTCACCGTCACGTCGTTCAGAACGATATCTGCCGTGCTGTCGTCGCCATCGCTGATCACCAAGTCCACGGTCGCCGCTGCGGTTTCACCGATGTTGCCGCTGATGGTCGCTGTCTCGGTACCTGTGATCTCATCATCGTTATCGTCAGCTGTGCTGTCTGTGATGCTCACCGTTGGCTGTGTGATGCCATCGGCTGGCTCATCTGTCTCGTCACCGTAAGTGGTGTCTTTCGCAACCGTGTCGTCTGCGGTCTCTACGTTGCCATCTTGGTCGGTGAACGTCGCGTCCACAGTCAAGGTGCCATCTTTCAGGCTGCTCACGTCCACGTTTGGCACTTCGAAGGTGCCGTCCGCTTTCACCGTCACGTCGTTCAGAACGATATCTGCCGTGCTGTCGTCGCCATCGCTGATCACCAAGTCCACGGTCGCCGCTGCGGTTTCACCGATGTTGCCGCTGATGGTCGCTGTCTCGGTACCTGTGATCTCATCATCGTTATCGTCAGCTGTGCTGTCTGTGATGCTCACCGTTGGCTGTGTGATGCCATCGGCTGGCTCATCTGTCTCGTCACCGTAAGTGGTGTCTTTCGCAACCGTGTCGTCTGCGGTCTCTACGTTGCCATCTTGGTCGGTGAACGTCGCGTCCACAGTCAAGGTGCCATCTTTCAGGCTGCTCACGTCCACGTTTGGCACTTCGAAGGTGCCGTCCGCTTTCACCGTCACGTCGTTCAGAACGATATCTGCCGTGCTGTCGTCGCCATCGCTGATCACCAAGTCCACGGTCGCCGCTGCGGTTTCACCGATGTTGCCGCTGATGGTCGCTGTCTCGGTACCTGTGATCTCATCATCGTTATCGTCAGCTGTGCTGTCTGTGATGCTCACCGTTGGCTGTGTGATGCCATCGGCTGGCTCATCTGTCTCGTCACCGTAAGTGGTGTCTTTCGCAACCGTGTCGTCTGCGGTCTCTACGTTGCCATCTTGGTCGGTGAACGTCGCGTCCACAGTCAAGGTGCCATCTTTCAGGCTGCTCACGTCCACGTTTGGCACTTCGAAGGTGCCGTCCGCTTTCACCGTCACGTCGTTCAGAACGATATCTGCCGTGCTGTCGTCGCCATCGCTGATCACCAAGTCCACGGTCGCCGCTGCGGTTTCACCGATGTTGCCGCTGATGGTCGCTGTCTCGGTACCTGTGATCTCATCATCGTTATCGTCAGCTGTGCTGTCTGTGATGCTCACCGTTGGCTGTGTGATGCCATCGGCTGGCTCATCTGTCTCGTCACCGTAAGTGGTGTCTTTCGCAACCGTGTCGTCTGCGGTCTCTACGTTGCCATCTTGGTCGGTGAACGTCGCGTCCACAGTCAAGGTGCCATCTTTCAGGCTGCTCACGTCCACGTTTGGCACTTCGAAGGTGCCGTCCGCTTTCACCGTCACGTCGTTCAGAACGATATCTGCCGTGCTGTCGTCGCCATCGCTGATCACCAAGTCCACGGTCGCCGCTGCGGTTTCACCGATGTTGCCGCTGATGGTCGCTGTCTCGGTACCTGTGATCTCATCATCGTTATCGTCAGCTGTGCTGTCTGTGATGCTCACCGTTGGCTGTGTGATGCCATCGGCTGGCTCATCTGTCTCGTCACCGTAAGTGGTGTCTTTCGCAACCGTGTCGTCTGCGGTCTCTACGTTGCCATCTTGGTCGGTGAACGTCGCGTCCACAGTCAAGGTGCCATCTTTCAGGCTGCTCACGTCCACGTTTGGCACTTCGAAGGTGCCGTCCGCTTTCACCGTCACGTCGTTCAGAACGATATCTGCCGTGCTGTCGTCGCCATCGCTGATCACCAAGTCCACGGTCGCCGCTGCGGTTTCACCGATGTTGCCGCTGATGGTCGCTGTCTCGGTACCTGTGATCTCATCATCGTTATCGTCAGCTGTGCTGTCTGTGATGCTCACCGTTGGCTGTGTGATGCCATCGGCTGGCTCATCTGTCTCGTCACCGTAAGTGGTGTCTTTCGCAACCGTGTCGTCTGCGGTCTCTACGTTGCCATCTTGGTCGGTGAACGTCGCGTCCACAGTCAAGGTGCCATCTTTCAGGCTGCTCACGTCCACGTTTGGCACTTCGAAGGTGCCGTCCGCTTTCACCGTCACGTCGTTCAGAACGATATCTGCCGTGCTGTCGTCGCCATCGCTGATCACCAAGTCCACGGTCGCCGCTGCGGTTTCACCGATGTTGCCGCTGATGGTCGCTGTCTCGGTACCTGTGATCTCATCATCGTTATCGTCAGCTGTGCTGTCTGTGATGCTCACCGTTGGCTGTGTGATGCCATCGGCTGGCTCATCTGTCTCGTCACCGTAAGTGGTGTCTTTCGCAACCGTGTCGTCTGCGGTCTCTACGTTGCCATCTTGGTCGGTGAACGTCGCGTCCACAGTCAAGGTGCCATCTTTCAGGCTGCTCACGTCCACGTTTGGCACTTCGAAGGTGCCGTCCGCTTTCACCGTCACGTCGTTCAGAACGATATCTGCCGTGCTGTCGTCGCCATCGCTGATCACCAAGTCCACGGTCGCCGCTGCGGTTTCACCGATGTTGCCGCTGATGGTCGCTGTCTCGGTACCTGTGATCTCATCATCGTTATCGTCAGCTGTGCTGTCTGTGATGCTCACCGTTGGCTGTGTGATGCCATCGGCTGGCTCATCTGTCTCGTCACCGTAAGTGGTGTCTTTCGCAACCGTGTCGTCTGCGGTCTCTACGTTGCCATCTTGGTCGGTGAACGTCGCGTCCACAGTCAAGGTGCCATCTTTCAGGCTGCTCACGTCCACGTTTGGCACTTCGAAGGTGCCGTCCGCTTTCACCGTCACGTCGTTCAGAACGATATCTGCCGTGCTGTCGTCGCCATCGCTGATCACCAAGTCCACGGTCGCCGCTGCGGTTTCACCGATGTTGCCGCTGATGGTCGCTGTCTCGGTACCTGTGATCTCATCATCGTTATCGTCAGCTGTGCTGTCTGTGATGCTCACCGTTGGCTGTGTGATGCCATCGGCTGGCTCATCTGTCTCGTCACCGTAAGTGGTGTCTTTCGCAACCGTGTCGTCTGCGGTCTCTACGTTGCCATCTTGGTCGGTGAACGTCGCGTCCACAGTCAAGGTGCCATCTTTCAGGCTGCTCACGTCCACGTTTGGCACTTCGAAGGTGCCGTCCGCTTTCACCGTCACGTCGTTCAGAACGATATCTGCCGTGCTGTCGTCGCCATCGCTGATCACCAAGTCCACGGTCGCCGCTGCGGTTTCACCGATGTTGCCGCTGATGGTCGCTGTCTCGGTACCTGTGATCTCATCATCGTTATCGTCAGCTGTGCTGTCTGTGATGCTCACCGTTGGCTGTGTGATGCCATCGGCTGGCTCATCTGTCTCGTCACCGTAAGTGGTGTCTTTCGCAACCGTGTCGTCTGCGGTCTCTACGTTGCCATCTTGGTCGGTGAACGTCGCGTCCACAGTCAAGGTGCCATCTTTCAGGCTGCTCACGTCCACGTTTGGCACTTCGAAGGTGCCGTCCGCTTTCACCGTCACGTCGTTCAGAACGATATCTGCCGTGCTGTCGTCGCCATCGCTGATCACCAAGTCCACGGTCGCCGCTGCGGTTTCACCGATGTTGCCGCTGATGGTCGCTGTCTCGGTACCTGTGATCTCATCATCGTTATCGTCAGCTGTGCTGTCTGTGATGCTCACCGTTGGCTGTGTGATGCCATCGGCTGGCTCATCTGTCTCGTCACCGTAAGTGGTGTCTTTCGCAACCGTGTCGTCTGCGGTCTCTACGTTGCCATCTTGGTCGGTGAACGTCGCGTCCACAGTCAAGGTGCCATCTTTCAGGCTGCTCACGTCCACGTTTGGCACTTCGAAGGTGCCGTCCGCTTTCACCGTCACGTCGTTCAGAACGATATCTGCCGTGCTGTCGTCGCCATCGCTGATCACCAAGTCCACGGTCGCCGCTGCGGTTTCACCGATGTTGCCGCTGATGGTCGCTGTCTCGGTACCTGTGATCTCATCATCGTTATCGTCAGCTGTGCTGTCTGTGATGCTCACCGTTGGCTGTGTGATGGTATCGCCATCATCGTCGCCGTCTTCACCGTAAGTGATGTCTACTACAGCTTGATCACTCCCTTTTGGTGAAACGTTTCCGTCGAGGTCGCTTTGCGTCGCATCCACTTTAATGCTGTTGCTATCGGTCACGTTTGCGGTCCAAGTAATCACACCGTTGCTGTAGCTGTAGGTACTTTGCGCTGTGCCATCTGCGTTCACAAGTGCATTGCCATCCAGTATCAATGACACAACGCTGTCGTTGATACTCAACGTCACTTCACCGCCTTTCATCAACTCGGCGTGGTTCACGTCAACCTTCACTTGAACCTGGTCATTATCCAGCTCATCTTTGTTGATCACACCATCGTTGTTCGCGTCATCCACGATGCTAACGCTTGGCGCACCTGCGTCCGCCGTGGTATCCACTTTCGCTTTGTCGCTGCCTTTCTCTGACACGTTGCCCGCCGCATCCGTAATGGTTGCTTCCACGGTCAGGATCGTACCTTCCGCCGGTGTATCGACTGTGGTCAACACTTTCCCTGTGTCAATGTGAGCCTGAGTCAATTCGATATCAATGCCGTTCACCGTTAAAATATCGCCCACATTGGCATTAGCAGGTGGCGTCACAAGGACATCGACTAAGCCGTCGATTTCACTGTTAGATAACGTGCCATCATTGTTGGTATCTTCTGTGATCACCACCGTTGGGGCATCTGGCGCTGTGGTATCGCCGACGGTCACGCTGTCGCTCGCTTGTGGCGAGGTATTGCCCGATGAGTCTGTCACGGTAGCCGTCACCGTCAGTGACTCGCCATCCGCTGGGACAGGATATTGATAGCTGACGCCATTATCCAAGTCGCCTTGCGTCAACACGCGATCCGGTTGACCCGGCACGGTTAAGGTATCGCCCACGTTGGCATTAGCCGGCGGCGTCACAAGGACATCGACTAAGCCGTCAATTTCGCTGTTGGCTAACGTGCCGTCATTATTGGTGTCTTCAGTGATCACCACGGTTGGGGCGCCTGGCGACGTGGTATCACCCACAATCACGCTGTCGCTGGCTTGTGGCGAGGTATTGCCCGATGGGTCTGTCACGGTGGCCGTCACCGTCAGTGACTCGCCATCCGCTGGTACCGGGTATTGGTACGTTACTCCGTTATCTAAATCGTCTTGCGTTAACACGCGATCCGGTTGACCCGATACGGTTAAGGTATCGCCCACATTGGCATTGGCCGGCGGCGTCACAAGGACATCGACTAAGCCGTCGATTTCACTGTTGGCTAACGTGCCGTCATTGTTGGTGTCTTCAGTGATCACCACCGTTGGGGCCTCTGGCGCGGTCGTATCTCCGACCGTCACGCTGTCGCTGGCTTGTGGCGACGTATTGCCCGATGGGTCTGTCACGGTGGCCGTCACGGTCAGTGACTCGCCATCCGCTGGAACAGGATATTGATAGCTGACGCCATTATCCAAGTCGCCTTGCGTCAACACGCGATCCGGTTGACCCGATACGGTTAAGGTATCGCCCACGTTGGCATTGGCTGGCGGCGTCACAAGGACATCGACCAAACCATCGATTTCACTGTTGGCTAACGTGCCGTCATTGTTGGTATCTTCGGTGATCACCACGGTTGGTGCATCAAGTGTTATTGGTAATACTGGTGTTGCTGACGACGTCTGATACGCCTCAAGCAAAGACAAACTTTGTGTTTGTGACAAGCCTAATGCTTCTAACCCTGATGTAACAAAATTCGTATCAGCGAGAACTTCCGCTCCATCACGCTCTACGGCTCCGCTTGTTATTAGGCTTGAACCAGAATTTGTACCTGCTGCCGTTGCAAATTCTTCATTAATTTGCGTTGGGTCTTGCCCCTCTTCCAATGCAGCGAATATCTGCTCGATGTCATCTGTGATGTCATCAAGTTCATTTTGATCATTAACTCGGCTAACCTGTGCTTCAGAAGCAGTGAGATCCGTCATATCAGAAATATTATTTTCAATGACAAGCTCTCCAGGAAGTACTATTTCACCCTCTTTTAAAACCTTCACATTACCGTTAAGGTCGATGACCATTATTTGATCTAATGAGGAGATACCTCCTGCAACTAAAGCACTAAAATCCATATGAGCCTCTGCTAAACCGTCTAGTTATTAACAATGTCGTCAATAAGTTGACATTGGTCCTATTTATATAATTAATAAGATAACATTAAACATATTCAACATCAGCTCAAAACGACATTCCGTTAACCAAACGATTACAAAATATTGATTCCCATCACACATAAAAATGGAGCAATATCACACAAAACCTACACATAATTATAAGTCAAGCCTCAAAAACAAATGAAACCAATGATTTATACCACACCTCGTATTTATAAAAATAAGTTAACCTTCGGTGGTAAAAGTTAGTATTATTCGTTCGATCTTTAACATATATAGTGTTACTTTATTGGCGTTTGGTCTTTATTCTCATTATTAAGACGCCTAATACCCTAGTATTATATTTATCAACAATAATTCATGGAGCATCTCATTAATGAGCACTCGGATTAAAATGTTATGTGCCGCTGTAATCATAAGTTCTCCTGCTGCTAGCCAAACCCTTGAACAAGCAGTATCGATCACTCTTGCTACTAACCCAGAAATTAAAAGCGCATTTAACGAATACGTAAGTAAGCGGTATCAAAATGAAGCTTCTGGAGGGGCATATCGTCCGAGTATCGATTTAGATGCAGGAATTGGATATGAAGCTGTAGATTTAGCGTCCGGTACCGAAGATGAATTAACCAGAAAAGAAGCAACAATTACTTTAACTCAGCTGATATGGGATGGTTCATCAACGCTTAATGATATGGATCGTACAGCTGCAGATGCAGAATCTGTCCGATATCAACTTCTTTCTGATGCACAAGACACTGCATTGGAGGTGACAAAGATCTACCTAGATTCAGTTAAAGCCTTTGAAATACTCAGTTTATCGGAAAGTAATTTGGCGGTTCATAAAGAGATATACAAAGATATCAAGCGACGAGCAGAATCAGGCATTGGCTCTACAGCTGACCTTTCTCAAGTAGAAGCTCGTATTGCTAAAGCCCATGGCAATCTTCTTGCTGCGCAAAACAATCTTTTTGATGTACATACCCAATTTAAGCGCATTGTTGGGCAAACACCACAAGGCTTAATTTTTCCAAGAGCGGATCAAAGTACATTACCTCTAACAGTAGACAGCGCAATAGAAGCAGCATTTACCAACCACCCTGTCATTAAAATATCAATGACCGATGTTGATTCTGCCAAATTTCAATATGATCAAACGAAAGGCCGAAATTACCCAACACTCTCTTTTGAAGCGGCTCAAACTTGGCGTGATGACGCTGGCGGTATTGAAGGGAGCAGTGATGAATTTTCAGCCATGCTAAGAATGAAGTACAACTTATACAATGGTGGGTCGGATTCCGCTCGTACTGATAGCGCTGCTTATCAACTGAATAAAGCAAAGGATTTACGAGATAGAGCTTACCGAAGTGTTGAAGAGGGATTAAGATTATCTTGGAGCGCACTCGACTTAACCGTACAGCAGAAAGAGTTCTTATCCGATCATGTAGACTCCGCTTCAGACACTGTCATCGCATATAATAAACAATACAGAATCGGCAAGCGAACATTGCTCGATTTACTCAACACTGAAAATGAATTATTTGAGGCCCGAAAAGGCTATGTTGATGCAAAGTTTGCAGAGCAATACGCTAAATATCGAGTTCTGAATGCTACGGGTAATTTGTTATCTTCGTTGCGAGTGGATATTCCTAAAGAGTGGGCAAAAAAGGTGGACTATTAATATGAAAATCGCATTACTACCACTGGCATTTTGTCTTCTGACTCATGCGACTGCTTCGTTTTCTCAAGACGAATATGACTATCGGGCGACACCAGAAGCTGAACAAATAGCCGATTTACTTGATGATGATCGTGATGGAGTGATCAACGATCGAGATTTATGCCCAGGAACGCCAAGCAAAGCTGAAATTGATAATGACGGCTGTGGTACTTATATTAAAACCTCAGAACAGATGAAGCTTCGAATATTGTTTGCTAATAATTCAACTGAAATCAATCCCGTTTTTCGTGGTCAAATCCGTCAAATGGCCGATTTTTTAAAGCAGTACCCTTCAACGTCTATCGAACTCCAAGGCTTCGCAAGCAAAGTGGGTAACCCACAAGCGAATATGAAGTTATCGAAAAGACGAGCAGAAAACGTTGAGTCGATGATCATCAGTTACGGTATTAGCCAAACTCGTATTCGCAATGTTGGCTTTGGTGATCATAACCTTTCAGAACAAGGGACAGATCAAGTTAGCCATGCGTTAAACAGAAAAGTTGTTGCCACCGTTGTTGGTCATAAAGGTGAAGTTAAAGAAGAGTGGACTATATTCACTAAAATAGGTAAGTAACTTAACTTTAAAGTTATCACTTGAGATTAGGGGCTATATGTCCCTTTTCCTTTTATAACCATCCTCTCAACTGAATATTTCGTGCATCTTTTACAAAAAATGGTAATCTAACCGCGTCTTATCTACCGAGAAATATACAATGAGCAAATTGACTGCAGACATCCAAGCAAACTTAGACCTTTTTGTTGCTGAAACCAAAGCAAACCAACTAGTTTGGGGCCTTAAAAATGATGAAGGCTGGTTAGCATGCGACTCTACAGAATTTGAAAATAGCGAAGTTATGCCTTTTTGGTCATCAAAAGAAGATGCTCAAGCTCATAATGTAGAAGAGTGGGCTGACTTTGAAATCTTAGAAATTCCATTAGATATTTTTGTTGAAGATTGGCTTTTAACTTTAGCTGAAGATGGCGTTTTGATTGGTACTAACTGGAATAGTACTTTAGATGGCAAAGAACTTGAACCATCTGAGATGGCGAAACTATACCTTTAGTTCAACATCTGAATAAAAGTAATCCTGAATAGAGGTTCTCACCCTATGCCTCTATTCAAATTGTCCCTTCGATGGTTCACCCCACCTAAATATAAAGTTATTTGAATCAATAATTTAGGCAATAAACAGTATCTATCTCACACTTCTTTAGACTCAGATAATAATTTGTTGTTCTATTTTGTATTCGTTTTTAAAATACGTCGTTAGATCACTTTAAGGTTTATTATGTTTATTCGTAGTTTAATCACGATTATTGTTTTCGTTTACAGCGCCAGCTCATTTTCTCACCAAGTAAACAATAATCAAGAGTGGAATTTAATTTACGAATACAACCTTCGTGATAATAAAGACAATGCGCTTAGTATGCTTGAAGAGAGATATAATTCATTATCTCCAGGTGCGGAAAAACTTTATGTCAGCTCTTTAATCTATGACTTCATGAACCGTTATCATCAGCCGTATTTTGGTCGATTAATTAAAAATCAACCTGAATATAGTGAAATGGAACAATCATATGTTCATGCTCTAAATGATGAAAGCAATGGTAATTTTATAAAAGCGAGTGAGCATTACCTATCTTTACTCGATATTATGAAAAAAAAGAATGACATAAACGGGAAAATGATTTTTGAATATCACTTGTGTAAAGTATTAAATCATCAAGCTCAATACTATAAAGCGAATTATTATTGCTCGGCCCTCCAAACACATGTCAATGACAATTCAAAATCCATACTCCCATTACATTTGGCACTACGAGTAATTGCGAACAATCAGTTCTTTCGTGGTGAGCATAATAATGCTCTTGCGGCTTATCTACACCTATTAGAAGTATTTCCAAATCACGGTGATATATCAGCTATATACAACGATATTGGAAACCTACTCAAAGTCATAGGTCGCTTTCAACAGTCTGAGACTTATTTACTTCAAGCGTTAAACCTTCGACTAAAATCAAGTAATTCAATGAAATTAGCTCAAGTTCAACATAGCCTCGCGAGCCTGTACTTAGAAAAAAAACAGTTCGACTTAAGTTTAAAGTATTTTAAGTCTGCATTGACAATTCTAAAATCTGAGAGCAATAGCTACGGACTAGGACTGACTTATATTGGGATTGGCGATGCCTATATTGGGAAAGGAAATCATCAATTAGGCGATTCATATCTAACTAAAGGGCTTGAATTTGCCGAAGATCTTGAAAACCAGAAAATGAAAGCGAAAATTTATCTGGCATTAGCTGAGTCTTACTATCAACGTACGCTTTATATTCCAGCTTCAAACTACGCAAAAAATGCACTTAGTATCTCTAAATTAATTCATGACTCTCAATATCAATCAAGCTCATTATTTATTTTATCAAAAATTTATGCAGCTTCTAACTCGTATAAAACGGCGTATGAGTATTATCAGACTTATTCTAATATCGAGCTTGCTAACCGAGATATAGATAATAGAAAAGCCATTGAAGCTCTTGATTTAACAAAAACAAATTTTGAGCAAGAATACAAGCGTTCAGAGTTATTTAATCTAAACCGATATCAAGCGTTACAAATTGAAACTATGCAACGACAAAGCGTGGCTTACAATTTTATCGTTTTTTCTTTGTTTATTATTATTTTGATTTTCATTTATCTAAATCGAAAAACAAAACGAAATGCACAAGTTGATAGTTTAACTGGTATTTTAAATCGCGCAGCTTCAATATCAACTATCAAGGCTCAACCTCACAATAATAATTCTGAATTCAACTCTATTTTAATTTTATTGGATCTAGACAATTTCAAATCAATCAATGACGGGCATGGTCACCCTACTGGTGATCTAGCATTGAAACATGTAACAAATACAATTTCATCTAAACTTGGTAAATATGACATCTTTGGACGATTAGGTGGTGAGGAGTTTATTATCTTATTAAGAGATGTCGACGAGTTAGATGTAAAATACCGTGTAGAAAGCCTCCATCAAGCCATTTCAATGAAGTCATTTATTTCTGAATCTAATCAAACTCTTAAAATCACTGCAAGCTTTTCATATCTTGCAACATCGAAATCATTACATGACTTTGACGATTTGTATTCCATTCTCGACCAAGCGCTATATCAAGCAAAGCAGAATGGTCGAGATTGTATTATTGACGCTTACAACGATCCTATTGATTTGCCAAGCGTTGTTTATTCTTCAACTCACTCATGACCGTTTGGCTGTTGGCTTGGTAATCATTCAAACCAATTTTACGTAATTCACATGAAGGGCAATCACCACACCCGTCACCAATAATTCCGTTATAGCATGTCAACGTTTTCGATCTCACCAACTCTAGAGCATCGTACTGATCGGCTAAAGCCCAAGTCTCCGCCTTATTTAACCACATTAGAGGCGTTAAAATTTCAAATTGACGATCCATTCCCTGCACTAAAGCAGTATTCATCGACTTCACAAATTCATCACGGCAATCCGGGTATCCTGAAAAATCAGTTTCGCAAACACCAGTGATGACACTTTGTGCGCCAATTTGATAGGCATAGATCCCAGCCAACGTTAAAAATAGAATATTGCGCCCTGGTACGAAAGAGTTCGGTAAACCATTATCCTGCAGTTCGTGAGACACTTCGATATCATCTCGAGTCAAAGAGCTTATTGCGAGTTCATTTAATAGACCAACATCCATCACTTTATGTGCCGTTACGCCTAGCTCACTTGCGAGATTTTTCGCCACTTCTATTTCCAGCTTATGTCGCTGACCGTAATCGAACGTAATAGCATGAACTTCATCAAACTCTTTAAGAGCTTGAACCAAACACGTAGTGGAATCTTGACCGCCACTAAATACAACGACTGCTTTTTTCATCTTAAACCTACTTAAAACATTAAAGGTAGCTCTATACCTTTAACAGAATGGATTACGCGATACTTAAATATTTATGAGTTTGAATCGATAATCGCCAATTTCTTGCAACACAAGTTTCAATGCATAACTGAGTTGCGCGATCCTTTTGACTTATTGGTTGGAGTGCAACTATCGCCTTATCTGCGGTTCCAAATGTTTCAATCAAGTCATCAAGGTGGTCGATATCCTTCTGGGTTCCGACTGGGTGTTTAATTTCATTTGCACGTAGAAATGCACTTTTCAAAATCGGAAGCTTACCTTTCATAGCTACTTTTGGTGACACTGTAACCCAAGTATTTGGTGTCACTTTCACTTCTGATGTACCACTTGTTTCAATTTGACACTCACAGCCCAAAACTTCAAAAGCTTCTGTTAACGGGATAAGATCATAGATGCATGGCTCACCTCCCGTAATCACAATGTGTTTCGCTGTAAAGCCTGAGGCTTGATACTGATTCACTATATCGGCAGCAGAAACAGAGCACCACGTAGGGCTGTCTGATGTTTTCGCTAATACTTCGGCAAGTGGACGCTCATCTTGAGGCGTTGCGTCCCAAGTTTGCTTTGTATCACACCAAGCACAACCTACGGGGCATTCTTGCAAACGTACAAACACGGCAGGTACACCTGTGAATACACCTTCACCTTGGATTGTTTCGAACATTTCATTAATTTTATACAACGGAGCCTCAACATAACCAACAATCAAAATTTCGAGGCAAAGACAGTAAATCACTCATCCTTCTGCGTCAAATTTAACGCCATTTTTTTCACTTATAAGGCTGAATTTTCTGGTAACTCAACTCAATCTTCAAT
Organism: Vibrio cortegadensis; assembly: GCF_024347395.1. Lineage (NCBI taxonomy): Bacteria > Pseudomonadati > Pseudomonadota > Gammaproteobacteria > Vibrionales > Vibrionaceae > Vibrio > Vibrio cortegadensis. The sequence goes on from NZ_AP025472.1 coordinate 1,677,451, forward strand.
ATTCTGCTTTTTTCTTTCATTTTTAGGTAAGTAATGTACAAGCTCGTTGCACTCGATATGGATGGCACCCTACTCAATAGCCAAAAAGAGATATCCACCGAAAATAAATTAGCGATAGCTAAAGCTAAAGAATTAGGCGTCACTGTTGTACTCGCTTCAGGTCGTCCACTTGAAGGTATGAAAAGTAAACTAGAAGAGTTATCTCTTACATCTGATAAAGATTTCGTCCTTTTCTACAATGGTTCGATGGTAAAGAATGTTGGCACCAACGAAATTATCCATAACCATATCGTGGATGGAAAAGCCGCAAAACAGATTGCAAAACTCGCGCAAGAACTAAATGTTAATGTGCATGCATTCAGCCAGGTCCACGGTTTAATCACGCCTAAAGCAAGCCAATACACAGAACTTGAAGCATCTATCAACGGCTTGTCTTTAACTGAATTCAATTTCGACGACTTAGAAGATGATCACCCAATCGTCAAGACTATGATTGTTGCGGATCCAGCAATCCTGACAGAGACTATTAAAAAGCTACCAAAAGCGCTTTATGATCAATTTACTATTGTGCAAAGTGCACCTTTTTTCTTGGAATTTTTAAATCCGATGAGTAATAAAGGTGTTGGCATCAAAGCCATTGCAGAGTATTTAGACATCAAAGCTGAAGAAGTGATATGTATGGGTGATGCTGAGAATGACCACCACATGCTTGAGTTCGCAGGTTTAAGCATCGCGATGGAAAACGCAATGGATGAAACTAAAGCTATTGCTGATTACATAACATTGAGTAACGATGAGCATGGTGTTGCGGCTGCAATCGACAAGTTTATTTTAAATGCATAATTAGCTTATTTTAAAAGATTTAGATTTTCTATTGAGTCCGTTAAATTATTAACGGGCTTTATATTGAAACAACAAGTAGTATGCCAATCGATTCTACCTACTCCCGCTTCATGCTAAATCGACTAAGGTAGAACAGTAACCAAATCACAATCATCGTTGGAAAACGAATACTCTCAATAATCAATACATAAATACTGCTGAAGCTTAATTGATCTTTTAGATAATTAAGTAAGAAAATACTGATAATCATCACGCCAATAGAACCAATCAGAGGAATCAATGAGCGGTCTTCAAATTTAAACATATTACTTGGCAGTGAAAACACGACAGCAATCAAGATGATCAAACTTAGCCATTGAGTAAATATTGGTTGAGGCCAAATCATCATTAATATTAGGCAAATCAGTGCCATCCCACACCATAAACCTTTTGAAGAGAGTAGCTTTCCTAAGTCAATCTCAGGCTTTCTTTCCAAACGTTCAACATGCCAAGCAATGAGAACACCTAAAATAGCGCCAGCAACAATGTCTGAAAAGTAAGTAACCCCCGCACAAAGCTGTGATAAGCCAAACCACACTCCTATCGTAAAAATTAATGCTGAAAATTTGTTCCAATCTAGCCATTTTAGACTCGACATTAACACTAACGAACAGCTCACCCACAATGTAATCGCGATATTAGGAAAACTTAATCCAACATCAGGTAAGCGTTGTAACTCCGGGAAATAGGCATAAGGAGCAGGCAAAGAGAAACCCTGTCTAGCGACGAGAGCCAACAATGAAGTACAAACAAAAACAAACATTACCTTTATAGCCGCCTGTTTTTTCACACAAGAAAACAAGAGCGGAAATAGGATCAATATCAGCCAAGATTGACCAAATATATCTCCCGTAATAATAATAGATCCAATAATATTAGATAACGGTTCCGGCAGCGACGAAATTGAATTTTGTATTTTTTGGATCAGCTCGATTTCGCGCTGATGAAAGACCGGAGCAGCATTAATCAAATCTTCTAAATATAATGCCGGTTGCTCGCTTGCGATGGCGAATATTTTGCGAATGGCATTCCATTGTTCTGGGTATCGATACTGCGAAGCATTCACTCGATTCGGGTCAATCAACATCGCAGAGTTCGTCTCTACGCCATAGTGTGGAGCAAACCAAATAGGCAAGACATACCCACCTTCCCGATTCTGGAACTCATAAGCCACCAGTTCAGAATCAGATACACAATCAAAGATAACCGCCGTATCAGTGTATCCAATGACGCTCTTTGCCGTTACCACTAAACCCGTCTCTTCCCATGCTTCACGTTCAGCGGCAGCGCTTGCGGGCTCATGTGGTGATATCCCACCGCCAGGAAGAGAAAACTTACCTGTAATTTTCTCATTGACTAATACAATTTGTTCATCAGCCCGAACTAAGCATAAAGCACCTCGAATATTATCCGGTAGCGCTGTGCTTTGAGCATGAGAAGGAAATGAATAGCTGAGGCCGATAATCGAAATAAAGGTGATGCTAAACAGAAGGGTAAAATGAAGCCATTGAGTCGATCGCTGAGACACGATAAAAATCCTTGAATTAGTAATGCAGTGGTAGTGTATCTCTATTCTACGTTTTCTTCTGTGTCGATTTACCTATCGCTTTACGCATCCACTGAATATGATGAGTGAATCCCATTTTCTGATAAAAATGTTGGGCTGATTGGTTAAATTCCCAAACCTCAACGAACATCTGTTTTACACCATATTGTTCAAAAATGACTTCAATATGTTCAAACAATTTCTGCGCTATTTGTAATTGTCTAAATTCGGGAACAACATACAGTTCGTCAACACTTCCCATTGGAACAGGTTTACTGACCGTAGAGACTAATTCACAAAAATGCCCGGTGATAAATCCAATAATTTCATCACCTTGCTTTGCCACATACACTACACATTCTGGGTCATCGAGATATCGAGCAATACTTTTTTCCTGCTCAATATCTTCAGCCGTTTTAAAATGTTCAGGACATGCTTGATGATGGTGATCATGTAAATCAAACATTAAATCATTCAAATCATCCAGATCCGTGACAACTGCTGCTCTAATTTCAATACTGTGCATTAATGACCTATGAATTGACGTATATAAGTAGTTTGAATGAAGATTACCTGACGAACTTAGGAATTGCTATTTGTAAGATCGACAATCATACATACGAAAAACCCCTTCAATATCAATTGAAGGGGCTAATCAGCACTGATGACCAAAACACTACTCGTGATGAAGAGCTTGCTCAATTTCAGTTAAGCTTGATGGATCATCAATAGTCGATGGCACTGTATAACTTTCACCATCCGCAATCTGGCGGATCACTCGACGTAAAATTTTACCAGATCGAGTCTTCGGTAAGCGTTCGACGACAAGAGCATGTTTAAAGCAAGCGACCGGGCCAATTTCATGTCGAACTTTACCCACCAGCTCCCCTTCTAATTCTAAATCATCAATTTTAACGCCATCTTTCAGTACAACTAAACCTAGAGGCATTTGCCCTTTCAAATCATCATGTACGCCAACAACCGCACATTCCGCCACCGCAGGGTGACCTCCGACAATTTCTTCCATCTCTCCGGTTGAAAGCCTGTGGCCTGCTACGTTAATGACATCATCAATTCGACCCATGATGAATAGGTAACCATCTTCATCTAAATAACCGCCATCACCAGACACATAGTAACCAGGGAACTGACTCAGATAACCGGATTCAAATCTGTCATGATTACGCCAAACCGTCGGTAAACAACCAGGAGGTAATGGACGTTTCAATGCCACAAAGCCTTGCTGATTCGCCGCTAATTGGTCGCCAATTTCATTCAATACTGCCACTTGATAGCCAGGAATAGGTTTTGTAGCAGAACCCGGTTTAACTGGCATTAATTCTAATCCTGTTGGGTTTCCTGCTATCGCCCACCCAGTTTCAGTTTGCCACCAGTGATCGATGACAGGCTTATCGGTTTGCTCAATCACCCACTCTAATGTTGGTGGATCTAAACGTTCCCCTGCCATGAAAATAGTTTTAAGTTTAGATAAGTCATACTGGGCCAACAATTCGCCATTAGGGTCTTCCTTTTTTATGGCCCTAAATGCTGTCGGAGCCGAGAACAATGCTTGAACATTATACTCTTCACATACACGCCAAAATGCACCTGGATCTGGTGTTCGCACAGGTTTCCCTTCGAATAAAACCGTCGTGCAACCGTGAATAAGGGGAGCGTAGACAATATAGGAGTGCCCAACAACCCAACCAACATCCGATGCAGCCCAGAAAACACCATCTTGAGGCATATCGTAAATTGTGCTCATTGAGTATTTCATCGCAACGGCATGTCCACCATTATCACGAACCACGCCTTTAGGTTTCCCTGTAGTTCCTGACGTATAAAGAATATAGAGTGGATCGGTTGATAGTAGAGGCACGCATGCATGCGGAAGCGCACTGGCAGCGGCACTGTTCCATTCGATATCACGTTCATTATCTAATGTAGCCAAACATTCTGGTCTTTGATGAACGAACACTTTTTCAGGCTTCCATCGACTATCCATAATCGCTTGATCAACTAGTGGTTTATATGGCAATACCTTATTTACTTCTATTCCGCATGATGCCGTCATAATCACTTTAGGTTCAGCATCTTCAATTCGAACGGCTAACTCATTTGGGGCAAACCCACCGAACACCACCGAGTGGATCGCACCAAGTCGCGCACACGCTAACATTGCCATTGCGGCTTCTGGGATCATCGGCATATAGATAATAACGCGATCGCCTTTCGACACACCTTGTTCCGCTAGCATTCCAGCCACTTTTGCAACTTGATCTCTTAATTCAAGATAGGTGTATTTTTTCTTGGTGTTGGTGACCGGAGAATCATAAATAATTGCGGTTTGCTCTCCACGGCCTTGATCGCAGTGGTAATCTAACGCCAACCAAGATGTATTTAAAATCCCATCGGGAAACCATCTTTCAATGCCATTTTGATCATTTTGCAAAATCGTTTTTGGTGCTTCAAACCATGAAAGTTGCTGTGCTTGCTGTCGCCAAAATTGCTCAGGTTCATTTTGTGAAAATTGATATTCATTTAAATAAGCAGACATGATGCCTTCTCCTAATTTTGTCCTAGCCGCTAATCAGCCATTTCGCTGTCGTTCAGCTCACAAGTGTCAGCGGGAACTCTGACCCACCCTTCCATGAGAATTCTGGCACTGCGGCTCATCACCGCTTTTTCGACCATCCAACTTTGTGCCTTTTGACTCGCTTTTGCCCCAACTTTTAACGAACCAGAGGGATGACCAAACGTAACCGACTCTTTTACGTCACCTCCGGCAGCCAAATTCACCAATGTACCGGGAACACAAGCCGCAGAGGCAATAGCAACCGCTGCGGTTCCCATCATGGCATGGTGCAGCTTGCCCATAGATAGCGCCCTCACTAATAGGTCTACATCCTTCTCAGCAATGAGTTTTCCACTCGACGTTTGATGATTTTTAGGTTCAGAGACAAAAGCAACTTTAGGGGTATGCTGGCTTAGTTTTGCTTGCTCAATATCATCAATTAGGCCCATTTTCAAAGCACCATGAGATCGAATCAATTCAAACATAGCCAGGGCTTCAGGGTTATTATTGATATCATCTTGCAACTCAGTGCCTTGATAACCTATTGAGTGAGCATCAATGAAGATGGTTGGAATGCCCGCATTAATTAATGTTGCGTTCAATACGCCAACGTTTGGAACATTAAGATCATCAATTAAGTTGCCAGTGGGGAACATCGACCCATTACTGTCCGCTGGATCCATAAAGTCGACTTGAATTTCCGCCGCGGGAAAGGTAACTCCATCAAGTGAAAAATCGCCCATTTCCTGAACTTGGCCATTGCAAATAGGCACATGCACAATAATGGTTTTCTCTATATTAACTTGCCAAATCCGAACACTGACTATGCCGTCATTTGGAACGCTATCAGGATCAATAAGCCCACTATGGATAGCAAATGGACCAACTGCCGCAGACAAATTGCCGCAGTTTCCTCCCCAATCAACAAAGGCTTTATCAATTGAAACTTGCCCAAAAAGATAATCAACATCATGGTCAAGACTGTCACTTTTAGACACGATCACCGTCTTGCTCGTACTCGACGTTGCGCCCCCCATACCATCAATCTGTTTGGCATAAGGATCAGGGCTTCCAATGACTCGTAGTAGTAAGTTATCTCTCGATTTCCCTGCGACCTGCGCCGATTCAGGTAAGTCATTTAAATTGAAAAATACCCCTTTACTGGTTCCTCCGCGCATATAAGTGGCAGGCACTTTAATTTGAGGCTTGCTCATAATTCGAGGTTGAAGATTAGAATCAGTCATTACCTTCTCCCTATTGAGCCAAAAAGTCTTGCGCGAAACGTTGTAATACACCGCCAGCGTTGTAGACGCTCACTTCATCGGCGGTATCCAATCGACATGTCACAGGCACTTCGACTCTTTCTCCGTTAGTGCGGGTAATGATTAGGGCTAAATCGACACCTGGCTCAATGTCACCAATAACATCATAGAGCTCACTACCATCCAGTTGCAGACTTTGACGATTAGTCCCAACCTTGAATTCGAGAGGCAAGACCCCCATTCCGACTAAATTAGTACGGTGAATTCGTTCAAATCCTTCTGCGGCAATCGCCTCAACGCCAGCTAACCGAACGCCTTTTGCCGCCCAATCTCGTGATGAGCCTTGGCCATAATCGGCTCCTGCAACAATGATGAGTGGCTGTTTACGATTCATGTAAGTCTCTATCGCTTCCCACATTCGGCTGACTTTGCCTTCTGGCTCTATTCTGGTCATCGAACCTTGCATCACTTCTCCCTGCTCTTTAACCATCTCATTGAACAGTTTTGGATTCGCAAACGTTGCGCGTTGAGCAGTTAAGTGATCACCACGGTGGGTCGCATAGGAGTTGAAGTCTTCCTCTGGCACTTCCATTTTTGTGAGGTATTCTCCGGCGGCACTGGAAGCAAGAATGGCGTTTGATGGAGACAAATGATCGGTGGTAATGTTATCGCCTAGTACGGCAAGCGGCCTCATTCCTGATAACGTTCGAGCACCTGCCAATGCACCTTCCCAATATGGTGGGCGACGAATATAAGTACTCATTGGTCTCCAATCATATAGTGGGTTGCTATTACTCTCTTCATCATCGAGCTTAAACATTTGAATATAAACTTGATGGAATTGCTCAGGCTTAACACTCTGCTTCACTACCGCATCAATTTCTTCGTCACTTGGCCATAAGTCATTGAGATAAATCGCGTTGCCTTCGTGATCAACACCCAAAGCATCTTTTTCGATATCAAAGCGTATCGTACCTGCAATCGCATAAGCCACAACGAGCGGTGGTGACGCCAAAAATGCTTGTTTTGCGTAAGGATGAATTCGCCCATCAAAGTTTCGATTACCAGACAAGACCGCTGTGGTATAAAGATCACGATTGATAATTTCTTGCTGGATGACAGGATCTAGCGCACCACTCATGCCGTTACATGTAGTACAAGCATACCCAACAATGCCAAAACCTAATTGTTCAAGCTCAGGCAACAAACCTGCCTCTTCTAAATACAATTTTGCGACTTTTGATCCGGGAGCAAACGAGGTTTTCACCCACGGCTTACGCACCAATCCAAGTTGATTCGCTTTTTTCGCCAGTAACGCCGCTGCAACCACGTTCCTTGGGTTACTGGTGTTTGTGCATGACGTTATAGCCGCAATAATAACTGCACCATCAGGCATCGTTTTATTACTGTCTGAACCGTCTTGCTCTTGCCACTCTCCAGCAATCCCTCTCTCTGTTAGTTCGGCGGTAGGAAGCCTACGATGAGGGTTTGATGGCCCAGCAAGATTACGCTGTACCATAGACAAATCGAACTCAAGTACGCGTTCATATTCCGCATTAACTAAGTCATCCGCCCACAAGCCAGTTTGTTTTGCATAATGTTCAACAAGCGCCACCTGTTCTGCATCTCGCCCTGTGAGCTTAAGGTAATTGATGGTCTGTTCATCGATATAGAACATGCCCGCTGTTGCACCATATTCAGGGGTCATGTTCGAAATGGTGGCTCGATCTCCAATCGTGAGGTCTTTCACACCGCTTCCGAAAAACTCTAAATATGACGACACCACTCGCTGACTTCTTAAAAACTCCGTTATCGCCAATACAATATCTGTCGCAGTAATTCCGGCTTGGCGCTGGCCTGTTATTTTCACTCCCACAATATCAGGTAAGCGCATCATGGACGGACGACCAAGCATGACGGTTTCCGCTTCCAAACCACCCACACCAATAGCAAGCACACCCAAGGCATCAACATGAGGAGTATGACTATCCGTTCCGACACAAGTATCTGGAAATGCGACACCTTGTTTCACTTGAACCACTGGCGACATTTTTTCTAAATTAATCTGGTGCATGATGCCGTTACCAGCAGGAATGACACTGACATTTTTAAATGCGGTTTTACACCATTCAATAAAATGGAATCGATCTTCATTTCGACGATCTTCTATCGCTCGATTCTTTTCAAATGATTCACTATCAAAGCCTGCGTGCTCAACGGCTAATGAGTGATCGACGATCAATTGAGTTTCAACAACTGGGTTAACCTTCGCGGGATCGCCACCTTGAACCGCAATGGCATCTCGTAGACCAGCCAAATCAACTAATGCCGTCTGACCAAGGATGTCATGGCACACTACTCGCGCAGGATACCAAGGAAAATCCAATTCACTTTTACGCTCAATAATCTGTTTTAGTGAATCAGTTAATGAGCTTGGCTCGCAACGTCTTACTAAATTCTCGGCAAGCACTCTTGATGTATAAGGCAAAGAGTCATACGCGCCTGCTGCTATGCTATTCACCGCTTCACGGGTATCGAAATATTCAACTGAAGTACCCGCTAGTTTTTTCCGATATTGTCTGTTCATATTTACATCACTCATAAATCCATCCATGCATTTTATTATTATCGTTAGTCACGCAGTTCAATTGGCAACCAATCTTGATGCTCAGGGCCATCGTAATCGGCACTTGGGCGAATAATTCGGTTGTTCGCTCGCTGCTCGTAAATGTGTGCAGCCCAGCCAGTTAAACGACTCATAACAAAAATCGGAGTGAATAGTTTGGTCGGAATATCCAAGAAGTGATAAGCGGAAGCGTGGAAGAAATCGGCATTACAAAACAGTCCTTTTTCGCGTTTCATCACGGCTTCTACGCGCTCAGAAACCGCATAAAGATGTGTATCACCAACAGCAGTCGACAATTCTTTTGACCAGCGTTTTATGAGTGCATTTCGTGGGTCACTTTCACGATAGACGGCATGTCCGAAGCCCATAATTTTGTCTTTGTTTTCTAGCATCGTAAGGATTTTAGATTCTGCCTCATCCGCCGTTTTCCAATTCTCGATCATCGCCATTGCTGCTTCGTTTGCTCCGCCATGCAATGGACCACGTAAGGTTCCTATTGCTGCCGTCACACACGAATGAATATCTGAGAGTGTTGAAGCGCAGACTCTGCCAGCAAATGTTGAGGCATTGAATTCGTGCTCTGCGTATAAAATCAACGAACAATGCATCACTTTTTTGTGCAATTCAGTGGGTGCTTTATCGGTCAGCATTTTTAAGAAATAGCCACCTGTGCATGTTTCACTTTGATCTTCTGTATCGATGCGCACACCATCATGGCTAAAACGATACCAGTAGCAGATCATGGCTGGAAATAGAGCCAACATGCGTTCCGTCGCTTGTTCTTGCTCAGAAAAATCTTGTTCCTGCTCTAAGTTACCTAGCATTGAACAACCCGTTCGCATCACATCCATAGGGTGCGCATCCGCAGGGATCAGCTCCAAGGCGGCTTTCAATTCTTGCGGTAAACCTCGTAAACTGACTAATCGAGATTTGTAGAGATCCAATTCGGTCTGATTCGGTAGGTGGCCTCTCAATAATAGATGAGCGACTTCTTCAAATTGTGCGTTATTGGCTAAGTCGGTAATGTCATAGCCACGATAAGTCAGCCCTGTTCCTGACTTCCCTACGGTACATAATGACGTGGTTCCTGCGCTTTGGCCGCGCAATCCTGCACCACCAATTGCTGGTTTTTTATCGATTGTTGTTGCTGACATTGTGAACTCCTTTTCAGCGGGATCTCAGCCTTTTTCTATACTATGGTGCTTATCACGGCATCTTATAGTGCGTGATAGTGAACCAAATACATCGACTTCCTAACGAATGTACTGGTTTATATCGACCAATAGTTAAGGGCTATTTTCAGTCTCTGAGACCACACTTCTTACGTTATTGGATTAAGTTAATATTGACGAATTCGTTAATTACACATCAGATTGCTCGTTAAAAAGCTTATCTAATTTGTCTTCATAATCATGATAGTTAAGGTGTTGGTATAGCTCTTTTCGAGTCTGCATTGAGTCTAATAGTGCCTCTTGATTGCCGACCTCAAGTAAGTGTGAGTAAACCATTTCAGCGGCTTTATTCATCGCCCTAAACGCACTTAACGGATAAAGGACCATATCGACATTCGACTTCGCCAAGTCGTCGCATCCGTAGAGAGGGGTTTGCCCGAACTCAGTGATATTGGCAAGAATTGGGACATGTTTGCCACACGCTGATTTCAGAGCTTGAGAGAAAACCTCATACTGCTCTAAAGTAGTCATCGCTTCAGGGAAGATCATGTCGGCACCAGCGTGAACACAAGCAATCGCTCGTTCAATCGCACTATCAATACCTTCAACGGCAAGCGCATCAGTTCGCGCCATAATCACAAATTCTGGATTCACTCTTGCGTCCGCTGCCGCCTTAACTCGGTCAACCATCTCTTGTTTGCTGACAATGGCTTTATTTGGACGATGGCCACAACGCTTCTGAGCAACCTGATCTTCCATATGAATGGCCGCTGCGCCTGCTTTTTCCATCGCTTTGACAGTACGAGCAATATTAAATGCGCCCCCAAACCCAGTATCGATATCCACCAGCAGTGGCAAATCACATGCATTAGTAATACGCTCTACATCCACCAGCACATCATTCAATGTTGTAATACCCAAATCAGGTAATCCGTATGAAGCATTGGCGATTCCCCCACCGGATAGATAAATCGCTTGATGACCCACATTTTTCGCCATCATTGCACAATACGGATTCACGGTTCCGACAATCTGCAATGGCTCGTTTTGCTCTACAGCCTGTCGAAATTTAGCGCCTGGACTTAAGCTCATTTTTCTTCTCCCTGTTCATTGTCTAACTGCTGCTCTATCAAACGACGGCTGCCTGAGATGTGTCTTCTCATTAGCATTTCGGCTAACTCTTCATCTCGGTTTGTTATCGCTTGAAGAATATATTTGTGCTCATCCAGCGCCTCTTCTGGCCGTGAATGAGATCTGGGTGATTGGTAGCGGTACATACGCAAGAGGTGATATAGCTCGTCGCACAGCAACGACACTAGCTTTTTATTGCGGCTCGCTTTAATAATTTGATAATGGAAATCAAAGTCACCATGTTGATGAAAGTAAGACGCCCCTTCAACTTGATCGATATGTTCTGAATGTGTCGACAGTACCGCTTCTAAACTACGTATTTCTTCTGCCGTAATATGGCGAGCAGCCAATCGTGCCGCCATACCTTCAAGTGCTTCTCGTACAGAATAAAGCTCTAAAAGGTGTTCAGTAGAAAAGCTGATGACACGTGCGCCAATGTGAGGAATTCGTTCAATCAAGCCTAGCCCTTCGACACGCATGATTGCTTCTCGTAATGGGCCGCGGCTTACCTCAAATCGTTTAGCCAGTTCAGGTTCAGAGATTTTACTGCCGGGTGCAATGTCACCTTCAACGATGGCATCAATCAAGTATTCAGTCAGGTTTTCAGACTTAGTATTCTCTTTACTTGTTGCTTTGATTTTTGGCTGCATTGCTATGTTCATATTCATCACTCGTCCGCGAGATAAGTTGTCAACAATTTGTTAACCTGAATATAAAATAGACGATCAAAGTGTCGACAATCAAGTGAATTGTCGACAATTTAGACTAAGGTCTAGAAGGGTGAATTTTAGGGGACATTAGAGTATTAAAGGAAATATGACTGGTAACGCTTTGGTGTAACAGCAATTCTTTTTTTAAAGTTACGCTGAAAATGAGCTTGATCTGAAAATCCAAGACTATTTGATATGTCGACAATTTTACAACCTGTTCGTAACATTTGTTTGGATTTTTTAATTCGAGCATCCAACAAGTACGCATGGGGTGACATACCAAAGTAGTGCCTAAAACGACGAATAAGATGATATTGACTGATACCAACTTCAGAAACTAACGCTTCTAAACTCAATTGTTCACCGATTTGATCTAGTAGCATCTCTTTTATACGGCGCATATTAGAGCAAGGGCGATAGATTTGGTTCTGTTGCAGACTATCCATTGAATTTTGCGCATTGAAGCATAGTTCTAAAAAGTCGACCAACTGCACTTCACACGTTAATGGCTCATAATTTTGGTTCAATGATTGAAACAGGTGATTAAAACTCTGATAAAAAAGTTCTGATGTTTCATATTGACGCTCAAAAGGGTGATAATCAATGCGGTTATGTTTGAACAGCTGAGATTGAATCTCCCCCATCCAATGGGCGTCAATGAACAGCATTCTATACGACCACTTTCCCTTCGCTGGGTTACAACTGTGCACATCACTCGGATTAATGGTGACGGTGTCCCCTTGACTGATCGAATGGTTTGTCTGTCGGTTTCTATATAATGCGTTTCCCTGATCAATGATCCCAAACGAAAACTCATCATGTGAATGTTGATGATAACAAGCCGTTGATCGGGTCGCTTTTCGCATCTCAACAAAGGGCAGCAAGTCGCTTCGCTTAAAGAATACGGAATTATCTTGTTTCACAACTCACCCTCCTTGGTAAAATCATGCTATTTCAAAGTGCTTTTTAACAGCCCTGCTCTTAATCGGCAAGCCACATGGATAGAACCGAACCAATAAGCAACATAGCCATAATCAAGTTAAATATCACCTGTCTACGTTGTGATTGCAAATACTGTCCTATTACACTCCCGGCAACCGCCCATATTGAAACCCCAATAAAGCAAATCACAAAAGAGAACAGGCAGAATATTGATAGATAATAACCACTGCTTCCCTGACCAATCACATATAAGCTGACCCCTGACATCGATACCATCCACGCCTTCGGGTTTACTCCCTGAGAGATTGCGCCATCAAATAAGCTAGGTGCAGACAGCCTCTCTTCTTTACTTCCTACGTTAGGTTCAGCCGTCGCGATTTTAATTGCCATATAGATCAGAAATAGCCCACCGACAATACGCATTCCTCCAGAAATTTGAGGAACAAACGTCGTTAAACTTTCAAGTAAAATGCCAGCAAGAAATACAATTAAAGTGTATGAGATCGTCGCGCCCATGACATAAGGCATGGCTCGTTTGATCCCATAATTAGCAGCCGTACTGGTTGCAATGACATTAACCGGGCCCGGAGAAATGGAACCCACTAAGGCAAAAAGCGCCATTGAAATAAAAACAGTGAACATAATTAAATTCAGTGAATGTGTGGTACCGACAGCCTAGGCTGAATGTATCCATAAATATTGAACAAAATTGCTATGCGGCTAACTCATCATCCAAATATTGGCTGATATCAACGTGATCAATTTGTTCTGGTCGTAAATACTCTTTCGCATAACGAAGGTAAGTACCACTAGCAAGAAACAGCCTGAATAGCTCAATATCTAAGTGATCATCAAGAGCCATCTTATACATAATATTGACGGCAACGCTGATTGGTTTCGCCTTTTTATATGGCCTGTCTGCTGCGGTTAATGCTTCAAATATATCCGCGATAACCAAAATACGTTCAGGCACAGATAACTGGTCGCCCGTGAGTCTTCTTGGATACCCTGTTCCTTTTAACGTCTCATGGTGCGTTGAAGCATAACGAGGCACACGAGCAAGTTCTGGAGGGAATGGCAGATTCTCCAGCATTTTAATTGTGCTGATCATATGCTCATTTATCTTAAATCTGTCTTCAGCGGTTAAAGTGCCCCTTTTTACGGTCAAATTGTAGATCTCACCCAAGTTGTATTGATGTTCAGGCACATCCATTTTTATATTGAACTGTGGATCAAATTCTACATTCTGGCTACGCTTGATAATGTGTTCCGCTTTATCGGCAAGCAGAGTTTCGGTCACAGGGAGCGGGCTCGCTTCACCTTCACAGGTTAGCTCTTCGATGGGTGATAATCCTAGGCGATCATCAAAATAGCGAGTCCAAGTCTTACTTGCTAAATCATGAATACGTTCGATGCTCTCATCATTCATAAACTCTGAACCCACATTGGCTGATGCTACAAACGCAAAATCATCCACCAACTGCTGCTGATCTCGCTTCAATTTCTGCATCAAAATTTCATGATTATGTGGTTCCAACGCCAATTGTTTTAAGGTTTCAATTTCAGCGTCCCGCCATAGTACTTCAAATCGCATTCTTACTTCATGAATTCGATTATAACTCGCTTCTAACTTAGTGCCTTTGTCTACGATATGTTCGGGAGTGGTGATTTTACCGCAGTCATGCAACCAAGCAGCAATTCTAAATTCTCGTCGTTCATCATCATTCGCAAACGCAAAGCTCTTAAATGGGCCAGACTCTGACTTTTCAGCCGCTTCCGAGAGCATAATTCCAAGTTCAGGCACTCGATTACAATGCCCTGCGGTATAAGGTGACTTGTCATCGATCGCTTGTGCGATGAGGCGGATGAAAGATTCGACGAACTCTTCTTGAGCCTCCTCATGTCGTTTAAGTTCACACGACATCTCTTTAATCGAAACGGACAACTCCCACAACTCTTTGACTTGAGTTTCCACAAGCTGCACATCATCATATTGACGATTCTTAATTTTGGCACTCTGCTCTCGAAGCCGCGCAATCGGTTTGACGATGGGTGAACCAAAAAACCACGACAGCGGTAGAAAGAGAGATAAAAATCCCGCAGTTAACAAAACAGAAGTAACAACCTTACTTTTGGCTACCGAATAAATAACCGTCTGTGGGATCACTACCGCAAAGTACTCTTCAGAGCCCACATCAACACCAACATCACTCACAAAAATATATTTACTTTCACCAGCAATATCTTTCAAAACTAACTTATGCTGCTGTGTTGGTTGATCGGCTATTTCCATAAGCTCAGCATAAGGCACAACAAGATCTGATTGCTTTGGTGATCTCGTTTCAGGCCCGCTTAACCATTTCAGCTTTAATGCTTCCTTCTGTTCCGGAGTGATATTCGCAAGAGCCTGATTAATGATATTCACAATTTCATGGTCCGGCTCTTTCATCACTAAATGAAACTCATCAGAGAAGCCATACTGAAACTCCACGATATTATTGTGAGCCTGTAGCTCTTCGATGAAATACTGCTGAGTCACTTGCGATAAAATTACTTGGGAATCAATAACAGCGTCGGCATCACCACTTTTTACGGCTTCAATCGCTTGTCGAACACTTGGATAAACTTGTAATTGGATGGAAGGAAATTGTTTCTTTATTTGTGGAATAACAGACCAACCGTCTAAAATTGCTAATCGCTTTCCATTCAACTCTGTGAGCGTTTTTATATCATCCACTCCAGTGTTAGTGACAATTCCAAATGACAGCTCATACATCGGTTGGCTAAAGACACCCAATGTTTGATTCATTTTATTATTTTGAAGGGAATGCAGCATATCCAGCTCATTGCTTTGATACTTAGCAAGCAGTTCATTCCATGAAAAACCGTTTATGAATTCAAACCTTAACCCTGTCATTTCAGACACTAGCCCCAAAGTATCCACGCTGTACCCTTGTGGCTGGCCTGCCAATGAAAAATCCATAGGTGCCCAATCATTTTGATTAGATACTTTGAATGAACGTGCGTCCGCGATAATGGATTGCTGTTTCGCGGTGAGAGGTAATATTTTGGATGGTGGCAAAATAACGTGCTGAGAAGAGGATTGATTAGAAGCGATTACCTCTCCATTTTTACGATAGATATAAGCTTCTAGTATTGTCGATGAATCACGTTCATTGACCAATTCACCCTCAGTCAAATGCTGAGAATTACGTTTTACTATTGAAGACTTTGCCAGTTCAGACTCTACCGATGATAGAACGATATCAATCCCCAGTACCGCTTTCGATTCAGGGATACCAATTGAGTAAGTCTGCCCTGGTATTTTTAGATGCTGAAAAAGATAAGGTAAGGTTTTATCTACCTCTATTTTTCCTTGGGCGGAGTACCATGGCCTTTGAGTAGGATAATAATTACTCTTTTCGGATTTCGTATGCCTTATGTTGAAATTGGCGTCATAATAAAGCGTCTCTTTTATTCGTTGGTTACCAATATTAGAGATTTTAATTAGAACCCAGCGATCACTTGAAATTGCGCGGATTCGTTCTCGAACGATCGGAGCGGAATTTAAATTGATTAGCTGATAAAAATTCTCGTTGTCATACCCGACATAGAGGCTATAGAACAGAGGGTTTTTATTCATTGCCTGCGCAAAAATAGACCGTGTCTTTTCGAACGACTGATTATATTCAGATTCGTTCATGATCTTACCGAGCAGTTCTGCCGTATAAGTCGCTTCTCTATCTAATCTTTTGATGTAACTGCTGATCTGCTCAGAGACACCCCGATATTCTGTGACTGCGTTTTCTGCTGCCATCTGCTTACTAAAACGGTACTGTAAACTAATTGCGATGAGTGCAGTGATCAGTGTTGCGATTAAAAACATCCCAACGACGGTCACTCGGATGGTTATTCTTCTGTTTCCTACCTTTCTTGAGCCCATTATTTGCAATCCTTGCTTAATAGTATCCAAATTGGCAACACAACTAATAGCAACATAACACATATGCAACAGTGATTCTCTTATTTGTGAGAATCCACGCAAATAATCCGTAACTTTATGTTACTGCTCGCAAATTATTAATTATCAGCAACTCATGAACTTTATGACCAAAACTCCCTTTATGCCCTTTATTCTTTTTATCATCGTTATAACGACAATTTCATAACAAGCCATTAACTTTACTATATCCACATCGAATGGCTCTTTCTTGTGGTGAACATATTATAAAAAGCATGGATTGATTCAAATTCAATGCGCCGACATAAGGAACGTGAAACATGTTTAAGGTATTAAAACCGACTCTAGCGGCAACGATAATCACCGCAAGCTTATCTTTCAGTGCTCTTGCAGCAGACGTAGAAAAAATACATTTCTTAATCCCTGGCGGAGCGGGTGGCGGTTGGGATATGACGGCTCGTGGTACTGGTGATGTACTCGTAAAGTCCGATATCGTTGAAAATGTCTCCTTTCAAAACCTATCTGGCGGTGGTGGCGGTAAAGCCATCGCACACTTAATTGAAACCGCCAAACGTCAAGA
This sequence comes from Vibrio cortegadensis, assembly GCF_024347395.1. Lineage (NCBI taxonomy): Bacteria > Pseudomonadati > Pseudomonadota > Gammaproteobacteria > Vibrionales > Vibrionaceae > Vibrio > Vibrio cortegadensis. Next base: position 1,694,838 of record NZ_AP025472.1, read on the forward strand.
AGATACTTTGATGGTGAACTCAACACCGATTGTTGTGCGCTCTCTTACTGGTATTTTCCCTCAATCATTCAGAGACCTTACTCCAGTTGCCGCCACTATTGCCGATTACGGAGCAATCGTGACTTCGACTGATTCTAAATACAACTCTTGGGAAGAGGTGGTGGCCGATTTCAAAGCCAACCCACGTAAAGTAAAAATTGCCGGAGGATCAGCTCGCGGCAGTATGGATCATCTTGTCGTAGCCGCCGCGTTTAAAGGTGAAGGTTTCGATGCTAAGAAAGTTCGTTATATTGCATACGATGCTGGTGGCAAGGCAATGGCTGCACTCCTCTCTGGTGAAACTCAACTTCTATCTACGGGTTTAGGTGAAGTGCTTGAAATGTCTAAATCAGGCCAAGTGAAAATCTTAGCCGTTACCGCTCCGAAACGACTTGCAGCCGCGCCAGACATTCCAACTCTCGTTGAGTATGGCAATGAAACGGTATTTGCGAACTGGCGTGGATTCTTCGCCGCTCCCGGCACTAGCCAAGCAAAAATAGATGAATGGAACCAAGCGTTATCGAAAATGTACAAAACCGATGAATGGGCAGTGGTTCGAGACCGAAATGGGTGGATCGACAACTACAAAGCAGACAAAGACTTCTACACATTCTTAGAGCAGCAAGAGAAGCAGATGGGTACATTGATGCGCGAACTCGGCTTCTTGAAGTAGTGTTCTTGAGGTCATCAATATAGAAATATAGGTTATTGATGCCACCTTGATGACATCAATAACCTTTGGGGCAATCTATCGACCCTACCCTGTTTCACGTATACAAGTGTTTACCCAAACTCCTTTGTTTATTGCGAACCCGTTTGACTAGCAGCAATCGGATGACGCTTAGTTAGTGATTTATTGACTCGCTTGTATACGTTTTTTCTTTTATGAACCACAAATGGAGTTGGATATGTCGGATTTGCCAACCAAATTTTTTAGTCGCGAATACCTTCTGTGCAGAGATCGTGTTGGTGCACTCATTTTCTTAATTACCTGTCTATGCTATGGCTATCAAACGACTCTGATCCCTTTGTTTCCAGGTGATGAATACGAACCGTTTACCGCAAGAACATTACCAATATTACTCACGATAGCAGGAAGTGGCTTATCACTCCTTCTTCTTATCATGGGGAAACCTGACAAACAAAGCGGCGCGATCCTTGGCTTCAATTGGAAGCTATTACTCTCCTTCCTGGCACTAATGGCGCTATATGGCCTTGGCCTAACATACGTCGGTTTTGTATTAGCAACCAGTTTGTTCTTACTCGCAGGGTTTTACCTACTAGGCGAACGCCGTAAATCGATTCTATTAGGGGCTTCATTCCCATTTGTTATCGGGTTTTATCTTCTTTTAACTCAAGGATTAGACATCTACCTTGAGCCCGGTCTTATCTTCACCCTTTGGTAATACTGATAGCCAATGAGCAACCGCAGTTGGCTTATTTTAAGTATGAGTAGGAACACATTATGTTAGACGGAATTTTACAAGGGTTATCGACCGCAGTGATGCCCATGAATATCATGATGGTCGTTATCGGCTGTTTTGTTGGAACCTTCATTGGTATGCTCCCGGGGCTTGGTCCTATATCTGCCATTGCTTTGATGATCCCAATCACTTACGGGTTAGAGCCCTCTTCTGGCTTGATTCTTATGGCTGGGGTTTATTATGGCGCTGTATTTGGAGGGTCAACCTCTTCGATTCTAATCAATGCTCCGGGCTGTTCATCAACCGTTGTCACCGCTTTTGATGGTTATCCTATGGCACAGAAAGGCCAAGCGGGTAAAGCACTTGCGCTCGCCGCTTACTCCTCTTTCACAGGGGGAACGCTGTCTGCCATTATGCTGTTGATTGCCGCTCCTGCTTTAGCCTCGGTTTCTCTGAGTTTTCAATCTTCAGACTATTTCGCGCTTATGCTTGTCGGCCTATCAGCGGTTGCTGCATTTGCCGGGCCCGGTCAAGTCATCAAAGCTTGGATGATGACCATATTAGGATTGATGTTATCTACCGTCGGGATAGATAAAGGCGTCGGGGTTGAGCGATTCACTTTCGGGCTGACTGACTTAATGGATGGATTCAGTTTTCTACTGCTTGCAATGGCCACCTTCGCATTAGGCGAAACTCTCATGGGTATCTTAAATCCAGAGAAAGATACCAGTGGCGAAGAAAAAAACAAAATGGCCGATATCGGTAGTATGAAAGTCACCAAAGAAGAACTTAAAGAAGTGGCACCTGTCTCGATTCGTTCTTCTATTCTTGGCTTCTTTACTGGTGTATTACCTGGCGCAGGAGCCACAATAGCAGCCTTCCTAAGTTACGGAATGGAACGAAGCCTTGCTCCGAAAGAGAAGCAGAAAGAGTTCGGTAAAGGCAGTATTCGCGGTTTGGTCGCACCAGAATCGGCTAACAATGCCGCATCAAGTGGTTCATTTGTTCCGCTATTAACACTAGGGATCCCTGGTTCAGGAACGACTGCCATTATGCTTGGGGCGCTTATCGCCTATGGTATTCAGCCCGGACCACGTCTATTTGTTGATCACCCAGATGTATTTTGGTCAGTCATCATCTCTATGTACTTTGGTAACATTGTACTCGTGATTCTGAATCTGCCGCTTATCCCGTATATCTCGAAATTATTAGCGGTACCAAGAACAGTACTGCTTCCAATGATTCTGTTCTTCTCTATTACTGGTGTCTATTTGGTTTCATTTAATACCATGGACGTGTTCATCATGTTATTCATTGCCATGGCGGCCATCGCTTTAAGGTTAGCCAATTTCCCTCTCGCACCATTATTACTTGGGTTCATTTTAGGGGGGTTAATGGAAGAGAACTTACGCCGTGCTTTAATGATTGCCGATGGTGAATTAAGTTTCTTGTGGGAGAGACCAATTACCCTCACTTTCACCGTTATTGCTGTTCTAGTTCTTGCCAGCCCAGTGGTAATGACATTAATCAATCGATTAAGGGCGAACACAACCGCAACAAAACCTGAACAGCCGTCATCTAACAACAATTAGGCTCTCGTGCTCGTAGATAACAATAAAAAGAAGGATCTCAATGAGATCCTTCTTTGTTGCGGAAAATCATCAAATAGCACTAAAGATTGAATAGACTCTCCATCATATCTTCACTGCTATGAGCATTAAAACTGTACTGTTGACCGTTCTTAACCACTTTTAGACTAGCAGACTGGAAATTATCTAACGGGTTGTTATCTATATACGCTAACGATTTTTCTACTGAATCAAACACATATAAACTGTTGTCGTTCAGTTGTAACTGACATTCAAGTAACTCCATATTACACCCTTTTATTATTATCCTAAGCCTAACGTTGTAGACCGTACAACGTTACATAAACATTAGTTCATCTCTTTAGAGTGTCAAGAATAGGATTAGATTTTGTATTTATAATTAAAAAAATCTCTTCTTATTCTAAATAACCCTATTCACAATCTTATAAATTGCGTCAACTCTCATTTGGTAGCCCTACCAAACAACTTCGACGTGAGCAAGATCTCTCAGCCTTTCCACTCCGCCCCTTAAGTACAATTTTAAGGAGGTTATCTTATTTTTCGTGTTGTTTATTATTTAGTTATAACTAAAATCAGGAAAATAACGTGAATATTAACAATCAAAAAAATAGGATAATCGCCACGACTATCCTTTCAATAACAACAATAATCACTGGCTGTAATGGCTCTGAATCATCATCAGAAGCAGCCACCTCACCGCCTTCCACCTATGCGTGTTCTATTGAGACAAATAATACGTCCAACGATTTGCGAATTTACCAAGTCATGGTGGAAAGCTTTATTGATGGTGATACAAATATTGGCCATGGTACGGGTTATGGATCCAGTCACCATAATGGCGATATTCAAGGCATTATCGATTCTCTCGACTACATAAAATCGCTTGGAATGAACGCCATATGGATGACTCCTGTATTTAACTCTGAACCACTAAAAGGTCAAGACCATTGGGCCGATAGACTTGATGCAACAGGATATTTCGCCACAGATTACTTCACGATTGACCCTCGATTTGGTGACATAGACAAAGCCAAAGAATTAGTTGAAACAGCGCATAAAAAAGGTTTGTATGTATTCTTTGATGGCGTGTTTGGTCATCACAAAGCGAATATAATGCCATCGCCAACGGGGCAACTCCCTTCTGGTGCAAGTAACCCAGTCTCTTATCCAGAAAGCTTGCCTTTTTATCAAGAAGTAGCTGAATACTGGATTAAGGAACTAAAAATTGATGGCTGGCGATTGGATCAAGCTTATCAAGTGCCAACTGATGCTTGGACTGAAATTCGTAGAACGGTCGATCAAGCATCATCATCAGTGACTTACACCAACAGCGATGGCCAAATTGTTAATCCTCTCGGTTATATGGTGGCTGAAATTTGGAATAATGAGAATTACATCAAAGAGACAGGCTATGGTGAACAAGACAACCCTGCACTCTGTTCTGCCTACGACTTTCCTGTTCGTTATCGTGTCGTTGAAACCTTTGCTGTCAATGAAAGCAATGTAGGAAATAAAGGCGGAAAATGGCTCGATGAAGGGATGCGCTTACATGCACTCTATCCTGACCACGCCAAACCAAATCTTATGCTAGGTAACCACGATCTCGTTCGCTTCGGCGACTTACTGCAACGTGGAAATATAGCAAACCCTGAAGATGCCGAGTATTGGCAGCGCTATAAAGCCGCGATATCATTTCAAGCTGCTTACACCGGACCTATCACACTCTATTACGGCGATGAGATCGGTGACCAATTAGACGGATTTTCTCAACAGGTCACCAATGATACATGTGCCATTGACGGGCTATGTGATGACCACGTCGCCAGAACTAGCGCTAAAATTGAAGGCATCAGCGTCTCTTTAAATACGAAGCAGTTAAACCTTAAAGCCTATGTAACTGAACTCATGACATTAAGAGCCCAACACCCTGCACTCTCTTCCGGCCAACGCACCAATATTATTGCCACAGAAGATGCTTATGTGGATCATAAGCAGTTCACCGACGATATTCTGTTATATCTGGTCAGCACCAGTGACCAAACTCAAACATTAACTTTAGCCGCTAATAATATTGGCTCAAAAGGTACGCTTACTAACCTTCAATCCGGTACGAAACTCAACCTTGCTGGCGGCCTCTACGAAATTGAATTGGCTCCTTTTGAAGCAAAATTTTTAAGCGTTGATCAACCGAGCATTGAAGGACCAATCGAAAATGACAGCAGTAAACCCAACCCGGACAACGACTCATTCATGGCGCAATGTGATAACCCAACGATGAATGAGCCCGGCCCAATCACCGAAACCTTATACGTTGTCGGAGATTTTTCAGACTCGAATTGGAAACATGTCTCTTCTCGCGCCTTTCAATACAAAGGTGACGGGGTTTACCAAGTCGTCGTTAATGAAAAAATAGGTAGCTATAAGATGCAATATGCAAGTAATGACTGGGCCCCGCAGTTTACAGCTGACAACACGACCCTTTCACTTGGTCAAGAAGCAACGCTGGTTCCAGGTGGGTATGGTAAAGATACCGCCACCACTATTTTTCAAGCAGGTCATTACGTTTGGAGCTTAAAGTTCGCCAACGATGGAACACCAGAACAAACCATGATTGCTCAGTGTCCATAATCCTGAATATTTGACTCAAACAATATTACAGGTCAACGAAAGAGAGTGCCAAATGGCGCTCTCTTTATATTTCTAACCACTAATTATAAATTAATCACCAAAGATGAGCGACTACCATCACATCTATTTGTCGAGCCATTTGAAGGTTCAAATCCCTTTTGCAATGATGGCGACCTTAAATAAGGATATATATATGATTTCTGTCGCTCTCGTTGATGACCACATTATGGTTCGTTCTGGCTTTGCACAATTGCTTAGTGTTGAGTCTGATATTAATGTGCACAGCCAACATAGTTGTGCCTCAGAAGCTTTTAAAGCCTTAGTCAAATCATCAGTAGATGTTGCTGTCATCGATATTTCCATGCCTGATGAAAGTGGTTTAGTATTACTAAGTAAACTTCGTAAAGAACAGCCGAACTTCCGCGCCATTATTCTCAGTATTTATGATTCAGCTTCATTCGTTAGCCAAGCTATTGAAGCAGGAGCTTGCGGTTATTTATCTAAACGCTGTGGGCCAGGTGAGTTAGTAACTGCCATCAGAACAGTCGCCAACGGCGATCGATATTTATGTGCCGATGCGCTATTCAATTTAAGTAACGCGTCTGCTACTCCCTCAGCATTAGATGAGCTTACGAAGCGAGAAATCGAAGTATTTAACCACCTGATCCAAGGTGAAGATGTCAAACACATTGGTACAGAACTCTCGATCAGCCATAAAACAATTCATGTTCACCGCGCCAACATTTTAAGTAAACTAGGGCTGGCTAATAATGTGGATCTCATCCGCTTCGCTCTCAAGCACAAACTGCTCGCTGAATAAGCAATGGCACAACAAAACCAAAACTCCCGACCAATCTTTGCCGACACCTTTACCTATGCTTTTGGCTTTTTTATTTACAGCATCAGTTGGTTTTGCTTATGGAATATTAGTCGTTACTTATCACCCGATATATTACTTGCAGGGCTATTGCTGCCAAGTGGCTTAAAACTTGTCGCATTCACTTTGTCACCGCGCCCATTATGGCGAGTCTTTGTTTTCAGTGAACTGGTAATTTCAGGAAGCTTAGTCTACTTATTAGCGGAGTATAGTCATGAAAATTTGCTGCCAATCTTTGCTTTCCTTCCATATTTTATCGCCATCCCCTTTCACCGCTACTGGCAGCCTCTCACTGTTTATTGGCAAAAGATTCTTGCACTAACGAGCCTAACGTTAATTCATGGTTTGCTTTGTGGCCTAGCTATCTTGCTTTTAATTAAGCCCTTAGAAATGCCAATCAGCTATGTATTTTCCACCACAATTTCAGCATTAACAGGTGGAATATTACTCGCTCCATTTTTATACCTACTCTACGACTATTTGCAGCAGAAAATATGGCTCCCTCTTAGCCCAACACTCATACATCAAGAAGTTCGGTTACGCCCTTCCGCGCTGTTATGGGGAATCAGTTTCTTTAGTATTGGGTTGCTGGCCGAGCTAACTCTATTGGAACAAATGAAGCCGCTCGCGTTGCTTATCATTCTGCTGCCTAACATTTTTATGGCGTATAAATATGGCTGGCAAGGCGGTGTGTTAGCCAGTGTAATCAACAGTATGTTGCTCGCTACCGCAAGGCAGATCACTGGTTCCTTTGAATCAGACCAAGAGCTGCAAATCTTTATGACCACGCAAGCACTGGTTGGATTAGGGCTTGGTATCGCGATCAGCCGCCAATATTTACTCGCCAAACAACTACAACAGGTCAATAACGATTTGGGAATCGAGCTCGCGAATAAACAGCACTTAGCTAGACAGCTCGTTCAAGTAGAAGAAGACATAAGAAAATCTGTCGCCCGTGAGTTACATGATGAAATCGGTCAGAATATTACCGCAATTCAAATTCAAGCCATGTTAGCAAATCGAATAAGCCAAGATGAAAATAGCAAGAACATTGCTACAACCATCAATTCACTGGCGCTAAGAATACACAGCTCCACTCGCCAACTGCTAACCCAACTTCGCCCCCATACTCTCGATGAGCTTGGTCTAGAGGATGCGGTTCGTCAACTTAGTTCAGAAATGCGTTTTGCCGAACGTAAAATTGATTTTAAACTAAATTTTGGTCTTTTCGCTGAAAAACTCGACGATATCACCGCTGTAACCTTATACCGTATTGCTCAAGAGTTACTTAATAATGTCAGTAAGCATGCAAATGCCACCGAAGTAAAACTGAGCTTAATGCCTGGTGATATTTTTAGTTTAGAGCTGAGAGATAATGGCAAAGGGTTACCTGAGAGTTGGAAAATCAAGGGCCAAGGTCTTAAAGGGGTTGAAGAACGGGTCAGTGCGTTAGGAGGAAATATGACCATTCAAACCCGCCAACTAGCCCCAGATATGCCTTCTGAATTAGATAAACAAGGTCATTTAGACCCAAAACCGTTCAACGGAACCCGAATTACCATCAATTTACCAACGAAAACGTTTTCTTTAAGTAAGTAATTTGTTAAGTAGCCCACAAAAATCACCTTCCCACAATAAAACTAGGAAATTTTCTTAGTCGTTTATAAATTTGTCTCATTCATTATCTCAATCTGTTTAGTAACATCAATTCGTACCAAGGAGAGTCAACAGCATGATGGGGTTTCTTACTACCGAGCAACCAGTTAAACCGATAACAGATAAAAGTCAGATCGACGCCACTTATCAATATTGGCGACTGCACTTAATGCTATCGATGTATGTTGGTTATGGCGTGTTTTACTTCACTCGAAAAAGTTTGAATTTTGCTATGCCCGCTATGCTCAGAGATCTCGGATTAGAACATTCCGACATTGGCTTTCTCGGCACACTTTTTTACATCACTTACGGTGTATCAAAGTTTGTCTCTGGCATGGTGAGCGACCAATCTAAACCAAGTTATTTCATGGGGTTAGGGTTAATCGCCACTGGCATTATCAACATTGCTTTTGGTTTGAGCTCATCCCTTTTGATGTTCGCCATACTGTGGACATTAAACGCCTTCTTCCAAGGTTGGGGTTGGCCACCATGCGCCAAACTTCTCACCACGTGGTATTCGCGTTCTGAACGTGGTTTCTGGTGGTCTATTTGGAACACTTGCCACAATTTAAGTGGCGCTTTGATTCCGATCGTCATTGGATTCACCGCGATGAATTGGGGTTGGCGATACGGGTTTATATTGCCTGGTGTTTTTGCCATTTTAGTCGGCGGAGTCTTATGCTTCCGCATGCGAGATAAGCCCACCAGTATGGGCCTGCCTAGCGTCGGTGAATGGCGTAATGATGAACTTGAAAAACGTCATGAACAAGAAGGCCGAGGACTTAACTTTAGACAGATCCTCACCACCTATGTATTAGGTAATAAATATATTTGGTTACTGTGCAGTTCATATCTCTTGGTCTACGTGGTACGGACGGCGATTAATGATTGGGGCAATCTGTATCTCATGCAAAGGCACGGTTTTGAACTGTTTTCAGCCAATGCCGCCGTGTCAATGTTTGAAATTGGCGGATTCCTCGGGTCTCTGTTTGGTGGCTGGGGTTCTGATAGATTTTTCCGTGGTAACCGAGCACCGATGAACTTGATTTTCGCATTAGGGATTTTTGCTTCAGTTGCTGCACTTTGGCTCACGCCTTTAGACAATTTTATCGTGCTTTCTGGCTGTTTTTTCTCCATCGGTTTCTTTGTTTTTGGCCCACAAATGATGATTGGAATGGCAGCCGCGGAATGTTCGCATAAAGACGTAGCAGGTACGGCGACAGGCTTTGTTGGTCTATTTGGCTACTTAGGTGCCGCACTTGCGAGTTACCCAATCGCACTAATTATTGAACAATTTAGCTGGGAAGGCTTCTTCAGCATAATTACATTATCGGCGGCTTCTATCGGCCTACTGATTTTGCCTTTTGTAAAAGCACAGCAACGTGCTGAAAAGATGAGAACCCCTTAACAAGCGTGAATCAATTTACGTGGGTGTTCTCTGCTTACCCACGTTGTTCACGAATAAAATCATCAGGCTCTATGCGTGGTGACACAAACTTATCACTGGATTGTGGTAAGAACTCAATGCGCCCTACAACCACACTCTCGCATTGAGTTCATTATAAAAAGCAGAGGAAATAACATGAAAGTTAGAACTCACCGCAGCCTACTGGCCGCTTGCATCCTTGGTTCTGCATTTGCTGCCCCTCAAGCAATGGCAGATGGTCGACTTGTCGTATATTGCAGCGCAACAAATGCAATGTGTGAAGCGGAGACAAAAGCCTTTTCTGAAAAATATGATGTAAAAACATCATTTGTTCGAAATGGTTCAGGCAGCACATTAGCTAAAATTGAAGCAGAAAAGAAAAACCCACGTGCCGATGTTTGGTACGGCGGTACACTTGATCCGCAATCACAAGCGGGGGAAATGGATCTACTTCAAGCCTACAAGTCGCCACAACTTGAATTCATCATGGACAACTACAAAGATCCAGCAAAACGTAAAGGTAACTACTCCTCTGCGGTTTACATGGGGATTCTTGGTTTCGGTGTCAACACTAAGCGTCTAGCCGAAAAAGGTTTAGAGATCCCTCGCTGTTGGAGTGACCTAACCAAACCTGAATACAAAGATGAAATTCAAATAGCCGATCCACAAAGTTCTGGTACCGCTTATACTGCGCTGGCAACGTTCATTCAATTGTGGACAGAAGACAAAGCGTTTACCTACTTTAAAGATCTGGATAAAAACATTTCGCAATACACCAAATCTGGCGTGACCCCATCACGTAACTCTGCTCGTGGTGAAATCGCGATTGGTATTGGTTTCTTACACGATTACTCACTAGAGCAATCAAAAGGGGCACCACTTGAGCTAATTTCTCCTTGTGAAGGGACTGGCTATGAAATTGGTGGAGTGAGTATTATTAAAGGTGCACGTAACATCGACAATGCAAAACTGTTTGTCGATTGGGTGCTATCGAAACAAGGCCAAGAGTTAGCATGGAAAAAAGGTCAATCTTTCCAAATCCTAACCAACACATCAGCAGAGCAATCTCCAAATGCACTTAACCCGAAAGATCTGACGCTCATCAACTATGACATGGACACATACGGTTCATCGGCAGAGCGTAAGCGTTTAATCAACAAATGGGTAAACGTCGTTAAAATGGGCGAATAAACCACCTAGGTAATCCCCATATCGAGCAGCGTTTGTGCGCTGCTCACCGTTTTATTCTCGATACGATTTTCAATAAGCGTGCGTGTCATGCTTACGGCTTTTCACACCCTTAATTTGGTAATTTACAATGAATGACTTAGCAGCTGAATCGACTACTCCCCAGCGCCAAAGCTCTGACCAACACCAAAGTTCTCACCAAGATCAAAAAACGCATCAGAGGGATCCCGTTTTCTACTGGGTTGCTATGCTGATCGGAGCATTTATATTGCTGCCTGTGTTCTCTCTCGACTATGGTGTTTTTGAATCAACACCAGAAGAGTTCAAAGCCGCAATGGGTTGGAGTGGGATGAACATCTCATGGTTGTGGTTTGCTTTGCCTTTGGTTCTATTAATTAGACCATGCCAAGCGCAAAACAAATACGCAAAAAAACGTCACTACTTCGATATTGGATTTTCAAGTGCATGTATGCTCTTGGCGTTACTCACTTCTTGGTACACGGAGCAAGGCCTAGGCTACGCCAGTATCTTTTTATTCGTTGGTCTGGGCGCGGTCATCACCCTTGCCTTCTCTCGACTTGAATATTTAGGTGGAGATACGTTTGTTATCGGTTCATTGATTTCAATAGTATTGCTGATCTCTATTTTCATCATCTATCCAAGCATCGCGATTTTCGTGCCTATGTTTAAAGATGATATGGGCAACTTCGTGATGTGGCAATTTGTCGAAATCATCACTAAAGCACAAATTGTTCAAATCATTCTTAATTCCATCATGCTTGGCACCTCTGTTGGTATTGGCGCAACCTTCTTTGGTCTTATCTTTGCAATCTATACAACTCGAATCGCCAAGCGTTCAGCTTTTATCGCACGTATTTTCTCCATCCTTCCGATTGTCACACCACCATTCGTTGTCGGCCTTGGGGTAACATTAATGCTGGGTCGTTCAGGTTACATTACTGAGCTCATGGTCGATTGGTTTGGTTTACAACAGACAAACTGGTTGTATGGTTTTACTGGTATTTGGATGGCTCAAGTACTTGCCTTCGCACCAATGTCTTTCATGATTTTGGATGGAGCAATGAAGTCGCTACACCCTTCACTGGAAGAAGCGTCTTACACCTTGCGAGCCAATCGCTACCAGACTTTCTTCAAGATTGTGATGCCGCTGCTTAAACCTGCACTGGCTAACTCATTCTTAATCATCTTTGTTCAATCTCTGGCTGATTTCAGTAACCCATTAGTACTGGGCGGCAGCTTTGATGTTCTAGCAACTCAAATCTATTTCTATATTGCAGGTGCGCAGCTCGATTATGCTTCAGCCAGTACATTAGGCGCTGTTCTACTATTGTTCTCACTGGCTATTTTCGTGGTCCAGTATTTATGGATTGGTAAACGTTCGTACGTCACGATTTCGGGTAAATCTTACCGTGGTGATGTTCAACCACTACCGCCGACACTGAAACATGGCGTCACAGGCCTGCTCTACTTCTGGATGGCCTTTAATGTTCTGCTTTATGGCAGCATTATTTTCGGTAGCTTTACGGTCAACTGGGGTGTGGATTACAGCTTAACGTTCGACAACTACATCAATCTATTTGGCATGGGAATGAGTGAAGGTGCATGGCCATCGTTAATCACAACCATGACTTACGCTGGCATTGCTGCTCCAATTACGGCTTTCTTCGGTTTATTGATTGCGTACATCGTGGTAAGGCAACAATTCCATGGCAAGAAAGTCATCGAATTTGCCACTATGCTCTGCTTTGCGGTACCTGGAACGGTTGCAGGTGTCTCTTATATTCTCGCGTTCAATGATGCACCAGTTTATCTTACGGGAACTGCTGCAATCGTGATTATTTCCATGGTAATGCGAAATGTACCCGTTGGCATTCGTGCCGGGGTTGCTGGTTTAGGACAATTAGATAAATCGTTAGATGAAGCGTCACTAAGCCTGCGCGCTAATTCACTCAAAACGATTACCCATATTCTACTTCCCCTGTTAAGGCCGGCAATTCTTTCAACGCTGATTTACAGCTTCGTCCGTGCAATGACGACGGTAAGCGCGATCATTTTCTTGGTTACGCCAGAAACCCGTGTCGCAACTTCCTACATTTTAAACCGCGTTGAAGATGGCGAATATGGTATCGCTATCGCATACGGCTCAATCCTCATTGTAGTGATGTTGTCGATTATTTTAATTTTTGACTCTCTTGTAGGCGAAGCACGTGTGTCTCGCTCTAAAGCTAACAACCAAGAATAACGATTGGAGATATTGATAATGGAAAATGAAAACTTTGTGGTTCTAAAAAATGTCTGCAAGAAGTTTGGTGATAACACAGTTATTGGCGACTTGGACCTAGAGATCAAAAAAGGCAGTTTAGTGACACTACTTGGCCCTTCTGGTTGCGGAAAAACCACGGTGTTACGTTTAGTTGCGGGGCTAGAAAAGCCAACAAGCGGTCAAATATTTATTGATGGGGAAGATGTCACCAATACGTCGATTCAACAGCGTGACATTTGCATGGTGTTTCAGTCTTACGCACTTTTCCCTCATATGTCTCTGCATGAAAATGTCGGCTATGGTTTAAAAATGTTAAGACTACCCACTAGCGAAATCAAACAACGAGTGGATGAAGCGCTTAAGTTAGTTGATCTTGAGGGATTTGGGGACCGTTTTGTCGACCAAATATCAGGTGGTCAACAACAACGTGTCGCCTTAGCTCGCGCCTTAGTATTGAAACCAAAAGTGCTGCTTTTTGATGAGCCATTAAGTAATTTAGACGCTAACTTGCGCCGTAATATGCGTGAAACCATTCGTGAGTTACAGCAGCGCTTTAATATTACATCGCTTTACGTGACTCATGATCAAACTGAAGCCTTTGCCGTATCCGATACCGTGATTGTAATGAAAGACGGTGACATCATGCAGAAAGGTTCACCAACCGACCTCTACAAAAAACCAGCATCAATGTTTATGGCGAACTTTATGGGTGAAGCCAACATTTTTCCTGGCTATTTTGATGGCGAAAGCATTAACATTAACGAATATAAAATACCGGCAGATCCTACGATGATTGAAGGGTTTCCCATCAACGAATATCAAATTGGGGTTCGCCCTGAAGCGATACTGCTTACCAATCACGGTGAAGAGAGCCAACGTTGCACAGTGAATAAAGTCGCTTACATGGGCACAATGTATGAAGTTGGTGTGACTTGGCACGATCACGAGATTTTATTGCAGCTTAATTCATCGCAATTTGATGCCTCATTATCAGATCATGCTTACTTAACTATAAATCCAACAGGCTTATTCTTATTGCCGTTTAATGCGCAGTAAAAACTGATATTGCATCTCAATATGGTCAAATCACTAAAAGGAGCATTCACTGCTCCTTTTCTTTATGTGTATATTCCCATGTTTTAAATACCGCTAACGTACTAATCGACAGTAACAACGCTCAGGTCTACCTACACTTCCATAGTTCAAATCCGCTTCCAACTCTCCCGAGCTGATCAAGTACTCAAGATAGCGTCTTGCGGTGGTTCGACTTGCCCCTATTTGATCACCAGCTTCATCCGCCGTTAAGCTAACAGGTTCTTGAAATAAGTTGCGAATTTTATCGAGTGTCACACTATCAATACCCTTAGGTAAGCGTTGATGGCTCGATTCTACATTGGCATTCGCTTGAAGCATTTTATCAACCAAACCTTGGTTAAAATCGGCCACATTATCCAGCTCTGTTTGTTGAGATTGGTACTTTTTAAGCGCCACCTCCAACCGAGAAAAGATCACAGGCTTAAGCAAATAATCGACCACACCACCACGCATCGCCTGTTGTAGTGTGTCGACATCACGAGCAGCAGTAATCAAAATAACATCACAGTGCTGATTATTACCGCGCACTTTTTGTAAAATATCGAGGCCATTTCCGTCAGGAAGATAAACATCCAAAATCACTAAATCAGGCTTCAATACTTCAAGTTGCATTTCAGCTTCAGATTGAGTCGTCGCAATGCCTACAACATCAAAGCCACCCATTTGAAGTAAATAGCGGTGATGCAGCTCAGCAATCGCAACATCATCTTCAATAATCATCACTTTAGTGGCTGAGATCATAGCTGAGACTCCTTCGGTAGATAGACCGTCATTCTCGTTCCGTACTCCTTGTCACTCGTCATTTCTAGCTGTCCGTGATATCGGTCTGCCAGCGTCTTCACTAAATACAAGCCCACACCTCGGTTGTGTTTAGCTTTGCTTGAAACCCCTTTATTCGTCAGTGTTGTGGTATCTAAATCGTGGGGCAAACCACAGCCTTGGTCATCCACTTCTAGAATAATTTCATTTCCAAAATCACTTAAAGAAACCTCGATGACCCTCCTATCAGGGGATACATGTTGATCACTGTTAATCACACTCATGGTCGCATCGAACGCATTATCAATGAGGTTTCCTAATACCGTAACGACATCATCGGAGTTTAGCCAAGTTGGCATGACTTCAAGCCTGGAGCCTTCTTCAACTTTTAGCACTAAGCCTAATTCTCGTGCCCGTTCTGTTTTTCCCAGCAACATCCCAGCAATCAATGGGTCTTTAATTGTTTCACGCAAGAACTCAATCAATGCTTGATAATGCTCTGTTTCTTGTCCAATTAAATTTTGTACGGCATCTAATTCCCCCATCTGAACTAATCCACTGATAGTATTCAGTTTATTTTGATGCTCATGGGTCTGAGAACGCAATAAATCCGCATACTCTTTGGTTTGGGAGAGTTGCTCTGTCAGTTCATTTATCTCATCTCGTAAACGAAAACTCGACACAGCACCAACCACTTTCCCTTCCACAACTATCGGGCTACGGTTTGCAATTAAGCGTTTCTGCTTTAGATACAGTTCAATATCATGATCGTGTTCACCAGATTTGAGTAGTTTATTCAAGTCACTGTCAGGCAACACTTTCGTTAATGGCTGATTAAGCGAGGATTTCCTGTCGATATCTAAAATCTGGCAGGCACTTTTGTTGATTGATCGAAGTATGCCGTTTGAATCAATACTGATGATCCCCTCTTTGATTGTACTCATGGTAACGTCCAGCTCCACATATAAACGGCCAATCTCTTCGGGCTCAAAACCTAAAATGGCTTTTTGAAACCGGCGTGAAGCATAACTTGAAAGCAGTGCGTTTGCGGCAACGACTAGAAGTGCCATTAAGATCAGAAAAGCGAGGTAAGGTTCGATTTTATCTTGTAATGTGTCGAGTAGATAACCAACGGAAACCACCCCTATCACATCACCATCGCGATTGAATATCGCTGCTTTCCCACGAACCGAGCGCCCAAGAGATCCCTGAGCAATAGAAACATAAGCTTCGCCGTGAATTAAAGCCCGAGCGTTATCCCCGCCTTTCATTGGCTTACCTAGACGATGATCAACAGGGTGAACCAGACGAACGCCTTCGTCGTCGCCAATCACAATAAACGCGGCCCCAATCATTTCCGTTAGTTTTCGGTATCGGTCTTGTACATCGGCACTATTCATTGCACGAAAATCTCGCGTTTCGATCAGATTCACGACCGCATCCGACTTTGCTAAAAACGAGGCCACACCCAACGCTTTTAAACCTATCTCTTTCTCTTGAGAGTACTTAATATAAGCAAAACCAGCCGCCGATAAAATCAGCAGTTCAATTAAGCCCGATAATGTCATGATGATCAGCATTCGTTTTCGAAAACTGATTTGCCTCCACTTCATGAATGCACCCTATTAAAAATTCAAACACTACAACGGATCTAATTTAACATTTAAGCAACAACAAGGCTTGTGATGGTATAAATAACTGTGAACAGAGGGCTTTTATCTTTACCTCTTCAGTAACACATAAATTCAAACTTAGTCTGCTTTATATAATGCCTAACTATTCTTTCCGAACCTTCTGTAAGCTGGCGCTATCAGATGCATATCAATAAGCCATTTAATTGATCTAGATCATGTAGATTTTAGCTCTTTTTTATCTATTTTTAGATCAATACGCATATACTTATTTCAGTGGATAAATAATACGCAATGGAATTGCCCTGTGGTAAGGCAAATAGCAGAGAGGAACCAAGCCTCCACCATGAATACTTACCTACGTAATCAGGATGTCTATTCAAAATAGTACAATAATCATAACGTTCTAACATTGTTAAAAGGAATAAAACAATGCAACGAGACTGTTTTGGAATCTGCCTAACTAAGGCGATGCTGCTAAATAATGTACAAGCTACTTTCACACACGTTCGTGCGTATGAAAAAAACGCAAGCTCACCAAGTGATTTGCATGTACTACTTGCTTTTCCTCAAATGTCTGGTCGAGATCTGCTAAACACCATGCAAGGTTCACGACAACTTGAATGGCGAGCCGATCACCATTGCCCTGCATTTGACTAAGCTTTGTTTTAACAGCACGTCGGGCTGATTCATCTATACTCAACCTTAAGGAAGAGTACGATATTGTTCGTACTCTTTTTTATTGCATCACAATAAATTCTGGCTCACAGTTCTGCTTTCAATTAGTTCTAATATATTCAACTTGATCATCACTTCGAGACAAATCAATCGTTTTATGATACAATTAGAGCTATTACTCTAATTTTAATTTCAAGGCTGTCATGAAGGTTAAATACGCATCTGCGCTATTAGGTTTGCTCTCTAGCGCCCTCTCTTTCCAACCCTATGCGGCACCAATCTCATTCCAAGATGCTTGGCAAATTTTGCAGCAAAGCAACAACTCTTTAGCTGCACAACGAGCTAACGTCGAACGCTACCAACATTTACAAAGCGCGAAGGATGACCTGAACTTACCTTCAGTAACTCTTGGTGCGAAATACATTCGCCTTGATACCGATGTGACCGTTTCTGGACAGCAACTGCTCGATAGTACAGGTGCGGTTTTACCACCACTTCCTCCCTTTGAAAATGCTATTGCAAATGCTCTACTCAGTACAACGTCGACCATTACCGAACGTGACATTTTCAGTTCATCAATTCGAGCTATCTGGCCTATCTTTACAGGTGGTCGAATTACTGCGGCTCAAAACGCAGCGGAAGGTCAATCGGATGAAGCGAAAAGTCAATTGGCGATGGAAGTTCAAGCTCGTTACGAAGACTTAAGCAAATATTACTTCTCCGTATTGCTGGCCCAAGACGTATTAGAGACACGTAAAAGTGTAGAAACGGGGTTAACGCAGCACCGAGATTTTGCAATAAAAATGGAGCAACAAGGGCAAATCGCGCATGTTGAACGACTTCAAGCAGAAGCTTCTCTTGATAAAGCGATCGTAGATAGAAAGAAAGCCCAGCGTAACCTTGATATTGCTCAGTCGGCTCTCACTCAAATTCTTAGCCAAGATGCACAAGTAGAACCAAGTGATGTTCTGTTTACCAATGACAATCTACCGCCGCTCAGCGCTTTCATTGATCAAACACTGAATACCTACCCTGGCCTCGCTATTTTAGACGCTAAACAAAAACAAGCCAGTAGCCTTATCGCCGCTGAAAAAGGCAAATATTACCCTGAAGTTTTCCTATTTGGTGATTACAGTCTGCATGAAGACGATTCACTCGCAAGCCAGATGAAACCTGATTGGCTAGTTGGCGTTGGGGTTAATATTCCGCTTATTGAAACTTCTGGGCGTTCGGAAAATATTAAAGCGGCCCATAGTGCTGTATCTCAGGTGAAGTATTTAAAGGCACAAGCCAAACAAGACTTAAGCGTGCTAGTAGAGAAAACCTATTTAGAAGCAGAACAATCCGTTGAAGAAGTCAGTGGATTGAATTCAAGTTTAAAACTTGCCGATGAAAACCTTCGCCTTCGCAGCAAAGCCTTTACGCAAGGTTTGGCTAACTCATTAGAAGTAGTTGACGCACAACTCTACTTAGCCAGCATTAAAACTCAACAATCCGTTGCACGTTTTCAATATTTAATCTCACTCAATAAACTGCTGGCTTTAAGCAGTGAAATGAACGCTTTCCCTCAATACCAGTATTCTGCATCAACGACTGACAATGCAACACAAAAGGATCCATCATGAAACGACTAAAGCCAGCACTTATCTCTATTTTTGCAATTGGTGTCGTTGGCTGGGTAGGAAGTAGTTTCTATCACGCTTATCAACCTCAACCGATTCGCTTGCAAGGCCAAATCGAGGCGCAACAATACAGTATTTCCTCGAAAGTACCGGGGCGAATTGATCAGGTTCTCGTGCGCAAAGGTGACATGGTTGAAAAAGGTCAGCTTATCTTCACTCTTCATAGCCCAGAAATTGCGGCTAAATTAGAGCAAGCTATTGCTGGACAAAAAGCGGCTGGCGCAATGGCAAAAGAAGCGGAGAAAGGCGCTCGAACACAGCAAATTCAAGCCGCTAAAGACCAATGGCAAAAAGCCAAAGCTGCGGCAAACTTGATGGAAAAAACCTACCAACGTGTGAACAACCTATATAACGATGGCGTGGTTGCTGAACAGAAACGAGATGAAGCCAAAACCCAGTGGCAAGCGGCTAAATACACCGAAAGTGCAGCGTTCCAGATGTACCAACTGACCAAAGAAGGTTTACGTGATGAGAGTAAACTGGCTGCTGAACAAAAAGCGGTAATGGCAGCGGGCGCTGTTGCAGAAGTTGAAGCGTATGCTGCGGATACAAAAATCGAGAGTTGGTTCAACGGTGAAGTGTCACAAGTGCTGCTTAACAGTGGTGAACTTGCTCCACAAGGCTTCCCTGTTGTGACCGTTATTGATACCAAAGACTCTTGGGCCGTTTTAAATGTACGTGAAGATCAACTTAAATCGTTCCAAAAAGGGACTCGCTTTCAAGCTTACCTCCCTGCTCTTGATGATACCTTAGAGTTTGAAGTTTCTCATGTTGCTGTTATGGGTGATTTTGCCACTTGGCGCTCGACAGATTCAGCACAAGGCTTCGATCTACGAACGTTCGAAGTAGAAGCCCGCCCAATTGATCAAACTCAGTCGCTTCGCATGGGCATGAGTTTAGTTGTTGAGCTGTAATCTTTGTATGCTACCTGTTTGTGGAAAGTATGTTTTGTGGAAAAAATGTTTTGTGAAAAATATGACATCAACGACGCGTGTTAGTACCCAATGGCAGATAGTTAGACATGATAAGTGGCTACTTTCTTGCCTAACATGGGTGCCATTGCTCTTAGCACTTTCTATCTGGTGGATTTTCTCGCAGGGTATCGCTCGCGACCTACCTATTGGTATTGTCGATCTGGAACACAGTCAACTTTCTCGAACTTTGTCTCGTGAATTTGATGCGACTTCAAGCCTTGCAATTCACGACAATTACGCCGATATAAACCAAGCTAAAACTGCCTTAATTTCTGGGGATATTTACGGCTATGTGATTATCCCTAGCAACTTCACTAAAGACATATACCGTGGTACACCGCCACAAGTTTCTGTTTTTTATAACAGCCAATACATCTTGATTGGTAAGTTAGTGAACTCAGCAATACTTCAAGCCCAAGGTACATTCAACGCCCAACTTGATGTGGTTAAATCGTTAACATCAGGCAATACAACCGCCAAAAGTGCATTAGGCAAAGCGGTAGCGGTTCGAACTCAGATAACGCCTCTGTTTAATAAAAATACCAACTACGCACAGTTTCTTGTGTCTGCCGTTGTCCCTGCTCTATGGCAGATTGTCATTGTGGTCGGAACGATTATGATCTTAGCCGCTAACCACCGTACTTACGGCACTCAAAAGTGGCTCAAATCATCACCGATGACAACGGTAGTCAAAACATTAGCTGCTTACATACCGGTTTTCTTGATTCAAGGCATTGGCTTTTTACTTTGGTTCTATAAAGGGTTTGAATGGCCAATGAATGGCGGTTTTAGTGTGTTAATTTTTGCTCAATTAGCCACGGTTATCGCTTGTATGATTATGGGCTCACTATTCTTCTTTTTGACCCTAGATCCAGCAAGAGCAATGAGTTTTGCTGGTGCATTCACCGCGCCTAGTTTTGCCTTCATGGGGATTACATTTCCCGTTACGGACATGAACCCTTTTGCTCAAGCATGGCGTAGTTTATTGCCAATTAGCCATTATATTGAGACACAAGTGAGTCAGTCGAGTTACGGCGTCACGCAAATTGAATCGCTCGTACATTTGATCCCTATGATTGGATATATATTCCCACTGTTATTGACCGCTTTACTGATCAATAAACACTTAAAGCAGAGTGAGAAAGTATGATGAGTTTATTGTCTCTACTCAAGCAAGAATTCAAAGCTTTAATGACCAATCCAGTTGTCGTATTAACTGTATTTGGCGGAGTGGTTTTTTACTCTTTCCTATACCCTCTTCCATATGCACAACAAACGCCAAGAGAGCAATCGATCACTGTCGTTAATTTGGATAAAAGTCAATCAAGCTACCAACTTGAAAGAATGGTTGATGCCACCCCGCAAGTCCAAATAGTGCAACGTGATCACACGATTGAATCGGCCAAAACTGCATTTCTTGACGGCTCTGTTAGCGGAATACTGGTGATTCCTGAACATTTCTATAAAGACATTCTTCTTGGTAAAAGCCCGACGCTTGCATATGCAGGTGACGCTTCGTTTTTCTTAGTTTACGGAACCGTTGTCGAGGGGTTAGCCCAAGCAGGAGGCACTTTAGCAGCAAAAGCCAAAGTCTCTCGACTTGTGATGGAAGGTGAACCACTCGCTTTAGCTTCAGAGCACTTTTCACCGATTAAGCTCAATTTGAAGCCAACGTTTAATCCAAGAATGGGTTATGTGGATTATGTTGTTCCTGCTGTTTTTGTTCTGATTTTACAGCAAACCTTAGCCATGGCGTCTGGGCTAATGGTTGGTAGCCAAAAATTTGGGACTGGGTATTGGAACCAATACTCGCCACGTGCAGTATTTAGTATCAGAGCGCTAGTGCTGGTTGGTGTCTATTTCTTACTGAGTATGTATTACTTCGGCGCAAGTTTCGATATGCATGGCATAACCCGACTCGCTGAAATTCCGACACTTTTGGCTATTTTAGTGCCATTTTTGTTGTCATCTTGCTTTATCGGAATCTGGCTTGGCTCAATCCTTCCACGCCGTGAATTAGTCACCATTATTATTTTGATTAGCTCAATGCCTCTCATTTTTTCCGCCGGGTTTATTTGGCCAATTGAAATGATTCCTGCCCCTATGGTCTGGGTTTCGTCACTATTCCCAAGTACTTCAGGTATTCAAGCATTTGTATCGGTTAACCAATTAGGTGCACAATGGAGCCAAATCGCGAGTCAGTGGACACAACTTTGGTTGCAAACATTAGGCTGGGGTGCATTAGCTTTTTGGTCATTCAAGCGAAGCCTACAATTTGATCAACGTGTTCACCCTTAATCGGCTGAGTGTATAATCAAATACCGTTAGCGAGCACATACAACTCAAGCTCGCTAACGGTTTTAGTTTTAATTTTAATTTTAATTGTGGTGATGGTTATCTTTTACCTTGAGAATCATTACTCTCAGAGCTGATATTTCTTAGCGTCAGTTTTAAGACCGCGATATTTACTGAGCAATTCAGCTTGGCTCATGTTTTCATCCCCAAAGAAAAACCCATTCGCTTGCTTTAGCACATCAAAATCATTTTCAATGTATTGCAGTACCTGATCAGCTTTTTTCAAAGTGATTGGGCTACACGATTTTCCGTGCAAATCATCCATAAGATCTAAAGAGTTTGAGCGGAAACTTTCGATACGATACAAGGCTTCTAATCCGGAAGGACTTTCCAAAGCATGTTGCCACTGATCGATAGAGTTAGTGACCCACTCGACGACTGGGCTATCGGCTCCACCAGCAATCAGCTTATCCCTTTTGAATTGATAAGCCGCAAGTGCAGCGCTTTTTTCCACTCGATACAAATCAAGGATCTGTTCAAGGGTCAAATCAAGCGGATTTCTTAATAAGTAATCAAACAGAAAGCGTGTTTCGAAACGTTCCACACCATTGAAAAGCGGCGTATCTTGCCCATTACTATTGAATTGTGTCATGGGTTTAAATTGATACATATAGCCAAAGTCGAACAACTTTATTTGATTCATCTTATCTATCAGTATGTTGCCGGGACAGAAATCCCACTCAAACAGACCTGCCAGTTCTAGTTCTGATATTGTTGAAAAGATCTGCTTAAAAATATCAGCATCAAAATGGGTAATGAGCGATCCTTCAATCCAAGGTGAGAGTAAAATTCCATCATTCAACGATGCATATTGAGTCTCGACAATGTGCGAATACTTCTCAGGATTCTTTTGCTTTAAAGCGGTTAGGTCGCGTCGCCTTTGAACTTCATTTAGAAACGATGTTTGTCCGTCAATGTTTTTGACTAAACTCTTCGGGCGCTTACATTTTAATGTCCAATCTCGCCCCTCGATTCGAAGGTGATAAACCTTGGCTGTCAGTCCAGATGAAAAAGACTCTACAACATAGCAGGAGTCGTCATCTATCTTTTTAAGTGCTTCTAATGAGACTCCAACGCCATCCAAAGTTCCTATGACAATGTTTTCTCCACTCTCAACAAAGGCCAGTTGTGCCTGCTGTCGATTTAGCTCCATGCTCATAATATCTATCCATTCTATAAATTTAAGTTGATAAATATATTGATAAGCTACGCCTACATACCGTGACAAACCGCTTAGTTATACATTTTATTCGACTTCAGTTCCTTACACTCTGAATGATAGGTATAAAAAAAGGCTCAATGAGCCTTTAATTTTGTTATTGTCGCGTTTCACTTCGACCCAACCGTATAATGAGTAAATTTCGGAATTACAAACCCATTTCGTCCGTTAGTGCTTCTATCTGCCTTAAGTCCATTTTGTGAACTTCGATCATTTGATTTATCTGGCTTAAACGCGAGTTAACTTCATCTTGCTTATCGCATGAGTCCGATTTCGCATCCCAAGATGTTCCATCCAAATAAATATCGCACTCTTTCTTCAATACTTTAAGCTTCGGCTCTAACTGGCTCTTCTCCGTTTGCAGTGCTTCCAGTTCTTGCGAAACCTTCAGTTCACGACGAAAAAGATCACGCGAGCCTTCAAACATTGTGGCTTGCATGTCCGCTTGACGATTCAGTTTCGAGTTTATCTTTTGAGACTCTTCAATCTTAGCTTTCTGTACAGCGAGTTGCGACTCTAACGCTAGATTGGCCTTCTCTAGTTCTGTCGATATCTGCTGAGCCTCAACGAGTTCTTGTTGGTGAACAACATCTTGCTCTTTTAACGCAGCCGCTATTTTTTCATCAACTTCAGAGTCGACATTCGCAGATCGTTGCTCAACTTGAGTTACAAGTTGTGATTTATCGGCTTGTAATGCTTGGTATTGATTCTCTAACGTTTGATAACTCGCTTCCCATTTACTGGTCGTAACCGCTGAGCCAACAAGGCCACCTAGAGCAATACCAATGACGGCAGCGATGGCAATATAGATATGACTGCGTTTATCACGCTCTTCTATAACAACAACTTCATCTTGTTCATCTAAATCAGTATTCTGATTCACTCGCATATACTCCGTAAGTAACGCGCTCGTTCTATCGAGCCAATTCTGAAACCACAAGCGATGCGGTATAAACTAAAAATCCAACAATAACACTCAATACCACTCCTTTCTGAAGCTTTTCATTGGTGCGATAACGAAAAAGTAAAAACGCCAAAGCAATCAGAAATACGATAGCAATTAATCGAGTCATAACCCCTCCTTAGTCTCTCTATTCTAACTCATTTTGTAAGAAGAAAACGTCAGAGAAAAGTAGTTTCAACGATTACTTGTTTAACTTTTGCGCAAACAGTTTTTTTGCTGCTGACATCACACTTTTATTCAGTTAGGATTCGCATACAGATTATCTATAAATTATAGGTAATTGTTCCGATGAAGACTGCAGGAGAGTGGTTTTTAACCAAACATTAACATTTGGTTAGATAAACCCGCCGAAGAAGTAAATCTTTCAGGCGCTTTATGCTGGAGAAATCCAGAAAAGTGAGGACTGTCGTTGGAGGAACCTCTGGAGAGAACCGTTAGATCGGTCGCCGAAGGAGCAAGCTTTATCATCTTATTCGATGATTTAGTGAAACTCTCAGGCAAAAGGACAGAGGAGTGGAAAGCTACAACCTTAATATTAACTTTGCTTTATGTATAAGTATCACTATTAAGTAGTGGCTGATGGTTCTATCTGTCAGATCACTGCCCTTTCCCTCTTCTCCTTAAATCGTGCACCACGCACTTTTGTTTTATTAAGGGGAACCATGAATAACTTACAATCTTTACTGCAGACCATCGATAACTTCGTTTGGGGTCCACCACTTCTTATTTTACTTGTTGGTACAGGTGTCTACTTTACCTTTCGTTTAGGTTTACTACAGTTTCGCCATCTCCCAACCGCGCTAAAAATGGTTTTTAGCAAAGACAAATCAGGCCAAGGTGATGTAACGAGTTTCGCTGCACTTTGTACTGCTCTTTCTGCCACTATTGGTACGGGTAACATTGTTGGTGTTGCTACCGCGATTAAAGTTGGTGGGCCGGGTGCGCTATTTTGGATGTGGCTTGCTGCTGTATTCGGAATGGCGACAAAATACGCCGAATGCTTACTCGCTGTGAAATACCGCAAAATCGATGACAAAGGCCAAATGGTCGGCGGCCCAATGTATTACCTTCAATACGGTGTTGGCTCTAAAGCGTTGGCGATTATGTTTGCTGTATTTGCGCTTGGGGTTGCTTGTTTTGGTATCGGTACTTTCCCACAAGTGAACGCGATTTTAGATGCCACTGAGATATCGTTTGGGCTTTCACGCGAAATTTCAGCTGTCACACTGACTGTATTGGTTGCCTGCGTCACTCTAGGTGGCATTAAGTCTATCGCGAATGTTGCGGGTAAAGTCGTTCCAACTATGGCGCTATTTTATATCGTTGCCTGTTTAAGCGTAATCATTACCAATTACCAACAGTTAGGAAGCGCCATTGAGTTGGTGATCACCTCTGCTTTCAGCTCTACTGCGGCAACAGGCGGTTTCTTAGGTGCAAGTATCATGCTCGCAATTCAATCAGGTATTGCACGCGGCGTATTCTCCAATGAATCTGGTTTAGGTAGCGCCCCTATGGCGGCGGCGGCAGCGAAAACAGATTCATGTGTGAAACAAGGTCTGATCTCGATGACTGGCACCTTCTTCGATACGATCATCATCTGTACCATGACAGGGTTAGCGTTAATTCTAACAGGCGCGTGGCAAACAGATTTAGCGGGTGCCGCGATGACAACTCACGCTTTTGCGGTCGGTCTAAACGCTGACACTTTAGGTCCAATGCTCGTCTCTATTGGCTTAATCTTCTTCGCGTTTACGACCATTCTCGGTTGGAACTATTACGGTGAGCGTTGCGTGGTTTTCCTCTTCGGAACTAAGGCCATACTTCCATATAAATTCATTTTTGTCGTACTTGTTGCTTCTGGTGCATTCATGAAGCTCGACATGATATGGATAATTGCTGATATTGTGAATGGACTCATGGCGATTCCTAACCTTATTGGCTTAATCACATTGCGCCAAGTTGTGATTGAAGAAACTAAGCAATTTTTTACCTCTTCGAACCAATCAGAGAGTTTGGATACAGTAAAAATATAAAACGGTTAAACCAACAAAAAGCCCGCGACAACTTCGCGGGCTTTTTACTATTTAATTGATGGTAAGGTTGCTGATTTAATCGCGTAACCAATCATGTTCCACGCTTTCACCACTCTTTCTAAAAAAACTTGAGTGCTGTTGTTTAAATTGATCTAGCTTCAGCTCATCAACAGGCCAAAATGCAAAGTCTTCTTCAAGGTGAATCGAGTCTAGAGCCAACGACAATGTTTCAAGCTTCGTATCAACATATCGGTATATAAAACTTTGCCCATTCGTTTCGCAAACCATAGCGGTATTTTCTTTATGTTCACCATTAATGAGCAAGTTTAGATTCTTATATTCGCCAACTTTGCAGTCATTTTGATAAACGATATCAAGCTCTAATTTATTATCTAATGTTGTCATAACAAAAACGGAGATCGACTTTTCAATGTAAACCCGTCGCAGTAACAGTTGCCGTGTATCTTGAGTTCTCGTTTGCTGTATACCATTGGACAATGGTTCAAAATAAGCCCAGTGCCAATCCCAGTCCATGTTTCGACTTAAATAATTTATCTGAGGCACAGTGTTTATCCCTACTAGCCCAATAATCAAAAGCAATATGACCACTCCCGCAATCAGTAACTTAAACATATAATGGGTTGATAAAAACATTACACTCTTTCTTCTATTAATAATTTAAGCCCAAGCGCGACAAGCACAACTCCGGTTGTACCTTCCATCCATTTCATGAACTTGGCATCTTTCAATAATGTTTTGGCTCTTGTTAATGCCCCAGCTAAACCGCACTGCCATATCATCGCTATCATGAAATGAATACCCGCCATAAACATCGATTGCAGTAAAGGGGAGCCTTGCGGATCAATAAACTGAGGCAAAAAAGCCAAATAAAACACCGCGGTTTTTGGGTTAAGCACATTCGATAAAAAACCTTCTCTTAATGAACGACTTACCACCAGAGTATGGTCTGTTCCATTTTGAATATTCATACCATTGGGCTGAGAAAATGTTGCGCGTAAACTGTTAATACCAAGCCAAATCAAATAAGCAGCACCGACCATTTTAATCACATTAAATAAATCCGCAGACTGGGCCAGGATGGCTGAAATACCGATAGCAGAAAAGAGCGCATGAATAAACAAACCGCTACAAATACCCAAGCTAGTGGCACACCCATCGGTTAAGCCCCCTCTGGAAGTGTTACGAATCACCAGTGCCGTATCTAAGCCTGGAGTTAATGTCAGAATTGTAATCGCAATCAAAAAAGCTTCAAAATTCAAAATATACATTGCCTATCCCTGTTTCTTTCACTCTTATTCACGCCTTGCTCTTCGAAGGCTCAGCCTCTATCCCTAGATAGTTAAGCCAACTTATCTTTCAGACAGGCAAAAAGCGAGAAAATAATTATGAAATCGATTAAATAGATAGTCAAAACCATGACTTGCTACTTGGAGTGATTGTTAACGATTGGTAAACTAACTTTTTCCCTAATTGAGTAGAACCAATGAGCGCCTTCAAAAAACTGGTCGACCATTCAAAGAAAATTTCACACTTCCAACATCTTTCCGCTATCTGTAGTTGGGACCAAGCTTCCATGATGCCTTCTGGTGGTAACGATGCTCGAAGCGAAGCGATGGCTGAATTATCTGTACACATTCACGGCTTAATGACTCAACCTCAGTTAGGCGATTGGTTCAATGATGCAGAGAATGAAGAGTTATCTACTCAAGAGAAAGCCAGCCTTCGTGAACTTAAACGTCAATGGCAGCGTACCACTATTCTTCCTGATTCTTTGGTCCAAGCACAATCACTGGCGGGTTCAAAATGCGAACATGCTTGGCGAACCCAACGTGGCAATAATGATTGGGTTGGCTTTGAAAAAAATTGGAAAGAAGTCGTCGCGCTATCAAAAGAAGAAGCCCAACTTCGATCTGATGCTACTGGTTTAACGCCTTACGATGCCATGCTTGACCTGTATGAACCAGATACAAACTCTGCCTCTCTAGATTTGATTTTTAACGATGTAAAAACTTGGCTACCATCGATGATCGATCAAGTGATCGATAAGCAAGCCAGTGAAAGTGTTATTGTTCCAAATGGCACTTACTCGACAGACAAACAAAAAGCTCTTGGCCTTCAAGTTATGAAGTTGCTTCAGTTCGATTTCAATCACGGCCGTCTCGATGAAAGTGTTCACCCATTTTGCGGTGGTGTTCAGTCTGACGTCCGTATTACCACTCGCTATGATGAGAATGAATTTGTTCAATCATTAATGGGCATTGTGCATGAAACTGGACACGCTCGTTATGAACAAGGGCTACCAACTTCTTTAGCAGGACTGCCTTCAGGTGAAGCTCGTTCAATGGGCATTCATGAATCTCAATCACTATTTTTTGAGATGCAAGTTGGTCGTAATGATGCATTCATCGGCCACCTTTCTCGTCTTGCGAGAGAACAATTTTCAGGGGCTGAATTCGAACAACAGAACTTCCAGAAAATATACACACGTGTGAAGAAAGATTTCATTCGCGTTGATGCCGATGAGCTGACCTACCCTGCGCATGTTATTTTACGATATGAAATTGAACGTGATCTAATGAATGGCAATATTTCACATACAGATGTACCGGAATTGTGGAACCAAAAAATGCAGGATTACCTTGGTTTATCTACTCAGAACAACTTCAAAAATGGTTGTATGCAAGATATCCACTGGACAGATGGAAGTTTTGGTTACTTCCCGAGCTATACTCTCGGTGCAATGTATGCGGCTCAGTTCATGGCAGCGATGAAGAAGACAGTAGATGTGGAAACCGTGATCGCTTCAGGTGATTTATCTCCAATCTTCAACTGGCTGGAAGCAAACATTTGGAGCAAAGCTAGTCTATTTTCAACCGATGAATTGGTTAGACAGGCAACGGGTGATGTTTTGAATGCAACACACTTCCAAAATCATTTGAGAAGTCGCTACCTTTAATATTATGAAACCCCAGGCTGAACATATAATCGTTCAGCCTATCGCTGGATTAAATTGCAGATTGCTGTTTAGCGATACACTATCTCTTGCTCAATATAATCTGATTCACTAAACCATAGAACAACACCAACATAATTACTGGACGATAACGTTGAATCTATTTGAGCAGCAATTCGCGCAGTCATCTTTATCCATCCATCATCATTATCTAACTCTTTAACTAAGTCTCCGACTAATTCTAGTGCTGCGTTATCTAACTTTAAACTCATGTAGTGCATTTTTAACCCACGCCTTTTCTGTCTGTTTTCTTTCGTCAATGCTAGTAGATCTCTAGCTGACTGATCTAATGTAGATCCCTTGCAATACGAATTAGGTCTTGCTGTGAGTAATCTTCAGCGCTCTTTCCCTCTTTAATCAAATTAATGATCGTATAGTGAGATAGATCGCCAAACTCTTTTGCTAAATAGAGCATAAATGCCTGTTCGTTTGGCCACTTGCCACGAACGATGTACCCTTCTTCTTCATCGAAATCCGCCGTCTCGAAAAAAGAAAAGTCGGTCATCCCAATATTATGGCAATACAGAACTAAATACATAGAAAGCCTTCGGTTTAAAAATATTCCCAGCTATTTAAATCGATTGATCTGCTGAGTGCAAGTGACAAATACATTTACTGTTTAAACCTTTAGTGTCTTTAACACGCACGAAATCCCGTTACCTAGGTCTCTATTTACAATACTTCATCTTGTCTTTACCAATACACTTATTTAATGTGGGTGCATATGTAAACATTCATAATTAATATAATCGATGGGAGTATCGTTAAATATGATAAACACACAAGAATGCTCCGATAGGTTACTAAAAGATAAATTATTACGAGCAAATAATAAGTTTTTGACTATGTTCCAACTTTCACCTGTTGGAATGGCAATTGTTGATGCCACAACGGGTGATTTTCTTGAAGTCAACGACTCAGTGTTGAACTCAGCAGGTTATACCAAAGATGAGTTTATCCAGCTCAGTTATTGGGACATCACGCCTAAGGAATATGAGAAACAAGAGCTTCAACAGATTGAAGATCTTAAACGAACCGGACGCTTTGGCCCCAACCAAAAAGAGTATATTCGTAAAGATGGCACCAGGTATCCAATCACCATCAGTGGTGTTGCATTAACGGATATTGACGGCAAAGAAATCGTTCTCGGCATTATCGAAGATATCAGTGAACGAAAAGCCCATGAGAGAAAATTAGAACATGACGCTTTATATGATCCGCTAACCAACCTCCCCAATCGCCGCCTGTTATTTAACAATCTTCACCAGTCATTGGCACATTGCAAGCGAGAGCAAAAAAAGTTAGCGCTACTTTTACTTGATATCGATAATTTTAAACCTGTGAATGATTCACTTGGGCACAAATCTGGAGATGAATTACTCATTAGTGTCTCTCAACGGCTACAAGGCTTAATTCAAAGAGAGACAGACACCGTTGCTCGCTTGGGAGGCGATGAATTTGTGATCATGCTCCCTCTCATTACCAATGATCACGATGCCACTTTATTTGCTAAAAAAGTTATGGATTGTTTTCTAGAACCAGTTTTAGTTGGGCAGGAATATATTGATATATCCGTAAGCATTGGAATTTCAATCTTCCCTGAACATGGGGATGATGAACTTACCTTAATTGAAAATGCGGATAAAGCGATGTATCAAGTCAAGAATGAACATCGGAATAATTATAAAATATTTATGCCATTGAGATAGAGATAGAGATAGAGATAGATTCAAGTGTAAAGTATTTTACTTTATCGATACCTGTTAAAAATAAAAAGCCTGACGAATCGATATTAGTCAGGCTTTTTGATTGATTTAGCTCATTAGGCAAGCATAAGCAGTAGTAAAGGCTTGTTCTTGGAACTGTTTAAGCCCTGTCTCTTTAAACTTAAATGCTAATGGATTTCGTTTTAGGTTTTCTTTGATCTCATTAGGAGAGACAACGGTCACATCCAAGCCATCTACAAGTTGAATTGCTGCTTCTAATTTAAAACCAAAGCCACCACCTGCAAATTTACCCTTAGTTTGACGTTGACGGATTACGATCTTATCAACTTGGTAATCTTCCATCAGCTTTGCAAAAGAAAACTGGAAATCTTTCATCTGTTGAGTGTCATTCGCGTCACTAATTGACACTTTAGACGCGCGGCAATCAGGTATATTGAACACACCGTCAGACAACGAAAGAAGACAGATAACCGCATCGTTACCTTTAATCTCAACACCACAAATTTTCATGTAAATACCTATTTATTATCTAGCTGCTTATTATAGTGCTTGTTGGACATCGAAGGCTAGCTTTAAGCTACGGCTAATCCACTTAATCAGCAACTATTACTCTATTCTTTCCATCACCTTTCGCTCTATAAAGAGCACAATCTGCCCGAGCTAATATGCACCTGAATGAAACGTCGCTCTCTATCGGAGTCGCAACACCTACGCTGATTGTGCAACTTATTTTGTTATCATCTAGGTTGATGAATAGCTTTTCAATTTCAGTCCGATGAAGTTCTGCTCTCTTTAAAATAACTTCATGAGGAACATCTTTCAGTAGCAGCGCAAATTCTTCACCTCCAATACGAGCAAAAATGTCTTCTTCTCGTTTGGCACTACGTATAGCTCGTGACACCATAATCAACACTTCATCCCCCGCAAGATGGCCATACTGATCATTTATTTTTTTGAAATTATCAATGTCAATCATCAACAGTGCGTGGCAGTGAGATTTCAGACTCGGCTTGAAGCTTAATTCGTCGGTGATCTCCATAAACGCCCGTCGATTCAAGGCGCCCGTTAACCAATCGATCCCCGCTAAAGTCTTTGCGTCTTCTATCTGTTTTTGTACTCGAATTTGAGCGGCTACCCATTGCGCAATGCTGGTCAGGATCTGTGCGTCACTCTCTTGATAACGGCACTGCTCGCTATGTGCAACATTGAGTGTCCCATAGCAGGCGTCGTGGCTGAGAAGTGGCGCATCCATACACGATAGCAATCCACCTTCGGCTAACCACTGGCAATCAATATACTCTGCAGAATGGTTATTCTCACAAATAGCGAGGGCCCGCCTTAGGTACACACGACCAACCAAAGTGGATTGTATTGGAATCACTCGGCCTAATGGGATGACAGTATTTCCGGTCAGTGAAAAAACTTCTAATGTTGTCTCATTTTTTGCTAATGCAATACTTGCACGATCAGCATTAAAGATTTTCCGGACCCAGTAAGAAGTGCAATTTAGTATCTCTTGTACAGATTGAGACTGAGCTAAATCATTTAGAAATTCTAATGGCAAATTAACATGTTGCCTCTCTTCATTTGCTGACTGAAAACAATGAGCACTCAAACTCATACGACTCTCCTCACCATACTTGAACAGCTTTATAATGCTGTTCATCAATAATAGTCTCCTTTTGCACACTAAACCCCCTTACTAACAAGAAAGTTAATTATTTTCATTTAATATGAGGCGTCTAACCAGCTATGAGTCATTTTTTATTTATTCGACCGATAATAATTAGCAAGAAGTAAAATATCTTATGATGTCAGATTCATACAAAATACCTCTATACTCTCCTTCTGAGTCTACAAATACCCATGGAAAAGCCACTTCGCTATCAAGTAATGCCGCCAACTCATTTATATTCAGACTATCTTGCAACTGGGTGAACTTCACTTGCATCACTTGATTAATTGTTTTTCTCCAAATTTGAGACTCCTTCGTGGTTTCAAGATCGGTTCCCATCGTCAAGGTTAAATGTAGATTGAGGGAATCTTTGCCAACAATGCCTACGCATCGGTTGTCGATCACGACAGGAATATAAGGAATAGATTGTTCATTAATGTACTGAAATGCCAAAGATAATGGTTCTGATGGATGAATTCTTGGTGGACCGTTTCGTGATAGACCTAAGATAGTATCGTGTGACTGTTCACTCATAATCAACCCTACTTCTTTCAATTGATCCACATAGGGCTTTCCAGAATTAAACTCAAAAAATGGCTTAGGCTTTGAGAATAAAAAGCCTTGTACATTATCAACCTTTAAGTTTTGCAGTACTCTAAACTCGTGATAGTTCTCGACACCTTCCGCCACAACTTCAACGCCTAAAGTATGTGACAACTCAGTTATCATTTTTACAATATTGAATTTGTTCGAATGCAGATGAATATCAGATACAAATGCTTTGTCTATTTTCAAAATATCAAACTGGCTATTGCTCAAGTAACTAAAAGAGGAATACCCCGTACCAAAATCATCAATAGCAATGCTAACACCTAAATTTCGCAGCTCTTTAAGCGCATCAGACTGATTCGCCTCATTGTCAAAATAAGCACTCTCTGTCAATTCGATAGTGACACATTCAGGTTTTTTGGCATGAGTACATATTAGCTCTGCCAAATTATTTAAAACCGAAACCGGTTCTCTTTGGGTGTTTAATGAGCAATTTAAGGTAAGGCCCACATGTTCACCAAACTGTTGGTGAATATCCTCTAGACGATCTAATGCGATCATACTAACTTGAGAATCTAGCTCATTAATTAAATCTAAATCTTCAGCGATATTAATCAGCTCTTGAACATTTGATTCCTCGTCAATACTAGGAAAACGACACAGTGCTTCAAACTTGGTTATTTCACCACTCCTCGCATCCACGATAGGCTGATAGTGAACTTCCAGACGCAGCTCTTGAATGGCTTGTAATACTCCATCCTCTAATCTTTTCTTCCTTTTAATCTCATTATGGATGGTACTGTGGTAGAAGCTAATATTGCGATCTTCTCCAGAGTGCCGTTCCAACATAGCTTGAGTTGCATGAGACAGTAATTGTGAGGCGCTCTGGCTATCTAACCCTAAGATGGAGACACCAATACGCCCATTCATCACTCCGTCATATATTTCTTTTCGACTATTTAGCCTAATTTCTTGAAAAAAATCACGTAACGCAGAACGAACACACCTTGATTCAATACTTTCATGCCTTGCCTGACAATCAATGCAAACCACAAATATTTGATCGCCTAAATATCCAATCGCTTGGCTAACATTACCTAAAGAGATGACTTCAGAAAGTTCAACATGATCATTGTAACAATCACAGGCAAATTTCGGCTTAATAGTCAGTACAATTTTACTGTTCGCTTGATGATCTTTTCCACATAATTGACGTAACTGGTTAAGAAATTTATCTTTAGTAGGAAGCTTACTCGACAGTGCGAGTCCCCCTAGCTCATTTGTCGCAATTTGAGTTGTCTGTTTAGGTAGAGCGACTGTGAGCCCTAAATAATAGATCTCTCCTGGTGTTGCTTCTATCTTCTGTATTGTTAACTCTTGAGGGAATACTTGATTATGAGCATCACGAGTGAGCAAGGTCCCACTCCAAAAACCATTGG
The DNA here is from genome assembly GCF_024347395.1 of Vibrio cortegadensis. Taxonomy (NCBI): domain Bacteria; kingdom Pseudomonadati; phylum Pseudomonadota; class Gammaproteobacteria; order Vibrionales; family Vibrionaceae; genus Vibrio; species Vibrio cortegadensis. The sequence continues at coordinate 1,729,784 of NZ_AP025472.1, forward strand.
TATGGATTTGATGCCACATGTCGTCATAGAACTGATCCGAATACTTCCCAACGTTGAATATATTAGTTTTAACTCCAATTAGCGTTCCATGCTCAAACCCCATCTGGTTTTCATAATGTTGATTGCACGCAATAATTCGAGTTTCGCTGTCGGTGATCAAAACCCCATGGTGGCTATTTTCAAATAAGCTGCGAAATACGTTCGCGATCTGATGTTTTGAGGAGACAAGCATTACCGGGCGAACCGTTCCCTCGATTTGCCTTGGCTGAGTTAATTCAAAATAAAATTCAACATAAGCCAATATCGATTGGTTAGGAACGAAACAACAGCTGAAATGTTGTCTTTCACCAGACTTGATTGCTTGAAGAAATACGAGTTCTAACTCTTTTCTCTGCTCTTGAGTTATATACTGCATGAAGTCAGTGATGGTTACGATTGGCACTTCTAGATCAAGTAACGAGGCCAATGCGTTATAATCGTAGCTAAACTCTCGAGTATCAAGGTTGAGTGACCAATCAAACATTGGGTATTTATACTCAAGCGAATTATTAATGGCATTTACCTCAGGTTTTATTTGGAGTTTCGAATTCATCCTCAAATTCACCTCATTTCATTGCAACCACACTTATAACATAGAATTTAGCGTACTCTCTTATCCCTGTCAGCATTCAAGTTAACAGTTTTTCATATAGGATATGGAGTCGTGGTTTTATTATGTATAATTACCTTTCACTAGATATAAAGAACTCTCATGCCAAAGCTAATACATACAATTTGGATTACAACATTAGCCTTATTGGCAATGTTGGCCACAAGCATGTTTAGCACTGCACTTGCGAACTCTGAAACCATCCATTTTTCAAACTCATTAGACAAATCATATTCAAGTTTCATTTCAGCATCAAACTGTCCTGAACACGATAAAATCAGTGATTCAACCTTAGATCATCACTGCTGTGGTTCAATATGTCTTATTAAAATACCAAGTTATCGAACCAATTCAGATTTATCGCTTCGTAGTCACTCTTTGGCGTTAATTCCCGACGAGTTAAGTAAGAAAGCCGTACTCATAGCGAACTCTGTTTATCGCCCTCCAATTGTGTAATTTCTAACGTCAAACAAACAACATCTCTCAACACTACAGGTTGAGATCTATTTAATTTTGTATGGAAATAATACACATGAATAAAATATTCACTCTTGTTGCCGCTCTATTTATGAGCATCTCTATCCAAGCTGCACAATTTTCTGAAGGCACGCACTACCAAGTTCTTGATGTCGAAAAAGCCACGAATCCAAAAGTAACGGAGTTTTTCTCATTTTACTGTCCGCATTGCTACAAATTCGAAGGCGTTATTGAACAGCTAAAATCTTCAATGCCTACCGAAGCCAAATTTGAAAAAGTGCATGTCGCTTTCATGGGCAGCAAAATGGCGGTTCCAATGGCGAAATCCTACGCAACAATGATTGCTCTGGGTGTCGAAGACAAGATGGTTGCGGCTATGTTTAAACAGATTCATGAACTCCGCCAAGCACCAAAAGATGAAGTTGCTCTGCGTCAGATCTTCATTGACTACGGTATTGATGCTGAAAAATATGATGCTGCTTACAATAGCTTTGCCGTAAATTCAATGCAGAAGCGTTTCGACAAACAATTTGAGGCAAGTACGCTAACAGGAGTTCCAGGGGTACTAGTTAACAACAAATATATCGTAAAGCCTGACAATATTAAGAGTTTCGAAGAGTACAACCAGTTAGTTAACTACCTTCTAACACTTTAATTTAAATGACAATAACAAGCCCTGGTGAATCACTGGGGCTTTTTTTTGGAAAATGAGATTGGTGAGAATTCATAAGAGAGCGGCTTCCAAAAATCGTGAAGCGGATTTGACTCGATAAATGATAAGAGCCACACGATGTGGCTCTAGAAGTAACAATGTCGATGGTATGTATTGAGCATACTTAGTGTTGAATGCCTGTTGGGTTAGAGGCAAATTCAACATGATCATAAATATCAGATAGAGCTTTAGGTTTTCTCACTCTATACCGACGCTTAGGTTTAGTTTCGACACTTTGTTGTTCTTCCTCAAGTGCAAGTTCATGCTCTTTAGCTGAATCAACAAACTCTGGATTAGCCAATGCTTCTTGGCGTAAACGATTTACACGGTCTAATGTATCCCACAACATACTGCACCTCCAAGCTAACTGTTTATATAAACAGTATAGAAGTAACGGTTAGTTAGTCAATAATAAACACTGTATCTTTACACAGTACCCATCCAGCGGTACTGCTATTAATTAAATTAGCATAAAGAAAAAAAAGAGCCAATACCCTACATACCAAGTAGAATACGATTTCATTATACAGGTCATATAGGAAAACGGTTTGCAAACGTTAGAACAGCTTAGAAAGGGACAACTACAAGGGATTACCCGCCTCCAATTATCGGAAGAGTTAAAAGAGTTCCCAATAGAGATCCTTGAATTAGCTGAAACATTGGAAATATTAGATCTCTCCAATAATCAACTGAGACAGTTGCCAAATGAGCTATCTCAACTCAAAAATCTACGAATTATCTTCGCTTCTAATAACCTGTTTACTGAGCTTCCAGAAGTATTAGGCCAATGCCCAAAACTTGAAATGGTCGGATTTAAAGCGAATCAAATCAACCATGTTCCTTCAAACTCCCTACCAGAAACACTTCGTTGGTTAATATTAACGGATAACAAGATCGCTGAATTGCCTGATAGCCTAGGTAATAAACCAAGACTTCAAAAACTCGCTTTGGCTGGAAATCAACTGACCTCGTTGCCAAAAACTGTGAATCAATTGAACGCATTAGAATTGATCCGTTTATCCGCAAATGCACTAGCCGAGTTTCCTAAACAACTACTCGAACTTCCGCGCCTCGCTTGGATTGCATTTTCTGGAAACCCTTTTTGCCAACGAGAAAAAGAGTTCGAAACCGTTCCTCATGTCTCCTTTGAGGATCTGCAACTCAATCAAGTCTTAGGACAAGGTGCGTCTGGCGTTATTTCTCATGCTGATTGGAAAAATGCCTCCCTTGATCTGCCCGAAGAAGTTGCAGTGAAAGTATTTAAAGGGGAAATAACCAGCGATGGCTACCCAGAAGATGAATTGCAAGCGTGTCTACAGGTAGGAACACACGATAATCTCATCAAATCACTGGCTCAAATATCTGAACCAGCAGGCTTGGCTTTAGTTATGGAGTTGATTCCGAATAGTTTCTTCAATTTAGGTCTACCGCCTAGCTTACAATCTTGCACTCGCGATACGTTTGAAGATGGGTTTTCTCTTTCGATTGAAGAAATTTCTAAAATCGTCACTCAAATGACGGATGTTTTTCACCACCTACACCGCAACAAAGTTTGTCATGGTGATTTGTACGCCCATAACGTTTTGGTCAATGACTCAGCAGACATGATATTTGGGGATTTCGGCGCAGCATCTGTTTATGGTTACTTACCGCAACCTCTGCAACAGGGTATTTTTAACATTGAATTAAGAGCATTAGGTTTCTTTATTGAAGACTTACTGTCAATCTGCGATCAGCACCGTTCCGTTTCAAAATGCAAAGAGTTTCAAAAGCTCGAACAACGAGCAAAACAATACATTAACTAGTCAGCTAATTAGTTCATTAGTTCATTGGTTATGCTTATAAAAAACGCCAGCATACTTGCTGGCGTTTTAATTCAATTTGAAGCAAATCAGGACTTATAAAAAGTGCAGTGTCGCATTAACAGTGAATGAACCAATATTGTCATGCTTCATTTTAAAGTTTTGGTAGCTAGCGCCAACTGAAAGAGGACCAAATACAAAGTACTCAGCACCAACTCCATACATGATATCAACATCATCTTCACTAAAGCTTGAATCACCTTTAAGTTCGTATGAATGTAGACCACCTTTCGCGTAGATATGCAAAGGACCAAGATCAATACTTGGTTTAACAGCAATGTAAGCCGTTGTCGCATCGACATTTTTACGGTCTGCGCCATCGTATGACACGCTATCGAAAGAGCCTAAGTTCCACAAACCAGCTTCAATACCAATGATTGGAAGAAAACCAGTGCCAACATGGACACCGTAAGCAGTATCGCTTTCACCATCAAAGTCAGATTGACCACCAGAAACGCCACCGTACAACCAAGAATCAGCCATTACTGACGTAGATGCACCGATCAAAGCTAGAGCTAATAGTGTCTTTTTCATGTTTAACCTTCTCATTTAACATGGCAGTTAATTTAAATGGCGACATTTTGCCACCTAACTGCCAATAAATTGTTATTAACTTATAGTATGCAATATCTATACCTAACAGGCATCAATCGCATTTTTAATTCGTTTATCTGAAACCGGATATGGGGTTCCTAACTGTTGTGCAAAATAACTTACACGAAGTTCTTCGATCATCCAACGCACTTCTTTTACATTATCTGGCACAGCAATCCCTTTCGGAATCTTATTCAACAACTCTTTGTAGTCATTAGTGATCGATTCAATTTTGAGCATATGCAAACGATCTTTATTCGGATCGATTGGCAATTTTTCCATTCGTCGCTCAATTGCTCTCATATAACGAAGAATATCCGGGAGACGCTTCCAACCACATTCGGTAGCAAAACCTTTAAAGATGAGGCTTTCTACTTGAGCTTTTACATCAGAAAGCGCAAATGCCATCGTGAAATCAACACGTCCTTTCAGCTTTTTATTAATACTAAACGCGGTCGTTAAAATCGTCTCAACCTGTTCAGCGACTGCAACAACGGTATCGCCAAGTTCCGCTCGAACATGTTCTTTTAGTTGTTCAAACTGAGTTGGCTCCCAAACGATGCCACCTTTCTCTTCAATTAACTTATCAATACCACAAGCAATACAGTCATCAATCAGATCAAGTACTTTTCCATACGGGTTGAAGTACAAGCCAAGTTTCGATTTGTTAGGCAGATTCGAATGAAGATACTTAATCGGCGATGGAACATTCAGCAAAATAAGGCGACGTTGCCCCGCTCTCATTGCACTGACCTGCTCTTCTTCTGTCTCAAACAGTTTTATTTCAACACTGTCTTTAGTATCAACCAACGCCGGGAAAGCTTTAACATCAAAGCCGCCACGTTTTTGTTTGTATACTTTTGGCAGTTCACCAAAACTCCAAGTATGCAAACCTTGCTGCTCGATATCATCATCTGCAACTTGTGAAAGAGTCTGTTGAACTTTATCTTTCAGGCTCTCTTTGAGTTCATGCAGGTCTTTATTCTCTTTTAGCTTACGCTTACGATGGTCGACTGCACGGAATGTCACCTTCAAGTGTTCAGGGATCTGCTCTAACTTCCAATCTTCCCGTAGTACTTCTACTCCCGTCATGCGACGAAGTTCTTTTTCCATAGAATCAAGAAGTGGTGCTTCCATTGGCGTCACGCGTGAAAGAAATGCATCCGCATAGTTAGGTGCAGGCACAAAGTTACGGCGTAGCGTTTTAGGTAGAGACTTAATTAAGCTCACCACCAATTCATGACGTAAACCCGGGATCTGCCAATCAAACCCAGCTTGACTCACTTGGTTCAAAATCGGCAGTGGTACGTGAACGGTTACCCCATCGGTATCGTCGCCGGGTTCAAATTGGTAGCTTAATTTCAGCTTTAATCCATCTTGATGCCAAAAATTAGGATAATCCAAATCAGTAACATGACTGGCATCGCCACGGAACAGCATCTCTTTTTCAAAATTAAGCAGTTCGCGGTTATCTTTACTCGCTTTTTTCCACCAACTATCAAAATGACGTCCAGACACCACTTCAGTACTGACTCGCTGATCGTAGAAATCAAACAGCTCATCGTCATCAATCAAAATATCTCGACGACGAGATTTATGTTCTAACTCTTCAACTTCAAGCAGCAGTTTACGGTTCTGTTTAAAGAAGGCGTGTTTCGTTTCCCACTCTCCTTCCACCAGCGCACTTCGAACAAAAATCTCGCGGCTGACTACCGGATCGATAGGGCCATAATTAACCTGACGCTTCGGAACGATTGGGATCCCATAAAGCATCACTTTTTCATGAGCCATAACCGCAGCTTGCTTTTTAGACCAATGCGGTTCGCTGTAACTACGTTTTATCAAGTGTTGAGCAATCGACTCCAGCCATTCTGGTTGGATTTTGGCAATAATCCGTCCCCACAACTTGGACGTTTCCACTAATTCAGCAGAGACAATCCATTTAGGCTGCTTTTTAAACAAACCAGACGCAGGGAAGATGTGAAAGCGAGCATTGCGCGCACCTTGGTATTCATTTTTCTCTTGATCTTTCATACCAATATGAGAAAGCAGACCCACCAACAAAGCGGTATGGATATTTTGATAACTACCCGGTTCACTATTTAGCTTAGTGTCCATTTCACGCATCGCTTGATGAATTTGGAAATAGACATCTTGCCACTCACGAATACGTAAATAGTTCAGGTAATCTTTTTTACATTGGTTGCGGAATTGATTACTTGAAAGCTCTTTTTGCTGGGTTTTAATATGTTCCCAAAGATTCACAAAAGTAATGAAATCCGAGTCTTCATCAAAGAAGCGTTTATGTTTTTCATCTGACGCTTGTTTTTTCTCTGATGGACGTTCGCGAGGATCTTGAATCGATAATGCCGATACAATAATCATCACTTCTTTCAGACAGCCATACTTTGGTGCTTCAATCACCATTCGTGCTAAACGCGGATCGATTGGCAATTTAGCCAGTTGACGACCTATTGGTGTTAACTGTTTCTTAGGATCTGAAGTCCCTTTCTTAACTGCAGCTTTGATAGCGCCTAGCTCTTCAAGAAGTTTGACACCATCTTGAATATTTCGCTGATCGGGCGCTTCAACAAATGGGAAGGCTTGAATATCACCTAGACCCAGCGCGGTCATTTGTAAGATAACTGACGCTAAGTTCGTTCTTAATATTTCGGGATCGGTAAACTCAGGGCGAGATAAGAAATCATCTTCTGAATAGAGACGAATACAGATACCTTCCGTCACACGACCACAACGACCTTTACGCTGGTTAGCACTCGCTTGAGAAATCGCTTCGATTGGTAGGCGCTGAACTTTGGTTCGATAACTGTAACGACTAATACGTGCAGTACCAGGGTCAATTACATAGCGAATGCCCGGAACGGTGAGTGACGTTTCTGCCACGTTGGTTGCGAGTACGATTCGACGACCAACATGAGATTGGAAAATCTTATTCTGCTCACCAGCAGACAAACGAGCATACAACGGCACAATTTCCGTATCACGTAAGTTACGTTTGTTTAATGCGTCTGCCGTATCACGAATTTCACGTTCGCCGTTCATGAAAATTAGGATATCACCTAAACCTTCATCACAAAGTTCATCAACCGCTTCAAAGATGCCTTCCATTTGGTCACGATCTTGATCGCTGCTCTCTTCACCACCCAATGGACGATAACGCGTGTCTACAGGGTAAGTTCGACCTGATACTTCAATGATCGGCGCTTTATTGAAGTGATTGGAAAAACGTTCAGGGTCGATGGTTGCTGATGTAATGATAATTTTTAGATCAGGACGACGAGGCAATAACTCTTTCAAGTAACCCATGATGAAATCGATGTTCAAGCTGCGTTCGTGCGCTTCATCGATAATAATGGTGTCGTATTGATTTAAATAACGGTCATGTTGGATCTCGGCCAGCAAGATACCGTCAGTCATCAATTTGATTTGAGTGTTATCTGAAATCTGGTCGTTAAATCGGACTTTATAACCAACAAATTCACCCAGTTGGCATTCCATCTCTTCAGCAATGCGGTTGGCAACCGAGCGTGCCGCTAAACGACGCGGCTGCGTATGACCAATCAAGCCATATTTACCACGACCAAGCTCACTACATATCTTTGGAATTTGGGTTGTTTTACCAGAACCTGTTTCACCTGCAATGATCACCACTTGGTTCTCAGCAATCGCTTTGGCAATGTCATCACGTTTTTGACTAACAGGAAGAATTTCTGGGTATTCAATGGTTGGCTGATGAGAAATACGGCTTTGCGCCACCATCATTGATTTGGCGATATCTAATGCAATCTCATCAAATACCGCATGTTTGGATTTTTCGTTCTTGATTCTACTCGCGCCAGAGATTCGCTTACCTAATCGGAAGCGATCGCGCATCATACATTCGCTCAATGCTTTGCGTAATGATGTTGCGTTATTGGTGGATGCTGACGGGCTATTTGATGCAGAAGGATTTTTTTCTGCTTTGGGCTGTGACGAGGTCAAAGCGTGTCCTATATCTACTAACTAAAAACTGGCAAAATTATATCACAGCCAAACTATAAACAATCATACGATAACCCTTCCGCTCCAAATTAATCCCGTTACAACACAAAAAAGCGCGAATGTATTGAGCATTCACGCTTTTTTATAAGATTAAACGTCAAAAAATTTGCTAGAATTCATATTGAATGTAAATGGTATTGTAGTTGCTACCGCCTTTAATTCGCCCAAATTGAGAGGCATTTTCAAAGATGGCGGAACGATGGTGCAGAGAATACCCAAACCATACATTTTCTAGATCGGACTGGTTCACTGCATCTCCAACATTAATATCAAATGAGAAGTCTAAATAGTTCAATAGATGACTCGCGGTATACCCTTTCTCATCCATCTCGGTCTGTTCGATATAGGTTATGCTGTCGATGTAAGATAAGCCCTCAGCAACACCAAAACGCCACTTAATAGGCCAATCAAACGTGTAGAACGCTTTTATTGCGGCGATGTATTCCGTACTACCAGACTGAACCTTCGACGACCAGTGATGCGCGATACCAGGTGTGAAATAGATATCAATTGGCACGCCAAACACTTCGTCGGTCAACGGGTGACCATAAAAGACTGAAGTCAGTTGGTTATTATATTTATCTTTCTCGCTATTCAGCTTCATTATGTCGCCGATATTCGATGGCGTTGCCCAACCATGCGCGACTCGTAAATAAGGCTTATTGCTCAATTCCGGTTTTTTCGGTGCGGTTTTGTCGTTAAAAAATCCAAAACCTAGATAGAACTCACCTTGATAGCGGTCTTCAACAATCGATGAATTGAAAGCGTTGTCATCAAAGCGAGTGACACTAGTCGAACCAAGTAGATATAAATTTGAGATCACATGGTATCGGATATCAATGCCTAAATTAACATCAATTCCAGCGCCGATACTTTCACCAGTCACATCCTTAAATGCATAGTACTGACTGTTGAAATCAGCATCTTTATAACGAATTGTCGCTCTAGGAGATAGCTCCCAATCGCCAAATTCGTACTGACCGTTTAAGCGAAAATTGCTGTGGAAATGTAAGTCATCATCGGTCATCAACTCGCTATCAAAAGACCAAGTGTCATCAATTTTATATTGGAGTTGCACACCGAAGTCAGCGGTGTCGCCCTCATTGGCATTTTGTGCCGATTGCGGGATATCGATAAAGCGCATACGAGTTAACGCACTCACCCGCCAATCGGATTCTTCACTATTATATAGAAATACCCCGCCCTCAATACCATCGACAAAGACGTACTCATTCTCGAAAAACATCATAGGAACAAAGGTGCTGACGGTCTGGTCGCCTCCCGCTGTATCGAATGGGATACTGGTCGTGCGATACATCGCCGCAATTCCCCACTCTTGTTCTTCTGTACCCAAAGATGGGCAAGAAACCACCATCGCTAAGAGCGCGGTTAGGGCTCTACATTGATATTGTTTATGCATTATTCTTTTAAACCCTCGAACAAACAGCAGAATTCGTAATGATCCTTCAATTATTACCGATTTATACAATGTTTGCTTATGATTCAGTACGTTTCACCGTTACAATAAAGAATATTGTCCATCAGATGTAAGAAATGTGAAAGCTTCTGAATTAAAAAAAATCATCGAATCACTTCCTGAAGGTCACGACCCTGATATCGTTATGGGGGAAGAGTGGCTACCAGAAAGGCTCATCAATACTCAGTTAAATGAGAGTTTGTTATTTTTAGAGTTTGATAACGCTCCAGAAGAGACACAGGGAGATGAAGAAGGCCGTGGGTTTGTTGAACATGAAATCAATATGCTACGCAGTCGATTCGAACAATTACTGGATGAATCTAGCGACACCAAAACAAAAGCAGACGCCATGCTCGCTTTATTTTTAATGGGACATGAACTTTCTAGTTCAGATGTAATCGAAATCCTTGAAGATCCCGATAACAACTTAACGCATGACAATGGCTAGTACGCTAATAGCTAGTACGCCAATAGCTAGAACGTCACTGGTTAGTATGACAGTAGTTAGTACGACAATGACTAGTACCTAGGTTTGAGTATTCGACACCACCATTTTCATTTAGGAGTTCTGTTTGCCAAGCAAGACATCGACACTACCTTTCATTATTGCAGGGCCAATTTTACGCAAAACGACACCCTCTGAGATCACTTTATGGCTTGTCACCACTCAGCCCTTAAAAGCCAAATTCAATCTATACAACCCTGAGAACTCAACTCCTTTTTACACTGCCGATATAAGTACTGAAAGCCAAATACAAATTGGTTCGAAAGCATGGATTGTCCTCGCACACGTCAAAGGTCATTTCCCAACGGATACCGCTTTAGAGTATGACCTAATCACTCAAGACGGACCTTTAAGTCATAACTGTCCAACACTGTTGTACCCGAATGAGTCTCGCGTATCTTTCAGCATTAATAGCAAAGCCGATTATGTATTACACGGCTCTTGCCGTAACCCTCACCATTTTAGTCGAGACAGTTTAGTCGCTGCGGATTCAAAAGTAGCGACTCAAAGCATTGAAGATCGCCCTTCGCTTCTTATGATGAGTGGTGACCAGATCTACGCGGATCATGTCGCAGGACCAATGCTAGATGCCATTCAACAAGTGATTCATATACTTGGCTTGCCAGACGAAAACCTAGCATGCGACATGGTGCCAGACAGCCAATCACTCTATTCCTGTGCTGAAAATTTTTACCATCGTGATGCCATACTTCCTCATTACATTAAAGAAGATGGCTTACTTGCGAAATTTTTTCCTCACAAAGGGATCCCAATTTTCAGCTCGACTGAATGTGAAAACCATCTCATCACCTTCTCTGAATTTTTCGCCATGTATCTATTGGTTTGGTCTCCAACCTTATGGCAGCACGTTGACAGGGATAGGTTTCTAAACGCTAATTTCACTCAAGGTGGTCAGCAATTATCCCCTAAGTGGCAGCAAGTATGGCGAGACGAAACAAAGCATATTAATGATTTCGTTTCAGGACTGGGCCAAGTACAGCGTTTATTGGCACACATTCCCACTTATATGATTTTTGACGATCATGATATTACTGACGATTGGAATTTAACCGTCGGTTGGGAACATGCCGCTCAATCAAATCCGCTATCAAAACGGATTATCGGAAATGGGCTTATCAGTTATTGGTTATGCCAAGGCTGGGGAAATGCTCCTGAAAAGTTTTCGACGGATTTTATGGCCTATGCTCACCATTTTTTCAATCAACCAAATGACCAATCTCAAGATGACTTCATTTACTATTTAGATCGTTTTGAGCAATGGCATTATACCATCGACACTCAGCCTAAGATGGTCGTGTTAGATACCAGAACTCGTCGTTGGCGATCAGAATCTCGAATGAATAAACCATCAGGTTTAATGGATTGGGAAGCGCTCATTGAAATGCAACATGAACTCCTGCACCAGCCAGCCGTGATATTAGTCTCTGCTGCGCCTATGTTTGGCGTGAAGTTCATCGAAGCACTACAAAAAGGCATGACCAATATCGGGCAACCACTTGTGATTGATGCTGAAAACTGGATGGCTCACCCCGGCAGCGCCAATACTCTGCTGAGTATATTTACTCATACAAAAACACCAACCAATTTCGTCATTCTCTCTGGTGATGTTCACTACTCTTTTGCCTATGACATTAAGCTTCGTTTTAGGAAGTCGAGCCCGAACATTTACCAGATAACCTGTAGCGGAATAAAGAATCAATTCCCTGCCACCCTACTCAAATTTTGCGATGGCATGGATAGGCTGCTCTACAGTCCGCGCTCTGTGCTCAACTGGTTTACAAAGCGAAAGCGACTAAAAATCACCAAACGTTCACCAGACTCACAACGTTATTATCGTTTAGTGAATCAGAGTGCTATCGGTGAATTAATGCTGGATGCCGAAGGAAAGCCGAGCGACATATCCATACTAACTGGTGAAGGGAATCGAATCTCTTTTCCTCCGACAGATAATGACTAACCGCGCCGAATATGGCTGATACTCTAAAGTCAGAAAAAGGTAAAGTTTCGCAAAGCCCCTTGTGATTAAGCAAGATTGGCATTATTTATTAATAGAGCCCTTATTAACACTTAAAACAACAGAAGTCGTGAATGAACGGCTCACATTTATATTTTTTTGGAGCATTTACCATGTTTAATTCTCTCACCTCGCTTTTCAAACAACTTTTGGAAGGACAAGACCTTGGGAAGAATGCCAATGTCTCACCAAATTTAGCCATTGCATCACTACTTTGTGAAGTTGCAGGCGCGGATCATCAGATCAATGAAGCAGAACAACAAGCAAAACTCGGACTATTACAGCGTCTCGTTAACATTGATGCTCAGCAAGCCGCAGATCTGCTCGTAGAAGCGAACGAAAAAGTGAAGGAATCGGTCTCTTTATACGATTTCACATCACACTTAAGAGAGCTATCTCAAGAAAGACGTTTCGAATTAATCAAAGGAATGTGGGAAGTAGCGCATGCTGATGGGGAAATTGACCCGATAGAAGACTCGGTTATTCGCAAAGCAGCAGAATTACTTTACGTCGATCATAGCGAGTTTATTCGTGCGAAATTAGACGTGATTGGTAATAACTAATAGGTACTAAACACAATAGAAAATCATACCAACCTACAGCGGAAAAGGCTCATATTGTAGGTTGGATAACGTCATTCAACATAGTCAAAGAGGGATTTGGGCTAAAACATCGTTAACGCTAATTTTGCCAAGTTATACGCATCAACATAACCTGAATGTTGGCGACCTTCCCATTCAATATCTTTCGCTTCTTGCGCGGCTCTATGTCCAATTCGCTTCTCTTTCAAACGATTTTGCATTCGATACAAGGTCGCAAGGTTAATAAACTCACTAAATGGAGCATCTAACCCTTTGTCTTTGCACTCATTGAAAAGGATTTGATCATCTCTTCCCCATGATGCGTAAATTTTATTTGGGCCACCGAAATTCTTCAACATAGATTTTAAAACGTCAACCAGTGGGCGTCCTTGTTTCTCAATCTTACGTGGTGTAATTCCAGTTAACTCCGCACAAAACAGTGAGATCTCATCCTTTTCAGGTTTCACGTAATACTGCGCGCGTTTTACTATTTTACCTGTCGCAATGTCGATTTCAGCTAAGCCAATTTCGATAATTTCGCCCGTCGTTCCGACACCATCGTTGCTCCAGCAACACATCTCTAAGTCAAAACAAACAAGTCGGTTATGATTCATAATTGGCCTTTCTACTGCGTCTCGGAATTACGTTACTTTCATCGAAGACGGATTGTACCTGAGCCAAATGTAAACTTCGACCTCATGCGAGTTAAGTGCTCAATTAGGCTGCAACTGAGATACAATTTCGGCCATTTTCTTTGCTATGGTAAAGCTGACGATCGGCTTTGTGTAAAATATCTTCTAAACCTTCACCGGCATATCGCGCAGCGCCAATGCTGATCGTGCATGAAATCTCAATACCAGGAAAATACAACACACTCGACTCCACCGCTCGCCTTATGCTATCTAGATAATTCTTGAGTTCTTTCTCATCCGTCAACTGGCAAATAATGCTAAATTCATCACCTCCAACACGATAGAAACAATCCCCAGAATGCAGTTCTGATGTCACCGTATCTGAAACATGTATCAACATCTCATCGCCACACACATGCCCATGTTGATCATTAATAGATTTGAAATGATCGATATCAAAACTGACCAAACTGAAAGACTCTTTACGTTTCAGCATTTTCTTAATGTATCTATTGAACGCACGACGATTGAGCAAGCCGGTTAAACTGTCATGCTCAACAAGGAACTGAAGCTCTTTCGTTCGCTCTTTTAACATCATTGAGAGACGCTCTCTTTCTCTCGATTGTAGGCTACCAATATGAGCTAAAAGCAACGAGATCGTTAAGCCACCAAAAAATATACCCACTAGGACAACGGCATCGCTAATGGTAATTTTGCTTGGAAGTTGGAACTCAACAACCCATTCACGGTTATAAAGAGGAATTGATTTGCGGATCACATTGTCTTCAGCCGGATCCCAACTCTTACTTTCGTACATAATTGGCGCATCTTCAGACTCAAAACCGACATCAGTGACACGTATTTTCAACCCGTTATCAGAATCAATACGATGGACAAGGTGTTCAAAATACGGTGTCGTTCTAATGACTCCAATCACGACGCCCAATAAATCAAATGTCCCAATTTCGAAAACAGGAAAATAGACCAACATGCCATTTTTAGGCGCTGACTTATCAAAACTATCTTGTATTAATCTTACTTTATCTGAGATGTTTGGCTCACCCGCTTGACTGATTCCATCTAAAATCAGCTCAAAGCGTTTACGAGAAGGATAGAAACCAAGTAAACGTGCGTTTTCTCTTGTTCTTGGGTAGATATCCGTTGCAACATAGATTGGAGCGTTGTCCTCCAAAATATAACCATGAGTGACATCGCCATCCTTAGGTATTGTGTAGATACCAAATCCAGGAAATGTTTTCCCAACACGATCAATATGCTTTTCAATATCGTCAACTTCCACTTTCTCCATCCATTGCAAACCAATAAGGCTTTCAGAGTTTGCAATGGTATGTTTGGCAAAGATCGAAAATTTATCCCAATCACTTCTATCATTAGCACTGAAAAAAATTGCACTTGCGGCAATGTGTTGAATATCATTTTTTACAACGAACTGTAGAGACTGCACATGCCTTTCTGCTGCATCATTGAACGACGCTAGACGGTAAAATGTCTGCGCTTTATAACTTACAAATACACACACCAAAGTTACACTCATCGCGAGAATAAAAACAATCGTGCTAGATGAAAGTTTAGATAAAGAAAATATGTTGTTCCGACTGCTCATTTCACCACCCAAAATAGGCAAAAAATTAACTACAAACTATTTATAGTAAAAAACTGAGTTGTTATTCTTAAAATTATTCTATTTATATAACTGTCATTATATATGGGAATGCTTCAAAGACCCACATTTGTTGTCTTTTTAACCCAACAAGCTTAATCAATAAGTGTAAATGGCCATTTCTTCTAACCTTAGCCCTTGAATATGCTAGACTCAGCCCCTATTTTTTGGCTATGCATGGCAAAAAATAAGCCATTTTTGAGCGAGCCTTCGGTATATTACCGTCGATTTAAATGCCTTTATGCCAAACGTTGAGTATAACCAACACTCAACGTGATATTGAATCAATCCAAAGAGAATTCACCATGATTGTCGATTTAAACCTAATTCCAACTACGTTTGACATGCTACATGCGGGCCTGTTGGCTTCAAGCGTACTACTGCTTCTCATTGCTGTATCTCGCAAATCAAAAGAGATAGAAAAAATAGTTGAGAAACCAGTCGAAAAAATTATCGAAGTGGAAAAACCTGTTGAGAAAATTGTCGAGATTGAAAAAATCATCGAAGTTGAAAAAGTAGTAGAGAAAGTGATCGAAGTTGAATCAAAGCTGGCAACGGCTTCAACTGACTCAGCTTTGCAACTTCTGTCAATTATGCAGCAAGAAGCGCGTCTGATCGATTTCCTAAACGAAGACCTGACTTCATTTACAGATGAAGAAGTTGGCGCAGCGGCGCGCGTTATCCACTCCGGCGGTCAAAAAGTATTGAAAGAGTATGTTGAGCTATCTCATATTCGCACTGAAGATGAAGAGACTCGCATCACTGTCGCTGAAGGCTTTAACCCTCAAGAAGTTCGTTTAACAGGCAATGTTACAGGTAATGCGCCATTCAACGGTACTCTTGTGCATAAAGGCTGGAAAGCAGATGCAATTAACTTACCTAAACTATCAGCAAACTACGACGTTTCTATCATTGCTCCTGCGGAGGTTGAACTGTAATGGAACACTCTCAACCTGAGACTCAAGCTAAGTTTAGTGTTGGTATCGATTTAGGTACGACACACTGCGTACTGTCTTACCTTGACATCAACGATGAAGATGCTCGCGTTCAAGTGATGGAGATTCCACAACTGACCGCACCAGGCACCGTTGAAAATCGCAGCCAACTTGGTTCATTTTTGTATCAACCTCATGAGCATGAGATGGGCGAAGGTTCTCGTACCCTACCATGGACTCATGAACCGAAAGCATTAGTCGGTGCTATTGCGCGTAATCTTGGCAGCAAAACACCGATCCGTCTGGTTGCAAGTGCGAAATCTTGGTTATGCCATAGTGGTGTCAATCGCCGCGACAGCTTCCTACCACAAGGTAGCCCTGAAGAAGTCAGCAAAGTATCACCACTAAAAACAACAGAATTATATCTCGATCATCTTAAGCAAGCTTGGGATCACGCGAATCCAAATGCCCCGCTTTCTGAACAAGATGTAACGATTACAGTTCCAGCATCATTTGATCCAGCCGCTCGTGATTTAACGGCTGAAGCGGCTCGTAACGTAGGCTTTGAACATTTAACACTATTAGAAGAGCCTCAAGCTGCTCTTTATAGCTGGATCGACAACAGCAATGACACATGGCGCGATGAAGTCAATGTTGGTGACATCGTATTAGTCGTCGATGTCGGTGGTGGTACGACTGACCTTTCATTGGTTGCTGTGACAGAAGAAGATGGTAATTTAAACCTGAATCGAATCGCTGTAGGTGAGCACATCCTACTTGGCGGCGATAATATGGATTTAGCTCTCGCTTACCGCTTAAAAATGAAACTGGCTCAAGATGGCAAGCAGTTGCAACCTTGGCAAGTTCAAGCGATGACGCACGCATGCCGTGATGCAAAAGAAGCACTGTTAAATGACTCAGAACTTCAAGCGGTGCCGATTGTAGTCCCAAGCCGTGGCTCTAAATTATTAGGAGCAACACTGAAGACAGAACTGACACAAGAAGAAGTACAGCAAACGCTCGTCGATGGTTTCTTCCCACAAGTCGGTATTGCAGATCATCCAGTACAAAAAGCGCGCGGCGCACTGACTCAAATGGGTCTACCTTACGCTCAAGATGCAGGTATTACACGCCACATCGCTGCGTTCTTATCTAAGCAAGCGAATGCTCAAGGTTCAGGCTCTGCTCCTGCTCAAGAGTTCAACCCGTTTGCGAATATGCCAGGCATGCCGGAAGCAGAACCTGCAAGTGTCGATTTCATCAAGCCAACTGCTATGCTATTCAATGGCGGTGTTCTGAAATCAAAACTGCTAGCAACTCGCCTATCAGACACCATTAATGAATGGTTAATTGATGCAGATACAGAAATGGCTAAACAGCTTTCTGGTCTAGATCTGGATCTTGCCGTTGCAAGTGGTGCCTCTTACTATGGTTCTGTTCGCCGAGGCCAAGGTGTTCGTATCCGTGGTGGTATCGCGTCTAGTTACTATGTTGGTATTGAAAGCGCGATGCCTGCAATTCCGGGAATGGCACCACCAATGGAAGCACTTTGTGTTGCTCCATTTGGTATGGAAGAGGGCTCAAGCGTTCAAGTTCCTAGCCAGCAGTTCGGTCTCGTTATTGGCGAGCCTGTTCACTTCCAATTCTTCGGTTCAACGACTCGCCGTGAAGACGAAGCTGGCACTCATCTTGATTTCTGGCAGCCAGAAGAGCTGGAAGAGTTACCTGAAATTCAAGTGACGCTACCTGTATCTGAAGGGCGTAACATTGGCGAAGTGGTTCCTGTTACCTTAGCGTCTCGTGTAACCGAGCTAGGCACTTTGTACTTAGAAGCGATTGCAGCGGATAATGGCCAGAAATGGCACGTTGAATTTGATGTACGCGATGAAGCGTCAGGCGAAGCGCTTACGCAAAATAGCGATAGTCAAAGCCAAAGCGGATAACATCGACTATTCATAAAAATTCGGCATCCTTAAGGGTGCCGTTTTTCTAAGTAACTCATTTAATTCGTTCTCAAATTGATATACTTTACATTCATCCAAGTTTCATGAGCGTATAACTCGCTCATTATCAGAGAGGTACTTCATGGCATCTCCTCGTTTTCTTGTCGGAATCGATTTAGGCACAACCAACACCGTTGTCGCGTTTTGTGAAATCACCGACGATCTACAGCACTCCCCTGTTTCTCTTTTCGATATCGACCAACTTGTCGGCCCGGGAGAAGTCGTAAGAAAACCGTTATTACCTTCGTTTCGCTATCATCCCGCGCAAGGTCAAATTTCAGCATCGGACTTAACTCTACCTTGGGAACATAGTCCAGTTTCAGGTGATATCAGTAACGCTATTGTTGGCGAATGGGCACGAGAGCTAGGCGCAAAAGTCGAAGGCCGCCAAGTATCAAGTGCCAAGAGTTGGCTTTCTCATCAAGCAGTTGATCGTCGTTCTGAAATTTTACCCTGGGCAGGCGCGGCAGACGTCGATAAAGTCTCCCCTGTTATTGCGAGTGCCAGTTACCTTAACCACATTCGCCAAGCGTGGAACTATCGCAATCCAAGTAACAAACTTGAGGATCAAGACGTTGTCGTTACTGTTCCAGCTTCATTTGATGAAACCGCTCGTAAGTTAACGTTAGAAGCGGCAAACATCGCAGGTTTAAGCAAAATCGTGCTTCTTGAAGAGCCTCAAGCCGTCTGTTATGACTGGTATGCAAGGCACCAAACAAGTGCGACACAAGAGCTCGCTCAACTGCCATTGATTCTTGTCTGCGACGTAGGTGGCGGTACGACCGACTTGAGTTTAATCGAAGCCAAATTCTCAGACGATAAACTAGGGCTTGACCGAATTGGTGTTGGCGAACACTTAATGCTTGGTGGTGACAACCTTGATTTAGCCTTGGCTCACCTTGCTGAGCAGCGTTTCAATCAAAGCAAAAAACTCAATGCATCAAGCTTAACAAAACTGATTCAGCAGACACGTAAAGCCAAAGAAGGTTTGCTCTCTACAGGTGCACCTGACGAAGTTAAAATCACCATGCTCGGCAGTGGTTCGAAACTATTAGGTGGCACAAAAAGTGTCAGTTTAACGAAGCAGGAAGTGCACCAAATAGCGCTAGATGGATTCTTCCCTCTCACTGATTTTGACCAAGTACCGGATAAACGCCGCAGCGCCGTTGTAGAGTTCGGCCTGCCTTATGTGGCCGATCCTGCGATGAGTAAACATGTGGCTGAATTCTTAACTCAGCACCAGCAAGTCTCTCAAGCAGCACTAGCCTCACTCGATTCACACACGGATAATCAAGACAAGGCTGCGATACCAGTTGGCCTATTGCTTAACGGCGGCGTGTTCAACAGTGAACTGGTTACCTCTCGGATTACTCAGTTACTAGAAAATTGGCGAGGCGAACCCGTAACGGTTTTGGATAATCCACATCCAGACTGGTCTGTGGCACTAGGCGCGGTTGCGTTTGGTAAAGCTCGACGTGGTGCTCAACTTAAAATTGGTGGTGGCGCTGCGCGCTCTTACTTCCTGCATCTTCAAGAGAAAAACAAGATGGGCAATGCACTTTGCCTTCTTGCAAAAGGGACCGAAGAAGGACATGAAATTCGACTTTCAGGCCGTCGTTTCTCTCTGACTCTTGGAGAACCGGTTAAATTTAATTTGCTCACATCCACGCACGATGTTCTTTCAGCGGAGCAAGGTATAGTGAAAAATGGAGCAGTGGTTAAAGTCGACGCTGACCTGTTTACGCCGCTGCCACCTTATATCTCGACCCTTGAAGGCGATGCTGTCGATCTTCACGCCAACCAAAAAGATCGAGTGGAAGTGCAACTTGCGTGTCAACTCACCGAAGTCGGCACTTTGAAAATGGAATGCGTAAGCTGCGAAGATGAGAGCAAACGCTGGAACCTTGAATTTGAAGTTCGAAATAAACAGAGTGATGAACAGCAGAAACAAGATTTACACCCTCGCCTCCCAGAGTGCAAAGAGCTAATCTCACGTTTATACAGTGGCAACAAAAAAAGTGCCGATTCGAAAGAGATCAAAACGCTCGCTAAAGAGTTAGAAAAACGCTTAGGTAAACGTGAAGAGTGGGATTTTGTCACCTTACGTCAATTGTTCGATACTTTCTCGCAAGGTCGTAAGCGCCGTCGTCGTTCAGAGCAGCATGAAAAAAACTGGTTAAGACTCGCAGGTTACTCTCTGCGTCCGGGTTTTGGTGATCCAACCGATGCATGGCGTATTGAGCAAGTTTGGATGCTTTATCAGCAAAACATTCAATTTGAAAATCACCAAGGCTGGAGCGATTGGTGGGTATTTTGGCGTCGTATTGCGGGTGGATTAAACCAAGAGCAGCAAGAGACTATCCTTGCTGATATTGCAAAATATCTTCACCCCGGAGCAATGAAAAACCCAGCGTCTGCCAAAGTCGCACAAGACAAGGGCTACGAAGCAATGGTGCGTTTGGCTGCTTCGCTTGAGCACCTTGAAGTCGAAGATAAAGTGTTACTCTCGACCTGGTTCTTAAGTAAAGCGATCAATCAGCCACAATACCCTCAAGCGCATTGGTGGGCATTAGGTCGTCTTGCTTCTCGAACGCCACTGTACGGCAGCCAACACAATGTCATTCCACGCGAACAGGCTGAGCAATGGCTACCGAAATTGCTGGAACAAAAATGGAACAAAGAGCCGATGGTGGCTTTTGCAACGGTAATGATTTGTCGCAAAACAGGCGATCGCCTATTCGATATTTCGGACGATTATCGTGAGCAGGTATTAACCAAACTCAAATCCAGTAAAGTGCCTGATTCTTGGATTGAACTGGTTGATACCGTAAAAGAGTTATCGGAAAGTGAATCGAAACGCGTCTTTGGTGATGCGCTTCCAAGTGGGTTATCTTTGATTAAAGATTAAAGCTAAAACTTACTGTTCTTCAAAACAAAAAGCGCAAAGTAAATCACCACTTTGCGCTTTTTATTTATATCTAATTTGATTCAAGCGAAAATAAAGCCCCTGGCTGAAACCTCTATGTTCCGCAGAAGGTTCTGTAAACGCCGAAGCTACTTGGTGCGGGTTGAGCGTACTCTTCGCAATGAGGTTGGACAGTAAACGGATTTTCTAACACTTTAAGTAGCCGTTCAAAAGGTTGAAAATCATTGTGTTGTTCAGCCGCAAGAATCGCCTCTTCTACCTTATGGTTCCTTGGGATATAGATAGGGTTATGACGGTCCATCAACTCTGTTCTCTCGGCAGGTGAGATTGGATTTATATCGAGTCGCTGGTGCCATTTATTGTTCCAAGCAATCCATTCTTCAGTTTGCTTAATTAGTTTCTCGGTTTCGTTTTTCTCACCGTCTACCACTTGCGACAAAGAACGGAAAAACTGTGTAAAATCGACATCTTGCTCATTGAGTAAACTTAGTAACTCTTGAACAAGCTCAAGATCGCCCTCTTCTTGATCTTTCAACCCCAGTTTAGCGCGCATTCCCACCAGCCATAATTCCTGATAACAGGCCATATAGTGCTGCAATGCGTTAGTGGCGAGTTCGACCGACTCTTCTTCATCGTCAGAGATAAGTGGAAGCAGAGTTTCAGCGAGACGAGCAAGATTCCACTGCGCAATATGAGGTTGATTAGCGTAAGCATATCGACCTTGCGAATCTATAGAGCTAAATACCGTATTGGGGTCATAACTGTCCATAAATGCACACGGCCCATAATCAATGGTTTCGCCCGAAATTGTCGTATTATCGGTATTCATGACGCCATGAATAAAACCAACCAACTGCCATTTTGAAACAAGTTTTGCTTGTTGTTCACAGATGAGCGTGAGTAAAGTTAAATACGGGGAACCCGTCTTCTTTGCCTGTGGGTAGTGGCGTTCAATAACGTAATCGGCTAGCTGCTTAACTTTGTCTTGCTTTCCGTTAGCTGCAAAATATTGGAAAGTACCAACCCGGATATGACTTGATGCTGTACGAGTGACAATCGCCCCAATTGCGGCCTGATTTCGCCATATCTGTTCCCCTGTGATCACCGCAGCAAGAGCGCGTGTTGTCGGAATATTTAACGCATGCATAGCTTCAGACACAAGATACTCGCGTAATACAGGACCAAGAGCCGCTTTGCCATCACCAGAACGCGAGAATGGTGTTCGCCCTGAACCTTTTAACTGTATATCGCGTCTTTTACCTTCACGATCAATCACCTCACCAAGCAGCAAAGCACGGCCATCACCTAGTTGAGGGTTATAATGACCAAATTGGTGACCAGCATAGGCTTGAGCTAAAGGCGCAGCTCCTTCGAGTTTCTGATTGCCAGAAAATATAGTCGCTAATTGCTCATCAGTGGCCGATTGAACATCGATATTTAACGAATGAGCAAGCGCATAATTAAATTTAATCAGTGAAGGGGATGGCGCAAGTTCAGCATCTTGAGATTGATAAAAACCAGACAGCTCATTGAAGTAGCTATTATCAAAGTGGATCTGTACAGAAGAATCGGTATTTGAGTTACCCCCACTTGAGGCAAGATCTGTTTTATCCATTGGCATGGCAAGGTTCCTTTTGTCATTGATGCTGACACCTTACTGGTAGTAAGCCTGTAGAGCAACAGAGTTAGATGACTGGAGAATTAGATGGCTTATTTTTATCCTTTCTCATATTCCAAATATAAATAGGGGAAGATGAAGCGCACTCATCACACACAATATGTACTTCTTTTTCATCTCCTCCCCAAGCGGGGTATAGATACTCAATAGATAACTTTTTGTTTTCACAAAATGGGCAGGGTTTATGTTTCATTTCAAAATCATCCCGAAAATCTAATTTGTTTTAGACATACCAAGTAGGCAATCAACAACTCTAAATACTTTGGCTAATTCGTTACGAGCATTGAATAACATATCTGTAGCCGCGAGTGAAAATAATCCCTCCATCATCAGATAAAAACTGCTGACCACATCATCGACATACTCTTCTGACAAGTGAGAATATTTACTCTTTATAGCTATCGTAGTACTTTCACGTATGTAACTCGACATTCCATCAAATATTTGTTTTACCACATGATTCTCTGAAATTTCTAGGCACACAATCGACATGCGATACAAACGAATTAATTCATCCAAATTGGTGTAGATCAGATTTTTCACATCTGGTATTGGATCATTAGAGGTAATAATCGTGGCGAAATTCAACCGAAGGTGCACTTCAAACTCACGAACAATTCCAATAAAGATCTCTTCTTTACTCGAAAAGTAATGGTAAATAGCACCTTTTGATAACTCAGTAGACGCCATAATTTCTTTCATAGTGGTTTTGTGATAACCATTACTTATGAACATTTCCATTGAACAATCAAGAATTTGAGCACGTCGTTCTTGCTCCGACTTATGTTTAGTACCCTGCTTAGCTCTAATTATTCCACTCATCTTTACCAAAACTCAAAATAAACCGCATGGTCGGTATTTTATTTATTATCTGACTCAATGTAAAGAATTTAGTAACGTCAACTTTGCTGATCTAGGCGATCCTCAACTGAAAGATGCCCGCGCAGTAAACCTCAAAACCTTATAAAATCACAACCCATTGGAAGGAGAAATGATCAACCATGTAGTCAAAAGTCATAAAGACAGCATCCTAAACAATCTTGTGGTTGGTACTCCAAAAAGGACAAGCATAAGGATGCATGTCCAATTTGGGTTTGATTCAAGTTCTTAAATTCAATCAGGTTGCATTAAACGTTGTTGAACCAAATTAAACGCTTTTCCCATCAATACAATGAAAATAGCGCCGGTCAGTACGGGGGTAATAAGAAATGACCACCCCTGCCCAGACAACATAATCAACATTGGATTTGCTCCTGCTGGTGGGTGAGTTGTCTTTGTTAACAGCATGACTGATACCCCAATTCCTGTCGCGATCGCAAGAGTCATAGGTGTTACGCCTACAAATTGAGTGAAAACCACACCAATCAAAGCCGTAATTAGATGACCGAATATAACGTTCTTTGGTTGTGCCAAAGGGCTACTAGGCAAGCCAAATACAAGAACCGTTGTTGCACCAAATGGAGCCATAACCAGTGCAAGCTCTGTCATTGATGCTTCTATATGAGTAAGCAACCCAATAGCCAACGCCGCTCCCACACCAGCAATACATGAAATCCAATAATTGTTCATTTTAACCTCTCAAAAAAGTAGACCGCTCTGTCTCCATTTTAATATAGACAAGTCAGTCTACTTTTGTCAAACTCATATCATCATCCATTTGTCCTAATCGAGAAGTCTATGAGTAAAAAGCGTGAGCAACTCGTCACTACAGCATTGGATCTTTTTTATTATCAAGGTGTTCACGAAATCGGAATCAATGAAATTCTGAAAGTGTCTGGCGTTGCTAAAAGAACGATGTACAGCCATTTTGAAAGTAAGGACGCACTTATCGTCGCTACTCTCCAAAAGCGGCACACTAATTTCATGTCATGGTTGAAAGATGTATTAAAAGATGCACGGTCAGATCAACAAGTGATCAACCTGCTTTTTGATGGTTTAGAGTCTTGGTTTACCAATAAATCCGAAGTATTAGGCAAGTTTAGAGGGTGTTTTTTCATCAACACCGCGGCAGAATTCAGTGCAATTCAGAGTGATATTGTGAAGTACTGTTCATTTCACAAAACAGAAGTGAGAGCACTGATTGAACAGAAACTGACTTGCAATTCATCGACTCTTCTTGATGCTATTTGCATTATGAAGGAGGGCGCAATTACAACCGTCCATATGACGGGGGAAGGCTCTGACGTGTGTGAAAAAAGTAAGCGGATACTGACGTCTTTAATCGAGCCTAAACCATAAGATTATTGTTCTAACATTTTTTGAATTAACTCCGCCAATCGCTTTATTGCTCTCTCTTGAATTAGCGAACATTCAAACGAAGAGTTAAGGCGGAAGCAGTGATCGAATTCATTATTCAGAGAGAACATTCTACCCGGAGCAATACTGATATTCTCCTTGGATGCTTGCTGATATAAGACGGTCGCATCCACATGATCTGGAAGCTCAATCCACAAGAAGTAACCACCTTCCGAATAATTAATATTCACACTCGCTGGCATCTCTGCGCACAGCATCTGCCAGACAGCAAATTTACGCTGTTCAAGTTTTCTTCGTAATTGGCGCAAATGATTTTCATAGTTACGAGCGGAAAGGTACTTTTCAAGTGCTAATTGAATAGGTGCACTAGCAGATAAAGTACTCATCATCTGAAGCTTTTGAATTGGTAACGCCATTTTTCCAGCGGCTACCCAACCAATACGAAACCCAGCGACAAGCGTTTTAGAAAAAGATGAACAGTGCATCGTCATTCCATTTTGATCAAACGCTTTTGCAGGTAAGGGCTTTTGACTACCGTAATAGAGTTCGCTATACACATCATCTTCAATCAAGTAGACGTTATACTCCGCTAGCAAAGCCATTAAACGGGCCTTTTTATCATTTGATAATGTACAACCCAGCGGGTTCTGCTGATTAGTCATCAACCAACATGCCTTAACCGTATGTGATTTAAGTACATCTTCTAATGAGTCAAGATCGATTCCATCTGTTGGATGCGTTCTGATCGACAATGCTCTTAAGTTAAGCCTTTGCAGTGATTGAAGTGCACCATAGAACGTTGGAGATTCCACCACAACCCAGTCCCCAGCTTGTGTCACCGCTTGTAAACTTAAGTTCAACGCTTCCAACGCGCCCGCCGTGATTACAATTTCATCAGGGTGTACATTCATGCCTTCTGCGGCATACCGTTTTGCGATAATTTGGCGTAACCCTTTGTTGCCTGGTGGCAGATTATCTAACGCACTGGACGTAGGCATATGACTCACCGCACTGGTGAGCGATTTATTAACTTGGTTTCGCGGATACAAACTCGGATCGGGGTAAACCGAGCCAAAATCGACGGTATAAGGGGTTCGATTCGCTTTTAAAACATCAAACACAAAATCATTAATATCTATTTCTTCCGCTTTAGACACCGTCGCATTGGAACGTTTGGATATTGGATTCGAATTCTGAATTTTCGGCGCAACAAAGTAACCAGATCGAGCATGAGAGACAATCCAGCCTTGGCTTTCTAAAACCTGATAAGCATGTAGCACTGTCATTAGGCTCATGCCTGTCGTTTCAGTCTGTTTACGTAATGAAGGTAACTTATCCCCCACTCGCCAAATGTTACTTTTTATTTGTTCTCGGATCTGATCAACCAACGTTTCATATTTGGCCACTGAAATACACCTCACCATTCGTTTTGCATCTCACTGAACTTTAATCTGTTATACCTAAAAGTGCAATTTCTGTATCTATTATAGTTTCCTTCTCATTCTTATAATCATCGCACTTTCCAAGCCAAACTGAACAACCTAAGAGGAATACTTTATGAACGATCTCAACACAGTAGCACTACGAGCTCTTCAATTAATGGATCTTACTACCCTCAATGACGACGACACTGCCGACACTATTATCGAGCTATGTAAGAACGCAGAAACAACCGTCGGCAATACAGCAGCAGTTTGTATTTACCCACGCTTTATCCCTATCGCTAAAAAGCAACTGCGCCTTCAAGGCACCCCTGACATTCGAGTAGTCACTGTGACCAACTTCCCACACGGCAATGACGATATTGAAATTGCCGTCGCTGAAACCAAAGCGGCTCTGATGTATGGCGCAGATGAAGTTGATGTCACATTCCCGTACCGTGCCTTAATGGGGGGAGATGAAAGCGTTGGGTTTGAGATGGTCAAAAAATGCAAGGCAGCCTGTGGTGACATTCCACTTAAAGTCATCATAGAATCCGGAGAGCTAAAAACCGAAGCACTAATAAAGAAAGCATCTGAAATATCGATTAAGGCTGGCGCCGATATAATCAAAACATCAACGGGGAAAGTTCCTGTTAACGCAACCCCTGAAGCCGCAAACGCAATGTTATCCGTTATAAAAGAGATGGGTGTAGAAGACTCGGTTGGCTTTAAAGCATCAGGTGGCGTTCAAACTGCCGAAGATGCAAAAATATACTTAGACATGGTTGATAATCTTTTTGGCCAAGGCTGGGCTGACAATAGCATGCACTATCGTTTTGGAGCATCGAGTCTACTTAATAATTTACTCCATAACTTAGGTGAAGCGAAAACGATGGAAAAAGCTAGTTACTAATTCCAATAACGATGTCCTCTGAATGGAAGTGGTTTCAACGGGTTGATGATGAGACCACTTCCCCATTCCCCCAGAAATAGAAGGTTCACCTATGTCAGATTTTGAGATAAAGCACAAACAAGCGTCCAAATTATCAGAGCACACAGCCTACAAAATCACCCAGATCTTAAAATTTCTTCTGAACATTTTTTATGGGAAGAAATACGCAAAGCGAGCCGTAATATTAGAAACCATTGCGGCAGTTCCCGGTATGGTTGCAGGCATGTTTAACCACCTAAAAGCACTTCGAAGAATGAAAGATGATGAAGGTTGGATCAGAGAATTATTGGATGAAGCAGAAAATGAACGCATGCACCTGATGATCTTTCTAGATATTGCCAAACCAAGTTGGGTTGAACGAACATTAGTATTAATTGGACAAGGTGCTTTTATTTTTGTGTATGGTTTAATCTATCTCTTATCTTCAAAAATTGCACATCGGGTAGTGGGATACTTTGAAGAAGAAGCATGTAAAAGCTACACCGAATATCTTAACAAGATTGATGATGGTGAAGTTGATAATGTCGCAGCGCCTCAAATTGCCATTGAATATTACCAACTGCCGCCGGATGCAAAACTTCGCGATGTCATCTTAAAAATCAGAAATGATGAAGCGAACCATAGAGATCGAAACCACTCGTTTGCCGATGCTTATGAAACGAGTAATTTACCGCAGCACTTATACTAAGCATTACATTCAAACGGTATGAATTCCATTGAAACTGCCTGAGCAATACTTAAGTCAGCATTCACACTCGATTTGCCAACGTATTATTCAGACCTGTGAAAACCGAGATACGGCACACATCGCTATTCGGTTCACACGTTTCAGCTAAGGTTTCAACCAACGTAAAGCGTTAACAGATCTAACCAATAATCCAGTTTGCCGTCGATATCTCTATCGACGCAAACTGGGGATGGGCTTACGAAAAGTGCAATGCAAACGGGCTAAATCATACAGCTCATTCAAACCAGCCCATTTAATGATGCTAGTCTAGCGCAGTCGAGCTAACACGACATTCTGATCTAAATTTTCTTGGTAATCAGTGTAATCAAAACCTTTATCAAATATGTATTCGGTGATTAAGGTTCTTGCTGTATCCACCAGCGTTTTACCGCTCCAAGGTTTTTCAAAATATTGATTGATACCTGCCGAATTAATGGCAGTTATGGTGTCTGAATGCGTCGCCTGTCCGGTGAGCAGTATCTTCTTCGTCTCTTTGAAACGACTATCTTGTGAAATTTCGCTCAGTAATTCGACGCCCGTTTGCCCCGGCATAACATGATCTGAAATGATCAATGCGATAAACTCACCAGATGCATCGAGATCATCCATCAACTCAAGTACTTCTGCTGCCGATTCACAATCTTCAATATTTATCCAATTTGAAAGGGAATCTAAATCTTGCAGAACTGCACTCAGGACTTCACGCTGGTCGTCCACACAAATTAGGTTAAGCTTCTCCATAATCGCCCTCAATTGGTAATTTAATTCTAAAAATTGTTCGGCTCGAATCGCTTTTTACTGCAATTGTGCCACCGTATCCGCTGACTATTCGTTTAACAATCGATAGCCCTAACCCCAAACCAAATGACAAGCCACCCTTTTTAGTAGTGAAATTTGGTTGGAAAATTTTTCTACGTGTAACTTCATCGATTTCAGGACCATTGTTTGAAATCGTGATTAATATTTTTTGATTACTCACCCGCGTTTGTATATCAATTTCAGGCTCATCAGTATGGTTCATTGCATCACAGGCGTTCTTCATTAAGTTTGCCCAGACTTGAACTAACTCCGTCGATGAACCTTTAAAACGAGGTAAAGCCGCTGGGCTCATTCTTACTGAGACACGCCGTAGGTCACTTTGTAGCAATGACACCGCTTTGTTGATGCTATCGTTCACATCAAACAGCTCTTCGGTTTGCACATCGGCACGGCCAAGTTGCTTCACCGATTTAACGATTCCAACGGTATGACGCGTAGCTAACCGCATATCATGCAAATCTCGTCCAATTTGCCAATATTTAACCGCCTGCTCAGGGTTAGTTAACCAATGTGACGACAACACATCTTCTGGCACTGCGCGAGCGAGATCTTTTGCGAGGCTTTTGCTCAAACCATATTGTTGCTCAAAGTGTTTGCCTCGTTTTCTTACATCGGACGAAGCACTATTTTGTCCATGCACCAATCCATAATCAAAAAAGCCACTCGCCTCTGGGTGAACCTCTTCGAGTAACTGGATCACCACATCTTCCAGCCTTTCTGATTTACTGCTCACCACACCAATCGCATTATTCAGTTCATGAGCGATACCTGCGGCTAACTGACCTAATGTGGTCATTTGCTCCGCAGTATTTAGCTTCTGCAGTGCCTTCTCTTTTTCTACCGCTTCTTGTGTCGCTCTGCGCTGTCGCCGAGAAAGTTCGTCCACAATAACAGGAGCAAACTGAGCACTAAGCGATCCAAAAGTCTCAGGCTCAACTTCTTCGGTATCTCTGTCTATCCAAGCCAATTCCACATCGGTTTTGGCTCGGACTGTGGATGAAGCCACCCAACTACCAGAAAAGAAACTATGTACACCAATAAATGCTTTCTCTGTGGCCGTAAAAATATGGGTTTGTTTGTTGGAACCTTCTTCTTGGAAAAAACCTTCTAACTCACCTTTGCAAACATAATAGAGGCGCTCGTTATGCCCATCTTGATGGATGATAACGTCTCCACTATTGACGATAAGTCGACGCTCAGAATTACAAAAATAGGCATCGATTAACCGATCTAATTTAATTTCGTACATAACCTATCTCAACTACTTGGTCAGACACTCTTAGGCATAAGCCCACTTTGGCATAAACGCGCTTTGGTATAAACGCACTTAGACGTAAGGAGATACATTAACCAATATGACCAACAGCATGGAGGATCCAAACCATAATGAAGCTTAGTAGAACCCCTGTTACACCAAGAATTACACCTATTTTTGCCATGTGATTGCTTTGTACATGACCCGTAGCATGTGCCAACGCATTCGGTGGCGTACTAATTGGCAATGACATTCCAAGTGAAGCAGCAAAGGTCACAACAAGAATCAATGTAATCTCACCACCAAGTGGCGTTAAAGAGGCCATAGAAGATCCTAAAGCAGCCATTATCGGCATCAATAAGTTGGCCGTTGCGGTGTGCGACATGAAATTCGCCATCGCTAAGCAGAGGAATGCCGCACCAAATAGCACAACATAAGGTGAGTATTCATCGAAAGGTATGCTATTCACAATCAACCTCGCGAGCCCTGTTTGATCTAATGCTAAACCAAGAGCAATACCACCAGAAACGAGCCACAACACATCCCAAGATATCTTCTTCAGATCTTCTTTATTGATAATGCCAGTAAGCGAGAATATCGCGACGGGGATAAGCGCTACGGTGTAAGAGTTCATTCCGTGAGCCGAGCCCATTAACCAGAGAATGATGGTGGTCGCGAAAGTGATATAAACCAAAATTGCTTTCGGTGTTTTAAGGAACTTGCCCTTAATGTTTAGTTCAATGCTTTGTTGCTCTGCTTTAAACAAGTGGCAAATCAGAAACCATGCAAGAGTCATCATAATCACCACGAATGGAACCCCAAACACCATCCACTCTCCGAACGTGATTAGGTTATCGCCGACTAGATATTTCAGGGCAATCGCATTTGGAGGCGTTCCGATCGGCGTTCCGATACCACCAATATTAGCAGCAACAGGAATACAGAGAGCAAACGCAATTCTTCCTGGATCTTTTGGCCCGAACAGCGCGATGACTGGTGTTAAAATTGAGAGCATCATTGCCGTCGTAGCAGTATTCGACATAAACATTGAGAAAATGCCTGTGATCAGCATCAATCCAAGCATAACAAATTTAGGGTCGTGGCCAAACGGGCGCAATAGTACTCTTGCTAAATTCACATCTAAACGGTATTTGGTTGCCGCCATCGCCAAGAAGAAACCACCTAAGAAAAGCATGATGATGGGGCTGGCAAAGGTTGCCATTATTTCGTTGTACTTTAGCAATTCACCGAAATGGGGTTGCCCTTCTTCTAATCTGAAAAAGAAAATGCCTTTGTTCGATAGCATCAAAAGCTCAAGCACAATAATCACCACCGACGTGGCGTAAATAGGGATTGGTTCGAATACCCAACATAAAGCCGCAAGCAAAAATATTGCAATGACTCGTTGCTGTATGATCGTCATTCCCTCAAAAGGGAATGCGGAAAGCGGTAACACTAGAATAATAAAAGGAATTAAAAGTGGGATTATATACTTGGTGTATTGGCGCATAATACGGCTGCTCTTCCTGAGATTAATAGATTTAGATGCCAAGCTCGCTCACAATTATGGGAGGCTCATGACATCCAATATCTCTATTATGTTGCAGTCCATATGAAAGATGTTTAGCGTGAGATCAAATAATATAAGTTTCGGTAACATTATTTATTCAGTATGTGACGTTGCAACTCGTCGATGTTCTCAGTAAAAACAGCAAGTTACACAAAAGCAACTCACGGGAAACATATTGGCAACCTATGATAATTCTATTTGCAGTCAAACGAGAAAATCTTCAACTTTGATCGCAGTTTTGATCACTCTTGTCTTTGACATTGAAATTTAAGAAAACCTCACGACCGCCGACGATCTCTTGGTTAGAGTATCGCCAATGATACTGCTTAATCAGACGCTCGGTCAGTTGTAAGCCAAGCCCAAACCCTAAAGCTTGTTCGCTGTTCCCTTCTCCATCATTGATATTGCGGATCAGAAACTCCCCGCCAGTTTGTACAATCTCTACTTTTCCATCATTAGTATGTTGAAAAGCATTTCTGATGAGGTTAGTTAATACAATTCGGCATAGCGTTTCCGGCAGTAATATTCGCTGTTGATCCACCTGAATCGACAACTCCACCCGCTTTCCAACAATAAGATACTGAAGATCTTCGAACAGCTGGGAAATCAACTCCCCAAGCTCTATTTGAGTGGCAGGCAGCGTACTATTATCTTGTCGATTCAACCACAGCAATGTCTCCGTAAGATCTGTCATCGTAAGGCTGGCGCGTTGAATCCGTTCTAATGCCTGTTGTTGTCTCTCAGGCGATGCATTTTTCTCGACTAGCTTGGCTAAAAGCTCCGAATTGGTTCTAACAACCGAAATGGGTGTTCTTAACTCATGGCTTGCATGTCCTAAGAACGCTTGCTCTCGATCTAAAGATTGTTGAACTGAACTTAAACTCGATTTCACGATGTCCGCTAGATCGTTAAGTTCACTGTAATGAAAATCAGGAGCAGGCAGCTTTACCTTATTTTCATCCAGCGATTTAGCCCAATCTTTCAAGGCGACAACAGGCTTGGCTACTTTTCTTAATATGATAAAAAAGACTAATGAAAACAAGCCAATACCTGAGGCGGCGTAAACAAAAATTCGAATCAAATGTGGCGGGCCATTCACTTCAAATTTTTCGGCGTCAGATTCATCAAATGACTTGGACAAATAACGAATTTCACCACTCGTATTCCTCACTTTCATCACAAAATGGCCTGTTTTGGGAGGGGACAATACACCTTCAAACTCGATGTAGTCATTGAGTTCCGCGAACTGAATTTTATCCAACTCGAAGTTTGCACTCACAGGTTCTGGTACATCCTCCCACTCACTGGCAATATTCAGTGTCAAATATTGTACTGGGTGTCCAGGTTCGACCCCTGGCATTTCTGCAGCATCGATCATATCTATCTTCAATGCGTTATCCATTCCTTCAATAAAGTATTTACCCGTTAACGCTGAAAATGAAAGAATGGTGACCGTTCCCATAATAAGAATAGATACAAGAAAGTAGAGACGCAAACTGGGCTTAATTTTCACGACTATTCATTCCTTAGCGCAAAGCCTTGCCCAGTAATAGTATGGACAAGTTTTACCATATCAGGTTGATCTATTTGTTTTCGAAGATTAAAAATATGTACTTTTAAACTATTACTATCAGGCTGATTATCTCCCCAAACAGACTGCATCAGTTTTTCTCTAGAAACCACTTGAGGACTCTCACGAATGAGTACCTCCAATATATTGACCGCCGTTGGTGATAACTTAAGAGGCTGTTTACACCTATAAGCTTTCTTCTGCTGAACATCTAGCTCCAAATCTGCCACTGACAAGCGGGCAACTTGCCCACTACGTCGCTTCGCAAGGACTTGAATTCGTACAATCAACTCCTCCATTGCGAATGGCTTGATCAGATAATCATCTGCCCCTTTGGAAAAACCTGTCAATTTATCATCGAGGGTGTCTCTGGCTGTGAGCATTAATACCGGAGTATCTATCCCCTGTTCTCGCATCTTCTCACACACTTCCAGACCATTCATTTTCGGTAGATTCAAATCCAATACAATTGCATCGTACAAATTCCGCTCAATCAAATGTAAACCCGCAACACCATTGGCAACATGGTCACACTGAATACCTTCAAGCTCAAAGTACTCAATCACTGCGGCCGCCAGATCAATATCGTCCTCTACCAAAAGTAAATTTAACATTAAATTGATATTTCCTTCATATTCGTTAAACGACGTTTCAAGTTACTGACGAATGTCTTGGTCTCACTATGAATCAGCAGTAATGCTGGCGTCAGAATGAGGGTAATCAAGGTTGCAAATAATATCCCATAACCTAACGCAGCAGCAGCCGGAATCAAAAATTGCGCTTGCATTGATGTCTCAGTCAGTAGCGGTGCTAGCCCAGCAAAAGTAGTGACAGAAGTCAGCAAAACCGCTCTGAATCGATTGGTACACGCTTCCATAATAGCATCATGCACTGACTTGCTTTTTTCTTCCATTAACTCGTTGAATCTCGAAACCAAAAGTAAGCTATCATTCACAACTACGCCACTTAGAGCCAAAATACCATTGAGAGATAAGATGCTAACAGTAAGATCATTTCCCCAGTGGCCTAAGATTGCACCAACAATACCAAATGGGATCGCCATCATGATAAGTAGTGGTTGGACATAAGATTTCAGAGGAATCGCCAGTAGAGCATAAATCGCAATTAGCGCCACAACGAACATACTTGCCATTGAACCCATTGCTTCTTCTTGCTCTTCTGCTTCACCAGCAAAGTTTACTGATAAATCTGAGTACTGAGTCAGCAAGGTAGGGATAAGATTCGCATCGAGCTGGGCAACAAGTTCGTTCGATGCAATTTTATCTTTATCTAATACCGCACTTAAATAGACCGCGCGTTGATTATCAATTCGTGTGATTTCAGATTGCTGATACTCCGAAAACACGGTGACGACATTACTCAAAGGAACAACGGTTCCATCGTCCGTTCTCACGCTCGCTTGCATGATATCAGCCATGGTTTGGCGCTGATCTTCAGGGTAGCGAACTCGCACTTTTACTTCATCTTTATCACGTTGAAAACGTTGGACAATATCTCCACCAAAGGACTGTAGGATCTGTTGTGATATTGCTGCCGTATCAAAACCTAATGCGCGACCTTGTTCGGTAAGTTCAAAACGGTACTGAGGGTCACCCGCACTTAAGTTGTCATCGATACCACTCACACCGTCAATCTGCTCTAGCGCTTGCTTGATTTGATTACCTGCAGCATAGACCGTTTCATTGTTCCATGATTTTAATTCGACTTTAAAGTTATCGACCATTTCCATACTTGAAAGCACTTTTAACTTCTTCACACCCTCAAGTTGACCCGCGACTCGTTTCCACTCTTCACCAAATTCCGTTGAGCTGTACACGCTCTCTTTATCGAGTTCAACGCGTACACTGCCTTCAGAATCACTATCTGCGATGAGTTGTAAACTGGTCAGTTCTGATTCTTGATCGCTCGCTTGGTATTTTTCACGTAATATTAGATCCGTTTGATTTGCGGCTTGCTCTAATAGAAGTAAGTTCTTTTGTGTTTGTCCAAAACTCACATCATTTTGCATGACTAATTCAGCTTGTACCGTGTCGCCAGGGATATCAGGGAAGAATGCGACTCGTACGCTGCCCGTCATCGGCATGCCAGCAACCAAAATGAGCAAAGAGATAAATAACATGATCACTGCATAGCGAAACCTCAACGCTGTATCAATCACTCGTGTATAGACATGACGAGTTACCCATTGAAGCCCAGCATCTGCACCATGTTGAATTCTGATCCAGAGCCCTTTTGTCTCTTTTCGGTGTGTATTAATGTGCGCTAAGTGAGATGGCAAAATCAATTTCGATTCAACCATGGAGAGTAACAAGCAGATAGTGACTACCGTACCAAACTGAGCATAGATTTGCCCTAAATCACCTTCAACATTCGCCAATGCAAGGAATGCGACTACCGTTGTCAATACACCAAAAATGGTGGGGATCGCCACTTTTTTTGCGCCTCTAATAGTGCTCTCAATGCTATCTCCACTCTCTTTTCTTGTTGAATAAATGCTTTCTCCCACAACAACTGCATCATCCACCACAATCCCTAATGCCATGATAAAACCGAAGGTCGTCATCTCATTGATGGTAAGCCCAACAAAAGTCTCTCCCATGAAGTAAAGTGTGCCAAAGAATACAAACGGCAAGCCAGCCGCGACCCAAAATGCCACTCTTACATTCAAAAATAGAGCTAAAAGAATGAATACTAACGCAATCCCTGTTAGAGCATTTTTAACCAGCAAATCCAAACGGTCTTCGATCATGGTACTTTTGTCATACCACGTTTCTAGCTCAACATTGGAAGGCAGAATATTTCGACCCTCCCAATCGGATACCACTTCTTTCGCTTGTTTTACAATTTGAGTGACATCTGAGAACTCGTCCATCACTATCTCAATTGCCATGCCATTTTTCTGGTTATAGCGAGAAAGTTTCAACGTATCATCCTCAAAGGAATCCGTTATTGTTGCGATATCACCAAGCGAAATCTGTGTCCCATCGACATTGGTTATCAACGGGATCTGACTAAACTGCTGTTGCTGATAAGCCTGTTCCGATGCTTTCAAACGAACTACTTTGTCACCATTACGCAAGCTTGTAGTGATAGCAGTAGATGACTCCGCATTGACGGCATTGGATACGTCAGTCAAGGTTAAACCATACGCTTGAAGCTTGGTCTCATCGACTTCGATGGAAATCATAGGCTCAGATTTCGCTTTGATCTCTAAATCACGAATTGATGACTTTCCTAATAGATCAGATTTTAAGCGTTCTGCAAGAGTTTGAAGAGTGGTACGGTCAGCATCACCGAACAGCTGAATCCACAGTACATGATCTTGCATACGCGCTTTATCAATGACTGGGTTTTCAGCTTGCGATGGAAAGTTATTGATCGCGTCAACTTTGGTTTTGATATCACTCAGCAAAGTGTCAAGTTGATAACTGCTGTTCTTCTCGATGGAAACAGTACTGCCATTAGCGTTGGAAGTAGAAGTGATGCGCTTAATACCTGGAACCGTTTCTAACGCTTCTTCAATTTTTACTGCAATTCCCTCTTCCGCCTGCTCTGCATCACCGCTGTCATAGCTAACTGAAACCGTGACAACATTTGGTTCCATGCTCGGAAAGGCTTCTTTTCGAAGGCTATTGAGGGACATTAATCCCATAACAATCACGGCGACTAACAATAAATTTGCTGCAACAGAATTACGTGCAAACCATGCGATAACCCCAGTTTGATTCGTTTCGCGATGCATCATTAACCCTCCACTTTTGTCGCGACTCTCATGCCGACTTGATAGCTACTTAATGGACGAGTGACTACTTTGAAGACACTCTCTGAATGTGTACTTTCGCTTTCTAATGGGTCTACTGTTAAACCAGAAGCGTTGATGTACACCAATCCTGATTTTTCAAACTGCTTATTCGCAGGGATTTTCACCAATAGACCATTATCATTCACCAACCACAATTCGCCTTGCTGAGAAACCGCCGATGCAGGAAGTTGCCAAACATTATCGATACTCTTTCCGCTGATGGTTGCCTTCACAAATGTTCCCGGATACAGATCGCTCGTTTGCTCTAGCGGTTTATCTACGATCACCACAAGAGAACGTTGACGAGTTGATTGCGACAAATGCTGCTGAATTCGTCCAACATAACCTTGCCATGTTTCATCGCCATCGGAGTTCGTTAGCGTGACAAGCCAATCACCATGGTGTTGGTTTAATTGCTCATTCCCCATGTTTGGTAGCGCATTCCACTGACTTTCAGAAAGTGGAATTTCGATCTCGACTTCACTAATGCTGTACAACGTCGCGATTTCACCACCCGTCTGTAAGTAGCTACCAGGGTGAAGATTACGAGAAACAACTAAGGCATCAAAAGGCGCTTTGATATGGGTATTCTCTAGGTCTTTTTGAGCCTTTATCAACTCAAGTTTCGCGTTATCCAATGCGGCTTGTACTTGTGCCATTTGTGGCTCTCGGAGTACAAGCGGGGAGTCAGGCTCTCCAGACAAGCCTGAACGCTTCCATTCAGATTTAGCTTGCTCACCTTGTCTTTGCTCTTCTAAATAATTTAACTGCGCTTGAGCGACATTCGCTTTCGCCAGTGTCATCGCTTGCTGGTATTGGGTTGGATCAACACTCGCAAGCAACTCCCCTTTCTTAACCACTTGGCCAGATTCAAAACGGCTTGAAATGGCGTCAATTCGGCCATTAACTTCGCCTGTGAACGTCAATTCAAAGCGAGGTTTCGCTTCTCCATAACCCACAACTTCTGTTTGGTAAGTTTGAGCTTTAGGTTCGATAACGGAAACAAGAGGTAAAGAGTTGACTGATAGTGTGTCGAGATCTAAATGGGCATTACTCATTTCACCAACTTGTAATGAAGCACTTGGTTTCGATTCATTCGCTAACTGCTGATCGATTTTTTCACCGTTATAGGCGATAGCCCCAAAGATACTCACGCCTGAGACTAAGGTAATCGCTATTGTGACGGGATTGAATTTCATGCTTGTACTCCTAAACCTAGTGCTAGTCCTAAATCGATACGATTGATCAGGCGGTTGTAAATAATCTGCGAAAGTTGCGCTTCGAGGTCGTATGTTGTCTGCTGAACAGTGAGTAGATCGAAAATATTGACTAACCCTTGGCGATATTTCTCTTCATAGCTAACAAAACTTCGTTTCGCACTGTCTAGTGCTTGATCTATATACTGCTGCTGAAGCTCTAATGCGTGTTCTTGTCCTAGCCCGTTTTCCACTTCGTTTACTGCATTCAATAATGTTTCTTGATACATCCAGTAACTTTTCGCGGTGGTTAATTCAGCTATTTCTGTCTGCGCTTTTAATTTTCCACCTTGGAATATTGGAGCAGAAAGCTGACCTAGAACACTCCAAAGCGGACTCGTTAATAGTGATTCACTTGGCGACTCGGCAATATCCGTTAAACTCGCAGAAAGACTAATCGAGGGTAATAACGCTTTGTATGCCGCGCTGGTTCGTAAAGTTTCAGCTTCAATACTCAAAAATGAGCTTTGTAAATCTGGACGGCGAGCCAAGTCTTGTTTCGGCATGGATGCTAAAGGCAATAGAACATCCGGAAACTCGTGGTCGATATCCCACTTTGACTGTTCTGAATCTGTAGAAACTTGACCTAACAGTAGAGACAGATTGCGCTCACTTTTTGCGAGTTGTTCTTTATAATCAGCCAATGTCGCATTCGTTGACGCGCTGCTTGTTTTGGCATTATCGAGTTCTTCCAAGCTCCCTAGCCCTGTTCTATATCGCTCAAGAATTAGGTTTTGGTTATTTTCTAATACTTTCAATCGTTTAACTTCGATATCTACCAGCTGCTGCTTCAATGTAATATCGAGATAAGAACGCATGATATTGGCTGCGAGTAAATCACGCGCAGCTTGTAGATTCGCTTGGGCAACACCAACATCTTTCAATGCTGCATCGCTGCTATCTGCAATTTTCTGCCATAAATCAAGTTCCCAGCTAACGGTAAGATCCGTGGTATAGGTTTCGCTTTGGTCTTCTTCTTTTTTGCCACTGAAGCTAGCATTCACGCTTGGAATTCTATCCGCCCCCGTTACGTCGTTTTGTGCATACGCTATTTTCAACGCTATTTCAGTTTGCTGCAGGCTAGGACTGTTTTTTAGCGCTTCATCAACCAACAAAGTGAGTTTTGGAACACTGACCAAATCCGTCAGGAAAGCCGCATCACTTGCCTGATGTTGAACAGTATTCCAATTTGTTGTTTGCTCCATCCTAGAGGTTGCCATCGCATTAAAATCTTGATCGCTGGTCGTGCTGCAACCAATAATGCTGGTCACCATTAACGCTATCATGCTTAGCCGGAGCGGCTGTTTTGAGGTCATTTTTCTTATCTCCAGATTTGATGGGGATAAGATTACCAATTGGGGGGTTAAGGGAGGGTTAACGCTTAAAAATGAATCCAAAAAAACCGAACCACAATGGGCTCGGCATATTAATATCATTCAACTGTTAGTCATTTGAGTCATAAAGTTACGTACGTTCACCTAATCTTACTTTACCTTTAGAATCGAACCACAAGGCTTCATTTCTTCGGCGACCGAGGAGAATTGGGCCATCATCATAGAATAAAAAGTTTTTCCAATGCTTCTTGAATATTGACCACTTGGTTTCCAAGATATTGTATTTTTCATAGCAGAAGTACACGGTCACATCATCTTGCCAATCAATATGAGCTTCAACGCCTTCTGGTAAATCTGCCTCATCGGATTCCCATGCAACCATCCAATCTACTTTATCAGACCAGTTTGAGTCTTTACTTGGCCAGTCTTGTGAGCTGAACCTTTCCGCATCGGGACTCTGTGGGCTAATATTCTCTTTCCAGAACTGCGCTGCTCTAGATTGAGTCATAGGCTTGATCAACGCTAAATCCTCTTCAGGAACGGGCATTGATTGATGAGTAAAAATCCATTTTCTTTGGTATTCATCCAAAGTTGTGTAAGACATCAAAATTCCTCATTTATTCGGCTTTATAGTGCCATATTCATAGCATCTTTAAGTAATGTGCTATGTGCCATATCTAATAGATAGGCCTTTAAATTGGTTCAATACTGGCGTGCGATAGCAATTATTCAGCGCGCCAATTAGGGTTAATTAATGACATCAGGTTATGGTCTTCCCACTTGTCATTAATTAACAAATAATCTTTTGCAAACCCTTCGCGTGTGAATCCCAGTTGTTGTAAAACCGCTTCACTGCGTTGATTGCGTGGCATGTAACCTGCCATTATGCGATGCATGTTTTGAACATCGAACATATAGTCACAAGCCATTTTTAGGGACTTTCTCATGATCCCACGACCTTGAGCATTCGCATCGAGAGAGTAACCGACATTGCATGCGTGAAACGGAAATCGAGACAGGTTACTGAAGGAGATCGTCCCTAACATCTCTTCCGTTTTGGCATCGGTAATTAAGCAGTAATAACCTAAGCCCATTTTATGCAGTTCATGCAACTTAATGAGTTTTTGAGCCCAGCCTTGAACAGTAAAAAATGCCGCTTCTCGCTTGGGTTCCCAGCCACGAAGATGCTCTCGATTTTTAATAAAATAATTGCTGATTAAAGTCGCATCGGTCGGCAGAGCGGTTCTTAAAAGAATCTCACCATCATTTTTATGCAACTGAAACGTAGAGCTGAGATCATCCATTAGCTCTTCCTAATGCCATAATCACGTAGTTTATTGGCAATTGACGTATGCGATACATTCAAACGCTTCGCTAACTTACGACTTGATGGGAAAGATTGATACAGGCGCTCTAAAATTTGTGATTCGTAATCTTTCATAATGTCATCAAGCGAACCATCAATATTCAGTGACGCTACATTGGAACTTACAGGATCCATTTGAGGAAGGTTAAAGTGCTCAATGCTTAATGTATCCCCAGACATCTCTGTGAGCGCTCGAAGTGCCATGTTATCGAGTTGGCGCATGTTTCCAGGCCATTGATAATTAGCAAGCTGCTCAATCAGCTCATGGGCAATATCGGGTTTAACCATTCCTAACTGCTGGGCGTATTTTG
Organism: Vibrio cortegadensis; assembly: GCF_024347395.1. NCBI lineage: Bacteria > Pseudomonadati > Pseudomonadota > Gammaproteobacteria > Vibrionales > Vibrionaceae > Vibrio > Vibrio cortegadensis. The sequence goes on from NZ_AP025472.1 coordinate 1,771,253, forward strand.
CTGCAAAAAGTTCCAGCAAAGGCGCAATATCATTCGAACGTTCACGCAGCGCTGGTATCGATAACGTAAGCACATTCAAGCGATAGAATAGATCTTCACGGAAAGTGCCCGCTTCGGCTAAATCGGCTAATTTATGCCTTGTAGAAGCGATGATGCGGACATCCACATGCACCTCAAGCTCTTCACCGACACGGCGGAATGTACCATCTTGCAAGAAACGCAGTAACTTGATTTGCAAATGTGGGCTCATTTCCCCAATTTCATCGAGGAACACGGTGCCGCCATTTGCCTGTTCAAAGATGCCTTTATGGCCTTGTTCATGGTTAAATGAGCCCGGCGCATGCCCAAACAGTTCCGTTTCAGCAACATCATCAGGCATAGAAGCGCAGCTCAATACCAAGAATGGGCATGAAGAACGGTTGGAGCGGTTATGGCACGCTTTGGCAAGCATCTCTTTTCCGGTACCGGTTTCGCCTTCGATCAGCAGAGGTTGATCAAGCATCGCCAGTTTTTTCGATTGACTCATCAAGGCTTTGTGACGATTTGAAATTCCAACGAAATGCTCGAAGCCTAAGTTATTCTGTTCAGGTAAGGTTTCATTGATCGTTTGACTCTGCAACCCAGAGCGAATCGTCATTACCGCACTGGCTAGCATTGACTCATTTGAATCGCTGCTGAGATAAACAGGCATGATTTCGAGATTGTAATCCAGGCCACCTAGAACGATTGTTTGGCGCTGTCTTGCAATATTACCTTCAATCCAACGAGAGAAGTTGAAGCTTGGGATGAGAGTTGAGACAAATTCGCCAAGCATTTCCGTTTCTGTTTTTGCGAACAGCTTCAATGCCGCATGGTTTGCCATATCGACGGACCCTTTCAGATCAATCGCTAAAACAGGATCAGGTAAGTTTGCCAATAAGGCGATCAGCTCAGTGTTATGTCGTTCACTTGGCATGAATTGAATCTTTTTGACATCTTTTACGCCTGTAATTCTGCGTATTTCTGTCATCAATTCACTAAAAGTATCAAAATCAATGTCTGGGCAATTTAGGTAGATGATTCCCGTCACATCAATTTCGATTCCTCGTAAATCAATGCTTTTCGTCGCTAAAATATCAAGTAGCTCACGGGTTAAACCAAGTCGATCTTCACAAGAAACTTCTAAACGCACAGAGTAATCCTAAGTAGAGGTGTCAGGAAATGTTGACAGTAGTGTGAATTAAGCTCTGTGTGTCGTCAAGCCATCAAGCCCCTGTTTTCATAACAGAGGCGGCTTTTTCTCTTATTTTATACCAACAGTTTGCACCTTATTCACGATTTGCTTGCGGATGGTTGATAAACGTACAGCTCGATCTTTTTTCCATGGAATTGGTCGAAGCAGTGACATTGCTTTGATCCCTAGCCTTGCAGTCAAGATTCCGACACCGATACCTTGACCAGCGCGTGCCGAAACTTTTCCCGCTAAATCCATAGACAGCAGATCCATACTTGCATCAACGGCCAACTCACTCGCGCCCGCTGCCGCCATATTGATCAGAACCAATTTGAACAGTTTCACTCGCGACCAGTAACCTAGCTCAACACCATAGATATCCGCTAATTTGTCGATCATCTTAAAGTTTCGCCACGCCACAAGCAGCATATCAGCAACCGCCAGTGGGCTGATCGCCACCAATAACGCCGCCTCACCTGAGAGCTGAGACACTAATTTGGTCGCCTGCTTATCTTGTTGAGCCACTACCATGGCATCGTACATGTCGAGTACTTCAGCATCACTGTGCGCTGGATTTATGCTATTTATCCATTTATCGTAAGCTGGGCTCTCCGTTGCAATACCTCCCTCTTTCGCTAACGACTGACAAAAGCTTTTACCTTTGCCGACACTATCACTGGCCAGTAAAATTTCGCTCTGTTCTTGAACACTGAAATGAGCTTTAAGTTTACGTAGCTTCCATAGCTCTTTGCCGATGGCTCCTAAACCCAAAGAGGCAATAGCCGCAATGAATGATGCCCAGCCTAATGCCAACCAATCGGCGGTTTGAATCGCGACGATGACCGTATCAATGGCCTGCCAAGCGACAAGCCCTGAAAATGCCGAAGCTAATGTTGTTGCAATCCAACTGCGTGTTTTACTTGGTCTTATAACACGCTCTAATTGATCTTCGCTTTCTATTGGCGACTCGTTTTCATTATCCTCAACCGTTGTTGGGATGAAGGTTTCCGCTGATTCAAATTGCAACTGAGCGTTCAGTTCTGGGGATGAGGATGAGTCCGCGGACTCTTGCTCTTTTTCTACTGAACCCAAAGGTTGATCAAAGACTTGCTTCGTTTTTAACTCGATCATTTCAATTTATCTCCAATCAAATACTCTAAAGCTTTATCCAGTCTTAGATGCTTACAGGGTTCATCAGAACTCGATTCCATTGGTCTAAAGCTGGTAAATTCAAAACCATTCGTGTCCCAAAATGCGCTATTAGGTAATTTTTTAGGAACATCACCCGGGAACATAGTCATTGGAACGCCGTCTACCGTGGTTCCTTGTAAAGCTGGAACGTTGGTTTGGCCTGATGAGATAAAACCTGTCGAGGTCGCTTGCACCGATGCAATGCTCATACAGCTCATATCAATATGTTCAAACGCTGCATTTTGCCACGCTGGGTGTACCATCTGTTGTAACAACGACACTAAGTTAGGGTGCTGTTCTGGTGTTACGTGATCGGCCTTGGTAGCGGCAAACAATATTTTATCAATCCTTGGCGAAAAGAGACGCTTGAGTATGTTACTGCGCCCGTATCGGAAGCTTTTCATTAACTGCTCTAACGCATGGCGCATATCATGAAATGAATCGGCCCCTGCATTTAGTGGTTGTAAGCAATCCACCAAAACGATTTGACGATCAAATGTTGAAAAGTGATGTTTATAAAATGCTTTCACGACTTTCTGTTGATACTCTTCATAACGCGCTTTAAGCATCGCATATTGACTTGTTTTGCTAACCTTGCCCTGCTCTTCTTCGCTAAGTTGCAACGGAAAAAATTGCAGCACTGGCGCACCTTCTAATTCTCCTGGAAGAACAAACCGCCCAGGTTGTACCCAATGCAAACCGATATCTTTACAAGCATGCAAATAAGAGGTGTAACTCTCTGATATTTCAGCAAGCTGTTTTTCGTTGGCTTCATCTTGTGCTGAAAATACTTCAAGCTGTGTGAGCCAATTCTGGGCTAAATCTTTACGACGACCTTTCAAAGCCTCATATTGCGTTTGGCTCCACTCTTCAAAGTTCATATCGAGCAAAGGTAAATCCAGTAGCCATTCTCCCGGATAATCGACAATATCTAAATGTAACGTCGCGGATTTACTCAGTAATTTCTTACTGCGTTTCTCTGGTGCATATTTCAACGCTAAGCGGATTTCACTGACATCTCGGGTTGGTGATGGCCATGCAGGAGGCGTTGCATGTAGTGATTCCATCGCGTCATCATAAGCAAAACGGGGGATCATCATATTGGTTTGTGGTACACGCTTAGCACCAATTAAACGCCCATCGCGAGCAGCAGACAGTAGTGGCAGATTTTGGTGCGTAGAAGTGTGCAATAGCTGATTAACCATTGAAGTGATAAATGCCGTTTTACCCGCTCTAGACAAGCCAGTTACCGCTATGCGTAAATGGGAGTCCATTCCGCGATGGATCAAATCATTCATCTCTTGGGTTAATCTTTTCATTCAACATACTCCAGTAATTATTCGCTAAGAGTATGCAATATCAAACATTAATGCTAGATGAACGAAAAAGCCTCCGAAAAAATCAGAGGCTTTATAGTCGTTTCTACCAGTTTACAGCAAAAATCCGCTAGTCTTCTTCGATCAATTTATAAATCACAAAAAGTGCAATCTCAAGCAGCCCAGCCAATACCAGAGCAATAGTAATGTATTTATCGTTGAATATTGAAATACCATGAAGAATCAAATCATATCCAACAAACGCACTGATAATGATCAGTACCGCTAGCTGAACGAATTGAATAAAACGAGTCATAAAAGCTCCTGACTTTTGTTGTGAATAAAGGCTGAAAAAGCAATAGCCCTTGAGGAAAACGAATTAGGAGCCAGACTCAGACATCAAACCGACTCCTAATTAAAACGTTATGCGTTGGCTTCAGCGATTTTAACTTTCCATGTATCTGGGCCAATTTGGTGTGCGTTCGCACCCGTTGAATCGACTGCTACGGTCACAGGCATATCTTCAACTTCAAATTCGTAAATCGCTTCCATACCCAAATCTTCAAAAGCAACCACACGCGCTTTCTTAATCGCTTTAGCAACCAGATAAGCCGCACCGCCGACTGCCATCAAATAGACCGCTTTATGATCTTTAATCGACTCTACCGTTGCAGGCCCGCGTTCTGCTTTGCCTATCATACCCATGATACCCGTTTCATTAAGCATCATATCGGTAAATTTATCCATTCGTGTTGACGTTGTAGGACCAGCAGGACCCACAGCTTCATCACCGACTGCATCTACAGGACCTACGTAGTAGATAAACTTACCTTTGAAGTCGACACCTTCAGGTAAACCTTCTCCACTCTCTAGCATGCCTTGAATGCGCTTATGAGCAGCATCTCGACCCGTTAAAATTTTGCCTGACAAGAGCACGGTTTCACCCGTTTTCCACTCTTGTACGTCCTCTTTTGTTACTTCATCAAGATTTACACGTCGAGTATTTGCGCCTGCTTCCCAAGTGATGTCTGGCCACTCTTCAAGTTTTGGTGGCGTTAGCTCGGCAGGGCCGGAACCATCAAGAGTGAAATGAACGTGACGAGTGGCGGCACAGTTCGGAATCAAACACACAGGTTTTGAAGCAGCGTGAGTCGGGGCAGTTTTGATCTTAACATCGACTACGGTGGTTAAACCGCCTAAGCCTTGAGCACCAATTCCCAGTTTATTCACGCGATCGAAGATATCTAAACGCAGCTCTTCTTCTGCATTTTGAGGTCCACGTTCAATGAGTTCATGAATATCGATATGTTCCATCAGAGATTCTTTTGCCAATACCGCTGCTTTTTCAGCCGTACCGCCAATACCTATGCCTAACATGCCCGGTGGACACCAACCCGCTCCCATTGTAGGTAAGGTTTTTTCCACCCACTCAGCAATGTCATCCGATGGGTTTAGCATCACCATTTTGGTTTTGTTTTCGCTACCGCCGCCTTTTGCCGCGATTTGAATTTCGACGGTATCACCCGGGACCATATTGATATGAACAACCGCCGGAGTATTGTCTTTGGTGTTAATACGTTTACCCGCAGGATCCATTAAGACAGAGGCTCTCAATGGGTTATCTGGGTTAAGATATGCCTGACGAACGCCTTCATCAACCATTTGTTGGACAGTAAGATCGGTGGTTTCCCATGTTACGTCCATGCCGATATTGACGAAACAAGTCACAATACCTGTATCTTGGCAAATTGGGCGGTGCCCTTCTGCTGACATACGGGAATTAATCAAGATTTGAGCAATCGCATCCTTTGCTGCTTGGCTCTCTTCTTTCTCATAGGCTTTTTCTAGTGCTTGGACAAAGTCTAGAGGGTGGTAATAAGAAATATATTGAAGTGCGTCAGCGACACTGCTGATCACATCTTGCTTGCGAATAACCGTCATTGCATGCCTCTTTTAATAGTTCTGCTTCCTAATAATACCACTTGTTAAATTCTCATTATGTTGAGCTATTTATTGTCAATGCATCTGAACAGATAGATACAGTTGACTTATGTATGAGGAATCAACGAAGTAGCACCTTTAATATAATTTTATGATACTCTTGCTTTCCTTCACAAGCCATGCAGTGATTGAACTCTTTGTCACAAATTAAACAAATGAATAACGAAACGCACCAAATCCAAATAAAGACGATTACCTATCAGCCCGATCTTGCTAAGCAGTTGTTTTCTCTCATTGAGGCTCAACCTTGGGCAATGCTGCTACGTTCTGCCTCAACTGAGCATATCGATAGTCGGTTTGACATCTTAGTCGCCCAGCCGATTGCGACACTGAAAACCAAAGGTGAGATCACTGAGGTTCAGCGATTAGACCAAGGCTATTCTTCAAACGAAACCATTCAATCGACGGATGACCCATTTTCACTCCTTAGCCACTATCAAAACCTTTTGTTGCCTTCACAAAGCTGTGAGCTTGATGTGCCATTTGTGGGTGGTGTGCTGGGTTACTTTAGTTACGACTTGGGCAGACGAGTCGAAAGTGTCGATAGCATAGCAGTACAAGATATTGATTGTGCGGATATGGCTGTAGGTCTGTATGAATGGGCGGTTATCGTCGATCACAAAGAGAGCAAAGCTTACGTTATTGGACTGAATGTCGAGCAACATTGGCAGTGGTTGAACCAACAGGCACCTGACTCCTCTGACCGATCTCCGTTCAAATTAACTGCACCGTGGCAGTCAAATATGACCAAAGCGACTTACAGTGAAAAATTCCATCACGTCCAAAATTACTTGCTCGCGGGTGATTGCTACCAAATCAATTTAGCCCAACGTTTCTGTGCCCCTTATCTAGGCTCTGAATGGAATGCTTATCAGAGTTTAGAAGCGTTTAACTTAGCACCGTTTTCTGCCTTTATTCGCACCGATGAAGCAGCGATTATCAGCGTATCTCCAGAGCGATTTTTAGAATTAAACCAAACGAAAATAGAAACGAAACCAATTAAGGGAACTCGCCCTCGCTCTAAGGATGAAAATCTTGATCGTGAATACGCGAATGATCTTGCCCATGCGGAGAAAGATCAAGCAGAAAACCTTATGATTGTGGACTTGTTGCGTAATGACATTGGTCGCGTAGCCAAACCCGGCACGGTGCACGTACCTAAGTTATTTGATATTGAAAGCTTTCCGGCGGTCCACCATTTAGTGAGCACCATTCGCGCAGATTTGGATGATCAATACCAGGCGGCCGACCTGTTACGAGCTTGTTTTCCTGGAGGTTCGATTACTGGCGCGCCGAAAATTCGAGCCATGCAGATCATTGAAGAACTCGAACCCCATAGACGTTCAGTGTATTGCGGCAGCATTGGCTATATTAGCCGCCATGGAAGGATGGACACCAGTATTACCATTCGAACTCTGGTCGCTGAAGACAATATGATTTACGCATGGGCGGGAGGTGGCGTGGTCGCGGACAGTCAATGCGATTCCGAATATCAAGAAACGTTAGACAAACTATGTCGAATTCTGCCGATTTTAACTGAGCTCAATGCCGACCAGTAAAGCTCTAGGCCAATTTTGAAGATGGGGTAATTTAAGTTAGCCCCACTTCTCTAACATGGCTTTAAGATCGTCAGCGGTATAAGGCTTGGTCAGGATGTCATCCATCCCACACTGAATACACTCTTCACGCTCTTCCAGTGTAGTGCCTGCGGTCAAGGCTAATATTGGTAGATTGTAACCCAATTCACGCAGCCTTTTTGTTGCTTCAAAGCCGTCCATTTCTGGCATTCGACAATCCATAAAAATGACATCGAACGACTGGCAAGCGACCGTTTTTAATGCTTCAACTCCATTCATACAGGCGGTTGGTTTAATGCCCATTTTCTTCAACATTTGATTGATGATGACCTGATTGATACGAATATCGTCCACAACCAAAACGTTTAGCTGACTTAACTCTTTCTCACACAATTCTTTAACTGGGTTTCGCGTATCAATTACCTCTTCCTGAGCGACCGTTAAAGGAAGTGATAGTTGAAAGCGAGTGCCCTGCTTTATTTCACTGGTAAAGGAGATGTCTCCTCCCATCAAATCAACCAGCCGTTTACAAATAGCCAACCCAAGGCCCGTTCCTTCATAGTGACGGCTGCTTGATCGATCAGCTTGAGTAAAGGGTTCAAATAACTTCTCTTGTTGCTGAAGAGCAATACCAATGCCTGAGTCTTTTACTTCAATATTAATGCGGTCGTCACTCCATACCGCGAGGAGTTTGACTTCACCTTGATGAGTAAACTTAATAGCGTTACCGACTAAATTCACAAGAACTTGCGTGATCCTTTCTAAGTCACCGATGAAGCATGTTGGCATTCTTCCTTCACTGCCAATATTGAGTACAATTCTTTTCTCGGCTGCTTTGGGTTTAAAAATACCTTGTATTGTCGATTCCAATTGCTGCCAGTGAAACTTCTTAGGAATTAACTCCATCATGCCTGCGTCAATTTTACTGAAATCAAGCAAGTCATTGATAATCGCCCGAAGCAACTCACCAGATTGACTAAGGTTATCAATATAGTCGGTTTGTATTTGATCGAGCTGAGTGTCTCTCAGTAATTCAGCACTACCGAGTAAACCATTGAGTGGCGTTCTCAGTTCATGATTGATCATTGCTACAAAATCACGCGTAGAACGTTCCGATTCTTCTGCGCGTTGTCTAGATTCAATATGACGATTCATGATCATCGAGCGACTAATCGCACTACAGAGCAAATCCCCAGCAAGCACGAGTTGTTTTTCGACGAAATCACGATCGCTGATTTCTGCATTCACCGCAAAACCAATCACGCCAACGATGTTGTGTTCAATGACCAGTGGAATACATAACTGCCTATCGATCCACTGAGGACGAGGAACGTCTTGGGCGATGACTTCTTGAGTCACTTTTCGAATAGATTTATCGCCGTACTCCAAAGCGCTTAAGCCGCTCATAGCGTTATTGGTCAAAGACAGGTAGCTTGATTCAATTACCGCGTTGTTAGTTAATCGCTGTAAAAAGTTAGCTAAAACTACGGCATCCAAATCACTAGAGATAAAAACCCGACTAAAACTGATCAACAAGGCATCTATCTGCTCTTCAAACTCTAACTTTTTGATATTAGATTCAGATGTGGCTTCTAATCTTTTTAATGCTATCTCTAATTTTTCATTCAACTCATAAAGTTCTAAGCTTTTATTTTCTAAAAGCTTTTCCGCCTCTTTTCGTGATGCTATTTCACGCTTAAGCTTACGCTCTATTGGAGAATTTTCTGGCATGTTCTCTACTCATCAATACGTAAGTGAAACCGAACAACGCTTTGCGACGGGTCTAACGGTTCCATTTGGCTGATAATCGTCTCAGAAAAATGAGCAGCACAACCTTCGATTAAACCGAGGCAGACATGGGACATACAACGAGCGCTGCGGTAATCCATGACCATCTCAGAACTTGTCTCACTGATAAAATTGAATTGAGGGGGTTGAGCATCCGGATACAGTTTTTTTACTTCAACGTGTATATAGTCTTCAACATGATGGATGAACTGAAATGTGGTATTGCATTGAAGCAAACTAGCCTCTGGCGGGAGTGTGTTCAACAGATCTGTGAATACCGATTGGCCAAAAACGCGTTGTAACTCCTCAGCCGATACGCCTGTAATTTTACTTAGGTTGATAATAAGCGTCACTAAATCTTTGTGGTTATAGCTCCCAACAGAGGTATACACGCCTTCATCGGCAGAGAGTTGCAGTACTTGATCCAATGTATCAAGACCGAACTTATCCTCTACTAATTCAAGAAATTCGGTAAATATGATTCCTTTCATAATTTGAACTACTCTTGTTAATATCAATTAAAAGCATGATTCATAGAACCATTTTTTTCAATCCAATTCAAAAACAAATCTTCAAGTGGTGAACCAATGAATAAAAAGACCTTGATTCAGTACTTTCAGTTTCATCAACTGGTCGACTATGATGCTGACTCAACCAAGCGTGTCGAACACCTTAATACCCGTACACTGAGAAAAGCCGCTGTACTAATAGGCTTTGTTGAACGAGAGAATCAACTGAATATAGTGTTAACGAAGCGCGCTCAGCATTTAAAACATCACCCCGGACAAATCAGCTTTCCAGGCGGAAAACACGAACAATATGACAACTCCCTCCTCGATACTGCCGTTAGAGAAACCAGTGAAGAGATTGGTATTCCAGCAGAGCATATTGAGATTTTAGGTCAATTGCCCGAAATTACGACCGTAAGCCAATTTTCTGTGACTCCAGTACTCGCTTTCATTCACTCAGGTTATACCGCTAACATTGATCCTAACGAAGTCGAGTCACTATTTGAGGTTCCGGCATCTCATTTACTCGATACGTCTAAACTATTTAGCCATTTATTTACAATTCGAAATGAGCCTCACCGAGTTTTCGCCATTCCATATGAGCAGCATTTTATATGGGGAATGACGGCTCAAATCATCCAATCTTTACAGCAACAAATTACACACTAGTTTATTAATTGTTAATTTAACGTGTTGTTCAAAAGCCATGTCTGATTTGCCTTTAAATATAGCAAACGGTTGCGACAAATACGGACGAGCAATTAGCACTCAAGCATTATAAAAACTAATACCAAGCATTACTAAACCTCACCTGTAGCACGGCATTTTCGTGATCCAAAATGCATTTTTGATAAAACATTCAATAAGCTCATTCAATACATGATTTAGATCTATTTTTTGCAGACGAAAATTCTGCAAAATACGCCTCGACTTATTTCCTGTTCCCAAAAAATGAGCAAATTTAACATGAATACAACAACTTCTTCGGCTACGGCCGCTAAAACAAGTACTAAGTGGACTTACAAAGATTTCACTTGGGCTCTATCATTATTCGGTACTGCTGTTGGTGCTGGTGTTCTTTTCCTTCCAATTAAAGCGGGCGCTGGTGGTTTTTGGCCATTAGTTATCCTAGCTCTAATCGCAGCACCAATGACTTGGTTTGCACACAAAGGTTTGGCACGTTTTGTTTTATCAGCTAAAAATCCTAACGCTGATATCACAGATACTGTTGAAGAACATTTTGGTAAAACTGGCGCGAACCTTATTACTTTTGCCTACTTTTTCGCGATTTACCCTATCGTTCTAATTTACGGCGTTGGTATCACTAACACTGTAGATTCTTTCCTAGTTAACCAAGTTGGCATGGAATCTATTCCTCGCTGGTTACTTTCTGGTTGCCTTATCGCTGCAATGACTGCTGGTGTAGTATTTGGTAAAGAATTAATGCTTAAAGCGACTTCTGTTATGGTTTACCCATTAGTAGCGGTTCTATTAGCACTATCTTTCTACCTAATCCCTGATTGGAACACTTCAATGCTGTCTGTTACTCCAGAATGGTCAACTATGCCTTCTGTTGTATGGCTTGCAATTCCAATCATTGTTTTCTCTTTCAACCACAGCCCAATTATCAGCCAGTTCGCTAAAGAACAACGCCAAACTTACGGTGAAGACGCGTCTAAGAAAACAGACATGATCACTGGCGGTGCAGCAATGATGCTTATGGGCTTCGTTATGTTCTTCGTTTTCTCTGTAGTGCTTTCTCTATCTCCAGAGCAACTAGCAACAGCAAAAGAGCAAAACATCAGTGTTCTTTCTTACCTAGCTAACGTTCACGAATCTCCACTAATCTCGGTTCTTGGTCCATTCGTTGCTTTCGCTGCTATTACTTCTAGCTACTTCGGTCACTTCCTTGGTGCTCACGAAGGTCTAGTAGGTCTTGGTAAGTCTCGCTCTAAAGCTCCAGTTAAATCAATCGAGAAAGTATCTCTAATCTTTATCGTTGTTACTACTTGGGCTGTTGCTATCATCAACCCAAGCATTCTAGGTATGATTGAAACAATGGGTGCACCGATGATCGCTGCAATCCTGTTCCTAATGCCTGTATATGCAATGCGCAAAGTGCCAGCAATGGCTAAGCTTAAAACTTCAGCTCCTGTACAACTATTTACAGCAGTTTGTGGTATCGCAGCTATTACTTCTGTAATCTACGGCGCTCTATAATCTGCAACCACTTATTACCATAAGTCGTTTCAGGTGAATTAAATAATAATGATAATAAAAAGCCTCCCTCCCCGGAGGCTTCTTTAGAGGTAATCACTATGATTAGTGTTTTTGATATCTATAAAATTGGTGTTGGTCCTTCGAGCTCACATACTGTTGGACCAATGAAAGCGGGTAAAGAATTTATTGATGACCTACGCTCAATGGGAAAATTGCGCGACATCACTAAAATTACCGTGGACGTTTATGGATCATTATCACTGACAGGGAAAGGTCACCACACAGATGTCGCTATCATCATGGGTCTTGCTGGTAATAGCCCAGAAAAAGTAGATATCGACTCCATTCCAGGATTTATTGCTCGCGTTGAAGAAACTGAACGTTTACCTGTAGGCATGCACTGCCATACGGTTTCGTTCCCTAAAGATAGTGGGATGAACTTCCACACTACCAATCTCGATTTACATGAGAACGGCATGCAGATTCACGCATGGATCGACGACGAAAAAGCATACTCTAAAACTTATTACTCTATTGGCGGCGGTTTCATCGTTGACGAAGAGAACTTTGGTAAAGATCAAAAGTCTGCTATTAAAGTACCTTACGCATACAACACAGCTGAAGAGTTGGTAAACCTATGCCAAGAGCACAGTTTATCTATTAGTACGTTGGTAATGGCTAACGAACATGCCCTTTACGCAGATGAAGAAGTACGTACCTACTTCGCTAACATCTGGAAAACCATGCGTGAATGTATGGAGCGTGGTATGAATACTGAAGGTCTACTTCCAGGGCCTCTACGTGTACCTCGTCGTGCAGCGGCATTACGCCAACAGCTATTAACTTCAGAAAAAACCAATACCGATCCGATGACAGTTATCGATTGGGTAAACATGTATGCGTTTGCGGTAAATGAAGAAAATGCAGCAGGTGGTCGTGTTGTTACGGCTCCTACAAATGGTGCTTGTGGCATTATTCCTGCAGTTCTTGCTTACTACGATAAATTTATCCAAACCGTAACTGAAAAAGATTACATTCGTTACTTCGCGGCTTCTGGCGCTATCGGCGGTCTTTACAAGCAAAATGCTTCTATCTCTGGCGCTGAAGTGGGTTGTCAGGGTGAAGTTGGCGTTGCATGTTCAATGGCTGCGGCAGGTCTTGCTGAGCTAATGGGTGGCAGTGCTGAACAAGTTTGTATGGCAGCAGAAATCGGTATGGAACATAACCTTGGTTTAACCTGTGACCCAGTAGCAGGCCAAGTACAAGTTCCTTGTATCGAACGTAACGGTATTGCAGCAGTAAAAGCGATTAACTCTTCTCGTATGGCTCTACGTCGTGCTTCTGCACCACGTGTTTCTCTTGATAAAGTTATCGAAACAATGCTGGAAACAGGTAAAGACATGAATGCTAAATACCGTGAGACTTCTCAAGGTGGCTTGGCAATCAAAGTTATCTGCTAATACTCAAATACTAATAGCTAATATTCATTAGTTTTTAAAAGTAAAAGTGTTTAAAAACTAAATTATTTAAGAACTAAAGTATTTAAAAACAAAAAAGGCGACTATGTCGCCTTTTTTATTATCTTAAATTTATGAACAACAGCGAGCTAGGCTACAAATCGTTATTCAACTGCCCTACTGTTTGTGTCACATTTTCTGCGCCGTTGTATATTTCATCCATCACCGATGAAACTTCGGTAATCTTCTGTGTTCCTTCATTGGATATTTCAGAAACTTCAGACATAGATTGCATCACTCCCGCAGTAAGCGTCTGGTTGTTTGACACCACCGCTTCAATTTCGTTGGTTGACTGTGCGGTTCTCGCCGCAAGTTGCCTCACTTCATCAGCCACAACAGCAAAACCTCGACCAGTTTCACCAGCACGAGCGGCTTCAATAGCTGCGTTCAATGCTAAAAGATTCGTCTGCTCGGCAATCCCTTTAATGGTACTTACAATTTCACCAATATCGCGAGAGCGAGAATTTAACTCTCTCGTTTGTTCTACTGCTTCCTCAACTTTAGAATCAATTGAAAGTGACACGTTCACACAATCAGCCAATAGTTCAGAACCCTGCTTGGCAATTTGAGCGGTTTCTACTGACGTACTATGCGCCACATCAGAGGCATGAGCCACCGCTTCGTTACGTTCAATCTGTGCTGTAATATCTGTTGCAAACTTAATAACTTTCGTCACAACGCCGTTGGAGTCGAAAATTGGGTTGTAGGTTGCTTCTAACCATATATTTTGACCAGAATAGCCTCTACGTTGGAATTGACCTGCTTTAATTTGCCCTTTTGCTAATTCATCCCAAAAGCTCGGATTTTCAAGGTAAAATTTATCGCTGCAAAATATACGGTGGTGTTTACCAACAACGTCATTAAGTCGATAGCCTACAGCATTTAAGAAGTTCTCATTTGCAGTAATAATCTCCCCACTAGGAGTAAACTCAATTGTCGCCAAAGAGCGATTCAGTGCCTGTAAAACACTTGAACGAGCAATACTTTCTTGATGCTTCTCAGTCACATCACTGGCAATTTTCATCACTTTAACAACTTTATTATCCTGCATAATTGGAAAATATGTCGCTTCAAGCCAAATTTCATGACCAGATTTATGAACTCGTTGGAAACGCCCTGTTTGCATAACACCATTCGCAAGATCTCTCCAAAACTGAGCATATTCTGGAGTACGGGTATATTCCGGAAAACAGACACTAGAGTGATTCTTACCTCTAACCTCTTCCATTGAATATCCAACAATATCTAAAAACAGTTCATTAGCCGCCAATATGTCTCCACTCGGCGTAAATTCAATGGTCGGTACGGAATGGTGAATAGCATCCAGTTGGCTTTGCATCGCTTTTAATTGCTCAGTTAACTCTAAAACTTTTTTCTTATTTTTATTAAACATATCTGTAACATTCCATAAAGTTCATACTGATAATAATATTAGTATATATCGTCAAGCAGCATAGCACACGATTTCTCAAGCACAATTTTACCCCACATCATGAAAATAAATAATATTAAATATGAAAAAATGAACAATGCTCAACAAGAACATTAGTAAATAAATAAAACTGAGAATGGATATAATACGGGGGAATATAAGAGGTTAAAAATAGATTTAAACGATGTTAATAACAATAAAGGAAGCTGTAACTTAAAATTACAGCTTATTCTAATTAGCGCAGGTTAACCGATATAAGTGCAACCCGCCGTGCAAGTCTCTTTTATCTCAACCTTGCTTAATAATGGAAGAGATGGTTTTAATTGCTGCCAAATCCACTTAGACAAAACTTCGCTCGTTGGATTCTCTAATCCTTCGATATCATTTAAGTAGTAATGGTCTAAGCGATCATAAATCGGTTTGAATGCAGCTTTAATTTCTGAGAAGTCGATGATCCAGCCAGTATGAGGATCGACTTCACCTTCAACATATAAGCGAACCATGAAAGAGTGTCCATGTAAGCGTCCACATTTATGACCTTCTGGAACATGTGGTAAGTGATGTGCAGCTTCAAACATAAAGTCTTTGTACAGTTCAGTTTTCATTTCGATTCTCAGGATTTTAAAAGACGCGCAATGCTACTTAAAACAACGCCTATAGACAAGCTTTTGAATTTCCATCGAATGTTGCGAAGCTCTCCATATCGCTATGAACGCAGATCTTAAGGGGCTCTAAATGCGATTCTTTACACAATAATGCGCCAGACAAATGACATCTGCACGTCAAATTAACATCACAAGTTAGCTACATCACATTTACATTAACCGTAATTTGTGTGTGGTCACATTACTAGCGATACCTCTTTGGTGTTACTTATGTTTAACCTTATATTCACATCGTCTATTCATACTAATAATTAAAGAACCTAATGCTCTCTAATCCAATATTCTCGACCATAACCTCTAAAATACTGGTTACTTTAGTGACCGTCTTCACTTGTGTCCTTGCGGTTTCAACCTCTTATCAGTATTTCCAACAAAGAGAATTGATCAATTCGGTATTAAGTCAGCAGCTACACGATAAGGCGAGTAACTATTTCGATAGCCTTAATATGATGATGCTGACAGGAACAATGGCTCAAAAAGAGACATTACGCCAAAAGGCACTCGCTCAAGATGGTATTGAAGTAGTTCGAGTACTGAGAGCCGAGCATGTCAGCAAGCTTTATGGGCCGGGGCAAAGTAATCAGCAACCTATCGATGATATTGACCGTAGAGCGCTCGAAGGTGAAATGGTTATTGAACCTTTTAACGCCAGCTGGGGAAAAGGTTTAGTCGTTGCCTTACCAATGAAATCAAGTGAAAACTACAGAGGCACCAATTGTGTCGCCTGTCATATGGCCCCAGAAGGTGAAGTGTTAGGGGCGATTAGACTTGAGTACAATCTCAGCAGCGTCAATACGTTAATAAGCAAACGAACCATGATCGCTATCGCTATTATGGCAGGTATCGCTTTTATCGGATTCATAATCACTATGGGATTAATCCGAAAAATAGTCGTGAGTCCTATCCAGAAAACATCCCGTTTCATGACAATCGTGAGTCAGAATAAAGATCTATCTCAACGTATTCCTAGCAAACAAACTGATGAGGTTGGTTCTCTGGCTCAGTCTATCAATTCATTCATGGATACGGTTTCTGAAAGTTTAATGAAGGTCCAAGATACTTCTCATACCCTTTCCGACTCTGCGACCAAACTGACTGGAGTGGCTCAAGTTACAGATAGGGCGGCAAATAATCAGCAAGATGAAACCGCAGAAGTTCAAAGTAATATCCACACAATGCAAGATCAACAGGTCAATGTTGAGCAAGCGACGATTGATGCATCCACTCTTATTACTCATACCACATCTGTCGCTCAAGCGAGTGCAGATCAAGCTCACTCGGCCAGCGAAGAGATTAAACACCTAGTCGGTGATATTGAAAATGTGAAGAACAAGATTTCGGAATTAAACCAGCGGACGACTCAAGTATCATCCATTCTCGAAGTGATTAATGGCATTGCCGAGCAGACCAACCTATTGGCTTTAAATGCTGCCATTGAAGCCGCCCGAGCAGGAGAGCAAGGACGCGGGTTTGCGGTAGTGGCCGATGAAGTAAGACAACTTGCCTCAAGAACCTCTGAAGCGACGGGGAATATTAAAACGATTATTGCTGAGTTCAAAAAAGGGAGCGAAGAGTCTCTACGATCGGTTGATGATGTGTGTAATCATGCACATAAACGCTCTTCTGATATTGAAGAACTATCACTTGCGATGACTAACGTGGTCGGTGAAATGCAACAAGTTCTCCAGCATGCGACAAATATTCAGCAACAAACTCAAACAACGACTCAACTGAATCATGATGTTCAGTCGAAAGTAGAAATAATTACCAGACACGCTGATGAAACGTCTCAATCAGCAACTCAGACTCGGGATATTAGCGTTAGTTTGGAGCAACTATCGGATAGACTTGAGCTATTGCTCAACCAATTCACGCTTTCTTCAAATAATTCGTCGCTCAAATAACAATAAAGGTTGAAGAGACAGATTTGACAGGTAATATGTTCCATTGAATTAAAAAAGTAATCTACAACCTAATGTTTCGTCTGTTTTTTATACAAATCAATGTATTTAAACAGATAAGTTTAACATTAGGTTGAGTTTTTACCTCAATGGAGAATGTAACTAACATGACTAACGCGCCTGTAGCAGACGTACTTGGTGGAAAACTAGCAGTAGACAGTGAAGTAACTGTTCAGGGCTGGATCCGCTCACGTCGTGATTCCAAAGCTGGAATCTCTTTCCTCGCCATTTATGACGGCTCTTGTTTCGACCCGATTCAGGCCGTGGTCCCAAATAATCTTAATAATTACGAAGACGAAGTATTAAAGCTAACTACTGGCTGCTCTGTTGAAGTAACAGGTAAGATTGTTGAGTCTCCGGCAAAAGGTCAAGATTTTGAACTCGCAGCAACTGAAGTAAAAGTTGTAGGCTGGGTTGAAGATGCTGACACTTACCCAATGGCTAAAACTCGCCATTCTATTGAGTACCTACGTGAAGTTGCACACCTTCGTCCACGTACTAACGTGATCGGTGCTGTTGCACGTGTTCGTAACTGTCTATCTCAAGCAATTCACCGCTTTTACCACGAGCAAGGCTACTTCTGGATGTCTGCTCCACTAATTACATCTTCTGACGCAGAAGGTGCTGGTGAGATGTTCCGCGTTTCTACTCTAGACCACGCGAACCTGCCACTTGATGACAAAGGCAATGTTGATTACGACAAAGATTTCTTTGGTAAAGAGACATTCCTGACAGTATCTGGCCAACTAAATGCTGAAACTTACGCTTGTGCACTAAGCAAAGTTTACACATTCGGTCCTACTTTCCGTGCTGAAAATTCTCACACAAGCCGCCACCTAGCTGAATTCTGGATGGTTGAACCTGAAGTTGCTTTTGCTGATCTTGATGATGTAGCAAAACTTGCAGAAGACATGCTTAAGTATGTATTTGAAGCGGTTCTTGCTGAGCGTCGTGATGATCTTGAGTTCTTTGCTTCTCGCATCGACAAGCAAGCGATCACTCGTCTAGAGCAGTTTGTAAGCTCTGATTTCGCACAAGTAGACTACACTGACGCAATCCAAATCCTAAAAGATTCTGGTCGTAAGTTTGAGTTTGATGTTGAGTGGGGCATTGATATGTCTTCTGAACATGAACGTTACCTAGCTGAAGAGCACTTCAAAGCACCAGTTATCGTTAAGAACTACCCGAAAGACATTAAAGCATTCTACATGCGTCAAAATGACGATGGCAAAACAGTTGCTGCGATGGATGTTCTTGCACCAGGTATTGGTGAGATCATCGGTGGTTCTCAACGTGAAGAGCGTCTAGACATTCTTGATGCACGTATGATTGAAATGGGTATCGACCCTGAACACATGAGCTGGTACCGCGATTTACGTCGTTACGGCACAGTTCCTCATGCTGGCTTCGGTCTTGGCTTTGAGCGTCTAGTGTCTTACGTAACAGGTATGGGTAACGTACGTGACGTTATTCCGTTCCCACGTACTCCACGCTCTGCGAACTTCTAAGCTTTTAGCTTTTAGCTTTTAGCTTTTAGCTTTTAGCTTTTAGCTTTTAGCAAAGTATAACTATGTAACCAACACTTCGGTGCATAAAAATTTAAGCCCACTCTCACTTAGGGAGTGGGCTTTTTATTACCTTTTTTTAATATATTTAACGATCATAAATAATATCTCCCCTTCCATTTTTGTCCTGAATTTAGCTTCACCTTTATTCAACTAATTTAATTTAAAATCTATCTTTGCATAAAGTTAGCCAAAGTCACTTTCATTCCTGAAACGTTAGACTTCACATTTATTTTAAAATCATCAGTGACGTTTGCACGAAATAGGCAGATACTGAGATCGACCTCACTTTTATTCTTCAACTCTTTGCTACATTACTAATGTAAATCTTTGATCATCGGGAATACCGATCTATCCATAACAATAATTCGAGAAGAACATGAAAAAATTAGACACAGAAAATTTGGAATATAAAGGTGAGACAAACGGTGTTCATAGCTGGTTATCATCGACAGGTCAACCATATTACTGGCACCCAGATTGGTTAAACATTGCTGAAGATGCAACAGGTTCTCACCCTAAACAGCCACTTGAATGCGATAAAGAAGAGACACCAACTAAGAAGCACGCTATTTCAGCGATTCTAAAACATATGAATACATGGGCGGCAGACAAACTGTCTAAGAACCCTGATGTAGAGGCTCAAGCGATTGAATCTCAGCTAAACCTTAAAAAATAGCCATAAAGCCCCAACAGCACAGATGTTGGGGTTAATTTTATGTGCATTTCCTCAGAGAACACTCCCCCAACAAGCGACACACTGATTACGTCGTCCATAACACCATCAGACACCATTAAAAAATAATGTCCCGAGTACACATGTTAAAATTGTGTATTTATAATTTGTATCATTAATTGAAATCTATAGATAAAATAGATGGTCTTTATTATTTGTCGGTTGACATTTCGCAATAGTAATCACTTTTTTCTCATTGATTACATTACGCAATGAACAATAAATTTTAGCAGTTATGTTCAAAGGGCTTATCATGAAACAATCTGTCTACAATGCGTCTTTAACATTAAAACTATATGTTGTTGCCGCTTTTTTGTTTGGGATCTATGGCGGACGCGTTTGTCCTATGCTGGAAACATTAAGCGCCACAGAAGTAATGATTCATACAAGCACCGTTTTCACGATTACTTTTTTAATTCGTCACTTTCTACTGAACAATCATTCATTAGTAAAAGAGATGAAGTTTGGCCAACTGGATACCACACTATTTTTCTTCGCAAGCCTACCCTTTGCTGCGTTTTATAATCTCAATAATGACTTCCCATTAGACAGCAATTTAAAAGTGCTATTTGGCATGACACTGTTTGGATTCTTCACCGGAACAATACTGCAACTGGTCGCAAAAATAGATCAGCTAGATAAAACTGATGAACACCAACCGAACCAGTTCCAATTACAGGGAGAGCGTCAGTCCATCATTCGCCAAATGATTACTTTAATCGTATTACTGTTAGTCACCCTAACGGCTATGCTCACTATGGTTGCGGTTAAGGATATTTTCTGGCTTGAACACAACCCTGCACGGGTTTTGGATGGTTCAGGTCAGATCAGCGTGATCAAAGAGTTTATCTATATTTCGGCAATACTTGGTGGTTACGCCGTTGCCATCATGATGCTGTGGACCAAGTTGATGAAAAAAGTACTTTTAAGCCAAGAGTGCTCTTTACTGCAAGTCACCCAAGGTAAAATAAACACGCGCTTACCCGTATTTGCTCATGATGAACTAGGCTCAATGGCGTCACTAACTAATACCATGTTAGACACACTTCAACTTAGCCAAAATGAAGTAAAAACAACCAGAGACGTCGCAATCGTCAGCCTTTCCGCACTTGCAGAGTCACGAGATAATGAAACAGGGGCGCACATACTCCGCACACAAGAGTATGTTAAAGCTCTGGCTGAACAACTGAGTCTTTCTCCTCAGCACGCGACACTACTTACGCCGAATTATATCGAGCTACTGTACAAGTCAGCGCCACTGCATGACGTGGGTAAAGTGGGGATCCCTGATAATGTTCTACTCAAACCGGGTAAATTAACATTTGATGAGTTCGAGATAATGAAAGGACACCCACAGATCGGAGCGGATGCGCTTTCTATTGCAGAGAAGCAACTTGGCACCAGCTCATTTTTACGAGTGGCAAAAGAGATTTCGCTCACTCACCACGAAAAATGGGACGGAAGTGGTTATCCAAACCAGTTAGGTGGCGAAGATATCCCACTTTCAGGCCGTCTAATGGCGCTTGCTGATGTTTATGACGCTTTAATCTCAAAACGAGTCTACAAGCCCGCATTCAGCCACGATAAAGCCAAAGCCATTATTCTAGAGGGCTCTAATACCCATTTTGATCCTGATGTTGTTGAAGCATTTCTAGCGATTGAGGCTCGGTTTATCAGCATTGCTGCTCAGTACACAGATTCAGCGGATACCCCAACCGACGAACAACCAATGACGGATACTAAACTAGAGAAGCCAAGCCTGATAACAACTTAGCAGCTTCGCTAACCATCACGGGTTAAATGTTACACACAACAACAATTAATCAGCACTCTAGTGAACAAAAACTAGAGTGTTTTTTTATGAAAACACCCTCTCCTGCCATTTTTCACGTCAAAACTGATTTTTTTTACTTTTTCTTTTCTATTGTTATTGTCAGGTAAAATCCTTACAGGTATAAATACTGGAGTGATTAATATTCTCCCTTCAATTACATGGATGACGATTATGTTTGAAAAAGTTGCAGCAGCTCCCGCAGACCCTATTCTTGGACTTACTGAAGAGTTTAAAAAGGATACTCGCCCTGAAAAAATTAACCTAGGCGTTGGGATTTACAAAAATGAAAGTGGTGAGACGCCTGTTTTAAAAACGGTAAAAAAAGCAGAAGCAGCACTGCTAGAAAAAGAGAAGACTAAGTCATACCTCACCATTGAAGGGACAGCAGAATACGGACTTGCTGTACAAAAACTTCTTTTTGGCGATGATGCATCTATTGTGAGCGAGAAACGCGCAAAAACAGCGCAAGCCCCTGGTGGTACTGGTGCTCTACGCGTTGCTGGTGAGTTCATTAAGCGCCAATTG
Source organism: Vibrio cortegadensis (assembly GCF_024347395.1). NCBI lineage: Bacteria > Pseudomonadati > Pseudomonadota > Gammaproteobacteria > Vibrionales > Vibrionaceae > Vibrio > Vibrio cortegadensis. The sequence continues at coordinate 1,793,303 of NZ_AP025472.1, forward strand.
GGTAGCGACGTTAAGATCTGGATCAGTAACCCAACATGGGCGAACCACAATGGTGTATTTAACGCTGCAGGCATCCAAACTGCGCAATACTCGTACTATGATGCTGAATCCAAAAACAAAGATTTTTCTGCGATGGTTGCTGACCTTGAGCAAGCATCAAAAGGTGACATTGTATTGCTTCACGGCTGCTGTCATAACCCTACAGGCATTGACCCTACCGCTGATGAGTGGGAAGTCCTTGCAAAACTGGTTGCTGAAAAAGAGCTACTTCCACTGTTTGATTTCGCATACCAAGGCTTTTCAAAAGGCGTTGAAGAGGATGCTGCAGGTTTACGTACATTCGCAAAATACAATGACGAAATCCTTGTAGCAAGCTCATTTTCAAAGAACTTCGGTTTATACAATGAACGCGTTGGTGCATTCACTTTAGTCGCAAAATCATCGGATGTTGCTACGACTGCATTCTCTCAAGTAAAAAGCATCATCCGCTCGATTTACTCAAATCCACCCGCTCACGGTAGCGCAGTCGTGACTCATATTCTTGGTGACCAAGATCTTCGCGCAGAGTGGGAATCGGAAGTAACAGAGATGCGAGATCGTATTCAAGAGATGCGAGAGCTCTTTGTTTCGACACTTAAAGCAGAAGGTGTCGATGCCGATTTCAGCTTTATTGAACGTCAAAACGGTATGTTCTCTTTCTCAGGGCTGACAAAAGCACAAGTAACGCGTTTAAAAGATGAGTTCGCTATTTACATTGTTGGCTCTGGCCGTATCAGTGTTGCAGGCATGACAAAATCAAACATGGGTCCACTATGTAAAGGTATTGCTGCTGTACTTTAATTGTTTTGATTAACAACTTAAAAGACCAGATCTCGATCTGGTCTTTTTTATTGCGATTAAGATAAAAATTGGACGTTTAATTTGTGGCGTTTAATATAGCACTCTAAATGAAACTCCCGCTTCATTGCTGTAGTGACTATTCGCTTTGCGGTATGTATAAAATCCCCCAAGCGCAATGGCTGATGTTATATAGTGATTCACTTCTAACCGAGTGATATTTTCGTCAATCCAATCGCTACGGTTGAATTCGGCCGCCAGTCTACCTTCTGTTTTTTCAGTAAACGCATAGTTCAAATAGAGTGAGCCGGCATACACAAATTCAGATTCAGAATAGAGCGTCTTATCTATCGATTCCAAGGTCTCTTTTGCTTTTATTGCCCCAACCTGAGCCACGGTGACAAGGTCTAAATCTTCTCTCAATTTGAATCGATAACCACCGCCCGCAAGCAAAGTATCAATTCTTAAATCCGTACTTTTAAGATTAACAAATCGAGCCGAATAATCGACCGCGACAAGCCAATGCTCTGTCACAAGTCCGTTCCCACCTAAGTTCCATGTTGTTACATTAGAGTTCCCCCCAATGTCGCTATCAAAGCTACCTGAACTCACTGTTGCGTAGAGGTAATCGTATCTTGTCGGCGTATCATAAATTGAATCACGCTCTTGTGCATGGCTAAAGAATGAGGAAACGACAAAGCCGATTAATAGCACTCTTCTAAACATATAAAACCCCTCTTTTAAACACCAATTGACATTGTTTGACTCGATATCTCATTGAATACTAGTCCATTAAATCAAATTATGAGAAGAAGGAAATCACGATTTGGAAAACTGTCTGACAAATAGTTTAAATGCTGTAACATGGTCTATTCTTCTTATGTATATCTATTTGGACGTGTTTAAATATGGAAGCTGAATTACTCGAAATACAAAATTTTCTGGCACAATATCCCCCATTCAACGAACTCCCAGAAGACGTCCTCACTAAAGTTACCCAAAACGTTGAAATATCCTATTATCGCCAAGATACGCCTATCATACATTTAGGCGATCATATTAATGACCTCTATATCGTTCGCAGCGGGGTCGTGGAAGTATATCGACGTAAAGGAGAGCTTTATAACCGCTTAGATCAAGGCGACTTGTTTGGGCAAATGGGCCTACTTACCAACAATAAAGTCCGTTTCCCAGTAAAAGCGATTGAAGACACCCTAGTATACTGCCTCTCTGAAGAGATATTCCAAGAACTGTATGACAACCACGATTCCTTTGCAGACTTTGTCGAAGTGGAAGATAACGCGCGTTTGAGACAGGCTAACTCAGAAAGTAATGATGCCAATGATCTGACAACATCCAAAGTGCGAACCTTGTTGAGCCGTGAAGCCCCAACAATTCAAAAGCATCAAACCATACAGCAAGCCGCAATAATGATGGCAGAAGAGAACATATCATCGCTACTGATTATCGACCCCGAAATCATTCAAGATGACGAAGATGATAACTCACCGGTTATTGGTATTATCACCGACCGGGATCTCTGCACTCGAGTGCTTGCTGAAGGCTTAGATCCAAGTGATGATGTGTCCACAGTGATGACCACCGAAGTTATATCTCTGGATCATAATGCCTATGTATACGAGGCAATGCTCACCATGCTTCGTTATAACGTGCACCATTTACCGGTTTTAAAAGACAAGAAACCGATTGGTATCATTGAAGCGACTGATATTGTCCGTTATGAATCCCAAAACTCTCTGTTACTCGTAAGCAGTATTTTCCAGCAACAAAGCGTTGAGGAGCTAGTATCACTCTCTGAGCAAGTGAAAGACAGCTTTGTCCGTTTAGTAAATGAGGATGCAAACTCTCACATGGTTGGGACTGCGATGTCAGTCATTGGCCGCAGCTTCAAACAGCGCATTATCGAACTGGCAGAAGAAACACTTGGCAGCGCCCCAATCCCCTATTGCTTTCTTGCTCTTGGCTCTATGGGACGAGATGAACAGCTTATCGTTACCGACCAAGATAACGCGATTATCCTTGATGAAAGCTATGACGATGAAAAACATAATGCCTACTTTGAGGCGTTCTCTAAATTCATCTGTGATGGTCTAGATAAATGTGGGTATAGCTATTGCACGGGCGATATCATGGCGACCAACAAAATGTGGCGCATGACTCGTTCTGAGTGGGAAGCATGTTTTGCCGATTGGATTGATGATCCAAACCCTAAAGCTCTGCTCAATGCCTCTATCTTTTTCGATCTAGATGGTATCTATGGGCGCTTAAAGTGGGCGGAACAACTCAATAGTTTTATTGTTCGTAGAGCAAGAAAAAACAACCGTTTCTTAGCATGTCTTGCGCGTAATGCTCTCAACCGCACGCCTCCTTTGGGCTTTTTCAAAGACTTCGTAATGGAAAAAGATGGCAGACATAATAACTCGATCAACTTAAAACGCCGTGGTACTGCACCACTTGCCGATCTTGTTCGTGTTCATGCTCTTGCGGTTGGCTCCCGTTCCCAAAACTCATTCGAGCGATTGGATGACATTATTGATGCTGGCATCCTTCCGAAAGGACGCGCTCAAGATTTGAAAGATGCAATGGAGTTCATCTACATGGTAAGGATTCGACATCAAGCGTTGGACGTTGAGAACAAAATTGAGCCCGATAACAATATCGAACCTGAAAACCTATCTGACTTTGAGCGCCGTAATCTAAAGGATGCTTTCCAAATTTTGAGTAATGCACAGAATTTCTTGAAATTCCGCTACCAAGCAAGCAACAGTTTCAAGTAGGTCGTTATGATTATTAAAGCACTACAACAACCAAGCATCGACTGGCAAATGAAGTTTTCAAAGAAACTGATACAAGCCAGAGATCACCGACTTCAATCTTTTTATAGCAAGATACTACCAAGCCCGGATACGCCAATCTCTGAAATTGAATTCTTGGCTGTGGATTTTGAAACAACCGGATTAGATCCTAAAAAAGATGGCATTATAACGATTGGAGTCGTGCCATTTACTCTCAATCGTATCTGTTTAAGCCGAGCGAAGCATTGGACGGTTCGACCTAAGCAGAAGCTAGAAGAAGAGTCAGTTGTGATCCATGGCATCACGCATAATGATATTTTGGGTGCACCTGATTTTTCTGAAGTGATTGACGAAGTGCTTGATGCACTTTCAGGAAAAATAATGGTCGTGCATTATCGACGCATTGAGCGTGAGTTTTTAGATCAGGCTTTAAAGGCTCGTATCAATGAAGGTATCATTTTCCCTGTGCTCGATACTCTGCAAATAGAATCCGATCTACAGAATAAAATTTCTGGCGGCTTATGGAATAAGTTAAAAGGTAAGAAACCTGGCTCTGTGCGTCTGGGGAAAAGCCGAACTCGCTATGGGCTACCTGTTTATACGCCGCACCATGCTCTGACGGATGCTATCGCTACCGCTGAGCTGCTACAGGCTCAAATTGCCCATCATTTTGATCCTAACCAACCAATACGAGACTTTTGGCTTTAACTCCCTTTCCTTAATTTAATGGTCAGCTGCGGTTTAGCTTGATTGCCAATAGTTGAGACAACTCTTTCGCTAACATCAAGATCAAAAAAAGGAGCTTAATTTTAAGCTCCTTTTTACTCTTACTTTCACTTTATAGCTTTATAGCTTTATAGCTTTATAGCTTTATAGCTTTATAGCTTAAACTGGCTGATCTCTGTCTCTAGTTCAAATGACAAATCAGAGAGTTTAGCAGCTTGCGTTGCTGCATCTTGTGCTTCAGTCGCTAGCTCATTTGATACATCACGAATACCTTGAGTATTACGAGTGATCTCAGATGTCACTGAGGCTTGCTCTTCAGCGGCAGAAGCGATCTGCGTAGCCATATCACTAATACGCTCAACTGCTGTGTGAATTTGAGTCAAACTGACTGCGGCAGAGTTTGCATCATCAACACTTGTATCAGCAAGCATACGGCTGTCATCCATAATTGAAACCGCTTTCGTTGTAGTGCTTTGAAGCATCTCAATCGTCTGCTGAATCTCTTGCGTTGACGCATGAGTACGCTGGCTTAAAACACGAACCTCATCCGCAACAACAGCAAAACCACGACCTTGTTCGCCTGCACGAGCCGCTTCAATCGCAGCATTCAGTGCTAGCAAGTTCGTTTGCTCCGCAATACCTTGAATGGTAGACAGAATCGTATTGATGCTGTTTCCGTGCGCTTCAAGCTCTTGAATAACATTCGTCGCCACTTGCACTTCTTGAGCTAAGTTTTGGATTGAGCTTTGTGTTTGTGTCACTTGGTTAGAACCATGTTCACACGCACCTACCGCTTCAGAAGAGTTTTGAGCCGTATTATCAGCATTTCCTGCAATTTCTTGAGTCGCCGCAGCCATTTCATTTACAGCAGTCGCGACCATATTGATCTCGTCTTGTTGTAGTTGAATACGAGCACTACGTTCTTCAGCTTGAGAAGCGGTTAACTTCGCTTGCTCTGAAAGAGATGCTGATACTTCACTTAACTTGGTAACCATTAAGTGCATGTTACCCACAAACTTATTGAAGTTCGTAGCAAGCTGGCCTACTTCATCATCACTACGTGGTGTTAAACGCTGAGTTAAATCACCTTCGCCTGATGCGATTTCTTCAAGTGCTTTAGACACACGGCCAAGATCTCGGAATAAGAAGCTCACTAACCAAGAAACTAACAGAATAACGAGTATGGTGATCACTACAGCCGTTGTAATCAGCTGCATCAGTAGAGATGAGTGCCCAGCTTCTTCTGTTGCACGGTCCATCTCAATACCAAAAATCCACTTAGTATTAGGAACGTTCACAAAATATAGAAGCTTCTGCTTACCCTTGTTCTCGATGATTTCGATGCTCTTACTTTGAACTGCTTGCTCAATGCTGTTCATGCTAAGCTCATTCGAAAGCTGGCTTACCGGTTTAAGCAGTAAGCTTTTATCTGGGTGTGCTAGGAAGGTGCCGTCGTTTGTATCGATCAGCATTGCGTAAGCATTTTCACCAACTTCTAAACTGATGACGTCATTAATCAATTGGTCAATCAGTACATCTGCCCCAACAACACCAACAAATTTGCCATTTTGATTTACCGGTTCAGCAATGGTCACAAGTAACGCATTGGTGATCGCATCTTGGTAAGCCGTCGTTATGATTTGTTGACCTGCAGAGTTTGCATCTTTGTACCACGGACGTTGACGAGGATCATAACCAGCACGGTTACGTTCAGGGTGTGAACGGAACATGCCACCTTCTGGAGTACCTAGAAAAATATCGTCAAAGTTACCCGCTTTACGGGCTTGTTGAAGAAATGGGACAACGTCAGATTCTTCACTAAAGTCGTTAAATGCTGAAGCGATATCTTTACGAATAGTAATCCAGCTTTCTATACCTTCAGAAGCTGCAAACGAAAGGCTTTGTGCTCTTGAATAGATGCCAGTTCGAGTTTGTTCAAATAATTTATCAGCGGACATCCAAGTCAATGCAGTTGCCATCAACACAACTGCCGATAAGCTTGCGCCTATCAACTTCTGTTTAAGAGTAATTTTCATAATTCGAGATCAGCTCATGTAGCCAAAAATAGTTGGCGATAGTAGCTATTTTTTTCACGCTCTGCGAGTGAATTCTCATTTAATTTTAAGCTTTTATTTATCCTTTGATAAAACCATCAAATAACGTCAATTCTGCGTCGACTGTCAAAAAAAAGCGTTACAAAAAAGCCATCAAAATAAAAAAAGGGATGAACATATCGTTCATCCCTTCATCTATTTATTACACAATTATGTGCTTTTTATCGCTTTTCGGTACGCATACCCATCAACAAGCTCACGCACATTAATAACAATATAAATGTGAATGGCAAGGCTGTTGAAATTGCACCCGCTTGAAGAGCTTCAATTGCTTTTGTTCCGCCAACCCACAGTAGAGCAACCGCAATTGCACCTTCCATGAATGCCCAGAACACACGTTGAAGAACTGGTGCATCAACTTTACCACCAGCAGTAATACTATCGATAACTAATGAACCAGAATCTGATGATGTAATGAAGAACACCAATACCAGTACAACAGCAACCACAGATAACAAAGTACCGTACGGTAGAACATCAAACATTTGGAACATAGCTAGTGGAACATCTGTAAGACCTTTCGTACCTAGATCACCAACACCATTTTGTATTTGATCAATCGCCATGCCACCGAACACTGACATCCAAAGAATGGTTACAGTTGTTGGAACAATCAGCACTGCCGTGATGAATTCACGAACCGTACGACCTTTAGAGACACGAGCAATGAACATACCTACGAATGGGGACCATGAAATCCACCAAGCCCAGTAGAATACAGTCCAACCTTGGAACCAAGCTTCATCACTACGACCATGTGGGTTACTTAATGGAATGATATTTTCCACGTAAGCCATCACTGTTGTTGGGATTGAACCGAGTGTCACTGCGTAGCCAATGAGAGCAACAAGAGCCAGTAATACAAATGCGATAATCATGTTGATATTACTGATAACTTTTACACCACCATCAATACCACGGATAACAGAGACAACCGCAAGAAGCGTCACAACGGTAATGACTGCAATTTGTAATCCCATGCCGGCTTCAATACCGAAAACATGGTGAATACCACTTGCCGCTTGCTGTGCACCAAGGCCAAGCGAAGTCGCTAAACCAAATAGAGTTGCTAGCACCGCAAGAATATCAACAATATGTCCAGCCCAACCCCAAGCTCGGTCACCTAAAATAGGATAGAAGATTGAGCGAATTGAGAGCGGTAAGCCTTTATTATAAGTAAAGAAAGCAAGTGAAAGCGCAACGACACCGTAAATAGCCCAAGGGTGAAGACCCCAGTGGTACATAGTCGCACCTAGTGCCAGTTTAGCGGCTTCCGGAGTATTTGCTTCTACCCCGAGTGGCGTTTCATACCAACCGGTATAGTACGCTGCAGGCTCTGCAACACTCCAGAACATCAGGCCGATACCCATACCTGCTGCGAATAACATCGCTAGCCATGAAAGCCATGAATAATCAGCGACCGCGTCCGTACCACCTAAACGAATTTTACCAAATGGTGAAACAATGAGAGCCAAGCAGAAAATAACAAAGATATTACCTGACCAGATGAATAGCCAGTCGAAAGAACCAATGATTTGCCACTTAATTCCATCAAGTGCCGCTTTTGCTGTTTCTGCATCTAAAACTAGTGCAGCAATCAAAAATAGCGCAATGAAACCCGCACTCACACCGAATACAGGGTTATGAACATCAAAACCCCATTTCTGCACATTATCTTGACCTACTGTATAGTCAGTACTGTCAATACTGTACTTATCTATCCCTTTTTGCATTCTTCCTCACTTCAGCAATCAAATAATTTTTAGTACAACGAGGCATTTAATAAAATAACTCGCACACACTGAAATTTACTTAGATCACTAATATATTTACATTTCAAAAACGTCCATTAGGTTACCATTACTGCCATTAAAAACCTAATAAACAACACAAAACAGTCAGATATCGCCATTTTCCGCTCAATTATCGACCAATAATCGGAAATTTAATTACGGTATTGATCGATATTTCGTTACTTTAATTATTCGAACTCTAAACTTTATTCACTCAATACACTTATGTCGTACACCTCATTAATGAAAACTGATCATTTCACCTCTTTTCATGTAAATCGAATTGATGTAATTTCCCTGATGTCACTCACTCATACATTGGAATTCAGACATTGGATAAGCATGAAGAAGTCTTGGTATCAATCCGCCAAATCATTCGAGCAATTGATCTCCACTCCAAAAAACTAAGCAAAGAATCAGGTTTAACAGGGCCGCAGTTAGTTTTACTTCGAGCTATCAAAGAGCTAGGTAATGTGACAATTAAGCAGTTATCTAATCACACCAATATGAGTCAAGCGACAGCTACTACTATTTTAGATCGCCTAGAGAGAAATGGTTATATCGAGCGTGTACGTAGCCTCGAAGATAAACGTAAAGTTCATGCCAAATTAACTGAATCAGGTACATCTTTACTACAAAGTGCGCCTCTTCCATTACAGGAACATTTCATTAATCGTTTTCAACAGCTTGAAGAGTGGGAACAGAGTTTGCTACTTTCTTCTGTTCAGCGTATCTCATCAATGATGAATGCCGAAGGCTATAACGTCGCCCCTATTCTTGAAATTGGCAGCATTACTAAGCCAGAATAAACCATTTCAAAAAAACATCTTCAAGGTCAGTTTATACACTGACCTTTTTATTTAATTGGATAACCCTTTTTCCAAAGCATACTTAGCTAGTTCCGCTGTGGAGTGAATATCAAGTTTGTGTTTGATGTTTTGCCTGTGAGTCTCAACGGTTCGATAACTGATACCTAAGAGCGTTGCAATTTTCTTACTACTCGCACCTTGAGCGACCAATTTCAGCACGGCCTCTTCACGCCGACTCAAAGGGTTGGGTTTCTGAGCACTGGTTTCGATCTGTTGAGTAAACAGTGTTTGAGTGACCGACTCGCAAAAATAGGTAGAACCTTGATTCACAGTTTTGATCGCCTGAACCATTTTTTCGGCTGAAATCTCTTTGAGCATGTAGCCAACCGCTCCAGTCTGCATCACTTTCATGATGTATTCCCGATTATCATGCATCGTTAGCATCAATATTTTTGCGTCTGGCGATTCTTCGTGAATTAATCTCGTGGCGTCAATTCCATTCATAATTGGCATGCTGATATCCATCAATACCACATCAGGCTTGCACTGTCGGACAACATCAACGGCCTCTAAGCCATTACTTGCCGTTCCAATCACTTCAATACCCGTTTCTAACTCTAGCCGAGCCATAAAACCATCAAGTACAACCTGATGATCATCAACGATCACTACTGATATTTCTTTATCATCCATTGATTACACCAATCCATCTAAGTTAAATAGCACCGTTATTTCTGTTCCAAACCCTTGTTCGCTCATAAGCTCAAATTCACCGCCCATGAACTCTACCCGCTCACGCATATTTCTAAGGCCGATTCCTTTTCGGTGAGTGGCCACATTTAGGTTAAACCCTTGCCCATCATCTCTAACAATCAACTGCAACTGGTTTCCAAATTGCTGCAGTATTACCGTCACCTTCTTTGCATGAGCATGCTTCTCGATATTATTCAGTGATTCCTGAACCACTCGATAAAGTGTAGTCGCGACTTCTGATTTGAGCTTTCCTGTCTGAGTTTCAAAGTGAATTTCCGTTTCAATATTTGAGTGAGCTTTGTAGTCTTGTAATAGAGTATTCAACGCCGCTTCTAAGCCAATATCGTCTAGTGCACTTGGCCTTAAGTTATGCGAAATACGTCGAACTTCGGAAATTGCCGTCATCAATGAGTGTTGTGACTTCTCAATATGCAGTGCCAGCTTTTTATCATTCAATTTATGCGCTAACAGCTCTAAATGACATTTACTGGAGACAAGCAGTTGGTTTATGCCGTCATGCAACTCTCTGGCTAAGTGCTTCTTTTCATCCTCTTGGAACATGACCGTTTTATGTGCCAACTCTTTTAAATTCTTATCCGCTAAGCGATGTTCATGTAAATTGATCGCTAAGGTTAAAACAATGATCACCGCGACGGTCACCCCAAGAATCGACACAATAGAGAAGAAGGTCGTTTCGATATTTTTATTGATCGCAGCCTGCATATTCGCAACTTCGAGGCTGATATCTTCAATATAGAGCCCCGTACCAATCATCCAATCCCACTTACTTAACCATGCGGCATAACTGAGTTTGGGGACGGTTTCACCCGTTGACGGTTTCTGCCATAAATATTGATGAAACCCGCCGCCACTCTTAGCTTGATGTAACAATTCTGCAATCAGGTAGTCACCATTGAGATCTTGAATATGCAGTAAGTTTTGCCCCACCAATTCTGGCTGAATTGGGTGCACTAAATTAGTACCAAACTCATCGTAGGCAAAAAAGTAGCCATCCGAACCATAACGCAAGCGCGATAATATATCCCGAACCCGTTGCTTAGCTTCGACATCATCAGGAGCTGAATTATTGTAGATGTGTGAAATGGCGTCAGAGGCAATATCGACACTATCTTTCAGTGCGGTTTCTCGCGATTGGATCAAACTCTCGCGGAAGATTTTGATCTCATTCTCACCGAGTGTTTTTGCTTGATGCAGGGTGATCCAACTAATACTGGCGGTGACCAATATCAACGGAAGTAATGTTAATAAAATCAATTTAGCTTTTAGAGGCATTCCTTTCCTCACTGGTGATTTTCTTTGTCAGATAAAAGAAAACTGCTTACTACCTTGATAGTAGTAAGCAGTTCTAATGTAACAATTTATTTTCAATCTATAAAAATAAACTCATGTAACCTCTATTGCGATCACATTCCATAGAAACCAGGAAAAATAAGTAATGAAGCTAATACGAGTATTTGAATACCAATGAAGGGCATTACGCCACGGTAGATATCTCGCGTTGTGATCCCTTTTGGAGCAACACCTTTAAGGTAGAACAGACTGAAACCAAATGGAGGGGTTAAGAATGAGGTCTGTAAATTCATCGCCACCAAAATCGCAAACCACACCATGTTAATGCCCATCAATTCTGCCACCGGAGCTAAGATTGGAACAATAATGAAACAAATTTCAACGAAATCGATAAAGAATCCCAGAATCAAAATAACGATCATGGTGATTATCAGGAAGCCCCATTTGTCACCAGGGATGGCAAGCATCCACTCTTCTACAAGGTAATCCCCTCCTGTGTATGTAAACGCCATGGAAAATGCTGTTGCTCCGAGCAAAATAGCAAATACCATTGCCGTCACTTTTACGGTCTCTTTTGCCGCGTCATACACCATTTGAAGGCTGAACTGTCGATACAGTAACGAAAGTACGATTGCCCCGGCGCCACCTAGAGCCGCAGATTCTGTTGGCGTCGCCACACCAGCGAAGATCGAACCCAACACGACAATAATCAACGCGAGTGGTGGAATCACCGCTTTTAACGCTTTGAACACCTCTTCTTTACGACTAATTGATTCATCACGCTCAATGCACTGTGCTGCTTCTGGGTTCATCTTTGCGTAGATAAGAATATAAACAATGTACGCACCAACCAGCATCACACCCGGCCAAATTGCCGCTTGGAAAAGATCCCCAACAGGTACACCCAATACATCACCGAGCAGAATCAATACAATCGACGGTGGAATGATTTGCCCTAACGTTCCCGACGCGCAGATGGTGCCACAAGCGAGCCCTTTGTCGTAATTATATTTAAGCATCACAGGTAATGATATCAAGCCCATCGCAACCACTGATGCCCCAACGACACCTGTAGACGCGGCAAGTAACGCGCCAACCAATACTGTGGAGATCGCAATACCACCGCGAACGCCACCAAATAAACGTCCCATTGATTCAAGCAACTGCTCTGCTAAACGTGTTTTTTGCAGGACTAAGCCCATAAAAACAAACAGAGGAACCGCCATTAGAACGGTGTTTTCCATAATGGATTGAATTCGATATGGCATGAAAGCGAACATTTCTATGCCTTCTGCCCACACACCGAAAATAAGCGCAATGCCGCCAAACGTAAATGCTACTGGAAAACCCAACAACAAGGCGAACAGTGCTACAAAAAACATCACGATACCGATCATCTTGTAATTCCTTTACTTTGAGTCAACAGATTGAGCATGAATGAGGTGCGGATTCACGATCTTGTTAATTGAATGCAGAAGCAGTCCAATGCCACTTAGCGCCATCAAGAAGAATGACAATGGGATCATGGCTTTTATTATCCAGCGGTATGGCAGCCCACCAGGATCACCTGAAGTCTCTCCTAGTGAGTAGCTCTCTTTGGCAAAATCAACACCGTACCAAGCCACCAGCAGGCAAAACGGAAATAGGAAGATGATGGTACCTAAAACATCGATGATCGCTTGTGCTTTAAATGACAAACGCTCATAAAAAACATCTACGCGAACATGGCCGCCAGATTTAATCGCGTATGGCACCCCAAGTAAGAAGACAGCCGAAAACAGATGCCACTCCATCTCTTGAAATCCAATCGACACGTCATTGAATACGTAGCGCATTACGACGTCGTACACGACATTCGCAAGTAGTAAAATGAATAGAATGCTGGATAACCATCCGAGGAAATCTCCGATCCGGTTAAACAATCTCTCAATATAAATCAGGTTTCTCATATCCGACTCCATGGAACTGCATGACTAGGCTCTAACTTATATTTACGTGCTTATATTCAAGTACTGATACTCAGAGCAAACTGGCCAAAATTCATCGCGCCAGTGAGACTATATAAACCAATATAAAAGCGATCACGGTTCAAGCGGCATTCGCCAATGTAAAAGGGTTCTTGGGCTTTTGCGGTGTAGGAAACCCCTACACCGACGATTTAGAAATGATTCAGCGGGCTCTTATTGTTGAGCTTGGCTGTTTAAATATGCGCGATGAGATATGTTTGACCATGGTCGAACTTGGTTGATGTAATCAGCCTGAGACGCTTGAATCTCTTTCGCTAAAGCATCTTTTGCTGCGTGCTCTGCCAATAAGCGTCCATTAGCCTCACGTAGAGCTGCCATTACCTCATCTGGGAAGTTTTTAACCTGAACGTTTGGATATTCAGATTGAATCGACGCCCAGTTTTTACCACTTTCGTGTTTAGACTGAGTGTACATATCGTAAGCGGCGGTCTTCATTGCTATTTTCAATATAGCTTTCAAATCATCCGGAAGCTTTTTCCATGTGCGCTCATTTACTAAGAACTGCAACTCAGTTCCCGGCTCATGCCAACCTGTGTAGTAGTAAGGAGCAATTTTGTGAAAGCCCATTCGTAAATCCAGAGATGGCCCCACCCACTCTAATGCATCAATCGTACGACGCTCTAGAGAGGTATATAACTCTCCAGGGGCAATATTCGTAGGCTTAGCCCCTAACTCGGCAAGGATTTCACCAGCAAACCCAGGGATGCGCATTTTAAGACCTTTCAAATCATCAACACTGTTGATCTCTTTTTGAAACCAGCCGCCCATTTGGGTATCTGTATTACCACCTGGGAATGAAAGCAGTTTATGTTTTGAATACACTTTCTCCATCAACTCCATGCCACCACCGTAGTAGAACCATGCGTACTGCTCTGTCGGTAACATACCAAAAGGCATCGAAGTAAAGTACAGCGTATTAGGCACCTTCCCTTTCCAATAGTAAGACGCGGAATGCCCCATGTCGTATTGACCAGATTTCACCATATCGAACACACCAAGAGGTGCTTTATGTTTGTTTGATGAATCGATGCGGATCTGTAAACGACCATTCGACATCTCTTCAGCCATTTTAGCCATGTTTTTTGTGGCATCGCCAAAAATTGGAAAGTTCGGTCCCCATGTTTCTGCAAGTTTCAAACGATAAACTTTATCAGCAGCAGAGGCTGTCGTTGAGACTAACGCAGCACATGTAGCAGCAATAACAACACCACTGGTAATGGCTCGCTTAATAGATTTCTTTATCAAACTCATTCTTACGTCCTTGGTTAGGTTTCTTACACTCATACCTCAGAGTGTCTTCGTGCACCTTTACAATGGAATAGAAAATCAAAATAAAAAATCAGCGAGACCACTCAGTAAAACCAGCTTACATCTAGGTATTAGACAATAGTATTAAGTATAAATACGTAGGACATAATCAAGGTATGAGATATAAGTCTAAAATATCATTGAGTTAGAAAAGCCAAATATACAGCTCGATGTGAATAGCACTTAAGTATTTACTTGCATTCAATTGTTGAGGTTATTTTACTAAGTTGTGACAGAGGTAATTTTATAGCCGTAATTTGGAAGGGAAGTAAATATGTTGCATAAAAAAACCCCGATAGACGGGGTTTAAAACTTATGCAGAGCAGAGAGTAAAATTAAACTGCTTTGTAGATAACTTTGTTACCTGCAAGTTGCTCTTTAGCGACTAAGTTTTCTTCTAGAAGTTTTTTCAATGCACCTGTTGCCCAAGAACCCGCTTTTGCTTCTTCTTGGCCAGCCGCTAGACCGATACTTTTAGGGTTGATACCATCAGCATTGCTTACAACAATATCTAGAACTTGTTGCTGCTTAGGAGTTAGTGCAACGTCAACTTTTTTAGTTACTACTGCTGCTACTTTTTTCTCTACTGCTGGCTTTACCGCTACAGGCTTTGCTGTTTTAGGCGCAGTTGCTAAGTTTGCCACTGTCGCTTTAATGCGTTTTTGCAGTTTAGCCTGCACTTTACGCTTATGAGCAAGTCTCATTGAATGTTTCTCCAGTTCACTGCCATAACGCAGTGGTGAAAATTTGAAGCGCGATTTATACCAAAATTTGGAAACGATTTGTAGGGTCAAGCAACGAAAGACGACGAAAAATGCGTACTTTGCGCAGAAGCGTCTATTATTTATACTACAAGGCCACCGTTATCAGCAATGCATACTGGATGTAAAAACATGCCTTATTTGTAAGCCGTATAAATATGACATAGGGTGAATGATGCAAACTCTACAATTAAGTAATCATAATTTTAATCTTGAATCTTGAATCTTCCATGGCTAAACTTATTGGAGGGATTATCTTTGTCATCGTTTTCTTTTTAATCGGCTTATCGACCGGCTGGCAACAAACACTGTTAACTCTCGCCGTTATGTTGGGTATTTTAGGCTTCAGTTACCTAGTTATCGCGAAAAGCAGAGTCGCCTATACCCTTACCTCCACTCACTTCCAGCAACACCTTTACAAAGGGGGCTGGGTGGTAAAATGGACTAATATCGAAAAAATCGGTGTATGTTCTCATCACGTTGATGGCTGGCACCAACCTCTTCCATGGGTTGGGATAAAACTGAAACACTACTCCCCCTACCTCAATAGTATCTGCCCTCGAGTGGCAAGTGACATTCTGCTCACTCAACGTGCGCTTCTCTACTTGGGCGCTCGCCAAAACCTAAGGGATCAACAAAACCGCATGGCACGTCAAAATAGTCAATTAAAGTCAAACTCTAGAAAGGAGGCGAAACGTAAGTTCATTGAATTTGAAGATATCGTGTTAGATTCCAGCCCCTACAAAAATAGCCACGGTGAGGTTTATTCGGGGTTACTCGGAATGTTGGCGAACAGGATGAAATACCAACGTAACTACTATGATTACGATGTTTTCATTGCGGTTGCGGATTTAGATAGAGATGCAGATGAGTTTGTAGGCTTGGCTCGTCGATATTTGGCTGCAGCAAGCGCTGAAGAAGATCCCACCGTTTTTAATAGCCATTTAGAAACCGAATAAAAAAGGAGACTCAATGGCCTCCTTTCTAAATATTTACCCTGATTAATAAATAGGCATCTCATCTGCCACATATGGATTTGACACTCGTTCACGACCAAATGTGGATTCCGGTCCATGTCCCGGAACAAATTTCACCTCATTACCTAGCGGCCACAATTTTGTCTTGATCGAATTAATCAAGGTTGCGTGATCGCCTTGTGGGAAATCGGTACGACCAATACTGCCATTAAATAGAACGTCTCCAACAAAAGCCGTTTTTGCAGAATCACTGAATAGCACGACATGACCTGGGGTATGACCCGGTGTGTGCAAAATATCAATGCTTTCATTACCAAACTTCACTACATCACCATCATTTAGCCAGTGATGTGGTTCAAACGCTTCTGTTAACGGGAAACCAAACATTTGACTCTGATTTTCTAAGCCTTGCAGCCAGAAATTATCCGCTTTATGTGGGCCGATGATCTCCACTTTTAAAATATCCGCAAGTGGCTCAGTTCCGCCGACATGATCTAGATGACCGTGCGTAAGTACAATATTGACGACTTTAACGCCTAACTCTTCAATCAAAACTGCGAGCTGCTTAACATCACCACCGGGATCGACAACAATACCTTCCATTGTTTCATCACACCAAACAATAGAACAATTTTGAGAAAACGAAGTTACAGGAACAACTTGGTACTTTAACGACATATAAAACCTTTCCAATACACGATACTGCGGGAACTATGACATTAGAATTTTACTTTGACAAGGGTTACCACGCCCGTGAAGGCCCTGTATCAATATGAACAAAATTACTCTTTGGGTAATAGCCAACGCCACCCGCTTTCAGTGTCATTGCCGCTTCTCTAACGTGGCTCAGTTTCACACCATCCAAACGGAAATCTAACGCCTGACCTAACATATGGAAACTTTTCTTAGCCACTCCGCTTGATTTTGAACGCAATGCTTCATTTGTGGCTGGCGAACGGTAGCCAGAGATGATCTGCACCTCAGCTTGTGTACCCAGTAACGTTTGAATTTGATTGATCTGTTCGAAAAGATTCTTATCCATCGCAAAAACTTCATTCCTACGGAAATCACGACAAATATGATTCAAACGACCGAGCTCCGACGCCACATAATCTTGACCATTGAAGTAACATGATTCTAATGACTCACCAGTATGTAGGTTATTCATAGCTATAGTTCGTGGTTTATCAGGATAAGAAGCCTGAGCTAATCGTGGTGCTAAAGAGGCAACAACGAGCCCGCTACCCGCTAAGCGAATAAACTCTCGACGAGAAAATAAAGATTGAGACATACTGAAATTTGTACCGCGTATTAATGGAAACACGGACATTACAGAAAGGAATTTTTAGCGTCAAACGTAAAAAATGACCGATTCAGCCAAGTTTCAACGGTTTTTAACGCTTAATTATTGAACAGAATGGAAAAATTCATTGCTTACTGCAATTGTCATTTTTTAGTCAATCATCACCCTTTTGTCGCTGCAACCTCATCATAGTGATAGATGTCATCACGGTAATGAGTCTGGCCGCCCTCGAACCACACCGTTTGATAGATGATATGCACTGGAATGCGACGTTTTAACCGAATGGAGGTATTGGCAGGTTCTTCAGTGCTCACCAATAATTCTTGACTCGGCACACCTTGGGTTTCTAATAAGAGGGAGGCAAACTTATCGGCATGCTCCACCCTGATACAACCTGAACTGAATGCTCTTACTTCACTGTTAAACAGATTTTTACTGGGAGTATCGTGAAGATAAATCGCTCGCTTATTTGGCGTATTAAACTTGTATAAGCCTAAGGCATTACGATCACCCGATAGCTGCCTCATTCTGTATGGAAATGCATTTGGGTTAACCGTCGCCCAATCTATCTCCGCAGGGTCAATCTCGACGTGTGAATTCCAGCCTTCGATGATCTGAAAATTGTTTCGCACTAAATATTCTGGATCTCTTTTCACTTTAGGAATAATGTCTTTCACCATGATTTTCCATGGCACATTCCAAGTGGGGTTCATTATGACGGAATCAAGCTTTGCTTCCATTAATGGTGTTTTACGCGACTTTCTTCCAACCACAACTTTGGATTCAAAAACTTCTTGCCCTTGATACCAGTAGCTCATATTAAAATCTGGGACATTCACCATAATGATCGACTCTCGGTTTTTAGGCCACATCCGAGATCTCTCAGCATTAATGGCCAATAACTGAATTCGCTCTTTGGGGCTTAAATTCAGCCATTTCAAAGTTTTAGAGCCAATAATCCCATCCGCCTTTAAACCATGCATGTGTTGGAAAAGCTTAACCACCTTAACTAAGGACCGATCAAATTGATTTGTCGATTCATCCACCATCGTCAAGTCGAGTCCAACAATGGCTAAGCGGTCGAGTAAAATGCTGCGATCAACCAGAATATCACCTTCTCGCTTCAAGCCTATTTGGTAATAACTCGGCACATCATTGCCCAATTGGCTTTCTAAATGCTGATAAGAGGATAAAAAAAGCGAATATTCTTCAATAGGTGGCGCTAAATTCGCTATAAATTCAGGCAATTGTGCCGACTTTACTGCATGAATCAGCGAAGACATACTACCTGTGGAGGGCGGTAGTAAAGAAGAGGAGACTTTCGAATCAAAAAACCATAGCTTTCCGTTTTCTCGCGCATTTTGACTATAGCTAAGATAGAGAATCAAGGTATCTGTGGCTAATAAATCATATTCAAACCAACGGCCTTGGCTTTTGTAATATCGTAAATAACGCAATTGATGAGAAAAAAGAGAACTGATTTTGGCGCGATCAATCAAGTCCAATTGAAATTCAAATTGGCTGACTGTCTCTTCATTATACCAAACCAACATATCATTATTTTGTCGGTAGATATCATCTACGAGTTCAGGAAACTCCAATACTGAAGAGATATTCGAACTCGGCTCTATCCATCTCATATTTTCAAATCGTTCAAGCGTCACACTTACACCAGAACTAACATTTGAAAATAAGGCGCAAAACATCAGCAGTACTATTTTGAATTTCATGTTTGCCCCTACCTTGCTCGCCATTTCTTTAGTATGGCAAAGAAATGACAAGCTGATAGGAGATTTATTTCATCAAGAGATTTGAATGATCAAATTCATCCTTTAGAACTAGTTCTCAACCTCCGATCAATCGCCTCAGATATACATTCATATGAATAAGTGCATTTAACTTGTGGCCATACCTAGATCAGACTCATCCCCTTTTGATTTTAAGATCATCATTAGCTGAAACAATAAAAGCACGCCTGTTGCCGCAAGACCAATTCCAATGCCACCCCAAATACCTGCCAAGCCATAATCGCGCATGAGTAACCATGCAGCAGGAAGACCAAACACCCAATAGCCCACAGCGGTTAACGCCGTCGGCATCAATACGATCTTCATCCCACGTAATAAATTAATCGCTAATAACTGCCATGCATCCGCAACAAAACATAACGCGACAACCCAGAGAAGCGACGACAACATCAAGGTTAAATCAGAGTCGCCACTAGCAGTTGGATCATTCAATTGGAAGAACCCAGCAATCACGCCAGGCCATGCCATAAACACTGCCGCTATAATTGCGCTCAGTACCGACACAATCACGAAACTTTTTTTAACCGTTTCTTTTATACCTTGATGATTCCCCGCACCAAAGTCCTTTCCAACAAGAATGGAGGCCGCTTGCGAGAAACCAAAGTTAATACTCCATGTAAAGCTTAAGCATTGTAAAAGGATTTGATGTAATGCTAACGATGCAACACTAATGACGCCCGCCATTAAGGTGCCACCATAAATTAATCCGTGTTCTAGCAAGCCCGCAATAGCGATAGGCATCCCCATCACCAAAAGTGGATTCATCAGCTTAAGCGAGTACTCATCTAAATTGAGCCAAGGCGCAAAACGATAGTAAGTTGAGCGTCTAAATACCCAGAAAGAGTAACCGATTAACACAAACAGAGCCGATAACGAAGTGCCTGCACCAAGCCCTGAAATCCCCCAATCCAATTTGAAAGCCAATAAATAGCTCAATGGCACATTCAACAATACGGTGACAATGGACATCACTAATACTGAGCGAGCATCACCAAACGTACTGGTTAACCCCCTTAATACAAGAAGTAATAAGGTTGGTAGCATTGCCCACTTCAGCGTTCCTAAATAGACCATAGCAATACTAATCACATCTTGAGTTTGACTTGCTTGGCGTAGTAAATCTGGTACAAATACGAAACTGGCATTGAGAACTAATGTCAGCAGCACCGATAACATCACCGCACCTTTGATTGCGTAGCGTATCTGCTGAAATCCAAATTCAGGTCGAGCGACACTTTGACCGTAAGCGATAGCAATTAGATTTGCGACACAACCAACAATACACCCAGCAATAATAAACACAAACGAGTACACCGATGCACCTAACCCACCAGCAGCAAGATCAGCGACGCTCAATCTAGACATCATCCATACGTCGGTTAACACTAACGCCATACCGATGAGCTGAGAGAAAATTAAAGGAAGAGCTAAAGATAAGATTTTTTTCATAAATGCCTCTGATAATTGTTGCCAAAATATCGAGTTAGCGTCTGGTGTTCAATTTACATTTATGCGATTCTGGTATTCATTAAACTCATGCGAGAAATTATGACGCCATATCCCAACCTGCCCTATTCACATAAAAGCCTCAAAGTCTTTGAAGCGGTTGCAAGACTGACCAGTTTCACGTTGGCGGCAAAAGAGCTTCATGTCACGCAAAGTGCTGTGAGTCGGCAGATAAAATTGTTAGAAGATGAAGCAAAAGTCTCTCTGATTGTTCGTCGTCATCGATCGATTGAGTTGACGCTACAAGGGCGTGAGTTACAGGTTTTACTTGAAAAGCACTACCAATCTTTAGAGTCCTTGATTGCTTCATGGCAACATAACAAGCAGAAGAAAATCGTCATTAAAGCGGCTTTAAGTTATGCCACTCGTTCACTGATCCCTAAAATTCAGCGACTCAATGAAAAGTACCCAGACCATGAAATCGTCATTATTCCTTCAATGGAAGAAGATGAGAGCCTTGAGTCCACCGACTATGATCTCCTCATATTCAATACTCGCGTAGGAAATCGATATAAGAACCGTGTCGATATTCAGTATCTGCGAGAAGAGTATATGGCTCCCGTTTGCGCTCAAAACCTCACCACAACGCAAAATGACATTAATGCCATCACAACAATGCCTAGACTGCACCCGACTCTGGACCATCAAGATTGGAAATCATGGCTAAAAAAGTCTGGGCATAACGATACTCGTAAAGTTCGAAATACCACTTTCTTTACGCTTGATCTTGCGTTGAGTGCATGTTTATCAGGGCAAGGTGTTACCGTTACAGATTTGCTACTCGTCCTGCCTGAATTAGAGCGCGAATATTTGATTTGCCCTGAGCACGTTCAAGTACAACACAGTGCTTGGCAATACTTTTGTTATTCCCGATCTCAGTCTTCGATTGTTGATGATCTGGTGGAATGGATTAAAGCGGAAACTGAAGAAGAGCTAAACAGACTTAACCGACTAGCAAATAAGTATGGTTGGAATAAATCATTTAAGTAACACGTTATCTTCGAATTCAATTCATCGACTAGTCAGTAGATCATCACAAGTCGTGAATCTATGATTTGTTGACAAAGAGGTTACAAACCTAGTCAAAAAGCGTTTAAAATTCGTAATTCTTGAATCCCTAATTGCCTTAAGCCTGTGATGGCTTTTAGTAAGTAATCTATCCTTTAGATAACCGTCAATAAGAGAGACTCATGCGCTGGAGCATTTTCGCCCTTGGTTTTACACTTTTATTCCCTATGACGGTTTACGCTCAAACTGTGCAGGAAAAGTGGCAAAAATTTTATCAGCAGAACTGGCAATCTTCTCCTTTGGCCATATCTCAACAGCAGTTAAGCCAATACTCTCCCGATCTGCTGGTTGATCAATCACGCTATCCCAACTTTGAATCCTTCAGCTGGCAAGATATCGAGCTACTGGCATCTATCAAAACCGATTGTTCAACCAAGGAATATGCCAATAAACGCTTAGCGGATGCGGTTGAATTTGAATTAGCACTGTGTGAAGGGCGAACACTACACTCTGATTGGTTCTCCACCCACACTGTTTTACACCCTGCGGGACAAAGCTTTGCCGATCGTTATCTTCAGCATATCGGCAATAATAAAGCGACGAATCAACACAAACCGATCGTAGACAAAACGATCAGAAATTACCTCAGTATTGTCAATCCGCAACACCCTCTCCATGAAACCTTACAAGCGCTATCGTCACAAGGACGAGAAGCTCTACTCAACGGTTATCGAGCATGGCTTGAAGGCGACACTTTATGGCTAAATGGGGAGCAAGGATGGAAGCAAGTGACATACCATCATTGGCAGTCTATCGCTGATAAAATGAAGATCACCCTAAAAGGCGATAGCTGTACGATCCGCTATAGCAATTTATGTATAAATGAACGCTCGTACTCTCAATCATCGCTAGTTATTTTATCATCAGTACTGATCATATTCATCGTGCTCATCGTTATCCGCAGCAGCTATTTAAAGCACAGGCAGCGCAAAGAAAAACGTTTCATTTTACAACTGCTGACTCATGAATTACGAACTCCCATTACTAGCTTGGGGTTAACCGTTGAGATGTTTCGTAACGATTTCGATAACCTTACTGAATCGAGCCAAGGTGCGGTATGGCGGCTAATGTCCGACTACCAGAGGCTATCTCAACTCACCGAGAACAGTAATGTTTATTTAGGTGGAGATAAGTCACAACAGCTATTAAAGCAAAATGCATCCGTTGAAGAATGGCTTCACCATGTATGCGACAAACATGATATTTCATTTGAGCTTAACCAAGATATTGAATTAGTTCTTCCCTACTATTGGCTATCCATCTGTATAGAAAACTTGATTAAAAATGCCAAACAACACGGCAAAGGAGAAGTTTTGGTCACAGTAGAGATAGCCGATACGTTAATCATCGAAGTACAAGACCAAGGTGAGTTCCCCTCACCTATTCACTTATTTTTGTCTCGCTTGAAGCCAAAACACAATGACAAAAACATGAAAATTGGGCTCAATATTGTGGAGCACTTGATCAAAAAAGTAGACGGTAAGCTCACGATTCTACGTCACCCTACCCGCTGTATATTGGAGATACCGTATGAATACCATTCTACTGATTGAAGATGATGAACTCCTAGGGCAAGGTCTGGTCAACTTATTCAAATCCAATGGGTATGGTTGTCTCTGGGCTAAACAATCGAGTGGCGTAGAGGCTTTATGGTTTCGCGCCGATCTCATCATTCTTGATCGACAATTAAGTGATGGTGATAGCCTGCAACATCTCTCAAATTGGCTATTACTTAAAGCGTTACCGGTGATTATTTTGACCGCAAAAGTGGATGTCGAACAACGAGTAGAAGGGCTAATGGCAGGCGCGAAAGATTACATGACGAAACCTTTCTCAAACGAAGAGTTAATGGCAAGAGTCATTTCTCAACTCCGCCCACTTGGCACTTGTCAGCTTTATTACTCGAATATCGAACTGCAACTCGCTGAGCGTATTGCGCTCTATAATGAAACACCAGTGACACTGAAACCGAAAGAGTTTCAATTACTTGTTCTCTTCATTCAAAATCAAGGACGTGTTTTTCACCGCGATGAACTGTTAAATAAAATTTGGGGCTACCAAGCGTTCCCAAGTACTCGAACGGTTGATAACCATATTCTTCGACTGCGCCAAAAACTACCAACATTAAACATTGAGACTCATCGTGGTGTGGGTTACCGCTTACTTGAGGTAGAAAAATGAGAATCAAACCACTAGGCTGTTTTATTTTCGGGTTAACACTTCCCTTCTCGTCTCAAGCGGCGTGGTTCAGTGATACCCCATTACAGCATACTTACCAAGCGATGATTGATGGACAGCCTAAACTGGCATGGGAAGAGTTAAAAATAGCCGTTAGCCAACATTCACTCAGCAGCCAATATTGGTTACCAGTAAAAAATGAGATTATCGCTCAAACTGAGTGCGGTAAAGGTTTGGATGATACTCGCTTACTAATTTCAAACCTTAAAATCAGTTTCATCCGCCGCTTTGGTTTGGCTTCACAAGGCTATCAGATCAATATATCGACAGAAAAAAGTCACGGAGAACAAAACGTTTCCCTACTATCTCCTACTGGACAAACCTTAATTAGCGGGCATTTTTCAGATCTAACAGAGTATCAAGAGTTCGAAACAAAGGAGATACTGGTAACACCATCATCTGGTGTCTATATCCTAAAGGTAGACCAAGACACTTATCCTATCGTCGCTTCCCTTGGTCGCAATACTCGTTGGCTTAAAGTCGAAAATGCACTCGGAAAACAGACACTCTCTTTATCCTCTCCTGAGAATATAGCGGGCTGCCCGAGAACAAACGCAAATTGGCAATGGTTTGACAGGCAGTACAACATGCTTGGAAACAAAATCCCGATCAGCAGTAATAATGCAGAACTACCAACAATAAGCCCCTTTCCATCTCAAGCTCATCATTTAAGTGCCGCAGTGGAGCTCATCGAATATCAAGGTCGATTACAAATCTCATATATCCAGAGAGTTGCACTTCCGTTTAAGAGTAATCTGGCGAAACCGACATCAAACTAGATTCAACTGCTTGATAGAGACAAATAGGTGACAAAGCATTGATCGAAGTTCGCTGTAATAGGCTCTACCTTTTTTAACAGAGCCTAAATATGTTATTCAAAAATAGAAACCATATCCTCACTTTAGCCTTGCTCTTATTTTCCGTAGGGGCAAATGCAGCGGGTGTGACACTGCAGTCTCAAAGCAATCAAATCAGTATTGACCCACAAAATTTTTCGATTAAATGGAATGATTCCATCGTTAATACATCGGCACTGAAAGTTAACGATCTGCCTCAAAAAATGACCGAAATCCAGTCTAAGTCCGCCAATAGCGCGAGTTGGACACTGCAACCAAGCCGTATTCAAGTAAAAACTCAACTCAAGAATGATGCACTCATCGTTAATTTCATCGCCCCTTCTCATCCAACAATTGAACGGAATTCACCTCTGATACTTAAGTGGTTTGATCTTGCCGAATCACAAAGCGACACTTTATTCCTACCATTCAGTGAAGGCATGCGAATTCCTATTAACAACAAAGTCTGGGCGACCTATTTACAGAATAATTACTCCGGTTCCAATACGACCCAAGAACTTAAAATGCCATTTTGGACAGTTCAGCAAAAAGATACTTACATAAGCTATCAACTGGTTGAAGCCACCAATAATCAACTCGATTTCTCAAGTACAAAAAACCGCATTGATATGACTGCGACCCACAGTTTCACTGCGTTGAATCAATCGCGTTCTTTTACTTTGCGTATTACCCTTGGAGATAACTGGCTTGATGGTGCGAAAAGTTATCGTCAGTGGCGAATTGGTCATGATCTTGCGGATCCTCTGGTTCAAAAAATCCAGCGTAATGCTAATGTCGAAAAACTCATTGGAGCAAGTCAGGTTTACCTGTTTGGAGTACATCCGCTGAGCACTTTGGATGTCACAGACTGGTGGGGATTAAAAGATTGGTATTTTCAGCGTTCTAATCTCAACGTCACCAATGAAGCTCAAGTAGAACTCAGCACACTATCCAAAAATAAAGACTGGTTTAGTCAATATCACAAACAGTTACTGATTGATTCAATTAGCACATCGTTACGCAATAAATTTAATGTGCCGAATCCAACTCTTGCAGATAACACCATTGCCGCTCAGTACAAGGCTGCGCAGCAAAGAGTGGATTGGCTTAAGAACAACGCCTCTGAATTTCTAACGCCTCCAGATACTTGGGGACAAGCACTCTCGACTACTATGCTCAATAACTTAAGGAAAGCTGGTTTAGAAAAGCTTTGGTTAGGGTTTGATAATTGGATGCCCGCTTTTTACCAACCTAATGTTATTGATGCTGCAAAACGCTTCGGCTATTTGGTCGCGACTTACGATTCATACAATACAGCAATACCAAGCGGCCTTAATGACGGTTGGTTAACGGCCAGATTGCCAGAGCCGATGAGAAAAGCATGCGCGATTGAATTAGCAGACGGCAAAAAGAAAAAAGGGTTTAGAGGCAATGGCTATTACCTGAATCCAAACTGTCACTTGAACTACGTAAAGCAGCGTGTGCTCGATATCGTAAAATACGGACATTTTAACAGTCTATTTATTGATGTAGATGCCACCGCAATGGCAAGGGAAGATTACAGTAATAATAGCAGTGAATCGGACATGCTTACTGCGTTCAACAAAAGAATGGATTGGATATCAAACCAAGATCAAATCGTTTTAGGATCCGAAGATGGCAACAGCCTAACAACCAGTGGCATCGCCTTTGCGCATGGACTTGAATCTGTCGGTTTTGGGTGGATGGATAATGATATGAAGAAAAACCGTCAATCCCCCTATTTTTTAGGGCGCTGGTATCCCGACCATAAACCCGAATTTTTCTTTAAACCAGCCAAGGTGAAAGAGCCATACAAGTCGCTTCTGTTTGCACCTCAATTCAGGATTCCTCTGTATCAAACAGTTTTTCATGATGAAGTTGTGAATAGCCACCATTGGCACTCAGGTAGCTTAAAATTTACGGATGTAAAAGCGTACCGGGACTTAACTGCAATGCTTTATAACACGCCAGCTATGGTGCATCTTACTAGAGATGAAGCAGTTTCAAGCTTAAGCCCTAGAATCGTCGCGCTAAAGCATTATCAAGATGGGTTTAAACCGATTCATGAACACCTTTGGGATAACAAACTCATCGGTTTCACTTGGCTTAATAAGAGCGGTACAGTCCAACAAACCACGTTCGATGATGGAAGTACAATAATCGCTAACTTCTCAAGCGAAATTTTTGGAGATAAGGATACGCGAGTCCGACCGTTCTCAATTAGAGCAAAATTAAGCAGCGGGAAAGTCGTTTTGTGGCAATCTAAATATCTATAAACGTGCTTTAAAACGGAGATAAGATCCCTATCCAACGTTAGCTAAACTGGATAGGGACAAATACAGGAAAAATGGTTACTTCAATTGAATTCGTTAACCCATTCTTTTTGCCATTGGATGAGAATCGCTGAGTTGCAGTAGATCCCATTGGTTTCCATAGAGATCTTTAAAAACGGCAACGGTGCCGTAATCTTGCTCAACTGGCGGACGAACAAATTCAATGCCATCTTCCACCATTCTTTTATAATCACGCCAAAAATCATCTGTGCTTAGAAAGAGGAAAACTCGCCCGCCAGATTGATTACCAATAAAATCGTGCTGTTCAGGCTTTGACGCTTTTGCTAACAATAGTGTAACGCCATTTGAACCAGGAGGAGAAACGACAACCCAACGCTTATCTTGTTCAGGTTGATAGGTATCTTCAATCAGCTCGAACTTGAGTTTGTTCACGTAAAAGTCGATCGCTTCATCGTAATCGTTAACCACCAGAGCAATATGTACAATGGCTTGTTTCATAAGTTTATCCTTGATTTTACGTAATTAACTGTCATGTCTTTTTGAGCTAAGATAAGTGTCAATCACGGTTTGGATACGTGAATAATTAACACTGAGAAGCTTTAAATTATAGCGTTAAACGAACGATGCCTAACCAGCACGGCTACCATTGGGCACTTCACGCTCAGGCATGGCCAAACAAGGGTTAATTTTATCTTCATAACCGATATCAAATAGCATGCCCTGTGATAGCTCTCCCGCCATTTTCCGTTCAGGAAGGTTAACAACGAACAGAGCCTGTTTACCTTCAATCTCTTGAGGATTTTCTCTTTCCTGTTTAATACCAGAAAGTATAGAACGTGTATGATCACCGAAATCAACGGTAAGCTTCATTAGTTTGTCTGATTTTTCCACCTCAGATACTTGAGTAATGGTTCCTACTCTAATATCCAATTTCGCGAAATCATCAAATGTAATCAGTTCTTTGATTGGTGCTGGAGTCATATCTATTCCTTTTTATTGAGACGGCTCAAACACATATTTTAACCTTTAGTTATAACTTTTCTATGAACTCACCACAGTTTTGGCATCGATAGCCATGCTTATAGAAGAACAGTGGGAAACCTAACAAAATAAAGACCAAAAAAGCGGGTCTTTTGCCTTTGGTATATGGAACTAAGTCATGGCTGCCACACTGTGTACAAGCGTCCGCACTTCTTTCGACTTCAGATGAGTTATCGACGGCGTCAGAGAAATCGGTATTTAAAATGCTCCTCGCTTCATCAACACTCTTTTCATCCACCAACAATCGAACACCACCAATAGCATTTGAATACAACCACTGCGTATTGACAGTGTGCTCATCGGCTATGTAGCTCTCAATACCTGAAGCTTCGAGGCTGGCTCTTGCGATTTGAGCCTCATGGGGAAATGAAAAACGTGCAACGACTATCATTGCGAACCTCTATTTATGGATACATGACAAGTGAACAACGTGGGATCATTTCTTCAATTTGATATCTTTCAATACTCGCGCAGGGTTCCCACCAATAACGACATTACTTGCAAAGCTTTTTGTCACTACAGCACCTGAAGCAACGACAACATTATCCCCTAATGTGACGCCCGGGTTAATCGTCGCATGGCCACCGATCCAGCAGTTATGTCCAATGGTGATTGGCTTTGCAAACTCTTTACCGCTTATTCGCTCTAGCGGATCAATTGGATGGCAAGCCGTATAAATACCAACCTGAGGACCAATCATGCAGTTGTCACCAATGTTAACTTCCGCACAATCAAGGATCACGCAGCCAAAGTTCACATAAAAGTTTTCGCCGACATGGATGTTTTTTCCATAGTCACAATTGAAATGTGGTTCAATATTAATCTCACTACCCGTATTTCCAAATAGCGTTTTAAGCAGTGCCTCTCTTTCTGCTTTTTGGTCTTGATTGGTCGCATTATATTCGCCAATCACTTTTCTTGCATGAGCGCGCATCTGTGACAGTGTTTCATCACTTGGGTCATACATCTCACCCGCTATCATCTTCTCTAATTCGCTCATTTCACTTCTTATCCGTCAATGTTTAAACTTTACGACAAACCATTAAAACTAAAACCGTCTTGAATCATATGCCCAGTGCAGCAGAGCTTGCCTCTGCTTCCGACGGCAACCATGATCAAAAGGTTCGCAATTTTTCTTAATCGCCCCTATATGTCGTCTAAATGCACGCCACCTTTTAATTTGGCGCTCATCTTCACTCTCTATGCGACGTCCCATGAAGTAGCGACAATACCATTGAAACCAACCTCTTGGATCTTCAGAATAGATCCACCCCTTTCGATTCCACTCAGCTAAAGGTTGAGAGGCATCCACAGAGAAATAGTTCAATGAAATATCTTTAAATTCAGGACTGATTTTGGCATTGGTAAACCAATCCTCGGGGAACTCATCTTGGCAATCTGTCATATACTTGCCACCAAAGACTCCGAGTTCGAGCATCTCTTTGGGGGTGAGTTCCGGAGAGAAATCAAACTGAAAATTTTCACCAATACCTTCAGACAAGAAATAGGAATAGTTCGCTTGCATTTTATCGTTAACGAATACTTGCTTCATTTCACTGCTCCAGTGCAAAAGTCGTTCATTTAATTGGTTTTACTTGATCTGTTAAACGTTCCTCAAACTTTACAGAAGCATAAACCATTCTGAACCAAAGCAAAAACAATCTAACCTATAACCAATAATTCCGTTTTACACCTTGTTTACACTTTTATTACCCCCATATTTTCCATACAATCCTTATCACTATATTTATTCAAGCTATCTGCTGATTTCGGAGTCCTAATGAGCGACGTAAAGCATTGTAATTTATTAATTCTTGGTTCAGGCCCTGCTGGCTATACGGCAGCGGTTTATGCGGCACGTGCAAACCTGCAACCAGTGATGATCACGGGCATGCAGCAAGGTGGCCAACTAACAACCACAACAGAAGTTGAAAACTGGCCTGGCGATCCTGAAGGACTAACCGGCCCTGCGCTAATGGAACGCATGAAAGAGCACGCTGAGCGCTTCGAAACTGAAATTGTGTTTGATCACATCAACGAAGTCGATCTGAGTTCTCGCCCTTACCGTCTTAAAGGCGATTCAGCAGAATATACCTGTGATGCGCTAATTATTTCGACTGGGGCTTCTGCTAAATATTTAGGTTTAGAATCTGAAGAAGCATTCAAAGGTCGTGGCGTTTCCGCTTGTGCAACTTGTGATGGTTTCTTCTACCGCAACCAAAAAGTCGCGGTTGTCGGTGGTGGTAACACGGCCGTTGAAGAGGCACTTTACCTCTCTAATATTGCGTCTGAAGTTCACCTTATTCACCGCCGCGATACTTTCCGCGCTGAAAAAATCCTGATTAAGCGCTTAATGGATAAAGTAGAAAGCGGTAACATCATTCTTCATACCGACCGTGTGCTTGAAGAAGTTCTCGGTGATGATATGGGTGTGACTGGCGTACGCGTGAAAGATACTCAATCTGACGCGACTCAAGATATTGATGTAATGGGCGCGTTTATTGCCATAGGCCACCAGCCAAACACCGCTATTTTCAAAGGCCAATTAGAGATGAAAGATGACTACATCATCGTGAACTCAGGTCTGAATGGAAATGCGACCCAAACCAGTATTGAAGGTGTTTTTGCTGCCGGTGATGTTATGGATCATAACTACCGCCAAGCGATCACTTCAGCCGGAACGGGTTGCATGGCGGCACTAGATGCAGAGCGATTCCTTGACGGATTAAATGATAAATAACTTATTTTTCATTTTTGTCGTAAAACCCTAAAGCCCAGTGGTATATCCACTGGGCTTTTCTTTGTATACTACCTCGCTATAACTTCATAATAATTATCATTAAGCCTTCTAAATGGATAAGAAAAAGCAACGCGACTTGAATAAGTGGCTCAAGCAACAGAGTAAGTTAGCCAAACGCTGGCTTATGATTGCCGTGGGCCTTGGCGTAGTATCAAGCGTGTTTTTATTGGCTCAAGCCGCTCTACTCGCCTCCATACTTCAACAACTGATTATCGACCACACAGATAAATATGAGTTACTGCCTCACTTTGCAGGGTTAGCGCTGATGATAGCGCTGCGTGCTGCTTGTTCTTGGGGACGAGAAATTGCCGGGTTTAAATGTGGAGAAGAGATCCGCGTTTATATCAGGCAGCTCATACTCGATAAACTCAGGGAACTTGGACCAGCCTATATTAAAGGAAAGCCAGCGGGAACGTGGGCAACACTGCTGCTGGAACAAGTTGAAGATATGCAAGATTTCTTCGCCCGCTATTTGCCGCAAATGTCGCTCTCGGTGCTCATCCCGTTCGTGATCTTAATTGTCGTGTTCCCTGTTAACTGGGCAGCAGGATTAATTTTTCTGATTACTGCCCCATTGGTGCCTCTTTTCATGGCATTAGTTGGAATGAAAGCAGCCGATGCAAACCGTAAGAATTTTAAAGCCTTGCAACGTCTGTCTGGTCATTTCTATGACCGATTACAATCGATGACGACGATTCGTCTGTTCAACCGGACTCATGCAGAAACTGAAGTTCTTAAAGGGGCATCTGAAGTATTCCGTACTCGTACAATGGACGTTTTGAAGATTGCATTCTTATCTTCTGCCGTTCTAGAGTTTTTCACTTCTATCTCGATTGCTATTACTGCCGTCTACTTTGGCTTTAGCTACATTGGTGAATTGAATTTCGGCCATTATGGTGCAGGCGTTACCCTATTCGCTGGCTTATTTATCCTGATCCTTGCGCCTGAATTTTACCAACCACTACGCGACCTAGGCACGTTTTATCACGCCAAAGCACAAGCAGTTGGTGCGGCTGAAAGTATTGTTGAGTTCCTAGAAACAGATATTACGAAGATCCAATCAGGTAATACCCTACTCGCTCAACCAGAGAAAATAGAGATTGTTGCTCACGATCTAAAAGTGGTTAGCCCGGAAGGCATTCAACTGGTCGGCCCGATATCCTTCACTCTTGCATCTAACCAATCCGCCGCGCTGGTCGGCCCAAGTGGTGCGGGTAAAACGAGTTTGATCAATGCGATTCTCGGTTTCATGCCTTATGAAGGTAGCCTGAAAGTGAATGGCGTTGAAATGAAAGAACTCGACCTAACCCATTGGCGCAAACAGATTAGTTGGATTGGACAGAACCCATTGTTACTCCACGGGACAATTCGTGACAACGTAACCCTAGGTAAGCATAATATCTCTGACTCAGACGTTCATGCCGTGATTGAAAATGCCTTCGCTGCCGAATTTGTCAATCAACATGGTTTAGATTACCCAATATCCGATCGTTCAGGTGGGTTATCGGTAGGACAAGCCCAGCGGATCGCCTTAGCAAGAGCAATGCTACAAAATGGATCATTCTGGTTACTGGATGAACCTACTGCGAGTTTAGATGCTCGTAGTGAGCAGTTAGTGATGCAGGGTATAGAGAAATACACGGAATCGACCACATCTCTCATGGTTACTCACCAGTTAGAACCTTTGCGCAGCGTTAATCAGATTCTAGTGATGCAAAAAGGTCAAGTTGTTCAATCTGGCAGCTATCAAGAACTGCAACAACAAGACGGACTGTTTGCCGAGATGCTAAGTGCAAACCTCGCTCAACATAATGATAAGGGGAATTTAGATGCGTGATTTACTCCCATATCTAAAGCTGTATAAAAAGCATTGGTTTGGTCTCTCGCTAGGTATGTTGCTTGGGTTTGCAACTCTGTTCGCCTCTATTGGCCTGCTAACCCTTTCTGGTTGGTTTATCTCCGCCTCGGCGATTGCAGGGTTAACCATCGCCAGAGAAACATTTAACTATATGCTGCCCGGCGGTGGCGTTCGTGGTTTTGCCATGGGTCGAACTGCTGGACGTTGGGGTGAGCGTGTTGTCAGCCATAACGCGACCTTCAAACTACTGACTGATCTGCGCATTTTCTTTTTTCAAAAGCTTGCACCATTAATTCCCGGCCGAGTTTCCAACCTGCGAGACGCTGACCTTCTAAACCGATTGGTTGCAGATGTTGATGCGATGGATCATGTTTATCTGCGCTTAATCAGCCCTGTTACTATTGGTGTTGTGGGCATTGCTTGTTTGACAGCATTTTTGTGCTGGTTTGATATAACTCTTGGTCTTACTTTAGGTGCAATCTTAGCTATTGCTCTTATCTTATGGCCGATATTGTTCTATAAATTAGGCAAACAGAATGGGGCGGAACTGACACAAAATAAAGCTGACCTACGTATTACCGCCTTAGATTGGTTACAAGGCTACAGTGAGTTGACTCTATTTGGAGCAGAAGAGCGCTACAGACAGGCGATCACTTTGGCTCAAACGAAGTTGATTAAAAATCAGTTTGTAAATGCGAACTTAAGTGGCCTTGCGACCGCTTTATTAATGCTAGTTAATGGTTGGGCTCTGGTTCTTATGCTTTGGCTTGCAGCGGATGGTGTCGGTGGTAATCAACCCGATCCTCTTATCGCACTGATGGCATTTGCGACTATGGCAAGTTTCGAGCTGTTAATGCCAATCGCAGGTGCATTTCAGCATTTAGGTCAAACTCTCACTTCTGCTCGTCGATTAAATGACGTTATTCTTGCAAAGCCAGATGTTCAATTTTCAGAACAAGAAATTAAGCACTCAGGACACTACGGTATTCATTTCAATAATGTCACTTTTGCGTACCCAGACAGCGACAAAAATGTCCTAAATAGTGTCGAGCTCTCCATACCTGCAGGTCACAAGGTCGCGATTGTAGGACAAACAGGTTCTGGTAAATCGACTCTGCTTCAACTGCTTACCCGTTACTGGGACCCGCAGCAAGGTGCAATCAGTATTGCTGACCAAGCGCTGACTCAATGGAGTGAAGGTCAACTGCGAGAAGCAATAAGCGTTGTAAGCCAGCGAGTTGACATACTCAACGGCAGCTTGAGAGACAACCTCATCATGGCATCACCGGATGCAACAGATGAACAATTAGCAACTGTACTTAACAGCGTGGGGCTAGAATCACTTAATGAAGGTCTAGGTTTAGAGGCTTGGTTAGGTGACGGTGGTAGACAACTTTCTGGTGGTGAAAAACGCCGTATTGGTATTGCGCGAGCACTGTTACATGATGCGCCGATCATTCTTTTGGATGAGCCAACAGAAGGGCTAGATAAACAAACTGAGAAAAACATTATGCAGCTGTTTAAGCAGCATTTTGCCAACAAAACCGTACTGTTTATTACCCACCGCCTAGTCGAACTCGATAGCATGGATTCGATATGTTTAATTGAGCATGGTCAGATCGTGGAACACGGACATCACCAGTCATTAATTGAGCAAAAAGGTCGTTATTACCAACTTTGCCAGACGCTATAGGCTTGGATTTATAAATAAATCGGTTACAAACAAAGAAACCCACTAAGAAGTTAACTTTTTAGTGGGTTTCTTGTATAAGCAGAGCTGTTATTTCGAAAGCGACATACAAAACAACTGACGAAGGCAGCTTTTTCCTAATCAGTTAATCAGCATATTCACTTTCAAACGATGCCATGAAATCGACTAAGGCTTTAACGCCTTCAAGCGGCATTGCGTTATAAATCGAAGCTCGCATACCACCAACCGCTCGGTGACCTTTCAGAGCTTGTAGCCCTGAAGCTTCTGCTAACTCAAGAAACTTGCTATCAAGTTCAGGTTTAAGCAGTTGGAAGGGCACATTCATCAATGAACGATTGTCTGCATGAACATCATTCTTATAGAACGGTGATTGATCAATATAAGCATAAAGAAGTGCCGCTTTCTCACGGTTTACTTGTTCAATCGCTTTCACACCGCCCTGCTCTTTCAGCCATTTGAAAACCAGACCTGATAAATACCAAGCAAAGGTCGGCGGCGTGTTGTACATGGAATCTTTTTCAGCCAACACTTTGTAGTTCAAAATACTTGGTAGAGCTTGAGCAGCAAGATCTAACAGATCATCACGAACAATCACAATACACAGACCAGCAGGGCCGATATTTTTCTGCGCGCCTGCGTAAATAACACCATATTTTGAAACATCGATTTCGCGCGATAAAATCGTCGATGACATATCAGCCACGATCGGTTTATCAGTGACAGGCAAATCATTAATTTCAATGCCATCGATGGTTTCGTTTGGGCAGAAATGCACATAAGCCGCATCAGTTGCGACTGGCCATTCACTTGCAGGTAGAACGGCTACTTTGCCCTCTTTCTCTGTTTTGGCAACAAAGACATCTGGCTCACAATACTTGTTCGCTTCTGCTATAGCACTTTCAGCCCAATAGCCTGCATCGACATAAGTCGCCGTTTTCGACTGCCCTAGTAGATTCATTGGAACCGCAGCAAATTGTGCTCGAGCACCACCTTGGCAAAACAAAACTTTGTAATTGTCTGGAACATTCAACAAGTCACGCAGATCTTGTTCTGCCTCTTCAGCAACTTTAATAAAGGGTTTGCTGCGGTGGCTTATTTCCATCACAGACGTACCTAAGCCGCCCCAATTGATGAACTCCGCTTGTGCTTTCTGCATCACTGCTTTAGGTAACGCCGCTGGGCCTGCACTAAAGTTAAAAATATTGTCCGTAATCGGCTCCATGATTTTATTGCTCCTGCTCATTCTTGTTTTGTAGTGGTTAGTTAACAAATACCATGTTTTGCTTCACTTAAAAAGCAAGAAAAGAGGTCTTCAGACCTCTTTTCTTCACTAACTGCATGATTTATCAGTTTACTTCGCTGCTTGGCCCATTAATGCAGGCATTAGCAGCGCGAAAACTGGCACTTGCTGGCCATTTTCGAAAACTAAATTACCATCATTCAATTCCGCTTTAATTTCATACCCAGTATCCGTTTGAGTGATCATTTCCATCACGATCAATTCATCAATACCCTCTTGTATAAATGGATACTCAGTCACGAGTTCATTCGAAAAATACGTATTTAGATTACCAGTTAAAGCAGGAACTAAAGCGCCAGGATTTTGTGATACATTTTCAGTACCTTCAGGTACCGTCATTAACCACTGAGACTGAAATTCACCTTCTCCAAGCTTCAGTGACACTTTATTCATCGAAATATCAAAGCCTTTAGCAAAAAGCGTATCAACAGCAGGGAGCAACGCTTGAACGTCTTCTTCAGTCAACTCGGGGTTAGTCTGAATTAGCTCAAAAATTTTCTCAAATGAATGAATGTCCAATTTCGCCAATTCGAAATCAACACTTAAATCATTCACCACACCATCAACTGTCATCATTTTCGAGATATCTAAAAGCACTTTGCTGCTTAGGCGTTGCGTTTTATCATCAATAGATGACTCAAACTGATACGTCGAGTCATCCATGCTGAACATTGGCTGAGCGTTGTTAGCATTCACAACAAAAGTATCAATATTATACTGCTGAGTCCCTAACCAATATCCTTGAGCTTGCTTACCATCTCCGTCGCCTGATATGCCAGAGAGTGCCACTTGCTCGCCATTAGCAAAATTCAGCTGTATAGAGGGGATATCCAACTGATATGTCAACTGCCCCAGAACACTCGCACTTCCTGTAATTTCTGACTTTGCAACAGCGATAGAAACGGCACCTTCACCAGCGGTTTGGTGATTCCATGATTCTAAATCCAATGAAAATTCTGTATTACCATTAAGCTGTGTAGTGGTGGAAAGTGTAAGAGGCAGTTCTTCAAGTCCATCGATTGTTGATACTGCATTTAAGCTCACCAATCCATGCTCAACTTCACTCTTAACTAAAAATTCAGACGGTAACCCATCAGCTTCCAATTGCTCAATAAGCACAGGGTCGGTTACTTGGTAACGAGTTAAAACACGTGAAGAGAAGTAACTTCTATCATACTCAACCACTTCCGCTTGAATCGACGCTGAATTGAGGTGCTCGACCCCATCAGTGATAACATTTTTACCAATTTGACCAACCGCTAAAGGCCAACATAACGCTAACGAAATTGCACCGCCAACTGCAGCTATTTTTCTTAATTCTTTCATGGATTGTCTTCTAACCTTCTGAGTTTATGAATCCAGTCTATCCTATGTTTTCAAATGAGAAAACATTGAGTTACGTCACTGTATTGTTTTATTGCTGTTTTCAGAGACTATTTTTAATACTTAGCTCTCAATCAATAATTTCGTTTATTGCTACATTGCCAGTATATATTTGTAAAATTATTGCTGTGTTAATTATGTGGGGTATAGAGTGAACCGTTATGCTGTTTTATGTTTAGACAATAACCCTATCAGCATCGAACAGATTCGTTCGGAGCTGGCCTCATTTGCTCATCGCTTCGATATCCACACCGCAGATACCATCGAAGAAGCAGAGCAGACCCTCACCTACCTTAAAGAACAACAGCAATCGGTCGCACTGGTCATTGCAAGCCACCATACTCAGTTCAATGGCGTTGATTTTCTCATTCAACTGGATAAATCAACTCATACGCAGCAAGCTCGTAAGGTTCTTGTCAGTTGCAGTAGTGACATTCAAGCAATTCTATCTGCGGTCAATGAAGGACGTTTGGATCACTGCCTAACGAAACCGCTGCAAGACAAGGTGCTTTACAAAACCGCGCAAAAAGAGCTGACAACGTTTATTTTGTCACACGAAAAAGAGGATTTACTTCACTATAGCCAAGTCTTAGACCAACAGAAAATATTAAGGACTCACATTGAAAACAAAATGCAATCTTATCGAGCGGGTTTCATTCATGATTTTCATAATTTATCCGATAGTGAGTTAGCCGAACAGGTTATTGGTGCCTTAGGTCTATTTTTCGAACAACAAGATGAACACCATGCATGCCGAACTTATTCTCCCGATCACCTACTGACAAAAGAAGGTGAAGAGAACCGATTCCTGTGGTTTATCACTGAAGGCGAAGTGGCACTATATAAGAAAGATGACTTAGGCGTGCAGCGCGAGGTAGTTCGACACTCAAAAGGCAACCTTGTCGGTGGTATGTCTTTTGTTACTGGCGAAAACTCATTTTCTACAGCCATTACGCTGACAAAAACTCAAGTGATTAAACTCGAACGTGATGTATTCGCTCAAGTGATGCACTCCGACAGTAGTTTGTTACCATTATTTACTAATCTACTACTTAGGCATTTCAACCGTAGGCTTCAACGCAGCATCAACACTAAATTAGAGTTGCAAAAAACACTGGAATCGTTGGAGTCCGCTCATCAACAATTAATCGAACGTGAAAAAATGGCCATGCTTGGTCAGCTTGTTGCTGGGGTTGCCCACGAATTAAATAACCCTGTCGCGGCGATTTTGCGAGGAGCGGAGACGTTAGCGAAGAATATTGATGAGTTAGTTAAATTAGAATCAAGCCAAGATATACACATCAAAGGCGCCGAAGTGCTCAATCAAGCGATGCTGTCACACCCCATGTCCACTTCCCAAGTCAGAGAACAAGCTAAGCAGATACAGGAACGAGTGGGCGATCGTCTTATTGCCAAAAAATTAGTCCAGCTGAAATTAGATCAAGACGAAGACTTCGTGCAATCTTTGAGCAACAAAAATGCCCAGAGTATTAGTTCCCTCAACCAACTAGAAAAGTACCACCTTACTGGTTCAACGTTACGCTCTGTTCATGTCTGTGCTCAACGTATTGCGGATATGGTCAAGAGTTTGAAGGGCTATGCACGGCCTGATGATGAAACCAACCATACCGTTGATATCCATGAAGGTATAGAAGACACTTTAGTGATATTCGAAAACCGCCTCAAAATGCATACCCTTATAAAAGAGTATCAAAATATCGCTCCGGTTTTTTGCCAACCCATCGCTTTACAGCAGGTATGGACGAATTTAATCTCTAATGCGATCGATGCATTCCCCGAGAATGGCATACTTGAGATATCAACTGAGCAGTGCGCCAGAAATGGGAACCACTACGTTACTGTCAACTTTAAAGATAACGGCAGTGGGATCCCTGAAGAGCAGAAGAGAAAAATTTTTGAATTAAACTACACGACAAAAAAAGAAGGAAACTTTGGGCTCGGTATTGGTCTATCCGTTTGCCAACAAATTCTCACCGCACACAAAGGGTGGATCGAAGTCGATTCCGTTCCTAATCAGTACACTCATATGAAAGTTTGGTTACCAGTCGATCAACGGCTCATCGCCAGTAATAATCCATCGAAATCAGAGTAAGGAGTAAGCCATGAATAAATATCTTATTTTATGTGTCGATGATGAAAGAGAAGTTCTAGACAGTGTGTTACAAGATCTTGCTCCATTCGAAGATAGCTTTGTTGTGGAAGGTGCTGAATCTGTTTCTGAAGCTCGTAATGTTATCCAAGAAATGTCCGACGAAGGTATTAAGCTTGCTCTTATTTTGTGTGACCACATCATGCCAGAGCAGACAGGCATCAGCTTCTTGATCGAGCTGAACCAAAATAAGCAGACCAAAAATGCGCGTAAAATTTTACTCACTGGGCAAGCTGGTCTCGAAGATACGATTGAAGCGGTTAACCACTCATGCTTAGACTTCTATATCGCCAAACCATGGTACGGAGATAAACTTCGAGAAACATTAATCGAGCAGTTAACTGATTACATGATCAAGCATGATGATAATCTAATGTCTTGGGCATCGGCTTTAAACACTGAAAAGATATTTAATGCTATTGCTGAAAATCGCATTAACTTTGGAGAATAGTGACATTATTAGGGTAAGTGGCACTTTATTTGCTAGTTTTTTGAGTAAACGACAAAACAATGACATTTTTTATGATGACCTTTTCTTTTTATGCATTAAAATGTCAGGTAATAATTTGACGATTTAGAGATTAGCTTTAAATCAAAGATTTAACTCGATAAAGGTTTACCGTTATTATGCGCAAAACATTACTTGCAGCAGCATTGTTGCTGGCATCAAACCACGCTCTTGCACAAGAAGATCCAAACCAATCAATGAGCAACTTTAGCTATGATTACTTAGAAGCTCGTATTGGCGCAAGCCCTGTTACATTCGGTGCCGCTATGAGTAAATCTGTGCACCCAAATGCTCACGTTATTGGCCGTATCGATTCTGAATTTGACGGTGACTTTGATTCCGCTGTTGGTTTCGGCTTTCATGCTCCAATCAACAATTGGGCTGATATGACCGGCTCTATGTTAATGCGCGTTGCACAGCCAAGTGATAAAAGCAGTGCAGATGTTGGCATGGAGTTAAACCTAGGAGTGCGTCAATGGCTTGGTCCACAACTTGAAGTTGGTGGCAGTGGTGGTTACGTATCTATTGATGATAACGATGATTGGATTGCTTCAGCTTACGTTAGGTTCCATTCAACAGAATTGTTCTCTGTTGGCGCAGAAGCTCGAATTAATGATTTCTACGGCGACCAAGCGATGTTCACAACACGCTTTAAGTTTTAAATAACGACAAAGTTTTAAATAACGACAAGCTTTACATCGTTATTGATTTAAACAGCGTGTTTGCCATATACAATTGTTATAAAAAAACCGAGGAAGTGTCCTCGGTTTTTTTTCGTCGATTTTTTGTCTACTGATCTTATTCGCAAAACTCTAATAACTGGCGTTTTCTTGGCTCTTGAATCAACTTCCAATGAATTCCGTCAATGGCCCCTGCAAATTTCCATAGCAATTTGATATCAACATCATTCCCATACGCTTTTTTAACTTTACGAAAGACGTCAGAAGCACCCAATTCCATAAATGTAGAAACATCATCGACACCGGCCTTTTTCACCATTCTTTCAAGGGTTAATTGCATGTTAGGGAGATCTCGAAGACGACGGCTCGCGGATGATTTTTGGTAATTTCTTTGCCTAACGGAGTAATTAATAGACTCTTCAACGATTGAATGTAGCTCACGATGATCCGCTGTAAATAAGTGAGTAATGTCATAATAGTTTACTGTTGCGGTCGTCTGTTTTTTAACATGGCGATACTTCTCGCAACCTAGCACTTTCAGTTTTTCGTCGAGTTCATGGCCACCACGGATAAAGATAGAGTCATTACTGATGAGTGCGTACATCGCCTCATCCATAAAGAGGCCGATACCACCAAACATAGAACGTTTTTGGGAAGTACCAAACTGCTCTATATAATTATAAAAATTGTGCCCTGTCATATCTATTGATCCTTAATCTGAATTACCCCGATTAGTTATGATCACCAGATAGCAGCTTGTAATTTTCGCGAAAAATTTTATAAATCAATTAGTTGTATAATAATTATTATTTAGCATAGATGCTATTATGGGTACCAATGATACTTAACAAAACAAATTAAGTCTGGTCACAGCTCACATCAAACAAATCTCAACGGCCTATAAATGTGATAACAAGCACATTACATATTAAATCAATGCAGTGTTTCTCTAACACGATACAAAAAAAACACCATCCTAATTATTGATACAATACTTAATTTGCTTCTCATTCTATTGCGTTAAACCAAGCGTTAAAGGTACACTGTGTTCATATAAAGCCTTCGGTACTTTTCTCTATGGAACACCTCTCTTTTTACTGGTTACCGCACAATGAATCACAGCTTCTTAAAGGGTTAGAAACTGAATTTGCTCAGCTTGTCGAGCAATCCATTAGTTCAGGAAAGATATCTCTTCCTCCAATCCCAGATGTGGTCTTAAAAATCCAACAATTATGTACTTTTGAAGCGACAGGTATTTCAGAAATTGCAGAGTGTTTGCTGGAAGACCCAGGGTTAACTGCGGTTGTAATTCGTATCGCTAATTCTGTTGTTTTTAACCGCCGTAATATCACTTGCCATGACTTGATGACTGCGGTATCTCGACTAGGCATCTTACGAGTAAGAGATATCGTTACCGCCCAAGCGATTGAACAGCTCAAGCATAGCGTCAATCTCACCAACGAATGCAGCGCGATTCTATCTCAAAGTGCTCATGTTTCTCGCGAACTCGGGGCAACGATGGTACTAGTAACCAACGAATTCAAACGCCGAGCTCCTGATCAACATTCGAATTTAGAACACGAGAAAGCACTACTGGTTGGGCTTCTTGCGGATATTGGCCTATTTTGCTTGGTTAATGAGTACCATCACTATTTAGAAAATGGCAATTATTTGGATCAAGACCTTGCGATGCAGATCTTCCAAAGTCGATGTGCTATTACTAGCAAACAGGTGCTAAAACGTTGGGGCTTCGACGTTGATTTTATTGAAGTCGCATCAAATGAACCTTCTTCTGCCGAGCACTCCAATGTCTCTTACCTCGATATCGCTCGAATATCTAATCATTTATTGATGTTTAGAAGTGAAGATGAAAATATTGATGAACATGAAGTTGAATTCGATCTCGTTGGGGCTGAAATACTTTATGAATTAAGCAATTTAAGCGAAGAAGTTTTCAGATCTAAGATTCAGGATGTAATCAACACAAGCGGCTTCTAAATAAACAACAAGGATGGTTAATCAACAATGTTTACAGGGATGATTTTCATTTTTGCCCCACTGGTGGTGGGGTATCTATTTTCCATATCAAAACAGTCAGTGTTAAATGTCATCAATAAAGCTACTTCATATTTAGTATATGTCATTCTAGCTTTGATGGGATTAAGCCTTGCTGCACTTGATAATCTCAGTGAAAATTTACAAGTCATTTTACAGTTCACAGGAACTTTCTTTATCTGCTTAAGCGTATGTAACTTGGCAGGGCTTCCTCTGATCGACAAATTAATGCCTATCCAAACAGACCAATCCAATACTAAGTTGCCACTATCAAGTATGGCACTAGAATCACTTAAACTTATTCTTGTTGTCGGTAGCGGTCTCATCATAGGGTTATTGCTTCCAATCGACCTATCTTGGGTAGACACCGCGAGTGAGTGGATCTTGTTTATTTTACTGTTTTTTATTGGCATTCAATTAAGAAACAGTGGCTTAACGTTACGACAAATTCTGCTCAACAAACACGGAATGGTCATTGCTCTTGTGGTTGTCGGAACTTCGATGATTGGAGGTATTATCGCCTCATTCATTCTGGACATTCCAATGGCTCGTGGTCTAGCAATGGCATCCGGTTTTGGTTGGTATTCACTCGCAGGTATTTTAATGGGTGATGCTTTTGGCCCGGTTTATGGTGGGGCCTCCTTTATGATTGAACTACTTAGAGAACTTGTCTCTTTAGTACTTATCCCTCTATTTATTCGTAGCGCACCATGCACCTCTATCGGCTATGCTGGGGCGACAGCGATGGACTTTACCTTACCCGTGATCCAAACAACTGGCGGCGTCAGATGTGTTCCGATAGCCATCGTAAGTGGTTTTATTTTAAGTATTTTAGTCCCAATAATGATGTTGTTCTTTGTTTCACTTGCTAGCTAGATCGCATGAATTTGTATTCAGATCTATTACAATACGCAAAAAATAATAATCAAAATAATTCAAAAGGAATCACTATGAAACGCTTTATTATCGGAATGCTTCTCGCCTCCTCTTCAACCATAAGTCTAGCTTCTGATACTCAATGCTTAACTGGAAAATATGACGCTTATATTGATGCTTCGCTAACTTGGTATCAAGATCTTGTCGACTTAACATCAGCTCAATATCCAGATCTAAATGAAGTCGGAGAATGGTTTTTAGAGGGACGTAAACATCACTTCGAACTTAATCGTGCAGCCGTTCATTACTACCTTAAAAATGATTCGAGTAAAGTCGCGACTGAACAACCAATTGAAGCTTGGTTGCAATTAGAGCAGAAAGATATCAAAGAGTTAGCTTCTAATGACAATGCACTAGGCAAGATTGCGACTTCAACTTTCAATGACCGCCAATCAACTCCGCACGATAAAAACTATGAGTTAAGATCCGCTTTTGCTGACCTTCTTAGCCACCCAAAAAACATTGATAGTGCGTTAAACAAGTACAATCAAGCGATCAAAACCGTCGAAAATA
This sequence comes from Vibrio cortegadensis, assembly GCF_024347395.1. Lineage (NCBI taxonomy): Bacteria > Pseudomonadati > Pseudomonadota > Gammaproteobacteria > Vibrionales > Vibrionaceae > Vibrio > Vibrio cortegadensis. Next base: position 1,837,564 of record NZ_AP025472.1, read on the forward strand.
CAGTATGTAAATAGGCTATCATCCTCTTTACCACATCATTTGCTGGAAAATTCGTTTTCATAATTAAGACGGGACATTGTTCCCGTTTTCGTTTAAATTATCTCGCTCGCGCTTTTAAATAATAGAAAAATAACTAGCTGCTATGGTATCGGAACAAAAAACTGTTGACGTAAATTTCGAAAGCTTACTTCGAATTTTCACTGTCCCAGAAGGACCTGATTCAACGTTAACTCAAATCGAAGAAAAACTTTCCCAAAATCTTAATCAATTCTTACGTGAACATATCGTCGCGGAAGAGAAGCCATTACTCGAAATCGAGAAAGATTTTTCTAATGCTCATATCCCAGAGCAACCTGAGTTTGTCTCTGAACATACTGAACACTTGCTAGATTCTCTCGTCGCGCATTCTGTACATACTGCATCTCCAAGTTTTATTGGGCACATGACCTCTGCTCTGCCCTATTTCTTAATGCCGCTATCTAAGATCATGATTGCGCTAAACCAAAACTTGGTAAAAATCGAAACCTCTAAAGCTTTCACTCCTCTTGAACGCCAAGTTCTGGGTATGCTTCATCGTCTTATCTATCAGCAAGAAGATAAGTTTTATTCTCGATGGATGCACAGTTCGAATCACTCATTAGGTGCGTTTTGTTCTGGTGGCACCATTGCGAACATCACCGCTCTTTGGGTTGCACGTAACAATGCTTTACGAGCGGAAGGTTCATTCAAAGGTGTCGAAAAAGAGGGCTTATTCCGTGCAATGAAACACTATGGCTATGAAGGTTTAGCCATCTTAGTTTCAGAACGTGGTCACTACTCGCTTAAAAAAGCGGCCGATGTTCTTGGGATTGGCCAAGATAGTCTTATTGCGATCAAGACCGATCACCACAACCGAATTTGTCCACAAGCACTGGATGAAAAAATGAGCGAGCTAAAGGCTAATAAGATATTGCCATTTGCTACCATTGGTGTCGCGGGCACAACAGAAACCGGCAATATTGACCCGTTGAAAGAAATGGCTGCTATATGTAGAAAACATGACTGCCATTTCCATGTTGATGCCGCTTGGGGTGGCGCAACGTTAATGTCGAATTCTCATCGTTCGCTGCTTGATGGCATCGAAGAGGCGGACTCAGTCACCATTGACGCTCACAAACAGCTTTATATTCCAATGGGTGCAGGAATGGTGCTGTTTAAAGATCCTGACGCAATGATGGCTATCGAACATCACGCTCAGTATATTCTTAGAAAAGGCTCTAAAGATTTAGGCAGTCATACTCTTGAAGGCTCACGTTCAGGTATGGCAATGCTTGTTTATGCCAGCATGCATATTATCGGGCGACCGGGTTACGAACTTTTAATTAATGAAAGTATTGAAAAAGCCCAATATTTCGCAGAGCTTATTCAACAGCAACAAGATTTTGAGTTAGTTTCTCAGCCTGAGCTGTGCTTACTGACCTACCGCTATCTTCCTCAAGACGTAAAACAAGCCTTGTTGATTGCGGATAAAGGAAGTAAGAAAAAGCTCAACAACTTGATCAATGAGCTGACCAAGTTCGTTCAGAAGAAGCAGCGTGAGACTGGAAAATCATTTGTGTCCAGAACTCAACTCAATCCTGAGCAATGGGATGAGCTCAATACCATCGTATTTAGAGTGGTATTGGCAAACCCATTAACCACCCACGACATTCTTCAATCGGTTCTTGTTGAACAGAGACAAATCGCCTCTTTAGCACCTAAATTAATGGCTAAAATTCAGCAATTAACGCAAGAAATCCTCGCTTAATAGCAATTTGAAATTACACCAAAATGAAAATTTATTTCGTTTTGGTGTAACAAATACATCAGCCTCGTGCTAGAAAAGCCTATTTTTTTCCACTTAGCCTCCAATTCTGTAGTTTTCCCAAAATATTGTTTGAGGTTTGTCATATTCTAGCCAATTGGTTTCGACTTTTGTTATAGGCTAAGCACAGTTACGTTTATACTATTTTTATGGTGCTGGTTTGCTCTTGTCATTAAATATTCACCTAGCTCTGCTAGTGATGATAACTTCTGATTCAGAAGTAATGGCAAAAACCAGCAAGTTGTTCTCTACGCCCTCGTGAACACTATGAATACATTAGAAAAAATACAAAAAAATCTAGAAAATTTTAGCAAATCTGAGCGAAAAGTAGCTGAAGTTATCATGGCGTCGCCCCAAACAGCAATCCACTCTAGTATTGCGACACTAGCCAAAATGGCTGATGTCAGTGAACCTACAGTTAACCGATTCTGTCGTCGTCTTGATACTAAAGGTTTCCCAGACTTTAAATTGCACCTTGCACAAAGCCTTGCGAATGGAACGCCTTATGTAAACCGTAACGTTGAAGAAGATGACGGTCCTGATGCTTACACGCATAAGATCTTTGAATCGACAATGGCGTGTTTAGATGTAGCGAAAAATAGCATCGACTCTATGCAGATAAATCGTGCTATGGATTTGCTCACTCAAGCTAAACGAATTTCATTCTTTGGTCTTGGAGCTTCTTCTGCTGTTGCAAAAGATGCACAGAATAAGTTCATTCGCTTCAATATCCCAATCACTTGTTTTGAAGATATTGTCATGCAACGTATGAGCTGCATAAATTGCAGTGATAACGATGTGATTGTCCTTATCTCTCATACTGGTCGTACGAAAAGCCAAGTTGAAGTTGCGAATCTCGCTCGTGAAAACGGTGCAACTGTCATTGCTATTACAGCAAAAGATTCACCTCTTGATAAAGCGAGCTCACTGTCTATTTCACTTGATGTACCTGAAGATACTGACGTTTATATGCCAATGGCAAGCCGTGTAGTACAGATGACGGTCATTGATGTGCTAGCGACAGGTTTTACTCTTCGTCGTGGATCTGGTTTTCGTGACAACTTAAAGCGAGTTAAAGATTCTCTTAAAGATTCTCGCTACGATAAGATGTCGCAATTTTAAGATTCCAATGACTAACACAAGCGAGTCTCAACATATTAGTATGTTCAATAATATGTCGAGACTCACTTTTTTATCTTTGCACTGTACGCCTACAATTTATCTATCTCCAAGCCGTTAGCCTCCAGCTCCCTGATAGCACTATTTCTCAGCCTGCAATATAGAATCAATCACTTTCACATTTGCTTGCGTGACTGAGTCTTGCGTTTCACAAACACACACCGATCCACAAACTTGATTTAAAATGTGTATTAGCCTCTCTTCATTTAAAGGTAATGGGTTTCCTTTAATCGCAACCGACTGTAATGCGTCTTGCGCGACTTGTTCAAAAGAGGTACTGCAAACACCGAATTCGGAAAGGTGAGGCAGTGCTAATTTATCCAGAACCATTTGCACCCAAAGCACACTGTCCTCAATATGAGCGTTGGTTCGCCCAGTGACTATCTGTGCGATTCTTTTATATCGATTTAAGATATCACTACGCCCTGCCGCTTTTGCCTCATTGATATTTTCACTCATAACAAACGGTGCCAAACGCCCACTGATCACGCTATGTGGTGCATTAAGCTTTCCACCAAGAGCGGAGGCTAACCCATGAGCAGCACCGAGTTTTGCATTGGTAATGGCCATCCCTCCTAGCATTGCTGCAAAAGAGAGGTCAGCTCGAGCTTTATGATCATCTTGTTTGCAGGCCGCAATAATCGACGGGCTTAATCGACGAAGTCCCTCTTCACACACCATGTCGGTGAGCGGGTTTGGGTCCCCGCATACGTACGCCTCCATCAGATGAGTAAATGCATCCATTGCACCTCTTCCTGAGGTGTACGCATCAGTTCCATATGTAAGCGTAGGATCAACAATAGCGACATCAGCCAACATATCAGGGCTGCGCAGACTCACTTTCACTCGATCTTGACCTGACTTCAATACTGCATTTTTTGTCACTTCAGACCCTGAGCTTGCTGTGGTGGGGATGGCAATAAGCGGAATTGGCTTCGTTTTTAATGGTACATTTCGCCCAACGACTTCTACGTAATCATAAACATCCCCTTGATTTGGAATAACAGCCGCCAACGCCTTACCCATATCAATAACACTACCGCCTCCGATAGCGACCACCATATCGGGCTGAAATTTTCGCCCCGATACCGCCGTTTCCTCAACCATTGTAATATTGGGTTCACCATTGATGGCGACATGTTGATAACGCATTGATTGATTTTTAAGGTATTGGATTATGGGGGAGGAACGCTCAGGCTCTTGACCCGTGACGAGTAAGACGCTGTAGCCAAATTGATTCAGTATCGATAGCGAGGACTGTAACGCCCCCTCACCAAAAATTATCCGAGTTGACGTCATAAATTGAAACATGCGATATCCTTATGCTTACCTAATTTCGTCGTTGATAGACAATTTAGGTTCAAATTCGATTCGATGGACTCAGTACAGATTGCGCTTTAAATACGCATAAATATTTGATTTGGTGCAATTTGCAGATAAGAATCCCGATGCATTGCCTGTTTTTTGCACCGTATCACAATTGAGATGAGACGTTTCAAGTCAAGCTCACGATTTCTGTAACCACCGTTTTGCTCACGAAATCGCCTGATAGGTTTTACCTATTGAAACAACAGGTAAATCTGTCTTTATTTCCTTTGGCTATTGAGGCATAGTTGCTTTCAAGAAAATAAAGGAGAGAGTTATGTTTGTTGTTATCTTTGGTCGCCCTGCTTGTCCATTCTGTGTTCGTGCAAAAGAGCATGCTGAAACGTTAAAAGCGAAACGTGATGATTTCAACTATCGCTATGTTGATATCCATGCCGAAGGCATCAGCAAAGCTGATCTTGAAAAAACAGTTGGTAAGCCAGTTGAAACTGTTCCTCAAATCTTTGTAGATCAAGACCATATCGGTGGTTGTACAGAATTTGAAGCATACGCTAAAGAGCACCTTGGTCTATTTGACGAGTAATCGCTCAACCACAGTATCTAAAATAACCCGCTATTGATAGGCGGGTTTTTTATATCCACTGTTTTCGTTATGTTATGTCAGCTAATAGCAAAAGATAAAAAATATCACTTATCATTTTTTTATTATTCGCTACAATTCCCCACTCTTAAATACCTTTTATAAATCAAGTTTAACTGAGCTAACGCTGTGAATATAGACGTAGTACTACTACTAGAGCAAAACCCCATCCTTTTAATTTTCGTTGTCCTTGCTATTGGCCTTGCCTTTGGAAAAATCCGCTTTGGAAGTTTGCAATTAGGTAACTCGATTGGCGTGCTAATCACTTCACTTGTTATGGGTCACCTTGGTTTCTCATTTAACTCGGAAGCTCTCACTATCGGCTTCATGCTCTTCATCTATTGCGTTGGTATTGAAGCTGGCCCCAACTTCTTCGGCATCTTTTTTCGCGATGGTAAGCATTACCTTATTCTCAGCCTCGTGGTGTTAGTCTCCGCTGTCTCTTTGACCTACTTCTGTAGCCATTATTTGGGGCTTGATTTCGGTTTAGCTGCCGGGATGATGGCAGGTGCACTGACTGCAACACCCGTTTTAGTCGGTGCTCAGGATGCATTAAATTCCGGACTGGCGAATATTCCGCGAAATATGGATATCGGACTGATACTTGAGAGTATTTCAGTCGGTTACGCTATGGCGTATTTGGTTGGCTTAATCAGCATGATAATGTTTGCTAAATTACTGCCTAAGCTTCAAAAAGAGAATTTGCACGATTCAGCTCAACAAATCGCAAAAGAGCGCGGTCTTGGAGGCGGAAGTCAGCGTAAGGTCTACTTACCTATTATTCGAGCCTATCGCGTTGGGCAAGAGCTGATTGATTGGACTGATGGCAAAAACCTACGTGAGCTTGGTATCTACCGACAAACAGGTTGTTACATTGAACGAATTCGTCGTAATGGCATTCTTGCCCATCCTGATGGGGATGCTATTTTACAAGAAGGTGATGAAATAGCATTAGTGGGTTTTCCAGATAGTCATGCTCGCCTAGATCCTAGTTTCAGAAACGGCAAGGAAGTTTTCGATCGAAATTTACTCGATTTGCGCGTGGTTGAAGAAGAGATCGTAGTTAAAAGTGACAGTATCGCAGGTAAGCGCCTTTCGGATCTCAACCTGTCAGAGTATGGGTGTTTTTTAAACCTTGTAACGCGGGCTCAAATCGAAATGCCGATGGATTTGGACATCGTTCTCGCTAAAGGTGATGTCCTACAAATTAGTGGTGAAAAGAGCCGAGTTCACGGTCTAGCGGAAAAAATTGGTTTCATTTCTATACATAGCCAAATGGCTGATTTACTTGCATTCTGTAGCTTCTTTATTTTAGGCCTACTCTTCGGGTTAGTCACAATGACCTTTGGGCAGGTCTCGTTCAGCTTAGGTAACGCAGTAGGGTTATTACTTGCCGGTATTACCCTTGGATTCTTAAGAGCCAATCACCCTACTTTTGGTTATGTCCCGCAAGGTGCATTGAACATGGTTAAAGACCTTGGCTTAATGTTCTTTATGGTGGGGATCGGTTTAAGTGCCGGTGGGAATATGTTCGAGCATTTAACCCAAGTTGGACCTCAAGTTATTGGCTTATCACTCATCGTGAGTGTGGTTCCCGTGATGCTCGCGTATTTAGTCGGGGCGTATGTTTTAAAAATGAACAGAGCCATGTTGTTCGGTGCCATTATTGGAGCAAGGACGTGTGCGCCAGCAATGGATGTCGTTAATGAGTACGCAAAATCGACCATTCCTGCATTGGGCTACGCAGGCACTTATGCTATCGCCAATATATTGATGACTTTAGCAGGAACGTTCTTAATTATTCTTAGCTAAAAGTCAAAACGGTCAGATAACAAAAAGGCGCTCAATGAGCGCCTTTTCTATTACCAGTAATTTCTGATTAATCGACTTAAATATCAATCACATCAAAATCGATAGCTGTAGCTACGTCAGCGTCGTAATCAACACCGTCTACACCGAAACCAAACAGTTTCAAGAACTCTTCTTTATACTCAACGTAATCCGTCAGTTCTTTAAGGTTTTCAGACGTCACTTGTGGCCAAAGGTTACGACAATGCTGTTGGATGTCTTCACGCAGTTCCCAGTCATCTAGGCGTAAACGGTTTTTATCGTCCACTTCTGCAACGCTGCCATCTTCTTTATACAGACGTTGGCTAAACATACGGAAAATCTGTTCCATACAGCCTTCATGTACACCTTCTTCGCGCATTTTCTTGAATACCATCGCAATGTATAACGGCATAACAGGAATCGCAGAGCTTGCCTGAGTCACAACAGATTTGAGTACTGCAACATTCGCGGTACCACCTGTTGAGCTAAGCTTCTCATTTAATGCCGTTGCAGCGCGATCTAAATCCATCTTCGCTTTACCTAACGCGCCATCCCAGTAGATAGGCCATGTTAGCTCTGTTCCGATGTAGCTGTAAGCAACCGTTTTGCAGCCTTCAGCAAGCACGCCTGCATCAGAAAGCGCATTCATCCAAAGTTCCCAATCTTCACCGCCCATTACAGTCACAGTGTCTTTGATCTCTTCTTCAGTTGCAGGCTCAACGCTCGCTTCAATGATTTGATCTTTATTGGTATCAACCGCTGTAGCCGTATATGTCTCACCGATAGGCTTCAGAGATGAACGAATCAACTCACCAGAATCAGGGAGCTTACGAACAGGAGACGCTAATGAGTAAACCACCATATCGATTTGACCTAAGTCTTCTTTGATTAAATCGATTGTTTTTTGTTTAGCTTCATTTGAGAATGCATCGCCATTTAAGCTTTTAGCGTACAAGCCTTCTTCATGTGCACATTTTTCAAAAGCCGCTGAGTTGTAGTAACCCGCCGTACCAGGTTTTTTCTCAGTACCCGCTTTTTCAAAGAAAACACCAATCGTTGATGCCCCGCCACCGAATGCCGCTGCAATACGAGAAGATAGACCGTAGCCACTTGATGAACCCACAACAAGTACACGCTTAGGTGCATTTTTGATTGGGCCTTGCGCTTTAGTATAAGCAATTTGTTCTTTTACGTTCGCTTCACAACCCACTGGGTGCGTTGTAGTACAGATAAATCCACGAATTCTAGGTTTGATGATCATATTCAACTTCCTTAAAAAATCCTTGGTAGGATAAAAGTTTCGCTCTCAAATGGCATCTAATTTCTTCAAAAAGACCCTTAAAATGTAAGTGGTTGGAGCACTACCGGCCACTTTTGTTCCCAAAAATATGAAAAAGACGGAAATAGCGTCATAAACAGGATCATTATATTTTGATAAGAGCATAAAAAATACCAACCAGTGTATCTCTGATTGGTATTGATATCTTTCAAGTATACATCAATAAGTCGAGTAAATTTACAGCCCGTTAAGCGCCTCAAACAGCTGATCGACCTCTTCTATTGTGTTGTAATGCATGAAGCCGATTCTTACGACACCACCACTCTCCTCTAAGCCAAGTTGCCTAATCAGCCCCAGCGCATAAAAGTGGCCATTCCAGACGCAGATGTTGTGTTCACCTAAACTTTTAGCGACAAATTCGGGATGATGATATTTGAATGCAAGAGCAAAGGTTGGAGTACGAAGGTTCGAATCAGCTTCTTCACGCCCATGTAGAACCACCTTATTACCAAGGGTACTCAAGCGTTTTAAGAAGTATTCACTGAGCGCTTGTTCATGCTGATTATATTGGCTAAAACTCTGTTCAAGCCTCTTCCTCAACGAGCTACCTTGCTCGCCCCATTGAGACAAATACTCCACCGCTTGGATCACGCCAGCTAAGCCTTCAAAGCTTTGAGTGCCAGTTTCGAACCGACCAGCGCCTAAATTCGTTGCAGGTTCAACTTTGTAAGGTTGAATGGTTTGCAGCCATTGAGGTGCAATATATGCAATACCAACATGTGGGCCGAAGAACTTATAAGCCGAACAGGCTAGAAAGTCACAGCCTAAATCTTGAACATCAATCAGATGATGCGGCGCGTAATGAACAGCATCAACATACACTTTCGCGCCAACAGAGTGAGCCTGTTCGATCACTGTTTTTACATCGACAATTGAACCTGTGGTATTCGATGCGAATGTTACCGCCACCAGCTTAGTTTTCTCACTAAGCAGAGAGGCAAAGTGATCCATATCCAACGAGCAATTACTTTCATCGACTTTAACCTGATGTACTACAACGCCTTTATCTTCAGCCGCTTGCTGCCAACTTGAAACATTTGAATAGTGATCTAATGCTGTGACGATGATTTCATCTCCAGCCTTCCAATCTCGGCTTATTGCTCGACTCAATTGAAAGGTCAACGACGTCATGTTCGCCCCAAACACCATATTATCGGGAGTTTCTGCATTCACTAGAGCTTGAACTGACTCTCTTGCCTGTGCCATCAGATTTGTCGTGTGTTGACTCGAAAAAAAATGCCCGCCTAGATTGGAGTTATAGAAACCGAGATAGCTTGTCATCGAATCCAAGACAGATTGCGGCACTTGAGAACCTCCAGGGCCATCCAAAAATATCACGGGCTTTCCATTATATTGCTGAGATAACGCACTAAACTGTTCACGAACAGAATTAAGATTGAAGCTCATTACGCGCATCCTTTGCTGTCAGAACAAAAACATCCATATGCCCTTTTTCTTCATTCTCGACGGGACATATCGGTTGAGCGTTATGCCACAGCTTGCTATCGGCTAGCATTGCTACTTCACCATTCTCAAGAATTTTTCTGAAAAATGGTGCTTCATTGCTATTGTTGTACAGCATAATCTCACCACCAATGATGTTACTACGATCAATACCGATTAATGCAAGGTGATCAAAACCATCTTGGTGAACCCCTTCCGGCGCAACTTGTGTCTCATCGTATATTGCTGCGATTCGAATTTGATGAATTTCAATTTCTTGCCCGTTAGGTAACTTGTTGCTATCAACAAACAGTTGGCACATCTCCTTCATGCCATCACTATCGAGAATGCCCTGCTCAATGGATTCAAATTGACGGACAATATCACCTTGAAAATGGTTAATATCATCAGTTTGTACAAACCCTGGGTTATCCAATTCTGTCACGGTTCCATCTTGCAGGCATATAACTGAATAACGACGTAATCGATATTTACCATCCGCATGTTCTGTTGATGGTAGTTGGTTAAATGAAGGGGATAACTGTTCTAAAGCGTGACGGGATAAACTAGTGATATGTAGGGTACTCTCGTGGTTATGTAACATCATCGACTCCTTGATAAAGAAACATTAACAATCAATAAATTTAACATTTAGCTCACACAAAGAATACGCACAAATATGGCAAACACAAGGCGTCGCCATCAATAATTCCATAAAATAGACAAAAACCACACTAAACACCAACAAGTTAATAATTAGAAGTTAAACACTCCGATATTTGAATTGTGGATAGTTAAAAAGCAGATGAGTTCACTGCGGTCACACTAAAATATTGAAATTATTGAAAATTGTATTTATATCGTCTCATCACTTTACTTAAGATGTAAGAATCTCGCGAAATTTTAGCGGGGAGTAAATGCGATATTATCAGAGTAAAAAAGTGTCAGAATTCAGATAAAGCAGTGTGTTTGACTCTACGATGTTATACCGGCATTCAGTTCGAATATAAATCCAACCCCGAACATTTTTGTGTACAGCCCTTAACAATCAAAGGGCCGTCATCGTAAAAGCTCAAGTCAAAATGTGATTCAATAGATCAAATGGCAGACCAATGGTTATCCCATTGCACGCCAGAGTATTTGGAAGTGGATTGCTGCTTATTGCGAGTAACAACCGAGCCCGAGCCAGAGCTCACCTTAAACATGCCGTTAGCTTCAATCACACCGGATGCATCAGGAAGTGCCGCTAATTCGATCAATGCGCCACTCTCTTTCGACCATATCCCATAACAGTTGCCACGAGGCGATGTCGCCAGAATCAATTCATCACTTGCTGCAATGCTTGCAATATAGTGATTGAAACGTGCCCACTGTTCAGGCTCTGCTTGAAGCTGAACCATATCGCCACCGCGACGGTGCATCGCCAGTAAAGAGGGATACTCATCAGGTTCACCACGGTACTGCTGACCGCAAAGCACGGTATCACTTCCGTCATGTGCTAAGTGTCGAATGCTTAAGTGGCGGTCATCAAGAGAAACTTGATCGAGTAACTTTCCTTCTGCGGATACATAACTCAAACTAGGCGACATAGCGTCGAGATTCAATGCGATTCGTCCATCAGTATGAACGCCACCTACCCCAATCGCGAGTGTATTATCTGGCATTGCGATCACTTCATGGGGCCCCAATCCAAAACCGGAAAACTCTTCCACTTTCTTATAGCCATCTTGAACACGGTATACACCAATGATCCCACGGCTAGTACCACGTTCACCTTCGGTTGCATACAAGTACATACCATCATTACTGAAAACACCATGGCCATAATAATGGCGATTTTTATCCGCTGGCCGCAGCAAGATCTGCTCACCAGATAAATAATCGAACACCATTAAATATGAACCTGGACGCCTAGCAAAAACTGCAGCGTGATATTTATACTGATCCTCACCATGTTGGCTATTGATAGCAACGCCATGACCACGCTCAGGTATTGGTAATGAGTGAATTTCAGCGCCAGATTCATCAGCGACAACAGCACGATACTGCTTTTTTGCACTCAAGGAGCAACCTATCAATGCCGGAGAAGCATTGGCGTTGGCTGATTGCGCTGCACATCCATAGGGCAATACAGGAACCATCGCCCCATACATAGCCGCTTTCAATAGCGTTCTTCGATTTAAATCAGTCACCATCGGTCGCGTTAAATCCTATCACTACGCCAAGTTCAATTGCCACTTCTTCATGGATCAAATACTTAAGCTGTTCTAATTTATTGTATTGTGCAAGTACGTTTTGGTACCCACTCTTAGTTTGTAGCATATTGAATAGGCTGTCTTGCTCTGGCCAAGTGTCGATGGCCATATCAAACTGTAAAGAGATTCGATCAGCAAGTTCGCCTTTATCTCTCATACGCAAGATCGCATCCAATCCAGAACCATTGGCAAAATAAATAGCCTGCATCGCTTTCAGATTCTCCTTCAGATTGGATAACGATGAAGCAGAACGCCACGACTCAGAAAAGTAGGCTCGTGGATGGCCCATTTTTGCCAGTGGTCGACTCAACTTCTTCATACTGTATTCAAGCTGATTCGAAAGTAGGCTCACGTATTCCGAATTCCACTGTGCTTCATTCATCGAGGTCCAAGGATTAATGAGCCATGCCTGTCGAATCTGTGAAGTACGATTCTGTAAATTCTGGCTAATTGCAGTCGCTGATGAGCATATCTCCCCCTTATTGGTAAGCAGAGGTGACTGAGCGTCAAACAACATCCACTCAATAGCACCAAGACCTTGCACCGTCACACTCTGGTTCGAGATCTCTTCAGCTGTCCATGATTTATCATATGACACCAACTGAGACATTTTTCGACCTGTCGTATTCTTTTTGTCTGGCCAAAATTGAACATTCCAACTCTGCTCCAATGCTTTTACCGGGCCTCTCTCCTGTCCTTGTAAATGCATCCAAGCCGCCATTGATGCTTGCCAATGCCTTTTTAAATCAGAAAGGTCGGCTCCATTAGAGCAGAATGATTTCATCGACTTATTTAACGATATTGCTTGTTCGTTCAGTTTCACAGCCGATTGAAACTGTACTTGGTACAAGCTGGAACTGATATGTTCAGTCGTGTCCATTTTGCTCACCACTGCTTGGTTTGATGAGTGTTTCGAGTCAGTACTCTGACATCCTAAAACCAATACGGTCGGAACAATTAAACTCATTATCCGAGATGTTTTTAACCACATATACTTATCCTTACAATGAGTTTAAGAAAACAATCAGCGCATCACGCTCTGCTTTGTCAAAACCGAGGACTTGCTGTTTTGCTGATTCCGCTTCTCCACCATGCCAAAGCACAGCTTCCAGAAGGTTTCTTGCTCGACCATCATGCAAAAACATCGTGTGCCCGTTGACTTCTTTTGTATAGCCAATGCCCCATAGCGGCGCTGTTCTCCACTCTTGGCCATTTGCTAAATACTCAGGACGATTATCTGCAAGCCCTTCACCCATATCATGCAGTAACATATCGGTATAAGGGTTAATTACTTGGTTTGAAATCGCGGGTAGACCCTCACGATTTGCCGTCTTGATATTGGTTTGGTGACAGCTTTGGCAACCAGATTGAGCAAAAAGAGCTTGCCCTTTCATTACGGTTTCGTCTTTCACGTTACGGCGAATAGGGACAGCAAGGTGCTGAGAGTAGAACTCTACAAAGTCTAGAATATTATCACTTACTTCAATATCGCCACCATTTGGCAATTCATCGCATAAGCTCTGTTTCGATGTACAGTTTTCATTTGGGAAAAGTGAACTCGTTAATCCAACATCACCATTAAAGGCGGCCGCGTTTTGCTGCATCAAATTCGGCTGTCCAGCTTTCCAACCAAAACGACCAAGCGCAAATTCTTCCGCTTGAACGTCCCATACACGGTTAGCTTTACCTGAAACGCCTTGTCCCGCTAGCTTCTGTTGTTCAGCAAACGCCAAAATAGTACTTTCAGGAATACTTTCAAGCAGACCAAGACCAATCATAGGTGGAGCAACACGAGCAGAAAATTGAGTGTCTGGGTGCATCTCACCAAAGCCGAGATCATTAATGGTTAATGTGGGTTTACGTAAGGTGACAACGAAACCATCTTTAAACGTGACAGGGACATCGGTGTAATCAATTTGAATTGAACCTTCAGGTTTTATATTTGGTAAGGCAAAGTCTTGTAGTTGACCACCGTACGTTGGTTCTGGAATGACACCATCTTTGATATACGCTTTTTTTTGCTCTGCCGTCATGGCTGGAATGCTTAGCCTAACTAGCATAGAGACGGCATGAGTATCCCCTTTTTCAGGAGCGTGCCCTCGCCCATCTTTAATGTGGCAGTTCTGACAACCATTCGTATTGAATAGAGGTCCTAACCCATCACGAGCATCGGTTGAAGCTGGTGCTTGCACCCACGGATTACGGAAAAAACTGTTACCAACACTAAAATCAAGGCGTTTGCTCATTGGTAAATTTGCAGCAGGTAAAGAAAAGGCATTGCTCCCTTCTTTTTTCACACTGGTTTGCCCACCAGATTTAACATCACTTGCCTGTATTGAAAACGATGTGATCAAGGCAATAGCTGCTGAGAAAATATATGATTTCATAACTGTATTCTTATTGTGTAATTTAGCTTTCAAAAATGCCATCAAAGAGTGGTCATATTGCAGGCGGTTTCCGCTGTCATTGACTTAAATATGATTATTATTTTAGAGATAGCAGAAAGGGCTCAAGAGAGCCCTTCTATATTATTATTTTATGCTTAGAATTCGTGATCGGCAGTATCTGGGTTTAAGCTGCTGATACCAATGACAGATGCCGCTCTTTCAATAGAACCAGTTTGTGCAACCAATGCCATGATTGTCTTATTAACCAAAGCATTACCTGCCGGGTTGTTAGCGGCAATCAGTTGATCGAAATGCTGATTGTTTTTCTCTGCTGAAGTCACCAATTGACCAACTTGTGCGCGAGCTAGATCGAACTGTTTCTGGATCTCTTTAGCTGCTTTTTTGTCTTTCTGAGCCACTAAATCGTAAAGGCTAGGTCCTGAAAGTAACTTGCCACTTTCACGTTTGTACAAACCTGTATAAACGTTATAGATCCCTTGCTCATTGTAGTAGTGAGAGTTATGAGTGTTATCAGAGAAACAGTCATGCTCATCTTCCGTTGAGTTTGCCTCTAATGCCACTTTCATACGCTCGCCGGCTAACTCACCTAATGAAAGTGACCCCATGCCGAACAGCATTTTACGCAAACCGTTATCAGCAGAATCTGCTAATAGCTCTTGGCGATAGTTACCTTTTTCACCGGCTTCCCACTGTTTTTCCATCCACTCAAGATCTTGGATCAAAAGTTCAGCAGCCGCTTTAAGATATTGACCACGTCGATCACAGTTGCCATTTGTACATTCGCTGCCTACAACGAAATCGGTGTATGCACGAGCGCCTGCACCAGCATTTGTACCGTTAAGATCTTGACCCCAAAGTAAGAATTCAATCGCATGGTATCCAGAGGCTACATTCGCTTCAGAGCCACCAATTTCATTTAAATCTGCGATCAACTCAGGAGTGATGGTTGTTGCATCAATAACACTTGAACCAACTTTAAGAGTTTTGTTAGCTACGATATTTGCACTCGCACCTTCATTACCAAGCTCATACTGATAATCACTACCAACATAATCAATTAAACCTTCATCAAGAGGCCAAGCATTCAGTTGCCCTTCCCAGTCATCGACCACGACGTTACCAAAACGGAATACTTCAGATTGTTGGTACGGTACGCGTGAATCTAACCAAGTTTGTTTTACTTTCTCAAAACTTGATGCTGAAGGTTGGGCTAAAAACCCATCAATTGCTGTGTCCAGAGTTTTTGCTGTAATAACAGAGTCTTCGAATACCGCGTGAGCAATATCTGCGTAATGCTCTACTACTTGATCTTTAGTTACTGCGGCAAATGTAGAGCCTGAAGCTAGAAGTAGTGACGATGCAATGGTTGTTGCCACTAAATGTTTAATAGTCATGAAAGCGTCCTTGTTGAGCTTAATCGTATTCTAAATTTTAATTATATTGATAGTGCAACTTATTATCATTTGCACTTAGGTTTGGAATAATACAAATTTACAATTTTTTTGCAAGACAAAAACAAAAAAACCTCACAATAGTGAGGCTTTATTCAAATTCAACAGAAAATCTAGGGAAGAGACTTTAAGGAAGGGCTACAACTTCAGGTTGTGTTTCCCATGAGAGACTTTCGCTTGTAAGTAGCTTTCGTTGCCCGATTTAATATGAGCGAGCGTATTAACGACTGATTCTATTTCAATACCAAAGTTCTTAAGATCATTGATTTTTTTAGGATTATTGGTAACTAAATGAATTTTATTAATACCCAATGCTGTTAACATTTGTGCGGCTTCAGTGAAGTCTCTAAGGTCATCACCAAATCCAAGATGATTGTTCGCCTCATAGGTATTCATCCCTTCAGTTTGAAGTTTGTATGCATCAATCTTGTTATATAGACCAATACCACGACCTTCTTGCCGTAAATAAAGAATGATGCCGCCTTGCTCACCCATCTTTTGGATCGTTTCTTCTAACTGCTCACCACAGTCACAACGGGATGAATGAAAAACATCGCCAGTCAAGCACTCTGAATGCATTCTAACTAACGGAATTGTGGGTAGCTGATCAACAGACTTGAAGACAACCGCTACATGTTCTTTATCCGTTTCTAATCCTTTAAAAGAGAGCATCTCTGCATCGATATTACTCTTTGCTCCGACTTTCAACTCTATTCTGGCACGTACTTCCGCCATATTCTCACTCACTTGACTATTTGTTGTCTGCATTTTAGAAAAGGAATGCAGTGTATTCGCACTACGATTCTTCAACTATGGGGACTCACGCCTCATTTTTCAATGACCAAATCATAATTGTTATATTATAACATTTCAATCCACAGGCAATAAAAAGCCCCAATTTTATAATGATAAAATTGAGGCATTATACTAAAGTTGCTTATTTTCAATGTGTTATATTATCCACACATAACGAACACATTAGCAATTCAGTTGCTGTTTCTGCGATTTTTTCCACACCGCTAATTGAATCCAAACACTTTCCAGTTCAGAAAGCTCCTCTTGAGTGAGTAGAGAAACACTTGAGGTCGAGATTCCGGAATTATTGGCTTGCATAGAACGAAGATGCGCATAAAAGTCATTTTTTAATTGCGAGGTTATCGAGTCCATGTGCAAAGCCTTATATTCAATTAACGTTTGGTATAGTGCGAAGTGATATTATTTGATTAAATAATATCACTTCGTTTATATATTACACAATCATTAATTGAAAATGGAATAATAGTCACAAACTATTTTTTTTAACACTTTTTATCGCAAAGAGTAGAAATAAGATCAACAACAGCAGTGGAAAGATCCAAAGTAATAGATTTTTCGCATTAAATGCGGGCTTATACATAACAAAATCACCAAAACGATCCGTCATAAATTCTATTATTTCTTCTTCTGACTTACCCTCTTTTAGCATGGTAAAGACTTTTAAGCGCAAATCTTTAGCTATTGGAGAGTTAGATTCGACAAGATTTTGGTTCTGACACTGTGGGCAACGCAATGACTTTGCGAGTAAAATGGCATGTTTCTGCTGTAAAGGCGTATCAAACTCAAACAATTCAACCTGTTGGCTTACTTCTTTATTTGCTCCGACAAACACCTCGTCAGTTGAGGCTTGAGCATGACAAGAGGCTAATACAACCATCATAAAAAAATATAGTATTCGCATAGTTTTTCTTCAACGATTCATCAATTATTAAAGTAGCGTTTAAATTCTTGGTTCCAAATATCACGGGTTAATGCTCCACGGTATTTCTTAATTATAATTCCATCCCTGTTAATTAAATAAGATTCAGGAGTACCAATAACGCCAAGATCCAACGCAAACTCTCCACGAGGATCAAATATGATCCTTCTGTAAGGATCACCCTCCTCCAAAAGCATATTATTTGCCAGTTTAAGATCATCCCTATAATTCAAACCAATGATATTAATATTCTCATCTTTCAATTCTTTGAGAAATTCATGCTCTGATTTACAAACGCCACACCAAGAGGCCCATACATTGAGCAATTGAACATTCTCTGTAAGAACATCAACCTTGGTGAGAACTTGCTGTGAATCTCTTAAGTCCGCTTGCATGAACTCAGGTAAAGGTTTATTAACCGAAACTGATTTACTACTCTGACTCTCAGATAACCCAATGGTCAGCGTGCCAATAAAAGCACACATCACGAGGAACAGTACGCCAATTTTTAGTTTGGTTTTATTTTGCAAAGCCAGCCCCTGTATTGGTTTTTTATTGATTTTCGCGACTGCGTTTTGGTTGAACTAAAAGCAACACCACGCCTAAAATCGAAAGCAGCGCTCCTAGCCATATCCAACGAACATACGCCTTGTATTGAATCCTTACAGCATAGGATTTGAGATCGACCTTCTCTCCAACCGTGACATAAATATCACCATGCCAGAACCATTTCATAGCCGGTTCACTCATATTCATTACGCGGACTTGATAATGGCGTCTCTCAGGTATAATGATATCTGTCCGGTTATTGCCGCTAATCTCTAACCATATCTTCTCTGATGTATAGTTTGGCCCAATATGTAACTCAGTGTCTAAATGTTTGATCGTCCAGTCAGCGAATACCACTTCTGTTCCTGGTGCCATTCTGCGGTTAAGTTCATAAGAGTGTTCGCTATTCATCGCAGAACCTATACAAACAACAGCAACACCAATATGCGCCATATTAACCGCAACACTTCGTACTCGACCCGATGTTACCAGCGAAAATTTCAGCAAATACAGATGAGATAACACCACCCAAACTGCAATTATCCAGGTTAGTTGTACTAGCCAATCACTGTATTCAACTTGAACCTGGTAGAGCAATACACCAACAACGATAGAAGTAATAGCGGTAATGATAACGACTTGTTTTACGTTCTTGCGCTGTTTGTAGTAAGAAATAAAAGGGCTGGCTCCCATTATAAATAGAGCAATGAGCGCTAGCGGAGAAAAAACGGTATTGAAGTAAGGAGCTCCTACCGAAATATTTCCTAATCCTAATAAGCTAAATAGCATTGGATAGAAGGTCCCAACGAGGACAACTATCATCGCAACAATAAGCAGGCTATTGGCCAGCAGTAACACAAAACTCTTACTCAGAAAGTGAGTGATAGGCTCGGATTTAATCTCGTCGCCTCTAGTCAGCAATAGACAAAATGATCCGAATAAAACAAGTGAAAGTATCAATAAGAGTGTCAATCCTTTCCCCGGATCAACGGCAAAAGCATGAACGGATGTCAGTACTCCAGATCGAACGATGAACGTGCCTAGAATGCTCAAACTGAAAGTGATAAAAGACAGCGAAAACGCCCATTTCATTAGCTGACGCTTATAACGAGCAACAGACAAACAGTGCAATAGTGCTGTTGAAGTTAACCACGGCAATAAAGATGCATTTTCTACCGGATCCCAAAACCACCAACCACCCCAGCCTAGTTCGTAATAAGCCCACCAAGAGCCCAGAATAATGCCACCAGTTAGAAACACCCAAGCGCTCTGGCACCAAGGCTGACAATACTTAACCCAGTTGTACTCAATTTCCGGCGTTAATAAGGCGGCAACGGCAAATGCCAGTACCGTCGAAAGGCCAACATAGCCCAAGTAGAGCAATGGCGGATGGAATATTAACCCCACATCTTGGAGCATAGGATTTAAATCTCGCCCCTCTACAGGAATCATAGAACTCATCACAAATGGATTGGATGCGATAAGCGTAAACCACGCAAACACCGCAATTAAGCCATTCATCACCCAGAGAACATTGATCAAATATGCTCGCGGATAACGTCGGTTCAACGTAATTAAACCACTCCAGCACCCAAGAGTTAAAACCCAGAAAAGCAGGGAGCCTTCATGACCACCCCATACGGCCGCCAATTTGAAAAATATCGGTAATTCAGTATTAGAGTGCGCTGCAACATATGATATTGAAAAATCATCAATATAGAAGGCGAAGCCAAGCAGGACTATACTCACGATAGAAAACAGCGCAGATAGCTGAGTACAAGAGCGCACAGTAGAGAGTTCAATCGGCGAGTTTTGCTGTCTTTTCCAGCCAATAGCCACACAGATTATTGAACTCAAACAAGCGACTAGAACAAGAGAAAATAGACCTAACTCACCAATCATAAAACCTCAAAAAAAAGCCCCACCAAAATCAGTGGAGCTTATAGTTTACAAGCAATGACACTTTCAAACACTAGTGTTATCAATCAAAACTGATTTAAACAACTGTCATTTGACCTGCGTATAGAATGAAAGTACGTAACATCAATACGCCCACTAAACTCAGCGTTGTTACGACTAAAATAAAACCGCCACTATGGCGAATTGACTTAGGCGTGACTGCATTAAGTAAAAGCGGTAGCAACATACCTGCGCCAATTACGCCCCACCAGAACCAAGATGCCCAAAAGCCTTCGCCAATCGCATTCATTGCCGAAATCTCAGCCTGTCCACCAGAGAAAATTAGTCCAGTGAAGAAGGTGACCAAAACGAACAACTCAAACATAACGACTGGCCGTTCAAACCCGTGGATCCATGAAACACTTGGCCCATGCGGAGACTCTTTAAATACAAGAACGCCGAATAAGATACATGCCGCAGCACCAGAGGATAGGCTTGAAAACAAGAACAGTATTGGAAGTACTGGATTATTCAGCATTGGGTACGTTTGAAGTGCTGACAATAGGAAACCAGTATAAGCCGCTAGTAGTAGCGCAAGGAACCCAAGGAATAGCTCAATTGAATTCTCAAACTTAGTGAATTTCTCCAGTAAACCATCAACAAATGCAAAGCGACCTTGTAGGAAATCGACAATTTGTTTTTTAAAGATGATACCAATCCAAACAAACAATACCGCCATGTAGACTTGGAAGAGAATAACCCCCATAGACATCACAGATGTTGGATTAAAGAAGATCATTATTTTCCAAAACGAAAGTGGTTTTGTTAGATGGAAAATAAGAATCGTTAGGCCAGATATGATACCGAATGGTGCAAGGAAAGCCGTCGCTTTCAAAATACCATTTTCAGCTGGGTTTCCTTCAATTACCTTGCGTTTAAGGTAAATTGAGATCATTACAGCACCTGCTGACATACCAGCTAAGAACAAGTAGATAGCAATAATCCAATCCCACACGACTGTGCTAGATTGAAATGCGGTGTCCCATGCACTCATGATGAAATCTCCCCTTTCTGATGCGGTACTTTGAACAACTTAGGCTTAGTACCCAAATGAACCTTATCTCGATAAACCACTTCATTCTTCAATACTTGATTGATCTCACTTTCAGGATCGTTCAAGTCACCAAATGTCAGCGCCTTCGTCGGGCAAGACTCGACACATGCAGGTAATTTACCTTGAGCAAGATTTGTGTCACGACAGAAGTTACATTTATCTGCTGATTTGTTTTCAGGATGGAAGAAACGAACTTGGTAAGGACAAGCCGCTAAACAGTAGCCACAGCCGACACACTTATCGTGGTGCACATCGACGATGCCTGTTTTCTCATCTTTATAGGCTGCGCCTGTAGGGCAAACCATAACACAAGGAGCATTTTCACAATGTTGACAAGATTGGCGAGTAAAACGGTATTCAACATCAGGGAATTCGCCTTGAGGTTCACTGCGAATGATCTCTAATCGTGATACACCTTCAGGAACATTATTTACTTCACGACAAGCATCTGAACATGCCGTACAACCGATACAAGCAGTTTCATCGTGGATCATACCATAGCGTTTATTGCCATCTTCTTGAACGCTTGCCAATGTTTTACGGCTAGTAACAACAGCGGTACCCGCAACACCAGTAGTAACAATAACGGCACCAGCGCCTGCTAAGAAATTACGTCTAGAACAACTCATAACATCACTCCTCTTCTTTTAACTGGTTGAAGTCTGAGTGGCAATCCACGCATAGCTTAATTTTTTCTTTCTTGTCGAATGCCAATACTTTCGCTTTCTTAGCGTGAACATCGTGGCAATTAGAACAAGTTAAGTTTTTCGCGTGAACATCGTGTGTCCAACTGGACTCACGTAAATATTCTGGCTTATGACAATCGGTACATTGACTGTTCGCTTTTAAAATAGCGTCAGGTTCAAGGAATACCTTTTCAGAGCCAGGTTGCGATTGAGCGTTGGAGTACTTAATAACCTTCGGAGCACCTTCACGGTGATCAGGACTAATATTGCTATGACATTCCGTACAATTTACTTCGCGTCCAAGAATTTTATGCGCATCTTCGCCATGAGAACCAAAAAGAGTTTCTTTTGAATCTTTATGACATTGCACACATTTATAATCTTTATCACGAATGAGGCTGACTTCATGTCGTGTCGAGGCATCTTCAACCTGAACAGATGAAGAGTCGGCAACGGCATGGATGGAATAACCATAGAGACAGAATGCTAGAAGAGACTTCAACATTATGGCTATGGTCAATTTTATATTGCCCATTATATCCTTTCCTTATACCAGCGAAATTAAGCTCTCTACTTAATTATTCCGGTCAAATAAAATGTACCTTTAGAATGGTATATCGCCAAATCTAAATGATATCAATTCTTATTTTGGATAAGCCACAACGCTATAAGTAAATATAATAACTCTATAGTAGTAGAATATATATATACACCTCTCAAATTAGTGACCTATTTCACCTTATTAATATAATGGTCATATCTCTAACTATATGAACTATTTGAAGAAACAAGCTTAATAACTACCCCTTTAGGGTTATACGGAACCAGGTGTGACATGGATCACTATTGATATTTGATCTAAGACAATTCTAGATATAATTGCTAATAAATGTTTCAAGATATGTACTATTATTTCAACAACTCTCCAGTTCTTGTTTGGAATATAGCCAGTTCACAACGCTTGTTATAAAAAATCTAGAATACGGAGATATTATTTTGAAAAAGCACTGGATACGTAATTCGGCTGCAACCTTACTGATGGTAACCACCTCTTTAGTTGGTTTCGCCAGTTTTGCAGCATCAGAAGAAAAAGAAATTGGTGACCCACGAAATACCCAATTTGAACAAAAGCACCCAGACCAATACCAAACTTGGAAGCAAACATCTGAAAGTGAAGTGCTGGAAGATGCCCTAAAAAGCGATCCAAATATGGTTATCATGTGGGCTGGATATGGTTTTGCAAAAGATTACAACAAAGCTCGTGGTCACTTTTACGCGATTGATGATGTACGTCAAACCCTAAGAACGGGTGGACCAACAGATGAAAAGACTGGTCCTATGCCGATGGCCTGCTGGAGCTGTAAAAGCCCTGATGTAGCTCGTTCAATTGAAGATCGTGGTGAAGATGGCTATTTTGAAGGTAAATGGGCTCGTCTAGGTAACGAAATCGTTAATCCTATCGGTTGTTCAGATTGCCACGATACGAAAAGTGAAGAGTTCAAGAATGGCGAGCCAGCATTAAAAATCACTCGTCCCTATGTTGAACGTGCTTTTGACACTATCGGCAAAAACTTTGATCACCAGTCTCGCTTAGATCAACAATCTTCAGTTTGTTCTCAATGTCACGTTGAATACTACTTTACTGGCCCAACGAAAGGTGTGAAATTCCCTTGGGACAAAGGTACTAAAGTTGAGCAAATGGAAGAGTACTACGACGGTATTGGCTTCAAAGACTGGACGCACAAAGTATCTAAAGCTCCAATGCTAAAAGCACAACACCCAGGCTTTGAAACATGGCGCGAAGGCATACACGGCAAAAATAAAGTTGCTTGTGTTGACTGTCATATGCCGAAAGTAACCAAAGAAGATGGCACAGTCTTTACTGATCATAAAGTGGGTAACCCATTCGATCGTTTTGATGACACGTGTGCACAATGTCATACTCAAAGCAAAGAACAAATGCAAAGTATTGTTGCGACTCGTAAAACTCAAGTGACAAACATGAAGCTAACCGCTGAAAAACAAATTGTGGCAGCACACTTTGAAGCGGGCGCAGCATGGGATGCTGGTGCAACAGAAGCAGAAATGAAGCCTATCCTACAAGATATTCGTCATGCACAATGGCGCTGGGACTATGCTATCGCTTCTCACGGTGTTCATATGCACGCTCCTGAAGTTGCACTTGAAGTACTAGGTACAGCAGTTGACCGTGCCGCTGATGCGCGTACTAAGCTAATTCGCTTACTTGCGAAGAAAGGTATTACTGAACCTGTTCAAATCCCTGATATCTCTACCAAAGCAAAAGCTCAAAAAGCGCTTGGTATGAATATGGATAAGATGAATGCTGATAAGAAGAAGTTCTTAGAAACCATCGTTCCACAGTGGGAAGAGCAAGCTGAAAAACGTGAAGCGGGCTACGACTACAAATAGATCGTTCGCAAGCTTACGCACAATAAGCAATAAGCAATAAGCAATGTTGTTCCAAAAACCAGCCCTCGTGGCTGGTTTTTTTATTCCTAGCGAAAAGAGAGTTAAGTTCGATTCGCTAATATCACTTAAAGTCATTTCTTCTTTGGTACTATTTATTCATATCAAATAAGAAGCAAACAATAAGTATATTAAGACACATTCTCATTACGGTTTTGTTCGTATTCATATCAAGACAAATTCTATTATGGTCGTTTCAACCCATAATCATTGGATATTATTCCCCTTTTGAACCGCGACTATTTCCTGCAATATAAATAAATATCTACTCTATAATTAAACCAAAATCCAAATAAGAGAATCTATATTATGACGGTATTTTTCATTTTAAATTATGATGTTTCAGATCCAGAACAGTATTCGCTTTACAACCCAGGTTCGATTGGCATAACAGCAGCGACGATTGCTAAACACGGCGGAGAAATTCTTGTCGCCACGAATGAAGGGCATGTAGTTGATGGGGAAATGGCTCAGATGAAGGTTGTGGTTCAATTTCCAAATAAAGAAGCCGCACTCGCTTGGCACGACGACCCTGAATACGCAAAAGTGAAGCAAATTAGACTGAACTCCACGACAAACATCAACTCATTTATCGTGGATAAGTTGGTGTTACCAGAATAGAAGAATGAACATCTTAAGTGAATGAATAGCTTAGGTGGATAAATAGCACTCAACTTCCAATCTAGGAGCAGATTCTAGATTGGAAGTTGTATCAAGGTTTCAATTATTTACCAACTCCTTGGCTCGATTAATCGACTGAATCAAGCTTACCCTATCCACTTCTTGTCTTTCCGAATCCAGAATTTTTGTCCAAGTCTCTATGGCGAGTTGATAGCGGAAACTGATAAAATGATCATTTGCGACTAACATTAAACCCGTTTGGTTTTGTGGATCTAATTCAAAAGCAGCATCTAACAGTGCCACAACATCCGAACTCATTTGTTGCGAGCTAACGTAATAAAGTGCTGTTGCTTTTGCCGCATATTGACTTGCAGTTGGGCTCTCACTGAGTCGAATTGCGTAATCAAAACACGTCAGCGCCGATTGAAAATCATTTTCAAGAACGTAACCATGGCCAAGTTGAAACCACAGCTCGCCTTGATTAGGATCTTGTGTGAGTTGAGCTTGCAACTCCTCCTTCAATGTCATCATTTTCTGACTAGAGTGCTTAACTGGGGTATCCACTGCGACAGTTTGTACTGGCTGACGTAAGACAAACCACGCGAGTACACTTAACCCTACGACCCCGACGCCTAACGCTAGGGAGTACTTCTTCTGCTCCCCTTTTGGCGTCATTGCATAGATAAAACCAACGATAAATACACATGTCACAGTGATAAAAACGAATGTCCACTGTTGCATCATCTTTCCTCTCACTCTAATTATCAGTTTATGGTATATCAATTAGACACTTACAATCTGTTTTTGCTTGTAAATTGTAAGATTGATCAATAAAAGTCATGTATTTTATGGATAAAAAAACCGAGCACAAAGGCTCGGTTTTTGGGGAGAATGCTCAGTGAGTCTTGAGACTACTCTTCGCTATCGCTACCTTCAGTCGGAGCTTCCTGTTGGTCAGAAGATTCAGCGATATCACTAGCAGGTTGTTCACCTTCAGCAATATGACCTTCTACATCTTCGCCGTCCAAAACTTCAGACTCTTCGACTTCATCAATGCGTTGTAAACCAACTACATTTTCGTCTTCAGTCGTGCGGATTAGCGTCACACCTTGAGTGTTACGACCAACTTGGCTAACTTCAGAAACACGTGTACGAACTAGAGTACCAGCGTCGGTGATCATCATCATCTCATCACCTTCCTCAACTTGTACCGCGCCAACAACTGGGCCATTTCTATCTGATACTTTGATAGAAACTACACCTTGTGTTGCACGACCCTTCGTTGGGTACTCAGCAAGCGTCGTTCGCTTACCGTAACCATTTTGCGTTACAGTTAGAATGTCGCCTTCATTTGAAGGAACAATCAGAGACACAACTTGGTCATCTTCCGCTAGCTTCATGCCACGTACACCAGACGCAGTACGTCCCATGCTACGAACCTTATCTTCACTGAAGCGTACCACTTTACCCGCTTTAGAGAACAGCATGATGTCACTTTCGCCGTCAGTAATGTCAACACCAATCAGTGAATCTTCGTCGCGTAAGTTAACCGCAATTAAGCCGTTTGAACGAACGTTAGAGAAGCTTGCTAATGATGTCTTCTTAACGGTACCGTCACCAGTTGCCATAAAGATAAACTTATCTTCAGTAAACTCAGTAACTGGTAGGATAGCCGTGATACGTTCATTTTCTTCAAGTGGAAGAATGTTGACGATTGGCTTACCACGAGCGGTTCGGCTCGCTTGAGGCAATTGATATACTTTCAAGCGGTACGTTTTACCACGAGTAGAGAAACATAAGATATTGTCGTGAGTATTAGCAACAAGCAAACGCTCAATGTAATCCTCATCTTTCATCTTAGTTGCACTCTTACCTTTACCACCACGGCGCTGAGCTTCGTAGTCGCTAAGGATTTGATATTTCACGTAACCTTCGTGAGAAAGCGTCACTACCACATCTTCTTGAGTGATAAGATCTTCCATATCAATATCGTGCATTGCCGCTGTGATTTCTGTACGACGAGGGTCGCCAAAACCGTCACGAACTGCTTCTAGCTCTTCACGAATAACTTCCATCAAGCGTTCAGTGCTAGCAAGAATATGCATAAGTTCAGCAATAACTTCGAGCAAATCTTTATATTCATCTAAGATTTTCTCGTGTTCTAGGCCTGTCAGTCTGTGTAAACGCAGTTCTAGAATCGCCTGAGCTTGTTGCTCAGTTAAGAAGTATTGACCGTCACGAATACCAAATTGATCTTCTAACCAATCTGGACGAGCCGCGTCAGTACCTGCACGTTCAAGCATAGAAGCAACATTACCCAAATCCCATCCGCGAGAAACCAGACCAACTTTTGCTTCAGCTGGTGTTGCTGCGTTACGAATAAGTTCGATGATTTCATCGATATTGGCTAATGCTAGTGCTAGTGCTTCAAGGATATGAGCACGATCACGAGCTTTTTTAAGTTCGAAGATAGTACGACGAGTTACAACTTCACGACGGTGATCAACGAAACACTTGATCATCTCTTTTAGGTTAAACAATTTCGGCTGGCCATTATCAAGCGCAACCATATTGATACCAAAAGTCGTTTGAAGCTGAGTTTGAGAGTAAAGATTGTTTAGAACAACTTCGCCCACAGCGTCACGCTTACATTCGATAACAATACGCATACCGTCTTTATCAGACTCGTCACGTAGTGCACTAATGCCTTCAACTTTTTTGTCTTTTACCAATTCTGCGATCTTTTCAATCAAGCGAGCCTTGTTCACTTGATACGGGATTTCAGTGACAATAATGGTCTCTTTACCATTCTTCTCAACTTCAATATCCGCTTTTGAACGCATGTAAACTTTACCACGACCCGTTTTATAAGCATCAATGATGCCTTTACGTCCGCTGATCATAGCAGCCGTCGGGAAATCTGGGCCTGGGATGAATCCCATTAGCTCATCGATAGTAATGTCTTCATCATCAATAAACGCTAGGCAACCATCTACCACTTCACCTAAGTTATGCGGTGGAATATTCGTTGCCATACCTACTGCGATACCAGAAGCACCGTTAACCAATAGGTTCGGAATTTTTGTTGGTAAAACCGCAGGGATTTGCTCAGTACCATCGTAGTTAGGTACGTAATCTACCGTTTCTTTTTCTAAGTCAGCCAAAAGCTCATGAGCAATTTTCGACATTCGAACTTCGGTATAACGCATCGCCGCCGCTGAATCACCATCGATCGAGCCAAAGTTACCTTGACCGTCGACCAACATGTAACGAAGTGAGAATGGTTGTGCCATACGTACAATAGTATCGTATACCGCACTATCACCATGTGGGTGATACTTACCGATTACGTCACCCACTACACGGGCAGATTTTTTATATGCTTTGTTCCAATCATTACCAAGTACATTCATCGCGAACAATACGCGGCGGTGTACTGGTTTTAGGCCATCACGCACATCTGGAAGAGCACGACCAACGATAACTGACATCGCATAGTCTAGGTATGAACCTCGAAGCTCATCTTCAATGTTTACGGGCGTGATCTCTTTAGCTAGATCGCTCATAGAGCCATTTTCCCTCTATAGTCTGATCGTATTTTTAATACGTACAAGACCAAAAAATATAACACAAATTTACCTGATTCGGCATCACTTTCATCGTCCTTTTATCATGTTGTGAGCTTGGTGGCGAATCAATTGGTGAAAAATTGCACTGACGATTCATATCTTACTGAAAGTAGGTTGTTTTGCAGTCAATATAAATACATATTTTTGGACATTAAGCCACCACATGCAAAAACGACAATAACGCAATCTAGCATCATGGTTGCATTCTTCAATCTGACGTTAGACTATTACACCCATTCAGCACTTATTGTGAAACAACCTATGACGAAAAATATGATCAAAGATCAAGCATCAAACATCAGTTCTGGCAAACCTCAAAATGTCGACCCGTTAGAAATTAAGAAATTTGAAGATATGGCTTCTCGTTGGTGGGATCTCGAAGGTGAGTTCAAACCTCTACATCAAATCAACCCGCTGCGTCTAAATTATGTTTTAGAAAAAGCCGACGGTGTTTTTGACAAGACGATTCTTGATGTTGGCTGTGGAGGTGGCATTCTTGCTGAAAGTATGGCTAAAGAGGGCGCGATTGTTACTGGGTTAGATATGGGCAAAGAACC
Source organism: Vibrio cortegadensis (assembly GCF_024347395.1). Lineage (NCBI taxonomy): Bacteria > Pseudomonadati > Pseudomonadota > Gammaproteobacteria > Vibrionales > Vibrionaceae > Vibrio > Vibrio cortegadensis. The sequence continues at coordinate 1,866,555 of NZ_AP025472.1, forward strand.
ATTAGAAGTCGCACGATTACATGCATTAGAAACGGGAACAAAGCTCTCGTATATTCAAAGCACCATTGAGGATCACGCTCAAAGCCATCCCAATCATTACGATGTCGTCACTTGCATGGAGATGCTCGAACATGTGCCCGACCCACTCTCTATTATCCAGTCATGCGCAAAATTAGTGAAACCTGGTGGCCATGTCTTCTTCTCTACTCTCAACCGTAATATTAAATCTTATCTGTTTGCCATTGTCGGTGCTGAGAAACTATTAAAAATCGTTCCGGACGGAACTCACAACCATGACAAATTTATCCGTCCAGCCGAGCTCATCAAAATGGTAGACCAAACACCATTGCAAGAATTAGGGATCACAGGTCTACATTACAATCCGTTAATGGACACATATCGCTTAGGCCCAAATGTCGATGTGAACTACATTGTCCATACTCGATTAGTGTGATTTATTTTTCTCAAAAATATCTCTGAACTGAGTTGCATTTATCATATTTTTGATGCTCAGTTCAGCCTATTTTTCGTGCTCTAGATTCCATTTTGACCAACCCGTTTTTATTTTAACCACCACAAATCTGTTGCTCAGTTTGGTTCAAAGATCAAGGAATTTATTTTTGTTAATGGTCAAATTAAAAGCATCGGCAAACCATCAATTTCATTCAATCAAGTGCACCCTGTTACCATCAGTTAGTGGTTACTAACTGTTTTTTTTCTTTCCCCTACTTATCCACAGCCCTGTCCAAAACTGCTCCTTGAAAATAATCATAGATAGCACTATCTTGTAGCCACGAAACAACTTACCCCTATATCTTGTGTTTAGTCTACAATATATGGGTAGATTCAGATCACAAAGCCGCAGCGCAATTTACAATAATTGCAAACAAAAACACTCAAAATACGGCTTTTATCAGTTTTGTTAGGGAACTAAAGCAGAATGAACCAACAACTCACTGTCACCAAGCGTGATGGACGTAAAGAAAGCATTGATCTTGAAAAGCTACACCGTGTTATCACATGGGCAGCAGAAGGCCTTCATAACGTATCCGTATCTCAAGTAGAACTGAAAGCTCACATTCAGTTTTATGACGGTATTACTACTTCGGATATCCATGAGACCATCATTAAGTCAGCCGCAGATTTAATCTCTGAAGAGACACCTGATTATCAATACTTAGCCGCGCGTCTAGCAGTATTTCACCTTCGTAAAAAAGCATATGGCCAATACGAGCCACCAACTTTATACGATCATGTCTCGCGTTTAATTGATATGGGTAAGTATGATCAACACATCATGCAAGACTATACTCGCGAAGAGCTTAACCAACTTGATGGCATCATTGATCACCGCCGTGATTTGGATTTCTCTTATGCCGCCGTTAAGCAGCTTGAAGGTAAATACTTCGTTCAAAACCGTGTAACTAAAGAAATTTACGAGAGTGCTCAATTCTTGTATATCTTGGTTGCTGCGTGTTTATTTGCGAAATACCCAAAAGAGACACGCCTTGATTACATTAAGCGCTTCTATGATGCGGCTTCAACATTCAAGATCTCGTTACCAACACCAATTATGTCTGGTGTTCGTACTCCTACGCGCCAGTTTAGCTCATGTGTACTTATCGAATGTGGTGATAGCCTAGATTCAATCAATGCAACGGCGAGCTCAATTGTACGTTACGTATCTCAGCGTGCTGGTATCGGTATTAATGCAGGTCGTATCCGCGCTTTAGGCTCTGAAATCCGTAATGGTGAAGCTTTCCATACTGGTTGTATCCCTTTCTATAAATATTTCCAAACTGCGGTAAAATGTTGCTCTCAAGGTGGCGTTCGTGGTGGTGCGGCAACCGTATTTTATCCACTATGGCATGGTGAAGTTCAATCTCTATTAGTGCTTAAAAACAACCGTGGTGTTGAAGAGAACCGTGTTCGTCATATGGATTACGGTGTTCAGTTAAACAAACTGATGTACTCACGTTTGGTTGAAGGCGGAAATATCAGCCTATTCTCACCATCTGATGTACCCGGCCTTTACGATGCGTTTTTCGAAGATCAAGATGAATTTGAACGTCTGTATGTTAAATACGAAAACGATGCTTCTGTAAAACGAGAAACCGTTCGTGCAGTAGAACTATTCTCTCTCCTTATGCAAGAGCGAGCATCAACGGGTCGTATTTATATTCAGAACGTCGATCACTGTAATACTCATAGTCCATTTGACTCAAAAGTTGCGCCAGTTCGTCAATCAAACTTATGTTTGGAGATCGCTCTGCCAACTAAACCATTAACGAATGTTGATGATGACAGCGGTGAAATTGCACTTTGTACGCTTTCAGCATTTAACCTTGGGGCTATCGATTCTTTAGATGATCTTGCTGAACTGTCTGAACTTGTGGTTCGTGCTCTTGATGCTCTACTTGACTACCAAGACTACCCTTTGCCAGCGGCTTACAAGTCAACAATGAATCGCCGAACATTAGGTGTGGGTGTAATCAACTACGCTTACTACCTTGCGAAAAATGGTGTTAAGTACTCTGATGGCAGCGCAAACGCTCTGACTCACCGTACATTCGAAGCTATTCAATATCACTTGCTTAAAGCATCGGTTGAACTCGCGAAAGAGCAAGGTAAATGCCCTCTTTTTGACGAAACAAATTATGCGAAAGGTTTACTGCCAATCGATACGTACAAAAAAGATATCGATCTAATTTGTGATGAAGAGCTTCATTATGATTGGGATACTTTACGCCAAGAGATCATGACGCACGGCCTACGAAATTCAACATTAACAGCTTTAATGCCGTCAGAAACATCATCTCAAATATCGAATGCAACCAATGGTATCGAACCACCTCGCGGTTTTGTATCAGTGAAAGCATCGAAAGATGGTATTTTGAAGCAAGTTGTTCCTGATTTCGCGAATTTGAAAGACAACTATGAGTTGCTTTGGAATATTGGTTCAAACAATGGTTACCTTCACTTAGTTGGCATCATGCAGAAGTTTGTTGACCAAGCTATCTCTGCTAACACCAACTATGATCCAAGTGCTTATGACAGCGGTAAAGTACCAATGAAGAAGCTGTTACAAGACTTACTAACAGCCTATAAGTTCGGTGTGAAGACGCTTTATTATCATAACACTCGTGATGGTGCTAAAGATGACCAAGGTGACACTGCTCAGCCGGAAGATGATGATTGCGAAGGCGGCGGTTGTAAAATTTAACACCAATGTAGCCTACCTAACCACGGTAGGCTTTATTGCTTCAATCTAACGACTAGGTTGATAAGTTCACAAGATTTAGAGGTTCACATGGCCTACAGTACATTTTCTCAAAATAAAAACGATCAACTAAAAGAACCAATGTTCCTTGGTCAATCAGTAAACGTTGCACGCTACGACCAACAGAAGTTTGAAATTTTCGAAAAACTGATTGAGAAGCAACTCTCTTTCTTCTGGCGTCCAGAAGAAGTTGATGTATCAAGCGACCGTATTGACTACAACAAACTACCAGATCATGAAAAGCATATTTTCATCTCTAACTTGAAATACCAAACTCTGTTGGATTCAATTCAAGGACGTAGTCCAAACGTGGCTTTGCTTCCTTTAGTGTCACTACCTGAAGTCGAAACTTGGATCGAGACTTGGTCTTTCTCTGAAACGATTCACTCTCGCTCTTACACTCATATCATTCGTAACATCGTCAATGATCCAAGTGTTGTATTTGACGATATCGTAGAAAATGAAGAGATCTTAAAGCGCGCGAAAGACATCGCTCACTATTATGACGATTTGATTGCGACATCAAATGACTACCACCGTTATGGCGTAGGCAAGCACGATATTAATGGCGAAACAGTCGATGTAAACCTTCATAACTTGAAGAAGAAACTTTACTTGTGCCTAATGTCCGTGAATGCACTTGAAGCAATCCGCTTCTACGTAAGTTTTGCCTGCTCATTTGCTTTTGCAGAGCGTGAGTTAATGGAGGGTAACGCAAAAATCATCAAGCTGATTGCTCGTGATGAAGCGCTTCATCTAACAGGTACTCAGCATATGATTAATATTCTGCGTAATGGTCAAGATGATTTCTCTTTCATGCAGATTGCAGAAGAGTGTAAGCAGGACTGTTTTGACTTGTTTAAAGCCGCGGCAGAACAAGAGAAAGAGTGGGCAGAGTATCTATTTAAAGACGGTTCAATGATTGGTTTGAACAAAGACATTCTATGTCAGTATGTTGAATACATTACCAATATTCGTATGCAGGCTGTCGGTTTAGGCATCGCTTACCCACATGCGACTTCGAATCCAATTCCATGGATCAACGCTTGGTTATCATCAGACAACGTACAAGTTGCGCCTCAAGAAGCAGAAATTAGCTCTTACCTCGTAGGTCAAATTGATAACGAAGTAAGTGCAGATGACTTCGAAGGTTTTGAACTGTAATGCCAGCACTCAAAATTAACGGCTTGACCTCTATCCAGTCTAACTCATCTAGCACTCTACTTGAGGCCATGGAGCAATCAGGGCTCACCCCTGAGTATAATTGCCGAGATGGTCATTGTGGCGCATGTCGCTGCAAGCTAGAGTCTGGTGAGGTCGAGTATGTTGGTTTTGCAATGGCATATACGAACGATGACGAGATCTTACCTTGTGTCTGTCGAGCAAAAACGGATGTTGCGTTAAGTAGTGTGAACTATTCGGTCAAAAAACAGCGAGCTTAGATTCCATCTGATTTGCAAATTTTACACCTCGGCCAAGTATTCTCCCCTTCAAGACTTCCAAAAACGAAAGAGCCAACGCCTCACCGCGCTGGCTCTTCTTTTTTATTCCAAATATTACTCGTTTAACGTTATCCCACTTTAGTTTCGAGCAAGATCATATCCGCCGTATCGACTGAAACTGATTTATCCCCAATGTGTTTTCCATCATCATCAAACAGTGACAACCGATAACCTTGCTTAGGAAGTTGATGAAATGAACTCGGAAAACCACGCCATAATGAGACAATGTCTCCCTTGGCGCTATTGAAAATCTCCCCTAATACCACTTCCTGACTTGCGATTTGATACAAAACTTTTATTTTTGATTGTTGCTGCATCCTGCCTCCAGTCTCACTATCCATTGATGAGTACTAGAGTCAGTTTAACCGTTTATTTTTTATTCGCGCGTATCAAAAGTGAGACATAAAAATCATCCTAATAAAATCATTGAGTTAAGCGATAGATCGATTACTTATAGATAATTAAGATAAAGATAAAAAAAAGATAAGCTGATTTATCATCGGCTTACCTTTTTCGGCGCACAAAATTACAGCGAGCTGACTATGCGGTTAAGCTTGAATAACACTCACGGGTATAAACAGCTCTTTTATCCTATTCAGTGAACCATACTGAACAAACATCGGCTTACCTTCAAGGTGACGCCTCAACATATCTGACGCCACTGTACTGATGACTTTTCGAGCATCATTGCGGTTGTAGTCTCTTTTAAACTCAAGAACCTGCCCCCATTCACCAGTTTGTGTTGCTAGTGCAACTGAAAATTGATTTTCCTCTATTTTTCCAGTAACTAACGCAATATCAGTCGCACACTTTTCTCGTGTAGCCGCTGCTAAAGCAAACGCCGCGGCTAAAGGGTCTCCCCCATCACCTGGGGATTCATTTAACGAGCTCATTATCCATGAATGCCCACAACAGCTTTCAATAAGCTCATCACTCTGTAACCAAGAAGATAAGGAGCCTCTTGTGGATTGCTCTGAAATCGACAATGTCTTCTTTTGATCAACCAATAAATGCCCTAAGTGCGTCAACATAGGTTCATCTACACTGACAACATGAGCTTCTAGCAGCTTATAGATCATCTGCAGTAGTTTTATCCGAACTTCTAACCCATCTTTAGGGCCAAATAACTTGACCTCAATAAAAGGTAAATAGGAACGATAGCCAAGTTCGTAGCCAGCAGGTAACTTAAGTTGATCTAATGAATCAGAAATTCCTGACTCTGACAAACCAAAAGTAAATAAACGGCTGCATTCAGACTGCTCAACGTCTGGTTGAGACATCTTCAAATCGGGCAATATTTGATCTTGTACCATTCGCTTGAATTCACTAGGTACACCAGGAGTAAAATAGAAAATAGCATCGTTAATTTTCATTTTGAAGCCACAAGCAGTGCCTATCGGATTATCAATAATCTCGGAATTACTTGGCAACATCGCTTGTTTTAAGTTGCTGTCTGGCATTACCACACCTCTAGCACTAAACATCGCTTCAAGTTTTTTCAGCCAATCACTAAACAATACCAATTTTTCGCCAGAAGCATTAGCAGCAGCGGCAGCACTCATATCGTCAGTTGTTGGCCCCAAACCGCCATTTACGATAATCACATCGTAATTAAAGCTCAGCATTAAAAACTCTTCTGTGAGAGCACTAAGCTGATCACCAACGGTTGATCGCTTAGATAGCCCAAAACCGTGTTGATAGAATTTACTCGATAACCATGCAGCATTTGTATCAACAATGTCACCATGAAGAACTTCCTCACCAGTACTCAACATTGCAATTTTCAACATAATATATTCCTTTGGTGCACGATGACTTAATCGGGCATTGATACTCTGGGGGTATTTAAATGTCGCTGATCTAGTATCAGACAACGCTTTTACACAATAAGTTTCAGAAAAATTACCTATTTAGTATTTTCAAGCATGCTCTATTCATGGATAATTGCGATCTTGATCGTAATAACCCACTCTTTGGAGCAATCCGTGTCAAAGCAAACCGTATTAATGAAAACTATTGCAGGACTAGCACTGTCATCTTCTGTAACAGTCCACGCAAACAGCAATATTAGCCAAGATATTGAGTTTTCCTATACCGTTGATTGCAAACAAGAGTTTTGCCTAGATAATAACTCTTATCGTTACAACACAAGCAATTCTTATGCCCTAACGTCAGATCAAAGCTTAGATTTTTCAGAACCTGAACTGCCTTTGTATATGAATCCTCGCAGTGAGAAAGATTGGGACTACTTGAAAGGTCAAACTTACACAATTTTAGGTCTTAGCGTTGCGACTGTAGGTTTGATGACTTTACTTCCTGAAAGTATCACCAAATGGGATGCTGAAGATCGTGACTTAAGCAATATTGGCAGCAAATGGAAAGATAACGTCACTTCAGGCCCTACATGGGACCGCGATGAACATTTCCTTAACTATATTGCTCACCCATATTTTGGTGGTGTTTATTACACCGCTGCTCGCCATGCTGGGTTTAATGAGTTTGAGTCATTCATGTACTCGTTCACTATGTCCACATTTTTCTGGGAATATGGTGTAGAAGCCTTTGCAGAAGTACCTTCATGGCAAGATATTTTCATTACTCCTTTCTTTGGTGCTGTTGCTGGTGAAATCATGTTCGAAACAGAACAAGAGATTGTGGCGAATGGTGGTGAAGTAATGGGGTCTGAAACCGTTGGTGACGTATCACTCTTTTTCCTAAACCCAGTCGGTCATATCCATTACTGGGTAAGTGATGCATGGGGCGGTGAAGCCGAATTCAGCTTTAACAATAAGCCTTGGGGTAATAATCAAGATGCCGCCAAGTTTGCCCTTGATGCTGGTGCCGCGTACGACAATCAGTATTACGGCGTTGATTTAAAAATCACTTTTTAATATAAACATCTTCAATTTAAGCGGCACTCTGTTGCCGCTTTTTTGTGTCTGAGTTTTGATATTTGAGATTCCGACCTTCGCTTAGGCCAAAAAATTGATATTCATCAACTATTCCTACCACAGACCTTCTACACTAAAACCAAGGATATAAATAAAATAGTTATCAACCAGTAGGTTAGATGTATGACTGGTATTTAGAAGAGGGAATAAAATATGAATAGTACATTTATTGTAAATTTCGTCGGTAAAGCCTCACCAGCAACCATAAAAGAACTTGCAGCCACAACTCACGATAATGGTGGTAAATGGTTGATAAGCAAGGTTAATTTTATAGAAAGCCAAGTAGCCGCGGTGATTAAAATTGAACTTCCCGAAGCCAATGCCGAAACCGTCAAAGCCGTATTTAAAGCACAAAAAAATTTAATGGTCAATATCGTTGATTCAGCAAGCACTGCACATGAAGTTGATACCATCTATCAACTACGTCTTGATTCAAATGATCGAGCTGGCATCGTGAATGAAATTACACACGTTTTGGATGGACAGGGAATCAGTATTTTAGATATGGATTGCCAACGGGTATTCATCGCTGGTGGTGGTGGTGTGAGTTCGAGCTTATTCACATCGACTCTATCGATTCGCTTACCTGTGGATGTACAAATAGAAGATGTGGCAAGTGAACTAGAAGCATTAAGCGAAGATACACGAGTAATTTTAGAAGCATAACCATACAGGGTCTGAATAATTACGCCCCATTATGGATACTATTTGATATACCGTTCGCCATTCGATAGAATGATGAACGGTAAAAAAGGTATCCAATTAAAATGAAATCGTTAAAGTGTTTGTTGGTAAAGAATATTACGTCTGTAATATTTATTTATATTCTCTCTGTATCTTGCCTATTCCTCATTGGTAGCCAATATTATAAAGATTCCACTTATAAGCGTGTCGCACAAGATACGGCTATCATATACAGCAATACACTTTCACTTTTACATCAATATTACTCTGATGAAATTCTTCCGAGAGCTAAAGCATCAGGAGCAAAAACAAGCTTAAATTACTTAGATAATGATCATGATTTGCCTTTCCCTATCACATTCAGCAATGCTTTTGGTCAACGATTAAACAAGCAACTTTCTGATGTATCCGTTGAAATTTATAGCCAATATCCATTCGAAAATAGAAAAGACAGACAACTAAATGATTCTCAGAAATCTGCTCTTACTTATTTTGAACAAGGAAATACCGAAGATATTTTCAAGTATGAAAAAATGGATAGCGGCGAAAAAAACATGATCACCTTGATCACGCCAATTTATATGTCAAAACCATGCCTTAACTGCCATAACGCCATGTCAGATTACACTGGTATAACTTGGAAAGATGGCGACTTTCGTGGTGTTCGAGAAATCAGTTTCCCAGTTTCAACCGAAAATATATTCGAGAGTGACTACACCTGCTTAAGCGTAATCGTTGCCCTACTTGTATCTATCAGTGGTGTATTTTTAGTTTTACCTTTAGTGAAACAACTTAAAATATCTTTGAAACAGTCTCAAAGCCTCATGTCCGAATTAGAATTCCAAGCTTGTCATGACCCATTAACAAAAATCGCGAATCTAAATCAACTCACTAAGATGATGGACTTGGCTCTAAAGGACTCAACAAGTAACAATATCGGGCTGTTATTTATCGATCTCAATAAATTTAAATACATCAATGATACATGGGGGCACGCTGCTGGAGACCGAGTATTAATCAGTTGCGCTCAAGCATTAAAAAATGAGATTAGCTCTGAGTATACACTTGCTAGAATAGGTGGTGATGAGTTTGTCATCATGATTTCGAATGTAAGACACGATGGCGAAACAGAGCAGTTAGCTTCAAGAATAACAAAAGCGATGACCACCACAGTAGATTTTAATGGGCTAGATATCTCATATTCAGCCTCAATTGGCCATGTGGTACACACCAAAGCAGAAACGTCGGCGGATATGTTACTGAGCGCGGCTGATCATGAGATGTACAAAAATAAAAATAGCTAACAGAGCAGCGAATTGGAAAATACAAATTAAATTAGAGCAGCTCATTAGCTGCTCTTTTTATTTCTATGAATAATAAATTCTGTTACTTAACCGACCATTGTGACAATGAACGTTTAAAGTCTTCATAACCAAATTCATTCAGCATCTGAACCTCACCATTGCTGCGCTCGCAATAGATTGATGGCATTTTAAGGCCATTGAACCAGTTCAGTTTCACCATGGTGTAACCTGCACTGTCCAACAGATGCAGCTTTTGACCAATGTTCAGTGGCTCGTCAAAGCTTGCTTCACAGAACTGGTCGCCTGCAAGGCACGAACATGAACCAATCACATAATCATGGCTACCACTTTCAGACGCTTCTAATACTGATGCTGGCTCGTTATAGATAAGCGTATCAAGACGGTGTGCCTCAGTAGCTGAATCCACAATCGCCGTTTTTTTACCATTCTCAACAATATCCACAACGGTAACCACGAGATCCGTTGTTTTGGTGATAATCGCTTCACCTGGCTCAAGATACAGTTGTACACCATGACGCTCTGCAAACTCTTTTAATGCTAAGCCTAACGTATCTATATCGTAGTCTGGCCACGTGAAGAAAACACCACCACCTAAACTCACCCACTCTAGCTCATCAAGGTATTTTCCGAATTGAAGCGAGATTGAGTCAAGTAACCCTTTGAATGCAGTAACACTTTTATTCTCACAGTTCATATGGAACATGACACCATTCAGTGAGTCAAAAACGGCAGGATTGATTTGATCTGCCTGGACACCTAAACGTGAAAACTGACGCGCAGGATTGGCTAGATCTTGTCCTGCATAGCTCACTCCCGGATTTAAACGCAGCCCAATTGATGCTTTGCCTTCTACAATATGACGGTACGCAGCCAACTGGCTCTGGGAATTAAAGATCATTTTATCGCAAATATCAGCGACTTCACGCACGTCATCTTCACTGTAGCCCACACTATAAGCATGAGTTTCTCCACCAAAGGTCTCATGTCCAAGCTTCACTTCATATGGACCGCTACTGGTTGTCCCATCAAGATAGGGTTTGATAAGATCAAACACGCCCCACGTAGAAAAGCATTTCAAAGCCAATACTAACTTAACGCCTGAAATATCTTTCAAGTACTTCGCTTTTTCCAAATTTGCAACTAGCTTACTCTCATCAATTATAAAGTAAGGGGTTTTCAATTCACTCTTCTGCATCTTTATATCACTATTTAAATCGAACAAAGCCGATGCTCAACATCGGCTTGGAAGCAAATAATCTCTCAGTGATTATTTAAGAATATTGATATGCGGTTGACCGGGCTCTAGCTCTTGAACATGCCAATCTAGACCGATTTCAGGCATTGTTGCTAGGAACGGGTCTGGGTTTAGCTGTTCCATGTTGAACACGCCTTTGTCAGCCCATTCGCCACGGAAGAATTGCAGTGCTGCCGTGATCGCTGGTACACCAGTCGTGTATGAAATCGCTTGGTGCTCTACATCTTCATAAGCCACTTCGTGGTCTGCATTATTGTAGATGAACACACTACGCTCTTTGCCATCTTTCTTACCTTGAACCCACGTACCGATACACGTTAAGCCAGTGTATCCCGGAGCAAGTGAGGTTGGGTCTGGCAGTAGTGCTTTAAGTACATGCAGAGGTTGAACAACCGTACCATCATGCAAAGTCAGTGGATCTGGGCTCAATAAGCCAATGTCACGCATGCAATTGAAGTAGTTCAGGTATTTGTCGCCGAATCCCATCCAAAACTCAATACGTTTAGCTGGGATAAACTCTTGCATCGAGCGGACTTCATCATGTGCCATTGAGTACACTTTATGACTACCACAATTAGGGAAATCAAATTCCAACATACGAGTGTGGCAAGGGACTTGCTTCCACTCTTCGTTTTCCCAGTAGAAAGAGTCGCCCTGGATCTCTAACATGTTGGTTTCAGGATCAAAGTTTGTCGCAAACTTCTTACCGTGATCGCCATTGTTAACATCCATGACATCGATGGTGTCAATTTCATCGAACAAATGCTTAACCGCATAAGCAGCAAAAACACTCACAACACCAGGATCAAAGCCTGCACCTAAAATGCCAGTAATACCCGCTTTTTCGAACTTCTCACGGAAGCCCCACTGCCAATCATAAGCTTGAGGAACTTGTTGCCCTTCAGAACAAAGATCCACCGCCACTGAAGTATCTAAATATGACACCTTAGCCTGCAAGCACGCTTCCATAATGGTGATATTGACCCACGGAGGACCCGCGTTGATAACCAAATCTGGTTGTACTTCTTTAATTAATGCCACTAACGCTTCAACATCATCCGCATCGACTGCTCGAGCTTCTAATTTTTTCGATGGATCTTTAAGATTGTTTTTACCTTTGATTGATTCAATGATTTTCTCACACTTCGAAATGGTGCGTGATGCAATCGTGATATCACCAAGTACTTCATTATTTTGTGCCGCTTTGTGTGCAACAACCCAACCAACGCCACCTGCGCCAATTTGTAAAATAGACATTATTTATTTCCTTTTTCTACTAACTCAATGGCTAGTGTTTTAATCTTTGTAAGAAGTGAATCAAAATCTGATAGCGCAAGGCATGGATTCAAAATGGTAAATTTGAGCGCTGAATGCCCATCAACAACCGTTTCTCCCAACACTGCAACCCCTTTAGTTAGAGCCTCAAGCCTTAGATTTTTATTTAGCTGATTCAGATCTATGCAGTTCTTCGGTGTACTACGGAAAAGTACCGTAGAGAGAGAAGGCTCCGCGAGCAATTCAAAATCATTGCTGCCTCGCACTAAATCCGCAACGTCCAGCGTTTGCGCTAATAGATGATCGTACATTTGACCTAAAACTTGTGGCCCAACGTTTTGCATCGTCATGAAGACTTTTAGCGCATCGAATCTTTTCGTTGTCGCGATAGATTTATCGACTAAATTAGGTAATTCATCATGCTCACGATTTAGGTAATCAGCGTGATGAAGCAGATATTTAAAGTTCGCTTTATCTTTAATTAACACTGCTCCACAACTGATGGTTTGGAAGAACAGTTTATGGAAATCAACACTGACTGAATCAGCACGTTCAATGCCAGATAAACGAGTTTTTGAACAGCTAAGGATCAGTGCGCCGCCGTAAGCACTATCAACATGAAACCAAATTGAGTGCTGCTGCGCGATATCTGCAAGAGTGCTGAGATCATCAATCGCACCGTGGTCGGTGGTTCCCGCTGTTCCTACTAAAGCAAACGGGATCAGCCCTTCAGATTTAAGCTGTTCTATCGTGTCGATGAGTGCATCTGTTTTAATCGTGCCGTTAGGATGCGTATCCACACACGCCACTGACTTTTCTCCGAGACCTAATAACGATGCGGATTTCTGAACAGTAAAATGCGACTTGTTGGAACACAAAATACGTAACTTAGACGCATATTCAGGTAGTCCCAACTTTTGAATCGAGTGCTGATCGAACTTGTCGGCAATCCAATCTCGGGCTAATAGAAGCCCCATAAGGTTGCTCTGAGTGCCACCACTGGTGAAGACCCCATCGGCTTTCTCACCTAAATCGAATTTATCACACACCCAATCTACAACGCGTTGCTCAACATATGTTGCTGAAGAGGCTTGATCCCAAGAGTCCATTGATTGATTCAACGCAGCGATGATTGATTCAGCGGCAACAGATGAAAGTAAAGGCGGTGTATGTAGATGAGCGATGCAATCTGGGTGCTGAACGAATATTGAGTTTTTTGCCACAAGCTCGGCAGTGTCATCAATCACGTCTGCGAGTACTGCATTCTTGCTGTCCAAATTGACGTTATTGATTGCAGTTTCAAGAGCAAGAGGGTCCATTGCCGAATAGGGTGTTTCTACTTGCTCAAACAAGGATTTCATCGCTTGAGTGGTATGATTCATTACCGTTGCAAATTCTTGGCTACCAAATTCACCGGTGTGAATGAAGTGCTTTTTCCATGCTAGGTTTTCAGGCGTATTTGTCACCCCACCGCCTGATGCAATGATCGCCTCTTCTATTACTTTTAATGCAAAGTCGATCTGCTCAAACGAAATAATCAACGGCGGCAAGAAACGAATTACCGATCCATCACGTCCGCCTTTTTCGATCATCAACCCACGCTCTAATGCCGCACGTTGAATCGCAAGCGTTAAGTCGCCAGCAGAAGCAGGTTCACCAAATTTATTACGCTCGCCTGATGGCTGAACAATTTCGAGCCCGAGCATTAAACCTTTTCCGCGAACTTCACCGATGCAATTAACCTTGCTCTGAATTTTTTCAAGCCCTGAGCGTAAGTACTGCCCTGCAATGTTAGCGTGTTCGACAAGGTTATCTCGCTCAATGATCTCTAGTGCTTTAGCACCAGACACCATAGCTAATTGATTACCACGGAATGTTCCAGTATGTTCACCCGCTTTCCAGGTATCGATCTCTTTGCTAAACACTAAGAGAGACATTGGTAAGCCGCCACCAATGGCTTTCGATAAGCAGAGTATATCTGGCGTAATTCCCGCCTCTTCAAATGCAAAGCGATGACCAGTTTTACCAACACCACATTGGATCTCATCTAAGATAAGTAAAATTCCATGCTCAAGAGTAATTCGGCGTAACTCTTTCAGCCAGAATGCAGGGGCAGGAATAACACCGCCTTCACCTTGAACTGGCTCAACAATGATCGCCGCCGGTTTCATGATACCCGCTTCATCATCATTCAATAATCGTTCAATGTATCGAATGCTCTGCTTGGCACCTTCATCGCCGCCAATACCAAAAGGACAGCGCAAATTATATGGGAATGGCATAAAGTGAACATCAGACATTAAACCTGTTCTACGCGCTTTGGTGCCTAAGTTCCCCATCAGTCCCATGGTTCCGTTAGTCATCCCATGATAGGCACCACGGAATGCAAACATGGTATTACGACCTGTTGTTTGCTTAGCGAGTTTGATGGCAGCTTCCACAGCATCGGCCCCTGAGGGACCACAAAATTGAATCGATGAATTATGTGAAAAATCTTGAGGTAGAAATGCTTTCACCTGTTTGATGAAATGATTTTTAACCTCAGTAGTAATATCTAAAGTTTGATACGGTAATCCGGAATCAAGCTGAGATTTCAGTGCTTGATTGATCTCCGGGTGATTATAACCAAGAGCCAAGGTTCCAGCTCCGGCAAGACAATCTAAATAAATTTGACCGCGCGTATCTTCAACCAATGCACCAAATGCACGCTTGATTGCAATAGGCAGACGACGAGGATAAGAACGGACTTCTGATTCATGCTCAGCCTGGTCCAGCAACGCTTGGTCAAGCGTAAGATCATATAGTCCGTCAGTCACCGGGACTTGAATAGAAACTAAGGCATCAACACTCGATGCGTTGATATCAAAAACTGTACTCATACAAATACCTAAATATATAAGCCCTAAATTACGTTTATATTAGTGTGTAATAATAATTTTAGGGTAGCTAAAGCGCCGGATCTGCATATTGCGGATTCGGGAAAACGGTCATTCAACGATGACGAATTTAAACTTCAGGCGATCAAGGTTCTGTAATGATGCTACAGGTTGGAAGTATAAAGCTGATTTTTAAAAGCAGTTTAATTGAGTTCAATGTTGGGTTTCCCATTAACATGATGCATCGCACCATTAGTATCCCGTCTATTAGTTAAAAGGCTTAACTAATACCTACCCTACGCAGTTTCACAATCAGCAGAATGCTCACTACGCGTCTCCCCCAGATTCATTCCGAGATTGGGCGGAAAAGTAACATAAACAATAATGCGATTGCAATTTTTTAATGACAAGGTTGTTAAAACCAACATTCTTTGGACAAATAAAGAGCAGATCATCTTTAGAATAAATTCTTAACCTGTTAACGACAGCGGAAAAAAACGGGGATTTCTATCAGGGCAATTTACTTTCTGTCTAATTAATGAGAGCGACACACAAGACCCCTCTCTTCAAAACATTAGGCGTGACCTCACCCTGGGTAAGGTTGCGCACCCAATCTATTTATTTCAGACGAAAAAAAGCCCAATCATTTCTGATCGGGCTTCTTCAATTTGGAGCGATACATCGGGTTCGAACCGATGACCTCAACCTTGGCAAGGTTGCGCTCTACCAACTGAGCTAGTATCGCATTGCTGCATTCATAGAATGCAGACTTTTATAGATGGTGCCCCGGGCCGGACTTGAACCGGCACAGCGCGAACGCCGAGGGATTTTAAATCCCTTGTGTCTACCAATTCCACCACCAGGGCACGCAATTCTTTATTGCGATGCTCCTAACCAGTAACTCAATGAAGAGTGGTTAGACACCATCTTATGTATCGTCGCCATAACGCTACATTCAAATTTGGAGCGATACATCGGGTTCGAACCGATGACCTCAACCTTGGCAAGGTTGCGCTCTACCAACTGAGCTAGTATCGCATTTCATTCTTCTTTAAAAGAGAGAATGGAGGCGCCTCCCGGAGTCGAACCGAGGTCCACGGATTTGCAATCCGCTGCATAGCCACTCTGCCAAGGCGCCTTTATCACCGTTAAGTTGCTCACTTATTTCGTTGAGCTCCTCTTGGGTACGGGATGCATTTTACGGATTAGAGCAGTTGAGTCAACACTATTTTTTCTATTTTCAGACTGTTTGGCTACTAAACATTCAAAACGTGCCAAATTGGTCAGTTTAGTAGCAATTAAACCTCCATATTGGAGAAGATAACTGCTAGCAACTTAGAGAGTGAGAGTAAGAAAGTGCATTCTCCTACTCAATCACAGAAGTCATCACCTTAAAACCAATAGACTAAAACAAAAAAAGCGAACCCCATTGGTTCGCTTTTTTTGTTTTAATTCTTAATGATGCTGCTCATCAAGCAAATCATCTTTTGCAGCGGCCAAATATTGAACCATTGACCAGTAGGTTAAGATGGTCGCAATGTAAAGTGCACCATATCCTACCCAAATCATCCAATCATCATAGCGCCAGATAAGCACCCAAAGCGCAAACATTTGGGAAACGGTTTTAACTTTACCTACCCACGAAACGGCAACACTTGCTCGTTTACCGATTTCCGCCATCCATTCTCTTAAAGCAGAGATGATAATTTCACGGCCAATCATAGTTACCGCTGGAATTGTCACCCATATTGAATGGTAGTGCTCAGTCACTAATATCAATGCCGTTGCGACTAAGACCTTATCTGCCACAGGGTCAATGAATGCCCCGAAACGAGAAGTTTGGCCTAATTTTCGCGCTAGCATACCATCTAACCAATCGGTAAAACCCGCAACCCAAAACACCATTGCCGCAGCAAATGGAGCCCATGAATACGGTAGATAGAAAACTACGACAAAGACAGGGATGAGAAATAATCTCAATAACGACAAAATGTTAGGTATATTAAAACGCATATTATTAGGCTCTTATCAATTGCGCCTTCATGTTGCGGGATTTTTGCTATTGTTTCAATGCTTGATAAATAATTTCTGCCAAAGAAATACTAATACCGGGCACTTTGGCTATTTCTTCAACAGTAGCACGTTTTAATTCTTGCAATCCGCCCATGTTCTTTAGTAAGGCTTGTCTGCGTTTCGGACCGACACCTTCGATCCCCTCTAAAGGGCTCGTGCGACGCGTTTTGCCACGTTTAGCTCTATGTCCAGCAATCGCATGATTATGGCTTTCATCACGAATATGTTGAATGAGGTGAAGTGCAGGTGCATCACTTGGTAAATTAAACTCTTCACCATCGGTAGTAATCAAGGTTTCAAGCCCGGGTTTACGAGTAACGCCTTTAGCAATACCAATCATGATTGGGCGTTTTGGCCAATCTTCCCAATGTTTGGAAATTATCTCTAGTGACCGATTCAGTTGCCCTTTGCCACCATCGATGAAAATCACATCAGGTATTTTATCTACATCCAGTTGTTTGGAGTAACGGCGCTCTAGAACTTGACCCATTGCCGCGTAATCATCACCACCTGTAATTCCGGTAATATTATAGCGGCGATACTCCTGCTTCACGGGGCCTTCATGATTGAAGACAACACATGACGCAATCGTACTTTCACCCATAGTATGACTAATGTCGAAACATTCCATTCTGCGAATTGATTCAACCGCCAACACATCTTGAAGCTCTTTGAAGCGCTGGTTGACCGTCATCTTATGATTTATTTTGGTCGTGATCGCGGTTAATGCATTGGTGTTAGCAAGTTTAAGGTACTGACTTCGACTTTTCGTTGGGTTCGTCTGAAATGTGATTTTCCGCCCAGCAACATCGCTTAAGGCATCCTGGAGAGCGTTTGTCTCTTCAACTAAGCCCGCACTTAATATTATTCGGGTCGGTATAGTTCGCGATTCGTTATGTGCCAAATAATATTGACTGAGGAAACTATAAAAGACCTCTTCCGAGGTTGTCTTGCTGGGTATTTTTGGAAAATGGCTACGACTACCCAGGATCTTACCCTGTCGGATCATCAAAATATGGATGCATGCAATGCCATTCTCTTGAGCAAAACCGAGTACATCCATGTCGTCCATACTGTCTTCAGAGACAAATTGCTGCTCTTGAACTCGTCGAATTGCCTGAATCTGATCTCTGAACCCTGCGGCCTCTTCGAATTTGAGTTGCTGGCTCGCCTTATCCATCTTGTCGATCAAAGTTTCAAGTACTTGCTTATCTTTGCCTTTCAAGAACAGACGAACATACCCCACCAGCTCGGCATAATCTTCATCGGATATGATGCTTTTCACACATGGTGCGGCACAACGTCCAATTTGGTACATCAAGCACGGACGAGTACGATTACCATAAACCGTATCTTCACATTGTCTAACTGGGAATATTTTTTGAATTAAATGAAGTGTTTCTCGAACCGCACCAGAGTCAGGATAAGGACCAAAATATTCGCCTTTGCGCTTTTTCGTTCCTCGGTGCATTGATAACCGTGGATGTTTATGTCCGCTGATAAAGATGTATGGGTAAGACTTATCATCTCTCAATAAAACATTGTACTTAGGCAAATACTGCTTAATGTAGTTATGTTCTAAGATCAGAGCTTCTGTCTCAGTATGTGTCACTGTGACGTCAATTTTATCGATATTACTTACAAGAGCGCGCGTTTTTTCACTATCCACTCTTTTGCGGAAATAACTAGAAAGGCGTTTTTGGAGGTCTTTGGCTTTTCCTACATATATCACAACAGCATCGGCGTTATACATACGATAAACGCCGGGCTGATGTGTGACTGTTTTTAGAAAAGCTACCGAGTCAAACGATGATGTCACTACAAGGTCTCGGTATCTAAAATTCCATGTCGAATAGCCAAATGGGTCAGCTCGACATCACCACCTATATCTAACTTGCTAAACAAGCGGTAGCGATAGCTATTGACTGTTTTTGGACTTAAATTTAATTGCTCTGAAATATCCGTTACTTTCTGTCCTTTGGTGATCATCATCATGATCTGAAGTTCACGTTCAGAAAGATCTTTAAATGGATTCTCAGACGCAGGCGAAAACTGACTTAATGCCATTTGCTGCGCAATTTCTGGGGAAATATATCGCTGTCCAGTATGAACGACACGAATAGCATTCACCATTTCGTCAGGACCTGCACCTTTGGTTAGATAACCGGCAGCTCCTGCTTGCATCACTTTAGTTGGAAACGGATTCTCCGTATGAACCGTCAAAACAATGATTCTAACATCTGGATTATATCGCAAGATTTTTTTGGTCGCTTCAAGCCCACCAATACCCGGCATATTCATATCCATCAAAATAACGTCGGTATTATTACTCCGACACCATTTTACTGCATCTTCACCGCTTTCAGCTTCCCCTGCTACGTTCATTCCACGGACGTCTTCTATAATACGTCGTATCCCTGTGCGAACCAGCTCGTGATCATCTACAAGGAAAACATTTATCAAACTTGTATCTCCACACTTGTCTATTGGTTCTGCATCCCCAAAATATGGGAAGCAGCATGGTTGCTTATAGTAACGCATTTCGTATAAAAATGCTTACCAAGAATATGTGCCCAAACTCAAACTTTAGCAAGAACTTATTTTATAAGAACAAAAAATCATCGTTAAAGTTCTTATAGATCACTAAGTTAAAGTATTACCTGAGCAACTAAAACGATTGTGATCAACTTGTTACATGTGCAACTAACAACTTAAATCACTCTGCTGAATATTAACTTTTGTGTATATTTATCCACCGCATTTATTTAATACTCGCATAACAACTCCCAATCTTCTTTTATTCTTACTGAGGTTTGTTATTATCTCATCACTATTTTTTTGAGTGTCTATTTTGAATACTGAACAGGGGTTTATTCTTACCCGCCAAGCCAGAGATACATCTGGTGCAACTCAAATTGACTTATGGCTCAGCACGCCTAACGGGCCTACGCTATTAACGATACCTCAAGAAAAACCCATTTTCTTTATTCCACAATCCACTCTTTCTCAGTGTCAAACCATCGCGCAGCAAGAGTCGGTTAATGTCCAGTTTAAACCTTTACCTTTAACTTCTTTTGAGCAGCATTCACTTACTGGCTGTTACTTCAATACGAGTAAAGACGCCAATAAATTTTCAGCGACGTTGGCATTAAATGACATCACCACATATGAGGCCGATATTAAACTCGCCGACAGGTATTTAATGGAGCGATTCATTAAAGGCGGTGTTGAATTCACAGGGCGACAAAAACAGAAGCAATCGTATCGACATATCGAACAAGCAAAATGCAGAGCGACCGATTACATACCGTCACTTTCTGTCGTATCAATTGATATCGAATGTTCCGAAAAAGGGATTCTTTACTCTATAGGGTTAGATAGCCCTATGGACAGCCGAGTCATTATGATCGGGCCTTCGCAACCCAGTGAAACACAGATCCAATGGGTCTCCGATGAGAGATCCCTGCTAATCGCAATGGTTGATTGGTTTCAACAATTTGATCCCGACATTATTATTGGGTGGAATGTTATTGATTTTGATTTCCGGCTTTTGCATAAGCGCGCTGAATGGCATCACTTAGCTTTAAAAATTGGTCGAGCAAAGCAATCCAGTTTCTTTCGAACCTCTAACCAAAGTCAGCAAGGTTTTATCACCATTCCAGGTCGAGTCGTTCTTGATGGCATTGATACCTTAAAAACCGCGACTTACCATTTTCGCTCCTGGTCGTTAGAATCTGTCTCAAGAGAGTTACTTGGTGAAGGCAAAGACATCCATAATGTTCATGACAGAATGGATGAAATCAATCGAATGTTCCGTGAAGATAAACCTTCACTCGCTCGTTATAACTTGCAAGATTGCGTACTCGTAAATCGAATATTTCAACATACGCATTTACTCGATTTTGCTATAGAAAGAACACGATTGACTGGCGTAGAACTTGACCGGATTGGCGGTTCTGTCGCGGCTTTCACCAATTTGTATCTCCCACAGATCCATCGCTCAGGTTATGTCGCCCCCAATTTAGCGCCTGAAAACTGGATTGCTAGCCCTGGCGGCTATGTTATGGACTCGATTCCACAGCTCTACGACTCTGTTCTGGTACTCGATTTCAAAAGTCTTTATCCCTCAATTATTCGTTCATTTCTGATTGACCCTATCGGTTTAATTGAAGGGCTGAAACAAGAGATAGGTAATGACGAAAAGGGATCGGTACCTGGCTTTAGAGGTGGTCAATTTCATCGGAAACAACATTTCTTGCCTAAGATGATCGAAGATCTATGGGCTGCTCGCGACATCGCAAAGAAGAATAATGAAAAAGCATTTTCACAAGCGATAAAAATCATCATGAACTCTTTCTATGGCGTTTTAGGCTCTTCTGGTTGCCGTTTTTTTGATACTCGACTTGCCTCCTCAATCACGATGCGCGGTCATGAAATAATGAAACAGACCAAAATGCTGATTGAGCAACGCGGCTATCAAGTGATCTATGGTGATACCGACTCCACCTTTGTCTCGCTAAACGGTCAATTATCACAGCAAGAAGCTGACAAGATTGGTCACCAATTAGTTGAAGAAATTAACGAGTGGTGGACTGCTCATCTAAGGGAGGAGTACAACCTCACGTCGATTTTAGAGATTGAATTCGAAACCCATTACCGTAAGTTCCTCATGCCCACCATTCGGGGTTCAGAGACGGGCTCAAAGAAACGTTATGCAGGGCTGACTGGAGAAGGTGACAATGAGAAAATCATTTTTAAAGGATTAGAAAGTGCCAGAACGGATTGGACACCGCTTGCACAACGATTTCAACAGCAACTCTACCAAATGGTTTTTCATGGTGAAGATCCAAGTGAATACGTCCGTCAATTTGTTGAACAGACCAAGGCAGGTCAATTCGATGATGAGCTAAGCTATCAAAAACGATTACGCAGAAAACTGCACGAATATCAGAAAAACGTGCCACCTCAAGTCAGAGCAGCGCGTATGGCAGATGAGATAAATGCGAAGCGCGGTCGTCCTCTTCAATATCAGAATAAGGGGCGAATCGAGTATGTCATCACCATCAACGGCCCTGAACCAAAAGAGTACCAGCAGAGCTTAATCGATTATCAACACTATGTAGACAAGCAGATTAAACCCGTTGCCGAAGCTATTCTTCCATTTATTGATATCGACTTTGAGCGACTCAATGCCGCTCAACTAGGACTATTTTAATAAAGAAGCACTACCCAATTTTAAACTCTGTTTTTTTATACTGTTTCGTCAACCAAGCACCAAACCCATCCAAGATCCCAATCACGGAGCGTTTCGGGATCAACTTTCCTGTGAGCAGTATATTTAATCGTTGAATTTCGACCTCTTTATCTGGATGGTAACGTAAGAACTCTTTCCCACATTCCGTTGGGTCATCAAACCAGCGTTTATCGCGATACATGATCAGCGAGTAACTAGCCCTAAGCAACTTTTTAGCAATCGTAACTTGCGCGTGTATCTGCTCGTGTGCCGTAGCCGCTTTTGCGATCCTATGGCGATAGATCTCCAACCAATCATCTACATCCATATTCCAGTGTTTTGCAATTTCCCAGCTAGGTTCGAATTCACCATAACAATCTGACAGATCTTCTCCATAGATGCATACGCAGCAGTGCTTAAGCATAAAACCCCAAGTGAAAATATTATCTAGATCGACAATATCACTCACCAACGCTGTCTTAATTGAAACCTCAGTAAGTTGCGGAAAGCTTTTCTGAAAACGCCATTTAATAGTATTAAGCAGTGTCGTTCGGTTATCGTTAAATTCGCGATGAGTGATCACAACGACATCCAAGTTGGAGCGACCAACCTTTGCCGACTTTCTTGCAACACTACCGTAGAGATAGACACTGTGTAGGTTGGTTCCAAGCCCACCCTTGAGGAATTTCAAAAGATCAGTGATTGCCGGTTGGAATTCGGCCTGAAACGGCGAGCTTGGATTGATAACGGGTAATACCATCTTGATTATTTGTCTTTAAAAATGAAAAAGAATACACAAGGTTATGATCTACTAGCTGAATCAATCGATCAAGTTATTCCTTTTATAGTGCGTGGCTTGATATACTATGTCCCAAGCACTTTAAGTCTACCCAATGAAGGTTACACAATGACAGAACTAATTTCTTATGATGACGCTATCGATGTGGCATACGACATCTTCCTAGAAATGGCACCAGACAACCTAGAACCTGCGGATGTCATTCTATTCACTGCACAATTTGAAGACCGAGGCGCTGCTGAACTGGTAGAGACTGGAGACGACTGGGTACAAGAAGTTGGATTTGAAGTTGATAAAGAAGTTTACGCTGAAATTAGAATTGGCCTAGTCAA
This sequence comes from Vibrio cortegadensis, assembly GCF_024347395.1. NCBI lineage: Bacteria > Pseudomonadati > Pseudomonadota > Gammaproteobacteria > Vibrionales > Vibrionaceae > Vibrio > Vibrio cortegadensis. Next base: position 1,890,140 of record NZ_AP025472.1, read on the forward strand.
TGAAGCTGACGATGTCCTAGACGATGTGTTTGCTCGTTTACTTATCAGCCGAGACCCAGACAACCGTTCTTGCCACGCCCTATGGAAACGCGACTAGTTCTTACCATTTTCGCTTCGTTTTCATCAGCGTAAAGATTAAGCCTGAGCCTACTTTTAACTACGGCACTCAGGCTTTTTTATTCTCTTTTACTTATCTTTGCATTCGATTTCAATTATGACAAAAGCAACAAATGGCACCTTAGCTAAAGGCTACTCTTGCATTGGCCTGTTTAATCCTAAAACACCGGAAAACGTCGGTTCAGTCATGCGCGCTGCAGGCTGTTATGACGTAAACTCAGTATTCTACACGGGAACACGTTACGATCTCGCGAGACAATTTTGTACTGATACAAAAGAACAGCATTTAGATATTCCTCTTATCGGAGTTGAAAGCTTAAAAGATATTATTCCTTTGGGCTGTGTTCCTGTTGCGGTCGATTTAATCGAAGGGGCGAAACCTCTTCCTGACTACAAGCATCCACCTCGTGCCTTTTATATTTTTGGCCCTGAAGATGGAACACTGAAAAAAGAGATCACTGATTTTTGTCGCGAAACGATCTACGTACCGACCAATGGTTGCATGAACCTTGCGGCTGCGGTAAACGTAATCCTCTACGATCGAATGGCGAAAGGCGATAACTTTTCAAACCATAAGTGATCTAAGTTAGCGATGAATTGAAGAGCATCAATCTCATTATTGAGGCACAAAAAAACCTGCCATATTAAGCAGGTTTTTTTATTTAACTTATGAAACTCTAGATACGAGTTCTTGGCTTACTCGGCTTACTTGGACGGCCGTTATTCGGTTTTCTTGAACCCGGTTTCGGCTTCGCCTTGTTTGCAGAACCTTTCGGTGGTGCTCCAGCTTCATTTGTTGTCGTACCACGAGTATTCGGTTTTTGACGTTTCTGCTGATTACTGCGGCCTTTCGGTGCATTTGCACGCTCTTCGTGACGCTTAACTGCGCGACGAATTTTTTGGCTACGAGAACGCTCACGCTGACGCGAAGTATTGTTCGCATCAAGATCAAGCATTGTCTCTTTCTCAGCAGGAAGTTCTACTAATGTTCTTAAGTAGTTAACTTCTGTTAGATCAAGCTCTTTCCAACCGCCACGAGGTAATTTCTTATCTAAGTAGATATCACCATAACGAACACGCTTAAGACGGCTTACCGTGGTATCTTGCGATTCCCACAAACGACGAACTTCACGGTTACGACCTTCGTTGATTGCTACATAGAAAGTGTGGTTCATACCTTCACCGCCAGCATAAACAACATCTTCGAAACGAGCCATACCATCTTCAAGCTTAACGCCGCGAACTACATTCTTAACTTTGTCTTCGTTGATTTCACCAAAAACACGAACCAAGTATTCACGCTCAACTTGACGGCTAGGGTGCATCAAACGGTTAGCAAGTTCACCATCCGTTGTAAAAAGTAGTAAACCAGAAGTGTTCGCATCAAGACGACCCACTGAAATCCAACGAGAACCACGGATTTTTGGCAAGCGATCAAATACGGTACGACGACCTTCAGGATCGTTACGTGTACACAACTCCCCTTCCGGTTTGTAATACGCAAGTACACGACATACAACTTCTTCCGAAGCTTTACCAGAAACAGTATGACCATCAATACGGATAACCGCACTTTCGTCTTCTAGGCGCTCACCTAGTTTAGCAACTTGACCATTAATACTAACACGACCCGCTTTAATCAAAGCTTCAAGTTCACGACGAGAACCGTGACCTGCGCGTGCTAGAACCTTCTGTATTTTTTCGCTCATTTATCTACTATCTACCTAATTGTCGTCTTCACAGACGTCGAATGAATATTTTTGCGATCGAATCGCGGTCGCGTATTATCGCAAATTCAATGAAAAAAAGCATCTGTTATTTCGACAAATGCAGATGCTCGTTATCAAATCAGTTTTATTCAAACGGTACCGTATCACCAGCACCAATACGTGAAATCGTGACATCGTCTTCACTAAAATCAACAACCGTAGTTGGTTGCTCACCTAAATAGCCACCATTTAAGATCACATCAACGGCATGCTCTAGACTGTCACGAATCTCTTCTGGATCGGATTCAGTATGGCTATTACCAGGAAGAATCAATGACGTAGACATCAAAGGTTCACCAAGAGCTTCAAGAAGATCTAAGGCAATTTGATTGTCAGGGATACGAATACCGATCGTCTTTCTTTTTGCATTCATCAAACGACGAGGCACTTCTTTAGTCCCTTTAAAAATAAAGGTGTATGGCCCCGGGGTATTGCTTTTCAATAAGCGGAATGCAGTATTATCGACTCGTGCATACAGTGAAATTTCAGAAAGATCACGACATAACAGCGTGAAGTTATGCTTGCTATCTAAACGACGAATTTGGCAAATACGCTCTAACGCTTGTTTGTTTTCTAACTGACAACCCAATGCGTAACCGGAATCGGTTGGATAGACCACAATCCCGCCATTACGAATGATTGCTACGGCTTGACTGATCAAGCGAGCCTGAGGGTTTTCAGGGTGTACGTAAAAAAACTGGCTCATTGTAATTCCTCATTATCGAGTCTCTCGACTCTATCTGTGTGGCGTACTTATTGTTCTAAAGGTTTTTCTTTCTCAATAAGAGCCCAATCTTGCCATACTGGCTCAACCCCAGAAGGGAGCCAGAGGTTTCTTCCTAACTCCATCCAAGGTGATGGATAGTGAAAGTCGCTGCCTTGGGAAGCTAATAGTTTGTATTGTATAGCATAATCCGCCAAGTTGCGCCTTTCTTGCTGAGCTTGTTGTGGTTGAGCAACTTCCATTGCATCCCCACCCGCTTCAACATAGGCGCTTAGTAAACGCTTAACCCACTTAGCAGTCAACCCATATCGCCCAGGGTGAGCCAATACAGCTTGCCCACCAGCAGCATGAATCGCTTCTACCGCATCCGTCATTGAACACCATGTCGGTGGCACATAACCTGGATTATTCCGCGTTAAAAATTTCTTGAATACTTGCTGCATTGTTTTGGCGTAGCCGTTATCGACTAACCATTTAGCAAAATGAGCACGCGTAACAGGAGCGTCTCCCGCAATAGCTTGCACTTCTTCAAGCACACCTTCACGTGTTGCCTTGCTCAATCGCTCTGCAATTAACGCAGCACGTGAAACTCGATGCGCTTTTTGGCGCTCAATAAGCGCCGCAAGTTCCGCGGAATTAGGGTCAACATTCAATCCAACAATATGAATATCTTTATTTTGCCAAACCGTCGAAATTTCAATGCCATTAATCAATTGAATCGGTAGTTGGTTGTCTTCAATGTAACGATGCGCAACCGGCAAACCATCCAAAGTATCGTGATCTGTGATCGCCAACACTTCGATATTAAAGCCCAAAGCGCGATCGATTAATTCGCTAGGTGAAAACCGACCATCAGAAGCGGTTGTGTGACTGTGTAGATCTATTCTCATTATTCATTACTTTTCGGCTTGACTTTTTACTTCCGCACTAGTTAACTAGTACGCAAATACACTAAATCATTTTTTGGGTTCACTATGTTACAAGAATTTAACCAAAACCATAAAGACAAACTTTCAGTTAATGCAACTGATCTTAGTTGGTGGCGCACTTGGACAAGTTCTTGGTGGGCTAACGTATACTTTTAATTAATAAAATCTATACATTTAGCCCGCTCAATGAGCGGGCTTTTTATTTTGCTGTACATCTCACACTCAACTGAACAATAAAACATCGATATCGGAAGATTGCAGATTGGGTGCGTTCTCGCTTTATGCGACTATGTAGGCAGGAAGAATTAATAAATATTACTCAAGGAGGTCTTGTGAACAAGGCCATTGAAATTAAGAAGCTAGGAAAAATCGACGTCTTGCATACCTCTATTCCGTATGCTCAAGATCCAACTCGTCTATTCCATACATTATGTGAAAACAAAACCGACAGTCTTTTACTTGAGTCTGCTGAGATTGATTCAAAACAGAATCTTAAAAGCCTATTACTGATTGACGCAGCGGTTCGAATTGTCTGTCATGGGCACAAGGTTGTATTTAATGCCCTAACAGACAATGGGCGTAACCTAATTAAACACTTAGCGCGTAACATCCATCAACACATCTCATCCCAACTTGAAGAGAATGCGCTTACTATTATCTACCAAGATGATAACGCTTCTGATGACTTAACGAATAACCTCTGCCTAGATGAGGACAGTCGTCTAAGAGAAGCATCTTCATTTGATGCACTGCGCTTAGTGCAACACAGTTTCAACTTAGAGAACCAAGACAAACATGCGATCTTCATTGGTGGTCTATTCGCTTATGATTTAGTCGCAAGCTTTGAACCTCTTGGCAATGCGAAAGCAACGAACCAGTGTCCAGACTATGTCTTCTACGTGGCTGAAACCTTGATGATCGTCGATCATCAAACAGAATCCTGCTCACTTCAAGCTAGTCTATTTGAATCTACTCAGGTAGAAAAATGTCAACTTGAGCAGCGCCTAGAGCAGATTAATCACCAATGCCAATCTCTAGCAAATCTACCTGCTGCTCAAACCGTTGAGTGCACAGATGCGGTTCCAAGCGTCAGTGATGAAGATTTCTGTCAAACCGTTCGTGATTTAAAAGAGTTTGTTGTGAAAGGTGATGTGTTCCAAGTTGTGCCTTCACGCCATTTTACTCTCCCTTGCCCTTCTCCCCTTGCCGCATACAAAGCATTAAAAGAGAGTAATCCAAGCCCTTACATGTTCTATATGCAAGATGAGCTATTTACCCTTTTCGGGGCATCACCAGAAAGCGCATTGAAATACGAAACAGACACAAACCAAGTTGAAATCTACCCAATAGCCGGAACTCGTCGACGCGGAAAACATGCAAATGGCAGTATCAATTTTGACTTAGACAGTCGAATAGAACTTGAACTTCGCACAGACAAAAAAGAGAACGCTGAACACATGATGTTGGTCGATTTAGCTCGTAACGATGTAGCAAGAATCAGCGCCGCTGGCACTCGTCATGTTGCTGACTTACTCAAGGTAGACCGCTATAGCCACGTCATGCATCTCGTTTCTCGCGTGATTGGGCAACTAAGAGAAGATCTTGACGCTCTTCATGCGTATCAAGCGTGCATGAACATGGGAACCCTGACTGGCGCACCTAAGATCAGAGCAATGCAATTGATTCGTGACGTCGAACAAGCTCGTCGAGGCAGTTACGGTGGTGCTGTAGGCTACTTAACCGGTGAAGGCGATTTAGATACCTGCATTGTGATTCGTTCGGCTTATGTTGAAAACGGAATGGCACAAGTTCAAGCGGGAGCTGGCGTGGTGTTTGATTCCGACCCACAAGCAGAAGCAGATGAAACACGCGGCAAGGCTCAAGCTGTTATTTCTGCCATTCAAGATGCACACCGCAAACCAGAAGTCGCATCTAAAAACGCCCAAAAGCAGGAGTCATAAGCATGGCTAATATCGTCTTTGTCGATAACTTCGACTCCTTTACTTATAACCTAGTTGATCAATTCCGCTCACTAGGTCATCAAGTGACTATTTATCGAAACAACATTGCCGCTACGGTGATAGCAGAAGCCGTTAATCAACTCGATAACCCACTGGTTTTATTGTCACCGGGCCCTGGCGCACCATCAGAAGCGGGTTGTATGCCTGAACTGATCACAGCACTAAAAGGCAAAGTACCGATGATTGGTATCTGCCTTGGACACCAAGCCATTGTTGAAGCTTATGGCGGCACAGTTGCGGGCGCAGGTGAAATCATTCATGGTAAGGTTTCGATGATGGAACACAGCAATCACTCGACCTATCAAGGTTTACCCTCTCCACTTGCGATTGCGCGTTATCACTCACTCGTGGCAACTCATGTGCCACCAACATTAACCATTACCGCCGAAGTGGATGGTTTAGTAATGTCAGTGGTTCATGAACAAGACAAAATTTGCGGCTTTCAGTTTCACCCAGAATCAATTATGACGACTTACGGAGCAACACTGCTTTCCAACGCAATTGAATGGGCTTTAGACGAAGCACACGCCTAAACGGATTTAGAGGAAAAAATTATGGAATCAACAATGGAAAGCATCATCAACAAATTGTACGACCAACAATCTTTGACTCAGCAAGAGAGCCACCAGCTTTTTGATGTCATTATTCAAGGTGAATTAGACCCAATTCTGATGGCGGCAGCTCTTACGGCTCTAAAAATAAAAGGCGAGACACCAGATGAAATCGCAGGTGCCGCAAAAGCGCTACTTGCCAATGCGAGTCCTTTCCCTCGCCCTGATTATGACTTCGCCGACATCGTTGGCACAGGTGGCGACGGTTCAAACACCATTAATATTTCAACCACTGCTGCGTTTGTTGCGGCGGCATGTGGCGTAAAAATCGCAAAACATGGCAACCGTGGCGTATCAAGTAAATCTGGATCATCGGATCTACTTGACTCATTTGGTATCAACCTTGCGATGAGCGCAGAAGATACTCGTAAAGCCGTCGATGATCTTGGTGTCGCTTTCTTGTTCGCACCGCAATACCACGGAGGCATCCGTCACGCGATGCCTGTTCGTCAAACCATGAAAACGCGCACTCTCTTTAATATTTTAGGGCCATTGATCAACCCTGCTCGTCCTAACATCGAGTTAATGGGCGTCTATGATGCGTCACTGGTTCGTCCTATCGCGGAAACCATGCTACAAATGGGAATGAAACGAGCGGCAGTAGTACATGGTAGTGGCCTAGATGAAGTCGCAATTCACGGCGAAACCTTAGTGGCTGAAATTAAGGATGGAAAAATCACAGAGTACACACTTCAGCCTGAAGACTTTGGATTAGAAACTTACCCGCTTGACGCCATTAAAGGTGGAGAGCCAGAAGAGAATCGCGCAATCATTTCCGACATGCTGACAGGCAAAGGAACCGATGCTCAATTAGGTGCCGTTGCTGCCAATGTCGCTCTATTACTGCGCCTATTTGGACGAGAAGATCTCAAAGCAAATACCCAACATGCGATTGAGGTAATGAATTCAGGCAAAGCCTTTGAGCTAGTACAACAACTCGCGCAACGAGGATAAATAGATGACATCGAGATCAGAAGCCAAAGCAGAACAACTTTCAGAGCACATCTCTATTGAAAATACCGAGATGGCTGAAGTGCTGGTAAAAATTGTCAACGACAAACACAAATGGATTGAGGCGAGAAAACAGTCTCAACCTCTAGAAAGCTTTAAAGCATCGTTGGTTCCATCCGATCGAGATTTCTACGCGGCGCTCTCTGGTGATAAAGCGGCCTTTATACTGGAATGTAAAAAAGCATCGCCTTCTAAAGGGTTAATTCGCGATAACTTTGACCTTGATTACATTGCCTCGGTTTATAACGACCACGCCAGTGCAATCTCAATTTTGGCCGATGAAAAATACTTCCAAGGTAATTTCGATTTTTTACCCCAAGTTCGTAAACAGGTCACACAGCCTATTTTGTGTAAAGACTTCATGGTTGATATCTACCAAGTCTATCTAGCTCGCCATTATAGTGCCGATGCCATTTTACTGATGCTGTCCGTACTTAATGATCAGCAATACCGTGAACTTGCAGAAGTGGCTCATTCACTAGGGCTCGGCATTTTAACGGAAGTCAGCAATGAAGAAGAACTTGAACGCGCGGTGGCACTAAAAGCGAAAGTGATTGGAATTAACAACCGTAACTTACGCGACCTATCAACAGACTTGAATCGCACCAAAGAGTTAGCGCCATTGCTTCCTAAAGGCACGACTATTATTTCGGAATCGGGTATTTATACCCACCAGCAAGTTCGAGAACTCTCCGAGTTTGCGTCAGGCTTCCTTATCGGCAGCTCTATTATGGCTGAAGATGACATTGAATTAGCCGTCAGAAGTGTCACTCTAGGCGAAAATAAAGTGTGTGGATTAACTCATCCCGACGACGCAGCCAAAGCTTATCAAGCAGGTTCCGTATTTGGTGGCCTTATTTTTGTCGAAACATCCAAACGCTTTGTGAATCCGGAATCAGCCCGAATCGTAATGAGCGGTGCACCACTTAAATATGTGGGTGTTTTCCAAAACCAATCTATTGAGCAAGTCTCATCTTATGCCATTGAACTTGGGTTAAGCGCGGTACAACTGCATGGTGAGGAAGATCAACACTATGTCGACACATTGAAAGCTTTACTACCGTCCTCAACTGAGATTTGGAAAGCCTATGGCGTTGCTGAAACGATGCCTAGCTTACTCGCCTCTCACATTGACCGTCATTTATTGGATGCCAAAGTCGGCAATCAATCTGGTGGAACAGGAGTGAGTTTCGATTGGGAACTCATCAATGACACAAACAACATTATGTTGGCGGGCGGATTATCGCCACAAAACGCAAGACAAGCAGCAGCATTGGGCTGTTTAGGTTTGGATTTCAACTCTGGCGTGGAATCACAGCCGGGAACAAAAGACAGCCAAAAGCTTCAACATGCGTTTGCTGAAGTTCGAGCGTATTAACCACAGCTGAATCCGTAGCAACACTGAGCAATAAAAACGAGTGCTAAAGAACGAATAAATAGCAAATCAACCAAATTAAATGCTGATGTATTAACAATACCAACCGATATGTCAGCAACAAAAAGATAAAAAAAGGGATGTAATCATGGCGAAACTTGATGCTTATTTTGGCGAATACGGTGGACAATACGTACCACAAATCTTAGTACCTGCACTAGACCAACTAGAGCAAGCTTTTATTGATGCTCAAAAAGATCCTGAATTTCAATCTGAATTCATGACGCTATTGCAAGAGTATGCAGGTCGCCCAACCGCACTCACCCTAACTCGTAATTTGACTAAGGGCACAAAAACAAAACTTTACCTTAAACGTGAAGATTTGCTCCATGGTGGCGCTCATAAAACCAACCAAGTATTAGGCCAAGCGTTACTTGCGAAACGTATGGGTAAAAAAGAGATCATCGCAGAGACTGGTGCTGGTCAACACGGTGTTGCCACTGCTCTAGCGTGTGCGCTGCTTGATCTAAAATGCCGAGTTTACATGGGTGCAAAAGATGTGGAACGTCAGAGTCCTAACGTGTTCCGTATGAAATTAATGGGAGCGGAAGTCATTCCTGTTCATTCAGGCTCTGCAACCTTAAAAGACGCGTGTAACGAAGCACTGCGTGATTGGTCTGCAAGCTATGAAGAAGCTCACTACTTATTAGGTACTGCTGCGGGCCCTCACCCTTTCCCAACCATTGTCCGTGAATTCCAACACATGATTGGCGAAGAGACGAAGAACCAAATCCTAGCTCGCGAAGGTCGTCTGCCTGATGCGGTTATTGCTTGTGTCGGCGGTGGTTCGAACGCGATTGGCATGTTTGCGGACTTCATTGAAGAAGAAAATGTACGCTTAATTGGGGTTGAACCCGCGGGTAAAGGTATCGATACCGACCAACATGGCGCGCCTCTAAAACACGGTAAAACAGGTATTTTCTTCGGTATGAAATCACCTTTGATGCAAGATCCTAACGGTCAAGTAGAAGAGTCATACTCAGTATCTGCCGGGCTTGATTTTCCATCTGTTGGCCCACAGCACGCCTACTTAAACTCGATTGGTCGAGCGCAGTATGAATCCATTACCGATGATGAAGCACTAGAGACGTTTCAGCTATTAGCTCGTAAAGAGGGGATTATTCCAGCACTAGAATCAGCACATGCTTTGGCTTACGCAATCAAGATGGCTCAAGACGAACCAGAAAAAGAGCAATTGCTTGTCGTTAACCTTTCAGGACGTGGAGATAAAGACATTTTCACTGTACATGACATTCTTGAACAACAAGCTGCAAATAAAGCAGACAACAAAGAAGGAGCGCTATAATGGATCGCTATCAAACACTATTTCAGCGCTTAGCTGACAAACAACAAGGCGCTTTTGTTCCTTTCGTCACTATTGGCGATCCAAGCCCAGAGCTCTCTTTGCAGATCATGCAAACACTGGTTGAATCGGGTGCAGATGCGCTGGAGCTTGGCATTCCATTCTCAGATCCTCTTGCAGACGGGCCAACCATTCAAGGGGCGAACATCCGAGCTTTAGAGTCAAAAACCACTCCAAGTATCTGTTTTGACCTGATCGCAAAAATCAGAGCTCAACATCCAGATCTTCCAATCGGCTTATTGATGTACGCTAACCTTGTATTTGCGGGTGGAATCGAGAATTTCTATCAACGATGTGCTGAGGCGGGAGTTGATTCTGTATTAATCGCAGATGTTCCTACCAATGAGAGTACCGAGTTCGTCGCCGCTGCTGAAAAACATGGTGTGCATCCGATTTTTATCGCCCCACCGACAGCAAGTAATGAAACTCTGAAATCGGTATCTGACCTTGGGGGTGGCTACACTTACCTACTTTCACGTTCAGGGGTAACAGGAGCAGAAACCAAAGCGAATATGCCTGTTACGGCTTTATTAGAGCGCCTCAATGCATTTGACGCACCACCAGCCCTACTTGGCTTTGGCATATCCCAACCAGAACAGGTTCAAGAGGCCATTCAAGCTGGAGCCGCTGGCGCAATCTCTGGTTCAGCCGTCGTTAAAATTATTGAGAGTCATCTTGAACAGCCAGAGAAGATGCTTAGCCAGCTTTCGAGCTTTGTCTCCTCAATGAAAGCGGCAACTCAAAAATAAACAGTAGGTGAAATAATGATCTGAACTCTGGATCTGACTTACACACGACTTGAACAAAAAGAGTACGATTTTGTGCTCTTTTTTTGCTCTCCTCGCCCATAACACAATAACAATCACCGACTCAAAAAATAACATTCAACACAAAATGTTGTTAAATTTAAGATCTAAAAATCAACTCCCACCACCCCCTCACAAGTGTTAACAATCCACTTATTTTCATAATTCACAATTCATATGGCTAGCATTTACTTTATAAATAAAACACATAAATAATGTGGCACAACCCTCAGCAATCGGTTGCCAGCGTGCGCAATTTAACCCAACGGTACATAAAACAGCACTTTGAGACCATGCGCAATTGTTCTCTCATTGCTAAATATGAAAATTAAGTGTAAAACTACTGCGAGATATTAGTCCACATCTATGCCGTACAGTAGAGACTAATACTGGGAAATTACAATTAAATAGCACAGAGGTTATGGAAGTGTTAAAACAAAACAATTTATTAAGCAACATCGGTGTCCAAGTTGTCATCGCTATGATCATTGGTACTGCCGTTGGTGCCATGATGGGTGAAAGCGCAACAATCTTTGCTCCACTAGGCGCAATCTTTATTAATTTAATCAAAATGCTGGTTATACCTTTAGTCGCAGTTGCACTTATTTCTGGTGCTGCTGGTCTAGGTAATAGCTCTTCTGCTGGTAAAGTTGGTGTGACTACTCTTGGTTACTTCGCTTTGACATCAGCTCTTGCGGTGACACTTGCTCTAATTATGGGTGAGGTTTTCGAACCAGGACGTGGTATCGACGTATCTGGCGTCGAAGGCATGTTCTCTGCTGAATACGCTTCTAAAGGTGAACTACCTACTTTTTGGGCTACCATCACTGGTATGATCCCAACCAACGTTTTCCAATCACTGAACGAAGCTAACATTCTTCAAATTCTTGTTTTCTGCCTATTTTTTGGTATCGCTATCTCGAAGCAAGCAAAAGAGAAACGTGAGCCAATTATCAATGGCGTGAACGCAATCGTTGATGCAATGGTATGGATGATCAACAAAGTGATGATCATCGCTCCACTGGGTGTGTTTGGTCTTATGGCTGAAGCTGTCGGCACATTTGGTTTCGGCGCACTGATGGTCGTATTCAAACTGTTCGTCGTTTATGTTGCTGCTATCTTAATCTTTGGTTTTGTTGCTTACCCGCTAATGATCCAAATATTCACTAAGACGTCTGCTAAGAAATTCTTAACCGCAATGAAGAAACCTCAAGCCGTTGCTCTGTCAACTGCATCTTCAATGGCGACACTTCCAGTAACAATGGAAACCTGCGAAAAAGAGCTAGGCGTGCGTAACTCAACAGCATCTTTTGTTCTTCCTCTTGGTGCCACCATTAATATGTCGGGCAACGCAATCTACTACGGCCTTGTTGCGATTTTCTTTGCACAACTGTTCAACATCGACCTTTCTATGGGCGCATACATCGCAATCATCATCACTTCAACACTGGGTGCTGTTGGTCAAGCGGGCGTTCCTGGTCCTTCGTTCCTAGTTGTGGCTGTACTACTTGCTGCTGGCATTCCAATCGAAGGTCTACCGCTATTGTTCGCTCTTGACCGTATTTTCGATATGATCCGTACTGCACTAAACATCACTGGTGATGCTGCTTGTGCTGTTATCGTTGATTCATTAATTGAAGATGACGTTGTGAAAGCAGAACTAGAGAAACAACAAGCTTAAACCTAAGCTCAAAAGCTTAATTGTCATAAAAAGCTGCTCTATTTTGAGCAGCTTTTTTTATTCGCAATTAACCGAAAATAATGTCACGAATTCAAACCCTCCCACTCTAATTGTCCCCTTTTATCCGACCAAAACAGGCTAACTAATTAAAAACAGTCAAACTATGAAAGTTTTTTCCTTGGTAACAGGTCTTAAACAGAGATAACATTACAAAATCATTAACTTGCCATACAATAAATTACAACAATACTTAAACGCACTGTTGCCGTTTAACTAAAATGGATTTTTGACATTATGAAACGATTTTTTTTGCTCCTTTGTACATCCCTACTCTCTCTGTCGTCCCATGCAGCATCATGGCAAGAAATTGAAGCAAAAGCGGAAGGCCAAGTGGTCTATTTTCATGCTTGGGGTGGAAGCCAAGAAATCAACCAGTATTTACGTTGGGCTGGACAAGAGCTAAACAGTCGCTATGGCATCACTTTTAAACATGTGAAAGTGGCAGACATATCAGAAACGACGGCTCGTTTATTGGCAGAAAAAACAGCAGGAAAGAGTGATGGCGGCAGTGTCGACATGGTGTGGATTAACGGCGAAAACTTTAAGTCGATGAAAAACAGCAATCTACTCTTTGGTCCTTTCGTTAACACTTTACCGAGTTGGGAGTATGTAAACCAAGATTTCCCTGTTGATTTTGACTTTTCTGAACCAACCGATGGACTAGAAGCACCGTGGGGCATTGGTCAACTGGTATTTATTCACGACCAAGCAACATTAAATAATCCTCCTTCTTCTTTTAGTGAGTTACTCAGCTACAGCAAGGCCTTTCCTAATCGTATCGCTTACCCAAAACCACCTGAGTTTCATGGTACAAGCTTCCTGAAAGCACTGCTTATTGAACTGACTCGTAACGATGCAACACTGCAGAAACCAGTTAATGACGCCGACTTCCCACTCGTTACCGCTTCACTATGGAAATACCTAGACGAGTTACACAAAACAGCTTGGCGTCAAGGTAAGCAATTTCCTGCTGGCTCATCAGAAATGCTTCAGCTCCTTGATGATGATCAAATCGATCTTGCGATCACATTCAATCCAAATGGCGTTTTCTCTGCTCAAGCGAGCGGTAAGTTAGCAGAGACAACTCAAGCATACGCTTTTGAGACAGGCGCACTGAGCAATATTCACTTTTTGGCTATTCCATGGAATGCCTCAGCAAAAGAAGGGGCTCAAGTTGCTATTAACTTCCTTTTAAGCCCAGAAGCACAATCACGCAAAGGCGACCTGAATATTTGGGGCGATCCATCTATCCTACAGTCGCAATATTTAACAGGCAGTGCGAAAAATACCAAACTATTCAAATCAGTTGCTGAGCCGCATCCAAGTTGGCAAGTTGCACTGGAAAAAGAGTGGCTTAAACGCTACGGAAAATAAAATAGGTCATCACTATCATCTTAATTAAAACGATTAACGCACCACTAAAAATTCAGTTAGGCCCTCAATGTTAAGGGGGCTTTACCTACTGATTATGACGGTATGCATTGTGCCTATCGCGCCAGGTATTGTCGGGGTTATTTTATCGTCACTTGGCTATATTCCTGCGATAGGTCTAAGCCAAGTTTCGCTTAACGGCTATCTAGCGGTTTTTCAATGGAGTGGCAGCGCGCAATCTTTAGGCTTGACCGTTTTCAGCACTCTTACGAGCAGTCTACTCACTTGCTTGATCACTTTCGCCATTCTACAAAATAGCTGGCAAAGTACTGTCTGGAAAAAGATAGAGAACCTCCTGTCGCCACTACTGGCAATGCCACATGTTGCGTTTGCCATCGGTTTTGCGTTCCTGTTCTCACCTACCGGAATGCTTGCTCGCTTGATTGAGCCTTTAGCTCAGTGGCTACCTTTCATCAGTGACCCTTCCTCTCAGAGTTGGCTCATTAAAAACGCTTACGCTCTGGGACTAACCTTGGTTCTGGTCATCAAAGAGGTTCCTTTTCTGTTGCTTATGAGCATTCCCATCATTCAGCAACTTAATATCGACCAAACACACAAAGTGGCCAGTAGTTTAGGTTACACACCAGCCCAGATGTGGTGGAAGTGTGTATTACCACAATGGCTCACCAAAATTCGCTTCCCGATGATGGCGATTATTGCTTACAGTGCGTCCGTCGTTGATGTGGGTTTGATTGTGGGCCCAACCAACCCGCCAACATTTGCGGTATTAGTGTGGCAGTGGTTTAGTGATCCAGACTTGAGCTTGCTACCCCGAGCAGGTGCAGGGGCGATGCTGTTATTTGCTCTTACGCTGGTGTTGATTGGATTTGCTCGGTCAGTCGAGCAGTTCATAACAAGATACTGTAGACATTGGCAAGTATCAGGCCGTTCTGGCGTAAGCTTTCCGGGCCTTAGCCTATTCATAGGTTTAGCTAGCATCAGTATCATGACGCTGCCTCTCATGCTGCTATGGAGTTTTGCTCAACGCTGGCGATTCCCTGACCTATTCCCAACGCAACTAAGCACTCGATTTTGGATGACTGAGTGGCAAAACGTGGTGCCTACCATCGTTGATAGCACTCTCATTGCCATACTCGCCGCAACCATCGCCCTATTTTTCGCCATTATTTGCCATGAATTCCGAGAAAAAAACCGCTGGCATGTGCCGGGCATTGTGATTGCTATCCCTATGCTGGTGCCTCAACTCTCCATTTTATTCGGCATTCAGATCACCACACTCTATTTTTCTGGCGATGCCTATTTCTTCTGGGTGACATGGTCACATATCTTCTTTGCGTTTCCTTTCGTTTTTTTAGCCCTAGACGGCCCCTGGCGCAGTTACGATCCTTGTATCTCACAAGCGGCTCTAAGTTTAGGAAAAACGCCACTGCATGTGTGGCTAAAAATCAAAGCGCCTATTCTTTTCCCTGCCATCATGTTTGCTTGGGCAGTCGGTATGAGTGTCAGCCTAGCGCAATATTTGCCGACTCTCATGCTGGGAGCGGGCAGAATTTCAACCTTAACAACGGAAGCGGTTGCCTTAGCTAGCGGCTATGATCGACGTGTCACTGCTATTTATGCCATGTGGCAAGCTCTTCTGCCGTTTATTTTCTTCTCTTTTGCGGTGCTTGTAAGCCGCCTTCATCTCGCTAAAACGCGATCTCACCATCAGCAACCTCAAATTGTTCGGAAGCCATTAAAACATGACTCTATGCATAAAAAACCTCGCCATATCTAAACATAAAGGCGATCTGCTATTTCCTGTCATCTCGACCCAAGTTAAAGCTGGAGAAGTATTAACCTTAATGGGTCCAAGTGGCTGTGGGAAATCAACGTTATTAAGCGCTATTGCAGGTCATCTATCTCCCGATTTCACGGCACAAGGAACGATAACGCTTTGTGGTAACACTATTGGCGATCTACCACCACACAAGCGCCAAGTGGGGATTCTATTTCAAGAAGACCTCCTTTTCCCGCACCTTAACATTTGGGAAAATCTTGCGTTTGCACTGCCAAATAGAATCAAAGGAAACGAGCGTAAAGATGCTGCCATGGCGGCTTTAGACAAAGTGGGTCTATTAGAACTTGCCCATGCACTCCCCGACCAAATTTCTGGTGGGCAGCGAGCAAGGGTCAGTTTAGTACGCATGTTATTGGCTCAACCCAAACTGGCATTATTAGATGAACCATTCAGTAAATTAGATAAAGAGCTAAGAGTTCAGTTTCGTGATTGGGTATTTACGCAGCTTAAACACGCCAATATACCAACAATAATGGTGACGCATGACAGTGACGATGTGCCACCAAATAGCCAGTGCTTAACGTGGCCATGGGGAGATAGTCATGCTTGATCGCTTTAGTATCCAAATCATTCGCCAACCCCTCACTTTCGCGGCTAAGCACGCGAACACCGCAGGGCTTACCGCCAATCAAATCACGGTTGCGGGCTTCGCTTTCGGTTGTTTAGCCTTTCCTGCTCTACTTTTTCAGCAGTATCAGTGGGCCTTGTTGTTCATTGTTATCAATCGAATATTCGATGGTTTAGACGGGGCTCTTGCGAGAATTCAAGGGATCACAGACTCTGGTGGCTTCTTAGATATCAGTTTAGATTTTTTATTTTATTCGCTTGTTCCGTTCGGCTTTGTACTGGCAAACCCCGATCAAAACGCTATTGCTGGCGCCCTGCTTATCTTTTCGTTCATTGGCACCGGCAGTAGTTTTCTCGCTTTTGCTGTTATGGCAGGAAAGAGAAACATTAATAATCCGGTCTATAGTAATAAGTCCCTCTATTACATGAGCGGATTAACTGAAGGAACAGAAACTATTGGCTGTTTTGTTTTGTTCTGTTTATTTCCTTCTCAATTTGCAAATATCGCTTATGTGTTTTCAGCGCTTTGCTGGATCACAACCTTTACTCGAATTTGGTCTGGATTTCATACCATTAAAGCAGATGAAAAACAGACGTCTTAGACAATGAGAGGAACAGTAAATGGTGAGGGATGCCAAATATTCAAATTGATTTTCAAATTGAGTATTTGTGGCATAAAAGCGATAAAATAGCGTTAAAACTTTGGCATTTGTTTTGCTAGTTATTCTTCATACACAGTAGTGACCAGTATCGAAATTGCTGACAAACTACTCAGACATGGAGTACAAGTTATGACTGTTCAAAGACACACATACTACGGGCTCATCCATCACGGAATCAAAGCCCTGCTACTAGACAGAATTGGTCACTTTACTGAAAGTGAATACCATCAATACTTAGACTTGATGACAGGAAAATCTTCATGCTTTGCGATGAGTTGTGAAGAGCTTCACTCGACCGTTGAGAACTTACGAAGCGAAGGTTACTTGGAAGATATAAAAGGGTTAATCCCACAATTCCAATCTACAAGTATGATGAAATAACGATCTTTGCTTATTTTTTGTATCCAATTGTCACTATCTGTTTTGCATTGGGGCACTTTTCGTTAGACTGTGCCCAATTACTTAAATAGGATATATCTTGCAACATGAAGCAAATAATTGATTTTATTCCACTAATAATATTTTTCGCCCTTTACAAGATGTATGACATCTATACCGCAACTGGCGCATTAATTGTGGCATCAGCAATTCAGATTGCTATTACTTACTTCATCTACAAAAAAGTTGAAAAGATGCAAGTCATCACCTTTTTAATGGTGGCCATATTTGGTGGCATGACGATCTTCCTGCATGATGAAAACTTCATCAAGTGGAAAGTGACGATTGTTTACACTCTTTTTGCGCTTGGGCTTTTGATCAGCCATATGATAGGCAAATCGGCAATCAAAGGGATGCTAGGCAAAGAGATTACGCTTCCTGATTCAGTCTGGAACAAAATTAACTGGGCATGGGTTGTTTTCTTTAGCTTCTGTGCAGTATTGAACGTTTATGTTGCATTTAGCTTACCACTCGATGTATGGGTCAATTTCAAAGTATTCGGCCTACTTGCTGCAACCTTCGCGTTTACCTTATTAACTGGTGTTTATATCTATAAGCATCTGCCAAAAGATCAACAGCTACCGGAAGACCAGGCATCTAATGATAAAAATGATGGTTAAGCTTTATCATTAGATGATCAATAGATTATTTTTGATATAATCCCGCCATTAAATTTTCAGCGACCGTATTGGTCGCTGATTCGTTTGTCGTTTCGGAACCCTCTAAACATGACTCAAGAAATCAACTCGCCAAAAGGCCAACTTCTTCTTCGTACACTTGCTATGCCTGCAGACACTAATGCTAACGGTGATATTTTCGGTGGCTGGATCATGTCACAGCTCGATCTCGCAGGTGCTATTCTGGCAAAAGAAATTTCTTGCGGCCGTGTTGTTACCGTATCAGTTTCAAGTATCACTTTTAAACAGCCAGTGAGCGTTGGTGATGTGGTGTGTTGTTACGGTGAATGTACTCGAATTGGCCGCACTTCTATGTCTGTCAATCTTGAAGTTTGGATTAAACCTGTGAAGATTGATGGCATCGGGGATCGATACCAAGTCTGTGAAGCGACATTTAATTATGTTGCAATCGACAGTGAAGGCCGCCCTCGCCCAGTAAATCAAGGATAGATTCACAAAATAGCGCTCAATTCGAGGTTAAAGGTGTGAACTTCCAGTACATTGAACGGACTAACTTAGCTGTATAAGCATTTATAGAAGTCAGACATAAAGTAAGGATATTGAATATGTGGTATGTCATCTTTTCACAAGACGTAGAAAACTCTTTAGAAAAACGTATGAGCGTGCGCGCGCAGCATTTAGAACGCTTACAGCTACTGCAAGATGAAGGCCGCCTACTGACTGCGGGTCCTATGCCAGCCATCGATTCAGATAATCCGGGTGAAGCGGGTTTTACTGGATCTACTGTTATCGCACAATTCAACTCCCTTGCCGAAGCTCAGACATGGGCTGATGCCGATCCTTACATCGGTGCTGGTGTGTATGAAAATGTTATTGTGAAACCATTCAAAAAAGTGTTTTAGATGACCACAATTCGTATAGCCATTGCTCTCATGAGTTCTTTACTTGTTTTATCAGGTTGCGCATCAACCGAGGAGCAGGAAAAGCAACGAATGATAGAGCTTACCGCTCAAAGCCGAGCCAGTGTTCTTTCTGCTGGTTTACCGATTGAGCAAGGCCCGCTTTCAATCATGCGAGCGTCGGCTAAAAATGGTGTGGTTGAATTAATGATGCTCTATAACACCGACGCGAAAGGTGCGAAACCAATCGACAGCGTCATAAAAAGCAGCATGGATTATTACTGCAATAATGTTGAAGTGCTTCAAAACCTAGAGATAGGTGTGAGTTACCGAATTATGCTGAGAAACTCTCGCGGTCAGTTGATGGTCGATGAGCTTATATCTCAGCAGCGCTGTGAAAGTTTATAGAACCTATTTCGCGTAGGCTGTTTGATGCAATGAAACGAAAAGGTTGATACCGATTCTCTATTTAAATAGCGAATGTGTATCAACCTTTTTTATTTTAGGTCATTCCATTTTTGTATCAAATTAAGTAATCGCGCTAAGCATTCACATTAACGAACTAACGAACAAACGAACAAACAGAATTACCACCGCCCCTTTGACCAAACCCAGAACCTTTTAAGCCAGTTCTACGCGCAATTTCTTCGCCGCTGACACGAGGTTCGCGAGAGCCGCTTCTGTCTCTTTCCAATTTCGGGTTTTTAGACCACAGTCAGGGTTTGCCCATAAGCGTTCTGCTGGGATTTTATCCGCCGCTTTACGAAGCAGATCTTCAATCCACTCTTGCGTTGGAATGTTTGGCGAATGAATGTCATAGACGCCAGGGCCAATTTCATTCGGATAGTTAAATTCCTCAAACGCTTTGAGCAACTCCATATTCGATCGTGATGTTTCAATGGTGATCACATCGGCATCTAAATCGGCCACTGACTGAATGATCTCATTAAATTCGCTGTAACACATATGAGTATGTATTTGCGTTTCTGGTTTTGCACTTGCCGCCGAAATCTTAAACGCATCCACAGCCCACTCAAGGTATTCTGCGTGATCACTCTGCTTCAACGGTAAGCCTTCACGGATTGCAGGTTCATCAATTTGAATAATGTTAATACCTGCATCTTGAAGATCTGAAACCTCATCACGAAGCGCAAATGCCAATTGTTGGGCTATCTCTTTGCGGCTAATATCTTCACGAGGGAAAGTCCAACACAAAATAGTCACAGGGCCGGTTAGCATTCCTTTCATCTGTTTTGATGTTAAGGATTGCGCATAGGTAGACCACTCGACAGTCATTGGTTTTTCTCGTTCGATGTCTGCTACGACAATCGCCGGTTTAACGCAACGTGAACCATAACTTTGCACCCAGCCAAACTGAGTCGTTTGAAAGCCTTCAAGGTTCTCAGCAAAGTACTCAACCATATCGTTACGTTCCGCTTCACCATGGACAAGAACATCCAGATCCAAAGCTTCTTGGCGCTTAACCGCATCAGCAATATGACCTTTTAACGCACTGTTGTACTCCGCTTCTGTCAATTTCCCTGTGCGATACGCATTGCGCTGAATTCGAATTTCTCCGGTTTGAGGAAATGACCCTATGGTTGTGGTCGGCAATAATGGAAGGCCAAGAACCTCTGCTTGATGCGCTGCACGTTCAGGGTATGCTGCGCTTCGTTCAGCCAAAGTCTTAGTAATTGAATTCAACCGAGCTTGCACCTTGGGCTTATTAACATGCTCAGCAGTACGACGAGCAACAATGGGTTGGCTGTAAGTTTCACAAGCTAGAATTGCGTTTTGGTCGCCATCAAGCGCCGCCCCTAACAGGCTCACTTCGGTCACTTTTTGCTTCGCAAATGCAAACCAACTCTTCACTTCATCTGACAGTTTCTGTTCTAACTCAAGATCTACCGGGCTATGAAGTAATGAACAAGAACTCGCAACCCACAACTTATCACCCAGCTTATCTTTCACTGGCTGTAGACGAGCTAATTCAGCACCTAAATCTGCTCGCCACACATTCCGCCCATTAATCACACCCGCAGAAAGTACCCACTCTTGCGGTAATTTTTCAACCACATAATCAAGTTGCTCTGGTGCGGCAGACAAATCAATATGCAGGCCATTGACAGGCAGTTCAACGATTTTATCGAGGGTATCTGACACCGAATCAAAGTAGGTGGTTAAGAGTAGTTTCACATCACTTTGTAGGACTTGATAAGCAAGTTTGAATGAGTTCAGCCACTCTTTTTCTAGCTCTAGCGACAAAATTGGTTCATCAATTTGTACCCACTCCACCCCTAGTTTTGCGAGTTTTGCTAAAATAGTTTGATAAGCCGTAAGCAATCTCGGCAATAAGGTAAGTCGATCAAATCCCTCTTCAACCTCTTTACCAAGATACAAATAAGTCAGCGGACCTAACAGCACTGGCTTCACTTTGTGGCCAGCATTAATGGCTTGGCTTACCTCTTCAAATAACTGGGGCCAACTCACTTCAAAACTGTCATCTTTACTGAATTCTGGCACGATATAGTGGTAATTAGTATTAAACCACTTTGTCATATCCGATGCTGCATTGCCTTCACCAGAATGGTTAGAACAACCACACTCAACTTGAGACTGACCACGACCTACGCGGAAAAGAGTATCCAGATCTGGAAATGCCTTTTCGCCCTCTTCTCCACCAGCATGTCGTTTCGGTGCATGACCAAGCAGTAATGTGGTTGTGAGAACGTGATCGTACCATGCAAAATCACCTGCGGTGGCAAAAGAGAGTTTTGCCTCAGCCTGAGTATTCCAGTTACGAAGCCTAAGTTCGCTTCCTAGTTCTTTCAAACCGTTTTGATCAATTTCGCCACGCCAATATTTTTCTAAAGCAAACTTCAGTTCTCGCTTCTCGCCAATACGTGGGTAGCCAAGAATGTGAGTGGTTGTTTTATTTTCTACTGCTTCAAATCTAGCCATCTTAATATTCCTTATTATTCGCTTAAATAGGTCATTTCGCTCAGTTCACTTGATTACCCTAACGCACTCAAGATGTCTGGATGGCTAAACTATCGCGTCAAACGACTCATTGAACAACCTCCAAATATTCATTTTGTTTATGAATTAAATTCATGTTTCTCAGCTCCCCATTAGATTTAATTAATTCATTTAGCCATCTAGATGTTTACAACTCACAAAAAGAGTCGTAGTTTAAGTCTTATAAACAGCGAGAAAGAACTCTGATGTAAGTAATTCAATCACGTAAAAGTATTGATAACGTTCAGAAAGCTTAAGGAATATGAGGGACACTCATGATAGAGCTAAAACATTTACGGACATTAGTAACGCTAAGGGATACGGGCTCGTTAACGGCAACCGCGACGTCATTGCATCTGACACAGTCTGCGCTGTCTCATCAACTCAAAGATTTAGAAGCGAGGCTTGGTGGACAGCTTTTTTTACGCAAGACTCGTCCGGTAAAATTCACGTCTGAAGGTGATATTTTGCTTAAACTGGCTGACGACATAATGCCTAGGATGGCAAAAGCAGAAAATGAGCTAGCAAGCTTGAAAGAAGATGTAAATGGTAGATTGCACATGGCGATTGAGTGCCACTCTTGCTTCCAATGGCTCATGCCTGCACTTAAGGAGTATCAAGTTACGTGGCCAAGTGTCACGTTAGACTTCTCTTCTGGCTTTGGTTTTGAACCTTTACCAGCACTGCTCGCGGGAGAGCTTGATTTGGTGATCACATCAGATATCCAACCACGATCTGAAGTGCACTATGAGCCACTGTTTGATTTCGAAATGCGTTTGATTACTTCTACCCACTCCCCGCTCGCCCATAAAGAGATCATCGAGCCCAAAGATCTCATCAATGAAACGATGCTGTCTTATCCCGTTCAAAAACAGCGCTTAGATGTCGTTAAACATTTTCTGAGCCCCGCAGGTGTTGAGCCCGCAAAATGGAAGCAAGCAGATAATACGTTGATGCTAGTACAGATGGTATCCGCAGGGCTTGGCGTCGCAGCATTACCCAACTGGGCTATCAGTGAATTCTCTCGACAAGGTTTAATTACCAGCAAACCTTTAGGGGAAGGGTTATGGAGACGTTTATTCGCGGCAACAAGAAATGCAGAAAAAGATAAACATTACCTTCAAGCTTTTTTTAATACCGCTCGCCAGCAATGCAAAAGCCATCTTGATGGGATCAAGATGGCATAACACAAACCTAGTCAATAACAAGGCTACCTACATAACGTTTGCCATTAGAAAGTTTGCTAATAGAACGTTTACAAATAGATAGCTTGCCAATAAATAGTCTGCCAATAGAGAAAGGACTCTATCGGCATCACTGGCTTCAATTTGAAAAGCAAGCACTTTGAAAGCAAGCAGTTAATGAAGCGAATGAATCACGTTCTATTCACTAGTAGGACTTAAACTGATTGGTCAATGGATCATATTGATAGCCCAAACCATCAAGTTTGCCGACGACATTCTGTTCATCCATTTCATACATACTCACTAACTCTTCAAAGCTATCACACTCTAAACGCAGTTTTTCATTCACAATACCTAATAGAATACTGCTGTCTAGGCTTCCCACACTGCTCAATTCCATGATCACGCTCCTAGTGGATTTAGATACTTTAAGCGTAGACCGAATTTTAAGGTCAGAATGTGACTTTTTGCGAAATATGATGAAAAATTCGCAATTATCTCAAACGATAAAAAAGGCCTGTAAACCAATGGTTGCAGCCAACAACGTAAGGTTTGCAAGAGTCAGTTGTAACTTATTCGGAGACTGAGACAAAAATAGATGCCAGCACCAAATAACAATACCGATGATAAGTAGAGCAAAGCTTATTAATAAGCCTTGTGTCGCCAAAGCCAGTGACTCTTCATTGAGACTGTATGCGTGCAACAAGGTCGCCAGCACTACCAGCATACCGCTCAATACGCCAGCGACAGGTAAAATACGATGAAATGCGTCCAATCGAGAGCGAGCAATCAACAGTAACAACTGACCGAAGATCGCCCCTAATGTTCCAATATAGGCAAAATTCACAATCGATGCTGCGATTGATGGCTGCTCACTGATAACAATGCCAACGTAAGCGAGTGCAAGTCCGTTCGCTAGATAGAGCAACCATAACGGCCCTTTATCGCGGGTTTTATTGGTCTGAACCTTAGAGAAAAAATAGAATATCGCAAACACGACTAAGAAAGCTTCAATCTTAATCGAAGCTACTGCGAGCCAAAGTACACCGATCGCAGGCAGCATTTTATGCACTCTTCCTCGCTGACCTGGGCATATATCGCCTTTGACCAAAACTAGGGTTAACACTAGCTGTGCACCTAACAACATAGGCGCGAATGACATTAGAATAGACTCAACCATCTCAATTGCTTCGTAATTTGATTTTATAGGGGGCGGATCATATCAGAGTAAAAGGGTGAGTTCCTAATGGTTCTATTTCATCCATGTTCAATAACAGCGAAAAGCCCGGCAATTGACTAATATCTCACCCATATCAACACATTTACCGTTATTTAATAGTCACAAGCTGTTTTAAAGTGTGCGAATTCCACCCTCCAAATAAGAATGAGATTCACTACCTCATTAGCATTAGTCAAAGATAGAAAACACCCAGAAAATCAAGGGGGATGTTCCACTAGCTACTCACATCACATATCGCTATAATTCCCGCCTCAAAGATCAGAGGTCAAAATATGTACAGCGATATCACTCCTATTCATCAATACAAAAAATACTGGGCCGAGTGCTACGGAACCGCACCCTTTTTGCCTACCAGTAGAAAGGAGATGGATGCTCTAGGTTGGGATAGCTGCGACATTATCATTGTCACAGGTGATGCTTATGTCGACCACCCAAGCTTCGGAATGGCTATCATCGGACGCCTTTTAGAAGCGCAAGGGTTCCGTGTTGGTATTATTGCTCAACCTAAATGGGACAATAAAGACGCGTTCATGAAGCTAGGTAAGCCAAATCTATTTTTTGGTATTACTGCGGGTAACATGGACTCGATGATCAACCGCTATACATCTGATCGTAAACTTCGCCATGATGATGCCTACACGCCAAATAATGAAGGCGGTAAGCGTCCAGATCGTGCCACTTTGGTCTATTCACAGCGTTGTCGCGAAGCTTATAAAGAAGCGCCTATCGTTCTCGGTGGTATTGAAGCGAGTTTGCGCCGTATCGCACACTACGATTACTGGTCTGATAAAGTTCGTCGCTCAGTGCTGTTTGATGCAAAAGCAGACATACTTCTTTTTGGTAACGCTGAACGTGCCCTCGTCGATATTGCTCACCGCTTAGCAAATGGCGAATCCATCGCGGATATGACCAATATTCGTGGTACGGCTGTTAATTTACCAGCGGAGCCGGAAGGTTTTAAAATCATTGACTCTTCTCGTATAGAAAAGCCGGGGAAAACCGCTTATGTTCCGGTTAACCCATACGAAGTTGAAACCCAGTGTGAAACAAATAAAGACGCTCAATCGGCACAAGATAAGCCTGTTGAAGTTGAAGCAAAACCGATTTATATAAGCCCTTCGCGCCACGATTCTAAAAATACAGCAATACGTTTACCTCCTTTCGAAAAGCTGAACAATGACCGAATTCTATATGCTCACGCTAGCCGTATTATGCACTTAGAAACGAATCCGCATTCTGGCCGAGCACTGATCCAACGCCACGCCAATCGCGAATTGTGGGTTAACCAAGCCCCTATTCCTCTGACCACTGAAGAGATGGATTATGTGTTTGGGCTATTCTTCGCTCGAGTTCCGCACCCTATGTATCGCGGAGCTAAAATTCCAGCTTATGAGATGATCAAAACATCGATCAATATCATGCGTGGATGTTTTGGTGGCTGTTCATTCTGTTCAATTACTGAGCATGAAGGACGCATTATTCAAAACCGCTCGCAAGAGTCGATCATCAATGAGATGGAAGAGATCAGAGATAAAGTTCCAGGTTTCACAGGCACAATCTCGGATTTAGGTGGCCCTACCGCAAACATGTACCGTTTAGGCTGTTCAATACCTAAAGCAGAAGCGACTTGTCGCCGTCCTTCATGTGTCTTCCCTGTGATTTGTAATAAGCTCAATACCGATCATAAGCACACTATCGATCTTTATCGTGAAGCTCGTAAAGTGAAAGGCATAAAGCGAATCATGATTGCATCTGGCGTTCGCTATGACCTTGCGATTCAATCGCCGGAATACGTGCGTGAACTGGTGACTCATCACGTTGGTGGCTATCTGAAAATTGCCCCTGAGCATACAGAGAAAGGGCCATTGGATCTGATGATGAAACCGGGCATGGGAAGCTATGACCGTTTCAAAGAGATGTTTGAGAAGTACAGTAAAGAAGCAGGTAAGAAGCAGTACCTGATTCCATACTTTATTTCGGCTCACCCAGGAACAGAAGATGAAGACATGCTTCATCTAGCTCAGTGGTTGAAGAAAAATAATTTTGAGTGTGACCAAGTACAAAACTTTTACCCATCACCGATGTGTAACGCAACGTCAATGTACTACTCAGAAACCAACCCACTGAAACGAGTGAAATATAAAAAACGCGAAGACGTCCCTGTACCTAAAGGGGAACGTCATCGTCGATTACACAAGGCTCTATTGCGCTACCATGATCCAGCAAACTGGCCGATCATTCGTGAAGCTCTGATTGAGATGGGGCAAAAACACTTAATTGGTGACAAGCCTCACTGTTTAGTGCCTGCTGAAGACTTAGAAACACAGACTCCAGCACAACGCCGTAAAACAGGGCGACATGGTGCAAACCGCTTTGCGACTAAACACTCAAAAGGTCAACCAGGATTGGGTGGTGAAAAAGAGCGTAAATCGCCAAATGGTCATTCGAAAAACAACCATTCACCAAGTAAGAATGGTAACGGTAAACCGACAGGTCAGCGTAACTCGGCAAATAATCAACAAGGTGAAAATCCAAGCCGAAGCAAACAACGCCCTCAAGGTTCTAACCAAGCGAAAGCGAATGGAAACCCCCAAGGTGGAAATGCAAAACCGAAAGGAAATCGTAAGCCTAAACATCGTTAATGGTGCAAGCGGGCTCACTTCAGGTCTATAAATAATAAAAAGCGCAGAGAGATCTGCGCTTTTCTGTATCCGTAACATTAAATAACTTAACGTTAAATTGCTAACACGAACTTGAAGCCTTGAACACCCATCGAGAACTCAATAAAAAGTTACTTATCATTCCCGCCAGTACACCTAATACTAAGGCGATATAGACATACCATCCATCGGGTCCAATCCACTCCAGGCTCAATTTAAACACCACAAAGTTAGGCACCGCAGAAATAGATGCCGCTAGGATAAATTTTTTCCATTGCTGCAAACGAGGAGCGTCTTCAACGTCACTAAATGTATAGATTCGATTTCCTAGCCAAGTCGTTGTAGCGGCACCAATGAAAGCTATCGTTCGAATCAGCATCAGATCCCAATGAAAGAATATATTCAACGTCGCAAAGATGGTGGCATCGACTATGAAGCCGATGCCTCCCACTACAGAAAACTTAATCAGTCGTTGTATCATTTTCAATCTTCATGCAGGTAAAAAGTGAACGCTTAGATACCGCGGTAAATTCCATTCTACAATTCAGCGACAAATCCTTAATAAGCGTTTCAACAGGCTCCATCTTTCCAATGAGGTAAAAACGATCTAAGTTAAAGATCTGCTGATTCGAGGTAAATCGTTTAGCCTGCCCTCGACTATAAAACTGGCCAGAGAATGGTCGTTTACCTACATAAAAAGCAGGCGCACTGTCTTGGATTTGTTCAAAGATAACGCGATCACTTCTGCGCTCAGCTTTACCGAGATTAAGCATCAATAGTGCAATCATCAGTACTACAGGTAAAATACATGCGACTCCTGAAAACCACTTCAAATCTTTCTCTTTTATCAGCATAGCAATCATGAGACCAAGAGCGGGTATTCCTGGTAACACGTATGCTGGAAGAATATTTCCTGCGGCAGTAAAGAGTACTAATGGAGAGATCAACCAACATAATAAAAAACTAAACAGCCCATGGTGAGTGGTACCGACTTCTTTAATCATGGCTCGTCTTCGCCAAGCTAAAAACGGTAGAACAATAGACCAAGGAGCCGCTGCTTGTAGCCAGAAGACCCAAATCATCCCCTTCACTTCATCATGAGCAGAGCCGTATAGATCGCCCTCCCATCCACTGACGACGAAACGTTTAAAATGCTCCCCGACAATGAAGTAATCAATAAAACCGGGTGTTTTCAGTTCCGCTAAAATGTACCAAGGTAAAGCCACACACAGCATCGCAACTGAACCAAAGACAATTGGGAAACGACGCCAAAGCTCATGAAATCCATTCAGAAAACCATGTTGAAGTATAAGCCAAGGTAAAACTGCAATACCCATAATAACGATCGCTACGGGTCCTTTCGCCAGTAGTCCCATGGCCAGCCCTAAAAACCCAATTATTCCCCATGCAAATCCCGATTTTGTTGCTTTATTGTCGAGCCAGCAAAAGTAAAAACCGACCATGGCAATCGTCATCGCTAAGGTTAGTGCCATATCCGTCATAACGGCACCAGCCGCAATCGAGAAGATACCGCAAGTAGCAAGCACAATACCGGAAACTAACCCACTCACACCCACTCTTCTCGCCATGTAAGCAATCAGAAGAATAGTGGCCACTCCAGTCAACCAATGCGGTGCTCTTACTGCAAATTCATTCAGTCCAAAAATTTGAATGCCGTAAGCGCTCATCCACGTAAACAGCGGTGGTTTACCCCAAAAAGGAATCCCGTAATCAAATTGTGGCGTCAACCAATTGCCAGTTTCGACCATCAACCTTGCCATTTCACCGTAACGAGCTTCGGTCGTATCCATTAATGGGTAAGCGGCTAATGAAAGTAATCTGAGTAAAAGTGCAAAGCCAAGTAAAATCCAGAGGTGATTACGCTTAATGTCAACGTTCAGTTTCATGCCATCGCCTTTAAAAAAGTGGTATGTTGTTTCGCTGGCTGTTCTGAAATTGATTGAACGAGATACAACGGCCTTGCTTTCGTTTCAATAAATATTCGACCTATGTACTCACCGAGTAACCCAATACTCAATAGTTGAATCCCACCAAGGCCAAGCATCACAACCATCATGGATGGGTAACCACTTACGGCTTCACCATACATGACTGTTTTCGTAACAATAATTGAACCGTATACAAAAGCAGTGCACGCAATCAGCGCACCAAGAACGGTCGCTATGCGTAATGGGCGGATTGAGAACGAAGTAATGCCATCCATCGCTAACCCAAACAGCTTTAAATAATTCCATTTTGTTTCACCACAAAAGCGAGCATCACGTTCAAATTGCAGCGTAGATTGTTTAAAACCAGGCCATGAAAAAATGCCTTTCATATAGCGATTGCGCTCTGGTAAACGATTGATATGATCAACCACTTCACGGCTTAGTAAGCGAAAATCCCCGACATTTTCGGGCACTTTCAACTGAGCCATTGAGTTTAATACTCGATAGAATGACGCAGCGGAAAAACGTTTAAACCAAGATTCCCCATGTCGATGACTGCGCTGCATATTGACCACATCAAAGCCTTTGCGCCACTCTTCCAGCATAGAAGGAATTAACTCTGGTGGATCTTGCAGATCGGCATCAATGAGAATGACAGCAAGCCCTCGACAGTGCTCCAATCCAGCAGACATCGCCGCTTCTTTACCAAAGTTTCGACTCAGCCCTAAACTAATCACGTCGCAACCCGAAACAGGAAAGCTCTCCACTAACGCCTTACTATTATCAGAACTTCCATCATCGATATAAATTATTTCACAACGGTCATCTAAAGCATCAAGAACGGCAGTCAACCTAGAATGGCATTCAGGTAACACCTCTTGCTCATTGAAATAAGGCACAATAACCGAAAGTACTACTGGCTTCTCAAAGTAGTTTTTATGTAGTGTATTCATTCATGCAACAATCTATAAAATTGGATTTGTTTGCATTGTCTACTAGTCAATGTGGAAGATATGTCGTTGACATCTTTTTCACATCAAATCATGATCATAGGAAAGCACCTTTAAACGTAGATTTTAAAAATGAAGAAAGTACTGTTAGTTGAAGATAACCGAGAAGTCGCTGGCGTTTTATTTGATTACTTCGAATGCATTGGAATGGAACTGGATTACGCAGACAATGGCGAGCTAGGCTTACAACTGGCTCTCGAACAAAGCTTTGACATCATCATTCTTGATTTAATGCTACCGCGTATGGATGGGTTAACCGTTTGTAATCAACTGAGAGATAAAGGCAACTGCACTCCAATATTGATGTTAACCGCGCTAGATAACCGCGAAGATATGCTTAAAGGCTTTGAACATGGTGCTGATGACTACCTAACAAAACCTTTTGATTTAGACATCCTTGAAGCTCGAATGAATGCTTTAATCAATCGCTATCGTGGCAGTGTAGCAAGCACCAAAATGAGTTATGGCTCCCTGGTTATCGATCAAAAAACACATCAAGCTTACCGAGACTCCAAACGACTCTCACTAAATCCAACAACCTATACAATTCTTGAGTTATTGTGCCAACAAGCACCTGAAATTGTCACTCGCGAACAGATAGCAAACAAACTTTGGCAAGAAAACGAACCCAACAATGACGTTCTGAGAAGTCATATCTATCAATTAAGAAATCAGCTTGATAAGCCTTTTTCTTCCCCAATGTTAATTACAGTGCCAAAAGTAGGGTTTCGTTTGGAGGTAGCCAGTGATTAATACCTTTCGCTCCAGCACAAAAAGTTTAACGGGCAGGTTAGCTCTATTTTTCGCACTGCTATCGACCGTTGTCGGAGGAGTGAGTTACACCATTTTTTACAGCGCAATACATTGGTCAGAAGATAGAGTTGGCGAACGACGGATCATACTTGATCGTAACGAAGCTATTTCTCGTTATCAAGCTGGTGAAGATGGGGTCATCACCATTGATATATTAACAGATGCCTATAATGACTGGGATCTCATTCCGAAGGAGTACTTACCTTTCTTTCAAGATAAGACTTTTTTTCTAGGCGAAGTGGGTGACGATCCACATTCAAGAATGGTCTATGTAGGTGAGTTTTCAAAAAATGGCACTCAGTTTCCAATAATTCTATTAAGTGAAATCGACAAAGTTGAACTTCAACTAGATGAAATTATTTTTTCTGTCTCTGTTGTCATGGGGCTTGTCACAACCTTGATGTTACTATTCGGCGCACTACTATACCGACTTTCGCAACGTCTGATCGAGCCAATTAATTCATTATCCAAACAACTAGAAACCAATAAAGGCAAAGTGGATCAAGCGTTTTCAATCAATAATGGCGCTGCTGTTGAGTTTAAATTGTTAGCCGATCAGATGAACCATTATCGGCATGAAATCAACTCTCTTTTGAAGCGGGAGCAGGCATTTGCACGCTACGCAAGCCATGAACTCAGAACACCACTGACTGTCGTTAGAGGCTCAAATAAACTATTGAGCCGTGGTGATAATAATGAATTTCAGACAAGACAGATCAAAAGAATCGATGATGCGGCGTATCAGATGTCAACCATGGTCGACGCCTTACTCGGTCTAGTGCGTTATGAACGTGACCATGATTCAGAGCCAATGCGAGAATTTAGTGAATCTGAACTCAAATCGATTCTTGACCAAAATTCGGAACAGGCTGTTTTAAAGCAAGTAAATGTGGAATGCACCATTGAAACCTCACCTCAAGTTCAAGCAACTACAGCGGTCATGAACATGATCATTGGCAATTTAGTACGAAATGCCATTGCTGCAACGAACCAAGGCGTTGTTGAAGTAAGGATGACATCAGAATATATAAACATAAAAGATCAAGGTGAAGGGCTAACTGAGAAGCCTTCCGCAGATGGACATGGCTTAGGCTTGCTCATTGTTGATGATTTATGTTCACGATATGGCTGGTCTTTCTCACTAAGCAACCATAAAAGCGGAGGCTGCGAAGCTGTCGTTACGTTTCCATCACTTCAAAAATCAATCCCCCTAGCCGACTCATAACTGATTATCGCTATCCGCTTATCTACATTAGCGGATAGCGGTAAATTGTATTCTATAATTATTGTTGGTTTACTCTTTAACCATACTACTAGATACTGTGCCCAACTTAGTTAAACATTTTGTTGTATGAAATTAGACAATAGCCCTATAACCCAACATCAATTTCAGAAAAGCACTTTCTTTCTTAAGCGTGATGATCAACTCCATTCCCACTTTTCAGGTAACAAAGCTCGTAAATTTATGAACATACTAGAGAGTGACTACCCTAAAGTCACCACTCTGATATCTTATGGATCTGCGCAGGCCAATTCATTCTATTCATTAGCGGCTCTGGCTCGAATAAAGGGTTGGTCTTTCGAGTTTTATGTTGATCATATTCCAGCATCGGTTAAAGCATATCCAAGAGGTAATTATCGTGGAGCGCTCGAACTTGGCGCTAATATTATTGATCTTTCCGAAGTTGCACCAGAACTGCATCCAAAATCTTATATTGAAGAGATTCGACAGCCAGCCGAAGAATGTTTGTATGTTGAAGAAGGTGGCCGATCTCCTCTCGCCGAATATGGCGTGAAGCAACTCGCAAGAGAGATACTGAGTTGGGTTCGATTTGAACCGAATCATAATTTCGTGGTTGCCCTACCTTCAGGGACGGGGACGACGGCACTCTATCTTCATAAGCATTTAAAAACACATAACATTCCTGTGATTACCTGTGCCTGTGTGGGTGGGAATGATTATCTGACAAGCCAATTTGATGAATTAGGTGAAAGCGATCACCCAGAAATTTTGTCTCTGGATAAAAAGCACCACTTTGGCAAGCTCTATCAACAAGATTACCAAACGTGGCTAAATTTAGAGCAACAAACCGACATTGAATTCGACCTGCTTTATGACCCTCTAATGTGGCAATGCTTAGACCGATGGAGCGCAGAAAACCCAGAGAAAACCCTACTGTATATTCATCAAGGTGGGCTACTCGGTAATGAAACGATGTTGCCGCGCTATCAAAGAAAGTATCCACAACTCGCAAGCTCTATTGACAATTAATCATGCGCACTTTAATGCTCCCTATTTGGATAAGGAGCATTCTATTAAAGTTGACCCTAATTAGTTTGAGTCAATCGTGAGCAACGCTTTATGCTCTTCAGTTTTAAGTTTTGTTTTGCTATCCATGATGAATACGCGGTTTGCTTGCACTTTATTAACCAATAGCGACGTTTTGATTGCTTTCGCTCGCTCCTGAGCCAATTCACCTAACTCTTGGTACGAGACGTCTTGTGCCGAAAGCAGTTGGTTGTATAAACTAATAGAAAGCGCTTTAGATATTTGTTCTGGCTCTGCGACTTTTTCCTGTAAAGTTAGACGCTCTTGAGCAAGATCTATTTTTAACTCTTCAACGGCTACCACTTCTAGTGCTTCTTTCAGCGGCCCAGTATCTGGAATACGGCTCGCACTTAAATCTTCAGGAAGCCTAGCAAGACCACTTTTCTTTAATAGTTTCTGCTGTAACTCGTCTTCTGCTATTTTAGCCGAATCGTCTTTAATAGAGACGGAGCCTTCAACGCTAAGGTTTAGATTCGGCCTTGCATTGAGTGCTTTTGCGAGTAAAACAATTTTCTGTTCACCAGCCTCATTCAGCTCTGAAGTTCCCGGTTCAAATTCGACATAATCGAGCTCTTCATCACTGCCAACCATATCCGCTAATAATGAAAATGGAGCGGTAACCGCTTTCGTGATCAGGTTTTCCAAGACGGTTAAAATTGCACCGCCGAAGCTAAAGTCAGGGCTATTGACATCACCAGAGACTCCAAAACCAAGATCAATAACGCCATCCGTATCTTTCAACAACCCAATCGCAAGCGTGACGGGTAGACTCGTCGCAAGATCAGATTCACTACGTTTACCTAGCGTCAATTGATCCACAACAACGTTATTTTCGCCTTCCAAGATATTGTTTTCTAGACGGTAATTGATATCTATAGATAGCTGACCTTTATCAATGTAATACCCCGCATAAAGCCCAGAATATGGACTCACCGATGTCAATTCAGCACTCTCTAATTTGAAATCCAAATCTAGATAAGGAGGCTGTGCTAGAGGGTTTACTTCTCCAAGGATGGTGACCGGTGCGTATTTATCAATTTTGCCTTTGATATCCACTTTCGCACGAGTTTGAGGATTGGATGAAATATGCTGAATACTGCCTTCTAGCATTTCAATTCCTGAAGCGAAGTTCGGAACCAATGAGTAATCGGCAAAAAAGGCAGAGCCATTTATAAACGCAATTTTATCAATATCAAGCGACAAGGTATTTTTATCACTACCTTGTTTTTCCTTAGAAGTAGAGGCTACAACCTGTGGTTCAGCCGATTGAGAGGACGTTACTGAGGACGCTTTTTTTCCTTCTGTTTTTTGAGCTTCTGTTTTCTTACTTTCTGCTTCTACGCTCTCTTGTTTTTTCGTTATTTGACCAATATTAGTCAATCGATCTTTCGTTACAAGAACTTTAGCATACGGTTTGTTGAATAAAATGGTATCAATTTTCAACCGTTTTTTCTGCTGGTCAAAATGCAACGCTTCCAGCGACATACTCTCCCACTTAAGCAGAGGTTCTTTTTCAAGCACATCTTTTATGACTAAGTTATCTATTGAGCTTTGCCCTTGAAAAATAGCTTTTCCTTTACTGTTGGCACTCAAGGAGCCTTGTGTACTGAGCGTACCGTTATCCACAATAAGGTTGAGATGCGGAGCGATGTAGCGTTGAAACTGTGTCAGATCCAGCGATACAAGTTTCATTTGCGCCACAAAGTCTTCATTCATTAAGTCTGCCAAGCCTTCCACGCTGTATTGACCACGAGCTTTGGTCGGCGCTTTGTTAAACTCTGAGCCTATTGCTAAATCAAGTTTATAATGAATAGGATCGGTTAAATCACTATTTAACGCACCCGTTTCAAAATCTAATGGAAAGATTCGCCAGTGCATATTGTCACTCACAAAACGATCTTCGAGGTTCAAATCTGCTTGTATAAGTGCAACTTTTTCCAGATTCACTCGCCATGCCGCATCTTGAGAAGTATCACTTTCTGAAGGTTCAGACGTAATGACATCCACCTGTTTTTGCTCTCGGTTAGTTGGAGTGAAATAACGAGGTAAATCTAACCCCTTACTATTTAATGCTGCATCCCCCCATAAACCTGTAACCGATAATTCTTCAAGATCTACCTGTTTATCAGCAGTACTTATTTTAATACCATCAAGTGCCAGTTCATCCAATTTCACTTTGGGCTTACCATCATACTCAAACGCTAAATCATCGATAGAAAATCGCCCTTGATTAAGCTGAATATTGATTTGTTCTTGCAATTCACTCACAGAGAAATGTGAGTTGAAGTTAATGGCACCACGACTCAAATTAGCGCTGATGATATTTTCACTTAGCGGCCATAAGGGTGGTAACTGGATCGCAGATACCCCGATGTCGCCTTTTGCGAGTAGCGGCTGAAGTTGAAACTGCCCGTTAAATTCAATACGACTCTTATCGCTTCCAGACAGTTCTAGAACAAATTGGTTTGTCGATAGAGGCGTTGCAGCTGCACTCTTCTGCGAAGCATCAAAGACTTGGGCCTGAGTATCAAGTTCGTTTAGCTCAAAGTTAATGTCGTGATAGCCAAGCGTTACGCCTGTTTGTCTATCGTGAATGTCGATGGCAGCATTCGATAAATTGATTGTCAGCGCTTTAAAGGGAAACACTTTTTCAACAGTCTGATTTGATTCTTCCTGCTGGATTTCGGAGGAGGACTTTTGAGGTAAAGCCGCAATATGCTCAATAATGTCTGTAAAATTAAACCTTGTCGACGCGCTATCTTGGCTTAATCTCGTCAGTTGAACTTGAGGCTCTATTAGAGAAAAATACTCTAATGTCGGTGTTAAAGTGATAATACTTTGCCAAAAATTAAACTGTGTTTTTAACTGCTTAAAATGAACAAAGCGATTGATTCCATCGCTCTCTGCGATCATGAAGTCATTAACTTCAATCCTCAGTAGAAAAGGATTCACTTTAATGTCTTGAACGCTAACATCACGCCCGATGAATTGGTGAAGCTGTTTTGGTAATTGGGACTCTATGGCAGCAGGTAAAGCTAAACCTATTAACAATGCATAAGAAGCATAGGCCGCCACAATATAAGTACCGATTCGAATTGAACGGTGAGCCAACTTAAAACGTTTAATAGCCGCACTAAAGACACTTTTCA
The DNA here is from genome assembly GCF_024347395.1 of Vibrio cortegadensis. Lineage (NCBI taxonomy): Bacteria > Pseudomonadati > Pseudomonadota > Gammaproteobacteria > Vibrionales > Vibrionaceae > Vibrio > Vibrio cortegadensis. The sequence continues at coordinate 1,926,455 of NZ_AP025472.1, forward strand.
TACCGTGATTCCTTGCCCTGGTATCCAGATTCTTGTTTATTTTTATGAAGATAGACTCTTGCCAATCAGTAGTAACAATATCTGATATCAGTTTGCTCAGCCAGTATTTAAGCCTAATACTCTGACTTAGGTATGCTTTCATCAGATCTCACACGGCATGCTATCAGCAGCTCGCTATGATAATACCAAGCGGATGAGTATAAGAGGTGTTACTGGAGACAGGTTTGCATTTCCTTACCGGCATAAAAAAAGACGCCCTAAGACGTCTTTCTTCAAGAATGTGGCGGTGAGTGAGAGATTCGAACTCTCGGTACGTTGCCGTACACACACTTTCCAGGCGTGCTCCTTCAGCCACTCGGACAACTCACCGTATTTCGTTAACTGCTTGGTCAACGAGGCGCTAATTTAATGATTTAACTCATTTCGGTCAAGTGAAATTGGCGAAAAAAGTCAGATTACACGTTTGTTTGTTCATTAAGTAGCTAATTAGATCAAAATAAAACCAAAGTAAGCAAGTTAAGCCGTTTGGTAATAGCCAGGAACTTTAAACCACTTACGGCACATATCTAAAAAGTAGCCATATAGCACCCCCATACCACAAGAGATGACGGCATTACTTGAAACTGCTGTAATAATTTGATCGGTCGATGCCCCAACTGCAAGCAGAATGCCTGCATATACTGGTGACTGGAAAAGGACATATGCTAATAGATCAGAAACATTCTTCATTAGTTTTGATGTTGATACTTTATAACCACTGCGTATAAACCAATCTCGAAATACTCCATAAGGCCAAGCAATCGCGATATTTACGGGAATAGATAGAACACGAGATGCCAAAGATTGCTCAAAACTCATTCCAGAGATGAACACTTCGACAATCATTCCCGAAATAAAACAAAAGACAACCATTGCAAACGTATCTGCTGCCGCATTACGAAAACAGAATGACCCATTAGCCTTCATTACCACACCCCAACACTTATCACTACTAAATCACAATTAAACCGCAATATAAAACCAGCTTTAAATAACCAGCCAGTCATTTGCGCTATTAAAACACATATTTTAAAGTGATAAATATCAAAGTAATAACGGGAGGGTAAATTAATAACTAATTAAGATTAAAAAAGCAGCTTATAACACTGCTTTTTGGACAACTGCTCAATAACCAGTCAAATAACGAGTATTATCAGTAAGTAAATTACATTTTAGTTATTTATAAGAAGTAAGGTTAACTGGTCGAGATCACTTTGCTTCGGTACGGCATTAAGTTGCAATGATGACTCTATGTTTTGAAGCAAAATGGCAAGAGCGGGAGATATTGGCCTTGAGCATAAATGTTTAAGCTGATCCAATGTCGCGCTTGCTTGAGAAATATGCAAATTTTCAAGCTCAATAAAGAACTGAACAAGAAGTTCTTCTACATTTTTTACGGCTGTTGACTCAGTTTGGTACTGATATAATTTTCTGGCGTAACGATACAACGCGTCATCCAGTTCACGTTCATCTATCGGTTTTGCAATAATATAATCAGCGCCAACCCCTAGCATCCTCTCACGAGTTTCACGAAATACGTCAGCTGTACATCCAAAGATCAGAACCGTGCTCATAGGGGGGCTAAGTGATCGAATACCAGAGATCGACTCAACACCGTCCATCACAGGCATATGATTATCCATCAAAATTAAATCAAACTTCTGCTCCGCAACGATTTGAAGAGCTTCTTCTCCATTTCCAACACATACACATTCAAAGCCTTTATTCTTCATGAAGGTTTCAATAATGATGGTATTAGTACGATTATCTTCAACAATCAATACCCGCAGTCCTGAGTAATCTAACTTCTGCTGTAACAGGGATTGTTTTGAGCCTGGTTTACATGCGGCAATCTTCACTTTCACTTCAAAGCTAGTACCAATCTCTTCCTCACTAACAACCGATACTCCTCCGCCCATAAGCTCCGCGATCCGTTTAACAATCGTAAGACCAAGCCCTGTACCGCCAAAACGACGTGTAGTACTTGATTCAGCTTGTTCGAATGGATTAAAGATTCGTTTCTGCGCCTCTTTCGAGATTCCGATCCCTGTATCTTTAACCCTTATAGATAAAAACTCGCTTCCATCTTCTTCGTACTCTTTTAAATACACCTCAACAAAACCACGAGACGTAAACTTCACCGCGTTATTAAGAAGATTAAATAATATTTGCCGTAAGCGCGCTTTATCCGAGTAATACCAACGTCCGGTAGGGATCTCCGAATACACTTTAAATTGAAGCCCTTTTTCAGTGCATAATGTGTAATAGACACTATTGATACTGCCGACAATTGAGTCGATTGGGAACCCACTTCGATCTAGCTCAAGATGACCTTGTTCAATTTTAGAAAAATCTAAAATCTCATTGAGCAGCGTCATCATGTGCTCTCCAGAGTCATAAAGAGTTTTTAAATATTTCTCTTGAGCCTCTGTAAGTTCAGTTTTAAGTAGAATTTGAGCCGTTCCTAACACCCCATTCATTGGCGTACGGATTTCATGAGATAAAGTTGCCAAAAACAAAGATTTAGCTTCAGTCGATGCTTGCGCTTTGATTTTCTCTTCTTCTAAATAAACCGTTTTCTCATTAAAAGCGTCAACCAAATGCCGTATTTCATCTCTGCTTGAATAAGAAATTTCAATGATCCCACCCTGCTTCGATTCATCCACTTTTCTGGCGATGACGGTTATTGGATTAATTAAATAGCGACTAAGAAGATAATAGCCAGCCATGACACAAATAAGCAGTAATGGCACGATACCTAATTCGATATTCATCACTTGCTCGAACACCTCATCGGACACTAACCGTTTAGAGTTAACCACTTCAATTTGCCAATCAAAGGCACCGAATGTATAGCGACTGATGTATATATTATCGACAACCTTAAAATTATGTTCGGTTAATATTTTTCCATAATTATCACGCAACACCACGCCAAGATCGTACTGTTCAGCATGCTTTTTGACAAAATCAATCAAACCAGCCAAAGACAAATCAACGGTTGCGACGCCTGCAAACTGCCCTTTTAAGTAGTACGGTGTAGAAGCGGTGATCATTTGTATATGTGTATAGGAATCGATATATACATCAGACCACGAGATAGTTTTTTCTGGTCGACCAGCCACTTCGGTGTACCATGACTCCTTATGATAACCTGCCGCTTCTGGATTATTCCAAGAGACTATCTGATCGATCTCACCAGTATTGCTTCTGTTGTAAAACAAGCTTGAATAAGGAATGTTGCGATCAATGCTGTAAGGCTGCGGCCAAATGCCACCACTCACTACAATGTTATCGCTTAATAAAAAGATGGACCGAAAAACCTCGTCGAGCTTTTCTTGGGTTTGATCAGTTTGCACAATGCCGACTATTGAGAATAGAACCCCTAAAGAGCTATTGAGTGGTTCATTGATTTGTGCGGAAAGTAATTCTGAGCGCAAGTCTAAATTGCGGACAAGTTTATCCCTTACTGGCGGCTCTACCACCCAGTAGGTTACGCTGCCAATAATTGCAATGAAAAAGCAAAGGTAAAGGCCCAGTGCTATGATGCTTTTTTTCTTAAGTGACGAACGTATATCCATATTTCTTCGATACTTTTCAATTATTCATTAAAATTTATAGTGATTAACTCAGCACATCAAGTCTTTTTCCCTTTGCTATTGCTTGGTAAGATAGCCACTTCATTCTACACCCTCTTAACTGATACGGTATTCTATTTTGACATTACAAGAAATTCTGTCTTTACCAGAGCTCGAAGATAAATTAATTAATGAAGCGAAAACATATGGATTCGTGACTGCAATGGCAGCCGCTCCGAACGTCTTAACACCGCACGAATGGCTTTCGTTTCTATGGGGGGGGGAAGAAGCCGCTCCTTTTTCTGATGGTGAGCAGCTAGAAACTTACGTAGAAAGAGTCATTGAACTGTGGAATAGCTTCCGCCCTGCGCTTCTTGACGGTGAATGGGTTTGGCCTACCATTTGCCAGCTTGATGAAGAAGAGATTGTGAATGAAGCCACACGAGATTTTTGTGAAGGCGTACTTCAAGGCTGGCAACTTAGTCGTGATGACTGGGAGACGTTAATGCCAGAAGAGAGCGAAGATAACGCCTTACTCGGTGGCGTGCTGCTCTCTTTAAGTATGCTTTACGATCCAGAGACATCAATCACGGCCTTAAAAGAACAAGGCATTGAAGGACTTGAGCAGTTTGAAGAGATATTTAATGCGATGCCAATTATGCTATGCGGTCTAACCCAAAAAGGCGTTGCATTAGCTGAGAATCAATAAGCTCGATAAAACGATCTCATTAAAGTAAACATACCGTTATTAGAATAAACAAAGGCCAGTATTCATTGGCCTTTGTTTATTATTCATCGACAGAAGCTTTCATTTATATCTAATTGAGCTTATTCCAATCAAAGTGCTCAAGCCTTTCATCAGCAATATAAAAAATCTTCGTCCCAGGTTTAACTACCGTTTTTAACTCAGGGTTAAGTTCAATCCCCTCGCCTGCATCTATTGCAATCAGTGTTGCCATATGCTCGGATTTGAACATATGGAAAATAGGCTCAATTAGTGTTTCATCTTTGTCCATAGGAAAGATAGTTGAATACTGTGTCATTCCTCTCGTTGAACTTAATAACTCTTGATGCAGTGCACTTGAACCCGGATCAACGGCCGCTTTTGCTAACATTTCAGTGTCGATCGCAGGAATACATTCCGAATTAGGGCAATGTTGGTGCAATAAGCGGCTTAATGCTTCGTCTTTGAAGTAGACAAGTAAATGCGCGGTAGGGTTGATGTTTGAGCAGTACAGTGCAGCTGAAAGCGTAATATCATCTTCGGGGTTGTCAATTAAGATACAGCTTGCTTCTGCTATCTGCGCATTCTCCATCTCTTGGCTATCTGTGTAGCTCGTTACTTTTACAAACCCAATCTCGCCTGGTAACGGATTTTCGATATCTGAGCGACTGCATAGTACGATGGGTCTGCGTCCTGTCTCTTCATGTTGAAGCATTCTTATTAAGTGAATGGTTCGCTGCCCATTCCAGCCCAGCAATAAAATATGGTTTTCAACATTCATTTTTCTTTTCCCTAATAGACCAGCGCGCCAATACTCAATACCAACGCTAGCAAATTGCCCAAGTAATGCCGCAAATAATGTTAAGCCACCTGGAATAACAAACAGCATCACAGCCCACTTTCCAGCATTGGTTTCCGGTGACATATCGCCATAGCCAACCGTTGAAGCCGTCACGGCTAAATAATAAATGAAGTCAGTAAAAGAAGCGGTTAATGCGCTTTCTCCTGTCACTCTTAACAAACACCAGCTCACGCCTAGATAAACGACAAAGGCAATCAACAAGTTTCGTCCATTGAGTTCAAACAGGTTAGCATGAGCCCAACGTTTGAACTGCAACCAAATCATCATCTACTGCCTACCTTATTAATACATTTGTTAACATTCATCATGCGTTAAAACTTTTGATTAATCAACGTTATATAGGATTTTCAATATCACGTTTTCTCGCCCACAAAAAAGCCAGCATTAAAGCTGGCTTTATATAAATATAGTATAAAAAGCGTCCGCGCTATGCGTTGCCCTTCACTTTTAAATTAAGCTGTTCTGCAAAATCCAGCATACGATTTAATGGAATCAACGATTTCACTCTAAGTTCTTCACTTACGAAGATCTCATGCTGCTCACCGCCTTCTGTCAGTGCCTGCTCAATCGCTTTCAATCCATTCATTGCCATCCACGGACAATGAGCACAGCTACGACATGTTGCACCTGCACCTGCAGTTGGCGCTTCAATTAGCTCTTTCTCTGGCACAAGTTGCTGCATCTTGAAAAAGATACCTTTATCCGTCGCCACGATCATTTTTTGTTGAGGAAGCTCTTTCGCCGCCTTTATCAGTTGGCTTGTAGAACCCACAGCATCTGCAAGCTCAACCACGCTAGCTGGAGATTCAGGGTGAACAAGAATGGCAGCTTCAGGGTAGACCGCTTTCATATCCTTCAATGCTTTAGCAGAAAACTCGTCGTGAACCACACACTCACCTTGCCATAACAGCATGTCGGCGCCGGTTTGATTCGCGATGTAAGAGCCTAAGTGACGATCAGGCCCCCAAATAATTGGTTTATCTTCTGCGTCTAAATGCTCAACAATTTCTAATGCGATGCTTGATGTGACTACCCAGTCCGCTCTCGCTTTCACAGCAGCAGAAGTATTCGCATAGACAACAACGATATGATCGGGGTGAGCGTCACAGAATTCTGTAAACTTGTCTGCTGGGCAACCTAAATCTAGTGAGCATTCTGCTTCTAAGGTTGGCATGAGGATTCGTTTTTCTGGGGTCAATATTTTTGCAGACTCACCCATAAAACGAACACCAGCAATGATCAATGTACTTGCCGAATGACGATTTCCGAACTTGGCCATTTCAAGAGAATCACCGACAAAACCGCCAGTTTCTTCCGCTAGTGCCTGAATTTCAGGATCGGTATAATAATGGGCAATTAAAACCGCGTCTTTTTCTTTGAGAAGCGTTTTAATTCTCGAAATATGCAACTGCTTCTCTTCAAGAGTAAGCGGCATCGGTTTCGGAGGGAAAGGGTATACAGTGTCGATGGTGTCCAGTATATGGCTCATTGTTTTGCTCTAGCAACTTCCAATAATCCAAATAGTATAACCTTGACTAGGTTTTGAATCAAAAAGGATTCAAAAACAAAAAAGGCTGCCTCAGCAACCTTGTTTTGTATATGGGTAGCAAACCTATAAATGCGTAGCAGCCACTTTAGCTGAAGCACTTCCAGGATATTCACTAATGACTTGCTGATAGTACTTTTTCGCTTGATCGGAGTTATTATTTCTCGCTGAAATATCTCCCAACTTAACTAATGCATCCGCTCGCTTACTTGACTCTTTGTAAGAAACCACGGCTGCAAAACTTTTCACTGCGTCTTTATCTTGCTTCTTCGCAAAGTACAATTGGCCTAACCAATAATGTGCATTAGAAGCAAAGGCAGAGTCAGGGAAATCGACTTGGAACTGCTTAAATGCAGTAATGGCACCTGTGTAGTCTCGTTGCTTTAGGATCAAGTCAACCGCATTCTGGTAAGCGGTTTGCTCATCAACATCAGAGCTGAAAGTTCCACCTGTTACGGCGCTGTCTTTAGCATCCACTTTCGGTGCTTGGACAGAGCTATTTTTCACTTCACTACGGATACGATCTAACTCAATGAATAGTTCGCGCTGGCGTTCTAACATCTGTTTCATATCGTAGCTGTTTCGTTCTAGTTCGCCTCTTAATTCACTGATCTCAAGTAACATTCCATCCATTTGTTGTTGCATTTGCAGTTGAACGCGATTGCGATTTTTCAGCAAGCGTTCCAAACGTTGGATATCAGTTTCAGATGAATTTGACGCAGAAATACTAGAAGACGTAGCAGAATTCGAAGAGGTACTGTTTAGGTCAGATACTGGAGCTGGTGCAGCGAACGCAAAGTTCGCTGCACTTGCCAGTAACGTAAGCGTAACAGCACGCTTAGTGTTACTGAACATGAGGCAATTCCTCGATTAGTATACTAGAACTGCGCGGCGGTTCTTAGCGTATACGTCAGCAGACTGGCCAAGAAGAAGTGGCTTCTCTTCACCGTAGCTTACAATACTAATTTGGTCAGCTTGAACACCTAGAGCTTGAAGGTATTTACCAACAGCTGCGGCACGGCGTTCACCAAGTGCGATGTTGTACTCAGGAGTACCACGCTCATCAGCATGACCTTCAATAGTCACTTGTAGTGATGCGTTTTTGCTTAAGTAAGCGGCATGAGCAGCTAACATATCTTCGTAATCACCAGCAATTGTTGAGTTATCAAATGCAAAGTAGATAGTTTGAGTTTCACGAAGAGCTTGCTCTTTTAGCTCTTGCTCAGAAAGTGCTGCGTTCTCACCGATTGGAGAAACAACTGTTGTATCCACACCATTTGAAGAACCCGCTGTAGATTGGTTAGTCTCAGTGCCAGATGTTGAAGTTGCATCATCGCTTGAGCTACATGCTGTTACTGCTAATACAGGAAGAGCAATAAGTAACCCTTTAAGAACTTTGTTTAGTTGCATTTTTTATTTCCTTACTTTATCAAACTGAGTCGCTACAAAAACGGGGACCATGAGGGCGCTCTTACACGTCCATTTGTTGCCGGTAATCTAGCTTTGAATCGACCATCTATAGAAACCATGGATAATACATTGGTCTTGTTATAAATGGAGCTATAAATGACCATTCCGCCATTTGGGGCAATACTTGGTGATTCATCCAAGAGTGTTTTGGTTAACACTTGAACGGCACCAGTCTCCAAATCTTGTTTTGCCAAATTGAAACCAGAATTACTGCGATTCACCATAATGAGGAATCGTCCATCTGGCGTTATTTGGCCGCCTAAATTCTGGCTACCTTGCCAAGTCAAACGGTTAGTCGAACCATTTGCCAAATTTACTCTATAAATCTGAGGTTTACCACCCCGATCCGATGTGAAAACTAAGGATTTTCCATCAGGATGCCAAAACGGTTCTGTATTATTTGATCTACCGCTCGTTATTTGAGTCAATTTACGTGTTGCTAAATCCAATGTATAAACTTGCAAGCTGCCCGTTTTAGATAAGACAATAGCCAATGTCTTGCCATCAGGTGAAAATTTTGGCGCACCATTGTGTCGAGGGTATGACGTTACTTTTTCCGTCTTTCCGGTATAAATGTCCATGATGAAAACTTCAGCTTGTCCATTTTGAAAACTCACATACGCAAGCTGTCGACCATCAGGAGACCAAGCGGGAGACATTAACGGTTGCTTAGAACGCAACACAAGTTTTTCATCGTATCCATCGTAATCGGCTACGCGTAATTGGTAGGGGTATTTATCTTTATCATTCACGACGACGTAAGAGATACGAGTTAGAAATGCGCCTCTTTCCCCAGTCAACTCTTCATAAACTAAATCAGAAATACGGTGAGCATATTCACGCATTCTTTTGCCATCAATGACCGCTCTTTTGCTAAATAGGACATGGTCTTTTGACAATACAAGCTGTCCATCAGTACTCAGAGCTTTGCTTTGTCCTTGAGTTAACTGCCCACGAATCACATCAACTAATTGGTAATTGATGACAAATTTGCCCTCTGCATTTTGAGTAACAGAACCGGTAAGCAGTGAATCAACGCCTAAACTTGTCCAAGCATCAAAATCGACCTCACCCTCGTTGTAGGGAGTTTGAGGCATTTTGCTGATTTTTATCGGACTAAATTTACCACTACGTTGTAAATCTGAAGCCACAATGGCAGACACATCGTGTGGTAATGGTTTCGTACCGTCCCATTTAAAAGGAACGATCGCAATTGGTCGCGCAGAATTTATTCCGTCCGTAATCACCAATTCTAGAGCGGCATTCGCAAGTTGAACACTACTCGAAATAACCAACAGGCACCCAATGATCAGTCGTTTAAACACAAGTTATTCCTTTTACTCTGGTACTACGGTTAAATTAATATTTTTAAGCTTTTCCACTACACTCAAATCTTTTGGCAATGGAAAAGAACGAACTTGAGCTACGGCTCTTTTAGTAGCTGCGCATAACCTAGTATCACCACCAATAATCGACAAATTACTCAACATAGCATCAGCACCCGTTGGGATTAGTCTTAAATTGACTTTACAAGACTTTCCTTTATAGCTGTCTTCTAGTAACAAATTTTGTTGGATCAATTGAGTGTAAATTGCACCGTAACGATCCGTTTCAGAAGTGATGAACTGCTGCTTTGCAGAATTATTTTGTGACGCTTCATCTTCAAGGCCAGAAAAGATATTGTTCATCGCCTCTTCTTGCTGCTTGCGTTCTTTTTCCAATTGCTTTAATCGAGCTTGCTCTTTCTTAGCCAAGTCTGCTGCTTTCTTTGCCGCTTTCTCTTTTGCAATACGATCCGCTTCCGCTTTTTTTGCTGCTTCTTTTGCTCGTCGCGCTTTTTCTTTCGCAGCTTCTGCGGCTTTCTCTTTCTCTATACGTTGTTTTTCCGCTCTGGCAATGGCGGCCTCTTTTGCTACTCGTTCTTTCTCAGCCTGTGCAATCGCGGCTTGTTTCGCTACGCGTTTTTGCTCTGCTTTCTTGAGTTCAATCTCTTTCAGCTTACGGGCTTCCTCCGCTTTTTTTGCCTTCTGCTGCTCTTTCTTAACGCGCTCTTCTTGCGCTTTGCGTTTTTTCTCCGCTGCGCGTGTCGCTTTAGCTTCACGAGCTTGTTGTTCTTTGAGTTTACGTATCGACTCTTCTTCTGCTTTTCGATTTTTCTCTAGGCGTTCGCTTTCGCGTCTTAATTTTTCAAGTCTATCTTGTTCTTTGTTAGCCGCACTTTCGCGTTGCTTTCTAATTTCACGAGCTTGCTTACGCACGAGTTGCGGATCGATAACCACAGCCTGAACCATCTGTCCTGAAACTTCAGGTTTCGACATGGTAAAATCTGTTCCCCACAGCAGACCCACAACCAATATGGCATGTAAGCCTAAAGAAATGGCAACTGGTCCGCCGTAGCTACCTCGACTGTTATTTTTTTTATTGTTTTCTTTCATGCTAATACGGAAATTTATCCCTTTATGTCCGTTAATAACCCAACTTTAGGTACACCCGCTTGGCTTAATTCATCAAGGACTAATACAACGTCAGAGTATGGCGTCGCAGCATCCCCACCAACAGCAACAGGTGACTCAGGGTTTATCGACAATTCAGCTTTCACTCGTACAATAACGTCCGTTAATGACAAGCCTCGCTGCACATCTTCATTATTAACGCTTAAGCCCAAATTACCCTCTTTGTCTATTTCGACAATAATGAAACTTGACGCTTTATCACCTAATAACTCAGGTGCTGATTTCGCACTTGAGGCAGTTGGTAGCTCTACATCAACCCCTTGTGTAACAAAAGGGGATGTCACCATAAAGATGATGAGCAGGACTAACATGACATCAATATAAGGAACAACATTAATCTCAGCAGTCATTTTACGCTTTTTGCGTTGATAACCCGCCATCGATTACTCCCTTCCCGCCATTGCTTGACGGTGAAGAATGCTGTGAAACTCTTCAGAGAATGTCGCGTAGTTATGTTCTAACTTACTGACTTTGTTACTTAAGCGGTTGTAAGCCATTACTGCAGGGATAGCGGCAAATAGACCCATCGCTGTTGCAACCAGCGCTTCAGCAATACCCGGAGCAACCATGGCAAGAGTTGCCTGTTTAACTTCACCAAGGGCGATAAAGGCATGCATGATCCCCCAAACGGTTCCAAATAGACCAATGTAAGGACTAATCGAACCTACCGTAGCAAGAAAAGGTAAATTAGTTTCAAGTTCATCAACTTCACGTGCAACAGAGACGCGCATGGCTCGGCCTGTCCCTTCCATAATAAAGTCAGGAGAGGCTGCATTACTCTTACGTAATCGCGCAAACTCGGTAAAACCTGAATAAAAAATCTCTTCCGTCCCTGTAATATCATCCTTACGCTTTTTTACGTCTTGATATAGCTGGGATAAGTCCGCACCCGACCAAAATTTATCTTCAAAGGTTTCGGTATTTTTCGCGGCAGCAGCAAGTACTTTGCTACGTTTAATGATCATCGCCCAGGAAGCGACAGACATTCCCATTAAAATTAACATTACGATCTTAACTAGGATGCTAGCTTGTAAAAAGAGATCGAGAATAGAAATATCAGCATTCACTGTCGGTAAACTCCAAAATAATTGATTTAGGCATCGCCTTGGGTTTCATTTTCATATTATCGATACATGCTACCTTAACTATGGCTTTACACAATATGTCGCCATCAGGATTGACGATCTCTTGACAGAAGATCAATGAAGCTCGTTTCATTTCAGTTAGATAAGAGGCAACAGTAAGCTTGTCATCTAACTTGGCTCCTTGTAAGAAATCTATATCGATATGTCGGACTACAAAGCCGATGTTTTGTTCCAATAATACTTGCTGACTAATTCCTTTTGCTCGCAGCATCTCAGTTCGTGCGCGTTCAAAGAATTTCAGATAGTTTGAATGATAAACCACACCACCAGCATCGGTGTCTTCATAGTAAATCGTCACTGGCCAGTTAAATGTTTCTGCCATATTGATTAAATTAAAACCATCGTTAGCTTAAGTAAGCAAATACTATAACCCATCAATTACTGATTAGTATAAAAGTCACAGCTTTTTTTGAATTGAGTATAAAAAAATAGAGGCCATCTGATTAAGATAGCCTCTATTCGAATAAAAAACATTCAACTCATTGTTCCAGCATGTAATATCACGATGCCAAACGAATCATTGTTAAATAGAGCAATATGGATAGAGAGAAGTAAGGGCTAAACAATAACTGCCAATACCAAGCTCTTGGTTTAAAACCAATCCCAAAAATCATACTTGAGCATATTGCCCAAATGAGTAACGGACTGATGATTGCGTTAAAACCACCAATGCTTTGCCCGTATGTATCAGGATCCCACATAACCAAACCTACATGCATGAAGCCCAAAATCAATGCTAATGCTCTTAGCACAGTTTTATTCATGGGCGCATGTAAGCGGGTCACTTGCTCTGTGAGATTACTCACTGTCTTTATCCATCATTTCTGAGTGCTCTAACCAAAGAGCATTGATGATCCCAAAGGCACATGCCAGTAACACACCTAGGATCCATGCGAAATACCACATAGTAATGCTCCTTAATAAGCCGATGTACTGTTGTCTTCGATAAATTTCTTATCAAGACGACCAAACATTTTGTAATAAGTCCAAGTTGTGTATGCCAAAATGATTGGCACCATCACGAACGCAACACCTGTCATCAGGTTTAATGTCAGTTCACTTGAAGTCGCATCCCACATCGTTAAGCTGTGGCTAGGAACTAGGCTTGATGGCATAACAAATGGGAACATTGCTAAACCAGCCGTGAATACAACGCCAGCATTCGTTAAGCTTGATGCGATAAAGGCAATGGCACCTTTCTCAAAGCGAGATGCGATGACTGCAATTAGCGGCATGACTACGCCAAGCGCTGGTGCAATCCACATTAATGGGTATTTTTCAAAGTTCGCCATCCAAGCACCCGCTTCTCTAACCACTTCTTTGTTGATTGGGTTAGACGGAGCGGCATGATCTAGCGCACTAACAATCACATAACCATCAATGCTTTGAATCCAAAAACCTGCCGCTACAAATGCAACTGCAATCACAAGCCCCATTACCTGAGCAATAGTACGTGAACGCGTATGTACTTCATCAACGGTTTTCATCTGTAACCATGTCGCGCCTTGCAGCAAGAACATAGACAAGCTAATAACACCGCAAAGTAAAGCAAACGGATTCAATAAACCAAAGAATGAACCATGATAAGTTGGCATCATGAAGTCACTCAGTTGGAAAGGTACGCCTTGCAACAAGTTACCAAAAGCGACACCAAAAATAACTGGTGGGATCACGCCACTCGCACAAATTGCACCATCCCAAGCTTTACGCCATCTAGGATCTTCAATTTTAGAGCGGTAATCCAAACCAAGTGGGCGTAGCCATAGAGCTGCTAACGCGACAATCATTGCAAAGTAGAAGCCAGAGAATGATGTTGCGTACACTAATGGCCAAGCTGCAAATAAAGCACCACCAGCAGTAATTAACCAAACTTGGTTACCATCCCAGTGTGGAGCGATAGTATTAATCATCACTCGACGCTCTGTATCGTTTTTACCGATTACTGTAACCAAGGCACCCACACCTAAGTCAAAGCCATCCGTTACGGCGAAACCAACCAGTAATACACCAATTAGTATCCACCAAATAAGTCGTAAGATTTCGTAATCAAACATAATTGTGCTTCCTCACTTATACTTCTACTTGGCGACTAACTTTGTCTTCAACAGAGTTTTCGTCTTGTTCAAAGTGATAACGACCTGTTTTTAGACTACTTGGTCCTTTACGTGCAAATTTCACCATTAGGAAAACTTCTGCAATTAGGAACACCGTGTAAAGCGCTAGAATGGCAAACAGTGATGACCATAGCTGACCCATTGTCAGAGCAGAAACCGCCACATTCACAGGTAAGATTTCACCAACAGCCCATGGTTGACGACCGAATTCAGCAACAAACCAACCGGCTTCGATTGCAATCCAAGGTAGTGGCATGCCGTACAACGCCGCTTTTAATAACCACTTCTTCTGACCAATTTTTTGGCGGCAGGTTTGAATAAACGCAAAGCCAAAAATCAGAAGCATCGCAACGCCACATGCAACCATGATTCGGAATGAGAAGAATAGAGGCCAAACCGTCGGAATTGAATCGTCCGCAGCAGCTTGAATCTGGTCTTCAGTCGCATCGACAACATTGTCGGTATAGCGTTTAAGTAGAAGTCCGTAGCCAAGATCATTCTTAACTTCGTCAAATGCCGCTTTGTTAGCATCTGTCTTGTCACCAGCACGCAGCTTTTCAAGCAATTCGTAAGCATACATACCTGTGCGGATACGCTCTACGTGCTCTTCACGTAAATCACGTAAGCCTGTCACTTGAGTATCAAAAGAGCGAGTTGCAATAATACCCATTACGTAAGGGATCTTAATGGCGAAATCAGTATGCATCTCTTCTTGGTTAGGTAAACCAAACACAGTAAATGCTGCTGGTGCTTCTTCGGTATGCCACTCGGCTTCAATCGCCGCAAGCTTCACTTTCTGCACTTCACCTAGTTCATAACCAGACTCATCGCCTAGAACCATTACCGATAAAATAGCGGCCATACCGAAAGAGGCGGCAATCGCGAATGAGCGGCGAGCAAAGGCAACATCTCTGCCTTTTAATAGGTAGTAAGAGCTGATACCAAGTACGAACATTGAACCTGCGGTATAACCAGAGGCAACAGTATGAACAAATTTAACTTGCGCTACAGGGTTGAAAACGACTTCAGCAAAGCTGACCATTTCCATACGCATGGTTTCGAAGTTAAATTCTGCGCCGACAGGGTTTTGCATCCAGCCGTTCGCAATCAAGATCCATAGTGCAGAGAAGTTTGAACCTAACGCAACCAACCAAGTTACGGCCAAATGTTGTCGTTTAGATAACCTATCCCAACCGAAGAAGAAGAGACCCACAAAAGTAGATTCAAGGAAAAAGGCAACTAAGGCTTCAATGGCAAGCGGAGCACCAAAAATATCACCTACGTAATGAGAATAGTAAGACCAGTTGGTTCCGAACTGGAATTCCATGGTAAGGCCTGTTGCCACACCAAGTGCAAAGTTAATCCCGAATAGCTTACCCCAGAACTTTGTCATGTCCTTATAGATTTGCTTATCGGTCATTACATATAGAGACTCCATGATGGCAAGCAAAAATGCCATACCTAAAGTCAATGGAACGAATAAGAAGTGATACATCGCCGTGAATGCAAACTGCAATCGCGAGAGATCAACAACGTCAATCATGGTAACTCCTTTGTGTCGGCTGAGTGACACGTTAGACATTCTGCAACATCAGCGTGAAATGTTAAACCACCCCACAAACTGTTATTAATAAAGAAATTATTGTTGCGAAAATGTACTCCAATGGTTAGTTATTTGTTAAGCGATAGCTAATATAGCTAGAGCTAATATTACTGCTAAAATCAGATTGTTTCAAAAGGTTTATAACCAATTCTTGCTTTGATTTAAGTCAATTAAACACCAAGCAATTTGATTGCTTTTTACCCAACTTGATTTAGATCAACCGAACATTAACCTCTAAGGTTACAGTCCGTGATAAAAGTCATGAATAGTGATTGTTTTATTAACAGAACACCCAAATAAAAACACACAAAATCCACATATTCCGCTCTTTCGATACTAAGCATTAATCAACTTACCAAAAATGGAATCATAGATTGCATTGTGCGATAGGTGGTTTCAGTTCTACAAATATCAAAAAAGCCGACTTATTCTTAAAGTCGGCTCTTCTAGCGGTACTGCTATGATGGTTTACTTGTGATTGCTCTAGACTAAAGGTCTAACCATCTTAGTTGTTTTACTGTTTATCGATCCCAAAGTGTAAATACGCTCTATCAGTCGCAATTCGACCGCGAGGTGTTCGTTGAAGATAGCCTTGCTGAATCAAATAAGGCTCTAGCACATCTTCAATCGTATCTTTCTCTTCACCTATTGCTGCGGCTAAATTATCTAACCCTACCGGGCCGCCTGAAAATTTTTCCATGATGGCCAGCAACAATTTTCTGTCCATGTAATCGAAACCTTGATTATCGACATCAAGCATGTCGAGCGCTTTATCCGCTATATCTGAACAAATGTGTCCATTGCCTTTTACTTCAGCATAATCACGAACCCGACGTAACAATCGGTTGGCAATACGTGGCGTACCTCGGGCACGACGAGCTACTTCGAGTGCGCCCTCTGAATCCATCGACAAGCCTAAACAATCCGCACTGCGCTGCACAATATGTTGTAGATCTTTGACATTGTAATACTCAAGACGTTGAACAATACCAAATCGGTCTCTCAGCGGTGACGTTAATGACCCCGCTCTCGTGGTTGCCCCTATCAGAGTAAAGGGTGGCAGATCGATTTTAATGGAGCGTGCTGCTGGGCCTTCACCAATCATGATGTCGAGCTGGTAATCTTCCATTGCAGGGTAGAGGATCTCTTCAACAATAGGGCTCAGACGGTGAATTTCATCAATAAATAAGACGTCATTCTCTTCTAGGTTGGTCAACAAAGCAGCCAGATCCCCTGCTTTTTCCAAAACAGGTCCAGAAGTGGTGCGAATATTCACTTCCATCTCATTCGCGACAATATTAGCAAGCGTAGTTTTACCAAGCCCTGGAGGCCCAAAGATCAACAGATGGTCAAGAGGCTCTTCACGCATTTGTGCGGCTTTAATGAAAATTTCCATCTGATCGCGGACATGATCCTGACCTCGGTAGTCAGCCAGTTTCTTCGGACGTATCGCACGGTCAATAACATCTTCATCTTTAAAGACTGGATTATCAGGGGCGATTAAACGATCAGCTTCAATCATCAATTACTCTACTTTTATAGTGATTTGTTTAAATAGTTAAATTCGAAAGCGGTGGCTCTCACTTTACACCATTGCTCTTAGCGCTTCTCTAATTAAAGCTTCGCTGCTCATGTCAGGTTTCGCTACTTGTGAAACTATCTTAGATGCTTGAACAGGCTTGTACCCCAAAGCAAGCAACGCACTTACTGCTTCATCTTTGGCACTGTTAGGGTTCGTAATCGTACCATTATCACTTGGTGCCGCATCTGTTGCAGGAGTGAACAAATCACCTTCTCCCCACCCCTTTAGACGATCCTTCATTTCTACCACTAAACGTTCAGCGGTTTTCTTACCTACACCCGGTAATTTCACTAATGTAGAAATGTCTTCTCGTTCAACACTTGAGACAAATTGGCTCGCGGTCATACCCGACAAGATACCCAAACCTAATTTTGGTCCAACACCATTCGCTTTTATAACTTCTCTGAACAAAGCGCGCTCTTTAACGGTGTTAAATCCATAAAGTAACTGTGCATCTTCACGAACCACAAAGTGGGTATAAATAATGGCCTCATCACCTATATTTGGTAATTCATAAAAACAGCTCATTGGCATTTGAACTTCATAACCAATTCCGCTGACTTCAATCAATAGTTCAGGAGGCTGCTTTTCAATGAGGGTTCCACGAAGACGTCCAATCACAATTCATTCTCTTAAGGATAAAATACGCAAATAAGAATATAAAAGAACTGGATACATATCCAGTTCTTTATTGTTGTTCACTGTATGAATTTGAGCTAAATAGTCGTTAAGTGATTATATCGACTAAAAGATCGCCACAATAAAAATCACTACCTATAACGCCCTCTTTTTGCTCCTGTCGCTTTCCCAGCTAATGCAATCAATGTTTTATTGGTATTCGCATGACAAATTGCCACACCTAACCCATCAGCGGCATCCGCTTGAGGCTTGGCTGGTAGCTTTAGCATCGTCATCACCATATGCTGAACTTGCGCTTTATCTGCTCCACCAGAACCGGTAACCGCTTGCTTAATTAGCCTCGCAGCATATTCATAAACGGGTAAATCGGCATTCACTGCGGCAACAATCGCACTACCACGGGCTTGACCTAGCTTGAGAGCTGAATCGGCATTCTTCGACATAAAGACTTGTTCAATGGCAAATACA
The DNA here is from genome assembly GCF_024347395.1 of Vibrio cortegadensis. NCBI lineage: Bacteria > Pseudomonadati > Pseudomonadota > Gammaproteobacteria > Vibrionales > Vibrionaceae > Vibrio > Vibrio cortegadensis. Next base: position 1,944,738 of record NZ_AP025472.1, read on the forward strand.
TCCGGTTGAAACTGAGTGATGATCTCCGTCACTCCGGCGTATATTTGCTTGAGTCGCCCTGGAAGCTCTTTTTCAGACATACGGATACAACCACTACCTAAATAGTGTAGGTGGCGACCATTTTGTTTGATCACACCGTAACCTGTAATGCGAGAACCCGGATCGATTCCTAAAATAATTGACATAAATCCTTACCATCCCAAGCTAAATAAAGCGGCTGCATTTTGCTCAATTCAGTTTGGCATAAATATAAAAATGCCCGTAACAAAACGGGCATTCATTGTTAAAACTTAACGAACAAGAGTCCACTCGAGATTGATTACTCGGCGTCTTTCTCTTTTTTCGCTAAATTAACGGCAATTGCTAACTCTTCTAGTGATGCTGGGTTAGCAAGACTAGGCGCGTCCGTCAACAGACAAGCAGCCGCTGTTGTTTTAGGGAATGCGATAACGTCACGGATGTTCTCTGTACCACAAAGTAACATTGCAAGGCGATCAAGACCAAAAGCAAGACCAGCATGTGGTGGCGTACCGTATTTTAGAGCTTCAAGTAAGAAACCGAATTTCTCTTGTTGCTCTTTCGCTTCAATACCTAAGATATTAAATACTGCTGTTTGCATGTCTGAGTTGTGAATACGAACAGAACCACCACCGACTTCGTAGCCATTGATAACCATATCGTAAGCATCAGAATTCGCAGCAGCCGGATTAGCTTGAAGCTCTTCCGCTGTCATGCCTAGAGGTGATGTGAATGGGTGGTGCATGGCATGCAAGTTACCTTCACCATCTTCTTCAAACATTGGGAAATCGATAACCCAAAGTGGTGCCCACGCTTTCTTATCTGTCAGCTCAAGATCGTCACCAAGTTTGATACGTAGAGCGCCCATTGCCTCAGCAACGATACCCGCTTTATCTGCACCAAATAGGATGATATCGCCTGTTTCAGCTTCAGTACGCTCAAGAATACCATTCACGATATCTTCGCTTAGGAACTTAGCAACTGGAGATTGAACACCTTCAAAGCCCGCAGCACGATCGTTCACTTTCATCCATGCTAAGCCTTTCGCGCCGTAGATACCGACAAATTTACCGTACTCGTCAATTTGCTTACGAGACAGTTTAGCACCGCCAGGAACACGAATTACCGCAACACGACCTTTTTCATCATTCGCAGGGCCAGCAAATACTTGGAACTCCACATCTTTTACAAGATCGGCAACGTCAACAAGTTCTAGTGGGTTACGTAGATCAGGCTTGTCAGAACCAAAACGACGAATCGCTTCAGAGAATGGCATCACCGGGAATTGACCTAGCTCGACATCTAAAAGCTCTTTCCACATGTCGTGTACAAGACGCTCTGTTACATCACGAACTTCTTGAGAAGACATGAATGATGTTTCGATATCGATTTGAGTAAATTCAGGCTGACGATCAGCACGTAAATCTTCATCACGGAAACATTTTACGATTTGGTAGTAACGGTCAAATCCAGACATCATCAGCAGCTGTTTGAACAACTGTGGAGATTGTGGAAGCGCGTAAAAGCTACCTTTATGAACACGGCTAGGGACTAAGTAGTCACGAGCACCTTCTGGTGTTGCTTTAGTAAGTACAGGCGTTTCAATATCTAAGAATAGGTTCTCATCTAAGAAACGGCGCACAAAGCTAGAAGCACGAGCACGTAGTTTAATACGATCGCTCATCTCTGGACGACGCAAATCGATGTAACGGTACTTAAGACGCTGCTCTTCTGAGTTCGTTTGGTTGAAGTCTAGTGGAAGCGCTTCTGAACGGTTGATGATTTCAAGACCGCTTGCTAATAATTCCACTTCACCTGTTGCCATATCTTTATTAACTTGGCTGTCAGGGCGAACACGAACTTCACCTGTAAATTTGATACAGAACTCATTACGCAGTTGGCTAGCTACCTCAAATACATCTTTCATATCTGGGTCAATAACTACCTGAACGACACCTTCACGATCTCGCATATCAATGAAGATAAGACCGCCTAAATCACGGCGACGGTTAACCCAGCCGCAAAGTTCTACAGTTTGTCCTGCAAGGGACTTGTTCAGGTCACCACAGTAATGGGTACGCATAATGAATTTCCCAATCTCTTTAATAATGTCTAATTCTAGGCTGCCAGAAAATGGACTTCCGACAGAGCAAAGTGTCATTTATACGCTGAAAATCACTTAAAATCGACCTTCCAGAATACAATTTGTTGTGTTTTATCATGCTTTGATGCATTTCACCCCAACAAGCGGCTAAATAAACATCAAAAGTCTAACTATTTATCGGATTATATCGTTACCGTTTCCAAACGATCAAAAGTTTCGTACAGTTAAATATCGGCCACTTACTTCACAGAGAGATGATGACTCAATTACCCATTCGACTTGGATTAACCATGTGGTCGCACTCTCAGTGGCAAGCAAGCTTCTATGGAAGTGGTACTAAACCAGCAGAAAGGCTCGAAAAATATTCTCAGGTCTTTCATACCGTCGAGGGTAACACCACTTTTTATGCGACCCCGTCAATGGCGACAATTCAAAACTGGCAAGCCAGTACGCCAGATGAATTTCGCTTCACATTTAAGCTTCCAAAAGAGATCACCCACCAGCAGATGCTGCGTCATAGCCAGCAAAGCTTGAAAGATTTCTTAATTGTGATGCAGCCGCTCTGGTCTAAAATTGGTCAATGGACCATCCAACTGCCTGCCGCTTTCTCTCCTGCGGACTTACCTGTTTTACAGAAGTTCTGCCAAGGTTTTCCGCCAGAAATGAAATTAGGCATTGAGGTCCGCCATTTGGGCTTCTTCAATAAGAATGATGACGAAAAACGGTTTAATCAGTGGTTAATTGAAAACAACATCAACCGGATCATTATGGACAGTCGTCCTGTGTTTTCAGCTCCGCCGACAACGGAAGCGGTAAGAGAAGCACACAAAAATAAACCCAAAGTCCCTACCCATGCCATTGCAACAAGCACCAACCCAATGATCCGCTTCATTGGACACCCAGATATTGAAGCTAATGTGGCTTTTTTCCAACCTTGGCTTGTGAAGCTCTCCACTTGGATCCAACAAGGAAAGCAACCCTATTTAATGATTCATACACCAGATAACGTTGAAGCACCTGAACTAGCGCTCAAACTTTATGGTCTGTTACAGCAAGACTTAACCCTTCAACAACGGCATACCCTGCCACCCCTCCCCACTTTTCCGAATAGCGTGAACAGCCCACAAATCGATATGTTTTGAGTGTGTAAATCTACTTCCTCATTATTAATGACAAAGTGAGCAATTTTTCATAAAATACGCCCCCTTTTTACAGTCAATATTCGCCAATTCTGAATATTGACTGTATTCGCAACACTAATTTGTAACGTTGGCGCATGTATTCCACACACCAACTCTTGCATTGAGAAATGAGCATGAACACTAAAGACACTATCTTTTCAGCTCCTATCGATAAGATTGGCGATTTTACTTTTGATGAAAGAGTAGCTGAAGTTTTCCCAGATATGATCCAACGATCGGTTCCCGGCTACAGCAATATTATCTCTGCTATTGGCATGCTTGCGGAACGTTTCGCTAAGCCTCACTCAAAGGTTTACGATCTCGGTTGTTCTCTCGGTGCAGCGACGCTCTCTATGCGCCGTCATATTCAGCAGGAAGGGTGCCAAATTCTAGCCATTGATAATTCATCAGCAATGGTTGAACGCTGCAAATTACATGTTAACGCTTACCGCTCTGATACCCCAGTTACGGTTTTGGAAGCGGATATACGTGAAATTGAAATCAAAGATGCTTCCGTTGTCGTGCTTAATTTCACGCTACAGTTTCTCTCTCCTGAAGATCGCTCTGCGCTGCTTAAAAAGATTTACGCAGGGTTACGCCCAGGCGGAATACTCATCGTCTCCGAAAAATACGTATTCGAAAACGAAACCTCAAACGAGCTATTAATCGATTTGCACCATGATTTCAAACGTGCCAATGGGTATAGCGAACTTGAAGTGAGTCAAAAACGTAGCGCCATTGAGAATGTGATGCGACCAGATTCTATCCAAATTCATAAAGATCGCTTTAAAGACATTGGATTTTCAAGCTACGAAGTTTGGTTTCAATGTTTCAATTTCGGCTCTATGTTTGCCATCAAATAGCACTTTAACCACGCTCTAGCTGTGAGCTTCACTATTTAGCGGCACTTTATACAGAGTGCCTCTCTCATTTATATAACGATTAAGATAACTCATGTTCAATTTTGCTAATTTCTATCAACTGATAGCACAAGATACTCGCCTTCAACCTTGGCTAAATGTTTTACCTCAACAGTTAACAGATTGGGGTAATGCAGATCATGGAGATTTTGAGCGTTGGGTTAAAGCGCTGAACAAAATTCCATCAGATAAACCTGATACGATTGAGCTAAAAGAGTCTGTCACCATTTCGAATGCACAACCGATTGCGGATGGTGAACGTAAAAAACTAGAAAGCTTGCTGAAAACATTTCACCCTTGGCGTAAAGGTCCTTATACCGCTCACGACATTCACATCGATACAGAGTGGCGCTCAGATTGGAAATGGGATCGAGTATTACCTCATATCTCACCGTTGAAAGATCGCTCTATTTTAGATGTCGGCTGTGGTAACGGTTACCATATGTGGCGCATGCTCGGTGAACAAGCTCGCCTATGTGTGGGTATTGATCCTTCACATCTATTCTTGATCCAGTTTGAAGCGATTCGTAAATTGATGGGCGACGATCAACGCGCTCACCTTCTGCCTTTAGGCATCGAGCAGTTACCAAAATTAGAAGCTTTCGATACTGTCTTTAGCATGGGCGTACTTTACCACCGCCGTTCACCGTTAGATCACTTGATTCAACTGAGAGATCAGCTTGTTTCTGGTGGCGAACTTGTGCTTGAAACCTTGGTTATTGCTGGCGATGAAAATGCGGTGTTAGTACCAGTAGACCGCTACGCACAAATGCGCAATGTGTACTTTTTCCCTTCAGCTAAAGCACTCAAAGTGTGGTTGGAACAAACCGGATTTGTTGATGTAAAAATCGTCGATGAGAATGTCACGACGGTGGGCGAGCAGCGTTCAACAACATGGATGACACACAACTCACTTCCTGATTATCTTGACCCGAATGACTCGACTAAAACGGTCGAAGGCCACCCCGCACCAAGACGTGCTATTTTGGTTGCCAAGAAACCATAGTCACACGCCAAAGTATCCAAAATCCAAAACAGTGTTAATAAAGACCATTTTTGACACTGTTTTTACTCAATAAGCTGAGCATGACTTCACATTAACATAAGGAAGCTTCACGCATTCTTGCGGATAGGTTAAACTTACGATAACAATAACTTAAAGTTCAATATTAAGGTCGTACATGTTTAAGCGATATGCTCCTATCGTCATCGTCAGTTTACTTTCTGGTTGCTCTCTCACCAGTGCAGATAAAAATCATCAAATACTGGTGAATACGATCCAACAATCAGAGACGAATCTTTCCAACAAGTTGACCAATCTTGAATTGCAGATAAGCAACCAAGCTGACTATATTGAAAGCCTTGAGACTGATGTCCAACAACTGAATGATAAGCTTGATGTTGCAATACAAGCGACTCCCATCACCAATTCCGTCGATGAACCTGCGACAGAAAGCCCAGTCGAACAGACAAGCAATACCACTCATCAAAGCAGCATCATTTTAGGTGCAATAGAAAAAGTTACCATCGAGTCAATGAAGCAATCATTTGATGCTCGTATTGATACTGGAGCCGCGACCTCTTCGCTTAATGCCATTGATATTCAAGAATTTGAACGCAACGGTAAAAAATGGGTAAAATTCCATCTTGCAGACGGTTCAGAAACATCAGAAAAACAAACAGATAAACAAGCAGATAAACACTGGATTGAAGCGCCTATTATTCGCTACGTAAAAATTCGTCAATCCACTACCAACGAAACAGAACGACGTGCTGCCATTGAATTATGGGTGAAAGTCGGAAAAATCCATGAAAAAGCGCAATTTACATTGGCAGATCGCTCTCAAATGAGCAATCCTGTATTACTTGGAAGAGAGTTTATAAAAGATATCGCGTTAGTGGATGTCAGCAAAAAATATCTTCATACAGATAATAAGACTGAAAAATAGGAACACTTTATGACGTCAAGAATTCCTTTCTATATCTCAATTGCGCTCTTAATGATTGGCGGGGTTGCATTGAGTATGTTCCGTCATCAAACTTATGGCGTGCCGTGGACTCCGGGTGAAACCAGCCAAGTTTGGAATATAGAAGCCAGAATCGAGTTTACAGCCGAGGGTAAAGCCGCCAAAGTATCACTTGCGGCACCGCACACTCAATCAGGTTTTACGCTAATCAGTGAATCAGCCTCATCGCCAGGTTACGGTGTCTCTTATTTGAATACTGATACTGGACGTAGGGCTGAGTGGTCAATTCGGCAAGCTAAAGATGCTCAAACCATCTATTACAAAACCGAATTTTTAGTTGATGACCAAGCTCAAGTTGACGTTATTCCTCCACAAGAGGGAAGCCTTGTCAAACCAACCTTTAACGGGCCGGAAGAGGCAGCAGCCATTGCAGTGATTGAACGAGCTACACAACGCTCGGCAGATAACGTCACTTTTGCTCGTGAACTGATAAAAATCCTTAATGATCCCGATAGTCAAAATGCAGCATTGATTCTAAACACAATGGACAAAGTAAAAGCAGCAACTAAGCTGCTGTCTTATGCCGGTGTAGACAATAAATCAGTAGGTGTTATCGAACTTGAAGATGGTCGTCGTCGCCAAAATATTCAACGTATGGTGCAAGTTTGGAACGGAAAAGATTGGGTACTTTTTTCGCCAGAGAGCGGGATTGAAACGAATCAAGCGAATCTGCTTATCTGGGATGAGTCGAATGTCTCTCTACTCGATGTGATCGGAGGAAGCAGCAGCAGCGTGCATTTCTCAATGATCGCACAAGAGGTTTCATCTTCGCAGGCAACAGAAAACAAAGTCGTGGCCGACCAACTACTCAACTTCTCCATTCATAGCCTCCCCCTTGAAGAGCAAGCGATGTTTAAAACCATCATGCTGATTCCAATCGGTGCGCTAATTGTGGTGTTCTTACGTGTGATCATTGGGCTGAAAACATCAGGTACCTTCATGCCAGTGCTTATCGCGGTTGCCTTCGTACAAACTCAATTAGTCACCGGTATTGTCGGCTTCTTGTTGATTGTGGGAACAGGGTTGATCATTCGAAGTTATTTATCCAAGCTGAATTTATTACTCGTAGCTCGAATATCCGCCGTCATCATTACGGTTATCTTGATCATCTCGGTGTTCACCGTGGTTGCTTTCAAGATTGGTCTGACAGAAGGACTCTCCATTACCTTCTTCCCGATGATCATCCTCTCTTGGACAATCGAACGTATGTCTATCCTTTGGGAAGAGGAAGGCGCTAAAGAGGTAATGCTTCAAGGTGGCGGCTCGCTTTTCACCGCAGTATTAGTTTACTTAGGCATGACCAACGGATTTATCCAGCACTTAACGTTTAACTTTATTGGGCTTCAATTGGTTATCCTTGCAGTGATCCTATTACTGGGTAACTACACCGGCTACCGATTAACCGAACTTCGTCGCTTTAAACCTTTAGCGGAGGACTAAGTTATGTGGGAACAATTCACCTCACCCTTTAAGCTAAAAGATAAAGGCATAATGGGAATGAACAAACGCAACCATAGTTATATTGGTCGCTATAATGATCGTTCAAAATACCCATTGGTTGATGACAAGCTAAAAACAAAAATCATTGCGGAACAAGCAGGTGCAACGGTTCCAAAACTGATTGGTGTGATTGGCCATCAAGCTGAAGTCAAAAAGATCCATAAAATGGTTCTAGATTGGCCCGGATTTGTTATCAAACCCGCACAAGGCAGTGGTGGTAAAGGTATCCTAGTGATCACGTCTCACAAAGATGGGGTTTACACGAAGCCTTCTGGCGCGACCATCAATAAAGAAGATGTCGAACGCCATATCAGTAACGCTCTTGCAGGTCTTTTTTCTCTTGGTGGAAAGAACGATGTGGCGGTAGTGGAGAACCTGATCAAGTTTGATAGTTGCTTCGATGGCTTCAGCTATGAGGGAGTGCCGGATGTACGGATTATTGTCTTTAAAGGTTATCCTGTGATGGCAATGATGCGTTTATCAACATCGGCTTCTGATGGAAAGGCGAACCTACACCAAGGCGCAGTTGGCGTCGGGCTTGATATCGCAACAGGTAAAGCGGTACGTGCAGTGCAGTTCGACCAACCCATCGAGTTACACCCTGACACAGGTAAACGCTTAAGCGAACTGGTTGTGCCTCATTGGGAAAAACTTCTCACTCTGGCATCCAGTGCTTGGGAGATGACAGGGCTTGGTTATATGGGCACTGACATGGTTCTAGACCAAGAAGAGGGGCCGATGGTATTGGAGCTAAATGCCCGTCCGGGGTTAGCTATCCAAATTGCTAATGGGTCTGGCCTACTACCAAGACTGCACCACATTGAAAATTTAGGAACACCCGCTGAATACCCTAAGCCAGCAGAGCGTGTCGCCTATGCTGCTAAGCAATTCGGTACTGGGATTTAATAAAGAAATGAGTCTCCTACCGTGCTTGCCTATTTTTTATGAACAGTGTTGGTTATCGCCAAATAATTAAAACTCAGTGAATAGTTAAAACTCGACAAAAAGCTAGTATTCGACAAAAAGCTAAAAAGCTCAGCTATTCTATGCTGAGCTTTTTTGATCCTGCTCAACTTTCAGACCTAGTTTGACCAAGCTAGCTACCATCAATAAAAAAGCCCCCACGATAACGTAAGGGCTATGTTTTAGAGAGGTTTATAGAGAACTAGGTTCTTTCAAGATAAATTATATTTCGCCGACTAATTCCGGTAATTCATCTTGAACATCTCCGCTTGAAGCCTTTTTTTCTAAGCTTGCAAAGCCTCGTAACCCTACAACATGTACATGCTCATGATCTTTGAATACCTTACGAACCAACTTGTACGTTGTGCCCTGCTCTGGGCTGATGTTCTCAGGTGCTGCAATCAATAATTGCATATCCAAACGATCACACAGTTCAAACAGTGTATTAATTGACTTACTATCAAGACGTGCTGCTTCATCCAAGAACAATAGACGACAAGGAACAATATCTTTACTACGTAAGCGGCGTGACTCTTCTTCCCAACTCTGTACCACCATCAACAGAATTGATTGACCAGTACCAATAGCCTCACCCGTCGATAACGCGCCAGATTCAGCTTGTAACCAGCCATCAGAACCACGGTTAACTTCAACGCTTAACTCAAGGTAGTTACGATAATCAAGTAACTCTTCACCAAGGATCTGCGGTGAACGCTGCCCCATATCAATGTGCGGGTTCACACGCTGGAACAGTTTCGCCATCGCTTCCGAGAAGGTAAAGCGCGTGCTCTCAAATAGATCTTTGTGTTGATCTTGCTGAGACGCTAACCCAGAAAGTAGAACTTCATGACTTTCACGGATCTTAACGTTTAATCGAACACCCTTCACTTGACCGAAGTAGATGTTAGACAAACCTTGGTTCAGCATACGAATTCGGTTCTGCTCACGTTGAATCGTTTTCTGAATGATACTCGCAACCGACTCAGAGCTAATAGCAAGGCGGTTTTCACGTTGAGTCAGCTCTTCCGTTAGACGCCCTAGTTCAACTTCCATCTCTTCAATGGCTTCTACTGGGTCGTCGGTGCGGATAATATCTTGACGAATACGTTCACGAAGATGCTGATAGACGGCAATGTAAAATAGCACTTTACGTTCCGGCTTCGAATTATCTTCAGACAAACGCAGCGCATCACGAAGATCGTCACTATCGGCAACGGCTAAACGTAAAGCACCTAATGATTTATCAGACATTGAACGAAGCTCGCCCGCAGACAAATAAGCTAACTCACGACGATGTAAACGACGCTCGACATCATTTTCACGAGCAAGACGTAGCACTGAGCACCAACCCGCTTTTGCCGCGACAACAAACGTTCGCAACTCGATGTACTCTTTCTGAACCTTCTTCAGGCGTTTTGCTAAGCCTTTCATTTCCAGTTCAGTTGACGTAATGGTACGTTCGTATTCGCTCTTACGACTACGAGACGTATGCAAACGTTCATGTAGCTCATCACGACGACGCTGAGCTCGCTCTTCTGCACCTTCGTCAGCATTAACGCCAAACTCTTGAAGCTCTTGTTTAAACTCTTGAACGGTTTCAAGTTTAGCTTGATGCGAACTCTTCAACGATGCAAGAACCTGATTGTATTGGTTCATCTGCTCTTGAGCTTGTTTCAGAGCCTCACGTCCACGGATCCTAGCGCGTTCTGCTTCCACTAACTTCGCTTTTAACTGCTCACTCAATTCACTGCTCTTATTGAGCAAGTCAACCGAATCGGCATAGCTAAAGTAGTGTCGACGTTCAACAAGATCGGCCAGTGCAAACATTTGAGTTTTTAGCTGCTGTAGCTCTTTATCTGCTTGAGCGTAATCCGCTTCAAGCGCATCAAACTGCTCAGGATCCGCCTCTAGTGCATTGGCGATCGTCTCTAGCTGCGCAATGGATTTTCCGTGGCTCGCGATGAATGCTTTGGCTTCACTTAATTGGTTAAGTTTGATTTCAATCTCTTCAAAACGCTCAACTAATGAATCATCTTCAACAAAGCGAATCGTAGGAGCCAACTTATCTAGCGATTTAATTGCTGCTTTACTTAACGTCAATTGACTACGTTGTTGCTGCTCTTTTGCATCCAGTTCAGCAAGCACTCTCATCACTTGATTACGCTTATCACGTAAAACTTGTAATGCTTGCTCAGGATCGGCTTCAAATGCAATTTGAATATGTTGCGCGACAAAACCATTGAACGCTTGATATAGACGCTGAAGTTTTTGTGAATCAAATGCCGCTTTCGCATGTTGCTCAACCACTTCTTCACGCTGTTCACGTAATAGCTCTAAACGCTGTTCACGTGCGGCACGACCAAACAGTGGGATCTCTGGCAAACGAGAGTAGCGCATTTGTCGATCATTAAGTTGAACGCAAACAGCACCCTCTAATTCATCGGCATTGAATGAGCTGTCATCAAACGCATCAACGTCACCTTCAAGAATGTATAAATCTTCAGGGCAATCGTCTAGCTCAACCAATTTCTCTTTTATGCCGTCAAGGTCTGACACCACAATAGCGTGACGAGCAGGGCCATACATCGCACTGAAATATGGAGCGTCACCAATGGTAATGTCATCGTAAATTTCAGAAAGAAGCACACCACCTAATGTGTCAGCTAACCCTTTTAAGCGAGGATCATTTGAACCACCTGGAGACGCAAGACGTTCGATCTCTTGCTCAAGCTGATTTCTGCGCTCAGCGAGTTTATCTTTCGCTAGCGATTGCGCTTTTTCATCTTCCAGCACGAGTTGCATTTGCGACATAACCGCTTGGCTGTCGTATAAATCCGCTCCGCTTTGCTCTTTCAACGATTCCAGCACATCATTAGCTGCGATCCATGAAGGCGCAATTGCCTCTAGCTTTTTAATTTCAGCTTGCTGATCTTGCTCTACGCGACGCTGCTCATTACGTGCATCTCGCAACTCTTCATGAGAAAACTCTAAAGACTCAACTTGTGCGATATGACGTTCGCGTTCTTCTTCTAATGCCAATTCGTCAGATAACACCACATTATGTTGCTTTTGGTAATCACTGACGAGCTGTTGGGCTTGACGCTGTTGGCTAATGCTGCGCTCTAAATCACGATGTTGAGCACGCCACTGTTGTTCGTTTTGAACAATATGGTTTGCATCACGGCCTTTTGAAATAGTCTCTTTAGCTTGAGTAGAAGCATCGCAACGCTCAATTTTACCAACAATTTGTTTCACTAAGCTAAATGCTTGTTCGAACTGTTGAGCCGCAGCCGATGACATATCCAGCTTATGTTTTAACGCGAGCAAAGCCGTGGTATTCGCCGCTTCTTTCGTCTTACATTCCGCAAGCAATGCCTGCGCACTTTCTGCGGTAATAGAGTCATCACTTAACAGTTGCTGCGCTTTATTCAGTGCTTGTACCGCTTGCTGGTATTGCAACGCGCGGGTTTGTTGAACATCTAATGCTTGTTGGTAGTCTGCTAACTGACTTTTCAGGCTATCCACTTCTTCTTCAGAAATCGTCGATTGCTCTTCAGCCGTTAGAACACGCTCTTGCGCCTCTTCCACCACCATCATCTGCTCTTCAAGACGCTCACTTAGCTCTTCCAAATCATCTTGGTAACGAGCAATTTTTTCTTGTTGGCGAAGTGCGTTTTGAACCAATTGCAGATGATCAGAAGCGGCTTGGTGATCTTGTTCAAGAGCAGACTCTTGATCAACTAAGATCTCTAACTCTTCTTGAATTCTCGTCAGTAGTTGATTCTGTTCAACCAGAGTCGTACGTGAACCAAATAGCTCACCACGCAAAGTCATCGTTTTATCAAGCTTATTGCGGCGGTCATTTGCATGACGCATGTAATCCGCAGCCACATAGTTTGTAGACTCAGTGATTAAGTGTTTGAATAGATCACGATCTGTTTGAGTAGTTTTAATCGCTTCAAGCGTCATGCGGTTTTCACGCAGCGCCGATTCCATATCTTGGAACGCTTTTTTCACACCACCATTTTGCGGCAGAAGGTAATCACGTAAGGAACGAGTAATCGCACTCGAAATACCACCATAAAGCGAGGCTTCGATCAGGCGGTAAAATTTCGAACGATCACCACTATTTCGCAATTTCTTAGGTACAACACCGAATTCAAACATTTGCGAGTGATACTCGACCACCGACGAAAATGCTTTAAAGTGTGCACCTTCATGTTGAGCAACGGCAGCTTTTACGTCATTCAACTGACACACTCGTGCATGGTTGTCTGATACGCTTTCAATCAGTACATCCGTAGGTTTCACATGGCTTGGTAAGCCTTGGATCATGAATGGTTTGATATCAACTTTTTTATCGCGTCCAGCTACTTGCTGAAGTTTTACTGCAAACAATAGGCGTTGATTACGGGAGTTCACCACATCAAGCGCGGCATAACATGCACCTGGTTGTAATTTTCCGTACAAGCCTTTATCACGAGATGACTGCGAGCTACCCGCTTCAGTTGTATTTCGGAAGTGCAGTAAGCTTTGGTCTGGAATTAATGCTGTGATAAACGCCGCCATAGTCGTCGATTTACCTGCACCATTACCACCTGAAAGCGTGGTTACCAATCCATCAATATCAAAAGTACGAGCAAAGAAACCGTTCCAGTTGATCATGGTCAGCGATTGATACTTGCCTCTTTCAATCATGCTTCACCCTCTAATTCTATTTGCTCTTGTTCATTATCTTGTTCGCTGTTCTCTTCAATATTCAACAGGCTGCCTTGGCTAGGCTCTTGAGTATGAACAACCGCTTCGCCATCTCGGATCAGACGCAATTGAGCTTCTCGAACATCATCACCAATACGCACATCGGCGCCGAAGCGGAATACGGCTTCACTAATACGGAATTTACCCGTCTCACCTATCGCGATGATCATGCCGATTCGACGTAAACGGCGTAGCGACGTACGAACTTTATCGAACAGTTTTTCTTTGTCTAAATCAGAGCCAGAAGCGCGGTTTGTTGCCAGCTTCATTAATTTTTTTTCATCAGCCAGAGAGAGGAGCTCTTCGTATAACTCTTGGTTAGTGAAGATCCCTTCATGCGCTAAACGTTCTGGGCTGAGGTATAAGAAGCAAAGTACTTTCCCCACCAGCATGTCGAGCTCTGAAAGTACGCTACGACCAATAAGAGAGGTAGAGCGAGGACGTAAATAGAAAAAGCCTTCAGGTGCTTTCACTAATTCCGTGTTGTAACGCTGATAGAAGTGCGCCAATTCCATCTCAAAATCACACAATAGCGCGTGATTATCGAGATCTTCACTAGAGATATGTCGACCTGAGCGTAATACGCTATCTAAAGCCGGAAATAGTGGATTGGAGATGGCTTTAACCAGATTCTCTGGCATGTAATCGTCAGTATTTGTTGATGACATTTGCTTGTACCTTTGCGCCAAAATCGTTGATCGCCTGCCAATCAGGTTGAATTGCCTGATAATCAGATTCGGAATAACCCAAGCGAACGGCTTGGTCGACCACAATTCGAGCTAAATCGAAATGATGAGTTCTTGGATGAGCAGTCAGGTAATCGCGTAGTACAATTCCCAAATCAATTGGTGTCCCTTGCTGCTTATGAATTTGCAACATTGAACCAATTCGCTCAGAGAGTTCATCATTTACTTGTTTAAATTCTTCGTATTCCACTTCAAGTGGCACTTGTCCCATCACTTCATCGTCACGCAAGACCAGCGCTTCATCTCGAAGGTCGCTTAAACGCTCCGCATCCGCATGTGTAAGAAACCAAGGGGCATCAAAGTAATCTGTAACAGATTGACGTAAACGCTGACTAAACGCGCGGTTTTTATCCATATCGATAGCGGTACGGATGAATTTATGGACATGCCTGTCGTAGCCAATCCAGAGATCGATAGCTTGCTGTCCCCAACTGGTTATTCTGTCTAGCTTCATCTGTAAGCCAAACAAAATTTCGCCGACAAACTCTAATTCATCATCGCCATAAACGATTTCTTGAATGTCTAGAATTTGAGTCTGTAGTTCATCACCAGCGGCTTGCAATGTGTCTTGCAGCTCTTTTAATGTATCGGATGTCTCGGACAGTAATGATTCACAGTTATTGATCGCTTCTCGCCAATCGTTATTCAACAAATCGGCAATCTTTTGTTTGACCGACTGTTGCTGCTCATCCATCACTCGTTGGTTTAAATCTATTTGATCAAATATTTCACCAACAGAATACTTCAAGACCCCATAAACATTTTTTTTCCAATGACCCGGAGTACCACCTTTTTGTGCCGCTTCAATCGCTCTTGCCATCTCCCCTGCTACCATTGACAGCTGGATCGATAGTTTTAGCTTTGAAAACTGACGATGACGTAGGTAATAATCAGAAATCCCGATAGCAAGTGGCGATAAACGATAAATACTCGCACCATCATTTATTTCACTTGTGAAACGGCTAATTAATTTCTGTTTAACCATTTCATTAATTGCATTGTTTGCGCGAAAAGCGGATGCATCACCTGTTTCTTCAAACATTCGAGTGACAATGGTAAATGCATCGTGCAATTCACCCTCACCTAACTCTTCATCAAATCTTTCATTACTTAGTACCGCGATAGCAATCAGAAATGCCAATCGCTCAGGGGAAAGATTCAATGAGAAGTCATGCTGCTTTACCCAGCCAACCAATTCATCAATTGATTGATCTTCTGCAGTTTGAGTCATCTCACTCATTGTTAGTCCTGTTTTTGCTTGCTAGCTCATACATTTTTTCTAGCCCACACATGAATGTAACGGCCTAATGAAAGGTATGGCTCTTGTCTGCACAACTGTTTTTCTAGTGCTAACACATCTTCAAATTGGTAATCGCCCATATATTCCATATTTCCGATATAGTCACTAAATGAGCGAATACCTGACTTACCACAAATATCAAAGCCAGCATCTTCTATCCATTGATACACCTCTTCTGGCTTCAACCCTTTTTGTGGCTGTAATTTAAATCTTTTCCTATGTGGCATACCGTCAAGCACGTGAGGGATATTGCCACAAATCACATTCTTAAAAACCAGACCGTGGTGATTATAAAACATGATAGAGGCCACTCCACCAGGCTTAACCTGATCGAGAACGATATCTAACGCTGTTTTCGGATCGGCCAACCACTCCATTACAGCATGGAACATAGCAACATCGACTTTGTCATCAAGATGACTGCCGATTGCCTGTATCGGAGAATGAATCAGCCGATACTGCTCAAGCAAACCGTTTTTTGCAATATCAACCTTAGCAAGTTGCAGCATTTCAGAAGATAGATCACATAATGTGACTTGATGTCCGAGTTCAGCAATCTTTTGCGACATTTGAGCAAGACCGCCACCAGCATCAAGAATGCTAAGTGATCTCTGTTGCTCATCAAAGGTTGATAATGCGAGCTCTAAGTCTTCCCACAAAATGCTCTGACGAATATCGCCTTTGTCAGAACCATAAATGTTTTTTGCAAATTTGTGGGCAATATCGTCGAAATTGCGATCTTCAGTCACGGCAGGTTAGGTTATCATAGTAAATCGTGCTGCTATTCTGTCACATGGAATGCAGGAATAAAGAAGCTTATGCCTTTTTTATTATCAAGTGATGTTTTTTCGGGCTATTTATGTATGTTTGAACTGAAAAAAGTAGTTTCATCGTTGTTAATGCCGCTACCGGCAATGCTAATCCTAGGTTTTTTGGGGTTATTGTTAATTATGTTTACCGCCCGTAGGAAGACAGGATCTCTGATTATCCTATTTTCGCTATGTGGTATTTTCCTTATATCCTTCCAACCAGTTTCTACACGTCTATTAATGCCTA
Source organism: Vibrio cortegadensis (assembly GCF_024347395.1). NCBI lineage: Bacteria > Pseudomonadati > Pseudomonadota > Gammaproteobacteria > Vibrionales > Vibrionaceae > Vibrio > Vibrio cortegadensis. The sequence goes on from NZ_AP025472.1 coordinate 1,961,311, forward strand.
TGGAGAGAGAATTCAGCGGGTTTCTTCCTGTTGATGAGTCCATTGATTATGTCATGGTACTAGGGAGTGGCCATGTCGTGGATAGCGACATACCTCCGACATCAGAATTAAGCCGCACCGCGTTAATGCGTCTTAATGAAGGCATTCGAATTATGCGCCTATACCCTGGCTCGAAATTGATTCTTTCTGGTTATGCCGGTGGGTCTGAATTTAGTAATGCCCGGATGATGGCAAAAGTCGCGCTGGCATTAGGTGTCGCTAAACCCGATATCATTCTGTTAGAAACAGCAAAAGATACGTGGGAAGAAGCAAGACAAGCGGCGGCTTTTGTTCGGGTGAAGAAAATGGTTTTAGTGACGTCTGCAAGCCATATGAAGCGTGCCTTGTATGAATTTAATCAAGCAGGTATCACCCCTTTTCCAGCTCCAACTAATTACCTTGCTTATGACAACATTAACCAACCTTGGGAAAAATACGCCCCTAAAGCCAAATACTTGGAACAAACAGAGCGCTATTGGCATGAAACGATGGGACAACTTTGGCAAAAAGCTCGAGATTTGATTGACGGGGACTATAAAGAGATGGAACCGAAACCCGTTCAATCACTCTAGAGGCGATAAACCTTACATTAATCTTCTAAACGCTATGCTAGCGTCCCTTTCCAAAATAGACCTCAACAAAAAAGCCGAAGGGAATACCTTCGGCTCTTTTATATCAATCTGTTACTGTGAGTAATATCAGTCGCCAGCGAACATATAACCTTCACCGTGAACCGTTACAAAAATTTGCGGGTTCTTAGGATCAAATTCCATTTTGGCACGCATTCGACGAATAAGAACATCAATAGTTCGATCGTTTGGAGCATCAACCCGATGGCTAATCATATTCAGGATACGCTCACGGCTCAATACTTGGTTAGGGTATGAGGACAGCGCAACTAACAGTTCGTATTCTGCTTTCGTCAGTTTTACAGGCTCGCCATTTTTGCTTAATGCGCGACGTTGTATGTCAAACGTCCATTCACCAAAACGAACTAAGTTTTCATTTTCGCACTCAGCCACCGCCACGCTAGATGCGTTACGCGCTGCCGAAATTCGCCATAATAAATTTTTAACTCGAACTAAAAGCTCTCTAAGTTCAAAGGGTTTAGTCACGTAATCATCAGCCCCCATTTCAAGGCCTACAATTTTATCGATGCTATCCGTGCGTCCAGTAACTAAAATAATGCCTATATCCGATTGGCTGCGTAATTCACGAGTTAGCATTAAGCCATCTTCTCCAGGTAGATTGATATCTAACATAATCAAATCTACAAGATTGCTCTGTAGTACTTCTCTCATTTGAGCGCCATTTTCTGCTTCGCTTACGGCATACCCTTCATTCTGGAAGTAACCAACAAGTTTACTACGGGTTACTACATCGTCTTCAACGACCAATACGTGATAGCTCATCTACACCCTTTTCTTTTAGTTATTTCGTCTATGCTTACTATTCTATTCATAAATAGTAATATTTCTAGCAATAGATGGTTTAAAATCAGGAAAGATCATTTTTTCTTGATTCAAGACAAGCATAGCTCACGCGTTAATATTTAGTCATATTCAGTCACTTTTCTTATTTAATGTAGTTACTGTTATTCATTTTTATTGGTTAGACTATAGTGAGAATAATACTCGGAGCAATAACGATGATCGAAACAAAAGCATTCAATGAAAAGCGTGCAGAGATTTACTGGTGGCTATCTAGCCTTTTCGCAAAAGAGTTAACTCAACAAGAGTTAGACAGCTATAACTCTCAAGAGATTCGCACTTTTCTGACTGGCTTAGGTGAAAACGAAACACTTAAACCTTCAATAGACAAGTTAGTTGACGCCCTTAATCGCTTACAAAACCGTGAAGACGCTCAATTAGAGCTTTCCGCTGACTATTGTGATCTATTTTTAAAATCAGATAAGAACGCCGCTCTTCCATACGCTTCTATGTACATTGGAAAGCAAGGTTTATTGAATGATGTTCCGGCTCAAGAGATGGCAGCATTAATGTCAAAGCACGGCATTGCAGTGAGTGAATCATTGAATGAACCAGCAGACCACATTGCCATTGAACTCGACTTTTTAGGTAATTTAATTATTCGTTCAAATGAGCTTGAGCAAGAGAAACACCTTGATGATGCATTAATTGAGCAAGAATCTTTCATTCAAACTCATATCCTTTCTTGGATCCCACAGTTTAGTGCTAAATGCGATCAATATGATGAGTTTGGTTTTTATGCAAGCGTAGCTCAAGTATTAGTCGCCTTCTGCCAATTAGATTGCCAATACCTAACAGGCGAATAACCTCTCAAATTTATAATTCCCATCGGTAATTCGTGGTTATTTATCACATTTTAAACTATCAAGTGAGACTAGGTTCACTTCACTTGGTAGTTTTGTATTGACCCTCTTATAATTAAATGTGACAACACCCACTAAACTGGTCCAATATCCATTGCCAGTGAAGCGTTTGCGGTCTAAAATTGTGACCGCAAACGATAAAATATGATTACAAATGCAAACCGCTGATATAAGGCGGTTTTTGTGTTTCTTAATACCTTGCTATCTCTCGATGATTCACGATGTGAAGTAACGTGAATCGGCAATTGCTATTAAGAGATAGTATTTACGCTACTTGGTTGACTATTATATGAGTTAACCACTGTATTAAGTAGCACCTCGACAGGATAACACCATGGCTACAATAAAAGATGTCGCACGCTTAGCAGGCGTATCCACAACTACCGTTTCTCACGTCATCAACAAAACTCGATTTGTTGCTGAAACGACTCAAGAAAAGGTAATGAAAGCGGTAGACGAATTAAACTATGCTCCAAGTGCCGTTGCGAGAAGTTTAAAATGTAATACCACACGCACCATTGGTATGCTCGTGACTCAATCTACCAATTTATTCTTTTCAGAAGTAATTGATGGCGTTGAGAGTTACTGTTATCGACAGGGCTACACGCTGATTCTTTGTAATACTGGTGGAATTTACGAAAAGCAGCGTGATTATATCCGCATGCTTGCCGAAAAGCGTGTTGATGGCATGTTAGTCATGTGTTCAGATTTAACTGAAGAGCTAAAAGAGATGTTAGATCGTCACTCTGATATCCCTAAAGTGATCATGGACTGGGGCCCTGAAAGTTCGCAAGCCGATAAGATCATCGATAATTCTGAAGAAGGCGCTTACCTTGCGACTAAGTACTTGCTTGATAACGGTCATACCGATATTGCATGCTTAAGTGGTCATTTCGATAAGGTTGCATGTAAAGAGCGAATTTTAGGCTATCGACGAGCTCTCAAGGGTGCCGATATTGATGTGAATGAAGATTGGATCATCGAAGGCAATTTTGAATGTGATACTGCAGTACTTGCTGCTGATAAAATTGTGAATATGGAAAATCGCCCAACGGCTGTCTTCTGTTTCAATGACACAATGGCTTTAGGATTGATGAGCCGCTTGCAGCAGAAAGGGATTAGAATCCCTGACGACATCTCTGTTATTGGTTACGACAACATTGAATTAGCAGAATATTTCTCTCCACCACTAACTACAGTCCACCAACCAAAAAGACGTGTTGGTAAAACTGCATTTGAGATTTTATTGGAACGAATCAAAGACAAAGAGCACGATAAACGCATCTTTGAAATGCACCCTGAAATCGTAGTTCGGGATACGGTAAAAAAACTTATTTAATTAAAATACTCAAATGAATGCGTATTAATCAGTGCGCATTCACAACACCTAAACTGCAACTCAACCCACATCAAGCTCATGAATTATTGGACCAATGTCTCATTTTAAAACCTAAAATGTGATACCTATTCAATATTTTCCTATATGCTATGAGTGTCACGCACAGGGCAAACTATTTGAAAAAATAGGACGCAAAGCCTCCGGCCTAAACCATTTGGTAGGTAGCGGGGTTACCGATGGCAAGTATGCAAACAAAGTTTAACGTTTCGTTGACAGTACATTTGCATCACTTAGCTATTATCTCGGACCTGAAATTTGGTGGCGTAATCCTTTACACCGAGACTATACAGCATGGATAAACCAGTATTAAAAGACTCTATGAAGTTATTTGAGCAACTTGGCGCTATCAAGTCCCGCTCAATGTTTGGTGGATTTGGTATTTTTGCCAATGACACAATGTTCGCACTAGTAGTTAATGATCAACTACATATTCGTGCTGATAAAGATTCAACTAAGCAATTCCAAGAACAAGGTTATCAGCCATACATTTACAAAAAGCGTGGTTTCCCCGTTGTTACTAAGTATTTTGCTTTGCCTGAAAATTGCTGGGATACACCTGAGCAAATCTTAAAAACTGCAGTTGCTTCATTAGAATTCGCACAGCAAGAAAAAAGCCAGCAATCATCGGCTAAGCCAAATCGATTAAAAGATTTACCTAATCTTAGACTTGCTACCGAGCGCATGCTTAAAAAAGCGGGTATCGCAACAGTTGAAGAATTGCACAGCAAAGGCTCTCTAACCGCTTTCCAAGCAATTAGACAAACTCACTCATCATCTGTCAGCGTTGAGCTGTTATGGGCTCTTGAGGGCGCAATAAATGGCACTCATTGGTCAGTCGTTCCGCAAGAAAGGCGAAATGAGTTAATCAGCGACCTAAACTAGTCGACACATCAAAAAAACCGCCGCGTTTCTGCTGCGGTTTTTTTATATTCTTTGATTTATATGAAATATTTCTCCTCGCTTCCCTGTCTTATCTTTGTAAGTCGATAAAACATTTGTCATATTGTTTCCATAAACTTGTTCCCATAAACGTTTGCAAGGAGCTTCTTCCATGAGTAAAAAACTAATCATTGGTATCCTTTTAGTCGCTGTTGTTCTTTTTTTAGGCGTTAACTTTGGTCAATACCTAACCCTTGAAAACGCAAAAGCCCAACAAGCCGTACTCAACGAATATATCCAAAACAACTTCGTCGTTGCTGGCCTAATTTACTTCCTTGCTTACGTATTGATCACCGCGTTTTCAATTCCGGGAGCCGCTGTCGTCACACTTTTAGGCGCTGCTCTTTTTGGATTCTGGTTTAGCCTGTTCTTGGTCTCTTTTGCTAGCACAATTGGAGCAACGTTAGCGTTTTTGAGCAGTCGCTTCCTATTAAGAGATTGGGTGCAAAGTAAGTTTGGAGACAAACTAGAGGCGATTAATAATGGTGTTGAAAAAGATGGGGCGTTTTATCTCTTCTCATTACGCTTGATCCCTGTTTTCCCATTTTTCTTAATTAATCTATTGATGGGCCTAACTCCAATCACCACCTTAAAATTCTACCTAACTAGTCAATTAGGTATGCTCGCTGGTACCATGGTCTACCTAAATGCAGGCACACAGCTTGCCGAAATAGACTCGCTTTCTGGCATTGTTTCACCCTCCGTATTGGCGTCATTTGCACTACTCGGTCTATTTCCTATCATCGCAAAATGGTTAATGGCAAAATTTAAACCGACAACTCATGCAGAGAATGAATCATGAAAGCATTTATTGCGAGCACACCAACTGAAGCGCATATCGTGTGTGAATGGTTGAAGAGCGAACGCATCGACTGTGAAGTTCGAGGTGAGGGGTTGTTTGGTCTTCGTGGCGAGTTACCACTAAATGATGATACAGATGCTTATATTTGGTTACACAACCCTGAACAAGCACTAAAAGCGAAAGCCATTATTGATGACTACCAGCAACAATGCAGTAGTCACCAACAACATTCATGGCACTGTCAGCACTGTAATAATGAGAATGAACCGCAATTTGGAGTTTGCTGGAGTTGTAGTCATAGCCGCGATATTTAACTACTAAGCAATGATAGCTCTATAAATATAACTCGCACCGTTAACGAGTAGTACTCTTCCCCGATAATCTACTCGTTAATTTGTTTTTGAATAAACTCTATAGAGTGCTTATTAAACTCCTCAGGTCGCTCGACATTACATACATGCCCACAATCGGGAATCTCACACAACTCGCTCGACTCATGCACTGCAATCATCTCTTTTACCGGTTGGATAAACATGTAGTCTTTCTCACCCATTAAATAAAGTGTAGGGATGGGTAATTCACTGTCTTTAAAATAGCGCATCAAAGGGTTAACTTCAGAGGTCAACATAAACCAGCGTTTAAATTCTTTCTGGCATAATTTCTTAGCTTCTCGGATAAAGAGGTTGCGCGACTCTTTCTGATTTCGCTGCGGCATAACAATGTAAGCGAAAAGGCTATACAGCCACATGTAAGGGATAATGTGCTTGCTCATGTTACCGAGCTTCACCAGTACTTGCGATCGAGTATTAAGACGAGTAACGGCACCACCCAACACCATAGAACGAACACGATGGGTGGCAAGTTCCGCGATATTTCGAACAATAATCGTCCCTAGCGACATGCCAACAAAATGTGCTGAACGGATCTTAAGGTGATCTAATACTCTAAGGATGTCCATAGTCACCGTTTTAAAAGTATACCGATTACTGATCAGCTCTTTCAGAAGTTGATTCGATTTTCCGTGTCCTCTCAAATCAATCAGTAAAAGATTAAAATGAGCTTTATACGCTTTGATTTGTTTAAACCAAATGGATGAACTTCCGCCCGCACCATGCACAAACACCACCCATTCTTCACTTGTGGGATGAGTATAAGTTTTATGGAATAAAAGAGACTCAGTCATAAATTAGGAGGTTCGCTATATATCAATGGGATTTAAAAGTGGAATGGAAGATTAACACAGATCAAGCGGATTGGAGTTTAGCTAATGTCAGATATTAGCTATTAGGGTAAAAAAGTGTGAGATTAGCGGTCTTATAAGCTAATTTAATGATATTACTATCGATAAGCACCACATTATAGAAATAAAGTGAAGACGCCATCACGCCTTCACCTTTATTTATAGAGCGTCTCGATACATAGCGAGATAGGTTTTCGCCGCTTCACTCCAAGAGAACTCTTGTTTCATGGCTTGTAACTGAACACGTTTAATTTCCGCAGGCTGTTGTGTATAAACCAGCAGAGATCGTAGCATCACAAGCAGCAATGCATTCGAGCTTGGCTCACTGAAACTAAATCCTGTTGCGTCAAATGGAGAACTATCGTAATCAACAACGCTATCTTTCAACCCACCAACTGAACGAACAATCGGCAGCGTTCCATAAGCCATACTGTATATCTGATTGAGGCCACAAGGCTCAAATTCAGATGGCATTAAGAAGAAGTCAGAGCCCGCCTCAACTAAATGAGCCAATGTGTTGTCGTACGCTTCTACAAAAGCAAACTTATCGGAATGCAGTGACATGATCTCTTTCAGTTGTTCTGCTAGGACAGGATCCCCTGTTCCAACCACCACAACCTGTAGATCATTTTTCAAAAATTCAGACAGAATTGGTAATAAGTAGTGCACGCCTTTCTGATGAGTTAACCGGCAAACCATGCCGTAAACTGCAACCGATTTCTCTGGTAACCCCACTTCAGATTGGAGTTGTTGCTTACACACTTTCTTGCCGCGAACCATACTCTGATGAGAGGCTTTATACTGTTTAAGGATTAAAGTGTCCTTCTCCGGGTTCCATGCCCCGTAGTCACAACCATTTAGTATCCCATACAGATCATCACTACGCTGTTGAAATTCAGCAGCCATACCGTGGCTACCTAACTCAGTGAGTAACTCTTTCGCGTAGCTAGGGCTTACTGCATTGATCTTGTCTGCATTCAGGACACCGGCTTTAAGCATGGTGATATGAGTTTCACTTACGGCAGCATCTGGGGCATACCGAACATGAAATTCGTGTACGCTACTTTGCAGCTCATCGTAACTGAACACACCTTTGAATACCGCGTTATGCACCGAAATGACACTCTTCATTTGAGCGTAAAATTCCTCTTTCGCATAACGGTGTTTCAAAAAGTATGGGACAAACCCAGTATGCCAATCATTAGCATGAACGATATTTGGTTGAAACGATAACTTCGGCAGCATATCGAGACAAGCAGCACTAAAGAAAGCAAAACGTTCACCATTGTCAGCATACGCTTGGTTATTTTCTGCGTACATTTCAGCACGGTCAAAAAACTGAGGACAGTCAATGGCGTACACCGATGTACCTTCTAACGTTAACTCTCGCACCATATATGGCGTATGAGGCCAATGCTCAAGTTGTGTATCTAATAGAACTTTTGCTTCTGTAACACCTGGAATTTTTCTGTACGCTGGAAGTGTGATTCGTACATCTTGCTCTAGGTTTTTTAACGCTAAAGGCAGTGCCTTGGCAACATCTGCCAAGCCACCGCTTTTAATTAACCCTTCGACCTCTGATGCAACAAACAGAATAGAAAGAGTTTTAGTAGCCAATGCGCGCTCCTTTAGGGATAACAACAATGCCTTCATCCGATACATGATAATGCTTTTTATCTTCTTGGAGGTTTACGCCAATCTGTGTGTCAGGTGCAATATCGACATCTTTATCGACAATAACTCGACGTAATACACACCCTTCACCGATCTTCACATCACCAAGTAGAATACTTTCGCTAATGTCACACGTCGAAGCGATATTACTTCTAAATCCAAGTACTGATTTCTCAATACGCGAACCACGAACAAAACTACCGTTACATACCAAGCTATCAATAATCTGTACTCGACCATTCACTGAATCAGTGAAAGTTGCTGGCGGTAGTGGTGGGTAGTAAGTATGTAGGGGCCACTTGCGGTTATAAAGTGAGAAAGGAGCATCTTCAGCAAGAAGATCCATATGAGCCTGCCAGTACGCATCAATCGTACCTACATCGCGCCAATACACTTCCTCTTTTTCGCCAGTGATCTTATTTGTACTAAAGTCATAAACAAATACATCACCACGTGGGTACATATTAGGAATGATGTCTTTACCAAAATCATGGCTAGAATCTTCTTTCTCAGCATCGGCGTTCAATTCAGCAAACAGATTCTGAGCTTCAAATACATAGTTACCCATTGATACAAGTGCGAATTCAGGGTCACCCGGAATCGATTTAGGGTTGCTTGGCTTCTCTTCGAAACCTATCATGCGGCCCTCTTCATCCACTTCAATAACACCAAATTCACTTGCTTCGGCAACAGGCATGCGAAGAGCTGAAACCGTTAGAGACGCTTCTTTCTTCTGGTGGAAATCAAGCATCTGCTTAATGTCCATTTTATAAATATGATCAGAACCAAAAATGCAAACGTGTTCTGGCTCTTCTAATTCCATAAAACGTAAGTTTTGGTAGATAGCATCTGCTGTGCCTTCATACCAACGCTTACCTGTTCTCATTTGAGCAGGAATCGGATCTATAAATCGGTCCGTGATCCCACTAATATTCCAGCCCTTTTTCATGTGGTGAAATAACGATTGAGATTTAAATTGAGTTAACACGTAAATTTTCATCAGATCTGCATTAACAAAATTGTTCAATGCGAAATCTATTAAGCGATAACTTCCACCGAACGGAACTGCAGGCTTACTACGAGATTCGGTTAAAGGCCTTAAACGAGAACCTTCACCGCCAGCAAGAATCATACCCAATACACCAGCCATTTTATTCTCCATATATAGCTTATAAGAATGCTCGATATTTACTTGTGAAGAAATACTTCGGGGGAAGCAAACATCGATTCTGTATACTTTATGCGCATCAATACACCAATTAAGATCCCAGTATGGTGTACTTATTTATTAAGCCTCGCGCAGGTTGAGTGCTATATTTATTGCACTTTGTTTCTTATAACTTATCTTTTTTAGAAGAGAATACCAATTTAAAAAATCCTATTCTTCGACACTATACATTTTGTGTGCGCAAGTCGTAGGTTCGGTCACATTACACCGCCAAGACCAAACAATAAATCAACATGCAATCAACATAAACCACACACGCAATTTGTTCACCTTGAGCAGTATAATAATCTCAGGTGACAGTTATATGAATTTACAATCACTTCACGAATGAATTGCATAGTTAGCCCCTGAGCTCAAACTACCTATTTTATTGACTTCGGCATATTTTATTATTTCATGGCTGGATATTATTTCGGCGATTTTGCTTATATTTACAAAACACCACACTAATTAAATGAATCAATAAAACGGATTCAATTATCAAAGAGAGAAAAGGGCCAGTGTTGATTTATTAACAAATTTGACAAATATAGATATCGGATTGATTTAATGCTTGTATAAAAAAAGCAGCTCGAAAGCTGCTTTTAAATTTATTTTGTCTCTTTTTTGGGCTTCTTACGTTTATCCGTAACTTCCCATTTCCCATCGATATAAAGTGCTGTCCATCCTGATGGCTTTCCATCAATTTCCGAACGAACGTAGTTCTCTTTCGATTTACGACTAAAACGAACCACCGTTGGTAATCCATCTGGATCAGCAACAGGAGCAGACGCCAAGTATTGGAATTTTGGTGAAATTCGATCTTTAAAGCGAACCAACTCTTCGACTAAAGGTGCTCTTGTTTCACGCGATTTAGGGAAGTTACTCGCAGCCATAAACAGACCTGAAGCACCATCGCGTAGTACAAAGTAAGCATCCGAATTGCTACAAGGAAGTTCAGGTAAATGAACTGGATCTTCTTTCGGTGGCGCGACTTCACCATTTTTCAATATTTTACGCGTGTTTTTACACTCTTCACTCGTACAATCCATATATTTGCCGAAACGACCATTTTTAAGAACCATATCAGAACCACACTTGTCACACTCAACAAGCGGTCCGTCATAGCCTTTCACTTTGAATTCGCCATGCTCAACAATGTAGCCTTCACAGTTCGGGTTATTACCACAAACATGCATTTTGCGCGTTTCATCAATTAAGTACGCGTCCATTGCCGTTTCACAAATTGGACAACGTTTTTTAGCTCGCAATGCCGCGGTTTCAACGTCTTCTTCCAGCACGTTTACTACGCCATCTTCATCGCCTAAGTTAATGGTCGTTTTGCAGCGCTCTTTCGGTGGCAGTGCATAGCCAGAACAGCCAAGGAACACACCAGTAGAAGCGGTGCGAATACCCATCGGACGTTCACATGTAGGACACTTAATATCGGTCTCTACAATGTGGTTAGGCTTCATACCACCAGCATCTTCATCGAGATCAGCGGTTTCTAAATCACCGGTAAAATCAGTAAAGAAGTTATCTAGCACACCTTTCCAGCTCGTTTCACCTTCAGCGACTTGGTCCAATTTCTGTTCCATGCGCGCGGTAAAATCATAGTTCATCAGGTCATTGAAACTGCCGTCTAATCGATCAGTAACAATTTCACCCATTTTTTCAGCATAGAAACGGCGCTGTTCAACTTTTACGTACCCACGATCTTGAATCGTCGAGATAATAGAAGCGTAAGTAGATGGACGGCCAATACCACGTTTTTCGAGCTCTTTAACTAATGCAGCTTCAGTAAATCGAGCTGGTGGCTTAGTAAAGTGCTGTTTAGGATCCAGTTTAACAAGGCTCAGCTTATCGCCAATTTGAACCGCAGGAAGGATGGTATCTTCATTTTTACCCATTGGACGCTGAACACGTGTCCAACCATCAAATTTTAGAATACGGCCTTTCGCTTTCAATGTGTACTCGTCGGCTTTCACACTCACGGTTGTTGAATCGTATTGCGCTGGTGTCATCTGACACGCAACGAATTGATTCCAAATCAGTGAATATAGTTTATGTGCATCAGCATCAACACCATTTAGGTCATCTGTTTTCACTTCAACACTTGAAGGTCGAATCGCTTCATGCGCCTCTTGTGCGCCTTCCTTGCTGCCATACACTAATGGTTTTTCGGGAAGGTAATTCTGACCATACTCGCTACCGATAAACTCACGAGCAGCATCCACGGCTTCTGAGCTCAAGTTTGTTGAGTCAGTACGCATATAGGTAATGTAACCCGCTTCATACAAGCGTTGAGCTAACATCATCGTCTTCTTCACGCCATAGCCTAAGCGTGTACTCGCCGCTTGTTGCAGCGTCGATGTAATATAAGGAGCTGAAGGTTTACTCTTCGTTGGACGATCTTCACGTTTACACACTTCATACTGCGATTTTTGCAGCACAGACAACGCACTATTCGCTTCAGCTTCATTGACAGGTTTAAATGCAACACCTGCTTTTTGAGCGACCATCAAGCGGAAATCAGTAGAATCCTTAGTGTGTGTATCTGCGTGGATATCCCAAAACTCTTCTGGAATAAACGCATTGATTTCACGTTCACGCTCCACCAGAAGTTTAACTGCCACAGACTGAACACGGCCCGCAGACAAACCACGCGCCACTTTTTTCCATAACAGCGGTGAAACCATGAAACCAACAACGCGGTCCATGAAACGACGCGCTTGTTGAGCATTAACGCCATCCATATTGAGTTCACCAGGCGTTTCAAATGCCTGTTGGATTGCGTTTTTGGTAATTTCGTTAAACACAACGCGTTTGTATCGCTCTTCATCGCCGCCGATGATCTCACGAAGGTGCCATGCGATAGCTTCTCCTTCGCGGTCCAAATCGGTTGCGAGATAGACGAAATCAGCGTCTTCTGCTAGTTTCTGTAATTCCGCCACGACCTTTTCTTTGCCCGGCAAAATTTGATAATTGGCTTCCCAATCTTGATAAGGGTTAATACCCATTTTCTTGATAAGTGCTTTGCGATCTTTCTCTTTCTTGATACGAGCTTTTTCTTCGACGCTCATTCCTTTGGTAGAAATAGCAGCGGCTTTTTTACCCGTACTTTGACCGGCAGTAGGAAGATCACGTACGTGACCCACACTAGACTTCACGATGAAATCTTTACCAAGATATTTATTAATGGTTTTTGCCTTGGCTGGCGATTCCACTATAACGAGCGATTTACCCATAATTGACTCTAACGTCCTTAATCACGACGCGATTGGAAAAAGAGAGCTGAATCAGATAACAACTATTGCATCTTAATTAGCATCTTTCGCGATTTCGCATGATGTTCGAAATTATTGCTTCTTTTTTTACTATTGAGCGAGATTACAAGAAGATCAACCTGTTTTTTTAAATTTGACTCTGATTGCTCGACAAATCATCGACTATGACACTTACTAATTCATTTACAGTAAAAGATGAACAATAACTATTATCCTTTAAATCAGTGACCCCAAGCAAACGCGGCATATAGTAAACATGTGATATTGCTAATACCTAACGGACTTAAGCGTTTTTTGCCATAAATCACAGAATAACCACGATCTTTTTGTTGTCGGCATCAGTTAAGTTAGCAAAACTATTGAAATTCACCACAAGGTACATACACTGTCGATTCAATTTGCCCTGTAAGTACAGGCGTTCGTTTCTCAACAACTCTCTGTTTACTCGGTACTGGCTATTTAATTGGACAAAAATCATGACCACTAAAAAATCTATTTCTTCATTTGACCTTCTACTCATTGCCAATCAAATCATTCAAGAACACGATGATTACATCGAAGGAATGCGCGCTGATTCAGTAGAAGAAAAAGAAGAAGTTTTAGTATTTAAAGGTGAATATTTTTTAGATGACAATGGGCTTCCAACCCAGAACACAACTGCCGTTTTTAATATGTTTAAATACCTTGCCATAAACTTATCTAAAGAGTTCACTTTAGAAAAATAAATCAACATATTGCGAATTAAGGCCCTTAACCTCAAGGGCCTAGTTGAACACTTATTGACTCAAACGTTGCAGCTGTTCGAAGTAATCTGGAAACGTTTTTGACGTACATTTCGGATCATTAATCGTCACCGGGGTATTGCTCAACGCAACGAGAGAGAAACACATTGCCATACGATGATCGTCGTAGGTATCAATTGCAGCATGTTGAATTTCCGAGCATGGCTTAACAATGATGTAATCCTCACCCTCTTCCACCTCTGCACCTACTTTGCGTAATTCTGTCGCCATTGCCGATAGACGATCGGTCTCTTTTACTCGCCAATTATAGACATTTCTAATGGCTGTAGTGCCCTTAGCAAATAGCGCAGTTGTTGCAATGGTCATCGCCGCATCTGGAATATGATTGTAGTCAAGGTCTACGCCTTTCAGTTCACCGCGGCGAGCAATGACATAATCGTCGCCCCACTCAATTTCCGCGCCCATTTTTTCAAGCGCATCCGCAAATTGAATATCGCCTTGAATGCTATTTTTTCCAATACCGGTGACTTTTATTTCACCACCTTTAATCGCGGCTGCCGCAAGAAAATATGAGGCAGAAGAAGCATCTCCTTCAACTAAAAAGTCACCTGGAGAATGATAAGATTGACCCGCTGGAATCACAAATTCTTGGTAGTTAAGATTTTCCACCTTAACACCAAATTGCGCCATGATATGAAGAGTGATATCGATATACGGTTTGGATACTAAATCGCCAATAATCTTAATCCGCACTTCTCCATCAGCTAGAGGCGCAGACATTAGAAAAGCGGTTAAAAACTGGCTTGAAATAGATCCATCAATAGAAACAGTGCCCGACTTGAGCCCTTGCGCTGCAATCTTCAAAGGTGGGTAGTTTTCATTCTCTAAATATTCAATCTGAGCTCCGGCTTCACGCAAAGCATTCACTAGATGGCCAATTGGGCGCTCTTTCATCCTTGGTTCACCAGTAAGTACGTACTCACCACTGCCAAGACAAAGCGCTGCCGCAAGAGGTCGCATCGCGGTACCTGCATTGCCTAAAAATAGCTCTACCGATTGAGAGCTATCAAACGCTTTCCCTAACCCTTCAACTTCACATACGGTCTTATCATTCGATAATTGATACTTCACACCCAGCAATGTAAGAGCATTAAGCATATGTCTAATATCATCGCTATCGAGCAAGTTCGTTAAACGTGTTGTTCCTGTCGCGAGAGCAGCCAATAGCAGGGCTCGATTCGAAACACTTTTCGAGCCTGGTAAATTCACTTCACCATTCACTTTTTGTATGGGTTGTAACGTTAGGCTTTCCATTGAGATAATCTGTCCTTGAGTTGTACTCGCTGTCATATTCAGCAACCAACTATGTAAAATTGTTCGTCTAGTCAGACTATCTAAAATTAATCCTGAACTCCAGAGCTAATCTAATTCAAATTAAAGGATATTTAGTCATTCAATGGCAGCATCAGTAAACCAAATCGACACGCACCCCATCATCAAAATAGAGAATACGAACAGAATCACCACGATTGAGCAGCATAGTGCTATCAACATCTTGGATCACATCGACAAGCTTTCCAGAATCAGTCTTAATTAAAATCTCCACCAGCTTATATTCAATTTTATATTGGCTAGTTGCTCGATTTCGTGCGACACCAGCCCCAGCTATTGCCCCAACCGCTGTCGCGACCTCTTTTCCTGATCCGCCACCGAACTGGTTGCCAATCAGCCCACCAACGACACCGCCTAACAATGTCTCCCATCCGTTAGCCTGCGACTGTACAATCTGCTGTTCAGTGATATATCGAACGGAATCAACTTTTCCATACACGACAGAGTTTACTGGACGTGCTTGATTTCGTTGGTATCCTGCATTGGCGAACATGGGTAAAACAAGTAAGATTAATAACCAGCGTTTCATTTTATTTCTCCATCTTTCACATTAAGTATTTATGACCCTATATCTCACTGAGTTAGAAAGCGACAATAATCGGTTTCCTTCCCCGTACGAAGCCCTAGAAGAACCTAACGGCTTGCTCGCATTCGGAGGTGATTTACATCCACAACGCATTCTAACTGCTTATAGTAACGGTATCTTTCCTTGGTATGGTCCCGGAGAACCTATTCTTTGGTGGAGCCCCTCACCGCGAGCCGTCTTTAACCCTAAGACCTTCAAACCATCGAAAAGTGTAAAAAAGTTTCAAAAAAAACATCGCTATAGCATCAGCATCAATCGAGCTACCTCTCAAGTGATTCAGTTGTGTGCCCAGTTGCGACCTGCAGAAGAGACATGGCTAAACGAAGAGATGAGAGCTGCCTATATAACTTTAGCAGAGCAAGGGCATTGTCACTCGGTCGAAGTATGGCAGGATGATGAGCTCATTGGCGGGTTATATGGGATATTAAGAGGGAAAATATTCTGTGGCGAGTCCATGTTCAGTATTGAGCCCAACGCCTCTAAAATCGCTCTGTGGTATTTTTGTAACCATTTTTCAACGTACTCCGGCCAATTAATCGACTGTCAGGTCATGAATCCTCACTTAGCTTCTCTAGGCGCAGTTGAGATTGAACGAGACGATTTCTTACAGAGACTGCTATCCTATAGAGACAAGCCCGTTTCAATGAATTGCTTTAAAACTCAGTGGTTAACTTGGCCTATTGAGGGAAATGAATAATGAGTTCAGATTTGCAACAAATAAAAATTGGATTGACCGATAATCACCCGTGTAGCTATTTGGCCGATAGACAAGAACGCGTTGCGGTTGCACTTGATAATGAAATGCAAACCGCGGCAAGCTATGAAATTTTACTTGCGAATGGCTTTCGTCGCAGTGGCGATACGATATACAGGCCTCATTGCGACAAATGCCAAGCCTGCACAGCTTTACGTGTCGACATTCCTAATTTCAAACCATCGAAAAGTCAGAAAAGAGTGTTAAATAAAGCGAACCACCTTCGATGGGAGCTCAAAAGCAGCATGGATGAGCAGTGGTTTGAACTTTATAGCCGTTACATTAATGCTCGCCACAAGCATGGCACTATGTACCCACCAAAGCAGAAAGAGTTTTTCCAATTTTCTCAAGCGAAGTGGCTAAATTGTCGATTTTTACACATCTACGATCAAGAAACGCTGGTAGCGATTGCGGTCACTGATGACTTAAATAATTGCGCCAGTGCTTTCTACACCTTTTTCGATCCTGATGTTGATCTTTCCATTGGGACGTTAGCAGTGCTATACCAAATTCAATATTGCCAAAAACTTAACAAACAATGGCTATATTTAGGTTATCAAATCGACGATTGTTCAGCGATGAACTATAAAGTACGCTTTCAACCTCATCAAAGGCTAGTAAATCAGCGATGGCAAGGGTAGAATACGCGACAAGTTTACATATCTAGATTTTAGTGGCGACACTTAGCCGCTAAAGGATGCCAAGTTTCTAAAGAGGATTAAATGGCTAAAGAAGACGTAATTGAGATGCAAGGCACTGTACTTGATACTCTACCAAACACAATGTTTCGTGTTGAACTAGAAAATGGTCACGTAGTTACAGCTCATATCTCAGGTAAAATGCGTAAGAACTACATCCGTATTCTTACTGGTGACAAAGTAACTGTAGAGATGACTCCATACGACCTATCCAAAGGCCGCATCGTCTTCCGCGCTCGTTAATATCTAATTTACGACTGCAATAAAAAACAGAGCCTAATTGCTCTGTTTTTTATGTTTTACGATTAAAAAAATACCCACTATGTCTAGTGGGTATTTTATTTTTATACTATAAACGTTCAGCGTTAGTCTTTAATTTTTAAGCCGCTAAACGTCACCTTCATCAATGAATCGCTTTCTCTTTTGTTCCAATGTACTTGAACTTAAGCTCTTCATCTTCAAGTGTCACCTTCACCGTACCGCCATCAACTAATGACCCAAACAGCAACTCATTAGCAAGAGGCTTTTTCAGACGCTCTTGAATCACACGCCCCATTGGTCTTGCCCCCATCGTTTTGTCATAGCCTTTATGAGCTAACCAGTGGCGAGCATCCTCTGAAACTTCAAGCGACACGCCACGCGCATCTAACTGTACTTGAAGTTCAACGATGAATTTATCCACCACTTGATGGATCACACTCTCATCAAGACTATTGAACCAAATGATGTTATCTAAACGGTTACGGAACTCTGGCGTAAATACTTTCTTGATTTCGGCCATCGCATCAGGGCTATGATCTTGCTGAATAAGCCCCATTGATTTTTTCTCAGTTTCTGCCACACCAGCATTGGTTGTCATCACCAATATCACGTTTCGGAAATCAGCTTTTCGGCCATTGTTATCCGTCAATGTACCGTTATCCATCACTTGTAAAAGCAAGTTAAAAATATCTGGGTGCGCTTTTTCAATCTCATCAAGCAAGACGACAGCATGTGGATGCTTAATCACCGCGTCCGTTAATAGCCCGCCTTGGTCATACCCAACATAACCAGGAGGAGCACCAATCAAACGACTGACTGAATGGCGTTCACCGTACTCAGACATATCAAATCGCAACAGCTCAATACCCATCAATTTAGATAATTGCACTGTCACTTCCGTTTTACCCACCCCTGTAGGGCCAGCAAACAGGAATGAACCGACAGGTTTGTTATCAGCGCCTAAGCCAGCACGAGTCAATTTAATCGCCTCGCTAAGAACGTCGATCGCAGGATCTTGTCCAAACACCAGCATTTTCATTTTGTCATCGAGCTTCTGCAAAATATCTTTATCAGAAGAAGAGACCGATTTTTCGGGGATACGAGCCATTTTTGCTACCATCGACTCGATATCGGCAACGCTTACGGTTTTCTTACGACGGCTAACGGGAGCCAAGCGACTACGAGCCCCTGCTTCATCGATCACATCAATCGCTTTATCTGGCAGATGACGTTCATTAATGTATTTGGCAGAAAGTTCTACCGCTGCTCGCAATGCCTTATTGGTATAACGAACATCGTGGTGCGCTTCATATTTAGGCTTCAACCCGATAAGAATTTTAGTCGTGTCATCGATCGAAGGTTCAACCACATCAATCTTTTGGAAACGACGAGAAAGTGCGCGTTCTTTTTCAAAAACAGTGCTGTACTCCTGGTAGGTAGTTGAACCAATACAGCGTAACTTACCACTACTCAATAGCGGTTTGATCAAGTTTGCAGCATCCACTTGCCCACCCGACGCGGCACCTGCACCAATGATTGTATGGATTTCATCAATGAATAAGATCGCATCATCTTCTTTTTCTAGCTGCTTCAAAATACCTTTAAAGCGTTTTTCAAAGTCACCACGGTATTTAGTGCCTGCCAAAAGTGAGCCAATATCTAACGAGTAGATAATGCTGTCTTGAATGACTTCAGGAACTTGCCCTTCAACAATGCGCCACGCTAAACCTTCTGCGATAGCCGTTTTGCCGACACCAGCTTCGCCGACTAATAGAGGGTTATTTTTACGGCGACGACACAATACTTGAATGGTTCTTTCTAACTCTTTATCACGTCCGATAAGCGGGTCGATTTGGCCTTTTTTCGCCACTTCATTGAGATTGGTCGCGAAACTTTCTAAGCGTTCATCCGAATTCGCCTCTTCAGCGCCCTCACTTCCAAATGACTCAGAAGAAGAGTCTTCATGGGAATCCGCGGCTTTGCTAATACCATGAGAGATGAAATTCACAATATCTAAACGGCTAATATCATTCTTTTTAAGCAGGTACGCGGCATGGGACTCTTGTTCACTAAAAATGGCAACGAGTACATTTGCCCCTGTGACTTCACTGCGACCAGACGATTGAACATGGAACACAGCACGCTGCAGCACTCGCTGAAAGCTAAGTGTTGGCTGCGTTTCACGCGATTCGTCATTTTCTGGGATAAGCGGGGTGGTTTGATCGATAAAAATATCGAGCTCTTGACGAAGGGCGTCTAATTCTGCTTGGCAGGCAAGCAACGCATCCTTAGCTGCATCATTTTCTAATAACGCAAGTAGGAGGTGTTCAACAGTCATAAATTCGTGCCGTTTGTCGCGCGCGCGAGCAAATGCACCGTTGAGACTCGACTCTAATTCTTTATTCAGCATATGTACCTCCTATAGGAACAACTTTGGTTGCTCAAGCAAGCCGACTACGCTTGCTCCATTGTACATAGTAGCGGATGCTCATTTTCTTTTGAGTACATCGTTACTTGGGCTACTTTTGTTTCAGCAATCTCAGCACTGAATGTACCGCAAACTGCTTTTCCATCATAATGAACCTTAAGCATAACTTGTGTTGCTTTATCAATATCCAATGAAAAAAAACGTTCTAGGATCTCGATGACAAAATCCATCGGGGTGTAATCATCGTTGTTTAATATAACGTTATACATTGCCGGCGGTTTTATCTGTGTCCGCTCTTTCTCCAGTAGGTTTGAGTCTGGAGTTACCCATTCAAAATTTTTACTCATGGCCATCAATGTTTGTAGGACTTCTAAACTTATCATTTCACAAAATGACGTATAAATCTTTGAACTTGCACACTGCAAAACATCCTTATAAAAAACATTTCACATCTAAAGACTAATGCACCATTGGTAACGCTGCAAATAAAAGATTGCGATTGCTACTAATTCGGTATCTTGTTGATTAAAAAGACAGCAAGTAAAAATTTCCCATCTCGCCTTAACAGTATATCAGTTTGCAAAAAAGTTACAGCCAAGTTAATTGCAAGGTGATTTAATTACCAATATGTTGTTATTTATACTATCGAACTATTGACTAGATGAAATCATTGGCTACATTGGTGCGTAGTGGTCAATTTTTTACCAGTTGGTAATTCATTGAGTGTTAGGGAAAAGAAACACTCATCTACACCACAACAATATCAGTAATAAAATGCATTAAGGACGTATAGCATGGCTACAGGTACAGTAAAATGGTTTAACAACGCTAAAGGGTTTGGTTTTATTAGTCCGGAGGATGAAGAAGGGGATATTTTCGCACATTACTCCACTATTCAAATGGATGGTTACCGCACTTTAAAGGCCGGGCAACAAGTCGCGTACGAAGTTGAAAAAGGGCCAAAAGGCTCACACGCCAGCTCCGTCATGCCCATTGAAGCAACAAAATAGCCAAAAATACGTAATGTAAGCAACCCATCTCAACAATGCTTACTCGACAGCTAAATGGTTACATAAAAAAACCCGCTATTCATTAGCGGGTTTTTTACTGGACAACGCATTAGCAACAATTAACGTTCAATAGCGCAAGTCTGTCAATGGCGCTTTTCTTCAATAACACTAGTCTTCAATAATGCTATTCAGCGTCGAGCTTGGGCGCATTAACGCTGATGTTTTCGCATCATCAATGAAGTAGTAACCACCAAGGTCACCAACAACACCTTGCGCATCGTTCAATTCAGCCACAATAGCACTCTCGTTGTCTGCTAACTGCTTAGCAATAGGCGCAAACTCAGCAGCCAGATCAGCGTCGACACTCTGATCTGCTAGTGCTTGAGCCCAGTATGTCGCAAGATAATAGTGGCTACCACGGTTATCAAGCTCACCCACTTTACGAGATGGCGATTTGTTATTATCTAAAAAGTCACCTGTCGCTTTATCTAAAGCATCCGCTAGAACCTGAGCTTTCGCATTACCCGAAACAACACTTAAATGCTCCAGAGAAGCCGCTAGTGCTAAGAACTCACCTAAAGAATCCCAACGTAGATGGTTCTCTTTTTCAACTTGTTGTACGTGCTTAGGCGCAGAACCACCCGCCCCTGTTTCAAACAGGCCGCCACCGTTCATTAATGGAACAATGGATAACATCTTCGCAGAAGTACCCAGCTCCAAAATTGGGAACAGATCGGTTAGGTAGTCACGCAATACGTTACCTGTTACAGAGATCGTATCTAGGCCCTCTAAGATTCTAACCAGCGAATATTCTGTTGCTTCTACAGGAGATAGGATTTTAATCTCTAAGCCTGACAAGTCGTAATCTGCTAGATAAGTTTCAACTTTCTTAATCAACTCTGCATCGTGTGCGCGTTGTGAATCTAACCAAAAAATTGCAGGCACATTCGATGCTTTGGCACGAGTAACCGCAAGTTTCACCCAATCTTGAATTGGCGCATCTTTCACTTGGCACATGCGGAAAATATCACCCTGTTCGACGATTTGTTCGATCAAAACAGAACCTTCAGCATCAACAACACGAACGGTACCAGCAGCATCTAAGATGAATGTTTTATCATGCGAGCCATACTCTTCCGCTTTTTGAGCCATCAAGCCAACATTTGGAACACTGCCCATGGTGGTTGGATCAAATGCCCCATTCTCTTTACAGAAATCGATAACCGATTGGTAAACACCTGCATAGCAGCGATCTGGGATCAGTGCTTTAGTATCTTTTTGTTTACCGTCTGGGCCCCACATTTGACCAGAAGAGCGAAGCATTGCAGGCATTGAAGCATCAACGATGATATCGCTTGGTACGTGCAAGTTTGTGATACCTCGGTCTGAGTCAACCATTGCCAGTGCTGGTTGAGTCTCGTAAACCGCGAGAATTGCCGCTTCAATCTCTTCTTTTTGAGCTTGTGGTAATGACGCGATTTTTGCGTAAACGTCCCCTAATCCATTATTAACATCAACACCTAGCTCTTCAAATAGGTCGCCATATTTAGCAAACACATCTTTGTAGTACACTTTAACAGCGTGACCAAAAATAACCGGATCTGACACTTTCATCATGGTTGCTTTCATGTGCAGCGAAAGTAGAACATCTTGTTTTTTCGCGTCTTCAATCTCTTTCTCAAAGAATGAAACGAGAGCTGATTGATTCAAAACCGACGCATCAATAATCTCTTTATCTTGAAGTGCTAGTGCATCTTTAAGTACTTTAGTCGTTCCATCTTGGGCTACAAATTCAATGCGAGCTTGTGTTTCACCAGAGATAGTGACTGATTTTTCACTACCAAAGAAATCTTTATCATCCATGCTCGCAACATGAGATTTAGAATCTGCAGACCACGCGCCCATTGAATGAGGGTTTTTCTTCGCGTAATTCTTAACAGAAAGTGGCGCTCGGCGATCCGAGTTACCTTCACGTAATACTGGGTTTACTGCGCTGCCTTTAATTTTGTCGTAAGTCGCTTGAATCGCCTTTTCATCGTATGTATTTGGCTCTTCAGGGTAGTTAGGTAGTGCGTAACCTTTCGCTTGAAGTTCAGCAATCGCCGCTTTTAACTGTGGTACCGATGCGGATACGTTGGGAAGCTTAATGATATTCGCTTCTGGCGTTTTCGCTAATTCACCTAACTCAGCAAGGGCATCAGAGATACGTTGGTCTTCTTTTAAATGCTCTGGGAAGTTAGCAATAATACGCCCAGCCAATGAAATATCGCGGGTATCTACATTGATTCCTGATGAAGCCGTAAAAGATTGAATGATTGGCAGTAAAGAGTACGTCGCCAAAGCCGGTGCTTCATCTGTGATGGTATAGATAATGGTTGGTTTTTCTGTAGGCATGAAATTTCCCTATAGTTCTAACAAGCTCTAGTAACATTAGAGCAATGTGAATTGCGCTCCTAAGCTAGCGAAACACTAACCTACTCGCATAATTGCACTCTTTATATTTTTTAAACGAAGCATTCTCCGCCTGAGCAATGCTTGTTCAAATCCATGAGTGCATTGGCAGTACCAGTCTTAATAACTCGATATTCAAGTCAATAAACATATATGTAGATTGGTATACCACTTATAATTAAACAAAACATGACGAATAGTCTATTATCTTGTTCGTTGTTGTGTCATTTAGGCGCGCAAATGATATCTCAAATCCCTTCTCGGGAAAACTTTTGAATACAGTCCATTTACATTTTTGCAAGGTACTTAACATGTCTTCTCGTTCTAGAAGCGCAAATAATAATAATCGCACTTCAGATAAACCTTCTCATTTCAAACATAAAGCAGTAAATGGCGCGACATCTAAGCCATTCAAAAAGCGACCATCAAAATCTCATAGAGCAGACAAGAAACCTAGAATCGCAATTGAAGATAGAAAAGTCATCTTATTTAATAAGCCATTTGATGCCTTAAGTCAGTTTACTGATGGTGATGGACGCAAGACACTTGCGGATTTCATCCCCATTAAAGATGTCTATGCTGCTGGTCGATTAGACCGTGACAGCGAAGGTTTACTGGTGTTGACCAACGACGGTATTTATCAAGCGCAACTCACTCAGCCATCCTCTAAATCGCCAAAAACCTATTGGGTTCAGGTTGAAGGTGCGCCGCTTGAGGAAGATTTAGAAAAATTGAGAAGAGGTGTAGAGCTAAAAGATGGTATGACACTACCCGCTCAAGTTGAAGTGATGCAAGAACCTTCAGTGTGGGACAGAACGCCACCAGTGCGCTTTAGAGCGGCAATACCAACGACTTGGCTAGCTATTACTATCATTGAAGGCCGAAACCGACAGGTGCGTCGCATGACGGCTAATATCGGATTTCCGACACTGCGTCTGATACGCTATTCGATGGGTGACATGAATGTGGGAGATTTGAAGCCAGGTGAATGGAAAGAGCTGTAATTAAAAGGTACCAAGAGGTTGTTCAAGCCCATTTAAGGTTTGATGGGCTTGAACGAATTCATGTTATTCTTGGTCGATTAGCCATTTTCTAAACGTTTTACGCTCTTCAGGTGTCGCTCTTGAATACCAAAGCTTCATTTGAAGGCTTGTTTCAGTTTCTACTGCAACTGTTTCAGGTTTAACAGTCGTTGACTCTTGTAGCTGTACCTGCTCAAGCTCTTTTTTCAGTGAGCGAATCTTACCTGATTCAAAAATTAAACCATGCGTTTGGTTATAACTTTTGACTAAGGCCGGAACATTAGAGTACGGGAATACATCACTTATGGGAGGAAGCACAACTTGCTCACCCTGTGTAGACGCACCATCAATGATGAATTCAAAAATTGGCTGCTTATCTTCAACGCGTTGCTTTGTCTCGCTAAAAGTTTTCGATAATAACTGTATAGTGATATCACTGTTTTGTTCAGCTTTTACCACTGCAATATATGGTACTGAACTAAAATACTCGCGCTTACCTTTTTCACTTAATCGCCCAGCAAACTCAACCACAAGTTGATTCTCACCGCCGATCAGTGAAATATTGTCTACATCTTCAACTTTTTCGCCATTTACAACCAATAAATCAATCCCCGAATCTAAATTGATCGTAGCAGAAAAAGCTAAACTACTGGATAGCAACGTAATGCACGCAATAATGAACTTATTCATTGAACTCCCCTAGAATTAAAAAAGCCAGCGTATCCACGCTGGCTTTTGACTATAACATGTAAACGCTAATTAGAACGTGTAGTAAACACCAGCAGTTACTGTATCAGCATCATATGTTTTAACATTGTTATCGTAATCAGCTGTTTGGTACTCAAGGAAACCAGTAACATTGCTAAGTACTTCGTAATCAGCACCAACAACAAGGTTAGTTGATTCTACATCAACGTCAGCACCTGTAGCTGTAATTTCATCAGCTTTTGCTAGTGAGTAAGTTGTATATAGACGTAGCTTCTCGATTTGGTAAGCAGCAGCGAAACCTAAAGTATCACCAGACATTTTGTCAGCTGAATCCCAGTAACCGTAACCGTCATTACCTTCATATTCTGCATAAGTAAGCGCTAAGAATAGGTCACCAAATTGAGCAGAACCAGATACACCCATTACTGAGTAATCAATATCAGCAGCAGCATCACCAGTTAGGTAAGAAGCACCAATTGAGTAATCACCCATTGTGTAATCAGCAGATACACCGTAAGTGTTATCAACGTTTTCGTCAGCATCAGTGTTAACATCTGCAACAAGAACTAGGCCTTCAGCAGCTTTAATTTTGAATACAGCACCGTGACCATCAGACTCTTTATGGTTACCACCAGTTGAGCCCATGTAGTTACCTTCGTTAGTGATATCGTCTTTTTGGATTGCATCCATAGACTCTGCTAAGTCACCAACTTCACCAAACGCTACACCCCAAACATCAGTTTTAACACCAACTAGAACATCATCAAATCGTGCAACGTTTTCTTTGTCAGCAATTTTAGTTGTTTCAATTTCAAAAGATGCAAAAGATGTTAGTGAGTCATTAATTTTATGCTCAGCATCTAATTGTATTTTACCCCAAGTAGAAATGTCAGCATCTGCTTTAGAAGTAGAACCATTAAAATTATCTTGCTCAGAAGTTGTTAAAAGAATATCAACTTCACCTTTAAGAGAAACTTTAGAGTTATCGCCAGAGTAAATTTCTGCCGCGTTTACTGAACCAGCCGCTGCTACTACAGCTAATGCTAATAGAGTCTTTTTCATAATAATCCACTGCCTTTTCTATAATTGGGAAATCCTTGCCCGGTTCCCTTAGTTTGATAGCACTGACGTTTTCTATGTTGAAAACTTATCAGCACCTCTAAATTTCGAGGTCTAGATTGCAAAAGATTATTCTGCGTGTCAAATAACATAAAAAAATATTAACACCTCAAGCAAACCCTTAAAAATCAATGCCTTATGGTTTTATATTCACATTTCCGACTAATATCTCACCAAAAACATAAAAAATCAAAATAAATAAAATAACAACAATTTGAAATTAAAGACTACAAATTAACTAAAAAACACAGCCAAACAGAACATAAAACCACATAAAGCACCAATTTAAGGCTTTATATATTTCACCATATGAATTAATGTCAGTTTCCTAAAGGTTCAGTTTTTTTTTGTGAACAAGATCCATCTTTGCCTAAAAAGCAGACCATTTTGGTAAAAAAGAAAAGCTTAGCAAGATGTGCTACCATCCATTTCCCGTTAAGCAGGTCACAATATGTCTACTAGTAAAATCCAACAATCCATTCGCAAGAGTTATCAAAACCTCCAATTTCAACTGGAAAACTTTGTCCCTCGCCGCGCTCAAAATTATCTCGTTGCGGAAATAACAAAAACGCTTTGTGGGCAATACCATAAAAAAAACCGTCTTATTGTTGCCGAAGCAGGGACTGGTATTGGTAAATCGCTCGCCTATCTAATGGCGGCCATTCCTGTTGCCGTAGTCAATAATCGGAAAATAGTGATATCAACAGCGACGGTTGCACTGCAAGAACAGCTCGTGAATAAAGACCTACCTCTATATAGAAGGATCACCGATCGCGAGTTCTCTTTTATATTGGCGAAAGGTCGTCAACGCTACTGCTGTGCAGAGAAGCTTGCTGCGGCTTGTGGGGCAGATGAAGGTCAGGTGGCGATGTTTGAGACTAAACCACAAAAAAAAGATATCGAACTTTTACAAACCATGCATAAAAGCCTGACTCAAGGAAAATGGGATGGGGATCGAGACTCATGGCCTAAATCTTTCAAAGACGACATCTGGCAACTTATTGTTAGTGATAAGCACAGTTGCAATAACAGCATGCCTTCACACCGTGACTGTCCTTTTCAAAAAGCACGTTCTGAGTTAGATAAAGCGGACGTCATCATCGCTAATCACAGTCTGGTTATGGCTGATGCAGATTTAGGTGGCGGTGTCATACTCCCAGAACCTGAAGATACCATTTATATTTTCGATGAGGCTCATCACCTTCCACATGTTGCACGAGATCACTCATCCGCTGCCACTAGCCTAAAAGGTGCTGCTAGCTGGCTAGAGAAGTTAAATCAATCTATTTCTAAGTTCTCTGCTCTTGCAGAAGAGAAACGAGTCAGCCGCTTTAGAAATGAACTGCAAGACTCAGTACAGCAACTGGTTCCAAGCTTGAGTCAACTATGCCAGCAATTTGATGCATCGCATTTTGAAGATAAGCGCTACCGATTTGAACATGGTGAACTGCCTGAATGGTTAGAAAATCAATCTAAAGAGCTAAAAACGATCAGCAAGAAGGGAAGCGTAGCGGTTGCTAAGATTGCCGATCTTATAGCAGAGCGCGTTAAAGATGGTGAAATATCCTCTCGCCTTGCGGAACCTGCTCTTGCTGAATTAGGTTTCTACGTTCAAAGAATGGAAAACTTAGCTCAAGTGTGGAACCTGATGGCTGAACCAAAACGAGAGAAAGGAGCTCCTCTCGCCCGCTGGTTAGAACTTAGCCCAGATAGAGAGGGCGACTTTATCGTCAATGTTTCCCCTTTAGAAGTCGGCTGGCAACTCGACCAACAGATTTGGAGTCGTTGTATTGGTGCCGTTTTAGTCTCTGCGACCATGAGAGCACTCAACTCTTTTACCTTTTTCTGCCATCAAGCCGGGATCAGCGAAAAAGCTGAGAATGGAACACAGTTCCTCGCATTAGCTTCGCCTTTTGATTATGAAAACCAGGCGGAACTCATTGTGCCAGCGGTCAAATATGAACCTCAAGCGCCTCAGTTTACCGATCACTTAATCGAAATTTTGCCTGATTTGATTGAAGATAAAAAAGCGAACTTAATTTTGTTTTCGTCCTACTGGCAGATGAATCAAGTAGCCGAAGCTCTATC
The DNA here is from genome assembly GCF_024347395.1 of Vibrio cortegadensis. Lineage (NCBI taxonomy): Bacteria > Pseudomonadati > Pseudomonadota > Gammaproteobacteria > Vibrionales > Vibrionaceae > Vibrio > Vibrio cortegadensis. Next base: position 1,989,511 of record NZ_AP025472.1, read on the forward strand.
CACAGATTTCGTTAAAAGAGGTTGGGCACTGCAAATTCAAGGTGATAGCTCACGCGGGGAAATTCTAAAAAAACATAAAACACTCGTTCAATGTCAGAAAACAAGCATTCTGTTTGGCACTGGTAGCTTTTCTGAAGGATTAGACCTGCCGGGAGATTTACTTGAGAACTTAATCATCACTAAAATACCATTTGGTGTACCAACATCACCTGTTGAGCAAGCTCATTCTGAATATATTCAGTCCCGAGGTGGTAACCCATTCATGCAAATTACCGTTCCTGAGGCGAGTAAAAAGCTCATCCAATCTGTAGGACGTTTGCTGCGTAAAGAGAGAGATTCTGGTAAAGTCGTCATCCTTGATCGTCGTATCGTGACCAAACGCTACGGCAAATCACTTTTGGATTCGCTTCCACCTTTTAAAAGAACGATTAAATATTAGAACGGCAAGCAATATACGCACATGAGCCATTAGGTTTAGTGAGTATTAAAGTGCCTCATTAGGAATTATATGGAATTTGTTGAACCGACGATGTTGGTTGTTTTAGCACTTGTGGCTTTCGTTGCGGGATTTATCGATGCGGTTGCTGGTGGCGGCGGGATGTTAACCGTTCCGGCTTTGCTATCCATTGGCTTACCACCTCATATTGTATTAGGCACAAATAAATTAGCCGCAACGTTTGCTTCTTTTACGGCTGCGGTAACGTATTACAAAAAACGACTATTTAAACCAGAATGCTGGCGGAATGCGTTCATCTCAACTCTTATTGGAGCCATTATTGGTACGTTAGTCGTTGATGCGATCAGCACAGAATGGTTGGAGAAAGTGCTGCCACTGATTATTTTAGCTACGGCTATCTATACTATTTTCCAAAAAACACCGACTGCCAGCCAGAATGTCACTCCGACACCATGCTCTAAACTAAAAAAGAAACAGGTATTTCAAGGCTTAACACTAGGGTTTTATGATGGAGTCGCTGGGCCTGGTACAGGTGCTTTTTGGACGGTGAGTTCAATGGCGCTATACAAACTGAATATTTTGCTGGCTTCTGGTCTTGCAAAAGCGATGAACTTTACCAGCAATATTACCTCTCTGGTCACTTTCGCTATACTTGGACATATCGATTGGGTACTTGGCTTAACCATGGGTGTTTGTCTGATGGCCGGAGCATTCGTGGGGGCTCACTCTGCCATTCGATTCGGCGCTAAATTCATTCGTCCTGTGTTCATCACAGTCGTGAGCGTATTAGCGGTTAAGCTGGCTTACAATGCGTGGTTCGTGAATCTATGAACAATTTCTCTCAATTAGCCACTATTCTTGATGATTTATCCAAACAGGCTGCGCAGCTTGATCGTCGCAGAGGCGAGCATCATCTCCCTCTATTTGATGAGCATCTATTTCATGGCAAAGCTCGCTTGATCGTACCCTGTGTACAAGAAGCAAAAAGTACTTATGAGAGCATCGTTAGAGAAAAGAAACACAACCGATTAACACCAGCACGCGCAGAATATCTTACCGAGCTATTATTAGCTCAAATTGGCGCGATTCAGCGTGAGCTTTCCACTCAAAAAATTCGGAAAGGCGAGATCAAACACAGCAGCTATTATCGAAAGCCCATTAATGAGCTGTATCAAGAGCTGGCACAACATCAAGAGTGGACTCGCCGCCTCAAAGAAATGGTGATAGAAAAAGAGCAAGAATTGAAAAATGCCCCCTCTTTTTATCAACAGCAAACCCAAAAAACCTTATTGGCGACTGAGCAACGTTTAAAGCGCTGTGAAGAAGCAATGTTAAAAATTGAAAAACAAATTACGTTTCGTGAAAAGAATCAATAATTATGACTCAACAAACACTTGAACAAGCACCTGAAGAAGTTAAATTGGCCGTCGACCTCATCTGTTTACTCGAACAAAATGACATCGACCCTCAGGTTGCTATTGAAGCGCTTAAAATTGTCAAATCTGACTGTGAAGCCAAATTAAAGAAAGCTTAACCCTCCCCCTATATCATTAAATCAAGGCTGTAAAATGTACCAACTGACTGTGTCTCTCGATGAGTTTCTTGCCGAATATTGGCAGAAAAAACCAATCATCATCAAGGGGGGATTCAAAAACTTTGAAGACCCAATTAGCCCCGATGAGATTGCAGGGTTAGCCATGGAAGAGGACGTTGATTCACGCTTTGTTTCCAACTTAAACGACCAGTGGGTAGCCGAGCATGGCCCGTTTTCCGCTGATAAATTCGAATCGTTAGGCGAAACCAATTGGTCTTTCATTATACAAGCAGCCAATCATTGGCACTCAGGCGCGGCTCAGTTAGTCGAACCTTTTCTAGGCATGCCTAATTGGTTGTTCGATGATTTAATGATCAGCTACTCAGTAAAAGATGGCGGTGTCGGCCCACATATCGACCAATACGATGTCTTTATCATTCAGGGGAGCGGTCAGCGTCACTGGCGTGTTGGAGCACTTGACGAAGGTCAATACAAGGAGACCAGTCGCCACGTTGCACTGAGACAAATTGAGGGCTTTGAGCCCATTATTGATGATATTCTAGAACCTGGCGACATCCTCTATATTCCACCAGGCTTCCCACATGATGGTTATGCACTAGAGCCATCAATGAGCTACTCTGTCGGCTTCCGTTCACCAAAGGAACAAGAGCTGATTAGTAATTTTGCCGATTACGTATTAGCACATGATATGGGCGATGTGCATATGCATAACCCCGCTCTGACGACGCAAGATGGAAACGGAAAGATCCAAACGTCTGATTTACAGCATTTAACGACTATGTTGAACTCTAGCTTGCAAAACCCAGAGATCATTCAAGATTTTATGGGCTGTATGTTAAGCCAATCTCGCCATCAACTTGATATTGTCGCTCCAGAGCAATTATGGACAGCGGAAGAAGTGCAACTGCACATCATGAATGGTGGTGTCATTAACCGAGTAGCAGGCTTACGCGCGTTATATCATGAGCAAGACAGCGGTATTGCTTACATCAATGGCGAAGTGATCAAAGTTGCCGAGCAAGATAAAGCGATCATAACGCTGCTTTGCGATCAAGATTGGTTAGCAATAGAGAATCTCGGCCAAGAAATCAGCTCTGCGAACGTGGCGCTCATCTGTGAACTGGTCAATAAAGGTTACTGGTTCATCGAAGAGTAATTCTCAGCAGTTATGAGTAACCTTAACCAGCCATAGGTAATTCTCGCGTTGGTATTAACGAGAATACTCAATATTTAAACCATTAAAAAAGGAGCTGAATTCAGCTCCTTTTGTTCAATCATTGCTCTTAAGGATCAAAATAAGATCACACTTTAAACTGGTCCACCAGCGTTTGCTGGGTTGAAGAAAAGTCACTGATTTGATTTGCCACTCTTTCCGAGGCTTCAGCTTGCTCTAAAATTCTTGCACTTAAATCACGAATATTAGACACATTTTGGTTAACTTCGCCAGACACAGACTGCTGCTCTTCTGCTGCTCGAACTATTTGGCTATTCATATCACTAATTGCTGCGATAGACTCAAATATAGCACTTAACTCAGCCACTGCTTCTTGTACATGAAGCGCAGTACCATTCGCTAAGTCGTTACCTTCTTGAATCGCTTCAACCACATCTTCAGTTCCCTGCTGGACTTTTTGAATCACACCACGAATTTCGCCTACCGATGCTTGTGTTCTACTGGCCAGATTACGCACTTCGTCTGCAACTACAGCAAAGCCTCTTCCCTGTTCACCTGCTCTAGCGGCTTCAATAGCGGCATTAAGCGCAAGCAAGTTAGTCTGCTCTGATATTCCCTCGATCACAGCGAGAATTTCTGTAATGTTACTATTATTTTTAGCCAACTCTTCTACCACAGGCACAGCGCTTGTCATTCGATCAACTAACTTAACCATCTCAGAAGAGGAGAGTTCGATCACTTGCTGCCCTTTACTTGCAGACTCATTGGCCAAATGCGCGGCTTTCACTGCTGTTTCTGCATTTTGAACCACTAAACTTGCGGTTTGAGTCATCTCTTCAGATGCAGTTGCAACAAGATCAACCTCTCTAAATTGAGCGTCACTGCTTCCGCGAGTTTCGGTCGCAGCCAGTTTCGCCTGATCGGTCGTACCCACAATTTGGCTGGTCGTTTGCACCACTTGCTTTATCGTATTCTGAAGCTTATCTAAAAACAGATTGAAACCTTCGGCTAATTGCCCTATTTCATCCTTTGTTGACACTGGGATCCTCTGAGTCAGATCCCCTTCTCCCGACGCGATGTCTTGCAACCTTGCCACCATCAGCCTAATTGGCTTAACAATGCTTAACGACGCCAGCGCAATCACCACCAATCCAAAAATGACAAAAAGAGCGCCAGCAAACAATTCCGTTTTTACACCTTGTTCCACTTGTTCTGTGATCACTTGGTCAAGCAGATCCGCATCGGCTAATACGCTATCCCGTGGCATTTCAAAAACCACACCCCACGTTTGGTTGGCAACTTTAACTGGGGAGAAGACAATCAGTTGCTCACCTGAAGTGCTCCATTTCGTTTGAACTTTCTCACTAAATAGCAGATCGGTTACGTCATCACGTGAGAGGTTTTCATTTTCAAAAATAGAACCAACATTTACCGTTCGATCATCTGAAGCGATGACACTTCCATCAAGGCTAATAATTGAGACTTTCCCGCTTCCATTAAATAGGCTTGAATCTGAAGCGGTTGCAACATTGGCAAGACCATCGAGCTTTAAATCAATCCCCATGAAACCTATCGATTCACCATCAACTTTAATCGGAACAGAAATAGAAGATGTCAGAAATTGGCCGTTATCTTTCTTAACAAACCGTGGCGTGGTCACGCACGTTTCACCACTTGCTACCGGGCAAAAAAAGCGTTCACTATTACTTGGCTCTTTTAATGTCTGTTCACTAAGGACATTAGCTAAAATATTCTCCCCATTTTCTGAAACGATCCAATATGGGGCAAAGCGGCCAATATCATTTGATCCAACGTAATCAGCATCGGTGTAATTAGAGTCCTCACCATCTAATGAGTCGGGGTTAAAGACCAAATAAGCTCCCTGAATGGCGTCAAACTCCGAGACCGATTGACGAACCATCTCGTCGAGTGCCGTTCGAAGCTCCTCACTCGCTGTAAAGTTATCTTCTGCATTACGCTTTAGAAACAAGGCGGTAGACGCGAGCATTTCAGCACGATGCACCGCTTCAACTAAATAGGCCTGAACTTCTGTCGCATTTAATTGAGCACGGTTCTCCAGAAGTTGCTGAGATTTATTGATCACAGACTCTGAACTTTGAGATTTAATGATTTTCTGATTGTTGACAGCGTTATAGACCGAAAAGCCGATAAGGGATAGAGAAGTAACCAACAAGCAGCATCCTGCTAATAAAGTTATCTTCCACTGAACAGATAGGGTTCGCATGATACTTCCTTATATTTAAGCCAAAAACTTTTTCACTACCATGTGAATAGCTTAGTTATCAATTACACCATAATTACCTTAGATATCAATCGAAAGTTAGAGTAAATGTTAACAATGTGTTGTCATAAGATTTTTACACCTCTTAGTGACATTCTTTCACCGCGCATTTCACCAAGCATTCAGAGCGACTTGGCGCTTACTCTCTATTTTACTTATTCCCTATTTTACTTGTTCTCTATTATGATAGTGGTAACATTCTTGAAAGATAATCCATCTCATTTAAAGGATACCCAATGAAAGTTATCAGCTTTAATATCAATGGCCTAAGAGCTCGCCTACATCAGCTTCAAGCTATCATTGACAAGCATCAGCCTGATGTTATCGGACTCCAAGAAATTAAAGTTCATGATGAAGCATTTCCGATCGAAGATGTTGAAGCGATGGGCTACAAAGTTTACTTTCATGGCCAAAAAGCCCATTACGGCGTCGCAATGCTATGTAAGCAAGAGCCGCTGTCTATCCAGAAAGGTTTCCCAACCGATAACGATGAACATCAAAAACGAATGATTATCGGCACTTTTAAAGATGAGAATGGAGAGAAAGTAACGGTACTTAATGGTTATTTCCCTCAAGGCGACAATGTTAGCCACGAAACAAAGTTCCCGTATAAAGAACAGTTCTACAAAGATTTGATGTCTTACTTAAATGATCACCACAGTAATGATGAGCAAATCATCGTTATGGGTGACATTAACATCAGCCCAATTGATGCCGATATCGGGATTGGCGCTCCTAATGCAAAACGCTGGCTAAAAACAGGAAAATGCTCATTTCAGCCGATTGAACGTGAATGGCTGAAAACCTTGATGGATTGGGGCTTTGAAGATACGTTCCGGAAACTGCACCCAGAAGTCACTGATCAGTACTCATGGTTCGACTATCGTTCGAAAGGTTTCGTTGATAACCGTGGCCTACGTATTGATGTGGTTCTCGCAACCCCAAGTTTAGCGAGCCAATGTACCGATGCCGGTATTGACTATGAATTACGTGGCATTGAAAAGCCATCAGATCATGCACCAATTTGGTCTACTTTTAAGTAGTCAAAACAACTCAAGTCGATACAAATAAAGACACGATCCATAAAAAGAGGGATGCAATTTGGCCTCCCTCTTTCGTTTGTTCGAATAACCAAGTTTTTAACTCTAGCTTAACGGTCTCATATAAGCTAAGAAGCGTTTCTCTGCAAACTTAAAGCAAGCAATGATGATAAACGTTAAGCACATATAAAATAGCCCAGCAGTTAAAAATGACTCAAATGGTGCGTAGTAACGTGAGTTGACTAATCGTGCTGCGCCAGTGAGATCCATGATGGTCACAATACCCGCTACAGCTGAACCATGAAGCATGAAGATCACCTCATTACTGTATGCTGGCAATGCGCGTCTTAGAGCACTCGGCAATATGATTCTGCGGTAAGTTTTCCACGTGCTCATGCCGTAAGCTTTTGCCGCTTCCACTTCCCCTTTCGGTAAGCCGTTAATCGCACCACGGATGATTTCTGCTGTATATGCGGAAGTGTTGAGTACAAATGCAATCAATGCACAGAACCAAGCATGCTCCCAAAGCGTCCCTTTTACAGGAAAGAATTGATCCATTCCGTAATAAATCAAATACAACTGAACCAGTAATGGCGTACCACGGAAAAAATATATAAATGTCCAAGCGGGTCCACTGAACGCATAATTATGACTATTTCGTGCAACAGCCAGCGGAATCGCAACCGTCAATCCAATGATTAGGGCACATAGCACCATCCAAACGGTCGTCCATAATCCATCAAGGTATATGGGCAAGCTTTCAATCACTAATGAAAAATCCATAATTACCTCGCGTGAATACTAAATTTACGTTCGACCACTTTAAGCAAGCCTGTCGAAACGCTGGTAAAGAATAAGAAGATCAATGCTACAGACATGTAGAAGGTAAATGGCATCTTGGTTGAACCGGCAGCCAATGAACTAACTCGAACCATATCATCTAAGCCAATGATCGATACCAATGCCGTTGTTTTCAGAAGAACTAACCAATTGTTACCAAAACCAGGCAATGCGTGACGGATCATTTGAGGAAGCAAAATACGTCTAAATGCCAAAGCTGTGCTCATTCCATACGCTTTTGCCGCTTCCATTTCGCCACGGTCAACCGCCATAATCGCTCCACGGAAAGTTTCAGCCATGTAAGCACCAAATATAAAGCCAATGGTTAAAACACCCGCAATAAATGGGCTAACATCGATATAATCTGGCAGATAATCTACCCACTCATGGCTTGGATCACTTGAAGTAAACCACTCATTCAGCCACTCATTGATGGCATATAAACTGTTATTCAATAAGATCTGACCACCGAAGAAGATCAGCATCATTAAAACTAAATCAGGGATCCCGCGAATAACAGTTGTATAAAGAGTCGCGATAGCTCTAGCCCAGCGATAAGGAGCCAGTTTTGCAAGTGCACCTAACATCCCTAGTATCATGGCAAGAATCAGTGACAGTATCGCCACTTGTATCGTCAGTATGGCCCCATTAAATATTGAGGCTTCGTATCCTTGTAAATCCAGCATAATAATTCCCAGCAAAAACGGCTAGTCAGGAATACCATCATTCAACAAACGGCTAGGTTTATATGGTTACCACCACAACAGGTATTCACCTGTAATAATTGAGTAAGTCGCTTGTGGAATGAAAGTGTCTAACGGTAGGTAAGAGACTGTTATGTTAAATAACAGCCTCTCGCATGAAGATTATTGACCGTATACGTCGTAGTTGAAGTATTTCGCTGCAATATCTTGGTAGATACCTTTGTCGCGCAAAGATAAAATAGCCGCATCTAGCTTTTTAGTTAGTGCTTTATCTTGTTTGCGTAGAGCGATACCAAAACCTTCACCGAACCATTTTGGATCTGTCAATGATGGACCTACAAACTCATAAGCTTCACCACCAGCTTTGTTCAATACGCCTTCTTCTAGCGCTGATGCATCACCAAGTACTGACACAATACGACCATTAGCGAGATCTAAATATGCTTCATCAAATGAACCGTAACGAACGATCTCAACGGCATCGCCATAGTTATCTGTTAGGTATTTATCATGAGTTGTTGCACGTTGAACACCAATTTTCACACCTTTTAGCCCTTCTTTAGAGAAGTCTAAGTTTGCACCTTTTTTCGAGATGAATTTATTTGGGATTAGTGCGTACTTGCCTGTGAAATCAATTTTTTTCTTACGCTCTTCAGTAATCGACATTGCCGCAATGATTGCATCGTACTTACGAGCAAGAAGTGACGGAATAATACCATCCCAATCTTGAGGGACGATCTTACATTTCACTTTCATCTCAGTACAAAGCGCATTTGCCATGTCAACATCAAAGCCTTTAAGCGAGCCGTCCGCTTCTGTCCAACTAAATGGAGGATAAGCACCTTCAATACCAAAACGTACTGTTTTCCATTCCTTAGCCTGTGCCATTCCAGTTGCTGCTGTTGCAGCAATCGCTGCCACTAATAACCACTTTTTCATTTCCATACTCCTGTGGATTGTTACTTATTTTATGTTGCTTTCGTTGTGTTGTGTTTTACTTTTCATCGCCACGAATTAACCTTTATTGAACGTTAATAACGGTTAGTAAATTGACGAAATAAACTGTTGTAAGCGTTCAGATTCTGGATTAGTAAAGAGTTGCGCAGGGTTACCTTGCTCTTCAACTAAGCCTTGGTGTAGAAACATCACGTGATTAGATACATCGCGAGCAAAAGCCATTTCGTGAGTCACCACTAGCATGGTTCGGCCTTCCTCTGCCAAATCACGCATAACGCCTAATACTTCACCAACCAATTCAGGGTCAAGTGCTGAGGTTGGTTCGTCAAATAGCATCACTTCAGGATCAACCGCTAAGGCTCTTGCTATTGCTGCTCGCTGTTGCTGCCCACCAGATAAGTGGCCAGGGTAGTAATCTTTTCGCTCGTATAACCCTACTTTTTGCAGCAGAAGTTCTGCATTTTCTAATGCTTGAGCTTTTGGAACGCCGAGGACATGAACAGGTGCTTCAATGATATTTTCCAATACCGTCATGTGAGACCATAAATTGAAACCTTGAAATACCATCGCCAAACGAGAGCGGATACGTTGAACCTGCTTCTCATTGGCAGGAACAGCCTCTCCTGCGCGGTTGTTTTTCATTTGAATAAGTTCACCATTCACCCAAATTTCACCCGCGGTTGGGGTTTCGAGTAAATTGACGCAGCGTAGAAAGGTACTCTTGCCTGAACCGGAAGAGCCGATGATAGACACAACATCTCCTTTGTGTGCAGATAATGAGATGCCTTTTAAGACTTCGTTTTGACCAAATGTCTTGTGCAGTTCTTTTATATCAAGCGCTGGTACTTCATTCATGCGCTGTTGCTCCCTAATTTATTATTACTGCTAAGGTACTCCGACCTTTAATTGCAATACAAATTAGCACTCAACGAAAAAACATGCAACAAATTATTAACTTATAAAACGACAAATAACTAGTCATTTTATCCAAATTAATATGCATAAAATGGCATTTTCATCTTTTTATGGTGAATAGAAGCCGTAAAAAAGCCCCTATTAAGGGGCTTTTAAATGTTAACAAATAGAAACAAACTTAGTTATTGTCTACGTTGAAGTGATAAATGTTCAACGGTATTGCTTTGTGCATAAATACGGTCTCTTTCTGCTTCTGTGATCATAGCACCATGTGAATCCACAGATTCGTCAGTTGCGGCCGTAGAATTAAACCCATCCATAACAAATAGAACACTCACATCATCATCATTTTTTGAGAACCAGTAATTTTGCTGCAAACCAAAGGCAGTTAAATCACTAGCATCAGTGGCTGCAATGTTAGGTAAAATCACTGTTTCATCTACAAATGAATACATTGTATGGAGCTGAATTGCAGATAAGTTCGTATTTGGTGTGATACTGATTCTCTGTATTCCATTTTCGCTTTCTTGAATAGATATATTATCAGATAGATCTATTTGAAGAGCTCCACTACTGTTATTTGTTAATGTCACTTCAGGCGTTGAAAGTGAGCTAACATTAAATAAATCCGACTCATCTAAGTTAAGATTCCAAGAATCATCAATCGGTTTTGTGAAGCTTGAAGTCCAATGTGTTTGTGGGACTCCAGCAGTCTGAGCAAACCATTGTTCGCCATTTCTGAGAGTAGAAGGGTGGAAATATTGATTATCAGAATTAGGTATTGTTGAAATTATTTTACTTGTCTCTTTGTATACAATGCCAATTTCCGTGTCGGTAAATGGGATAGTTGAAGGTCGTAAAATTGCTTGGTTATCACCTGTGTAGCTCATTTCAATATTCCCTGAAGCCCAATCATCAAAGCCATACTGAAATAATGATGCAGAGCTATTTGCTTGGCGGTATTGAGTAACCAAAGTGATATCATTGCTCAATGATTGGAAATTAGTTCCGCCTGTACCACTCGTGATTTCCGAATCATTAGACTGCTCTTGTTCTATATTCGACGTAAAAAAGAATGGCAGTACAGCAGAGTCGCCTTGCGTATCATCTTTAGTATTAAGATAACGAATTCCTGATTTCGTCTGTTCTACAAGATTTGACGATCCCGCAGCCGTACACGACAGGCCAGGGACTGCTGTTACTGCTGTTAGTACGATGTCATCAAGCTCATTTTTATGTGCTTCTAGTAACTCTTTCGAAAAAGAGGTTACATACGTATTGTTCACTCCGAATAGCTCTTTAATGCTTAAATAGCCACCATCAGGGATATCTTCTAAGTAAAACTTAACTTTACCATTACTGACATAAGTTTCTGAATCAGGCTGAACTACGCCATTTTTATCTGAATAGACAATCGATAAAAAACTATTCAAAGAGTCTTTAATAGGCTTAGCGATCAAAATTTTAGTATTCGTGGTCTCTACACCGTTATTAGAAGTCTTAGTCCTTTCACGATCATATATTTTGCACGAACTCGCCGTGCTAGTTCCGATGTCCTGCTGCTCAGCTTTAACAAAGTTGAACTCCAGCTCTGTTTTTGCCGGAGCTCCGCCGCCACCGCCGCCGCCTCCACCGCCACAACCTACTAATAAGCCAGATATTAACGCCACTAACGGCAATACTTTGTTATTTTTCATTTTATTATCCTGAAGCGGCAAGTGATCGCCATTTAAAAGTCATTGCTGAATCTTAAGCAAGTTTAGCGCCAGAAATCAATTTTGCATGGTAAAAACATGAGCTTGTAAACGGTTCATCACACAAGTGTGAGACCAAACAGCACATCTAGCTTTGTTCACTTTATGTAATCAAATTACACGCAATATCCTCGGCAATAACCATAGATGATACTTTTTGTTGTTTTCTTTCACATCCATAATTTAAAGTGATCAAGATCAATCACCCAAAAGGGTAAGATTGGTAGACTCGCGACAAAGATAAAGCGCGGTTTAAGGCTTTACAAATTTTCATTGGCTATGCACAGGCACATAATAGACGTGTTACATTATATGCCTTAGCACAAGGAATTACCGCAGGACGCGGGTTTATAGAATTCAAAATAGAATTACTAACTTTTAAAAATATGAGGAATCTATGTCAGACGTAAACAAAGAGCACTCAGAAGTGGACGAGAAGAGCTATCAAGAGCTACACCGTCCGGCGTCTGAGTTTGCAAGCCGTTCTGAATATCTTGACCACGAACTTCAAATCATGAAGCCACGTCGTTTTGGTTTAAACTTACCCGGTCGTGACTTCCGCTTTGAACTTGAAGATTTAGTTCCTGCTCTTGCTGGTACTATCGGTATCATCGCGATGTACTCTGCGGTAATGATGTCTTGGGCAGATGGCCTAACTGCGGCTTGGGACCACGTTAATCTTGGTAAAGAGTTTGCAATCGAAGTGGCACGTGTTGAAATGCTTATTCCTGCACTTCTATTCTGTGTGTTAGCTTCTGGCTTTATTAACCCTCGAGCAAACCTTGCGGGTAACCACGGTCCAATGATCCCATTAATCGGCACAATCGCGCTTGCCGGTGCTCACCCTCTTGCTCTTGCAATCCTTCTGGGTGTCTTTGGTCTTCTGCTTAGTTACTTTAAAGGTGGCTCCAAACTGGTTAATTTGACTGGTGAAGGGGTGGCTGGTGGTCTCTTAGTTTTCCTCGGTTTTACCGGTGCAATGAGCCAAATTGGACAAATCCAAAATTGGGCAACTGGCCTAGAGTCAGCTGAAGTCGTAAAAGGCAGCATGGGCTACGTCGGTCTTGTTGTTTTAGCGGTTAACATTGTTCTTTATGCTTTCCTTGCTCGTATCAACAAACGTTGGTTAGCGATTCCAGCTTGTGCGGTAACAGGTCTTATTGTTGCACTAATTTTCGGTACTGGTTTCGATCTTCAATTTGAAACTCAAATGGGTCTTCCAAATCTAAACCCTGTTTACTGGTGGGGCTCTACAAGTGAAGGTTGGATGCTAGGTCTTCCTAACCTTGAGCACTTCATTGCTTCTCTACCGTTTGCTATTCTAGCGGTTGCGATGTGGTCTCCTGACTTCCTAGGTCACCGTATCTTCCAAGAGCTAAACTACCCACGTAAAACTGAAAAAGTTCTAATGGACGTTGATGACACGATGACTATGTGTTCTATCCGTCAAATCGTTGGTACAGCGGTTGGTGGTGGTAACATCACTTCATCTTGGGGTACTTACATGATCCCAGCTGCGATTGCAAAACGTCCAATTCCTGGCGGTGCCATCATTCTTGGTCTATTAGTTATGACTATTGCTATTCTTGGTTTCCCAATGGATGTAGCAGTATGGCCACCTGTAATGCGTATCGCTCTTCTAGTAGGTGTTTTCTTACCTCTACTTGAAGCGGGCATGCAAATGGTTAAGGACACTAAGGATTCACAATCTGCTGGTATTTGTATCTTTGCTTCTGCAGTAGTGAACCCTGTTCTAGCTTGGGCTCTAACAATGCTGTTAGATAACAATGGCCTAATTGGTGATAAGACTCGTGCAGCAAAACTTTCTTTTGTTGACCGTATCGTGATCCCTGGTGGCGTTCTTGTTATCTGTCTAATTGCCATGCTTGCAGTTGGTATGCTTGAAGGTCAATACGGCATCCCTGGTTTCTTATAATTGAGTAAGAACCAGTAAAGTAAATTTGAGTGACGCAACCCGTCACTCAAATTTTATTTAGCTGTTTCAAATTTTTTTAGCATTTATTGATTTAGTTTAAGGTTTGCAAAAAAATTTTAGTGTACTATTGATTTCAACTTAGTAAGTCACCATATGTTGAATAGTGACAATATATATCGTTATGTGACTAGTTCACGTAAATATAGATATTGTTATTTAATAAGAGTGTACCTTTCCCGTTTCTGGGATAACTGTCTCTACAGTGAATCGGTACGTGTTTTTACTACTAAAAAGGTAGGTATGTCATGGCAGAGCAATTTGCTAAAGCTTGGGAAAGTTTTGTTGAAGGTGAATGGCAAAACGAAGTTAACGTTCGCGATTTTATCCAGAAGAACTACGCACCGTATGAAGGTGACGAATCTTTCCTAGTTTCTGAAGGTACTGAAGCAACTAACAAGCTTTGGGCTTCGGTAATGGAAGGTATCAAACAGGAAAACGCAACAAAAGCTCCTGTTGATTTTGATACTTCTGTTATCTCTACCATCACTGCTCACGATGCAGGCTACATTGAAAAAGACCTAGAAACTATTGTTGGTCTTCAAACTGAAAAACCGCTAAAACGTGCAATCATCCCTAACGGTGGTGTGCGTATGGTTGAAGGTTCTTGTAAAGCATACGGCGAAACTCTTGACCCTATGGTTTCAAAAATCTACTCAGAATACCGCAAAACACACAACGCTGGCGTTTTCGATATTTACACTCCTGATATCCTAAAATGTCGTAAGTCTGGTGTTTTGACTGGTCTTCCTGATGCTTACGGCCGTGGTCGTATCATCGGTGACTACCGTCGTGTTGCACTTTACGGTATTGATTACCTAATGAAAGACAAGCTAGCTCAATTCGCTTCTCTACAAGAGCGTTTTGAAAATGGCGAAGACCTAGCAGCTACAATGCAACTTCGTGAAGAAATTGCTGAGCAACACCGCGCTCTAGGCCAAATTAAAGTTATGGCTGCGAAATACGGCTGTGATATTTCTGAGCCAGCTCAAACTGCTCAAGAAGCTATCCAATGGACTTACTTCGGCTACCTAGCTGCAGTTAAATCTCAAAACGGTGCTGCAATGTCTCTAGGTCGTACTTCGACTTTCCTAGACATCTACATCGAACGTGATATCGCTGCTGGCATCATCACTGAAGTTCAAGCTCAAGAAATGATTGACCACTTCGTAATGAAGCTACGTATGGTTCGTTTCCTACGTACTCCTGAATACGATGAGCTGTTCTCTGGCGACCCTATCTGGGCTACAGAATCTATGGGTGGTATGGGTGTTGATGGTCGTACTCTAGTTACGCGTTCAAACTTCCGTTTCCTAAACAGCCTATACACTATGGGTCCTTCTCCAGAGCCAAACATCACTGTTCTTTGGTCTGAGCAACTACCTGACGGCTTCAAACGTTTCTGTGCAAAAGTATCTATCGATACTTCTTCTATCCAGTACGAAAACGATGATCTAATGCGTCCTGACCTTGGTTCTGACGACTACGCAATTGCATGTTGTGTTTCTCCAATGATTGTTGGTAAACAAATGCAGTTCTTCGGTGCTCGTGCAAACCTTGCTAAGACAATGCTTTACTCAATCAATGGCGGCATGGACGAGAAGCTGAAAATGCAAGTCGGCCCTAAAGAAGCGCCAATGACTGATGCAGTTCTTGATTACGATAAAGTAATGGATCGTCTAGATCACTTCATGGATTGGCTAGCTAAGCAATACGTGACTGCGCTAAACAGCATCCACTACATGCACGACAAATACAGCTACGAAGCGTCTCTAATGGCTCTTCATGACCGTGACGTTCGTCGTACTATGGCTTGTGGTATTGCTGGTCTGTCAGTTGCTGCTGACTCACTATCTGCAATCAAATACGCTAAAGTTTCTCCTATCCGTGATGAAGATGGTATTGCTACTGACTTCGCTATCGAAGGTGACTACCCTAAATTTGGTAACAACGATTCACGCGTAGATGACATCGCATGTGAACTTGTTTCTACATTCATGGGCAAAATCCGTAAACTGACTATGTACCGCAATGCGATCCCTACTCAGTCTATCCTTACTATCACTTCTAACGTTGTGTACGGTAAGAAAACGGGTAACACTCCAGATGGTCGTCGCGCTGGTGCTCCTTTCGCTCCTGGTGCAAACCCAATGCACGGTCGTGACGAAAAAGGCGCTGTAGCTTCACTTACTTCTGTAGGTAAACTACCGTTTGCTGATGCTCAAGATGGTATCTCTTACACTTTCTCTATCGTGCCAAATGCACTAGGTAAAGAAGAAGATAGCCAACGTTCTAACCTTGCTGGTCTTATGGATGGTTACTTCCACCACGAAACTGGTATTGAAGGTGGTCAACACCTTAACGTGAACGTTCTTAACCGTGAAACTCTAGAAGACGCAGTTAAGCACCCAGAGAACTACCCTCAGCTAACTATCCGTGTATCGGGTTACGCTGTGCGTTTCAACTCTCTAACGACTGAGCAACAACAAGACGTAATCGCACGTACTTTCACTGAATCTCTATAATTTATTATAGATTTGGTATCGAAACCCACTCTTAGGAGTGGGTTTTTTTTTAATCTCAGGTACGATAGGTTCAAAATAATATTAAGCTGTTATTACGATGAATTTAAAAAAATCGCTTTTGTTAGCCTTACTCTCTTTGTCTACTCCTCTTACTCATGCGGGGACTTTCACCTTTAGCCTAGATAATGATGGCATATTCGGTGTCGATAAAGACTACACCAATGGTCTATTCCTTTCTTATTTTTCCGATGAGGTTAGCCTTTCACCTGTTCTGACTCCTATCACTAGCTCATTTGGAACCTTTGGTGGTGCGGCCCATAAAGTAGGTTTTACGCTTGGGCAAACCATTTATACTCCAAAGAAAATTGAAGAGTCCACACCTCAAGTCGATCAGCGCCCTTATGCTGGTGTACTTTTTTTCCAAACGGATATTGCTAATATTTCAGCCTATAGAGCTGATCGGTACGGCTTCTTGGTTGGCTCCACAGGTCCAAACTCTTTAGCCGATGTCGCTCAAGATTTCATTCACAGCATTACAGGGTCAACTCAACCTGAAGGCTGGGATTATCAAGTCGAAGATCAAATGCTAGGCAACTTTGAGTTTGAAACTCATAATGCCCTGTTTCGTAGCCGATCAAGTGGCGGTACTCAACACGAGATAAAAAACATCTCTAGAGTGATGGCGGGTAATTACCGTAGTGAAATCGCAACTGGGATGATGTGGCGTTGGGGCTCAGGTTTAGATAGCAGTATTGGTGCCGCAAGGGTTTCAATGGAAAACTCATTTCTGCCCGGTATGATCATGCAAGGTTCAAGTAGTGCTTACCTGTTCGCTGGCATAGAAGGCCGCTACCGTTTTAATGACATCACTATCGATGGGCCAGTTCCTGATGAAGTTTATCCAGTGACTTTACAAAATACTCAAGCCACCGCAAGCTTAGGCGCTGTTTGGTATAATCAAACGCTGGGCGCATCTTTCACATTCTCAGCTAAAACGTCTGATTTCAAGGAAGATGAGACGTCAGCCTATGGGGTAGGCGCACTGACGCTCTTTGGCTTCTTCTAAACTTATGCAATGTACTCTAGAGAGTTAATATGCCTTATTTTAAAAATCCACTGATGGTATTCCACAGTGGATTTTTTATACTCTTTTTCCTTATCACTCAAACAAAATTTTACCTCAAATTCGTATCTATGATTTCTTACCTATTTCCTTACAAATACACAGCTCTAGCACTGAAGTAGGGCTATATATCCCTTACTATTTGTAATAAAATAGTCATTAAATTACCTATTTGAGATGAGCTTATGTCAACATCTGGTCGTATTCACTCATTCGAGTCATGTGGCACCGTCGATGGCCCTGGAATCCGTTTTATTGTGTTCTTACAAGGCTGTTTAATGCGTTGTATGTATTGTCATAACCGTGATACTTGGGATGTTAATGATGGCCGAGAAGTCACTGTTGAAGAAATTATCAAAGAAGCGAAATCTTACCGCCACTTTATGAAAGCTTCTGGTGGAGGTATTACTTGTTCTGGTGGTGAAGCCATGTTGCAGCCAGAATTCGTTCGTGATTTCTTCCGAGCGGCACAAGCTGAAGGTATCCACACCTGCCTTGATACCAATGGCTATATTCGTAAGCACACTGATGTCGTTGATGAAGTTTTAGACGCTACCGATCTGGTAATGCTAGATCTAAAACACATGAAAGATGAAATCCATCATGATTTTATTGGTGTATCAAATAAGCGAACGCTCGACTTTGCTCGTTACTTACACAAACTTGGTCAAAAAACGTGGATCCGTTATGTGATTGTTCCAGGGTATACGGATGATGAAGAGTCAGCTCACATGCTTGGCGAATTTATCAAAGATATGGACAATATCGAAAAGGTTGAGTTGCTGCCTTATCACAAGCTAGGCGCTCATAAATGGGAAGCGCTCGGTTACGATTATCCGCTGGAAGGGACAAATCCACCATCGAAAGAGACGATGGATAAAATGGTCAGCATCCTTAGCCAGTATAATGATAATGTAAAATACTAAACTCAATAGTATCTCTTGTACATTTGATGATAATACCAGCTTAAACGCTGGTATTTTTTTCATCCTTTTCCCGTTCGTTTATTCTTAAAAATAGAGAGAACGACTATGATGAAAAAATCGACGAATGATATTAAATCGGTGTTGAGATCATGTTTCAATATGAATAAACACTGTTAATCTAGTTTCAACAATAAAATCAAATTAAATCTAGTGAGGCTCCAATGGATATGACAAACGCTCAACGTTTGATCCTTTCAAATCAATACTACCTAATGTCGCAAATGAACCCAGACAACGCTGCAAAGTACCAACGTTTGCAGACCATTGTAGAGCGCGGATACGCTTTGCAAATGAACGAACTGAATAAAGAGTTTGGCTGCTTAACGGAAGAAGAGTGCCGTGAAGTGATTGCCATTATGGAAATGTATCATGCGATGCAAGAGTCAAACAAAATGCTTTCTGAAGCTGAGCGTAAAGATGTCGATCAACGCCGCCTACAGTTCTTAGGCTTTGATATTGCGACCGAAGCGCAAGTTGTACATTATGTTCGCTTCCTTACTGAATCTGAAGGACTTTATCCTCAATTCGAAAAGAACGACCATCACTTTAACAGCCAAATGCCAATGTTAGAGAAGTACCGTAGAATGCTAGTAACTTGGGGTAAATGTCCACGTCAATACCATTTATCTGCCGCTGAGTTCACCCAAATTTTTAATGCTTAACCCCATGCTATCTCAGCTAAAATAAAAAAGGGATTGATGTAATGCATCAACCCCTTTTCTGAATCAGTTCAGATAGTTAGAACACGTATACTATGCCCACATTAGCTGTTGTATTCACCCCACTTTCAAGTATTGGGCTACCTTCAATATCACCTTCCAAGTTAGTGTAACGAATACCACCAGTTACACGAATGCTTCGAGTTAGGTGCATGTAACCAGAAAGACCCACGAAGTATTGTCCATCCCAATCGGCATCAAATTCAGTCAACGTACCACCACCAGCCGTTGCTTTCGCGACTTCGCTAGACGATACACCGTATAAGTGGTTATTCAACTTATCGCTGTTATAAGCGTAACCAATTGAAGGTGTAATACCCCACACGCCACGGTTAATCGGTAAACGCCAAGCCGCTTCAGCGTACAAACCATTATGCGTAGAGCCAATATCGCTACCCGCAGTCGCTTCAAAAACGCCGGCTAAAGTCACTAGTTGGTAACTCACGCCACCTAACACTGCGGCTTTACGTTCATCAATGTATTTTTTAATATTTTCATCATCAGAATCTGAAGGATCTAATGAACGAGCATCGTATGCAAAACGGAAAATAACATTCTGTGTTGAGCCAGCAGGAAACAGACGGTAACCACCCGTAAAACCACGTAGGAAAAGATGCTCACCTTCATAGCCAACCATTGGAATCGCCACTACATTCGAAGGAGTATCTTTATATACCGCAGGAGAATAAGAGACGGCCGCACCAAGTGACCACGATCCAGCTTTTGCAAACGCTAACGATGGCGCAGCAATAAGCGCACTAGCTAGCATCAATGTAGACAACTTTTTCACGTTAAAACCTTACTAGTTCATTATCTATTTAATATTTGTCGCCATGATATAGCACGGCGTACCATCATTCAAGCTGCTTTATGTTAAATCTATAATCTCCTGTTATTTAGGTGGTCATTTTATTAATTTTACGAATAACCTAGCATTGCTTTTTTCATAGCCCCCCTCCACCACGGCTTTCGTTGATTGGCAAAGCTCGTTAATTATATAAATTATGATTCATATTAGATATAGCTAAATCTAAACCTATTTGATCCACGAATTCAAAGCGTATTTTGCTCATTTTTTACAAATAAATACATAATTGTTAAGCAAAATACCAAGTTTAGGTCTAGGCTTTATGTTGTAAGGAAGCTGTACATTTTGCTGTCATTCATGGGTGACAGATTGAGAGGGGAATTTACTATGAGTATTTTTGATCATTATCAGGCGCGCTACGAAGCCGCGAAAGATGAAGAGTTATCCATCCAAGATTTTCTCGGTCTATGTAAAGACAATAAGAGCGCCTACGCAAATGCGGCAGAGCGACTTTTACTCGCGATTGGTGAACCAGAGATCATTGACACCGCACAAGATCCAAGACTAAGCCGAATTTTTTCAAACCGAGTGATTTCACGATACAAAACTTTTGAAGACTTCTATGGTATGGAGGAAGCCATTGAACAGATCGTTTCATACCTTAAACATGCTGCTCAAGGCTTAGAAGAACGCAAACAGATACTGTACCTTTTAGGGCCTGTTGGGGGTGGTAAATCCTCTCTAGCTGAAAAGCTTAAAGCGCTAATGCAACAGATGCCTATTTATGTGCTGTCAGCAAATGGTGAACGCAGCCCTGTAAACGATCACCCTTTCTGCCTTTTTGACGTCACTGAAGATGGTGACTTACTGAAAAAAGAATATGGTATAGAGAAACGCTATGTTCGTTCTGTTATGTCCCCTTGGGCCGCAAAACGATTGCATGAATTTGGTGGCGATATTACTAAATTCAGCGTTGTGAAAGTTCGTCCTTCAATACTAGATCAAGTTGCCATCGCTAAAACTGAGCCGGGTGATGAAAACAACCAAGACATTTCCTCACTGGTCGGTAAGGTTGATATTCGTCAACTTGAGCACTTCTCTCAAGATGACCCCGATGCTTATAGCTACTCGGGCGCATTATGTAAAGCCAACCAAGGCTTGATGGAATTTGTGGAGATGTTCAAAGCTCCAATTAAAGTGCTTCACCCTCTTCTAACGGCGACTCAAGAAGGTAACTTCAACGGTACTGAAGGATTATCAGCATTGCCATTTGACGGCATGATCCTCGCGCACTCCAATGAGTCAGAGTGGCAAACTTTCCGTAACAACAAAAACAATGAAGCTTTCCTCGATCGGGTTTATATCGTAAAAGTACCATACTGCTTACGAGTATCCGAAGAGGTTAAGATTTACCAAAAGCTGCTTGATCACAGTGAACTATCCAAAGCACCCTGTTCACCAAGTACCTTAGATTTACTTTCACAGTTCAGCATTTTGTCACGTTTAAAAGTGCCAGAAAACTCATCTCTATTCTCTAAAATGCGAGTCTATGATGGTGAGACACTTAAAGACACCGATCCAAAAGCAAAAAGTTATCAAGAATACCGTGACTATGCAGGTGTAGACGAAGGCATGTCTGGATTATCTACTCGTTTTGCATTCAAGATTCTATCTCGTGTATTTAACTTTGACCAAGCCGAAGTGGCTGCTAACCCCGTGCACTTGTTCTATGTCATTGAGCAACAAATCGAACGAGAGCAATTCCCTCAAGAGCAGGCAGAACGTTATCTTGAATTTTTAAAAGGGTATCTAGTACCTCGTTATGTAGAGTTCATTGGTAAAGAAATTCAAACCGCATATTTGGAATCTTACTCTGAATACGGTCAGAATATTTTTGACCGTTACGTTACCTACGCTGATTTCTGGATCCAAGATCAAGAGTACCGAGATCCAGAAACTGGACAACTATTTGATCGTTCATCGCTCAATGGTGAACTCGAAAAAATCGAGAAAACTGCGGGTATCAGCAACCCTAAAGATTTCCGTAATGAAATCGTTAATTTCGTCTTACGTGCTAAGGCAAATAATAACGGCAAAAATCCAGTGTGGACGAGTTACGAAAAACTCCGCACCGTCATTGAGAAGAAAATGTTCTCGAACACAGAAGAGCTACTACCTGTCATCTCATTTAATGCGAAAACTTCATCTGATGATCAGAAGAAACATGACGACTTTGTGGCCCGTATGATGGAGAAAGGCTACACAGAAAAACAAGTACGATTGCTGTCTGAGTGGTATTTACGAGTGCGTAAGTCCTCTTAATATAAAAGAAACCAATCAAGCCTGATTAGCTGTCTATTCAGAGACCAACGATATAGCAGTGATAAGCCACACGTTGTTACAGTTAAGCAATACTGTAGCTGTAGCAACGTGTCAGGTGACGTGAAGTTTATAGGAGGTAACTCATGGCACAATTTATTGATAGGAGGCTCAATGGCAAAAACAAGAGCGCAGTGAATAGACAGCGCTTTTTAAAACGCCATAAGGAGCAGATAAAAGAGTCGGTTGCTGACGCGGTTAACCGTCGTTCTATTACCAATACTGAAACTGGTGAAGATATCTCTATTCCACATAAAGATATTAAAGAGCCAAGTTTTCATCAGGGGCAAGGTGGTAGCCGAGAACGAGTTCATCCTGGTAATGATCAATTCATTACGGGAGACAAAATTGAGCGCCCTAAAGGTGGCGGTCAAGGTGGTGGCTCTGGCGAAGGTGACGCAAGCCCTGATGGTGAAGGACAAGATGAATTCGTATTTCAAATATCCAAAGATGAATACTTGGATATTCTTTTCGAAGATCTTGAACTGCCGAATTTAGAAAAAAACCAAGTAAATAAAATCACTGAATGGAAAACGCACCGTTCAGGTTTCAAAACAGCCGGAGTGCCTTCCAACATTGCGATTGTTCGCTCACTACAACAGTCCCTTGCTCGTAGAACCGCAATGACTGCGGGTAAACGTCGCATGCTCAATGAGTTAGAAGAAGAGTTGGAGCGCATTCATAACCAAGAACCCGCTCAACCATTTGAAGAACTGCGCGTAAAACAGGAGATTGCCGATTTACGTAAAAGGATTGAAAGTGTTCCTTATATCGACACCTTCGATCTGCGTTTTAAAAACTATGAACGCCGTCCTATCCCCTCCAGCCAAGCGGTTATGTTTTGCTTAATGGATGTATCGGGTTCAATGGATCAGGCAACGAAAGACATTGCAAAACGCTTCTATGTACTGCTTTATCTCTTCTTAACTCGTACCTATGAGAATGTCGAGGTCGTCTTTATCCGACATCATACTCAAGCCAAAGAGGTAGACGAGCATGAGTTTTTCTACTCTCAGGAAACGGGCGGCACCATTGTGTCTAGTGCTCTAAAACTGATGAATGAAATCGTAGAAAAACGCTACCCTGCAGCGGAGTGGAACATTTATGCCGCTCAAGCTTCTGATGGGGACAACTGGGCTGATGATTCACCTAGATGTAAAGAGTTACTGGTCAATAAACTGCTTCCAACTTGTCAGTATTACTCTTACATCGAAATCACTCGTCGTTCGCATCAAACGTTATGGCATGAATATGAAAAATTGGAACAGAGTTTTGATAACTTTGCGATGAAAAATATTCGTACCGTCGATGACATCTTCCCCGTATTTAGGGAATTGTTTCACAAAGAGACAGCTTAGGGAGGTAAGCCATGACGACTAAAACTGATAATCAAGCATCGACAAAGACCAAACAACTGCCTGACGGCCCTGATTGGACTTTCGATTTATTAGAAAAATACCATGTTGAGATTAAGCGTGTCGCTCAGCATTACCGACTTGACACCTACCCAAATCAGATCGAAGTCATCACTTCGGAACAGATGATGGATGCGTATTCTAGTATCGGGATGCCGATTAATTACAATCACTGGTCATTTGGTAAAAAGTTCATCCAAACCGAACAGAATTATAAGCACGGGCAGATGGGCCTGGCTTATGAAATAGTCATTAACTCTGATCCATGTATTGCTTACTTGATGGAAGAGAATACCGTCACAATGCAAGCTCTCGTTATGGCTCATGCTTGCTATGGGCATAACTCTTTTTTCAAAGGAAACTACTTATTTCAGACATGGACCGATGCAAGCTCTATCATCGATTACCTCCTTTTTGCCAAAAACTACATCATGGATTGTGAGCAAAAATATGGGGTATCTGAAGTAGAAACGCTACTCGACTCTTGTCATGCTCTAATGAACTACGGCGTTGATCGATACAAACGCCCTGAAAAAATCTCCATCGCGGAAGAAACCGCAAGGCAAGAAGAGCGTGAGGCGTACCTGCAATCCCAAGTTAATGAGCTATGGAAAACGGTTCCGAAAACAGAGGAAAAAGAGGAGATCAATAAAATACGCTTTCCAACGGAGCCTCAAGAAAACATTCTCTATTTCATCGAAAAGCATGCCCCGCTTTTAGAGCCTTGGCAGCGAGAATGTGTGCGAATTGTTCGTAAAATCAGTCAATACTTTTATCCACAAAAACAGACTCAAGTGATGAACGAAGGGTGGGCAACTTTCTGGCATTACACCATTTTGAATCATCTCTATGATGAAGGGTTAGTCTCGGATAAATTCATTCTAGAATTCTTACATAGTCACACCAGTGTGGTTGCACAACCGGCCTACAACAGTCCCTACTTCAGTGGGATCAATCCTTATGCGCTTGGTTTTGCAATGTTCAGAGATATTCGCCGTATATGTGAAGAGCCAACCGATGAAGATCGCGAATGGTTCCCTGATTTGGCGGGAAGTGATTGGCTCGATGCCGTTCATTTTGCGATGCATAACTTTAAAGATGAAAGCTTTATTAGTCAGTACTTATCGCCCAAGTTGATGCGTGATTTTAAATTATTTGCAGTACTTGATGACGATAGAAAAAACTTCATTGAAGTGAGCGCCATTCATGATGAGTCCGGCTATAAAACCATCAGGGAGCGCTTAGCTTCTCAATATAACCTGAGCAACTTAGAGCCTAACCTGCAAGTATTTAATGTTGATGTCCGCGGTAATCGGTCGATGACGATTCAACATGTCCCTCACCAACGTATTCCTCTTGATAAAGGGTATGAAGAGGTATTGAAGCACCTTCACCGATTATGGGGGTTTGATGTCATTCTAGAAGAAGTGAAAGATACGGGTAGACGAGAGATATTAGCAACCTGCCCTCCTCGTTCGGAGTTCAATAATAACAATAACTAAAACCACCCTCTCCTTACAATTTTCGAGCACTGTTTGTGCTCTTTTTTTTGCCTGCTCGTTGCAATTTAATGTAAAGGATTTTCCCCATTAACTTATTAAAGTAATGAAACAAAAAACCTCGACAGTTGATCATAACTGCCGAGGTTTTTTCGCTATTCAAATATTTCAATCAAAAAGAACGAAGCGAAAATTATCGGTTTGCGATAATAGCTCTTACTGCATCTAAATCTTCGGGCGTATCAACGCCCGCTGCTGGTGCTTCTTTTGCGACTTCAACGTGGATTTTCTCTCCATACCAAAGCACACGTAATTGCTCTAAACACTCAACTTTCTCTAGTGCGCTAGGCTGCCAGTTAATGTAAGTGTTAATAAACCCTGCACGGTACGCATAAATACCAATATGTCGTAATAATGGTTGTGCGATCGTCTGATTTTCGCTGTCAGCAAAGTTATCACGATCCCATGGGATCGTTGCTCGGCTAAAATATAGCGCGTAGCCATCTTTATCCGTTACCACTTTTACTGCGTTTGGATTAAAAACTTCCGCTTCCTCAGTGATTTCAACACCTAAGGTTGCCATTGGTGCCGTGCTGTTTGCCAGATTATTCGCAACTTGAGTAATAATACTTGGTGGGATCAGAGGTTCATCACCTTGCACATTCACAATAATGTGATCATCAGGGATAGCCATTCGTTGAACAACTTCCGCTAAGCGCTCAGTGCCCGACTCATGATCTGGTGAGGTCATGCACACCACGCCACCAAACTGGTTGACTGCGGCTTCCACTCGCGCATCATCCGTCGCGATAATCACGCGATCTGCACCAGCTTGGATTGACTGCTCATACACCCACTGAATCATCGGCTTCCCACCAATATCAGCTAACGGTTTTCCCGGTAAGCGAGATGATTGGTAACGAGCTGGTATTACAACGGTAAACGACATTAACGCCCCTCATCCATAGACATGGTACGAGCTTCAGGCTCTAATAGAACCGGAATCCCTTCTTTAATCGGATAAGCCAAACGGTCAACTTTACAGACCAATTCTTGGTTTTCTTTATCAAAAGTGAGTTTACCTTTACAAACAGGGCAAGCCACAATCTCAAGCAGACGATGATCCATAGTGTTCCATTACCTCTTCTATTTTGTTCAAAATACGCTGTTCATCATGAGTTTTAAATTGCGCAGAAACCGGTAAGTACCACCAGTTTTCTTTCGCAAAAGTATCACATTTCACAGCATCTTTTTCTGTCATTATAACGTTCAAACCCATTCTATCTAGGGCTTCTAATTCTGAAATTTTAAAATCTTGGTGATCAGCAAAACCTTGGGTGTGACATAAATCTGCACCCAGAGTTTTAAGAGTGGCGAAAAAACGAGGGGGATGACCAATTCCAGCAAACGCCACTAACTTCTTAAGCTGACTAACTGGCATTTTTTGCCCAGTAACTAAATTAACAGCCAAGCTAGGTGTTAAGGTCATTGCCATTTCACTTTCTTGAGCTGAACCACCATTCGTAACGACAAAATCAACCTCATCTAACCGCTCAATACCTTCACGCAACGGACCTAATGGGATTAACTGCTGATTACCAAATCGTCGCATACCGTCGACAATTACAAACTCGATGTCTCGCTCCAACGCATAGTGCTGTAATCCATCATCGGTGACAATGACATTCACATCGAGCGGTAACAATGCTTTCACAGCATCAGACCGAATTGGCGCAACGGCAACAGGAGCACCTGTGCGTCGGTAGATCAATCGAGGCTCATCGCCACTATGCTCTGCCGGGGTAGAACCTTCAACAGTTAAAGGGTAACTTGGAGCCTTACCCCCATAACCTCTAGAAACGACGCCGGGCTTATAACCTAGCTGTTGAAGTTGCTCAACTAACCAAATGACAACTGGTGTTTTTCCATTCCCACCAGCCGTGATATTTCCAACCACAATAACAGGGATAGGCGCTTTATAGGATTGCTTTTTACCGTCTGAAAATTCTTTCCGACGTGCTGAGCTAATCGTTTTGAATACAAGACTCAGAGGCCATAGCAAAGGCCATAACAGATATTTGAGTGGATGATTTTCAAACCATACCTTTTCAATCACATTTTGCGCCATTGCTGTTAATCACCAAACTGAATGCGGTGTAATTGTGCATAAGCACCATCTTTGCTAATCAGATCATGGTGCGAACCACGTTCGATAACTTCACCCTCATCCACGACAAGAATTTCATCCGCGCTTTCAATCGTCGACAATCGGTGAGCAATCACCAACACGGTTTTGTTTTTCTGTAACTCTTCTAGCGCCGCTTGAATCGCACGTTCAGATTCCGTATCCAATGCCGACGTTGCTTCATCAAG
Organism: Vibrio cortegadensis; assembly: GCF_024347395.1. Classification (NCBI taxonomy): domain Bacteria; kingdom Pseudomonadati; phylum Pseudomonadota; class Gammaproteobacteria; order Vibrionales; family Vibrionaceae; genus Vibrio; species Vibrio cortegadensis. The sequence goes on from NZ_AP025472.1 coordinate 2,017,029, forward strand.
AATAAGAACCGGAGCATCACGCAGCAATGCACGGGCGATGGCAATACGTTGTCGCTGCCCACCAGACAAACTTGCACCATTTTCACCAATAATGGTATCTAGTCCGAGTTCCATACCATCAATAAACTCCATTGCATGAGCTTGCTTAGCAGCATGTTCTATCTGCTCACGTGAATACTCTACATCAGCGGCATAAGTAATATTATTAGCTATCGTGTCGTTAAACAGGTGTACGTTTTGTGATACCAAAGCAAAGTGCTCACGCAAATTCTTCAAGCTATAATCTCGAATATCGTGTTCGTCCAAACAGATTGAACCAGAGTCGACATCATAAAAACGGGTAAACAAATTCGCAATTGTACTTTTACCAGAACCAGAACGTCCGACCAATGCTACGGTTTTCCCTTGTGGGATAACAAAGCTTACATTTGATAACGCCGGTTTTTCGTTTCCTTGGTATGTAAAGTCAATATTCTTAACTTCAACAATCCCTTTAGGCTTATCGACAACCAATTTCCCGTCATCTTTTTCAGTTTCTAAATCCATCAAAGAAAACAGTGTTTGGCACGCAGCCATACCGCGTTGGAACATTGACGTTACGTTGGTCAACGCTTTTAACGGACGCATCAAACCAAACATTGCCGAGAAGATAACGGTAAAGGTACCCGCCGTGAGTTCGTCTTTAATCGAATCGACACTGGCAAGAAACAGTACGCTCACTAAAGCAATAGAAGCAATCATCTGAATAACTGGGTTTGCAACGGCTTGGGCGGCAACAAGCTTCATCGATTGTTGGCGCATCTGATTACTCACCGCATCGAAACGCTCTTTCTCTATATTTTGGCCACCATAGCTCAAAACAACTTTATGGCCTTTTAGCATCTGTTCTGCTGAAGATGTCACTTCACCCATCGCTGTTTGCATATTTTTTGAGATCCTACGGAAACGTTTTGAGACATATCCAATTCCCCAAGCAACAATAGGCGCAACGACTAACAGAACTAAAGATAACTGCCAGCTATTCCAAAACATCAAAACCAATAAACCAATAATACTCGCGCCTTCGCGAACAATACTCACCAATGCACGGCTCGTGGCTCCAGCGACTTGCTCGGTATCGTAAGTAATTCTGGAAAGCAAACCGCCTGTTGATTCTTTATCAAAAAAGCTCACAGGCATATGCATGAAATGATTAAAAACCTTACGGCGAATAAGCATGACCACATTGCCCGAAACCCAACTCAAACAGTATGTTGAGACAAACCCACTTAAACCACGAATAAACATCATCGCGAAAATAATAAAAGGTAATATTTTCAAGAAATCAGATTCAGCGTTACCAAACCCTTCATCAAGTAAAGGTTTGAGCAGTGAAATCATGTAGGTATCCGCAACGGCACTTATAACAAGCGCGACAACGGCCGCAGCAAGCCCTGTCTTATATTGACGAATATAAGCCCAAAGTCGTTTAAAGGTGTGCCAAGTGTTTTCATCTTGTAGTTCAGACATGGATATACTTTATTTACTGAGAATATTCCTTCTATTCTACTCCCTTACGCAGCATCTGCCTATACCATGCTTGGTTACCTTCCCCTCTTAAACTCCTGACTTTCCATCCGTTTGAATAAAAAAACAGCGATACTTGCCCTGAATGTCCAGTATCGAGCCAGTCGCTCCCTATTTTTTGGTAGTTGGCTAGTACTTGATCGGCTGGCATTTTCCATCGACTTCCTTTATCTAGGGATGCCACCGCTAGTTGAGGTTTAATTGCATTCAAAAAGCCCATTGTCGATGATGTGATACTGCCATGATGTGGGACAATCATAATATCACTGGCAAGTAGATCGGGGTTACGCCGCAATATCCATTCGCTCACAGCATCCACATCACCAGTGAGTAACACTTTAACGCCACTTCTTTCATCTGAGATTCTAATCACACAAGAGTGAGGATTGAATGATCGGCTCACTTGTTTCGGAGGCCAGACAACGTCAAACATCAAACCCTGCCATTGCCAATGATCCCCCTTCTTACAACTCTGATAACCCTCTATATTTTGGCTTGCTCGACGCCAGAGCGGAGACAGCTTTGACTCAACCTGATATCGGCCACCAGCATGATCAGAATCTAAATGACTGAGTATTAACCCATCAATACCTGAAATGCCCCGAGACGTCAGAACGGGGTGAACAACAGACTCAACAATACTGCCACCTATCCACGCCTTTCCAGTATCGTAAAGAATAGCTTTGCCCTCTTTTTCAATAACAATGGCTAACCCATGGCCCACATCTAAAATGTCCATCCGCCAGCGTAAATCATCATCATTGAAGCTAACCCATGATAGATATACTGCCAATAATAGAACGTTAACCCGACCCGAAAATAGCGTTGAACACGTAAACAGTAGCGTTAAATACAGTATCAATTGAGCCACTTCTCGCGAAACAGATAACCAAGTAAGATCTGCGTATTGAATGGCCCAAATCATCAATTCTAATGCTTTATCAACAGCCCACCATGCTTCATCACTGAAAGATGGCGCGACAACCGTTAGCATCAAGCAAGCGAACAACAGCGGAACAACGACCAAGCTAAACCAAGGTACAAAAAAGAGGTTATATAGCGCACTGCTCACACTCATACCGCCAAAGAAGAAAATGGTTATGGGTGTCATAAATATCAATAAATACAGCTGAGCAAAGATAAGAGTGATAATGACATTGCTCTGGGTAGGGCGCTTAGATAACGCCAAATAGATAGCAATGACTGCCCCAAAAGACATCCAAAAACTATTGGACAATGCCGCAAATGGATTCACTGTAAGCACAATCGCTAAAGTTGTAAGTAACAACAGCCATGAGGAAAATTGCACTCGGCTCAACAAACATAAGCTCAGGATAAGACACATCAGAAAAGCTCTTTGAGTCGGGAGTGTAAAACCCGCGAGCCACGCATAACAATATGCAAAGTTGATAGCCATAAATACTGGGAGCCACAACCACCGAGAATGAAACAGTCGGCACACTTTGCCGACAAAGTACCCTATTGAATAAGCAATTCCGATATGAAGCCCTGAAATCGCCACTAAATGAATTAAGCCGCTATTTTTTAATTTTTCCCATAAATCATTGGAGATATCGTCTCGTTCGCCAAATGCTAAAGCCATGATTAGAGAAAAGTTAGGCAAACGCTCGATTTGACTTTCAACCCGTTGAAGCAGCCAACTTCTCATCGATGTCTGTGAATGAACCATATAAACGCTGTTTGCTTTAACTACGGCTTTTGCAACTAAACGCTGACTCACGTAGTACGACTCTTGATCAAACCCAGCCTCATTCAACTGGCCGTAAATAGGCTTTATCGTGACCTGAAACTTAGCGACATCATCAAGTTGAAGCTTAATGGGCGTCAGAATACGGATAGTAGGCCGCTGCAAATAGTTTAAAGTTTGACCATTAATTGATCTGACTACAAAGGAACCTTCATAACCATAACTTATTTGCTTAAAAGAGCTGTCAACTTGCCCTTTTATGGTAATATTCTCGCTGCTTTGGAAAAGCACATTTGTCTGCAACTTTAGGGCATTTCCATGGAGTATGATTAATATTACCCCTAATAAGATACCGATAACGAACCACCACTGCCTATACTTAAAGCGTATGCTTAAGATGGCAATGATGCTCGGAACAAGCCAGATCCAAGCGGGTATCTCAAGCCAAAGAACCGCTGAAACTGCCGTTGCCGAAAATGAAAATAGAATCCAACTATATTGAAAGAGAGTCATTTTCCCTTATGCCAAGAAAATTCATTAAGCGTTTTATGCCAAATCATGAGGTGATTAAACGCCAGAAAGCGCTAAAAATTTTTGGTAACGTTCTGTATAACCCAAATCTGTGGTGTCTGAACCGACGCTCTGCTGCTGGTGCATTTGCTGTAGGACTTTTCATGGCGTTTGTACCATTACCAAGCCAAATGATCATGTCGGCTGGGCTCGCGATTTTGTGTGGAGTGAATCTTCCACTCGCTGTTGCTCTCGTTTGGATCAGTAACCCAATAACGATGCCAGTTCTATTCTATTTCGCTTACAAGCTCGGAGCATTTTTAATGCACGTACCGCCACAAGCGTTTCATTTTGAGCTATCGTGGGACTTCATCATTGCACAGATGCATACTATCGGTCCTCCATTCTTACTTGGCTGCATGGTATGTGGTGTCTTATCTGCTATGGCTGGTTACTTTGGTATTCGCGGTTTATGGCGCTATTCTGTTGTCAGAAGTTGGCGCAAACGCCAAGCAAGATAAGCCAACTATAAAGCTATTCATGTATCAACTCAGGCTGACATCGTATTTAAAACCAATGAAGTGTTAGAAATGCGAGACATCTAGATATACAAATGAAAGCCACTGTCTAACCGAAATGAAAAAAGGACCTATTTAGGTCCTTTTTTGATCGACGACTTTTCGCTTCTAATGCCTTTGTTCATAAAAAGTAAAGGCATACCAAGTAAAGGCATACCAGTTAAGAGCATTATAATTGAGCTCGGTATACAAGGCTTACTTCGCGCTTAATACAGACGCAGGATTCAATTTGTTCGCTCGCGATGCCGGATACCAAGTTGCCAGTAAACTAAGCACAATCGCAGTACCTGACACTAATAGTACGTCTTGGAAAACTAACTGGGATGGCAAAAAATCCACAAAGTAGATATCACCAGACAAAAATTGATGCCCCACAAGTGACTCTAGCCCTTTGATCAGTGGCGTTAAATTCAACGCGACAATCACACCAACCACGCTTCCTATCAGACTACCGAAAACGCCGGAAAAGACGCCCTGCCAAACAAAAATTCGTTTAACCAAGCCATCTGTTGCCCCCATTGTCCTTAAAATGGCAATCTCTGCTGCTCGATCTTTAACTGCCATCATCAATGTAGACACAATATTAAAGCAGGCAACACCAATCACTAATACCATCACTAAATACATAATGGTTCGCACTAACTGGATATCACGATAAAGAAATCCATATTTCTGCTGCCAACTGCGTAGATAAACGTAGACATCAAGAGACCCGCCGACTTGACGCACAATCGAAGCCGCATTAAGTACATCACTGACTTTTAAAGACACACCCGTTACGCCCTTCCCAAGGCTTGCATATTGCTGTGCGTCGGAAAGTGGCACTAAGGCTAAGTTATGATCAATTTGACCATTAAGTGAAAGTAATCCTGTCACTTTTACTCGCACACGTTTTGGCGCTTGCACCTTTATCGAACCGTTAGCCGTAGGGATCAGCAAAGTCAGGTAATCTCCAACCTTAACACCCAGCTTATCAGCCACTCCTTTACCTAAAATAGTTTGCTGCTCTCCCGCAACAAAATGAGCCCATGCTTGTGGTTCGATAAATTGCGGTAAACTTGAAACGGCTTGTTCCATTTGAGGGTCAATACCCCGCACTTCAATCGCTTTTAACTGTTGCCCTTTTTCAGCCAGAGCCGTTAAACGAATGTATGGTGCTGCCGCTTGCACTTTGTCGTGGCTCGTCGCCTGTTTAATGACATTTTGCCACTCACCAATGGGCTTATTTACACCTTCCAGCTCACCATGGGCGATCACTGACAGCACGCGAGATTGCAACTCTCTTTCAAAACCATTCATCGCCGATAAACCAATGATGATCACCGCGACACCCACCGCAATTCCAATGGTTGAAGAGAGAGAAATAAATGACACAAGTTTATTACGTTGTTTGGCGCGGCTAAATCGACCGCCAATCAGTAACGATAAAGAAGGAAACACCTATTGCGCCTCCTGATTTACGTCAACCAAAAGGCCGTCACGCATATGAAGTTGGCGATCCATTTTTCCGGCTAATTCGCCATCATGAGTCACGACAAGAAAAGCCGTCCCCGACTCTTTATTCAACTCTCGCATCAAATCATAAATCGCCAACGCCGTGTTGTGATCCAAATTACCCGTAGGTTCGTCTGCCAAGACTAAATCAGGTTTATTCACTAATGCTCTGGCAATCGCAACACGCTGACGTTCACCGCCAGAGAGCTCTGATGGACGGTGATCAACACGATGGCTTAATCCTACTTTCTCCAGCAGTTGTTGCGCCGCCGCTTTAGCTTCTGACGACTTCATGCCACCAATTAATAACGGCATCGCCACATTTTCTAACGCAGAGAAATCAGAAAGAAGGTGATGAAATTGATAAACAAACCCCAAATGACGATTTCGCACTTTCGCTTGCTTATTCGAGCTTAACGTCGCGAGGTCATGATCCAGAAAAGTCACCTTGCCTTCAGTCGCATCATCTAGAGCCCCTAAGACATGCAACAACGTACTTTTTCCAGAGCCGGATGTACCAATAATAGAGACTAATTCCCCTTTTTCGATATCAAAACTGACCCCTTTAAGAACCTCTGTATCTAACGAACCCTCACGATAGGTTTTACGAACAGCACGACATTGTAAAAGATTATTCATATCTGAGGGCCTCAGCAGGTTTAACAGAAGATGCACGATAAGATGGGAAAAGCGTCGCAAGCAGACTGAGTACAATCGCAAGCACCACTACAATCATAATTTGAACAGGATTAATAAGAACGGGTAACTGCCCACCAAATGTAAATAGAGCCACACCCATACCTTCCAGCAGTGGGTTCAAGTTATCAGCAAGCAAGACACCTAAGGCCCCCCCGGTTAATGCACCGATGACACCACTACTCGCACCTTGCACCATAAATATCGACAGAATCTGGCCATTGGTCATACCCTGGGTTTTTAAAATCGCGACCTCGGCTTGTTTTTCCATAACGACCATAATTAACGCAGAAATAATATTAAACGCTGCGACACCGATGATCAGCCCGAGCATTAAGCCCATCATGTTTTTTTCCATCCGAACCGCTTGAAATAGCTCACCACGTTGTTCACGCCAATCACTCCACACCCAACCGTCAGGCAATGGCGTATTGGAAAGCGCTGAAACTGAGAATGGGTCATCAAAAAACAGACGCCAGCCTGAGATCGTGTCACGCTTAAACTTCATCAATCGACCCGCATCTTGTATATGCGAAACCATTAGTTGAGCATCAACATCAGATCCTGTATTGAATATACCCGCAACCGTAAAGTTACGTTGACTCGGCATCCGACCTAAAGGCGTAAACTGACTTGCGCTTGTCACCATCAAACGAACTCTGTCTCCTACCGACACATTGAGCGAACGCGCCAAAGTATGACCAACGAAGACTCGATACTCGCCCGCTTTCAGGTTACTTAACCGGCCTGCAATCAAATAGTCTTGAATCGGATCATTATCCGTCGGTTCAATACCAATCAACATACCCGCAGAAAGCTGAGATGAACTCTGAATAACCGCTTCACTGCGAACAATCGGCTCAACATGCTTATCCTTAGATAACTGGCGAATAAACTCAGGAGACTCATCCAAGCGCGGCGTTTTTCCATCTGTTTGGGAAATTACAGCCTGTGGCAGAACCCCTAAAATTCGTTCTTTGAGCTGAGCTTCGAAACCATTCATAACGGAAAGTACCGTCACTAAAGACATCACACCAATGGTGATACCCGCAGTAGACATATAAGAGACAAAACGGCTAAATCTGTCTCCAGATCGACCTCTTAAATAACGCAAGCCGATAAATAGGGAAATGGGGTGAAACATAGTCAAAACCAACAATAAGTTATGCGAGATAATGTAACGGTAAACGCTCGATGAGTGTAGCTCTAATTTGTTAACTTCTTATCAAAACGACTCATATCGAGCTGATAAATGTAACTTATCTTGATTAGTTAGCCTACATGACGATAATCAATAGGTTAACTAGAAGGAAGTAGAGTATGACACAAAACGATTTTTTTACTGTTCATCACAGCTTGACGGTCAATATAGAGCCACTGGCTGCGGATTATACTCTGCCATCAATGACGCAGTTTGTTGCAGAAATTCCCGCACCATTTATTGTTGCGAGTGAATTTAGCCAGCTTGATCAGCTAACTGAGAATGCACGTTCTGAACTAAAAAATAACGACTTTAAGCATGTAATCAATTTGCTTGATACACAAAATACCAAACTCAACTTGCTCCTGACATTTATGTTGTCTCAGCAAGACCAAGCAGAATTTCGTGGTCAAACATTAAGCTTTGGAGCCAGTCAGTTCACCTATTTAGCACAGCAGCCTCTTGCGGTTGGTCAAGTGGTCCGAGCAAAACTCTTTCTTGAACACCCTCCTGCTGCAATCTACTGTTATGCTAGTGTCACCAGCGTAAAAGAGGCAGACAATGGTACCCATGAAATTCAGATGAAATATGATCTACTTAGAGATTCAGATCAGGACTTACTCATCAAAGCTGCACTATATCAACAGCAAAAATTGCTGCGCCAACGTTCTTTAGATCGAGAAAACAAATAAGTATCCAGCATCATGACAAAATCAGCACTTCTTTCTCTCATTAACCCGAAAGGGATGGGCGATAAAAAACACATAGGCAACCTACAAGGTTCCGCACTCGCCCTTGCCATTGCGGAGCTTGCAGAGCAACACGATAGCCATACTTTGCTTGCGGTGCCCGATCCCCAAATCGCACTTAAATTACTCGCTGAAATTGAGCAGTTCACCTCTGCGCAAGTATCTCTTTTTCCTGATTGGGAAACGCTTCCTTACGACAATTTTTCACCGCATCAAGAGATAATTTCAGACCGCATTGCGCACCTGTATCAGTTACCGACCCAAACGTCTGGTATCACCATAGTGCCAATCAGCACATTACTTCAGCGACAATCTCCGCGTGATTTCTTAATGCAGCACACCTTGATGGTGAAAGCCGGCGATCTGTTTTCTCTTGAAAAATTGCGCTTACAGCTTGAGAAATCTGGTTATCGCCACGTTGATCAAGTTTTCGGTCCCGGTGAGTACGCAAACAGAGGTTCGATCATCGATCTGTTTCCTATGGGCAGTCACGACCCTTACAGAATCGATTTCTTCGATGATGAAATAGACACGATTAGAACGTTTGACCCAGAAAACCAGCGTTCAAAAGAGGACATCAGCGAAATAAGACTGCTGCCAGCGCACGAGTTTCCGACCACTGAAACGGCCATCGAAGATTTTCGTATTCGCTGGCGTCAACAGTTTGAAACCCGTCGTGAACCTGAATCCATTTATATGCAAGTATCAAAAGGAACATGGCCAGCGGGCATCGAGTATTGGCAACCACTCTTCTTCGATGAGACAGAAACCTTATTTGATTACATTGCCGAAGGCAGTCAACTCATCACTATCGGCGATCTTGAAACGTCCATTGATACTTTCTTAGCGGATGTTGATCACCGTTATGATCAACGGAAAATAGATCCGCTAAGACCGTTGCTTGAACCTTCCCAGCTGTGGATGAAGAAAGATGAGCTTTTCAGCCGCTTTAAACTTCATCCTCAAGCTCAGCTTCACATTGATGAAATCACAGCTAAACAGGGTCGTATCAACCTGCCAATTGAATCACTTCCCGATTTAGCCGTGCAGCACAACAACAAAGAACCTCTAGCGGCTTTACGTAAATTCAGTGAGACCTATCAAGGTAAGATTATTTTTTCCGTTGAATCGGAAGGTCGACGAGAAGCGCTTACCGAGTTATTGCAGCAGATAAAGTTACGTCCGATTGCCACAGAAAGCTTTGCTCACGCGCTGGCCTCAAAAGATAAGTTCAATTTAGTATTAGGCTCGGCTGAACATGGTTTCTCCTACCGTGACGACACTCAACCAGAAAAGAACACTGCCTTTATTTGCGAAAGTGACTTACTGGGTGACCGAGTCATTCAACGACGCAAAAAAGATAAAAAAGCGGTCAATAGCGATACGGTCATTCGTCATTTAGCCGAGCTCAAAGCAGGCCAACCCGTCGTTCATATTGATCACGGTATCGGCCGATTTATTGGCCTCCAAACTCTTGAAGCGGGCGGAATGCTCACCGAGTACGTAACACTGGAGTACCAAAATGATGCCAAGCTATATGTACCTGTCGCCTCACTTAATCTGATTGGGCGATACTCAGGCGGTGCAGAAGAGACCGCGCCACTGCATAAGTTAGGTGGTGATGCTTGGGTTAAGGCTCGAAAACGTGCCGCCGAAAAAGTGCGAGATGTTGCCGCTGAGCTTCTTGATGTATACGCAAAAAGAGAACTTAAACCCGGTCACAAATTTGCATTAGATCGAGGCCAGTACGCCACATTCAAAGCTGGTTTCCCATTTGATGAAACCGAAGATCAAGCGATGGCGATTAACGCTGTGATGTCTGATATGTGCCAAGCCAAAGCAATGGATCGTCTAGTCTGTGGTGATGTAGGTTTTGGTAAAACAGAAGTCGCCATGCGTGCAGCTTTTGTATGCACAGACAACAACAAGCAAGTCGCAGTATTAGTTCCTACAACCCTGCTTGCTCAGCAACATTTCGAAAATTTCCGGGACCGTTTTGCTAACCAACCGATTCGAGTTGAAGTATTATCTCGATTCAAAAGTGCTAAAGAACAGAAACAAATTCTCGCGGATACCGCAGAAGGTAAAGTCGACATTTTGATCGGCACTCATAAATTACTTTCAAGCAGTATCTCATTCCAAGATTTAGGCTTGTTGGTCGTCGATGAAGAGCACAGGTTTGGTGTAAGACAAAAAGAAAAAGTCAAAGCGATGCGTGCTGATGTGGATATTTTAACACTCACCGCAACGCCAATCCCTAGAACGCTGAATATGGCAATGAGTGGGATGCGTGACCTATCCATCATCGCGACACCACCCGCAAGGCGTCTCGCCATTAAGACCTTTGTTCGTGAAAGCGACGACACCGTGATTCGTGAAGCGGTTTTGCGTGAAATAATGCGCGGTGGTCAAGTTTACTTCCTGCACAACCAAGTCGACACCATTGAGAAAGTGGCGGCCGATTTAGAGAAGTTAATCCCTGAAGCACGCGTAACCGTGGCTCATGGGCAGATGCGTGAACGTGAATTGGAAAAGATCATGAATGATTTTTACCACCAACGATTCAACTTATTGGTCTGTACAACGATCATTGAAACTGGAATCGACGTTCCCACCGCGAACACCATCATCATGGATCGTGCTGATAGCTTAGGTTTAGCTCAATTGCACCAACTTCGTGGTCGTGTTGGGCGTTCACATCACCAAGCTTATGCTTATATGCTCACTCCTCACCCTAAAGCGATGACAAAAGATGCCATTAAGCGTTTAGATGCCATCGCCTCTCTTGAAGATCTCGGGGCTGGTTTTACTCTGGCAACTCACGATTTAGAGATACGTGGCGCAGGTGAACTCCTCGGTGATGAGCAAAGTGGTCAAATTCAATCCATTGGGTTTAGTTTATATATGGAAATGCTTGAACAAGCGGTTGAAGCATTAAAAGAGGGGAAAGAGCCATCACTCGATGATCTGCTTCGTGAACAAACAGAAGTGGAGATGCGGATTCCGGCCTTATTACCTGATGAGTATATTCCCGATGTGAATACTCGTCTTTCGATGTATAAACGAATCGCAAGTGTGTCGTCTGCCTCCGATCTTTCAGAGCTTAAAGTCGAACTGATCGACCGATTCGGACTGCTTCCTGATGCCACGAAGAACCTGCTTTCAGTTTCTGAACTAAAAGTCGCAGCGGCCCCAATTAAAGTGAAGAAAATTGAAGCCCACGACAAAGGTGGATACATTGAGTTCTATCCAGACGCTGACATAAATCCAATGTATTTGGTTAAACTATTGCAGTCTCAACCACAAAAATTTGCAATGGAAGGACCCACTAAACTGAAGTTTACGATACCATTGGTTGATAGACGTAAACGAATTCAGTTCATCGCAGATCTGTTAAATGAATTTCGGCAAAATTTAATGCCAGCTTAAGTCAATACCAGCTTAAGTTAATGGCTTGCAATCCAGAGGCTTGCGCTTATCGTGATTCGAGAGCGGCAAGCCTCACGGTAATTAAACTATTGAAACGAGATACGTAGAGAGTATGTATCTATGACTGGAGTCAAAATGAGAATACTGATCCCACTACTGCTTCTTTTTGTCTCTTTGCCAAGTTTGGCTCAGAGACAATTTGACATAGAAGTGATCATTTTTAAACGTGCGGTAGATGCTGAACAGGTCAATGAATCTTGGCCAAATCAACTACCCTCAATCAAAATGGATAACGTTGGCGATTTCCAAAATTCGGAGTACCGCAGCAAAAAAGGCGTAACCATGCTGCCAGCGAGTGAATATCAACTCACCGACCAACGTAACGCATTGAAAAAACATGCGGGCTTTAAAGTATTGCTGCATACCGCTTGGCGACAAGGTGATGAAGGCAAATCTGCAGCCCCTGTTTTCCATATTCAAGGTGGCAAAGATTACTCTGCTAAATTTAATACCGATGGGTCTGAAAAAATCGCTTTTGTTGATCAAAGCTTGTCTTCTGACAGCATAACTGAAGAGACCATTGACCAACCACTCTATGAGCTTGATGGAAAGCTGCAAGTTTATGTGCAGCATTACTTGTATGCCGATACAACCTTAGATCTAAAAGCACCGAGTGTCAGAGAGGTTACGATTGAAGCTAAACAAGTTGACCTCACTTCGGATGACCCATTAGAAGTAGAGTCAAATGTTCAAATTGGCAATTTAGAGAATATCTCACCTACGATTGAAGTTGAGGAGTTCTTGAAAAGCTACCGTATGAAGCAAAAACGTCGCATGCGTAGCAGTGAAACTCACTATTTAGACAACCCATTATTAGGCGTGATTATTCAAGTAAGAAAAGTGGCGCAAACAGACTCGTAGATAGGCACCACATTTCGACTCAAGCCAAACTTAAGTATTCCGCTATCGCCCTCACACTTTGAGGGCGATACCTTTTGACCATTTGTTTTTAAAAGGAGAGGTATGAGCCCTGACTTTCAGATCATTACCCAAAGGTTATGTTTAAGGTTAATCGATCACTCGGAAGAAGAAATTTTTGCTACCGAGGTTGCCCACTCCCCCTCCCTACATCAATGGATTGATTGGTGTACTCCTCACTTTTCAGTCGAAGATAGCCGACAATTTTTACTGGCAACACGATTAAACTGGGCGAAAGCGACCTCTTTTGGGTTTGGTATCTTTCGAAAGTCCGATCAAGCGCTTATCGGTATGGTTGCCATTAATGAGTTCTACCACACCTTTAATATGGCGAGTATGGGTTATTGGGTTCTCGATAAACACCAGCGCTATGGCTACGCGAAAGAAGCATTAAACGCACTAACAGAGTTCTGCTTTGCAAAATTAATGCTTACCCGCTTAGAGATAGTGTGTGATCCAGATAATATGCCTAGCCAAGCATTAATTGAGCAATGTGGTGGAATAAAAGAAGGAGTCGCTAGAAACCGCTTCCTCTTTAACGGCAAACCTAAAGCTGGCGTTGTATACTCACTCATACCCGAGAGATAGGTAAGTTCGTTACATATTTAAGGTCACTTCAGCTGAAAATATAAAAATAAAAAAAGAGCTCACAAGAGAGCTCTTCATTCAATTAAGATCCAGTTTGATCAACCGCTTAATGCAGCTTTAAGTTAGGACGTAACACTCGATTAATTCGACCTACTAGCATCATTAATCCAGTTTTAACAAATCCGTGCAATGCCACTTGGTGCATCCGATACAGTGAGATATAAACCACTCGCGCAATGCGTCCTTCAACCATCATAGAACCTTTGGTTAAATTTCCCATTAAGCTGCCAACCGTTGAGAATCGGCTTAACGATACAAGCGAACCATGATCGTTATAAACGTAGTCTTTAAGATCTTTTCCATTTAACTTAGCGACGATATTCGTAAATGCCATACTTGCCATTTGGTGAGCCGCTTGCGCTCTAGGTGGCACAAACTTACCATCTTGCTGGGTACACTGAGCCAAGTCGCCAATAACAAAAATGTTGTCATCTCGAGTCGTTTGTAGGGTATTTTTTACTACTAGCTGATTAATGCGGTTGGTTTCAAGCCCGCCAATATCTTTAATAAAATCAGGTGCTTTGATACCAGCAGCCCAAACCATTATCTGTGCCGAGATTTTATCGCCATCTTTGGTTGTTAAGCCTGTTGCATCAGCTTCAGTCACCATAGTTGCGGTGCGCACTGTCACGCCGAGATTAACAAGCTCTTGGTGTGCCGCCGATGAGATTCGTGGCGGTAATGCTGGCAGAATGCGCTCGCCCGCTTCCACTAAATTGACGTTTAGTTTACTTGAATCAAGATCGCCAAAACCATATGTTCTTAGCTCTTTGACTGCGTTATGAAGCTCAGCACTCAGTTCAACCCCAGTAGCACCAGCACCGACAATAGCAATATCTACCGTGCCTTGACCGTTTTTAGCATGCAATTTTAGGAACTGATTGTTCATTTCGGTACGGAAACGGTGTGCTTGTTCTGGGCTATCAAGAAAAATACAGTTATCACGAACACCTGGTGTATTGAAATCATTTGATGTTGAGCCAATCGCCATCACCAAAATGTCATATTCAATTTCACGGCTTGGCATTAATAGTTCGCCATGTTCGTCGGTGAGTTCGCTTAATACAATCACTTTACGCTCACGATTAATATCCGCGAGGCTACCCATTTGGAAGTCGAAATGGTGATTCTTTGCATGTGCGCGATAGCTTAAAGCATCAACACCTGCATCAAGTGAACCTGTTGCAACTTCATGCAATAACGGTTTCCACAAATGGCTTGCTTTGCGATCAACAAGGGTGATTTGAGCACGATTTTTACGGCCTAAAGTTCGGCCCAATTTGGTCGCCAATTCAAGACCACCAGCGCCACCGCCAACAACGATAATTCGAGTCACGATATAATCCTCTACAAAAATGAATAAATGGTGTTCGGCTCGATTACTCCAACCGATAAATTCTTTATTTGTCTTTCTGTCACACAGAAATGGGTTTAGAGGTTGTTCTTAAACTGTTCACGTTTGGGTTTCAAAGGTTCTCACACCCAAAATAAGGGGTAAGAACAATAAATGGGTAAGTTTTTTACTTACTCTCAACTTTTTTTGATATTTATCAAAATATTTATAGTTTAGACATTATATAGAGCCAAATTTTCATCGCAACCAGTGATTAACTGTATTTCATTATTATTTGCATGGTTTTGGCTAATAAAAAAGCGATGCCCGTTAAGCACCGCTTTATCTGAGGTTCTATTTGTATATCGCTGGCTTCTCTGTTTGCTAAAAGCTAAACGGACAATCCAAGCTTCAAGCCTAAGAACTTAAACTAAGCTTCTTTGAACGCTTTCATCGCTTGTAGATGTTGAGAGATTTTCTTAAACTTATGCGTTTGAGTTTCGTCCCAAATGATTGAGTAGTAATCTTTAAGCTCAGCTTCAGTCTGCTTATTATCGTGTACGTCATCTTCACTGGTCAAAATAACTAAGCAACGATCTTTGTTTTTCATCCGATATTGCTCAACGCATTTTGTCGCAATATCTTCATACTCTTCTGGGCGGTCAATGCGACCAACCATATTTCTCTCTGGGTGCAGGTTAGGGTTAAAAATAACCTGTTTGATCCCGCAGAGAAAACCGATGCGTTCAGACCAAAAGCCACCAAGCCCTACCCCACAAATAATAGGATGTGGATCGTCTGATTGTTCAATGACTTTATGCACTTCTTTCAACAGATGTTGCATGTCATGTTTTGGATGTTGCGTGCTGTAATTAATAAAACGAACATCTTCATCAATGAATTGTAGCTGCAACACTTTCTCGTGGTTACCTGGGCTTGTTGAGTCAAAGCCATGTAGGTAAATAATCATAGTACCTCTCCCGTTCCATATTGGTACACTTCATATCAATCTACCATGAAAGCTAGGGTTTTAAAGGGATAGCTTAAATAATTACTCTATAAGTATCTCGAAAAGTGATCCTAACTACAGAATGTTTGCCTTAACTTATTAGCTTGGTGCAAATAATGCTCATCTCCCCATAACTGATGAGCAAGCAAGTACCATAGCATTCCCATCATTTTTACTCGGGGCTGCCAAGCTTGAACTCCTTCTACCCAGCCATCTACATCCGCTATTTGCCTAAATAGACAATAGCGATAAACGCTCTCAAGCACAGGCTCTTCCGCCGCTTCAATCGTCAGCATTAAATCTAACCTCGGATCTGAGATCGTCGCATACTCCCAGTCAATAACCTTTATTCCCTCTACTGTTTTAACTAGGTTGTAGCAGCCTAAATCAAAATGGCAAAGTGAAAGCTCGATAGCAGGAATATTCGGTGCACCGCGCCACTGCT
This sequence comes from Vibrio cortegadensis, assembly GCF_024347395.1. Taxonomy (NCBI): domain Bacteria; kingdom Pseudomonadati; phylum Pseudomonadota; class Gammaproteobacteria; order Vibrionales; family Vibrionaceae; genus Vibrio; species Vibrio cortegadensis. The sequence continues at coordinate 2,033,373 of NZ_AP025472.1, forward strand.
GATAGACGGACTCAAACTCTGGCGTTCTGAAATTTTGGCTAAGTTGCATCCAGTAGTGATCCACTCTTGCGGTAAAACTAAATGGAATCAGAGGCAGTGCCGAAGTATCAAATCGATGAATACTTGCCGCCGTTTTTAAAATGGAATCAAACGAAGCGCCTGCAGACATGCATTCGCCTTCAACAAATGAGACCAATAACCCTTGCTCATTCACTAGAACAGGCTTTGGACCTAAATGCGTCGATTCAATAGCACTAAGAACTTGGAACTCTTGATGACGAGAAATAGAGAATGCTTGAGAAATGGAGGTATGAGGACGCCACACGTAAGACTGATCAGACTCTGTAATCAGCTTCCAGCAGCGATTCGTCAATCCGCCAGTTAAGGTATGAACCGTCACTGGCGGAGTAACAAAGAAGTCATCAAGTGACTGTAAGGTATTATCGAGCTGTTTAGCTTCAATCCACGCAAATCTAGCCACTAGATGTCTTCCTTTAGGTAGGATCTAACTTGAATTATCTCTAACTATAATCCCAGTAAGCTTTTTGATTCTTGCTTACGGATTTCAGTTTCATCTGCCCATTCGATAAGACCGGTTTCTAGATCCATCAGACGCATGGTCATCTTGTAGTAAACATCTTTATCGCTACCTGCATTTTTAACAATGCTCGATAGGTTTCCGTACATCATGTACTGCGCACCAACCATTTTACCAAACTGAATCGCATTGCTTTGATTCACAAGTTCATCGTTGTTTTGGAAATTCAACTGTTCGCGTACCGACTCAACACGGTCCATATCAACAAAACGGAATTTACCTGAATTTAGCATTTTGGTGCTGATGGTATCGGTAATCGATTCAGTATCAATATGTTCACTAGTCTTGTTCTTAATACGCTCAACAAAAACGATTGGACGTTGGTCACGTGTAATAACCGCGACAGAACCAGCCGTCATCATGCTATCAACCATTTCTCCGGCAATTTTTTGTAAATCAGTAGAACCAAAATCAATGGTTGTTGTTTCAGTAGCCTGCGCATCACCGTAGCTAACTTTATTTGAACAGCCACCAAGAATTACGGCCAAACCTAGTAATGCAATCACACTTTTTTTCATATTGGTTCCTTTATCCACCAAGGGTACTCATTTATCTAAATAATTACGGCTTAAAGCGTTACATTTAAAGGTAACGCCTTAAACATTTAGTCGTTTGAAGCTCGAATTTGAACTCGATATTGGGTGCCATTTGGGTTGACAGAAACCTCTGAAATCGAAAAGCTTTCAAAGCCTCGAACAACAGCCTGACGCCAAGGACCTTGTTTCAAATTGACTTCAAGCCCTGAATCGTCATACCAATAGAAGCGGTACAAAATATGCTGATCGCCTTTATACTGACTGCTGAGTTTTACGACACCTCGCGTGTGCCCATCAACTTGTGTCGTTGCAATATCATCGATAATCAAACGACCACCCAGTACATGATCGCTAAACAGCACTTTCTGCGTTAAGCCATCCACTCGCAACCCAGCAGTATTATCCGCACAGCCCACTAACATGAGTGCTGTTAGCATGCCCAATAACCATCTCTTCATTTTAATCTCCCTAGTTGTTTATGCCACATAATGGCATTTCCACCTTGGCGAGATACCCATACCAAAGTCGTTTGACCTTTAGGTACATTAAACTGATAGCTCTGCCCATCAACCTGTAGTGAGTGCTCACCTGCCGCAACAATTTGGCTTGCACTATTCACTTCGGCTGGCAGAGTTTGCCAGCTTCGCGTATCTGGCTGCTCTGTTAACGCATTCCAAACATTGAACAATAAATTCCCAACATCATCACCTTTTGCAGCTTCTTTGCGGATCCTATCTTTAGCTACTACTCGGAGTGCTTGGCGAATCACGATGCTCGGCAGCCTTTCAGAAAGATCGTTTTGCGCCATTAAGTTAATATTAGCTAATTGGCTAGTATTTACGCGATTGTTATCCAAATGCATGGCAGAAAATCGCTCTGACGCTTGCTTAGGATAATAAGGCAAGGCTAAAGAGTAGATCGCCCCATTACTTCGACTGTCATAAATGGGTAAATCTAAACGCCAACTTTGCATCGCATCAACAACGCCTTGCTCTTCAATGACAATAACTCGCCCTTGATTACTGGTTAACTTCGTAACTGAGTCGTAACGCTTCGTTAATTTAGCCAGGTCTTGATTCATACCTAGGCGCTTTGCTAAACGAATCGTATTATTAATAATTTCGGTGTTTTCAGGCATTACGGCCAATGCTCGTCGATAATCGACATAGGCGGCATTGGGGTCATTTGACGCTTCGTAAAGAAGGCCTGACAAAAACAGCAAATAACCGTTTTGCACCGCTTGCAACTTTTTCCCTGCGTCTGGGTAATTAGACAGCACACTGCCTAAATTTGGTGACAAACCTTTAGATCTAATATCGCTTTGTGCCGACTGTAGCTCTTTTTCTCGTATTTTTTTTGCTTGCTCTTGCACTTGGTTTGCGCGACGCATTTCAACCAATGCGCCTTCTAAGCTATTCTCTTTCAAATAGTTCAAACCAAGATAGAGATGTAGAAAGCCCAACTCATAATCTGCTGGGGTGTACTCCGTCAAATTATCATTAACCGCTAATGCACCGACACTCGTGACCGAATCGCTCACCGATATCACCGCTTTATCTTGCTGAACTCTTACCGCTCGATCACTTAGCTCTAAACTCGATTTACTTTCTGGAAATTGTTCATTAAGAAAGAGCACTCGCCCTCTCTCAAAATTATCCAAAATGTCACCTGCGGCATAGTCAGGTAATGCGTCTTCAGCTTTTTGATACTGTCCGGTCGCGACAGCTTGATGAACCGCATTATTTTGAGCGCTGTAATGACTAAAAAGATTACCAGCCGACAAGGTCGAACAAGCTGAAATCATGATCGACATTGTCGAAACTGCTAATAGTCGAATCTGTCGTCTCACTTACTTCTCCAAATTACCGGCTTATCACGCCATTGTTCTGTTTGTATTTGTAGCTCTATTTGTATTTGTATTTGTAGTTCTATTCGTATGGTCATTAAAGAATAATAGTTGCCAATTGTTTATGTTGACTGATGATTTGTTGAGACCGTCAAAAAACAAAAAAGTTAGGCAACCATTAAAAAATTAACTCATCAACAACGGACCCAATGGGCGACCACCCACTAAATGCATGTGAATATGGTATACCTCTTGTCCACCATGAGAGTTGCAGTTGACGATCAAGCGGTAACCTTTTTCATCAATGCCTTCTTCTTTTGCGAGTTTTTTTGCTACCGTAAACATACGCCCCATCATCGCTTCATCTTCGACTTCGACGTCATTAGTTGTAGGGATGAGTTTATTAGGGATGATCAGAATGTGACTTGGCGCACGTGGGTTGATATCACGAAATGCGGTAACGAGATCATCTTGGTACAACAAATCTGTCGGGATTTCTTTACGAATGATTTTACTGAAAATGGTTTCTTCCGCCATTGAAGCTCTCCAAGATATTTAAGTTTATTACGCAATTAGTATGCTATTTGCTCTTAGTTAGTATGCGCCAAGCATTAATAAATCTCAATAGAAAACACTGTTCATTTATAATAATCGCTATCACATCAATAGTGCGAGGATATTTTTGACGTGTGCGTCAAAGAACGTGTGTCTCACTATCAATACAATGCTAACAATTTTGTTATTTTGAAGACTGTTGGTCTTTTTTATTTTTTGTATTTCTAGGGAGAGTTTTATGAAAGGCTCAGTGATAAAGCGAATGTACGCTGGTTTTGCACTGATAATCCTCATGTTAGCCATTACTATTGCGATAATGATGGATGGCATGAGTCAGATTCATTCCAATTTTCAAACTGTATCGAAAACAGCATTACCCTTAGTTTCGTTATCTAATCAAACCAGTGTGCAGTTACTTTCTGCAGATAAATCTTTTAAGGATTTCTTAACGACTCAAAGTGATGAGCGTATGACCGTCATTCGCGGTGAGTTCGCTACGGCAAAAGATCAATTCTCTCAGGTTCTCTCCCAATTAGAGGCCGCAAGTAACAAAGATCCTTCATTAACAGAGCGAATCACGCAATTACGAGAAATGGAATTGCGCTACTTCGCTGAAGCCGCTGATGCTATGAACAATTATGAATCGATGTTCTCTGCTCAAGAAAAAGTGCAAAAGTCTTCGCGCAACTTCCAGCGTCTACATTCAGAACTGAGTGTCGGTATGAAAGAGTATGTGAGCGACCAAACCAGCATCTCAGTTAAAGTGATGGCGAAGAGCTATTTCATTAAATTGAAAGATGCAGAAGTGATCACCTCAGATGCTTTAGCAAGTTCAGATACTGCATTTGTTCAAAAGGCGGTAACGAAAAACAAAAAAGCAGTGACTCACCTTAATTACGCATACCGTGGTTTAACCGCGCAGCTTCCATCACTTAAAGATGCCTTTGATGAATCGGTAAAGCAGTTCACACGCGATGTCGGCCAAAAAGGTGGGGTGCTTGATCAGCACAATAACTACCTTCTTGCAAAGCAGGCTCTTTATGAAAATATCGCTAATCTCGCGGCTGAAATTGATAATGCCATGCTGATTTTAGATTCATTCAATGTCACGGCTTCAGAAAAACTGAATTCATCATTAGCTGAAGCAGGCGACGTTTATGACCAAGGTGTAATAAAGGCCATCAGTATTGGTGTTCTGGTTACCATCTTTGCTGCGGCAATTGGCTACCATATTTCACATAGCGTTCGCACTCCATTGAATAGCATTTTAAGTGTACTGGAATGCCTCACTGAAGGTGACATGACCAAACGTATTGATGGTAAATTCAGCCTAGAGTTTAGTCGTGTCAGCGGCCACATTAATACTCTTGCTGATAGCCTGCACGATATTCTGGTTAAGCTTAATGATGCCTCTGATAACCTCACCGACACGGCAGGAACCAACCAAACAACATCGACGAATGCCCAGCAACAGCTCAACAACCAGCGAGAACAGACAGCGAATGTTGCCACTGCGATGACAGAAATGGCGCACTCGGTACAAGAAGTGGCGAGCAGTGCGCAAAGCTCTTTACAGATGGTTCAACAAGTTGAAACGGCATCTGAATCTGGCCGTCAAATCATGAACGACAACATCACCACTATTAACCAATTAGAATCTCGCCTTAATGAGTCTGTAGAAGCTGTTGGCGAATTGCAAAAAATGAGCAGTCAAATTGGCTCTATTTTGGATGTGATCCGTAACATTGCAGAACAGACCAACCTTCTGGCTCTAAATGCCGCGATTGAAGCCGCTCGAGCGGGCGAACAAGGACGCGGTTTTGCAGTTGTTGCGGATGAGGTTCGGGTACTTGCGCAACGTACAACGGAATCTACGTCTGAGATTGAAACGATGATCAGCAATCTTCAGTCATCGTCAAAATCTGCTGGTAAGGTGATTGAAGGCTGTATGAACGATATGGATATGTCTGTCGAACAGGCTTCAAATGCTAATAGTGCGATGGAAGAGATCCAAGCTCTGATTATGGAAATTAGCCAAATGAGTACTCATATCTCACAAGCGGCGGTAGAGCAAAATGAGACGACATCTGACATTGCAAGAAACATTGAAGATATTAATCACATCGCCGATGCCAGCTACCAAGCGATGTCATCGATAGCCCAAGCCAGTGAAAATCTAGCAGGGCTTGCCAACCAACAAGGTGAATTAGTGCACCGATTTAAGCTGTAATAGAGAATCAATCGACAATGGGCTCAATGTAACTGGTATGAACCAATTGTTCGATTAAAAACATAAAGTCTGTAAAGGTTCTGTAAATTATTGACTAAGGGCGACTTTTCTATGAAGTCGCCCTTGTTTTTTTTACGCTGCGGCATTATATGTCTACTAAGGCTTGCGAATTTCTTTTGATACCTCACTCTAGGCAGGCCATATGACATTAAGGAATACCTATGGCTGTCCATGTTGGCATCATCGATCAAGACCCTATTCGCTTGCTCACTCCGCTTCTTGATAACCGAACGATCAGTACTCACATTGTGTTCATTGGAGATGATGATCAAAGACATATCTATGATCGACTAAACGCCGTTCTAGAGAAACGTTCGATCACTTCTGAATTTTTTGAGATACCGACCGCAGTCGATACATCTGCCATTAAAGCCTCAATTCAAACACTGGCTCAAAATCTAAAAGCCCGTGGCGGAGAAGTGAAACTCAACGCGAGTTGTGGCCTACGCCATCGCCTGCTTTCTGTCTATGAAGTTTTCCGTTCTTATCACTGGCCGATTTTTGTTGTTGAACCAAACAGCGACAAGCTATGCTGGCTCTACCCTGATGGAAAAGAAGAAGCACAAGTTCAAGATAGAATCACCATTGATGACTACCTGACTGTTTTCGGTGCTCGTGGTGAATTTAACTCTCACGAACTGCCTCCGCAGCTTGATCAAAAACTTTACGAACTTGGTGAACGTTGGGCGGGAAATGCGTTAGAGCTAGGCCCAGGATTAGCGACGCTTAATTATTTAGCGACAACCTGTCGTAAAGAACAGAAGCTTGATGTGCCACTATCGGAAAAGCAACAAGGCTATCGTGAGCTCAACATGCTTCTGACTGACTTAGTGGATGCCAATATCGCGACCTATGAAAATGGTATTCTTACCTTTGCCAATGAGGATGCGCGTCGTTTCTCAAATGGTGAATGGCTAGAAACTCTAGTTCATAGCACGGTGAAACAGATCCAAGATGAAATGCCTACAATCCAAGACCGTTCGTTAAATGTTCAAGTTTATCGCAACCTTGGTGAGCGCGAAGTTCGCAATGAATTAGACGTTGCCTCAGTGGTCAATAACAAACTGCATATTATCGAGTGTAAAACCAAGGGCATGCGAGATGATGGGGATGACACCCTCTACAAACTTGAATCATTACGCGATCTCCTCGGCGGCCTGCAAGCTCGTGCAATGCTTGTCAGTTTCCGCCCTTTACGCCATAACGATATCACTCGTGCAGAAGATTTAGGACTTGCGCTGATCGGCCCTGATGAACTTAAAAACTTAAAACATTATCTGACCGCTTGGTTTAAAGAAGCTGGCGGATACGATGATTTGCAGTAACGCGTCACAATAGCTAATCACAAAGCCTGGTCACAATAGCCAGTCACAGAAAAAAGCCCAACCATCAATCATGGTTGGGCAAAAGAAAAGGCATAATCTTTTAAACGTTTTTACCAGTAAACACGGGCACCAATAGCAAAGCGACTTTCACCATCATTCTTCGTTGGACCAACGAAAACGTCAGATCCTTGATTGGTGTAACCTGTGGTTGTACCTTTGCTATAACCCATTTCTGCATAAATGCGTGACCAGCTATTAAACTTGTGTACCGCACCTAAGTAAGCATTTTTTCCGTCGCCTTCTAAGCGGCCAGCTTTTTGCTCTACATACTCAACACCAGAATAAGCACTCGTTTTCTTTGTAAAGGCATATGTACCACCTAAGCTGAATGCATTTTCCTTAATTTTCCCAGATGAGTTAAGATCCTCAAGCTGTGCGTTGTAATAAGTGAAACCGACAAGCGCATCACCCATTGTGTATTCGACCGTACCTTCGAAGAAAGTATTTTTTAAATCAGCAACGATATCTGTACCTGAGTTATCTCCGACTACATGACCTTTTGATGTATTGGTACCACCACCAAAGTGTAGAGATAGATCACCCGCTGATGTTCCAGCATAAAGTTCTGTCAGCTCTTGGTTGGTATCGTCTTGATCTAAACCGTGGTTCGCCGCTACCCAGAAGCTATCGCTTTCATAGTTATACTTAATCAACGAGTCATGACGGGCACCTGAAAGTGTCGCATGGCGTAAACCAGTGCCACCAAAGAAGTACGAGTAATCCGCGCCCCAAGTGTCATCCGATACAACCCACTGACGACCTACGGTAATTTTACCGAAATCGCCACTCACACCCGCATAATGCAGGCGGTTTTTCATTGTATAGTCGCCTTTACCTTGCAGACCAAATTCAACTTTACCAAAAACATTAATCCCCTCAACCAACTGGTACTCTGCTTTTACACCCGCTCTTGATGAACCGGCACCAAGAGTGATGTCTTTATCTGGGTTTTTCTTTAATTCTGTACGAAGCTGACCATAAAATTCAGCTTTGCCCTCATCTGATTTATAGATTTCTGCGGCTGATACGGCACCAGCGACGAAAAGAGAAGGGATGATTACTGCTAGAAGTGTTTTTTTCATTTTACTGTCCTGTGACTTTATTATCCTTAATAGCGCACGCCGTCCTAGCTGCGCCGGGAAAAGCTAACAGGAATTAATTTCAGTCACAAATGACTCTTTCAGAATGATTAATCAGAAAACTCAATAAAAACAGTTAAATGACTCGCATACCTTTAATTTTCTAGCAGCACATAAAAAACACATTACTACTCACATTTTAGTCAGAAAAAAGAACCCATAACATTAACCAATCCAGTAATAACAAGTAATCAGAAAACCTCACAAGAAAAATAAACCCACCTTATCAGCATAATTACTCACATCACTTCAAGCGATTCATATTCCAATTGCTATTAACTTATAATCTGTAGTTATAATAAACTTTCGAGGCAGTTCAAATTTATAAAATAATCAATGTAAGTTATTGTTTTAAAAGTTATTTACATTTGGTCCAAAAATACAAAAAGAGCAAAGGTTTCCCTTTGCTCTTTTCGTGTTTATTTATCTATCGGAGGACAGAAAATTAAAGCATTTTACGAGCCGCTGCTACAACGACTTTAATAGAGCGCGCTTCTGTCTCTTTCAACGTTGCGTGATCTGGGATTTCTTTTTGTGTACGGTTAATGATAACACCCGCCACACAACCCGCTTTAAGACCTGAGCTTGCACACATTGTAAGTAATGTTGCTGATTCCATTTCAAAGTTAAGAACGCCCATATCTTGCCATTCTTGCATTGAACCTTGGAAACGCTTAACTACACGACCAGAGAACGTATCGTAACGCTCTTGACCTGGGTAGAAAGTATCACTTGAAGCAGTTACACCCATGTGAACGGCTGCGCCAGACTCTTCAACGGCAGCTTTCATTGCAGTTGCGATTTCGAAATCAGCCACAGCTGGGAATTCCATAGGAGCGAAATGCAAGCTTGCACCGTCTAAACGAACAGAACCAGTAGTAACGATCATGTCACCTACGTTTACGTGAGATTGAATCGCACCAGTAGTACCAACACGTAAGAAAGTACGAACACCAAGCTGTGCTAGTTCTTCTACAGCAATAGAAGTTGAAGGACCACCGATACCAGTTGAACATACAACAACAGACTTGCCATCAAGCTCTGCACGGTAAAGAGTATATTCACGGTGGCTAGCTAGGAAAACTGGGTTCTCCATTTCTTCAGCAATCTTTTGTACACGAGCCGGATCGCCAGGGATGATAGCAAGAGTAGCGCCATTTAGATCAGCTTCAGTAATACCTAGGTGGAAAACAGCTTGAGACATAAGTCACTCCTTTATGGCTTAGTTAACGAGTTCTTCGCTTCGCTGGCTAAGCACGTATTAAATTGGTTGGGGTACACAACAACTCTAACCAACCTTAGAAGAATAAAGAGTGATATACATCACAACCAATAGCAAGATGTAACATGCGCTTTCACATAAAATCGGTTGGCATCACACTTTTATCATACAAAGAAAACTAGGTTGCATAAATTTGAGATAGAAAAACATTAAACCGAACAAAGTATAGGCACTGAATATGACAAAAAGCCTCTTTTATCTGCTTATCTATTTATTTTCCTAGGCATTTATCGTCGAACATAAAAAAGGTGTTGAACCCAAGAAGTTCAACACCTTTGAATAACTATGATTGAGTTATACTTTCAGTAAGTTCAAAACCGTAGTTTTATTTTATTCATCTATTTTCGATTTAAATTTAAGAAGACGTAAAGCATTAAGTGTCACCAAAGCCGTTGCGCCACTGTCTGCCAATACTGCAACCCATAACCCTGTTATACCTAACAGGCTTGTGACCAGAAATACGCTCTTTAAGCCCAGCGCCAAAATGACATTTTGACGAATATTATTGAGTGTCGCACGTGATAACTCAATCATACCTGCAAGCTCAATCAGTCGATTATGAGTCAAGGCTGAGTCTGCCGTTTCCAGGGCGACATCAGTCCCCCCGCCCATCGCAATACCGACGCTCGCGGCTTTCATTGCTGGAGCATCATTAATCCCATCACCGACCATACCAACGACAGAGTCTGCCGATAGCTTATCCACATAGGTCACTTTATCCTTAGGCAGTAGGCTTGCTTTAAAATCAATCCCGATTTTCTGACTAATGGCTGCAGCACTACGCGGATTATCTCCTGTCAACATAACGGAGTTAATACCCAATTTTTTCAGTGCTTCAATAGCTTGATGAGCATCTTCACGAAGAGTATCTTGCCACGCAATAATACCAATCGCCGCGGTATCTGAACTGGCGACAACAACGGTTTTACCCTGCTCTTCAAGCTGGTGGATCCTATCTAGAACATCACTCTCTAGCTCAACGTTCACTTTCGTTGGCGCTAAAATATAATATTCCGCCCCATCGAGTTCTCCTCGAACGCCACTTCCAACCAAAGCCTGCTTATTGATGGCTTCAGGAATATCAATCCCCAAGATCTCCGCTTTTCTAACTAAAGAGATTGCAAGCGGGTGACTTGAACCGACTTCAATTGCCGAAACCACCCGTAAAAAAGCCTCCTCTTGCCAGCCATTCAGAGTGATCACATCGGTTACTTCTGGTTTGCCTTTCGTTAAAGTACCGGTTTTATCGAAAGCAATCGTTTCAATTTTTCCTAGCTGTTCCAGCGCCGCGCCACCTTTAATTAAAGCACCTCGTCTCGCCCCTGCCGCTAGCCCTGAAGTAATCGCCGCCGGTGTTGAAATCACTAGTGCACAAGGACATGCAATCAATAACAATGCTAAACCGCGATAAACCCAAGTTTCCCAAGGTTGAGCAAACAATAGTGGCGGCGTAATGATAACCAGCAGTGAGACCAACATCATGAGTGGCGTATACCAACGACTGAACTTATCTAAAAATCGCGCAAGAGGTGCTTTACGAGATTCCGCCTCTTCTATTAGGTGCAGAATTCGATCTATCGCGTTTTCGCCCTGCTTGGAAGTGATAGAAAAGCGCACCACTTTATCGACTACTACGGCACCTGCCATCACACCTTCGCCTTTAAAACGCTCAACAGGGATCGACTCACCTGTTAATGCACTCTCATCAAAGCTGGCGTTACTGTCTTGTAACTGACCATCTGCGGGTAAACGCGAGCCTGGAGAAACTTCGATGACATCACCTGGTGTTAGTTCACTAGCTGAGACTTCAACTCGCTCACCGTTAACAATTTTCACTGCCGACTCTGGCACTAATGCCATTAATGCTTGTACACCACTACGCGCCCTCGAAGCGGCAAAGGCTTCAAGTCGTTCTCCGATAAGGAATAGTAGCAGTACCATTGCCGCTTCAACGGTTTCACCAAGATAGAGTGCACCAAGCGCTGCAACACTCATTAAGGTTTCAATCGCAAATGGCGTGCCTGACTTGGCTAAAGTGATCGCTTTCTTTGTTACGGGGAACAAGCCGAGTAAGCAGGTAAGGATAAAGACCCACTGGCTAAATTCTGGAGCAATAGGTTTGATCAAAGCACCTATTGCCATCGCTGAGGCTATCGCAATAATTTGAGCATTGGCCTTTAATACAGACTGCCAACCAGAAGTTTGAGGTTCGGAACTGGGAGCGGTTGTTGACCGCAGAGGAAAGCCCGTTTTTTTCGCCACTTTTTCGATATGTTCGGCAAGCGATGGATCATCAAAGTTGACGACCAGTTTTTCTGTAGCAAATAAGACTTTAGCGTTAACGACACCTTCAACGTTCTGAATCGCCGTTTCAATCTTTCGAGCACAAGATGGGCAATCCATCCCTGAAACTTTCCAGCTTTGAGAGTAGTGACTATTTGATGTTAAGGGCTGACTGTCCTCTTCCGCGGGGTCTGTACCACAGCAACTTGAACCACCACTTTCTGTTTCACAGCAACCTGCCGTTTGTGCCGTGCCTTCAGCAGAAATCGTCGTAATGGTTGGGCTTGAACAACTTCCCTTGCTAGGGGGATTAACACCTGTTTTGCTTGAACAGCACGCATCATGTTTAGTACACATATAGTTATCCTTATTAAAGTATGAATAAATCATACACCTTGGAGTTAGCTCCAAGGTCAAGAAAAACTATCGTGCTACATTCGTTTTTTCGATTTCGTCTTCATCAATCGCAACTTCATCAATCAAAATGGCATCATGTGAACAAAATGGCTGTGTATTGATACAAATGATGGCGGGATCATCGTCGTCTTCATCAGGAACGTCACTGTTTTTCATTATTTCAGCAATGTGATGACGCAAGGCCCATATCGCAATTAAACCAAATAGAACATTCCCTATCGCTTGACCATATAGTACACCAAGGGCTCCGTGCCAATACGCTCCAAGAGTAACGAATGGTAGCGTGCCTAATGTCGCTTTCCCCAAATTTAAAACCGTTGAATAGATGGGTTTGCCCAAGTTATTAAATGACGTATTCGCAACAAACAGTGCCCCATTAAACACAAAAGTGATCGCAACGTATGTACAAAAGGCCTTTAACATGACAGCGGCATCCCCTTGCAAACTAAACGCTGCCACAATGAAATCTTGCACCAAATAAAGAACGCTACAAACCACCATCGTATAAACAGTGGTCACCACCAAAGAGTTACTCAATGTTTCCTTCACTCGCGTGATTTTATCGGCACCAAAGTTTTGACCAATGATCGGTCCAACAGCACCAGACAGTGCAAATATCACCGCAAAGCAGACAGGAGTCAGACGCCCGACAACCGCGTAGCCAGCCACAAAGTCTTCTCCAAATTGTGCGATGGCTGAGGTCACTATGGCATTACCAATAGGTGTCGCGGTATTAGTCAGAATGGCGGGCAATGCGATGGCCAGAATATTCCTGATATGCAGTTGCCATGCTGAAAAATTGGGGACCGCGACTAAGTTATGAACACGAATAAGAGGGTATAGGGAAAAGAAGAGAACCGTTGCTCTTGCAAATACAGATGCCAATGCTGCACCTTCAACGTTCCAACCAAAACCAAAAATAAAAATGGGGTCAAGGATCGCATTAACAATACCGCCAGACAGCGTCGCCCACATTGACCGCTTGGCATCGCCTGCCGCTCTTAGCCCTGCTCCTGCCGCCATCGCTAATGCAATAAAAGGACTGCTTGGTAATAAAATACGCAAATACGCTTCTGCTCTTTCAGCCGCAAGACCTTTTGCGCCTATTGCAGACAACAGCTCAGGTATATAAGTGAACATCACACTTGTCACTAAGACACTAATAAAAAATGCAGTAATCAATATACTGACGCTTAATTGCCTAGCGGTCTGTGCCTGTTTTGCTCCGATGGACTTTGAAACCAACGCCCCCATCGCAATTGAAGTCCCGATTGAAACGGAGGTGGTAAAAAAGGTCAATGTTCCAGCAAAACCAACCGCAGCCGCTAACTCCACTTGTCCCAACATACTAATGAACAGCATATCTAATAGATCAACCACGAACAGCGCCATCAAGCCGATAGAGCCTGACCCTGTCATTACTAGAATGTGTTTCATTGTTGAGCCTTCAACAAACTTAGCGTTCTGTGTGGTCATTGACTCTCCGTCTTCATCGTTTTTATCACTATCATTATATCGCTTGAACAACAAAAGGCGCTCTTGGCGCCCCTTGCTTATTTCTCTATTTCTCTATTTCTCTATTTCTCTATTTCTCTACAGAATAAATCCATCACACTGGGTGCTTGAAACACTCTTCGAGATTTTTACCTATCGCTCTTAGAACATCACGACGAGTAATAATGCCAACCAGTTTTTTATTATCAATCACTGGGTACACTTTCGGCTTTCCTACTTTCATCATCCCCGCTAAATCGATAATAGTCATATCAGGGCTCACAGACAAAACCTCTGCATGCATACAGTCACCAACAATATGCGTGTCTTGACAGAAATAGCTCACCTTCACCAATTTATCGAGTAAATCTTGCTCGGATAAGAAACCGATTACCTCTTCGGCATCATTAATAACAGGGCCGCCTAAATGGTCCGTTTTCATGACTTTGTCTAAAGCGGCACTTAAAGGCATATCAACGGTGAATGTTACCGCGCGCTGAGTCATATAATCTCGAACTCTCAATGATTCCATATCTATCTCCTTATACAGCCACATTATGCTGCCTATAGAGTAATTGTTGTCTAATTTCTTGATTTTACTAAATGGATTACAACAATTTTATTAATAGGCAAAACCTATCACTAGCAAGAACGTTGAAATAAAAGGGCTTGAGGAGGGTTAATAGAGAAATTTATTTTTTTCTCATCGTGTTTTTTCTACATCTCGCATGGTGAACACTGCGCTCACGAGTGAAACAATAAAGGGCACACAGTAAGTTAACAGCGCTTTGGTCCAACTAAAAACCCCTAGTCCCCAAATTGCATCATACTGATTGATTACATTCAAAATGCTGCCTACCACCAAAGCAATGATAAACGCCCGCTTATATAGCACTTTCGGCATAGTCTTCTCCATTTGTTTGTAAACGGCTAACTGGTGTCACTCATGCTCAATGGCATTGGTGCATTAATTGTATTTGCCAATAAGAGTAAGTATGGTGACAAACGTTTGAATGAACAATGTGACGCCTTCCACGACGAAACTAAGAAAGTTGACTAATACCATGAAACACTATTTCACTAAGCTCTACCAAGGGATATCTCACCACATTATGGACGCTTTAGACTTTCAATCTAGGATCTGGGTTATCCGTATTACTGAAAGTACATTTAAAGATCAGTCATTCATTATTAATGAAGATAGTTTTAGTGAATCTCTACAGTGGATGAAACAGCGTAATTATTCTGTCGAAATGTTAGAACAAGTAGAAAAAATGACAATATCGCAGGTGAATTCCTTCCAATTTGGCGATCAACACCACCAACTTATGCGAGTAAAGTAGGTAGGCACATTGCACTTGCTTATTTACTTACTAACTTAAAAATAAGTGCAATGTGGATAATCAGCTCAAAGTCTTATCCGTTTGATTGGCAATATGACTGCCAATATTCAAGAGCCTGTTTATAGGCCAATTCTCTATCGTGCAGATCTGCAAACAAAACCGCACTCATCGTATCAACCACGGCATTCGCCATTAATACCAACTCGCTGTCAGGCGTCCCTAAAATGCATGAAGACGGCAGTGGGATATCCTCTGACATCATTTCTGGCCAGTAGTACGATTCAACACCTTCAGGCGTGCTCATCCACACCGTTTGACTCACTTTAGGGTTATATTCAGATTCACCGGACTGACCTTTAAAAGAGATAACTGAGTGTGACTTAATCCCAATCACATGCTCAACTTCTGCATGAAGCTGTTGAAAACCGGGATGAAAGCTACCACGAAGCCCCAAACGCCCCCCGCCTGGGTTCAGTGCTCTTACGACTGTGTTAATTGGCGTACGTAGGCCATAGCGGTTTTTCCAACCTAACATTGTTTTCGCTTGTGGAGCAAAACTGTCTAAAGGTAAATAAGCAATATTGGATTGGCTCAGATGCTCTTGTGCTTGTTCTACCGATTCAGCAGGGACAATATTAAACAAATGTAGATAGCTCTCAGCGTGTTCACGCCCACTCGGTTTATCCATATAACCATGCATTAAGACCCTGAAGCCATTATGAGCAAGGATATTAGCAGCCAACAGATGCCAAGGTTTCGCACTGCTTTTATCATTACGCTTACCGGCATAACATGGCCAATCAATATCGACACCCATGTTTGGCACTCTTGATTGAAACGCTTTAACAAAACCAGCAATTTCAGCATTGGTCTCATTCTGCACTCTAATCAGCATAAGGAGCATCGCCATTTGGTCATCGCCCACTTGGCCATCAAGGTATTCATCCATGACTTGATACGCTTGCTCAAATGAGAGAGGTTTTCTCCCTCGCTCACCTCGACCAACCGCTCGTATGCACTCTAAAATTATGCTCATCCTTTCCTCTACGATCTAAGTACCCAGTTATCACAACATGCTATGGCGAAAAGCTCACTCAAACAACTTATTATCACAAAGGAATCAATTTGATTTTAAGCCACTTGAATCTCCCATAGTAAACAGGGATGATTGCGCCGATTGAGTGGAATTGAAAGTTTGTGCCATTCATCTACGTTCAATTCAAACGCTATGCATAGGAATAAATGATGTCAGAACTAAATACAAAAATTGAAAGAAACGAAACCAAACAGCGTATGAGCCGTGCCGTTGTGCATAACGGAGTGATCTACCTTTGTGGGCAAGTAGCGAAAGACTCAACAAAAGACATTACAGAGCAAACTCAAACCATGTTGGACAAAGTGGATGAATTGCTAACGAACTACGGTTCAAACCGTGAAAGTATGCTTTCTGCCACTATCTATGTGAAAACAATGGCTGACTTTGCTGAAATGAACGCAGTATGGGATGCTTGGGTACCAGAAGGTCATGCTCCTGCTCGTGCTTGTGTAGAAGCGAGTATGGCAAGAGAAGAACTGCTGGTCGAAATTTCAGTGATTGCAGCACAAGTCCGCTAGTCGATTGAAATGGGTTGAATATTTTTAGACGAATTTGTTCAACCCTTAATTTTATAAACTGAGCAAATACAAAGAGTCACTGATTTATTCGCTTTTTTACTGCGTATCTTTTGAAAAAACTTACCAAAAAGCTTTACACGGTTCGAAAACTCTATATGATAGCGCTCACTCTGTAGTTCAGAGTTATTAATGAAACAAGTAAGTAAAGAAAGACCTAGATTCATTTGCGTAACCGTTTGTGTTTTAAGAGTTTCCCTTGGCTTCATCGTAACATCGATAATTCGAATCTCAGCAAATCGCATTGGCGATTTTTTTCCTCAACGAATTTATATAAGGGACATAATATGTCTAAAACAACTGGTAGCGTAAAATGGTTCAACGAAACTAAAGGTTTCGGTTTCCTAACTCAAGACAACGGCGGCGCTGACGTATTCGTACACTTCCGTGCAATCGCTTCTGAAGGTTTCAAAACTCTTGCTGAAGGCCAAAAAGTGTCTTTTGAAGTAGAGCAAGGCCCTAAAGGTCTTCAAGCAGCAAACGTTGTTGCTGAGTAATTCTTACTTTAAGTAAAGAATTTCAAAAGGTCGCTCATTGAGCGGCCTTTTTTGTATCTGTCATATTTAAAAGCAAAAACAGTTCTCTTTGTATATGACACATACAAAAAGAGGGTGAGAGTATCATCTACTCTCACCCTCTTTTGCATTCTAGGTGCCTACTCTTCATTACTGCTTTTTAAATTGGAGATAGCTAAATAGCGATAACAGACTAAAAAATGCTGGATCACTCCAACCAAAACCGGTGAAAATGCCGATAATGCCAGCGTACAAAGTAATCGCAACGCCTAACAGGTTGAGAATAGTCAGAGCAAGAAACAGATTCCTCGCCAATTTTCCGACTTCAATATCTCGTAGTAATAGACTTATTGCACCAATCCCACCCAGAAATATCGACGTATGTTGGGAAAGAAAATAGGCGTATTGATCATTAATTTCCAAGCCATACATTGGCCACATTATGCTAGGGACCACGAACAGTGCGATTGCAAATACAGTATAGATAGCACCGTGCACTGTTAAAAACATTTTATTATTCATCTGTTACTCCTCTTCCTCACATCAACCTTTTTACCTCAACCAGCACATTTATGAACGCGCGCTAATTGGGCCTTTATTGATCAAGGAAAGCGTTTCGTTTACGTCGAAAATTTTACCAACGATATTTGTGATACCCATTTCGCCTAAACGAGCACTGTGCATTTCCAAATAATTTTTTGCGCTTGCTTCATCTTCAAACAGGTAGATACCGCCGCCTAATTGTAGCACTTCACTTTCAGTCCAGATTTTCCAAATCATTCCTGGTTCATGGTTGATGGATTCAGCAAGCCCGACTAGCATTGTCGCCATCTCTTCACCAAATGGGCCTGAGTAATCAAAATCAACTTGTAGTAATTTATTCATCATGTGTCTCCAAATTTAATATCAATACTGAACAAAACCGCCCAATCAGAATATTTTTCATCCGTTGATTGACTCGGTGTGCAACAATAATACCTGTATAAATTAAACATTAAAGTTCATAAAACTGCACATTACTGTGGATAAATTAGACCGATGAGATTAAAAACCACCTTAGATCAGTGGCTAACCTTATATGAGATTGACCGTGCTGGAAGTATTCAAGCAGCGGCGGCGCAACTCAATAAAAGCCACACCACCCTGATTTATGCATTACGTAAACTTGAGGATCAGCTTGGGGTATCCCTTGTTCAAATCGTAGGACGAAAAGCCGTGCTCACGGATAGTGGAAAGTCTTTATTACGTCGGGCTGGTTCAATGCTTGAGCAAGCACGAGAGCTAGAAGAGATCAGCACTCAATTGGCTCAGGGCATTGAATCGGAGATCACCATTGCGATTGATCACCTATGCGATCGGCAATGGCTTTATGAACCGCTCTCGCGCTACCTTGAACAAAATAGCAGTACTTCTATTCAAGTCGTCGAAACATCGCTATCCAAAACAACAGAGATGGTGGTGACTCAACAAGCCGATATTGCGATCATTACTCTGCCTATCACCAACTATTCATCTGAAGCTTTTGGAATCGCGACCATGCTGCCGGTAATAGAAAAACATCACCCGTTAGCCCAAAAGGAGCTGCTTAACTTAAATGATTTCACAACCACGTGCCAAATTGTTGTAAGGGATTTAGGGGAAGATACTGCGCAAGATGTTGGATGGTTAAAAGCACGCCAGAGAATTACCGTAGACAATTTCGATCACGCTTGGCAAGCCGTACAACAAGGCGTAGGGTTTTGTCGCCTACCTGAGCATGTGATTAAATCCAAAAACGATGACAGTGTTGTCATTCTCAATGTAGAAAATGCACAACGCTACCAAGTCCCTTTACATCTCACTCTCCCGAAAGGTGCAAAGACAGGCCCTGCGGCTCAATCTTTATTTAAAGCGTTAATCGATAGTGTGGCTTTTAGGGGTTAATCACTTGGCTATAGTTGATGATTGATGATTGATGATTGATGATTCACTGTATTTGTCGTTACTTATCAATTAAAAGCACTCTTGTATATCGATATAGCGCTGACGAATGTGTTCAATGAGCGCCTGAATACGTTTAGCTGGTTTTTTTGTATAAGGGTATACCGCATAAATACCAACCACTTTATTGCTGTATGGTTTTAATATTTCAACCAACTTTCCTTGCTGAATATCGTCATACACCAAACAGGTTGGAAGGTACGCCACCCCATTATTGGCAAGAGCACACTGCCTTAGTGCCGCAGAGTTGTCAGACGAGAAATTACCCGTCACTTTTAATGTGTATACATCGCTATTATTTTTGAATTGCCAATCAAAAGTCCCGCTGCTTTCATGGGTGTAACCAATACAGTTATGATGACGTAGATCTTTGGGTGTTTCAGGGGTGCCATGCTCTTGTATATATTCAGGAGACGCGCAGATTATCCAGTGTGAATTAAAAATGTAGCGGGCAATCAAGCTTGAATCTTCCAAGTATCCCGTTCGAATGACGAGATCATAGTTATCTGCCACCAAATCGACAAAATTATTATCCATCGACATATCAACGGTTAGCCCTGGATGCTCCTGACAAAAGTCTGAGATCGCTTTCGCCAACAATAACTCACCCGATATCGTAGGAACAGACATGCGAATGTGGCCAGATAAGTTTTCGTTATACCCAGTTATCGCATCAAAAGCCGCTTTCGCTGCGGAGTTAATGTCTTTCGCTCGATAATAGAGAACCTCTCCCGCCTCAGTTAATGTAAGTTTTCTTGTAGTACGGTACAAAAGTTGAGTACCTAGATCTGCCTCTAATTTACTCACCCGCTTACTTACCATTGATTTTGTAATGTTGTTCGCTTCAGCAACCTTGCTAAATGAACCAAATTCAACAACTTGAGTAAACAAAACAAGGTCATCTATCTGTGGCATTGACGTATCTCTAGCTTTTGTAATGATGAACTGAGTATATACATTTCTGTCATTTTAGACGATGCGATACCCGCATAAGATTTACTCTGGCTTCACGAAAAATTACGAAATCTTCATCTCGGCCAATAAAAAGGGCACATTCTCTCTTTCTAGTGAATGTGCCCACTTACCCTGCTCCCGAAAGGTAAATTCTTACTCATCGAATGGATCGATCATCTTACAAATAAGCAATCATGAGCCAGACCATTCGATTACATGTCATCAATTACGATATAAGTGGCGTAAATTGGCCCATGCACCCCAACCACTTTAATCAGTTCAATATCTGCCGTTGAGCTTGGTCCAGAGATAAAATTAACGCATGACGGTAAGCGTTCGCCACGCTTGGCTTTTTCGTGCAACACATCGGTCGCTTGAGTTAGCCGCGCCACCAGCGTACTTTTCGGTACGACAAAAACCGAGGCTTCAGGTAACAAGCTTATCGCACGGCCTTGCGCTGGATGGCTGTACAACACCATCGTTCCAGACTCAGCAAGCGCTTGTTCAGCAAACACCACCCCTACTTTCGCGCGTTCAGCAATCAAAATGTTGGCATCATAGCCTGCGCTTTGGTCCCAAACATGAACATGGTGCCGATCGGTCTCCAGCGCTTGAGGTGAAATCAACGCTAATAAACGCTCAGATGCAGAAAAAAGTGTGTCGCCTTCGACTGGTTCACCTTGATCATCTTCGCAGTACGACAAACAGACCTCTTTTAGAGTCGCTTCTAGTTGCGATGCCGTTGTTACGATGGCTTTTGCACCAAGAGCCGTTTGAGTGTAATGCAGTAATTCTGTTTTCAGCTCATCTTGACTTAACGTTGCCATCACTTCTTTGTGACAAGTATGTTTTAACTCTGGACGTTCGACCTGCTCTAATGGCTTATCCCGACCAAGTTTGCTCGCAATATTGCTTAAAAACGACTCTCGATTATGGAGGCGTTGTTCTCTATCTACTGTTTTATCACATGACATAACCACCGCTCCTACTTCTTATTTCTTGTTTCAAACCAGCTTCGGAATGATTGTCCATCCGGCTCTGGTAGATCACGGGTTTGTGCCCACTTACCAATAGCACCAACGTTCAGCGGCATTTTTCCGTTTTTGATAATTTTACCGGCTACCGAGGCTCCAATTTTCACCCCGGTATTCCACAACATCGGGGTAGCATTTAGTATATTGAATCCACGAACTACCGCTCGTTCACTTAATGGTGTGATGCCCTGCTCCGCCATTTTTTCACGGTGCTTCATCAGCAGATCGGAAAGCGGAATTTTTACCGGACACACGTCATGACAGGCTTTACACAAGCTACATGCGTAAGGAAGATCTTTGAAATCATCGTATCCACCCAGCAGAGGAGACAACACCGCTCCAATTGGGCCTGAATAGATCGAACCATAAGATTGACCACCAATATGGCGATAAGCAGGGCACGTATTCACACATGCCGCACATCGAACGCAGCGTAGAATATCTTTAAACTCAGAACCTAAAATATCCGAGCGACCGTTATCGACAATCACCAGATGAAACTCTTCTGGCCCATCGCACTGCTCATCTTCTCTTGGCCCTGTAAGTGCAGTCACATACCCCGTCAGAGGGATACCAACCGCACTGCGGCACAGTAAGCTGATAACAATATCTAACTCTTCAAATGTTGGAACAATTCGCTCCATGCCCATCACGGCAATATGAGTTTTCGGCAAACTTGTCGCTAAGCGAGCATTGCCTTCATTGGTCACCAAGGCGACAGTGCCTGACTCTGCGACCGCAAAGTTACAACCCGTAATGCCAATATCCGCTTCTAAGAAATCGTGACGAATATGGTCGCGAACAAAGCGCGTCATCTCTTCAGGATCATTACTGCCTTGATAATTCAGTTTATCTTTGAAAATATCTTTAATTTGAGTTCTGTTTTTATGCAGCGCTGGCACCACGATGTGCGAGGGTGGATCGCAATCATCCACTTGCAAAATATATTCGCCTAAATCCGTCTCGATCACTTCGCAGTTATTACGTTCGATCATCTGATTCAAGCCGATCTCTTCAGTCACCATCGATTTTGATTTCACGACTTTTTGAGCGTTTTTATCTTTGATGATCTGTTCAATGTAATCCGTCGCTTCTTGCGCTGTCTTCGCAAAATGAACATGCCCACCATTATCGAGTACTTTCTCGCTGAGTTGATGCAAATAGTAATCTAAATTTTCGAGCACATGATTACGGACGTCCATCCCCATCTCACGCCATTGGTCCCAGTTACCCAGTTTATCTGCGGCAATTTGGCGATTAGTAAACATACGTTCTTGCGCATTCGCGACAGACTTACGCATGAAGTCATCTTTCATCTGTACGTCAATTCGTTGCTTGAACTTAACGTCACTGGTTTTCATAGACATGGTTCTTAACTCCTATCGGCTTAACAGAACATCGACAATGTGCATTACTTTAATTGGCTGCCCTTCACGAGTCATACGGCCACCAATATTGATCAAGCAACTAATGTCCGCCCCGATAAGATATTCAGGCTCTACGGCACTAATATGCTGGACTTTCTCTTTTACCATTTCACCTGAAATTTCAGACATCTTGACCGAAAATGTTCCGCCAAATCCACAGCATGTCTCTTGGTTTTTAATTGGGACCATCTCCAAGCCTTCCACATTTGCCAAGAGCTTAAGTGGCTCCTCCCTTACCCCCAATTTACGAATAAGGCTGCACGATGGATGATAGACACCACGTCCTTTCAAGCGAGCACCAACGTTCGTCACACCAAGATGGTTAACAATGAATTGCGTTAATTCAAAAAAACGGTCCGCTACTTTTTGCGCTCTTTCTGCCCACTCAGGCTCATCAGCCAAGTACTCAGGGTATTTTTTTATCGATGCCGCGCAAGAGCCCGCTGGAGTCACAATTGGATAGTCGTTACTTTCAAATGCCGTAATTAGGTTTTTCATTCCCGGCTTGCTCTGATCAATGTAACCACTATTGATAGAAGGTTGACCACAGCAGCTCTGTTGCTTTGGAAAAATGATTTCACAGCCAAGATCTTCAAGTAAAAGGACTGTTTTTTTCGCGACATCTGCTTTTACCGTGTCACAAAGACAAGTAACAAAAAAGTTAACCTTCATAGTATTGCTCCAGTTAAAAGATCCATTTTCTTAATAGATTTTTTCTTTAATAAATTGTTTCTTTAGCAAATTGTTTCTTTAACAAATATAGAAGTAAGCTCACCCTCGCGCTCTGTTTCCAAAGCCCCTACTACAGGTGGGTGAGCCAAATTGGTTTAGATTGCTAAGCTCACCACAGCCACGATTACGCCGTATAAAATCATAGGAACGACAGTCCGCTTGATGATGTAACCTTCTTTATTGGAGATACCCAAGATGGTTGATACCGCAATAATGTTATTAATGCAGACCATGTTACCCATTGAGCCACCGACCGATTGCAACGCTAAAATCAGGTGTTCCGATAAGCCCACGTTTTGCGCAATACTCTGTTGAATGCCCCCGAAAGTCAGGTTAGATACCGTTGCAGACCCAGAGAAGAAAGCCCCTAAAGCACCAAGATATGAAGCAAAGAATTGCCAGTTTGTGCCCATAAGATCAGAGAACGCACGACCTGTTGTCATAATCGGAGAGTTTTCGCCCCCCATCATCATGAACTTAACCATAATCAACGCTCCAACAAGCGCGATAAATGGCACTTTGATTCGGCTACCAGTTTCGGTAAACACTTGCTTCATCTGTGATTTCGACATGCCAAAAATGACAGCTGAAATCATCACCACAAGAAAGAATGGGATTAGAGCAGGGACATACAGCGTTTTATATGCCCAACTGGTGTCGGTTCCGAGAATATGGGCAAACTTAATGATCAACGCATGGCTTACACTGAACTCGCCAAACCAACCTAGGTTGAAATGCAGCATTGGTGTGGCATCCACCAGCAAGGCTTTGATTCCTAGCTGCTGAATTCGAGTCACAATCAAGATAGCAATCAGCAATAATGTCGGGCTCATGGCTTTAATAACTTGAGCAAATGGAATCTTTTTGGCAGGCGCTTCATCACTCGCGTCCTGCTTTTCCATCCCTATATTGAATCGAGCAAGCAAAATTGAGATAGATAGACCAATGGCTCCACCGACTAATGCTGGGAATTCATAGTTCCACTGAGCGAACAGCAAATATGGCACTGTGCATGAAAAAATACTCAATTGGACAAAGATAAAGTTCCTAGCAATCGCACGCCAATCGACGACAAAGCTCAGAGCTATCACAGGAATAACGGTCGCAGCCACGGTATGTAGAAACGCAGAATATTGACCAATAGTGAGCAGTGATGCTTCATCTAAATTCAGGCCACCGAAACCAAACCATGTCGGAGTTCCTACCGCACCAAACGAAACCGGAACCGAGTTCATGATAAGTGCTAGCATTGCCACTCTTAGTGGAGGAAAACCTAAACCGACAAGGATAGGCGCCGCAATGGCCGCAGGGGTTCCAAAACCGGATGCCCCTTCGATCATGAAGGCAAATGCCCAGCCAATAATCATCAGTTGCGCGATTTGGTTACGGCTGATGCTCTCTAGCCAGTGGCGAATAACGGTCTCCGCCCCTGACAGTGCAATCGTTCTGTTTAGTAAAATAGCCCCTGCGATAATTGAGATTGGAGTGATAGCCGAAAGGCTACCAGCAATGATGTTCGCGCTAAGGTCCGTCAGGTTTGCGCCAAAGTAAAACAGTTGAAATATTCCGACCAGTAATGCAGTGATAGGCAGTGCAAAATGGGATGGTAATGCATTTTTCTTGGTCATCATCCAAATTAAAAGGACAATCGGTATTGTAGAGATAATCAAATTTAACATGATATTGTTCACTAATAGTTATTGTTTTTTTGCTGTTAGTAATATTTTTATTACCAAGAATTCATTTCAATAATCACTCTTGTGAAATATATTCTAGACATTTAAAACCGTCTGACTACCTCTAAATACTCATAACAATTAACAAAGCAGTATCATTTGTGACATTAAACCACTCAAAACATACGGGAAATACAACAATGCAAATAAAAACAGTTAGTTAGTGATTTTTATAACTTTATCGAAAAGGTAATTAAGCTTATTTTGGAAACAAAGAAAGTCACTTTAACGCCCAATAGTATCCAATAGGCAACCAGATAAACACGAATGAGAATGAATTCTTACATCAAACAAGACAAAAATGACTAGAATTATATTTAAATGTTAATGGAATCTTAATATCTGTATATTTTCATTTTAATAAATAAAATAAAACGTAGTGAATATAATATTCGAGAAAAAAGTGGCGTATTTCATTATTTTTGATAGCGACTCTATTTATAACAACAATGCCTTACTTCGCATTTCTTCGCTGATACAAACCTCAATATCAAATTAATCTTAAACACGATATCGCCTAATCAATCTAACCAATACTTGATCGTTCAGCGCTTGATAGGTATATTCAATCGCAATTCGACGATAAACTTTGAGTCACAATAATGGGTATGAGCTGCATAGAAGCAACCGCTCAAGCTTTCTCTGTTACAGAGCAAGATCTTGAACAAGAAAAACATTTTGCTGTGTTATCGAAAGCACTTTCTCATCCTGCTCGCGTAAGGATCCTAAAAATTCTCTTAAATTTAGATAACTTAGGGGGCTGTTTAAACAGTGATCTCGTTTCTGAACTAGGGTTGGCACAATCTACAGTTTCGGAACATCTACGCATTCTGAAGCAGGCCGAGTTTATATCTGCAAAACCTTTCCCACCTAGAATGTGCTATCGCATTAACCGCAAGAAGATTGAAGAGTTCTCCGCTCTCTTTTCTACGATCATGAAGTAGTTCGATGGATTTTGAACGCTTTGCACCCATTGAAGTGAGCAAAATTAGTGAGCTCTAGGGATAGCTTTGAGAGGAATTGATCTTTTTTCTGGATGCTAGGCTCAATAGATAAGTGCAAAACATTCAACACTGATAATTTTTTGTCTTTCTTACAGTCCATCCGGGCGACAAGTTTACCATCCCAGAGAATTGGCAAACTAAAATAGCCATATTGACGCTTTGGCTCAGGAACATAGCACTCTAAAAGATAATCAAATTCGAATAGCGCTTTCATTCGTTTACGCTGAATGAGCAGATTATCAAATGGTGAAAGGATTTTAACTTGGCTACGATTAAGAGGTTGATTAAGCAGTTCAAGCGATTCTGAAGTCGTATAATAGCGCTGCTTTCCAACATCAACGGCAATAATGTCACCATTGCTTGTCATCTCTTTAATGGTTGCATTAAGGAGCGGCTTAATATTTTTAAGAAGATACGTCATCTCGGATGCCGTCCCAAGCCCATTAGCAGCAATGTACGACAAAATTAAAAAGCGTGCGTACTCCTCTTTACTTGGCACACTGGTATCTACCTCCGTCGGTAACACTCTTTCTGTCAGGTCATAGACTTTATGAAAATTTCTCCGCTCTGGCACCATGAGTTCACCTTTCATGAACAAGTTTTCTAATGCTCGTTTCGCTGGCTTACTTCCCCACCCGTCGCTGCTTTTATCTGCACCGTCAAAGTCTTTCGCCATCAACGGCCCTTCATCCGCAATTCGTTGTCGCACTGAATCCATTAACTGATAGTCACATTTATACCAATGACTCTGCTCTCCGGAGGCAAATGCTTTCTTTCTCAATAGACTAAAACGATATTGACTCATCGGCAAATAAGCAGCGGCATGAGACCAATACTCAAACACTTTCTTGTCTGATAATAGCTGATCTAAATGTGCAGGTTGGTATCGCGGACTGCGATTCCAAAGCGTGTGATGATGGGCTCTTTGCACCACAGAGATAGTATCAATCTGAATATAGCCCAAGTGCTCTATCACGGATAACGTCGCCTCTAATCCGCTGACTTTCTGCTTTCTTGGGGGGATTTTCTGAGCGTGTAAAACCAGCTTCCTAGCTTGATCAAGTGATAAAGATTCAATCATTCGGATTCCATCCATTATTTATAACAACGCGTCTCATGTATTCTGCCAGAATACCATCATGGCTAGCATCTAACTTTTGGTAAGTCTCGCCATTTTGTGGTGTATTGCGGCGTCAGCATTTCACGACGCATTCCCCACTTCTGATCAATACCTTGAGCGCCTAAAAACAGAGTATCACTCCCATATTTTTGGTTTACATTATCAAACACTGCCATTAACGGATCATTATTAGGATTCGGGTTAAACAGATCTTTCTGCTCATGACGGCCATCCACTAACTCGATCAATCCAACGCCTAGCTTGTAGTATTGAACCCCCTCAGAATAAAGCTCAATCGCCAACTGATTTGCCGCGTGGGTAATTTGAGTCACATCAGATGTCGCATATGGAAAGCGATGAATCGCACGAAAACTGGCGGGGTTATTGTCAAAAGGAGAGCTTGCCGCAAAACAGAGCATCACTTTACATAGCGATCCCTGCTTACGCGCTTTTTGGGAAGCAATGGCGGCATGTTTACTCAGTGCTTGCTGCAAAGATTCAAGATCCACAATACGTTCACCCACGCTTCTTGTAGAGTAAATCTGTTTTTTGTCTGCCCTTGCACTATCCCACCCTTTGCACTGTTGCCCGTTTAGCTCTCTCACGGTTCGTTCAACGTCAATGTTGAAATCTTTTCTGGCTAAACCCACCGGAAACTTGGCTAAATCGAGGGCTGTATGAATATTAACGAGTTTCAGTTTCTGGGTTAACTTACGCCCTATTCCCCATACATCACCGACATCAAGTTGAGCAAGCACCGCTTTTCGTTCCTGTTCATTATCAAGAACACAAACACCATGATAACCCTCAATTTTTTTCGCGGCATGGTTAGCGATTTTGGCTAAGGTGAGTGTGGTGCCCATCCCGACACTCACCGCTAATCGACACTCTTTCCAAACCGATCTTCTGAGCTGTAAACCATGCGTTCTTAAACAAGGGATAGCAAGGTGACTTCGTTCGAAAGAGAGAAATGATTCATCGATAGAATAGATGTGTTGATCTGGGGCAAAACGGCCGACTACCTCCATCATTTTACTAGAGAGATCGGCATATAATTCATAGTTAGAAGAGAGAGCAATCACGCCTTTCTGCTCACACATCTCTCTGACTTTAAAATAGGGAGCAAACTTGGGGATACCCGCCTCTTTCGCTTGTCGATTTGCCGCAACAATACAACCATCATTATTGGATAAAACGATAATCGGCTTTCCACGCCAATCCGGACGAAACACCTGTTCTGCACTGCAATAAAATGAATTTGCATCAACAAGCGCAAACACTATCTTTCCCTCAATAAATAACTTGGCCTGTGGCAGCGTATAGAGCGAACGACTACGCCTTCAATGCTAAAAGTATCGTAATCATTAATAGGCACTGGCTGTATTTTTTCTTTTGCTGATACAAGTAACCTTCTACTGGTATCAAGCAGTTTACATACGAATTCACCATTCAAATTCGCAACGATGACATCTTGATCGACAGCCGTAACAAACCTATCGACAATCAATAGATCCCCGTCAAAAATACCGACACCTTCCATCGAATCACCACACGCTTTGCCTATAAAGGTCGCGCTTGGATGATCCACTAATAGTTCATCTAAATCACAAGCCAGTTGAGTGTATTCCGAAGCCGGGCTTTCAAAACCAGTAATGCCTGCACTCGCAGAAATAGGGATAACATTCATAAAATATCACTGTTTATTTATACAGTTATATTTTGAACCTTAACGAGAGAAATTACAAGAATGTGTAGAGGTATATTGTTAGTAATGAGATTGGTAAACCTAGGATAAAGGCAAGTGTCGCTCTGTCGAGAAGAGAGCAAAATCTGGGGCATAATGGCAGTAGGCTCATCATCCCCCTAGGAGATCTTTCCCACAACCTCTATTAGAGCTAGTGGGAAAATTACCTGAAGCCACCTGCAGCATACTTCTGGACAGAAACGTGTTAGAAAAATCAAATGCGCGGTTTAACTAAAATAGATTCAATTTGTAGTGGATTCAGGTTTAAATCATTGTAATATGTACTTAATTTAGTCTTACCAAGAGCCTTCCCATGGATATCCCAAGGTACGTATTTATTGATTCTCAGTGTTATATACAAGGTAAGCTCAGTCTTGAAAATACGATGTTTTCTGCATTTAAAGAGCTTTGTGAAGAAGGTAATTTTGATAATATCACAACTGATGTTGTCATTAATGAAGTAAAATCATGGATAGAAAAGCAAGCTCAAGATGATGTTTCAAACCTAAGAAAAAGTCCTTTTCTAAGAAAAGATATATTGTCTACGGGGCAATCTCTAGATGAGTATGAGCAACGACTGAAGGAAGTTGCATTTAAAGAATTTGAACAGTACCTAGATGACTGTCACACTGAAATCATAGACATTAATCGTATTAATGTCTCAGTATTGCTAGATAGCTACTTCAAAGGTTCAGCGCCGTTTGGTAAAAAACACAAAAAAAACGAGTTTCCTGACGCCATTAACTTGCATAACCTAATCCAACATATGGACTTGAATGCTATTCCCCATTGTTATGTTGTTTCCCAAGACCGTGACCTAGAGAACTTCTGTAATGAAACTAATCATGGGTTACTTCATACACGATCATTGAAGGATGTACTGGATGCTTATAATAGTGGTGAAGTAAAAGTTAGGGAGATTCTTCAAGACTACATTTTCAAGATGAACCTTAACGGTTATCTGAACAATCAACTCGCTGAAGTTTTAGAGCAGTTATTGGATTTTAGCGGTTACTATAATGTGGATGTTCATCACACACCTGATGCTAGGATCAAAGAGTTCAGTATTTTGTCATTCAGTGATGACTTTGTAGCCATAGGTGCAGAAGTCCACTGCCATTCTGTAGCCTTTGCAGATAAGAAGAAAGATGTAGGAAACGTAGCAGCCTATAAACTTGATTTAGAGTACGTGTCTTATTGTGAGCTAGAATTTGAAGTCAATACTGATGGTAATATCACATTCAAGCATGCTGATGTTGAAGGGAGTTACTCTCTTTTACACAATATAACAGTATTGGGTAAAGAAAGCCTCAGTACCATCTAAACACGTTTTGGGGCATTTCCGAGTTACAGAATATCTACGCTCATTGTGAGCACCAAATAATTCTGTCACGGAAAAAGTATTTAATATTTGAAGTGAGAGTGCACGCATTGGGGGTGTTGTTGACGATCATGTACAAGGATACGAAAACACCTACTATGTTATTTGACAAACGACAGATAGCAAAAAGCCGCTCATAAAAAGCGGCTTTTCTAATGGGTGGAAGCCCCAGCCACATCCCGGCACACACGTCGCCTGCTGCGGCTGCTTCCTTCCGGATCTGACCGAGTTCACAAGTTAGTGTTGCGGGAGGACCAGGGCCTCCATAGATTCTTTTTCTTAAACGAGCGTCTCGTCAAAGAGTGAGAGGATTATCAAGCATCCCTGACACTAATGCAAGCCCCACAAGGTACGAAAGCCAACTTTTTAGTTCAAGTGCGCAATAAAACATCGCTTAGTATAATCACTATACATTCGAAGCCATTCCGCCCTCATCGTTCACCACAATTCTAGGGTTAACAAACATAAATTCAGTACCTTCGCTATTTTTAGCATCATACATTGAGCGGTCTGTTTTCCTCAGCGCTTCTCTTAAACTGCATTCGCCTTCTCTAGGCAAGTAGATCCCCATAGAAACTTTTACTGCAAATTCAATCTGTTCTTTTGGCCGTTGAAAGTTAAAACTACCTAAGCGATTGAGCAATTCGAATAGCTTATGTTCGGGAACTTCTCCAACCAAAATAAATTCATCGCCACCAATTCGGAAACAACGTCCTTGCCACTCTCTTTTAATCAGCTGAGCGTACTCTTGAAGGATAAGATCCCCGACATGGTGGCCATAAGTATCATTAATCTGCTTAAACTTATTAATGTCTAAATACACCAATGTTTGAGATGGCTTTAATCCTCTTCGGTAGCGATGGCGTAAACTGCGCCGATTTCCAAGTTTGGTTAAGCTATCTGTATTCGATTGGGTGTGTAAATAAATCGCCACCAAAAACATAAAGCAAAGTAGGACGATAAAAACACTTTGCGTTCGACTAGCCAGTTTCTGCTCCGCTTCATGAGTACTTCGCCAATCTGGAGCCTGATCATAGAATCTATTCAGTCTATCAGTATCAATAACCTGTAACGCTCTTGAGAAGAAAAACGCTAATTTCTCACCTCTATCCGTTTTTGGGAAACCGAGAGCAACATCGGAACGGAAGAGTTTGTCGATTGAGTGATCTCTTGTGATCGGAAGCAAACTTTTTTCTTTCAATAAAGCGCTTAACGTAGCGTTATTAAGCGCAATATAGTCAACCTCGGCATCAAGTAATGCATCCACTAATTCTCCATCGTTGCGATAGCGAAACAGATATTTTTGAGGTAAAAGTTGAGTCAATAATTCATCGAAAAAATCACCTTTTATGACTCCAATGTTTTCGGTAATCAGCTCTGATGCGTTTCGGTAAACATCTGGTTTGTAACCTATACGCTTGACTAGCAGGGATTCTGCTGTGTAGTGCGGAGTACTAAAATTAACTAAAGCTTTACGTGGTTCAGAGATATTCAGTGGAGCAAGCACATCAATTCGATTCATCAGTAAATCTTGGTACATGCTTTCCCATGTCTCTTCTGCGGAACTGACCAGTTGGCATTGAAACCCTAAAATATCGCATGCTTGGAAAATTGCGTCCGCACTGTTGCCTTTCGCTGAACCATCAGGTTGGTATATAGCAAAAGGAGTCATATTTTCTAGTTTAACAAGTAAAGGTTTACGAAGATCTAATCCACTATTGAAGACTTCGCGCCTTAGTGCCTGTTGGCGTAAATCGAACTGATACTGCTCAACCTTCTCTCTTAAACGTTTCTGTATTTTCTCTGAGTGTAAGTAATCGACAAAATAGGAAAGCTCGGATGCATGAGTGCCTTTCATCGAAACGATAGACACAGGCTTAATCGAGATCTTATCGTTCAACATTTTTGCATCGAACCCACGACTCAGCATTGGCTCCAATTGATTTATCGCATCCACAACCCCCGCCACCGAATGGTTATTCAGCAACGCCAACGCTTGATGGGTGCCGTCATACTCAATCAACTCTATTTGTGGGTAGTTAACCTGAATCAGATCGCCATAAATTGTATTTTTAGGCACTCCAAGCTTTGAAATGTCGGCCAACTCTGTATCTAGCCGACTATAAAGAAAAGTATATTCTATATTGGTAGGGCGGGAAAAATCGAAACGTAGCGAACGAGATTTTGTGTGAGTAATATTCGCGGCGAAGTCACTCTCCCCCACTTCTACCGCTCGTAAAATTGAATCAAAGCTTGGGTAATCGACATATTGAATAGAGAGTTCAAACTCTTCAGCGAGGGCGTCAAACAGAATACGTGTGACAATATCATCCGCTTCGGTTGCCACGGAGTAATGCATTTTGCTTTGTGGAACACTTTCGCTAGCCGTAGCATGAAATACACCACTAAAGCCGATGGAGACCCAAACGACGAACCATAAGATTGGTCGCAGATTTCGAAATATATTCGCCACTAAACATACCCTAAAGATAGTTTTGATGACACCATACTGAATACTCATATGGTATCTTATGCACTTAACCATATATTGAAGATATGTATACGTCTAGACTATTTAATCTCTACTGTTTCCAATCTCTCAATAAATCCAGTTTCTAGGTAATTAAAGCTTTCTAAGTAATTAGAACTTTATGGCTCAAGCTTTAATTACTTCTTTTTCTAGACCCGTACCCTGCCAAAATCAAGGCGTGACGAGATCAAAGCTCGCTAGGCTCTTCATCTGAACGAATAATATAATCGGTCATCCAAGCGGTTCCTAGTAAGCATAACCAGACAACAAATACCGGATTAGGGACATCCACATTCGGGGAGATAATTAATGCAGCAAAACCGACCGTCGGTAGCGTCCAGCAGAGAAGTTGGTTCCACTTGAATTTTGTTGCTTTTGTCAGCATTTCCATTGAGGCAATGATCCCCACAATACAGAGGGAAACCAATGCGGCATGAGATAAACCCGCCGCCCACAACGGAATAATTAACCCCAAAGACCACCAGCTGTGCCGACTGACAATTTTTCGGTTTTCACTTTTCCAATAATTCGCTACCCACCATATGGCAACAACGACGAGTGTTTGGATGATCGTAACCCACGGTGTTCCGTCCAGCTTGCCTGCATTTTGTGTCACCATGATCCCGACTTGAAGAGTCAACACCACCAAACTTGCCGTCAGTAATATTCCCAACGAACTTCGCTTCGAAAATGCCACCATTAATAGAGGGAACAGGACCCAAACACTGACAGAAAGTGTAATTGACTGCATTGGAAGTGTGAGCCCGTAAATCGTCATCGCGGCGAGAAATACTACCCCTGCGACTCCACCTTGAGGTAAAACCCATAAAGCAGGGATAATTAAAGCGATAACAGGAATGTCTCCAGCGCTTAAGCTAATGGCAAGCGCACAAACAATCGCTAATATTGTTGTGATCAAGAACTGAATTGTTGAAAATACCATAGCTCCTCCTTCTACCAATCCGTGGCAACTTGAACTAGGAATTTTTATTATGGATCATTTTTTACCGCAAGTCTTTGCTGTAATTCACCAAATTCCCTTTGGGAAAGTCACCACTTATGGAGAAGTGGCCCGTTTTGCTGGTTTCCCTGGCTATGCTCGGCATGTAGGTAAAGCACTCGGGAATCTTCCTGAAGGCAGTAAATTACCTTGGTTTAGGGTCATAAACAGTAAAGGAGAAATCTCATTGAAGGGTGAAGCGTTTGAACGGCAAAAAAGCCAATTGCAAGCGGAAGGAATTGAGGTGAGCTCGATAGGAAAAATAAAGCTAAGATTATACAAATGGCAGCCTTGATTGGCTGCCATTGATGAAAATGAATCGATTAATGTCGAACAAATTGCGTTCTAACTTTAGTTACGAATACCTTTAAGCATTAAAGCAACGTGTTGTGTTTGGTTATTATCAGTGATTACAGGGGTAACCGTATCGGTAATAAAACGTAACTTACCGTCCACTTCAATTTTTGCACGAACATTGTAAGTATGATTACTTTGAATTTTTCTGCTGTCATAATCGAGCTGGAAATCTAAAGGAATTTGCTTGCTGTTTGTTTCAAAGCGATGTTTCGCTATCACTTTAGCAGGCGCATCAGCTAATGAAATATCTTCTAAAATAACGGTCACTAACGCACCCGGTTGTAATGCAATACGCTCACGATATGCCACACTACCAGTAATCGTTTGTACGGCACTGGTTTCTAACTCAGGTTGTGGCGAAGTCTGACAGCCAAATAATGCGCCACCGAAGATAACAGATATAACAAGTAAAAGTGCCTTTTTCATGAATACTCTCTTAACGTATTGAATTCAGGATATATATTGTAATGAGCGTAATTATAGATAGGCTTTGTCACTATGTCTTGAATGTTTGTAACTTATTGACAGAACTTTGACTGAACCATTAATTCACAAATTTTAAGCTCTTTGAAAGCTTCTATTAAGGTATATAAAATGAGTAAACCACTTAAAGAGTTACTAAGCTTACTGCAACTCGAAAAGCTAGAAGAAGGGCTATTTAGAGGCCAGAGCGAAAACTTAGGCTTACCACAAGTCTATGGGGGACAAGTTCTTGGTCAGGCACTTTCTGCCTCGCGCTATACTGTAGAGGATGACCGTTCTGTTCACTCATTCCACAGCTACTTTCTTTACCCTGGCGATCCGGAAAAACCTATCATTTACGATGTGGAAAACTTAAGGGATGGGCGAAGCTTCAGCACTCGCCGAGTGAAAGCGATTCAAAACGGACGTCCTATTTTTTATCTCACTGCTTCTTATCATGGTAACGAACCAGGATTCGAACACCAAAATACGATGCCAGAGGTTCCCGGCCCTGAAAACTTTGCGTCTGAATCTGAGCTTGCTAGCCATATTGCTGAATTCTTACCTGAAAAATTACGTAAGACATTCTGTGGTGAAAAACCGATCGAAATGCGCCCAGTCACTATCGTCAACCCACTTGCTCCAAAGAAAACAGAGCCAAAGCAGTACTTATGGATCAAAGCCAATGGTGAGATGCCCGATAACCATTTAATTCATCAATACCTGCTGGCTTATGCGTCTGACTGGGGATTTCTGGTCACGGCATTGCATCCGCATGAAGTATCACTGATGACGCCAAAATTCCAAGTGGCTACCATCGACCACTCCATTTGGTTCCATCGCCCATTTAAGCTCGATGAATGGTTGCTATACGCCATTGAGAGCCCGACGGCAAGTAACAACCGTGGACTGGTACGTGGTGAGATTTACAATCGCCAAGGTGATTTAGTGGCAACCGCCGTGCAAGAAGGGGTGATGCGTTTTACGAAATAATGCAAATGATTGACGCTATATTTTTAATTCCTTTCATACGGCGCAAACCACATTCTTTGTGAAGATTAAATGGGGAGCGCCGTTGTGTATTTCAGCGGCTCCATCGCAAAAGTCGAGGTGACATTTGAGATGCCATCTACACTGTTCACTAATCGCTTGTAAAACTTATCAAAGCATTTCATATCTTTAACGAGAACCTTGAGCATGTAGTCATACTCCCCTGCCATGCGATAAAACTCCATCACCTCTGGAAAAAGCGTCACCGTATCAACAAATTGGCTGTACCATTCATGTGAGTGATTACTGGTCTTAACCATTACGAAAGCGGTAAAAGACAAGCCAAGCTTTTCAGGGTTCAGCAACGCCACTCGCTTTTCAATGATCCCTTTATCTTCCAATCGTTTAAGCCGTTTCCAACAAGGTGTGGTGGTTAAATTCACCGCCTCAGCCAAATCATTTAATGACAAAGTGCTATCAACTTGCAGCATTGAGAGAATTTTCTTATCAACGTTATCAAGATCCATTTCATCAAAAACCTTTCACAGAGAAATATATTCTCCTTTTTACCAGAATCAGAGTCTTTTTTGTGAAGTTTTTCTCCCAATTTGTAGGTAAATTAATCTTATACCAAGTTAGGAGATAGCCCATGTGTACTGATCACCAATGGATAAACAATGCAATTCGCAAATTAGAAGCCGATTTTCAACGCTCTGCGGACACTCATCTTATTAAGCTTGAACTTCCTAGTATTGAAGGAGTGGATGTCTACCTAAAAGATGAAAGCACCCATCCCACTGGTTCATTGAAACACCGTTTGGCTCGCTCTCTCTTCTTATACGCGATCAGTAACGGTTGGATTGGGCCAGAGACGACGGTTATTGAATCATCGTCTGGTAGCACTGCGGTATCTGAAGCTTATTTTGCCCGTCTTCTTGGCTTACCTTTTATCGCAGTGATGCCTAAATGCACCGCACGTAAGAAAATCGAACAAATTGAATTCTATGGCGGTACTGCCCACTTAGTGAATCGAACCGATGAGATCTATCAGGAATCTCGCCGTTTAGCCGATGAATTAAACGGCCATTATATGGATCAGTTTACTTACGCTGAACGCGCAACAGATTGGCGCGGAAACAATAACATTGCCAATTCAATCTTTAGCCAAATGAAACTGGAAGATCACCCAGAACCGACTTGGATTGTAATGAGCCCCGGAACAGGAGGGACATCAGCAACGATTGGCCGTTTCATTCGCTACCAAAAATACAACACCAAGCTATGCGTGGTTGACCCTGAAAACTCTGTTTTCCACGACTATTATCGTACTCGCAATACCAACCTCACCGGAGATTGCGGCAGTAAAATTGAAGGCATCGGCAGGCCACGAGTCGAACCGAGTTTCATCCCAGGCGTGATTGATGAAATGCAGACGATCCCAGATGCCGCGAGTGTGGCTACCGCTCACTGGTTAGAAAAAGTGTTGGGACGAAAAGTGGGGGCATCGACAGGTACTAACTTATATGGCGTTCTGCAATTGGCGGCTAAAATGAAAGCCAAAGGGGAAACGGGGTCCATTGTTACGCTGTTATGTGACAGTGGCGAGCGCTACTTAGATACTTATTACAACCCTGAGTGGGTCGCGAATAATATTGGTGATCTTCAACCTTACTTGGAACGTTTAGAAGCATTTGAGTCGACGGGTTATATTGAGTAGCCGTTTATATTGAGCAGCCGTTAGCGCCCGCTCTATCTCATCCTAAAATACGTTGATTAAAAAAGCCTACAGACACTTTCAATTTGAAAGAACAATGTGCTGTAGGCTTTTATCTAATGACGTTTACTGATGTCTGATTTAACTACTTCTGTTTTGCGTCAAAGGCAGCAAGTTGCTCTGGCGTTGCTTTGGGCTGATGATTCTGCTTCCACTCATCATAAGTCATGCCATACACTCGTTCACGGGCATCATCAATATCGAGATCCAATCCTTGGGTTTCAGCTTCTGCCTTATACCATTTACTAAAACAGTTACGACAAAAACCCGCTAAGATCATCAGATCGATATTTTGAACATCTTTATTATCATCTAAATGCGCCAGTAAGCGTCGAAATGCTGCTGCATCTAGTTTGTCTTGTTGCTCTTGAGTCAGATTTTTATATTTAAAATCAGCCACTTTACTTTCCTTTTCTTCTTAGTATTTATGCTTGTATGTTAGCACTCTTTACTTCATTTATCCGTGGCTTGTTCGCCCTTTCGTGTCGTGATCTAATTCTCGATTCAGCTCTGCTTCTACATGACCAGGCGATTGAGTATGACCCGAGATAAGGCGATACATCGCAGGAATCACGAACAGTGTCACTAGTGTCGCAAACGCCATACCAAAGAAGATCACCGTACCAACCGCGACTCGGCTTTCATAACCAGCGCCCGTTGACATAATCAATGGTATTGCGCCCGCTAGCGTAGTAAATGCAGTCATCAATATTGGCCTTAAACGACGAGCAGCGGCATCGACAATCGCTTGTTCAAATTCAATACCACGGTCTCTTAATTGGTTTGCAAACTCAACTATCAATATTCCGTTTTTGGTCACCATCCCGATCAACATGATCATGCCGATTTGGCTATAAATATTAAGCCCTTGCTCCATCACAACCAGCCCGAGGAAGCCGCCAAAGACGCCCATTGGAACGGTAAACATTACCACCATTGGGTTAATGAAGCTTTCAAACTGAGCCGCCAGTACCAAGTACGCCACCAGCAGTGCTAGACCAAATACGATTAAAATACTCGACTGATTCTCTTTAAAGTCTTTAGATTCACCGGTGTAATCAACTGAAATATCGCCAGGCAAGAGTTCAATGGCTTTTGCATCAAGAAAATCCAATGCCTCACCCAGCGTTGCATCATTGATTAAATTAGCACTCAACGTGATCGATTTCTGTTTATTGACATGAGAAAGTCGAATCGATGACGCGACTTCTTCGATCTTCGTCACCGTATCAAGAGTCACTAAATCGCCACTCGCGGTTCTCATGTAAATCTGGCTCAAGTCCGCCGCATTGTTGAAGCTATTTTCGTCACCACGTAAGTACACATCGTACTCTTCACCGCGATCAACAAAGGTTGTTTCACTTTTTCCGCCGAGCATGACTTCGAGTGTTTCGGAAATATCGGAAATTTTAATGCCGAGCTGTGACGCACGATCTCTATCAACGGACACCACCAACTCAGGTGTTTTTTCTGAGTAGTTGATGTCTGCGCCTTCCATAAGTGAACTATTGTTGGCTTCTGTTTTGAGTATCTCTGCCCATTTTTGTAACTCTTTATAGTCCGAGCCGCCCAAGACAAACTGAACGGGCTCACTCGATCCACCACGGAACCCCGGCATCATAGGGAAGACTCTGGCATCAGGAATATCGACCAAGGTTTTACGGATCAACCCTAATGCTTGTTGCGCGGTTTGGTCTCTGTCTCCCCAATCTTCCAAAATCATGATGACAAAGCCAGTTTGGTCACCTGCCATTCCACCAAATGCTGGCGATTGGATGCTGAATGATTTCAGAACGCCTTGGCCCAACAGTGGCATTAGACGTTGCTCTACTAAGTCCATATTGGAGCTCATGCGGTTGTAACTGGTCGCGTCTGCACCACGAACAAAGGCAAAGATCGCACCTCGGTCTTCTTGCGGTGTCAGTTGAGCGGGAACATGGTTAAGCAAAGCAAAGCTACCACCAATACAGCTGATTATGATGATTGGAGCAACCCATCGCCACTGCACGGCTCTTTTCACTAAACTTCGGTATCCCTCTTCAAGACGAGCAAAGATTCGTTCTATAAAGAGGTTAAAGCGATTTGGTTTCACATTGGCTTTAAGGATCTTACTCCCTAACACTGGCGTTAACGTCAGTGCGATGAGTGAAGAGAAAATAACGGACATCGCTAGCAACACCGAAAATTCGGTAAAGAGTAAGCCGACCATGCCGTCCATAAAGGAGATAGGTAAGAACACCATGACCAAAACTAAGGTGGTTGCCACTACCGCAAAGCCCACTTCACGTACACCTTTATATGCCGCGAGTAATGGCTTTTCACCTTTTTCAATGTGATGGAAAATGTTTTCAACCACTACAATGGCGTCATCGACCACTAAACCAATTGATAGTATGAGTGCCATTAAGGTGATCAGGTTAATCGAGAAACCAAAATAGTATGCCGCCATAAATGAGGAGATCAGCGATACTGGCACCGTCACTGCGGGAATCAACGTCGCTCTTGCTTGCCCAATAAAGACATACAGAACCAATATGACCAATCCACCGGTGATAAATAGTGTGTTGTAGACTTCTGAAATTGAACGGTCGATGAACACGGTAGAGTCGTAATCAACCGCTAAACGAGTACCTTCTGGCAAGAATTGTTGGATCTTAGCGACTTCTTTGTGAACGAGACTTGCTACTTCTAATGGGTTCGCGTCCGACTGAGGCACAATGCCCATACTTACGTTGACTACGCCATCACTTTTAAACGTAGAATTTTCATTCTCTGCGCCAAGAAATACATCAGCAACATCTTTAAGGTAAATCGACGTACCATCACTGGT
Source organism: Vibrio cortegadensis (assembly GCF_024347395.1). NCBI lineage: Bacteria > Pseudomonadati > Pseudomonadota > Gammaproteobacteria > Vibrionales > Vibrionaceae > Vibrio > Vibrio cortegadensis. Next base: position 2,073,782 of record NZ_AP025472.1, read on the forward strand.
GGTTTTCACTACAAGGTAGTTGAAATCATCCGCTTGCTGATAAAGACGTTCCGTTCTTACTGACATGACAATCGAATCATTACGAACTTCACCGCCCGGGCTTTCGATATTCTCTGAACGTAAAGCATTGGTAATATCAGTGGTGGTGATACCGCGCCCTGCCATCAGTTCAGGTTTCAACTTCACATACATCACTTTGTAAAGGCCGCCAGAGATATCGACCGAACTCACTCCTGAGATCAGGCTGAACCTATCCATTAATACACGCTCGGTGTAATCGGTCAGTTCAGTGCGATCCATGATGTCGGAGCTTAAATTGATGTACATCGACGCTTCGCCACTACCGTTATTTTTGTAAACGATAGGATCATCCGCTTCATCAGGGAGACCGCGCTGAGCACGTGCAACTGCATCTCGAACGTCACTCACCCCAGTATTTAAGTCGTAACCTAAATCGAATGTGATGGTGATTCGAGAACTGCCATTTCTTGTGGTTGAACTTATTTCATCAATACCACTGATCCCAGAAAGCTGATCTTCAAGCACTGTGGTGATCTGACTCTCCATAATGGTGGCAGAGGCCCCTTCATAGCGAGTACTGACCGACACTACTGGGTTTTCAATATCAGGCATCTCACGAACAGCAAGTTTGTTAAATGACACGATACCAAATACACAAAGCAATAGACTTAGAACAATCGCGACAACTGGCCTTTTGACCGCTGTATCAGACAACCACATTATTGTTGTTCCTTCTCAGCATGAACACTTGAAGCCGGTTCGTTGCTGATCATTGCAGATGCATCATTTTTTTCAACAGGCTCTCCGGCAGCATTAACCAGTTTAATCGCAACGCCATTACGCATATTAACCAAGCCTTGAACAACAATGTTTTGCCCGATCTCTAATCCTTTCTCGATAACGACTTCATTACCTACGCGAGCACCTAGAAGCACTTCTTGACGATGAGCTTTATTCTGGTCATCAATAATGTATACATATCGCTTAGTGCCCGAGTACTGCAATGCTTGCACTGGGATAATAGGAGCACTGATTGCTGGGAAATCAATTGTTGCCGCCATTAGCATGCCCGGTTTGAGTTTACTCTCCGGATTAGCAAATTCGATTCGTACGCGCAGGTTAAGTGTTTCTTGGTTAATACGAGAATCAATCCCAACCACTTCACCAGCAAAAGACTGATCGCCCCACGCTTGGCTCGTCGCGATCACTTTCATACCAGTTGATAGCTTAGATAAGTAACGTTCAGGCACTTGTAAATCGAGCTGCATCAGAGAAAGGTTATCCAATGTTATCAGGTCACTCCCGACGCTTACCATTTTACCGAGGCTGAAATCAACAAAGCCGACAGTGCCAGAAAATGGCGCACTGATGTGTAAATCGCGTAAATTTGCGTTTGCCGCTTCTAAACGAGCTTGAGCAATATCAACATTGGTTTTTTGTGCATCAATTTCCGTTTGAGTAATCGCATTTCGCTTCACCAAACGTTCAAACTCTTTCAGTTTACGCTGCTCATCTTTTAAATAAGCGTTCGCCTCTTTAACCGCGGCACTCGCTTTGTCATCATTTAACTGAACCAATAACTGGCCCTGTTTCACTTTCTGATTTGCGTAAATCGCAATTTGCTCTACTTTTCCTGAAACTTCAGGAGAAATGACCACAGATTGTTTGGCCTCAAGTTTTCCAATCAGTGAAAGCGATTGAGATATATCGTGCTGAGAAACAGTTTGAGCAACAACGGCTACCGTTCTCCCTCCTGTAGATGGACGCTTAGCGTTAGAAACCGAACTAAATGCAACAACTGAAATGGCGAAGAGCGCCACTATTGTATTTTTTTTCATACGACTACTTATATAAAAGAGGTTATTACCAATATTGATGACTCTAGTTTACCAACAGATTAACGGTTTGTTCGTCAAGGAATGTAAAGCCGATAGATAAAATGTAAAAGAACCAAAGAAATAGAGACATCAATCTCAATTACCTCGTATAAATATCGCTGCCTTAATAGACAAAATGCGCATTTTCCGGCTTCCTTGCCCAAAAAGGCAGCATTCAACTCAAAATCATACGAAAAATCCTTTACAGCTTTAACGAGTTTGCTATGATGCGCTCCGCACTTGAGGGATGAGTTGGGAAAACATTCTTTTAGTTTACTTCTTATAAAGAAGTAAGAAATACCCCTGGAGGGGTTCCCGAGTGGCCAAAGGGATCAGACTGTAAATCTGACGGCACTGCCTTCGATGGTTCGAATCCGTCCCCCTCCACCATATTCTCTTGAGCGATTTATCGTTTAGGAAACACTTGATTGATGTGTTGGGAAAACCTCAATTAAGCTTATTTTGTAAAGAAATAAGAAAACACCCTGGAGGGGTTCCCGAGTGGCCAAAGGGATCAGACTGTAAATCTGACGGCACTGCCTTCGATGGTTCGAATCCGTCCCCCTCCACCATATTCTCTTAAGCGATTTGTCGTTTAGGAAACACTTGATTGATGTGTTGGGAAAACCTCAATTAAGCTTATTTTGTAAAGAAATAAGAAAACACCCTGGAGGGGTTCCCGAGTGGCCAAAGGGATCAGACTGTAAATCTGACGGCACTGCCTTCGATGGTTCGAATCCGTCCCCCTCCACCATATTCTCTTAAGCGATTTGTCGTTTAGGAAACACTTGATTGATGTGTTGGGAAAACCTCAATTAAGCTTATTTTGTAAAGAAATAAGAAAACACCCTGGAGGGGTTCCCGAGTGGCCAAAGGGATCAGACTGTAAATCTGACGGCACTGCCTTCGATGGTTCGAATCCGTCCCCCTCCACCATATTCTCTTAAGCGATTTGTCGTTTAGGAAACACTTGATTGATGTGTTGGGAAAACCTCAATTAAGCTTATTTTGTAAAGAAATAAGAAAACACCCTGGAGGGGTTCCCGAGTGGCCAAAGGGATCAGACTGTAAATCTGACGGCACTGCCTTCGATGGTTCGAATCCGTCCCCCTCCACCATATTCTCTTAAGCGATTTATCGTTTAGGAAGCACTTGATTGATGTGTTGGGAAAACCTCAATTAAGCTTATTTTGTAAAGAAGTAAGAAAACACCCTGGAGGGGTTCCCGAGTGGCCAAAGGGATCAGACTGTAAATCTGACGGCACTGCCTTCGATGGTTCGAATCCGTCCCCCTCCACCATATTCTTTTTAGAAAGAACACTAAACCAGCTCATTGAGCTGGTTTTTTTGTATCTATCATCTGGTGATGATGATTTGAAATGGCTAGCGTTTCAAAGCCGGCCCTGATTCAAAACCGTAAACCGCTCGACGCGGCCAAAAGCTCAGAAGTCAAATTACGGCTCACAGCTCGCAATCAATTATGACTTATCGAAACCTCGCATTAACCAAAAGATGTTCCTTATCCGAATGGCGGAAAATAAAAAACCTCACTCCCTCCAGAAAAATAATCTGGGTGAAATGAGGCTTATATTTTTTCTTAATGCGTTCCCGCATAAATGTAAGGCACAGTCCTGCTCTCGAATGGATAACACAAGACTCAGTGTTATCTATTTACTAGCCCAGCAATTAGCGCTTTGCCAACATATGCAGAGCTCGAATAAAGCCGCTCAACAACATGAACTTCTTAAAACCAACGCTCTAGAGATGATTTATCTAGCTGTCTAAATGCACGGTTAAGTATGATCGCCAACTCTTTATAGCGAGGCTTAGCTTTCATTGGCTCTAAGGCACACCCTGTTTCAATAATTTTTTGATGAAGCTCTCTATACCAACCAGCCAGTGCTGGGGGTAATTGTGTTTTTGAACGATTGCCCAACCACCACATACCTTGCAGCGGTAAACTGATCGCAAACAGCGCCACTACAATAGCTTGTGGCATCGCTTGGCCATTTTGAAAAACCATTTGAGTTAAAACACTGATCGCAGCAATCGCAGGCATCACTTTGATGCCAAATTTTGTCGCTTTAATAATACGTTGCTCTGGAAAAATAGGGTTCAGTTCTTTACGAACAGGCCAAATATCCATGTAAGCTTGGCCATCTTTTAAGCTATGCGCTAATCCGACTTTGTTGTTCATACGGCTCTCTCACTAAAAAATAATTGAATAGTTCAACTAAAAGCGCAAAAAATTGATAAAAGTTAATATTCTTTCAAATTTTTTTTGTTATATTTGACGATTATCGCTATCCTTTGCAGGCCCTCATCTCATTGTTGCTGTTATTTTCGATTAAGGCAACCATGAGACGACATCTGCAAGGAATGCACTGGTGATTTTTTTGTAAGAAATCGCTTCTCATTATATGGATATTAAAGTTTTTTTGACCAAGACTAGTACGCACTGCCTGCCAGTTCGTCTATTCTTGTGAGTAATTTTAATCCAAACTGATTTTTATCAGACGAATAACAGGTAGCACTCATGTCTAAGCTGGTTTTAGTTTTAAACTGTGGTAGTTCTTCTCTTAAATTTGCTGTAGTTGACGCAGTATCTGGTGACGAGCATCTAACAGGTCTTGCAGAATGTCTGCATCTTCCTGAAGCTCGTATCAAGTGGAAACTTGATGGTAAACACGAAGCTCAACTAGGTAATGGCGCAGCACACGAAGAAGCACTAGCCTTCATGGTAGAAACTATTCTTGCTTCTAAGCCAGAACTTTCTGAAAACCTTGCAGCAATCGGTCACCGTGTTGTGCATGGTGGTGAAAACTTTACTTCATCAGCACTAATCACTGATGAAGTAATTAAAGGTATCGAAGATGCAGCGACTTTCGCTCCTCTTCACAACCCTGCGCACCTTATCGGTATTAAAGCAGCTCAAAAATCATTCCCAGCACTAAAAAACGTTGCTGTATTTGATACTGCTTTCCACACGACAATGCCAGAAGAAGCTTACCTATACGCGCTTCCATACAACCTATACACAGATCACGGTATTCGTCGTTACGGTGCACATGGTACATCTCACCTATTTATTACTCGTGAGTGTGCCACGCTTCTAGACAAACCTATTGAAGAAGTTAACATCATTAACTGTCACCTAGGTAACGGCGCATCTGTTTGTGCAGTCAAGAATGGCCAATCTGTAGATACTTCTATGGGCCTTACTCCTCTTGAAGGTCTTGTAATGGGTACTCGCTGTGGCGACCTTGACCCTGCTGTTATGTTCCACCTACATGACAAACTAGGCATGAGCGTTGATGAAATCAACACAATGTTCACTAAAGAGTCTGGCCTACAAGGTCTAACTCAAGTAACTTCTGACTGTCGTTTCGTTGAAGACAACTACGGCGAGAAAGAAGAAGCTACTCGTGCAATGGACGTATTCTGTCACCGTCTAGCTAAATACGTTGCAAGCTACACTGCAACTCTAGAAGGTCGTCTTGACGCTATCGTATTCACTGGTGGCATCGGTGAAAACTCAGCGCCAATCCGTGAAATGGTTCTTAACCGTCTTGCATTCTTCGGTATCGAAGTAGATAGCGCAGCTAACCTTAAAGCTCGTTTCGGCGGCGAAGGTACTATCACGACTGAAAACAGCCGTGTACCAGCAATGGTTATCTCTACTAATGAAGAGCTAGTAATTGCAGAAGATACAGCTGAACTAGCAGGTCTTTAATCGAATTTTCTGACTAGCTTCACTCGAAGCTAGTCAGATTTTTATCTAAGAAAAATGGGGCTCAACTTTTATTCCTACCCCTATATAAATGTTGGTAGGAACAGGAGTTGAGCTTTTTTCATTCCAATAGTTAAAGGTACTCCTCAATGTCCCGTACTATTATGCTTATCCCTACAAGCGCTGGTGTTGGTCTTACTAGTGTAAGCATGGGTGTTCTTCGCGCGATGGAGCGCAAAGGCGTAAGTGTTTCGTTTTACAAGCCAATCGCTCAACCTCGTAGCGGTGGCGATCAACCAGATCTAACATCAACTATCATTAGCACAAACAGCGACATCAAGATTGGTGAACCAATCGCGATGACTAAAGCTGAAGCGTTGATCGGTAGTGAAAAAATGGATGTACTTCTTGAGTCTGTTGTTGCGCAATACAACAATATCAACAAAGATGCAGAAGTAACGCTAATCGAAGGTCTAGTTCCTACTCGTAAGCACCCATTTGCTAACCAAGTGAACGCGGAAATCGCGAAAACACTTGGCGCGGAGATCGTATTCGTTGCGACTCCTGGTACTGACAACCCTACGCAACTTAAAGAGCGTATCGAAGTAGCATGTTCTAACTTCGGCGGTACTAAGAACAAAAACATTAAAGGCGTAATCATTAACAAGCTAAACGCTCCTGTTGATGATGCTGGCCGTACTCGCCCTGACCTATCTGAAATCTTTGACGATGCAGATAGCGATCAGCAAGCGAACCTTGAAGTGATGCAGATCTTCAACTCTAGCCCTATCCGTGTTCTTGGCTGCGTGCCATGGAGCATCGATCTAATCGCAACTCGTGCGGTTGATATGGCTAAGCACCTTAACGCTGAAATCATCAACGAAGGTGAAATTGCAACTCGTCGTATTAAGAGCATCACTTTCTGTGCACGTTCTCTACCGCACATGATCGAGCACTTCAAACCAGGTTCACTGCTAGTAACATCTGCAGACCGCCCTGACGTTATCGTTGCTGCAGCTCTTGCTGCGAAAAACGGTGTTGAAATTGGCGCAATTCTACTAACTGGCGGTTACGATATCCCAGAAAGCATTGCTAACCTTTGTGCACCTGCATTTGCGACAGGCCTTCCGATCTTCAAAGCGCAAGGTAACACTTGGCAGACGTCTCTTAACCTACAGAGCTTCAACCTAGAAGTACCTGCAGACGATAAAGAGCGTATCGAGTTCGTTAACGATCACGTTGCAAGCCACATTGATGGCCCTTGGATTGATTCTCTATCTGAAGGCACTCAAGGTATCCGTCGTCTAAGCCCACCAGCATTCCGTTACCAACTAACAGAATTTGCTCGTAAAGCGGCTAAGCGCATCGTTCTTCCTGAAGGTGATGAGCCACGTACTGTTAAAGCGGCTTCTATCTGTGCTGAGCGCGGAATCGCAACTTGTGTACTTCTTGGTAATCCTGAAGAAATCCGTCGCGTTGCTGCACAGCAAGGTGTTGAGCTTGGTGCTGGCGTTGAGATCATCGATTCTGCATCAGTTCGCGAAAACTACGTAGCTCGCCTAGTAGAACTTCGTGGCGCTAAAGGTATGACTGAGGTTGTAGCTCGTGAGAAGCTAGAAGATTCAGTATTCCTAGGCACGATGATGCTTGAAGCTGGTGAAGTTGACGGCCTAGTTTCTGGTGCTGTTCACACAACGGCGAACACAATCGTTCCTCCGTTCCAGATCATCAAGACTGCTCCTGATGCTTCTATCGTATCTTCAATCTTCTTCATGCTTCTGCCTGATCAAGTGCTTGTATACGGTGACTGTGCGATCAACCCAGATCCAACAGCTGAACAGCTTGCTGAAATCGCTATCCAATCTGCAGATTCTGCTGCGGCATTCGGTATCGACCCACGCGTTGCTATGATCTCTTACTCTACTGGTGAATCTGGTAAAGGTGCCGACGTAGATAAAGTACGTGAAGCAACCAAACTTGCTCAAGAGAAACGTCCTGATCTCGTGATCGACGGTCCTCTACAGTACGACGCAGCAATCATGGAAAACGTAGCCGCTTCTAAAGCGCCTAACTCTCCAGTTGCAGGTAAAGCGACAGTATTCGTATTCCCTGACCTAAACACGGGTAACACGACTTACAAAGCGGTACAGCGTTCAGCAGACCTAGTGTCTATCGGTCCAATGCTTCAAGGTATGCGCAAGCCAGTCAATGACTTGTCTCGTGGCGCTCTAGTAGACGACATCGTTTACACTGTAGCTCTAACGGCTATCCAAGCAGACCAAGCAGCTCAAGCTGAAGAAAAAGTAGTTAACTAAGATTATATAATCGAATTAGTTAGTAACAATTGCAAAGGCACGCTATAAAAATAGCGTGCCTTTTTTATTGATTTACGATTCAATGACAGGTTTAGTCGGATACCTTTTCCCAACTAGATACCAGATCAAAATAGTAAGTGGCGCACTCACCAGACCATCAATGGCATAATGCCAAGCCAATGTAAAAGAACCAATATAAATAACCAGAGCATATACCCAGAAAATCAGTCCAATTCTTTTATTTACCGAATACATTCCTAATGCCATCAAAACAGCCATAGAGACATGCATACTCGGCATTGCGGAGATTCCACTACCTAGAGTATCTTTTCCTGTTATATATGATTCCCACAAAACATCTTGAGTATTTAAAGCCCATATAAGAACTGGAGAACCTTGTTCTTTTAGCCACAAATTGTGTGATTGTAATAACTCCATCAGACCAACATATTGCTGATGCTCTGGGTTCAAACGCTCCATGAATACTGGCCCGGAGGAAGATAGTAGCATTGCTAATACACTGCCTAACAAAAACCAGCATAATATCCAACTAACAAGATAACGTGACCGATTAGAGCTAGTTGGAGATAAAAGGAAATAGCATAAAGTACCCCATAGAACAAAAAACCAAATGTTATAACTTAAACATATGAATGCAGTTACATAAGGGTGATTAAATACAAGGTAAAATAATTCCCAAGGGTTATGACCCCAAAACATCCACAAATCAATTTCATAGAATAGGATGTCAAATGAAAAAGAATGTAATAACGGAATCATCGCTTTAATTGTTGAGTAGCTGGAAATGAAAGTACTCAGAGCTGTCAGTAACATAAAGACAGAAATGATTTTTGCCCGAAATTGATAGCACAACTTAAATTTGAGCCAAAAACATTTTAAAGGATGAGTTTCACGACGAATAAGTAATAAGAAAAAGTAAAAGACAGACACTATGGAGATCGTTAACCCCAGAATTAACGGAATAATTGAAGTATATGCCGTTAAACTAATTTGATTATCGTACCCACTAAATCTGGCAAGTAAACTGACTGAGGTTACTATCACTGCTATCAAACCATATATTTCACGATCTTTTCTCAATAAATTAAGAACCTCACAAAGATCAGATTTAATTGTATTAATAACAGGAGATTTTGAAGCCTGAGCCAAATAGAACATCCATATACCATCTTTTTATTATCGTGCCGAAATCATATCACGCCTTATAAATTCAAAAAACTACAGACAACAAGATCTCCCATGGTCACTATCCAAATCAAGTAAAGGCCCTTTCGGTACCACTTGTGTTGGGTTGATCCCTGTATGGCTATAATAGTAGTGACGCTTGATATGGTAGAAATCGGTCGTCTCTTTGATGCCTTTAACTTGGTATAGCTCTTTTAAGTAACCCTGAATATGGGCGTAATCTGAAATTCTCTGCTTGTTACACTTGAAATGGCCGACATACACCGCATCGAATCTAACTAGAGTGGTAAACAATCTCCAATCCGCTTCTGTAATCTCGCTCCCCGCTAAATAACGGTGCTCACTAAGATGTGCATCTACTTTGTCTAACGCCTCAAATAACGCGTCGTAAGCCTCTTCATAAGCATCTTGAGTGGTAGCAAATCCACACTTATAAACGCCATTATTAATATTTGGATAAATATAATCATTCCATTCATCAATTTTCTTCGTCAGTGCCATAGGATAGTAATCATCCGTGTTGCCCGTTAATTCATTAAATTCCGAGTTGAACATACGGATAATTTCAGAGGACTCATTACTCACAATAGTATTGGTTTTCTTGTCCCATAATACAGGAACCGTTACTCGTCCTGAGTAACCAGGCTTGGCTTGAGTATAGATTTGATGCATATAGATATGACCAAACAAAGGCTCAGGCAAGCCCATTTTCCATCCCCCGCTCATCATATCCGGGCAGACCACCGTCACATCAATATGCTCGGTAAGATCTTTAAGTTCACGGAAAATCAGAGTCCGATGTGCCCACGGGCAAGCTAATGATACATATAGATGATACCGCCCACTTTCTGGCTGAAATGGTTCACCGACTTTATTCTCTATCCAATGACGAAAACCCGCATCTTCGCGAACAAATTTACCGCCACTTGATTTTGTGTCGTACCAAACATCGTGCCAAACACCTTCCACTAACTTACCCATAATCATCTCCTATCTGCCACTAATTCGATAAGGTTTATGAGCCCATTATAAAAAAAGCCAATTCATTCAAAACTAGAATAAATTGGCTTAGTTGTTCAGATAAATTGAAGAAGTTTAAACACAAAAAAAGCGCGACTCGATATAGCAGTCGCGCTTAAGCCTGTCACAGGCTGAAATAATGCTTATTTATTTAAGCATCGACCATCAAACAAGAAACTGCATGTCTATCCGATCCTTTAATTGCTGGTTTCTGCTTCGCACATGCCTCTGTTGCAATTGGGCAACGAGTACGGAAAACACAACCAGACGGAGGATTAATTGGCGAAGGTAAATCACCTTCTAACATTTCGATTTTCTTGTTACGTTCAAGTCTTGGATCTGGAATTGGTACCGCAGACATAAGCGCACGCGTATAAGGGTGTTTAGGATCTGCAAACAACGCATCCGATTCTCCTAACTCAACAGCGTTACCTAAATACATGACCAAAACACGGTCTGAGATGTGTTTAACAACCGAAAGGTCGTGAGCAATAAAGACAAGACTTAAGCCTAACTCTTTTTGCAATTCTTTCAGAAGGTTAACAACTTGTGCTTGAATCGATACGTCCAGTGCTGATACTGGTTCATCACAGATGATCATCTTAGGTTTAAGGATCAACGCACGAGCGATACCAATACGCTGACACTGACCACCAGAGAATTCATGCGGGTAACGGTTAATTACGTTTGGTAGCAAACCAACTTTAGCCATCATCTCTTTAACGCGATCTTTCACTTCTTGCTTTGAAAGTTCTGGATAAAAAGTTTCTAGCGGCTCAGCAATGATCGCACCCACTGACATTCTTGGGTTCAGTGACGCTAGTGGATCCTGGAAAATCATCTGGATCTCTTTACGAGTCTCACGGCGTTGTACTGATTGCATGCGAGTCAGGTCTTGACCTAACCACATTACTTCACCTTCAGTCGCTTCAACTAAACCGATAATGGCACGAGCAAATGTTGATTTACCACAGCCAGATTCGCCCACTACACCAAGAGTTTCACCTTCATATAAACGAACATCGACACCATCAACCGCTTTTAAGTTAGAAGGCTTAGACCATGGCCACGCAGATTTTGAAGCAATGCTAAAGTGGACTTTAAGATTCTTAATATCCAGTAATAGTTCTTTATTATCTACACTCATTTTTTCCAAGTCTCCCAGTCAGAAAAACATGCACGCTGACGATCAGTACCAAATGGCTGAAGGATAGGTGCTTCTTGCTTACAACGGTCCATTACGCGGTGGCAACGCTCTTGATAAGGGCAGCCTGGTGGTAGACGAAGTAAGTTCGGTGGGTTACCTGGAATTGTCGGTAAAATTTCACCTTCTGTATCCAGACGAGGAATCGCTTTCAGTAGACCTTCAGCATATGGGTGACTAGGCTCGTAGAAAATTTCATCAACGGTGCCATATTCCATAGTACGACCAGCATACATAACAAGAACCTTGTCACATGAGCCAGCAACGACGCCTAAATCGTGAGTGATCATGATGATTGCGGTATTGAACTCAGATTTCAGTTCATTCAACAAATCCATAATCTGCGCTTGAATCGTTACATCAAGTGCGGTTGTTGGTTCATCAGCAATCAGCAGCTTAGGGCGACACAATAGTGCCATTGCGATCATTACACGTTGACGCATGCCGCCTGAAAATTCATGCGGGTACATCGTAATACGCTTGCGTGCTTCAGGGATCTTAACCGCTTCAAGCATACGTACTGATTCTTCAAATGCTTCCGCCTTACCCATGCCTTTATGCAGCATCAGTACTTCCATAAGCTGATCGCTTACTTTCATGTATGGGTTCAGTGAAGTCATTGGATCTTGGAAGATCATTGCAATCTGTTCAGCACGAACTTTGTTCAATGCTTTTTCAGGTAGGTTCAGTATTTCGTTACCTTCAAACTTTGCGCTACCAGAGATAATACCGTTCTTAGCCAGTAGTCCCATAATTGCGAATACAGTTTGAGATTTACCTGAACCTGACTCACCAACAATACCAAGGGTTTCGCCCTGCTCTAGTGAGAAATTCAAATCGTTAACTGCGGTTACGATACCATCTTGCGTGGTAAATTCGACGCGCAGGTCTTGGACATCTAATAAGCTCATCATTCTTTCCTTATTGATTCTTATAAACCAAAAGATTTATCTGTCTTTTGGATCTAGCGCATCACGCAGGCCATCACCGATATAGTTGAAACAAAATAGTGTCACAATCATAAATATCGCTGGGAATGTTAATTGCCAAATAGCAACTTCCATTGTTTGTGAGCCTTCTTGAAGTAGAGCGCCCCAACTTGTCATAGGTTCTTGAACACCTAGACCAAGGAAACTCAGGAAAGATTCAGTTAAAATCATGCTTGGAACGAGAAGCGTTGAGTAAACCGCTACAATCCCTAATACATTTGGAATGATGTGGCGCTTGATAATATTCCAAGTACTTACACCAGAAACATGTGCCGCTTCGATAAACTCTTTACTACGTAAACTTAGCGTTTGACCACGTACAATACGAGCCATATCCAGCCAAGCAATTGCACCAATAGCAACGAAGATTAGGAAAATATTACGACCAAAGAAGGTTACTAATACAATCACAAGGAACATGAATGGAATTGAGTACAAAATTTCAAGAACACGCATCATCGCGCGGTCAACCTTGCCACCAATAAAGCCAGAAGCTGCACCGTAAACAGTACCAATTAATACTGCAACCAGTGCGCCCATAACACCAACCATAAGTGAGATTCGACCACCGATTAAGGTACGCACGAATAAATCACGGCCTAGGCTATCGGTACCAAATAGATGTTCCGATGACGGTGCTGCATGCATTGCATACCAGTCCGTATCATCGAAAGCATATTGGCTCAACATTGGAGCAAAAATTACCGCTAGTGAAATTATAGTTAGAACAAACAAGCTCACCATTGCTGCTTTATTACGCATAAAGCGAATTCGTGCATCTTGCCAAAGACTACGCCCTTCGATCTCTAAGTTTTCAGAGAACTTTTCCAGCGCATCTATATTATCTTTTTTAGTAATCATAGGAGCCGTCCTTAGTAACGAATTTTTGGATCAACGTAAGCCAGTAAAATATCAACGATAGCGTTGAATACAATGAAGAGGAAACCAATCAAAATGGTCACTCCCATTACTAGCGAGTAGTCACGGTTAAAGGCGGCATTAACAAATAGCTTACCAATTCCTGGCAGGCCAAAAATAGTTTCGATAACAACAGAACCAGTGATGATACCTACGAAAGCAGGCCCCATGTAAGAAACAACTGGCAACATTGCAGGCTTCAGAGCGTGCTTCACAACAATGTATGAATAGCTCAAGCCTTTCGCTCTTGCGGTACGGATAAAGTTACTGTTTAGAGTCTCGATCATGCTACCACGTGTGATACGTGCGAAAGTGGCAACATACAACATCGACATACCTAATACTGGCAAGATCATGTATTTCATTGACCCATCTAACCAGCCACCCGCAGGGAACCAACCTAGATTAATCGAAAACATGTAAATCAACGCAGGTGCTAGCACGAAGGATGGCATAACCACCCCGAGCATGGCCGAGGACATGATCGTATAGTCAAGCCAGGTATTTTGCCGCAGAGCTGCGATCGTTCCGACACTGACACCAAAGATAAGAGCGAAAATGAAGGCTACTGCACCGATTTTTGCCGAAACAGGCAAAGCAGAAGCAACGAGTTCATTTACGGTAAAGTCTTTGTATTTAAAAGATGGACCAAAGTCACCTTGGATAACATTGGTTAAATAGGTGGTGTATTGCTCAAACACAGGCTTATCAAGGCCGTATTTAGCATTAATATTCGCCATTACTTGGGGTGGAAGTGTTCTTTCGCTCGAAAAAGGGCTACCTGGAGCAAAGCGCATCAGGAAGAAAGAAACGGTAATCAATACCAACATAGTGGGTATTGCTTCCATCATTCGTTTTAAAATGAATTTCAGCATAATCTCACTCAATCTGTGACAATTTAAATATGGGAAAAGGCTGCATACACTTACTGTGTATGCAGTCTGATATTAAATTTTATTATTATAGGTAACGTTTACTCAGCGATGATGTACATATCTTTAGAGTAAAGTTTATCTTCAGCGTTGTTTTCTGCGTAGCCACCTACATGAGGGTTAACTAGACGCGCAGTTACGTACTGGTAGATAGGAGCAATCGGCATGTCTTTCGTTAGAAGCGCCTCTTGAGCGTAGTAAAGCTCTTTACGTTCTTCTTCAGAAGTTGCACGAATTGCATCAGCAGTTAGCTTATCGTATTCAGCACTCTTGTAGTGAATACCGCCAGTTGTGTTCTTGCCTTCCATTAATGAAGTAAATGTTGATGCTTCATTGTAGTCACCACACCAACCAGCACGAGCCGCTTCGAAATCGCCCTGCTTCTTAGTTTCTAGGTATGTTTTCCACTCTTGGTTTTCAAGAACAACATCCACACCTAGGTTTTTCTTCCACATAGAGCCAATTGCTACAGCAATTTTCTTGTGGTTTTCAGATGTGTTGTACAACAGCGTAAATTTAAGCGGGTTAGATTTGTTGTATCCAGCCTCTTCAAGAAGCGCTTTTGCTTTAGCATTACGCTCTTTCTGGCTTAGTTTACCGTAATCTGGAGTTTCAGGGCTGAAGTTCGCAACGATCTCAGGCGTTAGGAAGTAAGCAGGCTTCTGACCTTGACCAAGAATCGCATTTGCTACGATGTCACGATCGATTGTGTAAGAAATTGCTTTACGTACACGAACGTCATCAAATGGTGGCTTATGAGTATTGAAGTTGTAGTAGTAAGTACAAAGGTTACCTTTGATTGCTACAGACTCAGAATGTTCTTTTTGTAGACGACGGAAGTGCTCGTTTGGCAGGCTAGATGTAAAGTCAATTTCGCCTGATAGGAAACGGTTCATTTCAGCAACTTGGTTTTCGATAGGAAGGTAAGTTACTTTTGTTAATACTGTATTTGCGTTATCCCAGTATTTTTCGTTACGAACAAGTTCAATACGCTCGTTCACAACCCAGTTACCAACAGTGAATGCACCGTTACCAACAAAGTTTTCTGGTTTCGTCCACTTGTCGCCATACTTTTCAACAGTTGCTTTATGTACAGGCTTAACTGTTGTGTGACCCATCATCATTACGAAGTACGGTACTGGGCTTTCAAGTGTTACTTCAAATGTATTTGCATCAATTGCTTTAACACCTAAAGTTGATTTGTCTTTTTTCCCTGCAATGATATCCGATGCATTAACCATCGTTGTCATTTCTAGGTACCATGAGTAAGGTGATGCTGTGTTTGGATCAACTGCACGTTGGAAGCTGTAGACGAAATCGTCAGCCGTTACAGGATCGCCATTTGACCATTTAGCATCTTTACGAAGGTAGAACGTGAATTTTTTGTTATCTTCTGTTTCCCAACGCTCAGCAACACCTGGAATTGTTTTGCCGTTCGCATCTTGGTTAACTAGACCTTCTAGCAAGTCACGAATAACGTGAGACTCAGGAACACCTTCAGTTTTGTGAGGGTCAAGAGAAGCAACTTCAGTACCGTTACCACGGACGAGTTCTTGTACTTTTGCTAGTTTAGTTCCAGCTGGGACATCAGCTGCGAAAGTCGTAGTAGAAGTGGCAGCAACTGCCATACTCGCGCCTAGAAGAAGGGCCTGAGTGATTTTATTCTTATACATGCATTTAACTCCAAGTTTTATATTTTGCATCCATGACATCTTGGTAAGCTCACATAAACGGATAGTGATTTAGATTTATTTAGCTCAATTCCTAAGCATAAAAATCTAAAAACTTACTAAGATTGCAGCACACACTATCAATCATTGGACTATTTTGCCATTGAATATGGCAAGAAAACGCTAAACAACTACAGATTAAGCGTATATATAGTGTAAATAACTGAAAAAAATTAATGTGCCAGTTTAAATACTAACAATATCTTTCAAAAAACAGACTTTAGTATCACTACATCTAGATTGATGCATTTTTGCAGCATCTTATGCTAGATTTGATACGGAAAATTAACATTTTCCACACGACAGGTCTAATCAAAAGTAACATTTATACTAATAAACACCTTCATTTGTGAGGGTTATCACCGTTCCTAATATACACCAGTGATAAGCACTTGCTCCTGAGAAGTTGCGAAAAAATGTTAAATTTATAGAATTTAAAATGTTATTGCCGCTTATATAAAGCAAAAAAAAACCAGCCTAGAGCTGGTTTCTTGATATTCTTTCATCTGGATGTTTTTATCGCTAGGTTTTCCACCGCTCAGCCGCTTTTGCATCTGAATCTCGCGATTCTACCCAACGACTTTCTTGTGTGGTTCGCTCTTTTTTCCAAAATGGAGCACTTGTTTTTAAGTAATCCATAATAAATTCACACGCTTCAAATGAAGCACCTCGATGAGCACTAGAAACACCAACATAGACAATTTGATCGCCAATATCTAAATCACCGACTCGATGAATCACTCGAACTCCAAGCAGTGGCCAGCGAGCCTCCGCTTGGTCACAGATATCAGCAAGTGATTTTTCTGTCATGCCAGGATAATGTTCCAAACGTAATCCGATAACATCATCACCTAAATTCATATCGCGGACTTTACCCACAAAAGTTACAACCGCGCCTGCAGCTGTTCCTTTTGCCAGTATTTCGTACTCATCAGCAATCGAAAAATCATCATATTGAACTGAAACACGTGGATCCATCATTACCCCCCGGTAACCGGTGGGAAAAAAGCGACTTCATCACCACTTTTAATTTCAGATTCCAACGGCACTATCGCTTGGTTTACTGCTGCCAGCAATTTACCAGGTTCTAAAGCTAACTCCCATTTGCCTTGTTGAGCAAACAAGTGTGCACGAAGCTGTTCAACTGTCGAGAATTCCTCTTCTAGAGTCAATTCATCGATACCGATAAGTTCACGGGTTTGCGCAAAAAACAACACTTTAATCATGCATCCACCTTAAAGTGACCTGATTTTCCGCCAGTTTTTTCCAATAGGCGAATACCATCAATGATCATATCTTTCTGCACCGCTTTACACATGTCATAGATCGTTAGAGCAGCAACTGAAGCAGCCGTTAACGCTTCCATTTCAACACCTGTTTTACCTGCCAATTTACAGACAGATTCAATGCGAACTTTATTTTCTGATTCAATAGCTTCAAGTTGCACTTCTACTTTTGACAACAAAAGAGGGTGGCAAAGAGGAATTAGATCCCATGTTTTCTTCGCCGCTTGAATTCCAGCAATACGAGCAGTGGCAAACACATCACCTTTGTGGTGTTGGCCGGAGACAATTAACTGCAATGTTTCTGGTGACATATGAACAAAAGCTTCCGCTCTTGCCTCTCGAACGGTCTCAGATTTTGCAGATACATCCACCATATTCGCCTCACCAGAAGCGTTAATATGAGTAAATTGGTTCATCACTATTTCCTTAGTAAAAACTTAGCGCAACGACTTAAACAGATAGATGCGGCATGAAGTTACAAGGGCGATGACTTGCATCCATTTGCTGTTTGATGATCTTCGTCCAAGCAGTGCGACATGCACCCGTTGAGCCTGGCATTGCGAAAATAACAGTATGGTTAGCAAAGCCAGCGATTGCACGAGATTGAATCGTTGATGTACCGATCTCTTCGTACGAAACAGTGCGGAATAGTTCACCAAAACCTTCTACCTGCTTGTCAAATAGAGGGACCAATGCTTCAGGCGTGCTGTCACGAGAAGTGAAACCAGTACCACCAGTAATCATTACCGCTTGAATTTTTTCGTCTGCAATCCAATTCGATACAACCGCACGAATCTTATACATGTCATCAATTACAATTTTTTTGTCTGCTAGATTATGACCCGCTTCTTGCAACTGCTCAGCTAAGTAACCACCTGATGTGTCATTTTCTTCTGTACGTGTATCAGAAACGGTTAGTACTGCGATATTTGCCGGTTCGAATTTACTTTCAGCGTGACCCATTTGCTCACCTTTTTTAATTTGTTTGGAGTATGTGCACCGCTGACTATGCTCAGCCGTGCATAATTTTATTCGTCTAATTTTGGAGTTTAGCCGCCAATAGAGGCTAGATGTGGTGTCATTCCAGTATTTCCATCTTGCAAAAAGTGGCTTACGGATTTCGTTTGCAGCTGAGCTTGAATACGCTCAATAAGTTCAGCTTCTTGATTGTCCTGCTGCAAGAGATCTCGAAGCTCGACACCATGATCACCAAATAAGCATAGGTGGAGTTTTCCTTTCGCTGAAATTCTCAAGCGATTACAACTCTCACAGAAATTTTTCTCGTACGGCATGATCAGGCCGATCTCACCTTGGTAGTCAGCATGAACGAAAACTTGCGCTGGTCCATCGTTGTGAGAGCGAGCTTTCAAAATCCACCCATTCGCAATAAGCTGGTTACGAATCGCGACACCAGATACATGATGCTTATTAAATAGCTCATCCATTTCGCCCGTTTGCATTAATTCAATGAAACGTAGCTGAATTGGGCGATGTTTAATCCAGTTTAAAAATGCAGGAAGTTCGTGACTGTTTAAATCTTTCATCAGCACGACATTGACTTTAACTTGCTCGTAACCAACTTCAAATGCGCGGTCAATTCCAGACATAACCTCTTTGTATTTATTTTCACCGGTGATCTGATGAAACATACGAGGGTCTAAACTATCAACACTGACATTAATATGCGTCAAACCCGCATCACGCCAGTCAGCAACCTGCTTTTCCATCCGGTATCCATTAGTCGTGGTTGCAACTTTCTGAACACCTGAAGTACTCGCTACAGTTTGGATAATATCGAGGAAGTCTTTACGCAGACTTGGTTCACCACCTGTGATTCGCACTTTAGAAGTGCCACAGTCAGCGAAAGCTTTAACCACCCTTTTGATTTCAGGTAGCGCTAAAAAAGACGAGTTTTTCTGCCCCGAAGGCTGGTAGCCATCAGGTAGACAGTAGGTACACTTAAAGTTACAAACATCAGTAACCGACAAGCGCAAATAATAAAATTTGCGTTGGAATTTATCTTCGAATTGTTGTGCCACGGAACACCTTTCCAAATACGGGAGGCAGAATCATTTCCAATTCAGCCCTTGTGACAACATGTCACTGGCTCAAGTGGCTTATCATAAAAACACTTTACGATTAACGGATGTGCATTTATAACTTAGCCATTAGAGCTCGGAGTTATGGCAGCTATTAATAACTTTGACAGTTCAATAGCAGCTATGGGGTAAAATACTTAAAATCTATTTGTGAATCTAGCCTTAACTTGAAAAAACCTTACTGATCCCTCAATTTACTCCCTATTGAGTATTAGAGATTAACGAAATATTCTAAATTGTAGTTGGTTATGAATAAAATGAAGAAGAAAAGAATGAATTTATATTCATCAAAGAAAGTGGTCGCAATCGGTGGAGGACATGGATTGGGGCGAATGTTAGCGGCGCTTAAAGATTTTGGTTCCAATGCAACAGGTATTGTCACCACCACTGATAATGGCGGTTCAACAGGTCGTATTCGTCACTGCCAAGGAGGCATCGCTTGGGGAGACACTCGCAACTGCATCAACCAGTTAATTACCGAACCCTCTATCAGCTCGATGATGTTCGAATACCGATTCAAAGGCACAGGTGAACTTGATGGGCATAATCTTGGTAATCTGATGCTAACTGCACTGGATAACTTGTCGGTACGCCCTTTAGAGGCCATCAATCTTATTCGAAATATGCTTGGTGTTGATCTAAATATTGTTCCAATGTCCGAACACCCTTCTGACCTTACTGCACTATCTCTTGAAGGACAGTGGGTAACCGGAGAAACGAACGTTGATGAAATGGAACAAGATCTACGCCGCTTAGATTTATCACCAGAAGTACCGGCAACGAAAGAAGCGGTTTCTGCCATCCTTGAAGCCGACTGCATCATTCTGGGCCCTGGTAGTTTCTTAACCAGTATTATGCCTCCACTCCTCCTGCCCGAGATAGGGAAAGCAATCGCTCAAAATTTAAACGCAAAATTGATATTTGTTGAGAACC
Source organism: Vibrio cortegadensis (assembly GCF_024347395.1). NCBI lineage: Bacteria > Pseudomonadati > Pseudomonadota > Gammaproteobacteria > Vibrionales > Vibrionaceae > Vibrio > Vibrio cortegadensis. The sequence continues at coordinate 2,094,042 of NZ_AP025472.1, forward strand.
TATCACCCGAGTATGGTCCTGCTGGGAGGATGTCGCTGAAACAAAAAATCGAGTGGTGCGAACGTTCATGTCAGGCACGTAAGGTTGACGCTATCTTAGGCGACACACCGCATCCTGAGCTAGAACAAGATTGGAACTGCGTAACGACAGAATTAGCCTCTCCCAACCGCGATTGGCGTCACGATCGAGAGAAACTACAACAAGCCATTGAATCACAACTACTATAATAAGTTGCGGTCATTAAACGGCGCGACCATTAATTCAACACCGTAATGAATTAAAAAGAGTGAATGACTACTGGCTGACTAAGCCTAGATATTTCACTCTTGTTTCTTGAAGTAACTCAACCATTGCCATGAGATCAATATCGGCATCAATCTGCTGATTCAGTTTAACCTTATTATCCACTTCTACCGCATACGCGCATAATTTTTCCGCACCAAAACTTGCTGCACTACTTTTTAAGGCATGGCTGATTTCTGCAAGATTAGTCATCGCTTTAGCGTCATCACTGCTGGTTAAGGTTTCAATGTAAGAGCTTAATTCGCCTAAAAATATATCGAGTAGAACCGGGACATTCTCTTCACCAATATCTCGAGCCAAATCGTTGATTTTATCTTGATTTAAAATATTCATATTAAGTACTTTGCTGCTCTTTATTATTCCAATTCTGAAGCTTCCGATAAAGTGTAGAAGGACTCACATCCAAATAGCCTGCCGCTCTTGGAATATTGCCATCACACGCTTTAATCGCTTGCTCAATCGCTGTTTTTTCCGTCAACCATAATGGAAAAATATCCTGTACGGAGATCTCTTCTCGGCGTTTTTTCTCTAGTGACATCTGATTTTCAATCGGGCGATTAAGTGGCGGAGGCAACATATTGAGAGTGATCTCTTTACCATGATTAAGAACCACCACGTTTCTCAGAACATTCTGTAGCTGACGTACATTTCCTGGCCATTCATATTGATTAAATCGGTCGAGAACCTCAGGCGCGAAGCGAACAAAGCCTTTACCCTCTTCGAAAGACATAAAACCAAGCAATGAGTAGGCAATTTCAATGACATCCTCCCCTCTTTCACGCAGTGGTGGCAGATGAAGCGGAATAACATACAGACGATAGTATAAATCTTCTCTGAAGCGGCCTTCTTGAACTTCTTTCCAAGGATCTCGGTTGGTGGCACATACAAAACGTACATCCACACTCTTCATCTTAGACGAACCTACTTTCTGGAAAGTGCCTGTCTGAATAAAGCGTAATAATTTGGTTTGAAGATCCAAATCCATCTCGCACAATTCATCGAGAAAAAGCGTTCCACCATCGGCTAGCTCCGCCGCACCTTGTCGATCAGTTGCCGCGCCAGTAAATGCACCTTTAACATGCCCAAACAGTTCACTTTCAATCAAATCTTTAGGTATCGCAGCACAGTTAATCGCAATGAATGGTTTATCACCACGTTTGCTTGCGGCATGAATCGCTTCTGCACACACCTCTTTACCCGTACCACTTTCACCTGTGATGAAAATACTGGCTTTACTGCTAGCGGCGGAATCAATGGTGCGGTATACCGCCTGCATTGTTTGGCTACTGCCGATAAAACCTTGGTAATTTTGATTATGAGGGTTTTCCGATTCGTTCTTTAATTTCGTCGCTTTACGAATCGCATTATTAACGGTGACTCTTAACCGATCCGCCTCACAAGGTTTAATTAAAAAGTCTTGAGACCCATGGCGCATCGCTTCAACAGCAGTATCAATTGAACCATGTGCAGTCATAAAAATAACCGGAACATCAGGATAAGATTGTTTCACTGCGAAGAGTACGTCCATACCTGTCATATCGGGTAAACGTAAATCGAGTAGAATAAGATCAGGCGTGCGGTGGTTTAAACTATTGATAGCATCTCGCCCAGTGCCAACAATATTAATATCAATACCCAAAGGGGTTAGATAAGAGCGATACAGCGCCGCAACGGAGGCCGTATCTTCGACCATCAGTAAATACTTAGATTTCTGAGTTTCGGGAGTTTGTTGCATAACCTAGCCATTTTATTATTGCATTTTGTTTAATAATCGCATTACGAGTTGCATTATGCAAATATAACAATGTGTACAATCAACTAAATGTTCTAACCATTCGTTTTGTATAGAATTATTGTTGGCATGCCGTATGCAAATATAAAAGTGGCCTTCGGGTCACCTAGCCAACTGACGTTGTTAGTGAAGTTATTCTTCACAAATTAAAGCCAGCAGAATCTTTCTACTGGCTATTTTTTTGTTTCAATTTCCGCGAGCATAACCTCAACATTGAAGGTTAGCTATTTGCTATAAACTGGGCCCTTAATTTCTCTATTTCATCACGTTTAGCCGCTGCTAGTTCAAATTCTAAATTCTGCGCATGCTGGTACATTTCACCTTCAAGTTTACTGATCGCTTTATCGAGTTGCTGCGGCGAAAGCACCTCATACACAGCGGAAGACTCGGCCACTTTAGATAGCGGTACTTGCTTCGATTCACGCTGTTTTCTTGACTTGGTAATATCCCCCAGCTCCATAATATCTTTAATATTACGTTTGAGAGCTTGTGGCACAATTCCCTGCTCTTCATTGTATTGTTGCTGCTTTATACGGCGTCTTCCGGTTTCATCAATCGCTTTTTTCATCGACTTGGTGATTCTGTCACCATATAAAATTGCTTTACCCTCTAGATTTCGTGCCGCACGTCCAATAGTCTGTATGAGAGATCGTTCGGAACGTAAAAAACCCTCTTTATCGGCATCCAAAATTGCCACTAAAGACACCTCAGGCATGTCTAACCCTTCTCTTAGTAAGTTAATGCCCACTAACACGTCAAACTCGCCTAATCTTAAGTCTCGAATAATTTCAACTCGCTCTACGGTATCAATATCAGAATGTAAATAGCGAACTTTGACATCATGCTCATGTAAGTGCTCGGTGAGATCTTCTGACATACGCTTTGTGAGTGTGGTAACCAAAACTCGCTCACCTTTCGCGGATCGTATGCGAATTTCAGAAAGTAAATCATCGACCTGCGTAGCAACCGGACGAACTTCGATCTCTGGATCGAGCAACCCTGTCGGACGTACGACCTGATCTGCAATGTCATCGCCTGATTTGTCTAATTCATAATTGCCTGGAGTTGCCGACACAAATATGGCTTGCGGGGCAATGGATTCAAACTCATCAAACATCATTGGACGATTGTCTAGCGCTGACGGTAACCGAAAGCCAAACTCTACCAAGGTCTCTTTACGAGAACGGTCACCTTTATACATGGCACCAATTTGCGGAACCGTAACGTGAGATTCATCGATGACAAGCAGCCCATCCCTAGGAAGGTAATCAAACAGTGTTGGTGGTGCTTCACCTTCTTTACGTCCACTCAAATAACGAGAATAGTTTTCGATGCCTGAGCAGAAACCGAGTTCATTCATCATCTCAAGATCAAACAGAGTTCGCTGCGAGATCCGTTGCTCTTCCACCAGCTTATTATTCTCTTTCAGGTAGCTTTGACGCTCTTCGAGCTCTTTGCGGATTTTCTCTATGGCTTCAAGTATTTTCTCTCTCGGAGTGACATAGTGAGTTTTAGGATAGATCGTATAACGTGGTAGATCTCGCTGCTTCACAGCCCCCGTCAATGGGTCAAAAATACTAATACAATCAATTTCGTCATCAAACATCTCGATTCGAACCGCATCTTGTTCAGATTCAGCAGGGAATACATCAATAACTTCGCCACGGACTCGGAACTGACCCCGTTCAAATGTCATGTCATTTCGAGAATACTGTAATTCAGCCAAGCGACGTAAAATATCACGCTGATCTAAGATATCGCCCCTGCGTATATGCAGCATCATTTTCAAATAGGAGTCAGGATCACCAAGACCATAAATTGCAGAAACCGACGCAACAATAATCGCATCCTTTCTTTCTAGTAGTGCTTTTGTTGCTGACAGTCGCATCTGCTCGATGTGTTTATTAACTGCTGCGTCTTTCTCAATAAAGGTATCAGTGGTTGGCACATAAGCTTCTGGTTGGTAGTAATCGTAGTATGAGACAAAATATTCCACAGCATTATTAGGGAAAAATGATTTCATCTCCCCGTATAACTGAGCGGCTAACGTTTTATTTGGTGCCAGAATGATCGCAGGTCGTTGCGCTTCTGCAATCACATTTGCAAGAGTAAATGTTTTGCCTGATCCAGTAACGCCTAACAATGTTTGATGAGCGAGACCATTATCTAGCCCTTCTAATAGCTGTTTTATCGCTGTTGGCTGGTCCCCTGAAGGTTTGTATTCAGATACCAAATCAAAAACTTTGCTCATGTTTGTCTCTACCTATTGCTGCTCAAATCCGGAGAGTGACATTGTCGCCATAGGTCACACATAGATGCAACTTAAACCTTTAAAAAAATGGACAACAATGGTTAGAAATAGCGCTAGATTCTGTTTTTTATATTTGCTATTATCTTCGCCCCATCAGGTTTTATTCGTACTTTTCTCAAAATTTTTCATCCACGACTTTTCCCCAATAATACCAATGTTATCCCCAATTTTATTTATTCTAAAAAATAGATAAAACACCAAGCCAAACAAAATATCTTAAAATCAATAAGTTAATGGTAATACTGTTTTGCTGTTACTTTCCTTTATTATGTCCAAAACAGTTATCAAACTTTAACTAACACACTTATCCACAAATTTGGTGGATAAGTAAACCAAGCCCAAAGCCAGTAAGGGCTACGAAAAAGTAAAGTTTTTTTTCAATAAATAATTTTAATTTTATCGCTAATTTTCTATTGACAGGCATTAAATCTGTCGTTAATATTCGCCCCGATTTCAAGCAATTCCCCCTTAGTTCAGTTGGTAGAACGGCGGACTGTTAATCCGTATGTCGCAAGTTCAAGTCTTGCAGGGGGAGCCAATTTTAAAGAAGCCGTATCTTAGGATGCGGCTTTTTTGCGTTCTAAGCTGCAGCATTTCATTCTCACCACCGATTTCCATGATTTTGCGACTAATTTTCCATCATCTATATAAAACCTTAGCTTTACTTGGTTGTTATTAAACTCGCAAAGCAGGATAATATTGGGATCGGAATTTCAGACTAAAATTATTATGACCGAATATTTTTTGTTGTTAGTCGGCACTGTGCTGGTAAACAACTTTGTACTAGTGAAGTTTTTAGGGTTATGTCCATTTATGGGGGTTTCTAAGAAATTAGAGACCGCAATAGGTATGGGCCTTGCCACTACGTTTGTGCTAACTCTGGCATCGGTATGCTCATATCTCGTTGAAAGCTATATTCTTGCTCCATTAGGGATCGAATACTTACGAACCATGAGTTTTATTCTCGTGATCGCTGTTGTCGTGCAGTTCACCGAAATGGTGGTTCATAAAACGAGCCCTACTCTCTATCGTTTATTGGGTATTTTCTTACCACTCATCACCACTAACTGTGCGGTTTTAGGGGTAGCGTTGCTGAACGTGAATGAAAACCATAACTTTATTCAATCCATTATTTATGGCTTTGGTGCTGCGGTAGGTTTCTCTCTGGTTCTTATCCTATTCGCATCAATGCGTGAACGAATTTCTGCGGCTGATGTTCCCGCCCCATTTAAAGGCGCGTCAATTGCAATGATCACTGCGGGGTTAATGTCTCTGGCATTTATGGGCTTTACTGGTTTGGTGAAGTTGTAATGAATAGCATTCTAATCGCAATACTTGCCTTGGTTGTCCTTGCCGCCGTTTTTGGTGTCATTCTTGGTTTTGCATCTATCCGATTCAAAGTTGAAGCCGACCCAATTGTCGACCAAATAGATTCCATTCTTCCGCAAACTCAATGTGGTCAGTGTGGCTACCCTGGTTGCCGCCCATATGCTGAAGCGATCGCCAATGGTGACAAGATCAATAAGTGCCCTCCCGGCGGTCAAGCCACCATTGAAAAGCTCGCTGACCTAATGGGTGTAGAAGCAGAAGACTCCGCCCACGACTTAACAAACAACATCAAAACGGTCGCCTTCATCCACGAAGATATGTGCATTGGCTGCACTAAATGCATCCAAGCTTGTCCTGTCGATGCTATTGTCGGAGGCACTAAAGCGCTTCATACCGTGATAAAAGATGAATGTACAGGTTGCGATCTCTGTGTAGCACCTTGTCCTACTGACTGTATCGAGATGCTCCCACTTGAAACAACAACTGAAAATTGGAAATGGCAAATGAACACGATTCCTGTTGTTGATATTACCAACTCAGATGTAGGTAGCTCTCAGCCGCCACACTCTCAAGCATAAGGATTGGTATGTTGTCATTAATTGAACAAATTCGTACTGGCGCACTGTGGGACTTTCCTGGTGGCGTTCATCCTGCCGAAAACAAAAAGCAATCAAATCAACGCGCTATTTCAAATGCTTCAATACCGAGCGAGCTAGTTTTACCGGTTAAGCAGCATATAGGTAAAGCGGGTGACTTAATTGTTAGTGTGGGCGACCGAGTACTTAAAGGGCAAGCCTTAACAAAATACACCATGAGTTTTATGCTGCCTGTTCACGCTCCAACATCTGGCACGATCACCGCTATTGAACCAAGAACCACCGCTCATCCTTCTGGCTTATCCGAGCTTTGTATCGTAATCAAACCGGACAATAAAGAGGAGTGGATTGAGAGAACGACTCATCACGATTTTTCACAACTCCCTTCTGAACAGCTAATTGAGATCATTCGACAAGCGGGTGTTTCCGGTATGGGTGGCGCAGGATTCCCAACAGCAAAGAAAATTCAATCTGGATTGGCGAAAACCGACATTCTGATCATCAATGCTGCTGAATGTGAACCTTACATCACTGCTGATGATAAATTGATGCAAGAGCACGCCGACGAACTTATCCAAGGTATCGAAATTGTTGAGCAGATTCTTAAGCCTGAACTCACCATTATTGGTATTGAAGACAACAAACCTGAAGCGGTTAAAGCGCTAGAAATTGCAGCGATTAACAAGAATATTGTTATTCGTGTGATTCCAACGAAGTACCCTTCAGGTGGCGAAAAGCAGCTGATTAAGATCCTCACTAACAAAGAAGTACCTGTAGGTAGCATTCCAGCTGACATTGGTATTTTGGTTCAAAACGTTGGATCACTGCACGCAATAAAACGTGCCGTTGTTGATGGGGAGCCGCTGATAAAGCGAGTCATCACACTCACCGGAAAAACATTTAAGCAAGAGCGCAATGTATGGGCGCTTATTGGCACACCTGTTCAGGATTTGCTTAATGAGTTTGGCTATAGCGCAGATAAAAAATTCCCGCGCTTAATCATGGGCGGGCCGATGATGGGATTCACTCTCCCTCATGCGATCGTACCAATCACTAAAACGACCAACTGTATTTTAGCTCCAACTCGTAAAGAGATTGCACCAAATCGTCATGAAATGGCGTGTATTCGATGCAGCCAATGTGCGGAAGCTTGTCCTGCCTCTTTATTGCCTCAGCAACTCCAGTGGCATGCAAGAGCCGAAGAATACGACAAATGTGAAGAACTCAATTTAAAAGATTGTATTGAGTGTGGCGCTTGTGCCTTTGTTTGCCCGAGTGAAATACCGCTAGTGCAATACTACCGACAAGCGAAATCGGAAATAAAGACTCGTAAACAAGAAGCGGATTCTGCCGAAAGAGCTCGAATTCGTTTTGAAGAGAAAAACGCACGTCTTGAACGAGATAAAGCAGAACGAGAAAACCGATTTAAAAAAGCAGCCGATAACCGTCGCCAAGAGATGAAAAAAACGGGCGGTGATGATGCTATTGCAGCTGCAATTGCTCGTGTTAAAGCTCAGCAATCAACCACAGAACAACCAGAAAAAACCGTTAAACCTGCCGTTGCCGCTGCGATTGCCCGTGCAAAAGCAAAACAAGCTGCAGCGCAGAATGACGGTAAATCTGAACCTGATAATTCAGAGATGATGAAGCTACGTGAAGAGCGTAAACGTCAGGCAAGAGAGAAGAAAGCAAATAAGGAAGTCACCGCTGACAACTCCGAAGCTCCAAGCAAGAAAGATGCTGTTGCTGCTGCCATCGCTCGCGCTAAAGCTCGTAAAGCGAAGCAAGCAGAATCGGAAACTGTTGACGCTGCTGAAACCGTTCAAGCAAGTGATGATCTAGCCGTCGAAAGCGCAGAGCAAGCGCCAGCCGCAGATCCTAAAAAAGCAGCTGTTGCCGCCGCCATCGCTCGCGCTAAAGCCCGCAAAGCAAAGCAAGCGGAATCGGAAACCGTTGACGCTGTTGAAACCATTCAAGCAAGCGATGAGCTAGCCGTCGAAAGCACAAAGCAAGCGCCAGCCGCAGATCCTAAAAAAGCAGCTGTTGCCGCCGCCATCGCTCGCGCTAAAGCCCGTAAGGTGAAACAAACGAAATCGGAAACCGTTGACGCTGCTGAAACCGTTCAAGCAAGTGATGAGCTAGCCGTCGAAAGCACAGAGCAAACGCCAGCCGCAGATCCTAAAAAAGACGCTGTAGCTGCTGCCATCGCTCGCGCTAAAGCCCGTAAAGCGAAGCAAGCAGAATTGGAAACTGTTGACGCTGCTGAAACCGTTCAAGCAAGTGATGAGCTAGTAGTCGAAAGCGCAGAGCAAGCGCCAGCCGCAGATCCTAAAAAAGCCGCCGTTGCCGCCGCCATCGCTCGCGCTAAAGCCCGTAAAGCGAAACAAGCGGAATCGGAAACCGTTAACGCTGCTGAAACCGTTCAAGCAAGTGATGAGCTAGCCGTCGAAAGCACAGAGCAAACGTCAACCGCAGACCCTAAAAAAGCCGCCGTTGCCGCCGCCATCGCTCGCGCTAAAGCCCGTAAAGCAAAACAATCGGAATCCGAAACGCCACAAAAGAAAGATTTACTGGCAGATTTAGTCGAACTTGAAATCGCAGATCAACCACCAGCAGTTGACCCGAAAAAAGCCGCCGTCGCCGCAGCCATTGCACGAGCGAAAGCGCGCAAAGCACAATCGGACAATACGGAAATGACACCGACATTGGACACTGATGTCGATACGATTCAAGAAACATCTAAAACGAAAAACTTACTGGCGGATATAGTGGAACTTGAAACCACGGAACAAACACCAGCAGTTGACCCGAAAAAAGCCGCCGTCGCCGCAGCCATTGCTCGCGCCAAAGCACGTAAAGCAAAACAGATGCAAGATAACGAGGAGAATGAGTAATGGCCTTTTTTATTGCCAGCTCGCCACACGCGCATAGCCGTCGTAGCACACCCGATTTGATGAAGTGGGTTGCAATTTGCGCACTACCGGGATTAATTGCTCAAACCTACTTTTTTGGATGGGGAACCCTAATTCAACTGGTTCTTGCAATTGCTGTCGCTGTTACCCTAGAAGCAGGAGTAATGCTACTTCGAAAACGATCTCCGCTCTCCGCGTTAAGAGACAACAGTGCCTTAGTCACCGCATGGTTACTTGCCGTTGCTATTCCTCCCCTTTCACCTTGGTGGATTATCGTTATCGGTCTGTTTTTTGCCATCGTAATTGCAAAACATTTGTACGGTGGAATTGGTCAAAACCCATTTAACCCCGCAATGGTGGCTTATGTGGTTTTATTGATCTCATTCCCAGTTCAAATGACGAGTTGGATTGCTCCCGACCAATTAGTCGCTGACAGCATGTCATTTAATAACGCTTTTTCATTGATATTCAGTGGCTTTAATACTGAAGGATTGTCTCTACAACAGATCCGTGTAGGGATTGATGGTGTTACTATGGCAACACCATTGGATGCCTTTAAAACGGCACTTCATGCTGGGAACACAACAAGTGAAGCACTGGCGCAACCACAATTTAGCGGCATCGCTGGAATAGGATGGGAATGGGTTAACCTAGCGTACTTAGTCGGTGGGTTAGCCTTGATAAAACTTAGAGTGGTTCAATGGCATATCCCTGCCGCATTTTTAGGTGGTCTAGTAATTACCAGTGGCTTATTCATGCTGCTTACGCCAGGAGAAACGGCATCACCTATTTTACATCTACTATCGGGCGCAACCATGCTTGGAGCATTTTTTATCGCTACCGATCCAGTATCAGCTTCGACAACAATTAAGGGTAGGCTCATTTATGGCACTTTCATTGGTGCTTTGGTCTTCATCATTCGCAGTTGGGGCGGTTTTCCTGATGGCGTCGCCTTTGCTGTACTCTTAGCCAATATGTGCGTGCCTCTTATTGATTACTACACAAAACCTAGAACATACGGGCATTAAGGAATCATATGCTAACCGCGATTAAAAAAAACGGTCTGACACTTGCGATCTTTGCCTGCGCATCAACAGGTTTGGTCGCTGTCACCCAGTATTTAACTAAAGATGCCATTCAACAGCAGGAAGAAGCGCAACTATTATCGGTTCTCAACCAAGTGATCCCTCCGGCGCTTCATGACAATGAACTGTATCGTTCATGTACACTAGTAAACGATCCTGCCTTAGGGACGAACCAATCAATGCCCGCTTATATTGCGACTCTGAATGGCGAGCCGAGCGCTATTGCAATAGAAGCCATTGCCCCTAACGGATATAACGGTGCTATAAAACTGATTGTTGGCATTAAGGCAGATGGCAGCATTACTGGGACACGAGTCTTATCGCATCAGGAAACTCCCGGCTTAGGTGATAAAGTCGATCTACGCGTATCGGACTGGATATTAGGCTTTACCGGGAAAAAACTGACTGAGCAGAATGAATCTGATTGGAAAGTAAGGAAAGATGGCGGACAGTTTGATCAATTTACTGGGGCAACAATCACGCCAAGAGCCGTTGTAGGGTCAGTTAAAGATACCGTCTCTTACGTAAACAAAAATAGCCATACTTTGTATAACCAAGCATTTAACTGTGGAGGCAGCGATGAGTGATCATAAAACCCTGATCAAAAACGGTTTATGGGACAATAACCCAGCCTTAGTTCAGTTGCTTGGCCTATGCCCTCTGCTTGCGGTTTCATCCACAGTAACGAATGCTCTTGGGCTAGGTATTGCTACCCTGCTCGTTCTAGTGGGTTCAAATGTTATTGTCTCATTAGTTCGAGATTACGTACCTAAAGAGGTCCGAATTCCAGTTTTTGTCATGATCATCGCTTCTTTAGTCACTTGTGTTCAACTACTGATGAACGCCTATGCGTATGGCTTATATCTATCACTTGGTATTTTCATCCCTCTGATTGTCACCAATTGCATTATTATTGGCCGAGCAGAAGCCTTCGCGTCAAAAAATGCCGTTCTACCTTCAGCCCAAGATGGTTTTTGGATGGGACTAGGCATGACATCCGTTCTCGTTCTGCTCGGTGCAATGCGAGAACTCATCGGCAACGGAACGCTATTTGATGGTGCTGATTTGCTACTTGGTGACTGGGCCGCATCACTTCGAATTGAGGTATTCCATTTTGACAGCAGCTTCCTTCTCGCACTTCTCCCGCCAGGAGCATTCATTGGCGTCGGCTTCCTCATTGCCTTAAAAAATGTCATCGATGCAAGAAACAAATCTAAACAGCCAAAAGCCGAAAAAGCGACGATTGAACGTGCACGCGTGACAAGCTAAAGCTGTTCTCAATCGAAAGTAAAACGATTTAACGATAATAAATATAAATAAAATAATACTCTAGAAGCAGCCAACATGAACAAAATAAAACGCATTGAAATACTCAAACGGCTTCGAGAAAATAACCCGAAGCCAGAAACAGAACTCAACTGGAACAGCCCTTTTGAACTTTTGATTGCCGTTCTTCTTTCCGCTCAAGCAACCGATGTGAGTGTCAACAAAGCAACAGATAAGCTATATCCGGTTGCCAATACTCCTCAAGCGATATTCGACTTAGGTGTCGATGGAGTCAAAGAGTATATAAAGACGATTGGGCTTTTTAACTCCAAAGCTGAGAATGTCATCAAAACCTGTCGCCTATTGTTAGATAAGCATAATGGCGAAATTCCTGAAAACCGTGAAGCACTGGAAGCTTTACCTGGTGTGGGAAGAAAAACCGCAAACGTTGTACTTAATACCGCCTTTGGTTGGCCGACCATTGCCGTTGACACCCACATTTACCGTGTGTCTAACCGCACCAAGTTTGCTATGGGGAAAACAGTGGATGATGTTGAAGCCAAGTTACTTAACGTCGTACCGAAAGAGTTCAAGCTTGATGTTCATCACTGGTTAATTCTTCACGGACGTTATACTTGTATAGCCAGAAAACCTCGCTGTGGCAGTTGCCTTATCGAAGATTTATGTGAGTTTAAAGAGAAAACTGACGTATAGAAAGGCGCTAAAAAATTGAGGAACGATTTCAAATACAATTGCTAGGAGCAAATCATGTCAAACGGTCGTATTCTTCACACAATGTTTCGTGTGGGAGATTTAGACAAATCTATTGAGTTTTACACCAATGTAATGGGTATGACTCTACTGCGTAAAAATGAAAACACTGAATATAAATACACACTTGCTTTCCTAGGTTATGGAGACGAGTCACAAGGTTCTGTGATTGAGTTGACTTATAACTGGGGCACAACTGAGTATGATCATGGTGGTGCATTTGGTCATATCGCTATTGGTGTTGATGACATTTATAAGACTTGCGATGCAATTAAAGCGGCGGGTGGAAATGTCACTCGTGAAGCGGGCCCTGTAAAAGGTGGGTCAACTCACATCGCATTTGTTAAAGACCCTGATGGTTACATGATTGAACTCATTCAGAATAGCCAAGCATCGTCTGGTCTGTAAGCTCGAACGAGTCGTGACCAACATGCTATAAATGATACACGCTATAAATGACAATAGGGCAGTACAACACTGCCCTATTTTTTTAATATCAGATTTGAGTTCGTCCTAGAGATATCACCACGCGGCGGTTTTTATCTTTACCAATTGGCGATGAATTATCTGCAATTGGACGACGTTTACCATAACCCTGCACTTGAATTCTATTTTCCGGTAATCCCAGCGATTTAAAATACTCGCGTAATGAATCTGCACGACGTTCAGATAAATCCTGAGAGCTAGATTTATTGCCGTTAGAGTCGGTATAGGTCGCCACAAGAACCAAGTCTATATCTTGATTGTATCGTACATAATCTGCAATTTGGCTTAAGCGCTTTCGTGATGCTTTATTTAATTTGTCACTATCGCGCTCATAATGAAGAATCGTAAACGAAATATCCTCGAACGAATAAGGCAATAAATTGCTGATACAATCGCTAAACACATTGTATTTTGCTTGGAATAAAACCGACGACAAAGCGACTTCAATTCGCTGATCACGACTCTGCCAATCTTGATAACTGAAAGTCGGATAGCGACCTTTCTCCAATTCCCCCAAAATCCCCCAAGCAGTTTGCCCACCAATATACCCATCAAATTGTTTAAAGAATTTGATGTTAGTGATTCGATCAGCATTTTCACCCGGCCTCCATGCAGGGGGCATAGAAATGAGACTCACATTGCGAGTTTCCCCCATCGGGCGTCTCATTTTTAGTTCAAAATCGAGATTGATTTTTTTACCCGCGGCTGATGAAAACTCTGCATCACCATAGTTTGGTATTGGGTGAACCAAACGGCACTCCAACGGTGAGTTGGTTACCATTTCCCAAGTAGATTGTTGAGGTGTCGCTACATAACGCTTTTCTATCGCCATAGAAACAGGTGATACCAAAACGGACATCAGCAAACTACTTGTCACGACCAATTTATTCATAAGGGCGAATATCTCTCAATTACGGTTCTACACGGCGACATATTGCCGTTTATTTTTATACCTTCAATTATGCAAAAACCTCGCCAAATAGTTATTTATCTTTTGGTTATTATTCTATTTCTTTGGTTTTTATCACTGTTAGAATCTGCAATAATGCAGGCATTGTTACCCAGATTTGAGCCAACATGACTGTAAAAAATGAAGCACTAACCCTAAAGAAACGCTTTCGTGGCTATTTTCCAGTAGTTATTGATGTAGAAACCGCAGGATTCAATGCGGAAACCGATGCGCTTTTAGAAATTTGTGCTATCACATTACGAATGGATGAACATGGTGATCTGCACCCAGCCTCGACTATTCACTTCCATGTTGAACCTTTTGAAGGGGCAAACCTAGAAAAAGAAGCGCTTGAATTTAATGGCATAAGAGACCCATTTAGTCCTTTACGTGGCGCGGTCAGTGAACAAGAAGCACTCAAAGAGATCTACAAATTAGTTCGAAAAGAGCAGAAAGATGCCAATTGTAGCCGAGCGATCATGGTTGCTCATAATGCTACTTTCGACCTGAATTTCGTTAATGCAGCAAGTAACCGCTGCAAATTAAAAAGAGTCCCTTTTCATCCTTTCGCTACTTTTGACACAGCAGCGTTAAGTGGCCTCGCCTATGGCCAAACCGTTCTGGCTAAGGCGTGTAAAACTGCAGGGATGGATTTCGACAATAAAGAAGCGCATTCGGCACTATACGATACTCAAAAAACAGCTGAACTCTTCTGCGGCATCGTCAATAAATGGAAAGCCTTAGGTGGCTGGCCGCTTATTGAAGAGACCGAAACAAACCAATAAAACTTTTACTCTTCTCTAATAAAGACGAGCTAAACACAACTTAACCGAGAAAAATATGAATCCTGTTGTTATTTCCGTATGTATCATGCTGGTTTTAGCATTGATGCGCGTGAATGTCGTCGTTGCATTGACATTTAGTGCCATCATTGGTGGACTGGTTTCAGGAATGAGTCTTAATGACGCTGTTTCTGCCTTTGAAAGTGGCTTAGGCGGTGGTGCTACTATCGCTCTTAGCTACGCCATGTTGGGCACTTTTGCTGTCGCCATTTCTAAATCAGGTATTACCGATTTACTGGCTCAAAACGTCATCAAGCATATCCATGGCAAAGAAAATGCCGCTGCCAGTACTGGCCTTAAATACATTGTATTGGTTGCTCTTGTGCTCGTAACGATGTCATCTCAAAATGTCATTCCCGTGCATATCGCCTTTATTCCAATTTTAATCCCACCTCTTTTGGCAGTATTTGCAAAGCTAAAATTAGACCGTCGCCTTGTTGCTTGTGTTTTGACATTTGGTTTAATCACGCCATATATGGTGCTACCTATTGGTTTCGGTGGGATCTTTCTGAACAATATTCTGCTGAAAAACCTGCATGATAATGGCTTAGAAGGTGTGGTGGCGAGTCAAGTTCCAACCGCAATGTTACTCCCGGCTATGGGTATGATTTTTGGTTTACTGACCGCTATTTTCTTTAGCTACCGCAAGCCACGCGAATACAAAGAGACGGAGTTAACCGTCGTTCATAACGAGCCTGCAGCGATTAACAAAAAACACATTCTGGTTGCCTTAGTCGGTATTATCGTCGCATTAACTGTGCAACTTTATACTGGCTCGATGATCATCGGTGCTTTAGCTGGTTTCATGGTATTTACTTTTGGTGGCGTCATTGCTTGGAAAGAGACTCACGATGTCTTTAGCAAAGGCATTCACATGATGGCAATGATTGGCTTTATTATGATCGCAGCCGCTGGGTTCGCCGCAGTAATGAAGCAAACGGGTGGTGTCGAATCTTTGGTTCAAGCACTATCAACCAGTATTGGGGATAACAAACCTTTAGCCGCACTGCTGATGTTGATTGTTGGTCTACTTGTTACGATGGGAATTGGCTCATCATTCTCGACGATTCCAATTCTTGCAACCATTTACGTCCCACTTGCACTCGCTTTCGGTTTTTCTCCAATGGCGACCATTGCTCTGGTTGGTACAGCTGCCGCTCTTGGTGATGCCGGTTCACCAGCTTCCGACTCAACCTTAGGCCCGACCTCTGGTTTGAATGCAGATGGACAACATGAACACATTTGGGAAACCGTTGTCCCAACTTTTATTCACTATAATATCCCACTGATCATCTTTGGTTGGATTGCGGCAATGGTGCTTTAAACGACATGGGCGAGTAAACATTTTTATTCGCAAATGATACGTTTCACCTGCCGATCAAAAATGCGCTAAATAGTTAGCGCATTTTTTATATCTATTGTTTATTGCTGAGCTTTACTTATTGAGTGACACTAGTTCGACAATTTTCTCTCGAATCACTTTTAATGTCGGCTCTGTAGATTGGTAATCAACTGCAACTGGGAAGTAACTATCATTCACCTGAAGAACTAAGCTTGGGTAAGAGTGCACCCCAAGGCTACGAGATAAGCTTAATTGATCGTCGAATTCTTCTTCTACCACTTTTCCATTAAGGTCGTTAATGAATAACGGTAGGTCTAACCCTAACTCTTCAGCCAACTGCTGATGAGTGTCAACATCGTGCGGAGGCATCGCTCGCAAGTAATAGGCATGTTGAATCGCTTCCAGCATCTCTTGATAGCGATCTTGAAAACCTGCCGCGATAACGGCACGGCACGCAGGATAAGTAGTTCTAACTGGCTGACATGTTGTCCAATACTCATAATTGAACTCCGTGCCTAATTGCTCTTCGATCTGGTGCCAAATACTTTGTAATTTCTGCTGCATTTCTAGCGGCATCGGAACATCAGAGTCAGGAGCAAGCCCTCCCATTAAATATTCAAGCTCAATGCTACTCGGCAATTGCTGCTTGAGTAATTCTAACGTTGGCTTATAGCCCCAACACCAACTGCACATTGGATCGTGCACGTAATACAGTTTTACTTTCATCGCCTATCTCCGCCACTCATAATCTTGAGGCATTCGTATTTGAGATCAAAAAAGGAGCTATATTAGCTCCTTTTATACTACTCTGGAAAGTTAATGATCCAGACGATTACTCTTCATCACCAGCAACTTTAGCCACAGCTTCTTTTACTAATGGTTGAAGTTCACCTTTTTGGAACATTTCCAAAATGATATCACAACCACCAATTAGCTCACCGTCAATCCATAGTTGAGGGAAAGTCGGCCATTGTGCATAAGCAGGAAGCTCCGCACGGATATCTGGGTTTTGTAGGATATCTACGTAAGCAAATTTCTCACCACATGCCATTAATGCTTGTGATGCTTGTGAAGAAAAGCCACAGCTAGGTAGCTTAGGAGAGCCTTTCATGTATAAAAGTACTGTGTTTTCTTCGATTTGCTGTTTGATTTTGTCGATAGTTTCCATCGGATCCTCTTAATGGATGTACTGCAGTCATTAAGAACATTCTAACCCATTAGCCAAGAATAAAAAGCACATAATATTTGTGGTTATGAGAGGTAAGTAATAGAAACAATACAAT
This sequence comes from Vibrio cortegadensis, assembly GCF_024347395.1. Taxonomy (NCBI): domain Bacteria; kingdom Pseudomonadati; phylum Pseudomonadota; class Gammaproteobacteria; order Vibrionales; family Vibrionaceae; genus Vibrio; species Vibrio cortegadensis. The sequence goes on from NZ_AP025472.1 coordinate 2,111,309, forward strand.
TACAATAATTTTTCATTTATGCCTTTTAATAAAGTAAAAACTTGCTAAAATAAATCCAAGTCAGAATTCGACGAATACCGATGCAAGTAATCAACTCATATTTGGATCGGTATAACTATAATAAATCATTGGAAGCCACCGAAAGAACTCAATCTTTCAACTATATGGAGACATTCGCAATGTCATTTGAACTACCAGCTCTTCCTTACGCGAAAGACGCACTAGAACCACATATCTCAGCAGAAACTCTAGATTTCCACCACGGTAAACACCACAACACTTACGTTGTTAAGCTAAATGGTCTGATTCCTGGAACTGAATTTGAAGGCAAAACTCTAGAAGAAATCGTTAAGACTTCTACTGGCGGTGTTTTCAACAACGCAGCACAAATTTGGAACCACACGTTCTACTGGAACTGTCTTGCTCCAAATGCTGGCGGCGCTCCAACAGGTGCAGTTGCAGCAGCAATTGACTCTGCATTTGGTTCATTCGAAGAATTCAAAGCGAAATTCACAGATTCAGCAATCAACAACTTCGGTTCATCTTGGACTTGGCTTGTGAAAAACGCTGACGGTTCTCTAGCTATTGTTAACACGTCTAACGCAGCAACTCCGCTGACTGACGAAGGTGTGACACCACTGCTTACTGTTGACCTATGGGAACACGCTTACTACATCGATTTCCGCAATGTACGTCCTGATTACATGGCTGCATTCTGGTCACTAGTAAACTGGTCTTTCGTAGAAGAAAACCTAGCGAAGTAATTTCTCTATTTGAGATAACGAGCTAAACCGAATATTAAAGCCAGCATCATTGATGCTGGCTTTTCTTTTTCCTATGACTACAGATGCTTACCTCCCATAAATCCTCACTTTTCAACGCAATAAGAGCCTAAAGTTATTCCCTCTCCTGCCGCTAAATAATTATCAAGCGAGAGGTCACATGCAATTACACACTTTAGATAAAGCTGGAATCATCAACGAACTTCAATTCGGTACAGGCATTAGCCATGCTGTCGAACAAGGTCGCCGTGCTGATTTCGCTTTAATAATGTCGATGTTCTCCAATGATGTGCGAGACTGCATCCCCGCAGAAACCGTTACTGAATCGCTCAGTAGTGAGTCTATTCTGCGTAATCAACTTGGTGTACCGAAACCGCAAGCTTTGCGTTCTGATAGTGACTCGTACACGATTTCTGCCCGTCAGGCTGAACATTTTCATGAAGCAGGAATGGCAAGTGCCAAACTCAGCCACTACCTCTGCCCGACGCCTCTAGCGTTCATGCCACAAGATACTCAGGACTTCCCTGAAGATGTCTACCACAACCTATCAGGTCATGAACGCCGTATTTTACGTGAATCAAAATCTGAAAAACCCGATATTTCAGTTCCCACTGACCTCTACGCACAGCTAAATTTTGCTAGTCGCCAGTATCAAATTCAGCAACAAGCCTAATCCCAACCTCCTGCGTTTGTCTTATTTATAATAATCGCTATGTTTTGGCTGGTATTTTTGTGAGGTAGCCCAAGTAAACAAAGCATAGATTTAGGCTAACTAAAAATGTTTGATGCTTTTCACACCACCTAATTAATTTTTCAACCATCCTAGCTTTACCACTTACAAATAGATCAGGATGATGCGGTTCTCGCGTGGAATATTATGGATATAGAAAATTCAATTATATTAGTGACTTCCGCAGGCTCAAGGCTTGGCTGCACACTCGCGACCCATTTTGCCAAGCTGGGGGCAAAGGTAGCGCTTTGTGACCAGGATTCAATATCATTAATGGAAACCTATCATCTCTGCTTGCAGATTTCTGATCATGTCGCTCCTTTTCCGATAGCCAGCTCTTCTGAACAATCCATTCACACCTTGCTCGATTTAATTCAAAACCATTTTGATGCAGCTCCCAATGTGCTTGTTAATTGTTGGACAAGCTCACCTATGCCTAAGTTAACGAGCAATCAGCCTGCAAAGCCATTTGTTGAACAGCTCTCAGAGATGGCCTCTACACTTTTTAGTTTTGGGCAAGTTAGCGCAGAAAGAATGAGGTTAGGAGGTAAAAAAGGGGTGATAGTCAATGTAATTTCCCACGACAATTATCACGACTTCTCTGGCGTTGAAAGTGCGACATCGATGGTCTCTGGTTTCACAACAAGTTGGGCCAAGGAGCTCAACCCATTCAATATTCGAGTTGGGGGGGTAGTCCCTGCAATTCATCATTTATCAGGGAAAGTCGATGATCAACACTGGGCTGAAGTTCAAGATGAGTTGATTCGCAGCACTGAGTATATTGTTTCGAATGAATATTTTAGCGGCCGAGTGGTGTCTGCCGAAGTATAACTCTATGCATCGACACTATGTTTCCACAGGCACTATATCTTCACCAGCGATATATCTTCACCAGCACTATCCCTTCACCAAAATTTTGAACCACACTTTATTCCAAACAAAAAAATGCCCCACCTTTCGGTGGGGCATTGTCTTTTCCCGATAGAGATATGACGTGCTAGCGAAAATATCTCATAAAAGCGTTATCTTACTTTTTAGCTTTCTTTGCTTTTGGCGCTTCAGTTTTTTCACTTACTGTCGCAGTTTCGCCTTCAACAAATGCTTTACCGTAGTAAGAAGCAATTAATACTTCTTTAAGCTCTTTGATTAGAGGGTAACGTGGGTTAGCACCTGTACATTGGTCATCAAACGCATCTTCAGCAATTGAGTCAACTTTAGCCATGAACGCAGCTTCATCAACACCAGCAGCTTGAATTGACAGTGGGATATCCAATGCAACTTTAAGCTCTTCTAACCAACCAAGTAACGCATTAACTTTAGTTTCAGTATTACCTTCACGGTAACCTAAATGCTCAGCAATTTCAGCGTAACGAGCACGTGCTTTAGGACGGTCGTACTGAGAGAATGCAGCTTGTTTAGTTGGGTTGTTAGTCGCATTAAAACGAACCGTGTTCGAGATTAACAACGCATTTGCAAGACCGTGTGGAATGTGGAACTCAGCACCTAGTTTATGCGCCATTGAGTGACACACACCTAGGAAAGACTGCGCAAAAGACATACCAGCAATTGTTGCTGCATTGTGTACTTTCTCACGTGCAATTGGATCTTTCTTACCGTTAGCGTAAGAGCTTGGTAAGTACTCTTTAAGCATCTTAAGTGATTGAAGAGCGTGACCATCTGAGTATTCGTTAGCAAGAACAGAAACGTAAGCTTCTAATGCGTGCGTTACTGCATCGTAACCACCGAATGCACATAAAGACTTAGGCATATCCATAACAAGGTTAGCATCAACTACAGCCATGTTTGGCGTTAGCTCGTAATCTGCTAATGGGTATTTTTGACCTGTTTTTTCATCTGTTACAACAGCAAACGGTGTAACTTCAGAACCTGTACCAGAAGTAGTAGTAATACAAACTAGTTCAGCTTTTTGACCCATTTTAGGGAACTTGTAAATACGTTTACGGATATCCATAAAGCGCATTGATAGGTCTTCGAAATCAGTTTCTGGATGTTCGTACATCACCCACATAATTTTCGCAGCATCCATTGGTGAACCACCACCAACAGCTAAGATAACGTCAGGTTGGTAGCTTGCACATGCTTCAGCACCAGCTTTAACTACTGCTAATGTTGGATCCGCTTCTACTTCATGGAACACTTCAACTTCCATGCCTTTCTCTTTTAAGATTGCACGTAGGTCATCAATGTAACCGTTGTTGAACAAGAAACGGTCAGTAACGATTAACGCACGTTTTTTACCTTCAAGATCAGTCATTGCGATTGGTAAACAGCCGCGACGGAAGTAGATAGATTTTGGTAGTTTATGCCACAACATATTTTCTGCTCGCTTAGCTACAATTTTCTTGTTGATAAGGTGCTTAGGACCTACGTTTTCAGAGATAGCGTTACCACCCCAAGAACCACAACCTAGAGTTAGTGAAGGCGCTAATTCAAAGTTGTAAAGGTCACCGATACCACCTTGAGATGCAGGCGTGTTCACAAGAATACGAGCAGTCTTCATTTTGTCACCGAAGTACGCAATGCGCTCTTCGTTATTATCTTGGTCTGTGTAAAGTACTGAAGTATGACCAACACCACCGATGTCTAATACGATACCTGCTTGACGTACAGCATCTTCAAAGTTCTTCGCTTTGAATAGACCTAGTGTAGGAGATAGTTTTTCATGAGCAAATTCATCATCCCATGAAGCTTCTAGGCCTTCACCGATAAGAATTTTAGTCGATGTTGGAACTTTAACATTCGCTAGCTCAGCAATCTTGTATGCTGGTTGACCAACGATGTTAGCGTTAAGTGCGCCATTGATAAGTAGTACTTTACGTACTTTATCTGCATCTTCTTTGCTTAGAACGACAGCGCCGTATTGAGCGAAACGAGCTTTAACGTCATCGTAGATTGATTCAACAACGATTGCAGCTTGCTCAGAAGCACAGATAACACCGTTATCGAATGTTTTAGACATAAGGATAGAAGAAACAGCACGTTTGATATCAGCAGTTTCGTCGATAACAACAGGAGTATTACCCGCGCCAACACCGATAGCAGGTTTACCTGAAGAGTAAGCTGCTTTAACCATGCCTGGACCACCAGTAGCAAGGATCATGTTGATATCATCATGCTTCATTAGTGTATTTGACAGTTCAACAGATGGTTGGTCAATCCAACCAATGATGTCTTTTGGTGCGCCAGCTTTAATCGCAGCATCTAATACAACTTTAGCTGCATAGTTAGTTGCATTTTTAGCACGTGGGTGTGGAGAGAAGATACAGCCATTACGTGTTTTAAGACAGATTAATGCTTTAAAGATTGCTGTTGAAGTAGGGTTTGTTGTTGGAACGATTGCACAAACGATACCTAGAGGTTCAGCAATAGTGATCGTGCCACCTTCATCGTTACGATCGATGATGCCACACGTTAATTCATCTTTATATTTATTGTAGATAAACTCAGAAGCAAAGTGGTTTTTGATAACTTTGTCTTCCATGATACCCATGCCAGACTCAGTCGCTGCCATTTTTGCTAGTTCGATACGAGCTGTTGAAGCTGCTAGAGATGCAGCGCGGAAGATTGCATCAACCTTCTCTTGCGGAAAGTTCGCAAATTCTTTTTGCGCCGCTTTAACGCGTGCTACTAGAGCATCAAGTTCAGCTAAATTCGTTACAGGCATATTGTTTCTCCTAAAAATAAAAACTATAAAATTCGTTAAAAACTATTTAGTAAGGCGGCTGTTTCAGTTTTCTAACTCAGCTACATTCTTAGTAAATTGCTTTCAGGACTGAGTATAATATTTCAGAGTATGAAAAAAATTGACTCAGATCAGTTCTGAAAAACTATTTACCCACTTAGTGGTATCAAGATCACAACAAACCACCCAAGCTACTGATTACATTGAATATAAACATAAAAATCCAAGTGCTTAAAAAAACCTCACTTGAAACAAAAAATAGAAAAAATTACAACAAACTGTAAAAAAGTTTCATTTTTGAATAAAAAGGTACATGTCGACCTATATTTTCGTGCTACTGAGAGTATATCCATCTGCTTGTAAGGCACCATAAATTGACATAATTTTTATTAAAAATGTGCACTCATTAACAATTACTCAATTCACTGCAACTTATTACCCCATAATTCTTACCAATGTAACTTCCCGTTTAAACTTAGCGATGTGCAATTAGTTTTTTTTCGTTTAATCGCACCTCACGGGTTAGTTTTTTTCATTCGTCCTTTTAAGCTTTAAGCCTTACATTATCCCCTCTTAAGATACCCCCTATTATTTGCATTTTCGTGATAAGTGAGACGCCCATTATGCAATCTATTGAATTCGCTGTTTTCTTGCAGTTTTTCCTTGGCCTTGTTGCCGCAGTTAACCCTGTTGGTATCATGCCGGTGTTTGTATCGCTGACGAGCTATATGTCTCCTGCAGAAAAAAACAAAACCGCAGCCACTGCAAATATTGCCGTTGCTGTCATACTTGTTATTTCTCTACTTGCAGGACAAATTCTTCTCGACATGTTCAGTATTTCGCTGGATTCATTTCGAGTTGCAGGTGGTTTGCTGTTAATGAGCATCGCGTTTTCGATGATGAGCGGTAAACTAGGTGAGGATAAACAAAACAAACAAGAAAAGTCCGAATACAATAGTAGAGAGCAAATAGGTGTTGTTCCTTTAGCGATGCCTTTGATGGCCGGCCCTGGTGCGATCAGTTCAACCATCGTTTATGGTGCTCGTTACCCTACAATGATGGATACAGTTGGGATTAGCATTACGATTGTTGCTTTCTCTTTGTGTACATGGCTACTATTTCGCTCAGCTCCAATCATTGTCCGTTTTCTTGGGCAAACTGGAATCAACGTTATCACTCGTATTATGGGCTTGATTCTTGGCGCTCTTGGCATTGAGTTCATTGCCAACGGTTTACGTAACCTGTTCCCAGGTCTTGCGGGTTAGGTAATTCGCGTCACCTGCCAGTAAAATGTATGATGTTGCAATGGTAAACAAACGTTGCAACATCATGACTCGTCACTCTTTAAAACATCACTTATACGTTATTATTTTTGGCACCCACACTCGCATGGGTCGCCTTTTCGATATAGCGTTAATCTTTACAATTGTAGCTTCACTGATTGTCTTAGTACTCGATTCCATTCCGAGTATCGAAAAACAGTGGGGTACAACGATCACTTACCTAGAGTACGGTTTCACAGCCCTGTTCACTATTGAGTACCTTCTTCGACTCTATTGCTCGCCAAAACCTACCGCTTATATGAGAAGTTTCTATGGCGTCATCGATTTAGTCGCGGTATTACCCACTTATCTTGCATTCTTCTTCCCTGCGGCTTCTTTCATTGGGGTAATACGAATGCTGCGAGTGATGCGGATCTTTAGAATTCTTAAACTGGTTCGTTACTTACAAGACTCAAATATATTGCTGCGTTCTTTACTGATGTCTCGCCGAAAGATTCTCATCTTTTTTAGCACGGTTGGGATTTTAGTCATTATCTTAGGTTCGATAATTTTTGTTGTGGAAGGTCCTAGCAATGGGTTTACCTCTATTCCTCAAAGCATTTATTGGGCGATTGTCACGATAACGACGGTTGGATATGGCGACCTTGTCCCTAAAACCCCTTTCGGCCAAGCGATTGCCTCACTAACCATGCTACTCGGCTATTCCATTCTTGCCGTTCCTACAGGCATTATCACCGCAGAGTTAAATCACGAGATGAATGCGCACCGTAACTTGGTTAAATGCCCAAATTGCTCTAAAACAGGGCATGAATCTGATGCGCTTTACTGCAAATTTTGTGGCAGTGAATTACCAGATCCGGATCAACGAGTGATCCCTGTGAAGCCACAATCCCCGAATACCTAATTACCTAATTACCTAATTACCTAATTACCTAATTACCTAATTACCTAAAACATATTTCCATCCCTAACGAAAAAAGCACCTATAATTTAGGTGCTTTTCATATGGAAAAATCTACGTTGCCCTTAGAAGAATTTTGTTTACTGCTTTTCAGCCAGAAGAATTCTCAGTGTGCGGCGTAAAGGCTCAGCAGCCCCCCATAGAAGTTGATCACCTACGGTGAAGGCATTTAAGAAATCATCTCCCATCGACATTTTACGTAAACGTCCAACAGGTACTGACATGGTTCCTGTCACTTTTGCAGGCGTCAGCTCCTGCGCGGTAATGTCTCGTTCGTTCGGAATCACTTTCACCCAATCGTTATGGCTTGCGATGATCTCTTCAATCTCATCCATTGGTACATCTTGCTTAAGCTTGATTGTTAATGCTTGAGCATGACAACGCATCGCACCAATACGAACACACGTGCCATCAATTGGGACTGGCTTTCCGTCTAGTCCTAAAATTTTGTTCGCTTCAACGCCCGCTTTCCACTCTTCCTTACTTTGCCCATTCTCACGCTTCACATCGATCCATGGAATGAGTGAGCCAGCAAGTGGGGCACCAAATTGATCCGTAGGGAATGAAGATGAACGAATGGTATCCGCCACTTTTCTATCAATATCTAAAATTGAGCTTGCTGGATTTGCGAGCTCTGAACTCACACAATCATTAACGACACCCATTTGAGAGATAAGCTCGCGCATATTTTTAGCACCAGCACCAGAAGCGGCTTGATAAGTCATTGCACTCATCCACTCAACCATGCCTTTCTCATACAAGCCACCCAACGCCATTAGCATCAAGCTTACGGTACAGTTACCACCAACGAATGTATTGGTGCCAGAATGAATTCCCTGTTGGATTTGAGCCAAGTTCACAGGATCTAGCGTAATAATTGAATCGCTGTCCATGCGAAGGGTAGACGCTGCATCAATCCAGTAGCCTTTCCAGCCAGCTTGGCGAAGCGCAGGGTACACTTTTTCGGTGTAGCCGCCACCTTGACAGGTAATAATCGCATCTAACTGTTTAAGGCTATCTATGTCGAAAGCATCTTGCAGCAAACCGGTTTCACTCTCCGTTTGCTTACTAAAAGTAGGGGCAGGTATACCAATCTGAGACGTGCTGTAAAAGACAGGTTCGATGAGATCAAAATCTCCTTCCTCTACCATTCGCTGCATTAAAACCGAGCCTACCATACCGCGCCAACCAACTAGACCTACTCTCATCATTCACTCTCCATGTATAAATTCAAAACCACCTTAACCATCTATAAGTTTTTCAGAACAAAACCTCAAGCTCTATTTGCTGAAAATAGAAACTTTTTAGTGCTTCTTAACTGAACAGACGATATTTCTTGGTTATGTCGATGATGACACCCAAAATTATTCAGTCATTACACAGTTGCAATAAGCTGCAACATTTGTAACACATAAAAACCACACCACAAAACATCTCTGATGCTCAAATTTAACTTAAAGCGATACTTTATAATCAACAAAGTAGTTTTCACAGTTTAATATCACACCACAAGTGCATTTATTCGATATATTAATCTTAATAGGGTAAGGTTCGAGTCGTTCCGAATCATGTGCTAAACATGCTATTGCCCCCAATTTTATAAGAGGCTTATATGAAGCAAGTAAACACTCGACTACCTAGTTTGATGCAAGTTTTTGTATCATTAGGACTATTCCTATTATTGGCATTTTCCTTCACTGCAAAACTCGACCTCCCTATACAACTAGCACTATATATAGGCTGGTTCGTTATCATCACTCTTGGTTTACGTCTTGGCCACCAATATAAAGACCTTGAAAAAGCGGCGTTAAACGGTATTTCAAATGGTCTAGGTGCGGTTTTGATTCTTTTAGCCGTTGGTGCACTTGTTGGCACGTGGATTTCTGGCGGTATTGTTCCGACCATTATCTATTACGGCCTTAAAGCGATTCACCCTTCTATCTTCCTACTGGCAACAATGATTATCTGTTCATTAACAGCATTAGCAACGGGTACCTCTTGGGGTGCTGCTGGTACCGCTGGTATTGCGATGATGGGAATCGGCCAAGGTCTTGGTGTTCCTGCTCCAATTACTGCGGGTGCGGTTCTTTCTGGCTGTTACTTTGGTGATAAAATGTCGCCACTATCAGACTCAGTAATTTTAGCGTCATCAATGTCGAACGTTGAAGTCGTTGAACATATTAAAGGCATGCTACCGGTTGCCTTAATTAGCTACATCATTACGGGTGTGATGTTTACTGCATTTGGTTTTCACTACGCTGGCAATGTCGATATGAGCCAAGTGGACTCAGTCATTAAGGCAATGGAAAACCAGTTCTTTATTACTCCTTACTCTTTTATTCCAGTTCTGATTGTTCTAGGTCTACTAGCAATGAGAATGCCGTCTTTCCCTGTGATTAGTTTCGGCTCTTTACTCGGTATTATCTGGGCGGTTATGATCCAAGATATCGATTTCCTAACAGCGTTCAATACAGCTTGGGCTCCGTTCTCTATCTCGTCTGGTGTTGATTTCATCGATTCAATCCTTAACCGTGGCGGCATGTCATCAATGCTAGGATCGGTGGCTGTGATTGTCTTCGGTCTAGGTTTTGGTGGCTTGCTAGATAAAGTTGGCCTACTAGAAACTATCGCCAAACTATTTGAACGCCGCGTTCAAAGTGCTGGCTCACTAGCAACTAGCACTATTGCAACAGCATTCATGGGTAATATTTTTGGCTCTGCAATGTATGTATCGCTAATTCTGACACCTAAGATTTGTGCGAAAAACTATGACCGCCTAGGCTACAAAAGAAAGAATCTTTCTCGTAACGCGGAGTTTGGTGGCACGCTAACATCAGGCATGGTTCCTTGGAGTGATAACGGCATTTACATGGCGAGCATTCTAGGTGTTGCCACTCTGTCTTATGCACCATTTATGTGGTTGAGCTTTGTTTGTATCATCGTAACGATTGTAACGTCTTACATGGGCTGGTTTGTTGATAAATGCGAACCAACAGCAGAACACTCTTCAGAAGAGCTTGAAGTTAATACAGAGAAACAGCCTGCTTAATTTGTAGATACATTGCATCACGCTGAAAAAAAGGAGACGTAAATGTCTCCTTTTTTGTATCTATTCACTCTGCTATGAAGCACTAATCGTTAGCGATGATGCAACTGCTGGATGATTCCAGTAAACATAGCACTTGCAGTCTCAATCAATGGATCAGGAAAATCATAGTCTGGATTATGCAGTTGTGGATGCTCTGCCCCACTCCCAATACAGAACAGAGCGCCCGGCCACTTAGCCAAAAACTCAGAGACATCTTCCGACCAACGCATTGGCTCATCTAACTCCACCAGCGGTAAACCAATTTTTTCTGCTTGTTGGCACACGATGTCACAATGTTTTGGAGAGTTCATCACGGCATTGAATGACTCTTGCCACTCAACATGACAGGTAAGATTATCCCGAACCGCTATTTCAGATACGGTTTCCAGCAGGTCAGATTTCATTTTCTCAAATAGCGGCCCATCATCACTTCTCAGCGTGGCCATCACTGTCGCTTTGCCCGGAGCCGTACCGAACGCCTCTTCACCCAGATAAGCATGAACCACCGTCACTAACGTAAACGCTTCTGAGTACTTCTGTGGCAAGTTTTGCAAATACTGAATTAACTGAACCATCGCAGAGGTTGGGTTAATGCCATTCTCTGGTCTTGCGGCATGAGAAGTTTTGCCTTCCAACTCAATAATGACACCCGTAGATGCACAAGCAAATGCGTTTGGTTTCACGATGATCGTATTTAATGGATAACCAGGGAGGTTATGATAAGCAAACACATGGTCAACATTTAACGTTGCTACTCTATTATCGTTCAGCATGCTAGCAGCACCCGTACCGATCTCTTCCGCAGGTTGAAATAGTAGAACGACTTTCCCAAACTGAGGAGGTGTGATGGCGAGATGTTTGGCAACCAGCATCAAACTTGCGGTGTGCCCATCGTGTCCACAAGCATGCATAACCCCATCACTCAAGGAACAGTGTGCGACGCCACTTTTCTCGGTAATAGGCAGTGCATCAAAATCTGCTCTCAATAACGTAGTGTCACCCGCAATACCACTTTCAATGGTGCAGATCACCCCGTTCCCTCCGATTTGAGTGACGGGGAGCAGCCCAAATTCGCGCAATTGCGCTGCGATCAATGCCGCGGTATTGACTTCATTGAGTGAGAGTTCTGGGTATTGATGAAGCTGTCGACGAAATTCAGTCGCGTTGAAATCAGAAAGAGTTGAAACCAAGTTGTCCATATTGTAAACATCAGCCATTAATCCAAAAAGAAAGACTACTGCGGTTCATAAATCGGGTATGTGATGATAATCTCAAAAACATCATGATTATATTTATTTCACTTTCATCTAACTATGCGAATAATATGCCCATTTTATTCACGTTAATATTATATCTGCAATTTTTGTTTACCAATTCAATAATTGCGAACGCATTAAAAGTAATATATTAGATTTAAAAATCAATGATAAAACATCAAACTTAACTCATACTTTGAGACTTATACTGCAAAAATAATTCTTGTAAACGATTATTTTACGATCACTTGGCTAGTGTCTATCCGCCAAATATAATCTAGAGGATATATTATGCAGATTGCAAAAGAATCAAATAGATCTATTCAGTTTCCTACTGCTTTTACCATTCTTTTTATCATTATGATCATTGCGATCGGGCTTACATGGGTTATTCCCGCAGGCTCGTATTCAAAACTGTCATATAACGCTAGCGATAATACATTAGATATTACCAGCCCAATGGGCAATGTAACGACCGTAACAGCGACTCAAAGCGAATTAAAAGAATTAAATGTCAATATTGATATTGAGCAATTTACTAGTGGGACGATTCGTAAACCCATCGCGATACCAGATACTTACTTGCAATTAGAAAATGTCCCCAAAGGTTTAGGAGATATTGCTGTCAGCATGGTGGAAGGCACAATTGAGGGTGCCGATATTATCGTATTTATTTTGATTCTTGGGGGAATGATCGGCGTTATCAATAAAACAGGTGCGTTTAACGCTGGCCTAATAAGCCTCTCCGAGAAAACAAAAGGTCGCGAGTTTTTATTTGTTGCACTTGTGTGTGTCGTGATGGCTTTAGGAGGTACAACATGTGGTCTAGAGGAAGAAGCGGTCGCCTTCTACCCTATTCTTGTTCCAATTTTCCTTGCCCTCGGTTTTGATTCGATTGTGTGTGTTGGTGCCATATTTTTAGCGGCCTCTATTGGTACTGCATTCTCTACCATTAACCCGTTTTCAGTCGTCATTGCATCTAACGCTGCCGGCATCTCCTTTACAGAAGGCTTAGGAGTAAGAGCATTTGGCTTGGTTGTCGGCACTGCAACCGTGATTGGCTATCTGTACTGGTACTGTAAAAAAATCAAAGCCGATCCTTCGTTTTCATATACTTACTCTGATAGAGAATCATTTAAACAACGATTTTTGAAAGACAGCAATATGGAGAAAAAAACACCGTTTACTCTTCGTAGAAAGATCATTCTCACGCTCTTTGCTATCGCCTTTCCTATGATGGTTTGGGGTGTATCAATGGCTGGTTGGTGGTTCCCTCAAATGGCGGCATCTTTCTTAACGATTGCGATCATCATTATTTTCATTTCGGGGCTTGGTGAGAAGGAGGCGGTAGAAGCGTTTACTCAAGGTGCATCTGAGTTGGTAGCAGTATCTCTCATTATTGGTATGGCGCGTGGAGTGAATATTGTCCTTGAACAGGGAATGATATCTGACACTATTTTAGCTTATGCTTCCGATTTGGTTTCTGGTATGCATGGGAGTATTTTTGCTGTCTCTCAAATGTTTGTCTTTTTCTTCCTAGGTTTGGTTGTCCCTTCTTCATCGGGGCTAGCGGTATTATCGATGCCAATTATGGCTCCACTCGCTGACACGGTGGGAATTCCAAGAGATATTGTGGTCTCTGCCTATAACTGGGGCCAATATGCGATGCTATTCTTAGCGCCAACAGGTCTAGTTCTTGTAACACTCCAAATGCTGGGAATCCCATTTAATAAATGGGTCAAATTTGTATTCCCCATTGTTCTGTTCTTACTTGCCTTTGGTACTATTTTATTAACCGCTCAAGTTATGATGCTTTAATATTAAGATTGATCAGGTTTAAATAAATAACACATCTAGCTATTAGGTTCACTATTGAACCCAATAGCTAGAATTATTTTTAATAATAAAATTCAAGCCGTAGTAATGACATTGAATATTTACTAAAATTAATCTTTACCGTAAATCTCAGCAAGTTTAATCGCATTACCCAATACATGTAAACACGTTAACCGACCAACGCCTCCTGGTACTGGCGTAATAGCCGCAGAAGATAGAATGCCATCGTGGTGTTTAATATCACCTACTAACTTTCCATCCACGCGATTAATACCAACATCAATAATAAGCTGGCCTTCAATAAACTGAGAGTTATCTAAAATACCGTGAGCCCCCGTCGCCACTACAATGACATCGTACTTGTTCCAATCAACCACATTAAGATCAGAGCGACTGTTGAAACTTGCTACGGTACTTTGGCGATTAATCAATTCGATAACCAACGGCTTACCAACAATGTTACTGCGCCCGACGACCGCAACTTTTAAGCCTGAAAAATTATATTCACCGCAATGAGCTGCAATAATATCGATTGTCGCTTGGACGGTGCATGGCAAAACCGCACTCTGCCCTAAAACCAACAAACCTAACGCTTCAGAGCCAAACCCATCAACATCCACAACGGCTGGAAGATCGGGTGCAACAAGCCCATTTGGTAGCGGAAGCTGAAATAAAATAGGATGTGTCGCCGATGCAGCTAAACCATCAAGATCTGACTGACTTGTTCCAACTTGCGGTAATGTGATGTGATTGCACTCTAGATTGAGCTCGGAGAACAATCGAATTTTATTATTTACATAGACTTTACTTGCCGGATCATCCCCAACGGTGACAATTGTTAGTTTTACAGCAAGTTGTTGATCGCTGATCTTATTTTTTAATTCGACTAATTTATCTTCATATATCGTATTGATTACTGATTTCATCTCTAAACTCTAATCTCAATCTAACTGTAAATATTCTTTCGTTGCTGATATGGCATCAGCGAGAGCTTTAGATAAAGTACTCAGCTGAGCCTCACTGACGGGTTCTGACTGTTTTAGGGCTATCTCAATTTCAGTCGCAATTTCTCTTAAAGGCATAGCACCCAAACTCCCCGCCACCCCTTTCAAACTATGTGCTTTACGTTGCGCAGCCTCTAGGTCGGTATCAAGCAACTCCCTTAGTGAAATGGCATCATTAGTGTGATCTTGAACAAACACCTCTAATAACATTGCGACTGACTCGTCATCACCATTCATGGTTGCAAGCATTGCTTCTATATCAATGACTGCTGAAGCATTTGGTGCATCTATCGCTTTTTGTTTCTCGATACGATCTTGCTCAGAATCACCCAGTACATCACTATCGAGAACATCGGTACTCTGTGGCTGATGGCATGCTGGTTCATCAATATCGTGAGTATTTCGAACAGCCTCCGTTGCCCTCTCCTCAGAGAATGCCATAACTTCTGCATCATTCAAAGGCTCACCATCACCACCTTCAATCAACTCATGCTCTCCATTTTGGACAGCGCTTGCACTTTCACTCGATGTTTGGACAAAAAATCGGATAAATGTAAGCATTGAAAGAGCAATAAAACTTAACACTATTGCCAACATCATATACATGCCTTGCATGTCATGAAGTTCATCTTCAAAAGCAGAAAGCTGATCGTGAACTGAATGTTTAATTAATTTCTCTACGTAATAATTTACCTGCGCGTACTCACTTAATAGCACCGATGCACTTGATAATTGTACCTGTAGTTGCTTCCGCTCATCCTGATCTAAAGCTTGCGAAGCAATTAAAATACGATCAAATGCTCGGTATATTTCTGAATTCGATTGACTTTCCGCATACAACGCTTGGAAAGTGTATGCCGAAATTTCGTTATATAGGTTTACCACTTGCTCCGAATTATCGCTATGCGCTCTTGATTCATTGATATCTTGTGCCAAATTTTTAACTTTTATTTCAACTGACAGAAAATCTCGAACATCTTCTAAAAAGCGATCGGTAACATACAGCAGTTGGTTCACATCAGGCAGAAATGGTTTAGATTTGAAATTCGATTCAACTTGCAGTCGTAATGAGTAAATGAGTTGAACATCAAGGGCTATGTCATCAACCTGTACGGCTCGAAACGGTTCTGGGAAGTATAATGTACTACGAAGATCATTGACTCGGTTCCCCAACTCTTCAACTGCAACCAAATTTTGATGGGCAGTACGGCTCTGTAACACAAGAAATACCGAGCTAATCCCCCACAAAACAAGAGTAACTAGAATAATTTTAAATTGAAGACTATATCCCATCTGCCGTTGCATAAATCATGTCCATATTTTAATGCTTGAATAACAAGCATATAAGAAAGGTGAGCATTTTCAAAACTCACCTTTCATCTTACCCCTTTATTTATTTCGAGTTAATTGATCTCTCAAGTTTGGAGGGGTTCCTTTAATGGTTAATGTATCCGTTTCTGGATCGTAGAAAACACGCTCTCCTAAAAGTAAGCTATCAAAGCTCACATTTAGCCCGCCACCAGCACCCACATATTTCGTTAGCTTGCGAATGGTAGAACGATCTGCAGGGAAACTCTCTTCGAGTTCATACCCTTGCTCTTGAGTGTAATCTAAGAAACTGGTTCCATCGGTGCTTGCTGGCAACTCTCCGGACAATTCGCTCACTTCAACTTCATCACCCGATTTAAGCTGCTCATTACAGTAATCATAAACCTGCTTTTTATAGCTTACTGCTTCTTCTTTCTCTAGTTTAGAATCTGAAACAAAATCTTCAACAGCTTGCATCAAGACCTGATTCTGCTGTTTAGTATCAAGCCCAACTTCAGCTTGTAAGAAATCTAAGAAGAAATCAGCGACTTTGCGACCAACACGGCCTTTGATATAGGCCAAGTAACGATTGGAATCTTTATCAGTTTCATAGCTAGAGAGATCAATACGAGCCGCGATGTCCATTTTCGAAATATCAAGATAATCAGTTGCGCTGATATCAAGGCCTTCGGTGACTTTTAGGCTCTCATTCGAAGGTAATAACGCAATAAAAAGGTAGTCTGTAGAAAGTGATTGGTACTCCGCTAAAACGAGGGTACCTTCATCTGCAAATGGGTATTTAGACAGCTCATCTTTGAGACGTAAAGCACTGGCCTGAGAAAAATCGTAGAAGCTACGCTCATTTTTACGAAGCTCTTGCAACCATTGCTGAAAATCACTGTCCTCTTTAAAAGAACCAAAACCCTTGCCTGCTTTGGAGTTGAATACACGATGCAGTTCAGCAACTAAACTTTCTGCTGATGAATCATTCGCTAAGGATTCTGCACGGTAGTTAACGACCAGTTCTTCCTGATCGTTTTTGCGAAGTTGGTGTAAAATAACATTGGATAGATTAAGGCTCATAGAAAATATTATCGTTCAGGTTTCAGTTGTAGTGAATAGTAGGTTATTATAAGCCGCTTTTACTATCATTATTAGAGTCTTTATGCCGATTACATCTAAATACAGCGATCAACAAGTTGAAACTATCCTAGCAGAAGTAGCTGCAGTACTTGAGAAACACAATGCTACTCCTGAGCTTTCACTGATGATTGCGGGAAATATCGCAACCAATGTCTTAAATCAGAACGTTGCTGCTTCACAACGTGTAGCAATTGCTGAAAAATTTGCTCAAGCCTTAGTGTCTTCACTAGCTGAAACAAAAACCCACTAATTTCAGAACGGATAAAAGAACAATAAATGGTAGATAGCGGAAATTCTTACGGTGAACGAGTATCACGACTAGTTGGATGGGGGCATTGGTTTGCTTTTTTCAACATCATAGCGGCGATGCTTGTTGGTACACGTTATATCACCCAATCACCTTGGCCTGAAACTCTTTTAGGACAAAGCTATTTGGCTTTTTCTTGGGTTGGGCATTTTGGGTTCTTGGTTTTCGCTCTCTACCTATTGATTCTTTTTCCACTTACGTTTGCGATCCCCTCCCGTAAACTGTTCAGATTAATCGCCGTCTGTTTTGCTACGGTAGGATTAACCGTTTTACTCGTCGATACACAAGCCTACCAGAGTATCAACTTACACTTAACGCCTGTCGTCTGGGAGTTACTTTTCACCGATGACAAAAGTGCGGTAAGTTCAGAACTGCAACACTTATTCATTGTTCTACCTTTGATATTTCTACTAGAACTTGGATTGTCAGAGTGGGTTTGGCGTAAGCAGAGAAAACTGTCGCATAAACATATTGGTCGCCCTTTGGCTGCCGTCTTCTTTTTGAGCTTCATGGCCAGTCATGTTGTCTATATTTGGGCCGACGCCTATTTTTATGGCCCAATAACAAGCCAGAAAGCCAACTTTCCACTGTCTTACCCAATGACAGCAAAAAGTTTTATGGAAAAACATGGTTTGCTGGACCGTGATGAATACTTAAAACGCTTAGAACAAAATGAGAATAATGTTGATTTAGTTCGATACCCGCTTGAAACGATCCAGTTTAACCGTCGTGGCGAGAACTTGAATGTATTGATCGTAAGCGTCAATAATCTTCGGGCGGATATGTTAAATGCAGAGACGATGCCTAACAGCTATCAATTTGCTCAAGATAACTTGAACTTTACCAACCACTACAGCTCTAGCAATGATATGTACGGTATGTTTGGGTTGTTTTATGGCCTACCAAGCAGTTATGCAAGTAGCATTAAAGCGCAAGGCACAAGTCCTATTCTTCTTTCGGTTTTAGAAGATCAAGGTTATTCCACTGGACTATTTAGTGGTGATAACTTCGATGACACTCTCTATTCAGAAGTTATTTTCCGCAGCCAGCAATTAGCGAATCAACAAGAGAATAGTGATAATGAGCCTCATAGTGATAGCTCAGCCATTAATAACTGGGATATCTGGGTTAAAAACCAAGCTTCTTCTCCTTGGTTTAGCTTCATCGAACTGACAACCGTAGACAATTTTAGTGATTATGGTGATCATACCGATACATTAGAAGCAAGTGATCGCTTCCAGATTGATTACGCAAAATCGGCTCAAGCGGCTGATATTGAACTAAGCAAGCTCTATTCATCTCTTAATGATTTAGAGCTATTGCAAAACACTATTGTCGTTATTACTTCAAATCACGGTAGCGAGTTCAATGAAACCCAAACGAATAGCTGGGGCTCTAACGGTAATTACAGTCGCTACCAACTACAGGTACCTATGGTCATTCATTGGCCAGGCAAGCTTGCCGCTCAATTTACTCATCAATCTAGCCACCTAGATTTCTCAGTCACACTATTGCAAGATCTACTAGGTGTTTCTTCCAACCCAAATGATTTTAGCAGCGGTAAAAGTCTATTTGATGAGAACAAACGTAAGTGGATTTTGGCGGGTGATAGCCGAGAGTTAGCACTGATTACCAGCAACAAAACAACTGTGATTGATAAGTTTGGTAACTATAAGCTTTACGACAGCAACTATAATCGCTTGAAAGATCAGAACCCTAAATTACCCGTCTTAATGCAAGGGTTAACTGAGCTGCAAAGGTTTTACACCAAAAGTAAGTAGCATCAAGATTTAGATACTTAAAGTGGGGAGCTTATTGAGCTCCCCCTTTATTTTTTCCTAGCAAAATATCTGCCCATTAATGAGTAAGTAGAACTCAGCATTTAGTTAACAAACCCTTTAAAATCCATATAGATATAACAAAATGTTTACCTTTAAAATGTGCGAATAATTTTTTTTGCTATAAATGCGCATAATTTGGCCAAACGAACTCATTAGGGCTTTACAAGTTTTTAGAGTCCTTATATTATTCAACGCACTGGAGGGATGGCTGAGTGGTCGAAAGCACCGGTCTTGAAAACCGGCAACCGTTAATAGCGGTTCTAGGGTTCAAATCCCTATCCCTCCACCACTTTTGAAGAAACCGCTAATTATTTAGCGGTTTTTTTTCGTCTGGGGTTTCTTGTATCAAGATCTACTCTTCTCAGATTGTCATATTTCCTAAATACTCTCATTTTAGTTTTCGTTTGTACTTTTCTGCTTTTTCCTGCCGTTTTTCAGCACTTACTTGTCCTAACCCGAATAGCATGACTGAACTATCCCATACTAATGGAAGGTACTTCACGGAGCTTTCATTATGAGATACATCACTTCAGCATTGTTACTGTGCAGCCCTGTGCTATTCATTGGCTGCGGGGGGGAGAGTTCAACACCACACTACTCAAATGTCACTGTCGCTGTGTCTGATGCGCCAGTAGACACTGCATCAGAAGTTGTCATTGCCTTTCATCAAATTGAGCTAGTACAAGAAGATGATTCGATCTTTATCGATATTAGTTCGGAGAACGGCGCAAAAGATTACGCACAAGTCGATCTCATTCAATATCAAAATACCGATACTTTTGTTTTAGTGGAAGATCAGCAAGTCCCAATAGGAACTTACCAAAATGTGATCCTACATATATCACCAGATGCTGGGTTAAATTACGTCGTGGATGACACTCTTGGCCAACTGCCTCTGAAACAACCAAGTAATAAGTTACGTCTTGGTGAATTGGTTATTGAAGGTAGCGATGAAAGTTATGTGATCGAGTTTGATTTACGCCAAGCATTGGTGATGAGGGGTAACTCAAACAATAATAACGGCTACATTTTAAAACCACATGGCGTGACGATTATGAATAATGATATATCCTCCTCTCTTGCTGGTGCTGTTGAACCCAATTTGTTCCTTGGCAATGAATGCAACGTGGATGGTTTAGGATTCGTTTATCTCTATCAAGGCCATCAACTCGATAGCTCGTTATTCGTTGACTTATTTGATGGTGACATAGTACAGAATAATCCTGTTCCACAAGGAAGCATCGCTCCTCATGCTTCGGTTGCGGTCAATGAACAGAATGAATACGCATTTGGCTTTTTGGAACCAGGAGAGTACACAGTGGCGCTCAGTTGCGACGCCAGTGGTGATGACTCAGAGCAATACGATGGTTTAAGTATTCCGCTTCCAGTGAATCAGGTATTCGAAGTCAGCCTTACTGATGGACAACTGAGTGTCATCAATTTTAGCTCTATCCCATAACGGTGCAAATTGGTGGTCGAGCACGCTCTACTTCGCCGCGAATAATTAAGACTTAGCTCTTAATACACTTAACTAAAATACATAGCGACTAGTGCCCACTTTTCGTTGTGTATTTTAACCTAAACCCTGTGTATCGCTATTCAACGACTTATCAGGATATATCTACAAAGTTCAGACACCTTTCCTCGTCACTCCCCCTCTCAGAATAAAGTGAATCTCGATATGGCTCATAAAGCAATACTAGATCATTTACATTGCAATAGATTCCTAGAAATATTCTCTAACTTGAGACATCTCAATAATGATTCATTATATATTTGACTTACCATAGGTCACTTATAAAAAGAACGACATATATTAAGAACATGGATAGAAAATAAACACTGAAATTAAATTTAATCTCACCAAGCTTCATCAATAATAAAATAAACAACAAATATCATCACTGTCTTATTTTTGATGCACTACCTACTATTGTAATCACTGCTACTTAATATGAGAATGCGCTACTTAATTTATGTTTTAACCAATAGCAGGTAGGAGATCTTGTTTATGGGTGAAAAAGGAAAAATCCGTATTACGAGTTATCAAGGTAAGGTTTTCTATCGGTTAATTGATGCTTTTGTAATACTGGTTACTATGTATGTAGCAATAAAGTACCATAATCATGTTGTAAATATGTCGTATGTTTCAATGGGATTATTGGGTGTTTTATTCTATAGCTTTATAGCCGAGAGCCTTGATATATATAGTGGTTGGCACACAACAAAGATCCGCGATTTATCACTACATACCGCATGTTGCTGGGGATTTTCAGTTTGTTGTTTAGCATTAGTTGGGTATTTCACAAAAACTGGTCACGATTTTTCTCGCTTAATTTTAGGATTCTGGTTTATAGGATCGCTATTTTTCCTCTTATTTTGGCGTTCAATTGCCTTTACTTTTGTTTATTATTTACACAAGAAAGGAATACATACTACTGATGCTGTAATCATTGGTATGACTCCCCAAGGTTTAAGATTATCTGAAAGCCTTACTAATAATCCAAAATTTGGAATAAAAATGGCTGGATTCTATGATGATAGAAAAGTTGATCGACTAAATAGCCAAACATCTGTTTTGGGTAAAGTCAATGATGCTTTGAAGTTAGCGAAAAATGGCAAAGTAAAAAGTGTTTATATAGCGTTGCCAATGCAGGCTCAGAATAGAATCAGTACTATTTTAGATGCATTTTCTGACAGTACAGTTAACACTTATATTGTTCCTGATTTTTTCACTTTCAATTTGCTTCACTCTCGTTGGTATACCATTGGTGACGTTAATGCTTTTAGTATCTCAGACACACCATTCAATGGAAATAAACTCGCAACATGGTTAAAAAGGTTTGAAGACCTTGTATTAAGCACTTTGATACTGATTCTTATAAGTCCTGTACTCATTGCCGTGGCTATTGGCGTAAAATTGAGCTCACCAGGCCCCATTATTTTTAAGCAGATGCGATATGGATTAGATGGGAAGAAGATTAAAGTATGGAAATTCAGGAGTATGAGTGTCACGGATAACGGTTCTAAAGTAGTGCAAGCAACTAAGAACGATCCACGTGTTACTCCATTTGGTTCATTTATTCGAAAGACATCGCTCGATGAATTACCACAGTTCATTAATGTGCTTCAAGGAGGGATGTCTATTGTAGGTCCTCGTCCACATGCCGTTGCCCATAATGAAGAGTATCGCACCATTGTTAATCGATACATGCTAAGACATAAAGTAAAGCCTGGCATCACTGGATGGGCCCAAATTAATGGCTGGCGTGGCGAAACAGATACGCTCGATAAAATGGAAAAAAGAGTTCAATTTGATTTGGACTACATACACCATTGGTCTCTGTGGTTTGACATTAAAATTGTTTTCTTAACGATTTTTAAAGGATTCGTTGGCAAAAATGCCTACTAGAAATGGACTAAGTGTACTCAAATGAAATTTTCCAACGTGAAGCCAGCGGTTTTATTCAGCTTAACACTAGTTAGCGCAACGGCTGTACTTGCTAAGCCAGAGTCGCATCCCATCATAACTGAGTCAGGGATCGCCATCGTGCCCTTTCTCAATTTATCAACAGGTTACAATGATAATATCGCTAAATCAGACAGTAATTTTGATCGCTCTAGCTTTTCCATTGTAGAGCCTGGAGTAAGCGTCGCATTTGAACCAACAGGGCAAAAACATGTAGCCGTTTACCGCCTACAGCGTGGTGATTTTTTTAGCTCAAGTAAAGATAACTTTACCGATCATTTCTTTGATTGGTCAAGTCAGTGGGATCTTCATTCAAAACACAAAGTGAACCTAAACTATTCACTTGCATTAGCTCATGAAAGCCGCGGTGATAACGAAGAAACTCTCAACCTTTTATACAACAAATACCACAGTACTCAAGTGAACATTGGTTACATCTACGGTGGCGACAATAGCAAAGGAAAACTAGAAACAAATCTAGGATGGGGAGAGCTTGATTACAAAAATAATCAACAAGTCACCCAATATCAAAGTTGGGAAGAGCTACGCTTCAATAGCACATTTTATTACGATGCACTTCCAAAAACATCTCTGCTGTTTCAAATCATAGCGAACGATAGAACCTATGACCTTACGGCTCCAGGTTCATCATCCAAGGACAGTAAGCACTACTTTACTTATTTGGGCACATCTTGGGACGCGACAGAGAAACTACAAGGTAGTGCAAAACTTGGTGCGCAATATAAGAACTTTGATTCATCCTTACGAGATGATTTTAAATCATTCTCCTGGGATATTAATGTCACTTATCTCATTAGATCATATTCAGCCATCCAACTCATCACCAATAGACGCTCTATGGATGCTGATGGGATTGGTAATGCTATTGATGCGAAAAACTATAACGTCAATTGGGTCCATAACTGGAATCAAAAAGTTTCAACTAAAGCTGAAATATCACGATTGGACGAAGACTATATTGGATCGGCACGAAAAGACGAAACGACCAACCTTACTTTAAATTTTGACTATGATTTTCGCCGATGGCTAACTCTCAGACTAGGCTATGGTATTGAGTCCAAAGACTCCAATATAAATACAATGAATTATGATCAGAATATCTATTATTTGGCCATTGAAGGTGTGATGTAACTTACGATGAAGTACGTGCTAGTAATTATTTTAAGCTGTCTGTCCTTGTCTGTTCTGGCAAGTGAAGCGCTATACAAGTTAGGTGTTGGCGACCAAATAAAAATTCAAGTTTATAATGAACCTGAGCTTTCTATGGAAATTCGCATCAGTGATAGCGGGCAAATAGACTACCCATTCTTAGGGCAAGTAAAACTCAAAGACAAAACGATAGAAGAAGTAAAAGTAGATATTCACGATGGGTTACTCGACGGCTACTTGATCAACCCGAATGTATTCGTAAGTGTGGTTGAATATCGCCCATATTACATTAATGGTGAAGTCGAGAATTCGGGTAGCTACCCATACAACCCTGGTTTAACAGTAAATAAAGCCATTACAATTGCTGGCGGCTTTACCGAACGAGCATCTAAAAAGAATATCTATATCTCGTCAAGTGATGATCCAAATATCAAGGCAACAAAAGTTACCTTGCTTCACAAAATTCAGCCCGGTGACATTCTCACTATCGAAGAAAGCTTTTTTTAGGTCTCCCATGGAAAACTCATTAATTAACAATAAATTGAATACAGATGAACCTCTGAATATTCGCCACTACTTTACCATTTTACTGAACTACAAATGGCGCATTCTCCTATTCTCAATAATGATGACAGCAATTGCAGTTCTGATTGTGCTATCAATACCATCACAATATACCGCAAAAGCTTCATTGCTCATTGAATCAAAACAAGCAAAAGCGGTCTCCATCGAAGACGTTTACGGTATTGATACAAAAAGCCAGGAATACTACCTTACTCAAATTGAAATTTTGAAGTCAGATCGAATTGCTGAAGAGGTTATTGCTCGTCTAAATTTAAACAGTAATCCAGAATTTGATCCAACCGTTGAAAAAAAACCAATGTTTGGATTGAATATTGACATTTTTGAACAATTTCCAGTCTTGAAAGCCTTCAAAAAAGAAGAGGTTCCTGCGTCAATAGAAGCGGCAGCGTATCGCAACAGCCGCTTGGTTCTTGCCAAATTCAAGCGGGGCCTAGAAATTAGGCCTATCAGAAAAACTCAGCTCGTGAGTATTCTTTATACAAGCAAGGATCCAAAACTATCAGCAAACATTGCCAATGAAATTGGTCGTGTTTTTATGGATAGCCACATTGAAGCAAAACTGGAAGTCGAGTTGAAAGCCAATACATGGCTAAACAATCGCATGGAAGAGTTAAGAGGAAAGTTAAGAACATCTGAAGCACAAATGCAAGACTTCTTAAAAACCGAAGGTCTGGTTGATATCAAAGGTGTAGAGAGCTTAGCATCTCAAGAACTTGCCGAGCTAACATCACAACTCAATAAAACCAGAGATCGCAGAGTTGCAGCTGAAACTCTGTTTTTAGTCGCTCAATCATACAGCCGTAAAGATAGTGATTTGTCTTCGCTCGCCTCTATTCCTGAAATATCCAATCACCCTATTATACGTGATGTAAAACTCGCTGAAGTTCAAGCTGAAAGAAAGGTTTCAGACTTATCTAAACGTTACGGTCCTAAACACCCATCTCTCAAGTCAGCACAAGCAGAATTAACATCCGTAAAACGAAACCTGAACTCTGAACTCAGACAGTTATTAAATGGTATCAATAATGAACTTCAAGCAGCGAAGCAGGCGGAAAAGTCATTACATAGAGAATTAAAGAAAAGAAAACTAGAGTTTCAAACACTCACTGTAAAAAATGCAAAATATTCTGAATTAAAACGCGAAGTACAAACCAATAGCGAGCTATTTGACCTATTTCTTAGTCGTCAGAAAGAGACCAGCGCATCCAGTGACTTTAATGCGACCATTGCGCGTTTTACTGATTTTGCAAATCCTCCATTGTCACCAAGCAAGCCAAACAGAAAACTAATTGTGGTACTGGTTTTTATAGCCTCTTTCGGATTTGCTTGTGTCATGGCATTCATGGCCGATGCAGTCAATGACACGTTCGTTGATATCAAACAAGTAGAAAAACAGCTTTCATTAAGCATTTTAGGCGTAATTCCAGAAATAAAAGTGAAAGGTCAGTTAAAGCTTAAGTCCTACTTTGATAGTAAATTCAGAGATTTAACAGAAGCGATCAGAACAATTCGAACAGGATACTTGCTCGCCAACACCAACAAAGAAGCCCATGTTGTGATGGTCACATCATCGTTGCCAGAAGAAGGAAAGACAACTTCAAGCATCAACTTAGCTTTTTCGCTTTCACAAATGGAAAAAACACTTCTTATAGATTGCGACTTAAGAAAACCATCTATTGCACATCGCTTTGATGTTCCAGGGTCTCAACCTGGTGTAACCAACTTGCTCACGAGAACTCATAGCTATAAAGATTGCATATACACAGATGAAGAGTCGAATTTAGATATTTTGACGGCAGGTGTTTTAACCAATAACCCGTTAGAGCTTATTTCTTCAGAGGAATTTAAATTATTAATAAATAAGCTAAAAACTGTCTACACAAGGATTGTTATTGATACACCACCTTGCCTTGCAGTAAGTGATAGCTTTATGCTGACTCAATATGTCGACTCGACGATATTAGTCATTAATGCGGCACATACTAGAACTAAAGTTGTCCGTGATGTGGTCGGAAAATTAGCACAGCAAGGCGTCAGAATTGATGGCGTTATTCTAAACAAACTAAACGTCAAGAAAGCAGCACATTATGGTGGATATCATCAGTACCAATCCTACTATGGTTCTGAAAACTCTTAATGACCAATTCAAAAGTACAATATAATTTTTATTTCAAACCTCTTAGATGGCTTGCCATCTTTGGGGCCTTGGCGATGGTATATTTCTCATTCTGCTTTGGCGTAGCATCTGTCTACGCCTCTGCTGCCGAGAAAAATATAGAGCGTTGGTCCATTCGTCCAGATAGCGTAACATTAGAAAACGTATCAGAAACAAAAACAATCGCATTAAAAGCAATTAGTCTCCAACCTTCTCATCCTCACTACTTCAATATACTAGGTAAGATCTATGAGTGGGAAGCCTTTCTCAAGAATTCAACTGACAGAAAAAATAGTTTGATCCACGCTAAAAATGCTTATTTAGAAAGCACATCATTAAGACCAATATGGCCTGATACTTGGGCCGATTTGATTGTAGTCGACTCGCAATTAGATAGTAAAAATATCGTGCAATATATAAATAAAGCCGATAAATATGGGCCATTTACGCCTAAAGTAAACCAAACCGTTTCACAAATTGGACTCATAAACTGGCAATTATTTACCTCACCACAAAAAAAACTAGCGCTAGATCATGCAGCACGAGCTTTAACTCATCCCAAAACCAGGGGTGACATGTATCGTTACCTTAAATCACAAGGCCAATTACACTCTGTATGTACTGCTATTGTTAAACACTCTAGAGACTATAATAAGAATGTTCCTCTTTGCGATAGGTTTCTACAATGAATTCCACAATAAATAAAGTGATTAATAGACGCCCGATAGCACTGCTCGTTTTGACCTTAATCTCACTGGGCACCGCTCTACTCTCTCTATCGAAAACATTGAATAGCCATGGCAATAGCACATATTTGTTGGAGTACTACCTCGGGGGAGATTTATATTTACATTTTATCTGCGCTTTGCTCATTGCACTGATGTTTATTAGGGTACTTACAGCATTGCATGGCGTTAAATTCAGTACGATCTTCGCTTTTATTACAATTTCTTCATTTTGCTTGATTGATGAAAGTTTACAAATATTTTCAAGTACGAGGACATTCTCTTGGCTAGATATTACAGCAAGTTTATCCGGTATAACTTTTGCTGTTGTTATCGCTTATATGCTCAATCATGCTCATGGTCAACTAAAATATCGAACGAAAAAATATATTGTCGAAAAAACCTAATTATCTGGAAAATAGACATAATCAGATCGCCTTAAAAATGAGAAATAGACGGTTTTTACTCTAGCCATCCTATATTAGCAGCAATAACATAATTATAATTTGTCTATCTGGAATATAGGATACAGACATGAAAAAAACACTTTGGCTAGTACTACTCATCACAATTTCATTAGGATTAACCGTTGCATTAACGTTACCTAATATAAACAATAAAACAAACACGGCTTGTTCAAGCACTGAGGCAATAAAAGAACAGTTAGAGCAGGCAGATGACCTTGTAGGCTTAGTCAAGAAATTGTCTGCACAATGCCCTAAAATGGCAAAAGAAATAGCTAAACTGGCTTCTTTAATACAACCCACTTTAATGGCAGAAATCCTAAAGTCGGTTTTGGAAATTGTTCCTAATAGTGATATTGCAGAATTAACAGCAATGCTTGTTGAAATCGCACCTAAAAATTTACAAGCTGAACTTGTACAAATTGCTGTAGAAGTAAATCCAGCTCTAGCGCAAGAGATCGTTGATGCTGTGGCTAAAATAGGAGCGATGGATCCAACAGATATAATTTTAGCTGCAATTAGTGGCGGTGCTGACCCGGCAAGCATTACTGAACCAACAGCCGCAGGTACACCGACCGCTGGAGCATTAGTTGCCGCTGATAATTTACCTGTGACAAACGATAACTCTATCCTTGTCAACTCCCCGACAGCAGATGGAACTTCTGAAACAGTTAATACACCTGCGGCGAACAGACCAGTTTTAACGACGAATACGCCTGCAGTTGCTAGTTCTCCGATAACGATCAACTCTCCGGCTGCCGATAACACTCCTATCGCAAACAATGCACCTGTGAGTAATACACCAGTGAATAATTCACCTGCAATTAGTGCTCCCGAAAACGGAAACTTACCTATTGCTAACTTACCGGTTACGGATGTACCTACGACACTACCAACCCCCCCTGTTCTGACAAACCCTGGAAACACATCCACTATAGGAACGGGTAGTGGTAGCGGCGGCGGTACCGCATCAACGAATTAGCACTCTATTATAATCCCCTTACCCCGGAGGTTGGTTAAGCTAACCTTCGTCATTTGATGAACTATCGTATGCCTTTTATAGAAAAAATAACCTTTACCCTGTTCTTAATTTTCATCTTCTGGCTCCCCATACCTCTAGGAAGCAACCGCCCACTTGCTTGGTCTTTCAACGAAATATGGCTTGCTCTGATAATGCTATCTTGCTTGTTTATCTTCCCATTAAAGCATTGGGTCAACTGCATAAAACGAACAATTGTCATTGTATTACCACTTCTGATAACAGCAACATGGTCACTCATTCAAAGCATTCCGAACCTGCATTTATCTCAAGATCCTGGGTTAGTGTTAGTCTCTGCGCTTAAGGGATTTCACTATCTGCAACTTTGTTTAGTATCTTCAGTGCTTATCTATAATTCAACAACACTAAAATTGCTTGCCACTGTCATGCTCGCAGCCGGTATCACTCAGGCTTTTTATGCAAGCGTTATCAACCTACTCCATCTTGATCATTCATTAATATTTGAATTGCCACTTGGAAGTAGAGCATCAGGCAGTTTTGTCTATCATAATCATCTGGCTAACTTCTTAATGCTAAACCTTTGTATTGGCTTTGGTCTGTTGACAGCTCAGCTAGCAGACTCAAAATCCGTTGGGATCAAAAACAATATGGCGCATTTTTTGTCTGTACTACTCAATGACAAAACGTTTGTGCGCCTCGGGCTAATAATAATGGTTATCGCATTGGTTTTGACACGTTCAAGGATGGGAAATGTGTCTTTCTTTATTGCACTAGTTGTAGGGTGTGCCCTCTTGCTAAAACACTATAAGTTGAAATCAAAAAGTGTTTATATTTTAATTTTCAGTCTATTCATTGTGGATACATTTATCGTCAGTAATTGGTTTGGACTTGAGAAAATAAAGCAAAGGCTTGTGGCGACGAGTTTAGAAACAGAGTCCAGAGATGATGTGATTGAATACTCACTTGCTGCTGTTAAAGAAAGACCATTATCAGGCTTTGGCGCTGGTACTTTCTATTCAACTTTTCCGGCGTATAACCAAGGTAATGTCCAATTATTCTATGATCATACACATAATGATTATATCCAATTTACATTAGAGTACGGCCTAGTTAATGTCATGTTGTTAGGGGGAATGATTGTGCTCTCCGCACGCCACGGTCTTAAAGCCTTCAAAAGAAGAAAGAACCGACTAATGCGTGGAATTGGTCTGTCTTCATTAATGGCAATTATAGGCATGACTGTTCACATGAGTGTAGATTTCCCTCTACAAGCACCAGCAACAGCAATGTATTTTATACTATGTTTAATGATGGCTCATTGGTCATTAAAGATTCCGAGTTCATCCTACAAAACTCGGGGAACTACAGTTGCCACAGTTAACCACTGATAGGTTAAACAATAAATTAGCATCCTAATAACTAAAAACCCCCTATAACATCATCATAGAGGGTTTTTATGCCACATATTTGTCAACAAAGCTAATAGCCTAAGATATACCTACTATGATTAGGAATTAATTTTTTCACGGATAACGATGCAATAATACAAGCTGATAGCAGCAACCCAACGAAAAAGACAAAGAACAACCATGAGTCTAATTGAATATAATGTAAATTAAGCCTTGATATGATACTGATAACAAATGGGTGGATAAAGAATGCAGCGAAACTAGTTGATGCAATAACATTTATGTATTTGTTGTCCACATCCTCAAATCGATGTAGAAGTACCATAAAGAAGAAACACAATGCAATCTTTTGAATAAACATTAAATCTAAGCCCACAAATTCAAAAGGCTGTTTATGAGAACTCCCCTCACATCCCCAATAGATTTGCAATAAAAGCACTAAGAAAATAAAAACAAAGATATAAATTTCTTTACTTCCTAGGTATTTGTATATGTGGTTTTTATGAATCGAGGCCACCATTCCAATCAAGTATACTGGTGTAAAATAGACAAAACTCTGAATGACATTGATATTATCAATTGGGCGATGGATGAAAACCGCAACTAGTGATAATAATATGATAATCATCATCTGAAACTTTAAGTTTAAACGAATAAACATCACGTGTATGGGAGAAAGAAAAAAGGTTATCATGATAAATGGGATATACCAGTAAGCAGTAATAAATCTTCCAGAGATATAATACTTAATAATGGGTACAATATATTCGCTTAAAATCCCCTCACCATTGGGGAGGAAATATCCGTCAAAGGCACTACTCTGTGTTACCACATAGAGTGTAATAGGAGCTAATCCTATGATTAAATATGGATACAGCACATTTTGACATTTTTTAATGATGAACTTTTTATGGTTAAACTTTGAATAAAATACATGATGAAACAGAAACCCTGAGATAAAAACAAAGAGTGATGTCCCACCCGATATAAAATTCATTACAGCTTTATCAAATAAACTATCAAAACTCATCCCAACCACTGAAAAAGAGTGCCCTGAAATGATAAACAAGATTGCAATAGCTCTAAATTGCGTAAAAGAGTTGATATGCATGGAAGCCCTAAACAATGACGCATAAATTATAATAAAACATGAATGATAAGGAGCAATTACCTAAATTTGATAAGCACCTAAGTACACTGGCATACTTCTTAAGATTTTCTTAATTTAGCTTTTATAAGTAGCCAAGCAAATTTGCTGTTTGTTATCAAGTATCGCTTCCACATTCTACGTGGTTCTTGAATTACTCGATATAACCATTCCAAGCCAGAATTTTGCATCCATAAAGGTGCTCGCGAAACTTTTCCAGCAACAACATCAAATGTTCCACCAACCCCCATAACAAAGTCGACGCCAAGCTCATCTTTCCACTTGTTTATAAAATTTTCTTTTTTTGGAGAGGTAATGGCTACAAAAAGTAGCTTAGCTCCAGATGCCTTAATTAAATGAACCAAAGCAAGCTCATCATCCCAAAAGTACCCATGATGAAAACCTGCGATCTCCAAGTTAGGATGTTTTTCTCGCATGACTTGTGCTGTTTTGTCGACAACCTGCTCCTCCGCTCCTAGATAGAAAACAGGAAATTTTTCTTGTTCTGCCATAGCATTAAGTTCATGGAACAGATCGACACCAGCCACGCGTTGCCCAACATTATGGCCCATAAAACGAGCCCCCCAGACAACCCCCATTCCATCAATATTAATGATATCGCACTCAGTGACCGAATCAGCAAGTTCAACATCCGTTCTCATGTTCACTATCTTTGCGACATTGACAACGACATGTTGAGTAAAAACCTGATCCGCAACCCGCTGCTTTATTGTTTCAACCGTTTCCTTCATAGACAAAACATGCATTGGTACATTTAAAAAATTTATTTCTTTGTTAACTAATTCGCTTTCCATAATTTTTCTCTAACAGTATTTTTCGATGTTACTTGGTGATTTCGGATGGCCATGAGTGGTTATGATTTTGGTTAGAATAAACAGAAAATGAATAATACATCCAAGCTTGAGTCCAACGAATGTAATTGATTCCAATAGAGAACCGATTATTCTTCTGATAAATAAATTGTTTCTTCTCTGCTGAGTACAGAGTATCAACAGAGTTATTCAGTATTTTTTTCGCCAAAGCGATATGTTCTGATGTAGGGTCAACTTTTATTAATGTGATGATAGCTTGGGCGACAGAATGAGGATCAATTGGATATCGATTAGTATTATAGTATTTCGCAGTACCATCTTTTTCGAAGAAATTATTGATGTAATAGTCTAGCCCTTTTTTTATCGTCGCATCAAAAACATCAGTATCTAACGCTGCTTTAATTTCATACAGCGCTTCTAGATTATATCCAGTATGAAACCCATCGATAAACTGGTGATGGTGCCGTTCACCATAAACCCAACTACCATCTATAGATTGTTGCCCAGCACTACGGGCAGCAATCCTTAAAGACAAGTCTCGGTATTTCCTGTTTCCTGTTTGACTGGCAGAAAATGCCACCCAAGCAGCAGCCCAAAGACTAGCGTTGTGAACAAAAGCGGTCTCACCCGGTATATAGGCAAAAAATTCCTGATTATCAATGTTTGTATAGAGATGGTTCACAATAAAATCAGCGCTGCTTAAGGCGGTATTGACCATATCGTCGCGTCCTAATTGGAGCCCGAGTTGATATAATGCGCGACTCACATAAACTGTGGTGATCACGTTAGGTTTACCTTTAGGAACAAAAAAAGCACGCGCTTTCCAGTCAAAATGATAACCCCAACAAGAAGAGGTCCATTCATCACCAGCACAATTTTGTTCAAGTAACCAATTACCTAACTCTTCAGCTTCAGCAAGTAATTTCGAGTCCTTTGTACTTTTGTACTCTTCTAGTATCCCTAAAATAAATAAACCGATCCCCTTAGGATTCCTTTTTTCAGGCACCCCAAATAACGGGCGAAAGTTGATAGGTGAACGCTTAAATAATTGGATCCAAGCTAGTCCAACGATGCTATCTTTCAAGCTTGGGAAATGACAGAAAAAACGGGCATTCAAACCATCAAATGGATCATATCCAGCAAAGTTTCGTAACTTCGCCTGTTGAAAAATAGTATCTTTTACATCAACAATGTTATTCATTTTCTGAGCCCAACATATCATCATAAACTTTTTGCATCTGAGGGATAATTGCATCAAGAGAAAAATTATCATCAAATTTAGTCTTTGCCGCGTTAACAAACTCTCTATTTGCATCACGATCTGAAATCATAGTGATCAAGGCTTGCTCTAAATTTTTGATATCTCCAGCATCAACTAGCAGGCCATCAACACCATCAGATATGGCATCTGGAATACCCCCTGCGTAGCTTGAAACGACAGCAATACCAGCAGACATAGCTTCTAGGACTCCCATAGGAAACCCTTCGTTGTAGCTAGGTAAACAATACACGTCCGCTTTTTTCAAGATATCTAATTTTTCCTGACCACTAACCCAACCTAAGAAGTGAACTGAGTCGTCAATACCCAGCTTTTTTGCTTCTTCCTTGTATTCACATATATTTCCATCACCTGCCATCATTAATGTTGCATGTGGTAAAGCATGTTTAATTTGCTTGAAAGCATGAATGAGATCGAGTGCACCTTTACGTGGGCCAATCCTTCCCAAAAAAGCAATCGTTCCAGGTTGGACTTCGGATCTCTTTATCGATAAAGTTGGAACTGCATTATAAATAACATTGACATGATCACTTTTATTAAGTGTTTGATACGCCCAATCAAGCCAGTGTGACGAAAGAACAATAACCTTGTCTGACATTTCAAAAGTTTTTCTGATATGCGTTTTTTTCTTTTCATCACATTCATTGGCGTAAAACTCTCTGAACTCAGCACCATGTAGATGAAGAATCACTTTAGTGTTTAATGCTTTTACCATTCTGACTAACAGAGATTTACGCTTGTAACTTCCACGTGAAGACATATGGATATGAACTAAACCAACGTCATGAAATAAAATATAATAAGCTAACTTGAATATGCACATGACGAACAACTGCGCTGCGCCAAGGTGTCCCCATTTATTGTTAGAGGAGTGACTAGCAATTAATTTCACTCGATTATTTTCGAATAAACCACACTCTTTATAGACACTTAAAACGGTAGCAACACCACCTTGACCATGAATATCGGTTGCCACTGTAATATTAATTTTTTTATTCACATCTATTCCTTGATTGTGCATATTGCTTGTCTTATTTTCCCATTTCGTGTTCTATCTAAAGAATTAACCAATTTAATGCCCACACTCATTGTTTGCCCCAATCTATCTTTGGTGTTAGCAATAAGTTTTGATTCCTGGTTTGAGTCAAACACAGTCTCATCTATGACCGCCGAAATGACGATTGAGCGCGGTTCATTTTGAATAAATTGACATGCAAGTAAGCCATCTACCCCTTTGGGAATGTGGTTCAAAATATGAACCTTCTGACCATCTTCACCGATAAGATAATCACCCACACGACCCTCAATTTTACTAATGATGGGGAAGACTCTTCCGCATGGGCAGTGGGTCTCATCAGACAACACGACATGATCACCCGTTTTATATCGAATTAAGGGAAAATGCTTATTGTTAAAATTGGTTCCAACGATTTCGTGAGTTCCATTCCCAGCGTCAAAAAACTCTACATGAGAATAATCAGTTAACACGTGATAACGACCATGCTCACAATTAGCGATTGCCGCCACTCGTTCAAATAACCCGTACCAATCAAAAACTGTACATTGGAACCTGTCTTCTACTACTCGTCTGTCTTCATCTGATAGCGATTCTGAAGAAGTAATTATGGACTTAAGGCCTAATGGGTAATATTCGCCTTGCGACTCTAGATATTTAGCAAGGGTAACGATTGATGACGGGTAGGCTTGAATAATTTCAACACCGAAATCAACCATCGCTTTAATGTAGTGTGGTAACGCATTTTTTGTCATATGAAAGGATGACAACATAATCATATCTTCGAACCATGAGTATCGCCAAAATGGGACGGTCTTCTGTTCTAAAGGAACAATCATGTCGCCTCGAATCCACGCGCGCTTGTCACCTTTTTGATAACCTGCCCAATCGAGGTGGCGAGCAACAAATGCTTGCTCGCGAATAACCGACTCAATATCTTGAGGGATGGACAAAGGAGTCCCAGTAGTGCCACTTGTTGCACCATGAATAACATTTTTCTTTTTTGCATCCGAAACAAAGTTTTCACTATTCGATTTGATATCGTCTTTACTAATGACAGGAAAACTCTCTAATCCATCAGACTCTAACTTTGACTTTTTATAAGCTGGTACTGTTTCTGATTTTTTAATCACCGAATCTAACTCTAATTCAGAATATTTCTTCAACTGATTAAGGTTTTTATCATGTGCTAGTAATTTTTTAGTTAAGCCTTGTTGACTTTTTCCTTCACGAATAACAACTCTAATTAATGCCCGTACACTTAACAATGTATTCTGAACAAAGATTGGAGAGTTAATATAGATTCCACTTAAAAACATGTCTCGAGTCCTAAATAAAGTTGCTAGGGTCAATATCAGATTTGATCACCTTTGCAGGTATGCCACCAACAATGGTTGATGGTGGTACATCGGAGATAACCACTGCATTTGGTGCAATAATCACGTTGTCACCAATATTTATTGGACCAAGGACGCGAGCACCTGCACCGATATAAACATTATCCCCTATAATTGGGACATCTACATGTTTAGACCGACCACCTATAGTAATGTTTTGCCCAAAGGTGCAGTTTTTTCCGACCCGCGCTCTTTTATGTATAACACACCCAATACCGCCATAAGCAAATTTGCTACCTTTCCCGATAATGGCACTATGAGGAAGAGACGAATTGAAAAGAAAAAATTGAATTGCGTAAATTATCTTAGACACAAAACTCAAATGATGACTATTACACCATTTTCCAATTAACATTAAGTTTATCAACATTTGTTACAATACCCATTCATCAATAATTTATACTTTTTGTTTCGTCCTGACATTCTTTATACCTCAAATAGAGAATACATAAAAACAGCAGTAATACTGGTGTTTTAGTTGTTAATGAATTATTTGTTAGGCTTATAACGAAGAATGTCATCATCGCTAACTTGTCCGAATACCTTCCATTTATAGCGAAGAAAAACATTGGAAGAAAAACGCATACTGTTAAAGGTATCATCCCTAATAGTCCAAATGTAAAAATCCAACCAATAATATAATTTTCAATAACTTTTATCCCAATATACAATTCTATCGATTCAAGAAGTCTATCACTAGCGCCAAAGATCCATTCGGAAATGCTTAGCTGTTCAAATAAATAAAACACATCAATCCGAGCCGAAGCACTGCTATCTATATAGAGTTTTGACATGATTCGATCTGAAATATTTGAATCAATCAAAACAAATATAAATATAAGCAGTGAAAAATAGCCTAAAAGCAACAGCATCGAGATTTTAAACTTGTCCCCATTGACACCAGTTGTACAAAATCGCCACAACACAGGAAGACAATAAAGAAAAACTGTGACAGAAAATATGACTAAAGCTGCTCTTCCTCCAAAAGAAAAAAGAGATAAAAGAATAATCAACACATACAGAAAACTTGGCACTACACTTCTGTTGAAAATAAGAATTGCAAGGCTTGCAGTAATAAGTGCATTGTTTAGCGGATGTGTGAGCAGAGCTGTTGAACGAAAAAACGAAAAAGAATTGAACTCAACATTGACCACACGGAAATGCAGTAAGTATTCAATAATTGCTATAATTGAGTTTATGAGTATCAAATAAGCTATTAACTTTTGTAATTTACTTGCTTGATCTTTACTTATTATTGAAAGCAATGGTATTAACAACAGTGGTGAGAGGAATGTATTAATCAAATATGCCATCCCTGATGTTCCATGTCGAACAAACCCATAGACCACAACAAATAGTAAAGATAAAATACTTACGTACCAAATACTATTCAATTTCCCTAATGGTAATTCAAACCATCGAGGCCCCAACTTTAATGTAACAATTGCAAAGGAAAACATAATTGTATATGCATAAATATGTATTTTTACAAATGCGGGACCACCATTTGATACATAAGGAATCCCTATATTTTCAAGAAAATACCCACCAAGAGTTACCGACGAGATAATAGAAATTACAACATAGAGATAGATACTAGTGCTTTTCATTGACAGTTAAGCCCTTTATGTAGTCTTTGATAGAAAAGCTATTTAACATAAAATGCACTGACCCATATGATAAAAATCCAACGCTGATAAAGATAATAATAACAAGCCAACTCGGTAGTATATTTGTATACATGCCAGTAACATTTACAGATATAGCCATCATCATGGTTGCCAATAAAGTTTCAGGTAGATGTTGAGGACACGGATACCGATACCCAAGGCGCGTCCCCACGATTAAAGTGAAAATTGAAACTACAAAAAACGCTAACATAAAACTGATTGCAGCACCTATCGCTCCATACACCGGAATTAGTTCCAAAGAAATTCCGACCTGAATGACAAATGCACTTAAGGTTAAAATTGGCATCCACTTTGTTTTCATTACGAATTGAAATCCATGGTCCAAAAAATGACACTTAATATTAAAAAACCAAGTAGCAATAGATAAAGCGTAAAATATCTTTAGATCCATACCTTGGTAGGGTTCACCTAAGAATAATTTAACTAAATGTGGTGCTAGCAAACATATACCAACTGTCGACGGTATACTGAGTGCGCATATAACACCTCCATAGTATCGATGCTTCTTATACAGTTCTGATTTGTCATTAACTTTTTTAGTCAACTCAGGGAAAAGTGGTAATGCTACGACCATAAATACTAGTGACATAATTCCCATTAACAAATTAGAAACCGCAGAATATAACCCAGCCTGTTCAAGATCAGTTAATGATGCAATGAGCAACCGGTCGCTACGTGATGCTAGTATACCTAGTAATCCAGATATCATTAATGGAAGGCCAAAACTAAGCAGTGTAGTTTTCATCGATTTATTATATTTATTAGATATTGTCCCATGATATCCAACAATTACTAATGAAATTGTATAGCTTACAATCAATGAAAATATAGCTGACACAATATTCTCATAATACAAAAGGGTAATATAACTTATTATTACAGACAACATTGATTGAACAAAAACAGCTTTTCGATAATGAGTCACTCGCTCTTCAACCCTTGCACATTCCGTTAAATATAAATATAAACTCTTTGATATTAATAACAGATAAATGGCTGCAAAATTTGTTACGGTGAAAACATTAAACATCATCATGCATATGAGAATAACAAGTGATGATAAAAACAAGCAAACCAACAACCAAAATGACAACTGTGATACAAATTTCAACTTTGATGATGATGTTGAATAGAATCTCACTAAGCAGTTATTAATCCATTGAACTAGTACAGAGCGAGCGCCTTCTGTAAATACTAAGAAAATTGCTAACAGACCGTATTCATTTGGAGATAAATACCTCGTCTGAATTGAGATGAGTAAAAACAGGCTAAATGCAGAGAGTATTTGAACCGGCGCATATTTAAAAAGCTTACTTATCACTATTAATATTTCCGTATGCCACTTGATACTTCTCAACGACGCTGTCTATTGAAAAAATGGATTTTATTTCGTCTCTATCAATTGTCTTCACACTGTTTATGTACGCTAATATTCTAGATACTTCATCATCCATTCTATTTACATCAATAAAGCAAACGCCTAATCCTCTGAAAAATGAATTTTTCTCATCCAGGATACCGACAGACGTCGATATCAGCGGCAACCCTGCAGCTAACATCTCCAACGGTGCTAGCCCAAATGTCTCTTCCTTTGATAAGAAAACTCCTAAATCCGCAAGTTCATATTGTTCAATTATCTGGGCTTGAGACATCGCACCCATCCAATGAACTTTTTCGCTAATATTTAAGTTTTCAGTTTTTATCTTTAGTTCTCTCGAGTATTCATTATCATCTGGGCCAATAATAGTTAGCTCTACATTAATTGAACTACTCAGAGTTTTAGTTAACTCAATGATTAGATCAATTTGTTTACGAGGTGTTATCAGGGCACAAGTAACTAACCGAATTACTGAGTCACCATATGAACGACTATTTTTCGCATGGAAGAACGAGCTATCAATTGGGTTGCCGATTTTAACTAACTTATGAAGGTGTTCTCCCTTCACTTCATCAAAAATGATATCGCCTACGCATGTGATCATGTTTGCTTTTGACAGAGTCATTTTTGGCAAGATTGACTCAAAAATTATATTGTTAAAAAAACCTCGTGACTTTCTCGCTATTTTCCCAAAAGAATGAAGTGTTAGTATGGATTTAACATTATTGGACGAAAATAGTGGGAGGCTTATTAAATGGCTATGTACTATATCCGGCTGAGATTCTTTTATTTTTTTGTATAGAAAGTAATTATGATAAACAAACCCAGGCACCGTAATCCCAAATAACGTCTCTTTTTCTGGGATAAATGTAAGCGTTACCCTTTCATGTAAAGCATACTGTTCAAATAATTCAACATCCGTCGTACCCACTTTAATTGCAACTATTTCATACATATAGCCTTCTGGCGGTTTTTCTGCTAACGAACGAA
Organism: Vibrio cortegadensis; assembly: GCF_024347395.1. Taxonomy (NCBI): domain Bacteria; kingdom Pseudomonadati; phylum Pseudomonadota; class Gammaproteobacteria; order Vibrionales; family Vibrionaceae; genus Vibrio; species Vibrio cortegadensis. Next base: position 2,151,258 of record NZ_AP025472.1, read on the forward strand.
TGATTTGCTGACAAACACTATCTACTCCTCCTGCATTTTCGCTTCCCCACTTGACTGTGCTGAGAGGAACAATAAGCAATATCTTTTTCATTACGTTTCCTTTAAGGCAACATTAAGAAATAACGCTGCCTTAATTAAGTTTGCATCACACCGCAATAAGACAGTGCAGATCAGTGAAAACCATCTGTTTGTTAAGCGACTACACCTCGAGTATCAATCACCACTTTCTTTGCAAAAGAGGTTTTATCTGCTGCTTTGAACTCTTTATGATCAACAAGAACAACAACAACATTGGCAATTTCCATCGCTCGCTCAAGTGTCACTAATTCAACACCCGCTTCTGCTAATTGGTTCGGTAAATCAGAGATATTCGGTTCAACAACAAGAATCTGCCCAATATCATCCTGAGCTAAGTTCGCTGTAATATCTAATGCAGGGCTTTCACGTAGATCATCAATGTCCGCTTTAAATGCAACACCAAGGCATGCAATTACTGGTTTTTTAAATTGGTCCGCGGCTTGCTTAACTTGCTCAACAACCCATTGTGGTTTGCCATCATTAACATTACGTGCGGCGGCAATCAGTTTTGACTCTTCTGGGCAACTATTGACTATGAACCACGGGTCTACCGCAATACAGTGTCCACCTACACCAGGACCAGGGTTCAAGATGTTAACGCGTGGGTGACGGTTGGATAACTTAATCAATTCCCACACATTAATTTTAAGTTTTTCGCTAATAAGAGATAGCTCATTTGCAAAAGCAATATTCACATCTCGGAATGAGTTCTCTGTCAGTTTCGCCATTTCAGCTGTACGAGAGTTGGTTACAATGCACTCCCCTTTAACAAACGTTTTGTACAGCTCCACCGATTTTTCACTGCAAGACTTGCTCATGCCACCAATCACGCGGTCGTTACTCACGAGTTCTTGCAATACATAGCCAGGTAATACGCGCTCCGGACAGTGAGCCACTTTAATATCGGCCCCATCGCCTTTCTGCTGCGGGAAAGTTAAATCCGGCCTTGCCTCTGCCAACCAACCTGACAGTTTTTCTGTTGCCCCTACAGGTGACGTGCTTTCTAGAACCACCAAGTTTCCTTTCTCAAGTACTGGTGCAATCGCTTTTGCCGCGGCTTCAATATAACTAAGATCAGGCTCGTGATTATCCCCTTTAAATGGAGTAGGTACGGCAACCAAAAATGCATCCGCAGATTCTGGTGTAACCGTAGCTTTCAGCTTTCCTGTCATCACCGCACTTCTGACGACAATATCCAAATCCGGCTCAACAATATGAATCTCACCTTTATTAATGGTGTCGACAGCGTGTTGATTGACATCAACTCCGATTACATCAATTCCTCGTGATGCAATCACTGCCGCAGTCGGTAACCCGATATACCCCAAACCAATAACTGAAACTTTACTAAACATTTTTTTCCTCAAATTTTATCTTGCTAAAATATCTGCGATACGCTGACTTGCTTGACCATCACCGTATGGATTGTGCGCTTGGCTCATCGATTCATAAGCCTTTCCATCTAAAAGCAATTGAGTTAGCTCTTCATAAATAATTTGTGTATTTGTACCGACTAGCTTAACGGTACCGGCTTGTACCGCTTCTGGTCTTTCCGTTGTATCTCGCATAACCAAAACAGGTTTACCCAACGATGGCGCTTCTTCTTGAATACCACCAGAATCCGTTAAAATGATGTGTGCTCTATCCATCAAATAGATAAAAGAGAGATACTCTTGCGGATCAATGAGGAAGATATTGTTAACGTCGCGCAATAACCGATTGATTGGCTCTTGCACATTTGGGTTCAGATGGACAGGATAAAGAACTTGGCATTCAGGGTGCTGTTTAGCGGTCTTCAACAATGCTTCACAAATACGTTCGAAACCTCCGCCAAAACTTTCGCGTCGATGACCTGTGACTAAAATGAGGTTTTTTTCTTTATCGAGCATTGAAAATTGTTGGTCCAACGTCTCTTTCAAGTATGAATCGCTGTTGATTTTATTGCGGATCATAAATAGAGCGTCAATAACAGTGTTACCTGTTGTGTGAATGGTGTCAGCGCTATAATTTTCACTTAATAAATTTTGCTTTGACGTCTCTGTTGGTGCGAAGTGATATTGAGTCAGTGCTCCGGTTAGTTTCCTATTTGCTTCTTCAGGCCAAGGCGAATAAATATTTCCAGTTCGCAAACCCGCTTCTACATGGCCAACCGCTATTTGTTGGTAATAACAGGCTAGTGATGTAGCAAAAGTCGTCGCTGTATCCCCATGAACGAGAACTACATCAGGCTTGAACGTCTTTAAGACGCCCTCCATTCCATTTAAAATCTTAGTTGTCACGGTACTTAACGTTTGACCAGGCTCCATAATATTCAGATCAAAATCAGGCATAATTTCAAACAATGCCAAGACCTGATCAAGCATTTCTCTATGTTGTCCTGTCACACATACTTTCGTTTCAAAACGACTGTCTTGCTTCATTTTATGAACCAATGGTGCCATTTTTATCGCTTCAGGCCGTGTACCAAATGCTATTAGAACCTTTTTCACAATATCGACTTCCTGTTATTCCAATTAAAATACCTACTCAAGGTCGAGATTCACTTCACAACATTGAAATCAGTAGTTATCACAAATTTTGAGCACGCTACCGCCACTAGATATCGCCTCTAGAGTGCTATTTACAGCAGTAACAACATAATCATTGTTTATAAACACTTATATTTTCGCGCTCTGCGTGATATTAGGGCTCACGCTAAGCAGTAAATTTATTAAAGATCCCTTCAGAACCAACATCAATTAAGTCAAATGCTTGTTCAAAAAGTGATATCCCACCTTGGTATGGATCGGGAATTTCTGTTTCATTAATGAGACTATGGGATAAAAACAGAGATAATTTATATCTATATTCAAATGGACAAATATCAAAAAGGTCTGCAAGCGTTGATTTATCAACAGCTAAAATCAGATCAAACGTTTCAAAATCATCATTTATTATTCTCCTAGACTTTGAAACTAAAGGATTGTAACCACGATTATTAGCAACCAATATAGCTTTAGGATCGGGGTCCTTCCCTTGAATAAATTTTAAGACACCAGCACTATCAACTTTCCAGCATAAATCTCTCTGCTGCGCCTTTTGCCTCAAAACGGCTTCCGCCATTGGAGAACGACATATATTCCCAGCACATACGACAAGAATTGATAGATTTTTTCTTTCCATGACAAATAACAAGGTCCTAAATGATGATAATCGCTTCTTGAATATCCTGTGTCTTTTGATGGCAAGGATAATATCTTAAGACGCGACCTGAGTTTGTCTCATAATTGCAACTAACATTAAATATAAAGTTATTTTATGCTGACAATTTCATGCTCTAAGACTTAGAAGCAGCTTGTGTTCAAAATTTAACCATCAGCTTTGCAATCTGACTCAGTCATCTGCCCTCACCCGCCTCATCCATTCTTAAATAACATTAAAAGGCTTTATTTACAGTAAGTTATAACAAGTTCATTTTTTCAAAAACGCCTACTATTAAAGTAAAAAGTGAGCCTTGGTTATCATCTCCTTGATAAATTTCTCATCGAAATAAAATTTTTTAATTTATTATTCTGACTCTATTATTGATAAATCAACGCCTATTGTGCGTTGAATATTTGCTTGCTAGACTCATTTCGAAATAAATTCACCCCTTATTAAATAACTTATGGTGTTAAGATGAACAAATTATACTCTTCGCTCTTGATTAGCTTTACCTCTTTATTTACGACAATGTCAGTTAGTGCCGATGAAACCACTCAACAAACATCTGCAAACATTGAACTATCAACCCAAAATATCCAAGAAACTGGTGGCTACTTATCTGCGGATATATTCATAAATAATAAAAGCAATGACTTCGAAAACATTAAATATTGGCTATCAGTAAAAGGCCCAAAAGGTTTATCTTTCCCTGCTAAATCAGTAGTGCAAGGCGATAACTCTAATATTGAGACGGTAGAAACTGGAAGTATTCTCAGTTTCAGTCGAGGAATTTGGATTCGTGATTATATGGAAGATGGCTTATATACTGTATCTATTGAAGGTGTAAATACTGACACCGGGGTAATATTTAAAGAGTCAAGCCAGTTTGTTAAGGGCGTTGATTTATTAAATCCAGCAGTTATTGACGGTCTAAGTTTACAAGTTTCTTTATCTATTGCGTCGAGTATTCCAAGTGATGGCGGTTACCTACCTCTTTATATTGATGTTCAAAATGCCAGAGAAATCCCTGCTAGTGTTGAGTTTTGGATAACCGCAGAAGGCCCTGACGGACTCAACATCCCAATTAACTCTAGACAAGCTCTAACTATTGGCGGGGAAGACTCGTATACTAAAGCTCGTGGATTCAGATTCGATGCAAGTTATCCTAAAGGTGAGTATGTGCTCACTACGCAGATGTATGATGTAGCATCTGGTCAGCACATAGAGTATTCTCTAAGCGTATTCAAAGACTAATCGATACTAGCCTCAACTGGAATACTATTATTTCCCTCAATATCGATATCAATTACGTTTTTATCGATGAATAAAAACGTATATTCATCTCTATATGAATTATTCTTTATAGCGACGTTAGAAAATGACCAGCGCTCATCCTTTGTTATTGTACGGATCGCTGTTTGATATTGAGGGTTACTCACACCATCAAATGTGATGACTTGAAATTCATTGTTTGTTATAGATATATTTTCAATAGGGCTAGTTGCTTGTTCCCAATCAGAATAACTCTGCAATCTAATTCCTTGCTGAGAATAGCTAAACTGATTATGATTAATTCTCAATCCACCCCAACTAACCTTTCTGTCTGATCTAGAGTTTGGGTAGATATTCAACAAGAATCCATCAATGTTTGATAAATTGTTATTTTCAAAAAGAACGTCTGAGTAATAACTTAACTCCACGGCGCTTCCGTTAATATTATTGAAGTCATTATTTATAACTTTTGCATTCGACACTTCTGTTCTTGATGATAATTTAAGTGAACATTCAACAAATTGGTTTTCGATAATAGAAATATCATTACTCCCTCCGACAAATGTATTTTTTGTTGCTTGAGTCGTTGTTACTTGAGCACATCCCTGAAACTTATTCTTCATTACTATTATGTCTTCAGAACCAACGGCATATTTTCCTTCGTCAGGACTTGTCGTTATCCTTAATGCCGCATCACCAAAATGATAGAACTCGTTATTTACTATCATACTGTTTTTGGTACTGGCTAAGTACAGCCCCTGTTCTCCCCAAACTTGGTTACTGTTTCCATTATTCAATCCAGTAAATACGACATCAGAGATCATCAGATCTGTCGTGTGCTTAATATACAACAGATACTCACCAACAAAGTCATCACACTTTGCTAGTTCAGCTTTTCCTGCCCCTATAATCGATATATTTCTTTTACTGAACAACGAAATAGTTCGACAAATATCATAAAGCCCATTTGGGATCATTAGCGTATCGTCATCATTTAATTCTGCTAACGCTGACTGAAAAGCTAAACTGTCATCTTTACCATCATCTGCTATGGCACCAAAATAGGTCACATCGTATATATTACCCTGTGCATTCATGATCGGTAGACTAAGAGATGCAAATAGTAAAATTAATCCTTTCATAATTTATAGCCTCAAAAAAAACATACCAACCAACAGAGAATAGTAGCATATCAATCCGTATTTAATTTTTATTATTAATGGTGAGAGCCTCTTAATTTAATTCTTATTTATGAAACATCTCATTAATGAGTCAATGTTATCCTCCTTTTCAGTTGAACTTTATCTACCTGATATAGACAATTCCCCCTAGAGCATCCCCTAACCTGATTTGCTCATAACTACCAGTACTAATTTAATATTTCAGACACACCTATATTATTTTAATAATTATCAAACATGCGAATTAGAAGGAAGCTTTCATGTCGCTCAAGTATTTTGTTCTTACCATAGGCGCTATATCGTCAGCCCTATCCACAGCACACGCAGATACGATTCACTCGAATGAAATATATACAAATTTAAAATGGTCGTGGAATCAGAGTCAATTTGAGCCAAGTTCGGTTCAGGTAATGGCAACCCCTGTTGTCGCTCAACTCAATGACGATAATAGCGACAATATAATTGATAATAATGATGTCGCTGATGTCATCATCATCACCTTTAAGAACAAAGATTACGCGAAAGGCGGTATAATTCGAGCTCTAAGTGGCACGGACGGTGCTGAACTGTGGGCTTACAATAACGGTGCTATTATCGCTGATGCTCGTTATTCTCCTGCAGTTGCTGACCTTGATGGTGATGGCGTTGTGGAAATTGTCACAACCAGTAGCTCTAGCAACTTTATCAATATTCTTGATGTCGACGGCAATATAAAAAAACAAATTCCAAAGGTGGAAAGTGGGTGGAGATCTGTCGGTGATATCTCTTTAGCCGATCTAGATGGTGATGCCTCGATTGAGATTCTCTCAGCCAATGCTGTATACAATTACGATACTGGTTTAGTGTTCAGTCACCCTTGGGCTCCGTCATCGATTAGTGGTGATTTTAATGGCGACTCAAGAGCAGAAGTCTTTACTGGTGGTGCTTTATATCAAAGTAACGGTTCTTTCGATTGGCAATACCAGGCCAATGATACAGTCTGGTTCTCATCTTTAGTCAACCTCGATGACGATAAGCAACCAGAAGTTATCGTGTCTGTACCAGCAACGTATAATTCAGCTGAAAATAGTGTGTTTACTGTCTTGGAACATGATGGAACCACAAAGTGGGAAGTGACCAACCTCGAAAATTCAGGGGGAGGTGTTCAAGCTGTATCAAATTTTTTAGGTCGTGAAACTCCAATAACAACAAGCTTGTCAAAAATTTTCGGTTACGCCAATTACCACAGCTCACCTTCAGCAACCATTACCATTGAAGAGAGTGATAAGCTTTGGATTCGTTCTGGAGCAGCTATCGATGCGATTGGGACTGCGCCTAGTTCAGTAGTAGGAGGTAACGGCGGGTATTTAAATAGCCCAATAGATCTCTCTCAAGTTGAAGCAATAGATATTACTTCAGGTCGATACTGGTGGGGGGGATATCATGTCCTTGCCTTAGATTTCTATTTAAAAGATGGCTCCCAAGTATCGATGGGCTCAAAACGTTACTACTCTCATCATATCAAAACTGAGCGAGTGACCGTGCCACACAACTCCTTTATCAAAAGTATCAATGTCTGGACATCATATTGGTTGGTCGATGGCTTGCAGTTTCAAATCGCATCAGTACCTGACAAACACGATGTCAAAGGCATCGTTTATGCGGGCTATTCAGCCGTGGATATGTATAATTTCAAAGGGGAAAAAGTGTGGTCAGTACCAAATGATGACATAAATAGTGGCAAAATTGGGGTATCCGCTTTCGATTTCGATAATGACGGCATTGATGAGGTGTTAGTTCAAGATCGTCAAACCGTTCGTATTCTTGATGGTCAAACAGGTCGTGTATTAAGCTCTATTGATAACTCTTCAGGTACATTGTGGGAATATCCAATTGTTGTCGATCTTGCAGGTGACGATAATGCAGAGTTAATTGTCGTTGCTAATGATTATGACCGTCCTTATGCAATAAATCATGGTGTCTATGTGTATGAATCTGCGGACGATGATAAGCCATGGAAAAATGCCACACGTATTTGGAACCAACACTCTTACCATTTCTCGAATATCAGTCAAGATGGGTCGATCCCAAACAGTGCAACATCTAGCTGGTTAACACACAATACTTATCGTTCAAGCACCTTACGTGGCGTTGTAAACAATACGAAGTCTCCCATTTTTGGTCGCCAAACAGGAGAGATCTCTAACCATCATGTATTAAACGATCAAACGTTATTTGTACGTTCTGGTTTCGCGATTGACGCTTTAGGTACAAGCCTTGATCATTTAGCTGGTGGGGATGGTGGAGCATTGCGTTCGCCTGTCAATTTAGCTCAAGTTGAATCTATCCAAGTAACCTCTGGTGATTATTACTGGGGTGGCAATCATATTATTGCCTTAAAGTTCACCTTCAAAAATGGCTCATCAATTCTCATGGGATCTAAACATTACGCTTCAAACAAAGTCGTGGAAACATTCACTATTCCTCAAGGAAAGCAAATACAACAGATGAATGTATGGACCAATGGTTGGTTAGTTGACGGATTACAATTTGAACTAAACTAATATCTAACCGTTAGAGACTAAAAAACCCGACATTAGTCGGGTTTTTTATTAATGAAGTGAATACGGAGATCAAAGAAACCGTTCTATTCTCTTTCCTCTCTACCTATGAACCTTACTGCTTTTTCTTTTTGCTGTAAGCTCGCTTCTTTCTTTTAAAAGCAGGGCGTTCAGCCTTAGGAAGCTGCCTCAATGATTCTGGAATATCACCTGTTTTTACGGTGTGCATTAAATGGTCGATTCGAGTTTCTAACGCTTGCATAAATGGCTGATAGGCTTGATTTCTTTCTGCCATTCCTTGAAGTTGATGTTCCCAATGCGCTGTCATATCGGGATAGGTAGACTCAGAAGGTAAAGCATGAATTAACCCACGACCTGCTTCGCTACTTAAAATGGTTTTTCCTTGGCGCTTGAGTAACTGTCTTTTAAACAAGGTATCAAGAATACCTGCTCGTGTCGCTTCGGTGCCCAATCCATCCGTCTCTTTAAGAATTTTCTTCAACTCTTTATCTTCGACAAATCGAGCTATACCTGTCATTGCTTGTAATAGAGTGGCTTCAGTAAAATGCTTTGGCGGTTCAGTTTTTCGGTCTTTAATCTCACCTTCTCGACATGTTAATACGCTACCTTTTGTTAAGGGTGGAACACTATCCACTCCTGCATTATCATCTTCAATTTTTCCCATCAAGGCTTTCCAGCCAGGCGACACCAGTTGACGGCCTTTCGCAATAAACACACCACCAGCAATATCAAACACCAATTTAGCCTCTGCATAAACGGCTGCTGGATAAAATTGCATCAGATATTGCCTTGCCACTTGCTGATAAATTTTCATTTCATCGGCAGACAAACTATTCATCGACATTTTCTTAGGCGTTGGAATAATGGCATGGTGCGCATCGACTTTTTTATCATTCCATACTTTTGATTTAAGGGATAAATTAGCGTTTTGAACCGCTTCTGTTAACTCTTTACTGTTACTGCCTATCGCCTCAGTCACCGACCTAGCTTGCGAGTAATGTTCCGTTGGCAAATAACGACTATCAGAACGTGGATAAGTGATCAGTTTGTGCTTTTCGTATAGTGACTGACAGACATCCAGCACTTGTTGAGCACTCATACCAAATCGCTTAGAAGCATCAATTTGCAGTGCAGATAACGAATAAGGTAATGGTGCAGATTGCTTGGTTTGCTTCTGTTCAGACTCAGTTACCGTTGCTGGTTGGTTCATTATTCGCTGAGCCACATTTTCCACAAGTTTACGATTCAGCACACGCCCTTCTTCATCTTGCCACGGTAAACAGGCTTCGCTCGGCTTCCAACGGGCCCGAATATCAAATTGCTGATTGCCATCCTGGTAAGGGATCAAAGCATGTAAAGTAAAGTAATCCCTAGGAATAAAATTTTCTATCTCTTCATCTCGACGAACGACTAGCCCTAATATTGGAGTCTGAACTCGCCCAACGGAAAGTACCCCTTGATATCCCGCTTTCTGTCCTAGCAGAGTATAAGCACGAGTCATATTCATGCCATACAACCAATCCGCTCGGGAGCGTGCCAATGCGGACACTGATAATGGAATGAACTCGCTGTTACTTCGAAGTTGTGTGAGTGCTCTTTTCACAGCAGGTAAATTTAAGTCGCTGATCAACAACCGTTCCATCGCCGATTTTTTTGTCTTACTCACTTTGCAGTAGTCAATCACCTCATCAACTAATAGCTGCCCTTCTCTGTCTGGGTCACCCGCATGAATGATATGCGTCGCCTCTTTGAGTAACTTACGAATAACCGTAAGTTGTTTACTCGATGTTTTACGAGCTCTTAATCGCCATTGCTGCGGTACAATAGGCAAATCATTTAAGTTCCACTTTTTATATCTCTCTTCATAGCAGTCTGGTTCTACTTGTTCTAACAGGTGTCCAATACACCAAGTCACGATATCCCCATTACCACAACGAATGAAACCTTGATCTTTCTTTTGAGGATTAGGAAGTGCCGCTGCAATTGCACGGCCAAGGCTTGGTTTTTCGGCGATAATAAGACGAGGCATAGTAATGAAATTCTATTTTTGAGACAGGTTAGAAACAATTAAGGCCACATTATCTAATGTGGCCTCAACAAATCAAGAAAAACTGTTTTTTTATACAGCTATTGCTAATAATAGTTATAAATATTCGACATATTTATCCAAGTCTCGCTCTTGAACTCGCATTGGTGTGCAGCCCGGCGTGCCTAAGTAGAGAAAACCAACGATTTGGTCCTCCCCTTCAAGACCGAAAGCTGCGCGAACTTGAGGGTGAAACATCCATTTTCCCGAGCGCCAAAATCCCTGAAAACCTTGTGCTACAGCAGCCATTTGCATCGCTTGAGCCGCACAGCCAGCAGAAAGATGTTGTTCAAATGCAGGCACTTTATCGTGCTCCGTCACTTTCGCGATCACGGTAATGACCATGGGTGCACGAAAAGGCGCTTTCCCTACCTTTTCTATCACCGCATCTTCACTTTCATCAGAAACTGCCGCTTTCACTAAAATATCCGCTAACTTTTGTAGCCCCGCCTCACCTTGTGAAATCACAAATCGCCAAGGGGTTAACGCTCCATGATCTGGCGCTCGCAACCCTGCTCTTATGATATTTTCAAGCACAACACCTTCTGGTGCTGGTGATGACAATTTGGCAATTGAACGTCTATTTAGCAAGAGATCTAACGCATCCATAGTGAATCCTTATTTATCGCTTTGTTTTTCTTTTTATTAGGAAATATCCGATTTCCCTCACTCTAGCATAGAACATAAACGATAATAAGTCTCAATATGAGTACTTTAAACCTCAATACTATTTCAATGTCTTACAGCTTAATCGCCAACTCAACCCCTTGACGTATTGCTCTTACGGCATCCAGTTCTCCGGCATGATCCGCCCCACCAATTACATGAAGTTTTTCCCCTAAATCATGCCATTTGTCTTCAAACGGACGCACCGATTCCTGACCTGCACAAATGACAATTTTATCAGCCTCAAGTAACTGCGGCTTACCTTTAATCGAAATGTGTAACCCTTCGGCATCAATTTTGTTGTAACTGACCCCGCCCATTAAATTCACACCACGTTTTTCTAATGTGCGCTTATGGATCCATCCTGTCGTTTTACCCGGCCCTTTTCCTACTCGTCCTACTTTACGCTGTAAAACCCATACCGTTTTATCACTGAATGAATCTGGGTATGGATATAAGCCCCCCGGATGTGACATCTCTTTATCAATACCCCAATCATGCAACCAGTCATCTAAATTATGTCCGGCAGGCTCAGTTAACATGGTTGCGACATCAATACCGATGCCTCCAGCACCAACAATCGCAATTTTTTCACCCGTTGGTGTTTTTTCTTTAATCAATGTTTGATAATCAACAACTTTATCGGGATCATCAATACCGTCAATTTTCACTTTACGCGGTTCAACCCCAGACGCCATCACCACTTCATCATAGTCACTAAGCATCTCAAACGTTGCTTCAGTATCCAGCTTCAAGTTCACACCTGTCTCATCAATACGGTTAGCAAAGTATCGAATGGTCTCTCTGAACTCTTCTTTTCCTGGGATCTGCATTGCCAAGCGGAATTGACCACCAATTCGATCATTTCGCTCAATGAGATCCACTTGGTGCCCTCGTTCAGATAAGGTGGTTGCACAAGAGAGCCCCGCTGGGCCAGCCCCAATGACCGCGACACGTTTTTTCACTTCAGCAGGCTGAACGACAATCTCGGTTTCATGACATGCTCTCGGGTTGACTAGGCAACTGGCTCGTTTCGCTTTAAATACATTATCGAGACACGCTTGATTACAACCGATACAGGTATTAATAAATTGCGCATTATTTTGCTCAGCTTTTAATACAAATTCAGGGTCGGCAAGGAATGGACGCGCCATTGACACCATATCGGCTTGCCCAGTGCTTAATATTTTTTCGGCTTCGTCCGGCGTATTGATTCGATTACATGTGATCACTGGTACTTTTAGATAAGGTTTTACTTTTTCAGTGACCCAAGAGAATGCTGAGCGCGGTACTTGCGTGGCAATCGTTGGAATTCGTGCTTCATGCCAACCAATGCCCGTATTAATAATGGTGACACCTGCTTCTTCTAGTGCTTGCGCAAGCTCAACAACATCTTCAAATGTACTGCCCTGCTCAACCAAGTCGAGCATGGATAAACGGAAAATAATGATGAAATCTTTTCCGACGGCGGCACGAATTGCTTTCACTATCTCTAATGGGAATCGAATGCGTTTTTTGTAGCTACCGCCCCAATCGTCATATCGCATATTGGTGCGTTTACAGATAAATTGGTTAATCAAATACCCTTCTGATCCCATCACTTCTACACCGTCATACCCTGCAAGCTGTGCAAGTTCGGCGCTGTTTGCGAAGGCATCAATGGTTTTTCTGATTTGACGAGGGCTCATTTCGCTTGGAGAAAATTTAGCGATAGGCGCTTTCATGCCAGACGCACTTTGAGCAAAAGGGTGCATCGCGTAACGACCAGCATGTAAAATTTGCAGTGCTATTTTCCCACCATGTTTATGCACGGCTTCAGTGACCACTTGATGAGCTCGCGCATGTTTTGGCTTACTAAACTCCGCACTTAATGGATGTAAACGTCCACGTAAGTTTGGTGAGAAGCCCCCAGTCACTATTAGTCCAACACCGCCTTTAGCGCGTTCTTCATAAAACGCTGCGAGTTTTTGCAAACCTTCTTTGTGCTCTTCTAAACCTGTATGCATTGATCCCATCAAAACGCGATTTCGCAATTGAGTGAATCCAAGATCTAATGGCTCTAATAAATGTGGGTACATGGCTGACATCACTTTTCATTCTAGTTTTTGTGGTCTGACCACAATATTACTCACAAGACAAAAAATCAAACATTCGTTTACAATTTTGTAACACCGATCATCTTGTTCTACTTTCAAATAGCAACAAAACATTGAAAGAGAAGCTAAAATAAAAAGTAATGGTTGATAATCACATAGATAAGAATCAACGCTGGCGTGTCAATCTTGAGGTGGTTTGCTTCAAACAATTAACGTAGGATAAGTAACTAATATTATTGAGTTTACTCTCCAACTAATCATCAGCACTCATCCATATGAGTTGTGGGGACCCGATGAAAACAGTATTTAACTTTATACGCATGATTTTTAAAGGTATTTGGAAAGCCATTACTTTTATTCGTCTTGCTCTGGCTAACCTGCTCTTTTTGCTCAGTATTGCCATTGTTTATTTTGTCTATTTCCATGGTAATGCCGAACAACCGCAAGTACAGAAAGAGTCAGCACTGGTTCTTAATCTTTCTGGGCCGATTGTGGAGCAAAGTCGCCAAATCAATCCAATGGATTCAGTCACAGGCTCACTGCTTGGACAAGATCTTCCAAAAGAGAATGTGCTTTTCGATATTGTGGAAACCATCCGAGCCGCAAAAGACGATGAAAAAATCACAGGTATTGTGCTCGCCTTGCGTGAATTACCAGAAACCAATTTAACGAAGTTGCGTTACATCGCTAAAGCACTCAATGAGTTTAAATCTTCAGGTAAACCTATTTACGCCATTGGCGATTTTTATAATCAGAGCCAATATTATTTAGCCAGTTATGCCGATAAGGTTTATCTGTCTCCTGATGGTGGCGTAATGATCAAAGGGTATAGTGCTTACTCCTTATATTACAAAACCTTACTAGAAAAGTTAGACGTCAATACCCATGTCTTCCGTGTCGGTACATATAAATCAGCCATTGAACCTTTCATTCGCGATGATATGTCAAAGGCAGCGAAACAATCTGCATCACGTTGGTTGACTCAATTATGGGGCGCGTATGTTGATGACGTATCCAATAATCGCCAAATAGATGTCAAAACACTGAACCCTTCAATGAAAGAGTTCCTTGCTCTGATGAAATCCGTCGATGGTGATCTTGCAGCTCTCTCTTTGAAACTAGGTTTAGTGGATGAACTTGCGACTCGACAACAAGTTAGAGCAGCAATGGCTGATGTATTTGGCAGTGATGGTAACGACAGCTACAACGCTATGGGGTATTACGAATATCGCACCACACTTGCACCACAGCTCAATACTGCGAGTGACGATATTGCAGTGATCATTGCAAGTGGCGCTATTCTTGATGGCCAGCAACCACGCGGTACTGTCGGTGGAGACACAACAGCCGCTCTACTTCGTCAGGCTCGAAATGATGACAAAGTTAAAGCGGTGGTTTTACGTGTTGATAGCCCGGGTGGAAGTGCGTTCGCATCAGAAGTTATTCGCAACGAAGTTCAAGCGATTCAAGCGTCTGGAAAACCCGTAGTTGTATCTATGTCTAGTCTTGCTGCTTCTGGTGGCTACTGGATTTCCGCGGGGGCCGATCAAATTATGGCTCAGCCGACAACATTGACTGGATCGATTGGTATTTTCAGTGTGATCACGACGTTCGAAAAAGGCCTTAATAAGCTAGGGGTATACACTGATGGCGTAGGAACATCACCATTCTCCGACGTTGGGATCACGAAAGGTTTATCCAAAGGCGCAGCCGATGCCTTCCAACTAGGAATTGAACATGGCTACAATCGCTTCCTTGGGTTAGTTGGTGAGAGCCGTAACATGTCCCGTGAACAAGTGGACTCTGTCGCTCAAGGCCGAGTTTGGACAGGCCAAGATGCATTGAAACATGGCCTGGTCGATAAAATGGGTGATTTCGATGATGCTGTTGCGCTTGCTGCTGAGCTAGCACAATTAAGTGAATACAATATTTACTGGGTGGAAGAGCCACTTTCACCAGCAGAGCAATTTATACAGGAGTTTATCAATCAAGTTCAGATATCCGTTGGGCTAGATGTTAATTCTTTGCTTCCTGCGAGCATTCGCCCTATCTCAGAACAATTAACTCAAGACGCTCAATTACTCAACAGTTTTAACGACCCTAAAGGGCAATATGCTTTTTGTTTAAACTGCCAAGTTCAATAATAGTTAACTGAGTATCAACTATTGAATAAAAGGGGGGCCTCTATGTGAGGCTCCCCTTTTTATTGCGTGACGATTGGATATATAATCGCAGCCCTGTTCCCTACATAACATTAAGTGATTTCAAGCTATGGCTAGAAAACATATCTATATCGCCTACACAGGCGGAACCATCGGCATGCAAAAATCAGATCATGGCTTTGTTCCTGTCGCTGGTTTCATGGAAAAACAATTACAAAGCATGCCTGAGTTTCATCGACCAGAAATGCCAGATTACACGATCCACGAATACGAACCTCTGATCGATTCTTCAGATATGACACCAATGGATTGGCAACAAATTGCTGATGACATTAGAGAAAACTACGATAAGTATGATGGGTTCGTTATTCTTCATGGTACTGATACCATGGCATATACCGCTTCGGCCTTATCGTTCATGCTTGAGAACTTAGGCAAACCAGTCATCGTAACGGGTTCACAAATCCCTCTGGCTCAGTTACGTTCTGACGGTCAAGCTAACTTGCTTAATGCGCTTCATATTGCAGCCAACTATCCTATCAATGAAGTGTCGCTCTTTTTCAATAATCAATTGATGAGAGGTAATCGTAGTACTAAATCTCACGCAGATGGTTTCAGCGCATTTACTTCACCAAACATGCCAGCACTACTAGATGCAGGGATTAACATCCAGATAAACAGCAGCATTACGGTCAACCAGCAACCTGAAGGCGCTTTTAAGGTTCACGATATTACACCTCAACCTATTGGTGTAATTACAATGTACCCAGGCATTTCACACGAAGTCATTCGCAATACATTGCTACAGCCTGTAAAAGCGATGATCTTACTGACTTTTGGAGTAGGTAATGCACCACAGAACCCTGAGTTGCTAAGCCACTTAAAAGATGCGTCTGAGCGTGGCGTGATTGTGGTCAACCTAACGCAATGTTTGGCAGGAAAAGTCAATATGGGGGGTTACGCTACAGGCTGTGCTCTTGCAGAATCAGGAGTGATTAGCGGCTTCGACATGACCCCAGAAGCGGCGTTGGCTAAGTTACACTTTTTACTTAGCCAAAACTTGAGCTATGACGAAATTAAAACCAAAATGCAGCAAGTTCTGCGTGGTGAAATGAGCCTATAAAATAGTACCCACACTACCGTCATGACACACAAAAAAGGGTTGATGAACGTATTCATTAACCCTTTTTTATTAAGCTTAGTATTAGAAATGGCGTATTAGCCACGACTCACGTTCATTCTCACGATATCACTTTGATCGGCTTGAAACTGTTTTTTTAATTCAGCTTTCGACTTAAAGCTAATATCACCACCAGCCGCAACTGTCATATGTTGCGCATCTACATTATGCTTAGATTGATACAACATCACAGCTTGCATACATGAATCTCGCTGCTCTTTAGAAAGTGATGTACCCTCAGGCCACTTGCCTGTTTCTACAGCAAAATTTAAACGTTCGTAAACTTCAGGAGTCATCGCGTCGAGTAATTGTTCTGGGTTCATAATGCACCTTATATTGACCACTTGCAGACAGAACATAACCCGTTGATAAACTGAGTCAAGGATTGTTAAAAAAATAAGTCTATTCGATCACAAGAGAGTAACAATGAAAACTCTAAAATGGCTAGTCGCTCTTTCTGTACCACTCATCGTTAGTGGCTGCTTTGAAAATAATAACACCACAGAAAAACTGTGTAATAACAACCCAGATCTACGTTGTGACCAACTCAATATGAATGATGGTCAATGCCGTTTACCGAGAACGGATCTTATCTGGCACCGATTTGAAGTGAAGAAAAACCCAACGGATGACAATAAAATCAAAGAGTATGAATTTGTCGCTGCTTACAGTAAGTGTCTAGAACTCGCATCTCAAATCGCCCCTATCGATCAAACTCTTTTGAAACAAAAACGTTTTAACGCTCTGATACACAGCATCGCGGAAAAAGAACGTATTGCCGGAGAGTTAACAAACTCTACCGCGCCCAACACGCTCTATTTTTTATGGAGCCAAATTGGCAGTGACAATGCCCGTAGAAAATTTTTGCGCTTAGAAGGGACAAAACAACTCGAAACCGCTGAGCTACAGTACGCACTTGCGACCTTCTACACGACTCGTGATAAACCGAAAACCATTTCTTTGCTGCACAATGCCCTCGTCTTAACCAAGCCAGGTAAGTTAAATAGCGAAATCGTAAAATCGCTTGCGAGCATTAACCAGTCTCTTGGGTATTCTGAGCACTCTTACATTTGGGCCATTGTCGGTAAAGAATTTGAAGTTCCCATTGCTTCTGAACGCGACTTACAGCGAATGTATGGTTTTGATCAAGAAAAAGTCGACCGACTCAACACCATCGCTGAAAATATCGCAGACGAGATAAAAGACGGTAACTATTCTCGAAACATGCTGCCTAAAATAGACAAGCTGCAATAAATACTATGCGATCAGTTGAACCTATCGTTTAATAAAGCATTGAAAGAATGAGACAATAAGCGGTGAATTATTCACCGCTTTTTTCTTTTTTGTTGAAAACTAACGACACCGAGTTGACACAAAATCTTTCATTTGTTGTTGGAGGCCCATCAGGAAAAACGTGACCTAGGTGGCTATCACATGCAGCACAGCGGATCTCGAGTCGCTTCATTCCGTGACTTGTATCCTCTAAATATCGGATCGCTTCATCATTGATCGGCGCATCGAAACTTGGCCAACCACAACCAGAATCGTATTTATTATCTGAGATAAACAGTGGCGACTGACAGCAGGTGCAGCAATAGATACCCGTCTCTCTATTGTGCAATAATTTTCCAGAAAAAGGCGCTTCTGTTCCTTGTTCCCGACAAACCTTATATTCGGTATCAGACAAGGCCTCACGCCAGTGTTCATCAGGCTTTCGCATCTTATTAACATCATTATTCATGTTAACATCTCTCCATATCTGCAATTAGTTCATTCATTATTTTGCATAAAAACTTGCACCAACGGCCTTTTGTAGCACATACTTTCTTTCCGTGACACATTGGACACAAAACATTTAAATTGCTTTATCATTTTAGGGCATTTTACCCCAACTGGAAGAGCCCCGAACAGGCGTTTACGTTCAAAAAGTAATCATTTGCATAAGAATGTTAAGAAAAGCGGTGCTTTTTTTTGACTTTAAACAAGTTAAGACGGATTATCTATTGCAGATGGTAACTGGGTTCTGTAATTTTACTACCAGTTATCTTAAATCAGAAATTAAGTTGTGGAGCAACATAATGACTATCAAAGTTGGTATTAATGGTTTTGGTCGTATCGGCCGTTTCGTATTCCGTGCAGCACAAGAACGTAATGACATCGAAGTTGTAGGTATTAACGACCTTATCGATCTTGACTACATGGCTTACATGCTAAAATACGATTCAACTCACGGCCGTTTCAACGGTACTGTTGAAGTTGAAGGCGGTAACCTAATCGTTAACGGTAAAACTGTTCGTGTAACAGCTGAGCGTAACCCAGAAGAACTTAAGTGGGATGCAATCAACGTAGACGTTGTTGCTGAAGCTACTGGTCTTTTCCTAACAGACGAGACTGCACGTAAGCACATCACTGCTGGTGCTAAGAAAGTTGTTCTTACTGGTCCTTCAAAAGACGCAACTCCTATGATCGTTATGGGCGTTAACCAAGACACTTACGCTGGTCAAGATATCGTTTCTAACGCTTCTTGTACTACTAACTGTCTAGCTCCTGTAGCTAAAGTTCTTAACGACAAGTTCGGTATCGAATCTGGTCTTATGACTACAGTTCACGCTACTACAGCAACTCAAAAAACTGTAGATGGCCCTTCTGCTAAAGACTGGCGCGGTGGCCGTGGTGCTTCTCAAAACATCATCCCATCTTCAACTGGTGCTGCTAAAGCTGTAGGCGTTGTTCTTCCAGAACTAAACGGCCTTCTAACTGGTATGGCTTTCCGTGTACCAACTGCTAACGTTTCTGTAGTTGACCTAACAGTTAACCTAAAAACTGCTGCATCTTACGAAGCGATCTGTGCTGCTATGAAAGAAGCATCTGAAGGCGAACTTAAAGGCGTTCTTGGTTACACTGAAGACGCAGTTGTATCACAAGATTTCATCGGTGAAGTTCAAACTTCAGTATTCGATGCTAAAGCTGGTGTTGCACTAACTGACAAATTCGTTAAAGTTGTATCTTGGTACGACAACGAAATCGGTTACTCAAACAAAGTTCTAGACCTAATCGCTCACATCTCTAAGTAAGCATTAGTTTAGACTTTCTTTGAAAGCTAACTTGAAAGGTTTTCGAATCTTTTAAGTATAAAGGGCGACTTAATTGTCGCCTTTTTTGTACCTGCTATTTAGCATTAACCTCAGAAATCAGAACTAACTGCTAACTGCTAACTGCACATTTTAAAGCTTAGGATCGTCTTGCAATATCTCGGTTCAATACTGCAAACACACATTTACTAAAATGCATTCGATTGCCCATGTGCACGTCGGCAATCGAATGCAATCTTACTCAAGGAGTATCTAATGACTTTACGCCACTTTCCAACAGTGTCAGTTCTATCTGACAACGTCACCATCATTGAAAAAAACGGTATTAAAATTGTTCGAGTGATCCACGAAAAAGCAGAAGCAGGTATTTCTTTGCACGGTGGGCACGTCTTATGGTTCAAACCTCAAGGACAAGATGATGTCATTTGGCTAAGTGACAATGCAGAATTCGATACTGCAAAAGCATTTCGTGGAGGCATTCCTATCTGCTGGCCTTGGTTTGGTCGCATCGCCGCACCTGCTCATGGTTTTGCACGTACGAGCCAATGGACACTGATCGATCACCGAGAAAACCATCATGGCGTCATCGTTAGCCTAGGGCTCGAACAAAATGAGCGCACTCTTGCCATATGGCCGCATCAATTCCAAGCCCGCGTAAACATCGAAATAACAGAAACACTGAAAGTCACTCTGGATGTCAGCAACACCGATACCAAGCCATGGGTTTTCTCAGGAGCCCTCCATACCTACCTCAATGTTGGTGATATTCACCAAACTCAAACTACCGGTATGGGTTCTGAATATATTGATAGCCTACTTGATGCGAAAGTATGCCAAGGTGGAGATGTGCTAACACTCACCGATACCATTGATCGCGTTTACACCTCTCCAACGGATCAGATTGAAGTTCAAGATGACCAACTACAACGAACTCTTGTGGTTAAAAACCAAGGCGATAATTCAGCAGTATTATGGAACCCGTGGGCTCAAGGCGCTCAAGGTATGGGTGATATGACTGATGACGGCTACTTGACCATGTTATGTGTAGAATCGGCTTTACATGCCCCAAGCATCGAAATGGGTAAGACATTGCAGCCAGGTGAAAGCCACCAACTCGTTACTGAAATTTTAGTTAAATAATCCAATTGAATAACTCAATAAGCATAAAAAATGTTAATTGAATAAAATGAATTCGGCGAGAGAGCGTCGCCGTATTTATTGGTGACATGAGGCGCGGTTTTGGTAAACTTGCGCCTTATTTTTTAGTAGCAATATAACTCCCAAGGATCGTTATGGCTTATCAATGCCCACTATGCCAACAGGCTCTTTCGCAAGTAGACAAAACCTTTAAATGCGTCAAGAACCATCAATTTGATTTGGCAAAAGAGGGGTATGTAAACCTGATGCCGGCACATCATAAGCACAGTAAAAATCCAGGTGATAATAAGGAGATGATGCAAGCTCGTCGACGTTTTCTGGAAGGAAATCACTACGATCCTATGCGTCAAGAAGTCGCTCGCCTATGCCAATCATATTTAGCAGATACCAACCATCAACTTCTTGATATAGGTTGTGGCGAAGGTTACTACACCGATCAGATCGAACGAAGCATCACGGCTCAATCGCCAAATGCTCGCGTATTTGGACTCGACATCTCTAAAGTTGCCATTCGTTATGCAGCTAAACGCTACACTAATTGTCACTTCTCAGTAGCCTCAAGCCATCGCTTACCTTTCGCAGATCATTCTCTGGATGCCATTTTACGTATCTATGCCCCATGTAAAGCAGATGAGCTTGTACGCTGCGTGTCTGATCATGGTGTTGTTATCACCGTAACACCTGCTGGCCGTCATTTATATCAGCTTAGAGAGCGTATTTATGATGGAGTAAAGCTACACAGTGAAGAAGCAGAAGAGATTGAAGGCTTTGCGCTGGAGCATCAGCAAAAATTGAACTACATGATGGATCTGCCAGGCCAAGAGGCGTTCGACTTATTACAAATGACCCCTTTTGCTTGGAAAGCCAGCGATGAACTTCGACAAGAACTTAAATCAGCATCACTATTTCAGTGCGAAGCTGATTTTATGCTTAGAGTCTACCGCAAACAGTAAGGCTTTTATCAAAAAGTCAAAAAGGCTTTTGCTATTATTTGTCGAGAATGATACTCATTACTATTGATAAATATAATCGCCTCCATTATTATCACCATCTTATTTTTTGGAGGCGGCGCATATGCGTATTATTTTTATTTTTCTCACCACCCTACTCACAGGTTGCTCGGCAGCGTCTATTTTTAGCCCACAATCTGAAAACGTGCTCCACTCGGCTTCCGTCTCTGCGGTTCAAAATCAGCAAGTCGACACATTTTACGACTATCAACTTGCCACTCCGACTGGCCAAATACTGTCAATAAGTGCGCTTACTGAGCACATTACTGACGCCGATGTCATTTTAATTGGCGAGTGGCATACGCACTCAGCGATACACCGTTTTCAAACCGATTTGCTCAAACAGCTAAATACTCAAAAGGCCAATATCACTCTGTCGATGGAGCAATTCTCACGAGATTCACAACCTGTACTTAATCAGTATCTTGCAGGAGAGATTGGCGAACAACCATTCACGAAGCAAGCGAATGCATGGCCCAATTATGAAAGTGATTACCGTCCTCTCATCGAATATGCTAAGTCGAATCAGGTCGATGTGATCGCAGCAAACGCGCCAAAAGCCATCGTTCAGTGCATAGGGAGAGTTGGGCTAGAGTATTTAGAAACGCTTCCCGTTCAACAACGTCGCGACATTGCCGAAACGGTCGATAATTCTGCGTCTGAATATAAAGAAAAATTCATGGCATCACTGCACCACGGAACACCAGAGCAGACAGAAAAGCAGTACTCCGCACAGATTAGCTGGGATGAAACGATGGCAGAAAGTATCACCCATTACTTAGCTCAAAACCCTGACAAACAAGTGATGCACATTGCAGGAAAGTTTCATACTGAGGGTGGATTGGGCACCGCAACTTCAATCCTCAATCGTAACTCAGCATTGAACATTGTGGTGATCACGCCAGTTACTCAGCTTCAACCCAACAGTTCAGATTATCAACTGCTTGTTCTTGATCCCCCAACCCGTTTTGTTAAACCTGAAAATAGAATGAAAGCTTATAAAGCTCTCAGCCAACGCAACAAAGATCTGAAGTGTGACTAGCCCTTAATGATATTTCTCTTGGTGCCTATTCACTTAATAAGTAACAGGGCCAAGAGATACATCTATTTCCTTTCTAAAACTCAAATCCCCTCCTCTTACCTAATACCCATACGTTCAAGGTGGCTCATTTTTTGCACATTACCTTTCGAGCGTTTTTTATCCAAATTGAATCTAATTTACACAAGTTTTTCACGAACCTGTCGATATATTATCTGAAGGTTAGGAAAGGAGAGCACCATGACACCTGTAGGTATGAGTTCAGCAACAGTTAACACTCAGCAACAGATCAAGCCTCAAATAGACAGCGATAAAGCCAGTGCCGTTGCTACCTCGTTGAAAGTAGAGAAAAATACTGTCACGCTATCCAATGAAGGTAAGGCTCTCCTTGCTGCTTTACAAGAAATTGATAAAGAGAGCACTAAACCAGCAGAAGATAAAACGGTTGGAGAAAAAGTGGAGGCATTCACACATGGCGCACTTGGTATGGATAGTCCTGAAAAAATAGAAGAGGAGAAAGACAGCTCATATTCGGCAGGGCAATATCTTTCCGCAGCGGTAACCGTTGGCGGCATAATTTTAGCTTTAGCGTAACTCAGCTAAGTCGGGTTAACTGATTCGAACGATCTATTACACAACCTTATACGCTAATTTCGTTAATGGGTATCTCACCCAGAATTTGCCGTGAACGTAAACTCTTCCTTTTCTTAGCTTCCTCCCTCAAAAACAACAATCTCACACGGCAGCCATCACCTTACTTGTAAATAGCACAAACCGATAACCCACTCCTTGAATTTTCTTTTCTGTCATAATAGTTTTCTATTAGTTTATTAAAACTGTCACATATCAATGATTAACTAAGCCCGCTTTTATCAATAAGGAATAGAAAATGAAGCCGTTAATCAAACCACTTATCTTAGCCGCAGCAACCTATACGCTCTCCTTCTCTGCTCTATCTGCTGAGATAAAAAATGTCATCCTAATGATTGGTGATGGCATGGGACCGCAACAAGTTGGTTTACTTGAAACATACGCTAATCGAGCGCCGCACTCCGTATATAAAGGAGAAACAACGGCTATCTATAAGCTCGCTCAACAAGGCGTAATTGGATCATCATTAACTCATCCAGAAGATGCGATTGTGGTTGATTCCGCGTGTTCAGCTACAATGCTAGCAACGGGTATCTATACGGGTTCAGAGGTTATCGGTATCAACTCAAATGGCGATCATGTTGAAACCGTATTAGAACAGGCAAAACGCATGGGGAAAGCGACTGGGTTGGTGTCAGATACACGTCTAACTCATGCCACTCCAGCCTCTTTTGCGGCTCATCAACCTCATCGTTCTTTAGAGAATGATATTGCATCAGATATGCTACATACTGGTGTTGATGTCATGTTGTCTGGCGGATTACGTCACTGGATCCCGAAGTCGACGAATGACAAAAAACAAACTTATAAAGATCTACAAGCTCTGACAGGCGGTGATGTATACCTTAAATCAAAACGCAAAGATGAGCGAAATCTACTCGCTGAAGCCCAAACTGATGGCTACAGCTTAGCGTTT
The DNA here is from genome assembly GCF_024347395.1 of Vibrio cortegadensis. NCBI lineage: Bacteria > Pseudomonadati > Pseudomonadota > Gammaproteobacteria > Vibrionales > Vibrionaceae > Vibrio > Vibrio cortegadensis. The sequence continues at coordinate 2,175,589 of NZ_AP025472.1, forward strand.
AACAAAACCATGTTAGACAGTGCTCAAGGCGATAAATTATTAGGTCTTTTCGCCTATTCAGGAATGAATGACGGCATCGCTTATACCAACTCGAAACGCGATCCGAACCGCACTCAACCTTCGCTTAAAGAGATGACAGAAAAAGCACTCAATGTCTTATCAAAAGATGAGGATGGTTTTTTCTTGATGGTTGAAGGTGGGCAGATCGACTGGGCAGGTCATAGCAATGATGCAGGAACAATGCTGCACGAAATGATTAAGTTTGATGAGGCGGTAAACTCGGTCTACCAGTGGGCTCAAGGTCGTGAAGATACCATTATTATCGTCACTGCCGACCATGAGACAGGCTCATTCGGCTTTAGTTACTCTTCAGATAAGTTACCAAAACCAGAAAAACGCACTGGCGAAGCTTTTGAGAAACGCAGTTATGCCCCTAACTTCAATTTCGGAAAGTTTGAAATTTTAGATGGCCTGTACAATCAAAAACAGAGTTATTACGGCATGATCAGCGCATTTGAAAAACTCGATAAAGCCCAGCAAACACCAGCAAAACTGGCAGAGATAGTGAACCAAAATAGTGAATTCCCAATTACAGAAGCTCAAGCGGCAAAAGTAATGAAGAGTAAGCCCAACCCATATAGACTTGCTGGCCATAAATATTTAGATGCCGAGAATGTACCAGCGATAAACGACTTTGATGCATTTTTCCCTTACAACGACCGTGGTAATTTACTCGCAAGAGAACAAGCAACTGGCCAAAACACCGTTTGGGGTACTGGTACTCATACGCACACGCCAGTGAACGTTTTTGCGTGGGGACCAGCAGAAAACATTATCCCAGTGTCAAAAATTATGCACCACTCTGAACTGGGGCAATATATTAAAGACCAAGTAAAATAATCAGGTCAAAGCGCTCTGAACGGAGCGCTTTTTACTTTAGAGTAGCCATACCGATAAAGTAGTCATACAGATCATATGGAAGAAAGTGTCTGTTACACACCTATTCAGGATTCTTGCTGACCTTTCACCATATGCAGATGAACATCTTGCTGTGGGAATGGAATCGAGATCCCCTCACGATCAAACCTCAGTTTAACCTCTTTCGTTACGTCCCAATACACATCCCAATAATCCTCAGTTTTCACCCAAGGGCGGACTATGAAATCCACAGAAGAAGTGTTCAACGTATGTACTTTAATTGCGGGCTCAGGCGTTCGTAACACAGCAGGATGGGTGGTAACAATGTCAGTCAAAACAGACTCCGCTTTTAGCAAGTCATCGCCATAGCCAATACCAAAAATCATATCGACTCGGCGAACTCTTTCATGCGTCACATTCTTAATCACATCACCCCATATCTTACTATTGGGCACAATAATAATTTGGTTATCAAAGGTTTTGATCGTTGTGTTAACCAAGCTCATATGGCTCACCTTACCATCGACTCCACCAGCAAAAACAAAATCGCCAACATCAAATGGTTTATAAATCAGCAGCATCATACCTGCTGCAAAGTTCGATAACGTATCTTGCAATGCAAAACCGATGATGACACCCGCGATACCGAAACCGGTCAGAACTGGTGTTAAATTAAGCCCTAATTGAGATAGCCCGACTAAAATACCGAGAACCCACACCACATTGCCCGATATGGTGATAAAAAAGTTCTGCATCAATTGCGATAATTTCAGGTTTTTTGATACAACCGCTTTGCTAGTGATCTTACGTACTAACTTTGCCGCAACACTGCTTGCAAACAGAATGAATACAAACACAAATAACTGGAAGACGTGCTGAGGCGCATTGTTCGCCACCCAACTCCAAAGGTCCGAAGACCAATTTGTCACCAAAGACCAGAGCACTTTACTGTCGAGTAAATCCTGAGTGATACTTCCCGTCACTTCAAACATCAAACGCTTATATTCTGAAGTATCAATATCAAGTTTATCGGCAATAGAGAGTATGGAGCGCAAACTATCAACCGCAATATCAAGTCGTTGATTGATGACTAACTGGCTCAATTGAAGCGACGCTTTTTCTGATTCAGGGCTCACCGCTAACTGTTTACCGACACTTTTGACCTGCTGGTTAAAATATTCAACAGATGCATAAGTCAACCTCAGCCGCTTTACTACCAACTCCCGATACATTTTCTCCGGTTTGCTTTCGTCCACCCCGAGGGATTTAAGCCATTCGATATTTTGCCAATTAGCCTCCACAACCGTATCAAGATAGGTTTGCAACTCTTGAGACTCGTTTAGCATTGCAAGCCGTTGTTCATCCGTGGCGGCATTTATTTTGTCATTAAGCGCTCGGATTTTCTCTTCTAAATAAATCGCAGCGCCTTGGGAGTATTTTTGCTGCATTTTAACTTGAGAAATCAGTTTATCTTTAGGGATGGTTCCTCGGCTAACCGCTCCAGCCAAAAAAGAGCGTAGATCATCATTTTTTTGGAACAGTTGAAGTTGAATCGCGTCTTTCTCATTACCTGTTGCGGTAGTTAATGCATTCGATAACTCTTGAATATCCTGATTAACTTGCGCAATATTTTGCTCCACTTTCGATAAAACCGGAGCCTCAACCTCAACCTCAACCTCTTCCTCGGCTAAGGCTCTAGGCATAACAAAAGTGGCAAGTAACACCAACAAACTAAAAAAAGAGAAAATTGAATAGCGACGGAAAAACGGTTCCATGACAACCTCACCTATGACAAGTCTTTGTTTCATATAGATAGTCTAAGTGTACACCACGAGTTCTAAATAAGTGGTGAATATTCGTTAGAGTTTAGTGAATAGTATTTGGGTGGACGAGAACTGGTATGAATCGAAAAAATAAAGCCAGTGGAATTATCCGCTGGCTTTATTTTAGAAATTTGGCTATCTATTGGGCTACGATATATCTTAGTGCATGTCTTTAGTTACGATTTGGGTGATTCAAAATGTGGTCCTCCCAATCAACCACATCAATTTCGTATACTACTTTATTTCGTACACTTTCACCCTCTGCGTGCATTGCAGATTTTGAACCTGTGATCAGTGGATGCCATGCAGGTAAAGGTTTTCCTTCCGCTAGCACTCGGTAAGAACAGGTTTCAGGCAACCAGTTAAACTCGTCAACTTTATCGCGAGTTAGCTTCAAGCACTCTTCACCAGATTCAAATCGGTTTGGGTAATCTTTACATGAACAGGTTTTGCTATTGAGTAAGCTGCACGCAACGTTGGTGTAGTAAACATCATCGCTATCTTCATCCATTAATTTATGCAAGCAACACTTCCCACAACCGTCACAAAGAGATTCCCACTCTTGTTCAGTCATTTGTCCTAGGGTTTTCTCTTGCCAGAATGGAGTGCTCATCAGTCTACTTCTTTACTTATTACGTGGGAGGCGATTTATACCGCCATGACACACAAAGTGCAAGGATAAAAAGTTATCCTCCTTGCTGTGCGCATGGATAATTTCTGCTACTATCGCGCCCCTTAATCATTTCAACTAGTACTTATTATGGATTGCAGACTCGGATGTGGCGCTTGTTGTATCGCCCCTAGCATATCTTCTTCTATACCAGGGATGGAAAAAGGAAAGCCGGCAGGAGTTCGTTGTATTCAACTTAACGATGACAACTTGTGCAAACTCTTTGGTAAGCCGGAACGACCAAAGGTGTGTCACGCTTTTAAAGCTTGTCCGGATGTTTGCGGGAAAACCAATCAACAAGCGCTAGACAACATCACGGAACTCGAACGAATCACCTAAAAAAATGCCGCTCTCGTTGAGCGGCATTTTTAGATTCGTTGTCGACCCAGTAGCGAATGAGACAATGTTGTGCCATCCACCAACTCTAACTCACCACCAACAGGAACACCGTGAGCGATTCGACTTGCGCCAACTTCATGGGCATGGCAAAGCTCAGCAATGTAGTGAGCCGTCGCTTCCCCTTCAACCGTTGGGTTGGTTGCTAAGATAACTTCTGAGATATCTCCACGACGTAAGCGATAATCCAGCGTATCTAAACCAATATCGCTCGGACCAATCCCATCTAATGGAGATAGGTGCCCCATTAAAACAAAAAATCGGCCTGAGAACTGGCCTGTCGCTTCAATGGCTGCGATATCAGCAGGGCTTTCCACCACACATAACTGTCCATTTTCTTGACGCTTTGGATTCGTACAAATATGGCATGTTTCTTCTTCTGTAAAAGTTCGACACTCATTGCAATGCCCTATTTCAGTCATTGCTTGAGAAAGTGCATCCGCGAGTTGCAGACCACCTTTTCTGTCTCGCTGTAACAAATGAAAGGCCATACGTTGTGCCGACTTGGGACCAACCCCAGGTAGACAGCGTAAGGCCTCCATCAAATGCTCCAGCATATGGCTAGTACGCATTATTTATATCGTTACTCTTAGAATGGCATCTTCATGCCTGGTGGTAATTGCATACCGCCAGTTACTGAGCCCATTTTTTCTTTTTGAGTCTCTTCAACGCGACGAGCAGCATCGTTAAATGCAGCAGCAATAAGATCTTCAAGCATCTCTTTGTCGTCTTCCATCAAGCTTTCGTCGATTTCAACACGGCGAACGCTGTGGCTACCAGTGATAGTAACTTTAACTAGACCAGCACCTGACTCGCCTGTTATTTCCATATTTGCAATTTCTTCTTGAAGCTTTTGCATGCGATCTTGCATTTGCTGGGCTTGCTTCATTAGGTTGCCCATACCGCCTTTACCAAACATGTTAATCTCTCTGGTTTATTGAGTTATGTTCAAATAGATGGGGTTGAATCATCGACTATTCAACCCGCATTCTGCGTTAAATTGGTCGAACACTATCGCGATCAAGCTCTGCCGCAAAGCGTTTTTCAATAAATTGTACGACTGAATCACTTTCTAAGCTGAGAAATGCTTGTTGAAGCTTCGCTTGATAGAGTTTTTCGCGTAGTTCCAAAGGTGTTTCACCTTCGTCACTGATCGTCACCGTTAGATGACACTCTTCAGCGTACGCAGTGTTCAGTGCTTGTAGTAGTTCACTCTGTGCACGATCGGTATTCAAGTGGGCTTGTGTCGCCCTTAAGTGAAGTTCAATCGACGAATCTGTTTTCTTAAATGACGAATTCAATGCGAGCTGCTCAACCAATTTAGGAATGTTTAACCCTTGAATGGTTGCAGACCAAGCATCTTCCCCCACAGATTCTTGCAGTAATTTTTCCACCATTTCTGGGGTTTTAATATGCTCTAATGCATTTTTTATCTGAGTCGGTGTAAGCTCTTTTTTCTCTTCAGCCACAATAGGTTTAGATGGACGCCAGCGATATGCTTCATCATCTGGTTTTTTATCTGTTTGCGGCGCATGAGTTTGAGAAAGTGGCGACACCAACTCAGAATTACCGTGCTTTTGCGCTACACGGTCTAATACTGACGTTTTTGCTGATGCCGCTTTAGCCTTTTTTACTGGAGAACCAGACGTTGGCTTGTCGCCGCTTTGATTGCGACGCTGAGAGCGTAACTGATGACGAAGGCTACTCACAGGGGACGCAGGCGTATTGCTCGCGGGCGCTTGAACAGGTCGTTCAGCCGGTCTCGTTACAGGCGACTCTTGTGCTGTACCTGAGTTCGCATAGGATTCATTCGCATGCTTGCCATCAGAATACGAGCTATCAGGGTACGGACTATTTCCATATTCTGGTGGTACGTTCCCATGATGGTAGTCACTCGGAGGAACATCATCATACTGCGGAACCATCTGATCATAATGCGGATCAGAGACAGGGGCTTGCGAAGCTTGATTGTACTGAGCTTGCGATTGCGGCGTTGGCACAGCCTGTCGTGGACTAGATGGCGCAGGAGTAACAGGAGCTGGCTGATCTTGACCAACAGACTGAGACGGTGCTCTTTGAGAAGCACTCGGCTGAGGCTCAGGTTTGCTGCGTAGCTCTTGCTGACTTGGCGCAGTTTCCAGTACAGAAGCTGCGGTATTGTCGCTGCTCGTAATAGCACTTGCTTCGACGCTTTGTGCGGGGCGAAATGCCATCATACGTAAGACAATCATCTCTAACCCAACACGTTCAGTTGGAGAGAGAGGTAAATCCTCACGACCTTTAAGTGCAATCTGATAATAGAGCTGTACGTCTTGCGGCGTTAAGCTTTTAGCCAACAACTCAATTTTAGCCGCATCAGGTTGGCTTTGATCCAGTGTTGATGGTAAAGCTTGGTACATAGCAACACGGTGCAACTGAGTAGACAACTGGCGCAGTAAGCCATCCCACTCAACACCATTTTCCGCAAGCGTTTGGATACTATCCATTGCCACTTGAGCTTGCTTGCTGCTAATCGCCTCTAACAAATGGATCGCTTGATCGGTATCAAGCGTACCTAACATATGAGCAACCGTATCAGTGATAATACTGCCATTACCCAAAGCAATCGCTTGATCAGTCAAGCTCAACGCATCACGCATACTGCCGTCAGCAGCGTGCGAGATCATGCCTAGAGCACGAGCATCTGCTGTGACTTGCTCTTGTTCTAAAATTCGGTCTAACTGCTGGTGAATATTATCAACGCTGATTGGCTTCAAATGGAATTGAAGACAACGAGATAAAATCGTCACCGGCAGTTTTTGCGGGTCTGTGGTCGCAAGAAGGAATTTCACATATTCTGGCGGCTCTTCTAACGTCTTTAAAAGCGCGTTAAAACTGTGCCTTGAGAGCATGTGAACTTCATCGATCAGGTAAACCTTAAATCGACCACGAGCCGGTTTATACTGAACGTTGTCGAGTAGTTCTCGAGTATCTTCAACCTTAGTACGAGACGCTGCATCAATCTCTAATAAATCAACAAATCGCCCTTCATCAATTTCACGGCATGTAGAACATTCACCACAAGGTTCGGAAGTAATTCCCGTTTCACAGTTTAGCCCCTTAGCAAAGAGGCGACCGATGGAGGTTTTTCCCACACCTCGAGTGCCACTGAACAGGTAAGCATGGTGCAACCTATTCTGGCTAAGTGCGTTCTCCAATGCTGTAAGAACATGGGCTTGACCAACCACTTCATTAAATTTGGTTGGACGCCATTTTCGCGCTAAGGCAAGATAACTCATTAACTAATTTCCAACGAATTTGTATATAACAACGTTTTCATTCTTACGATTGGCAGATTAATGCCCTTCAAATTCGCAAATGCTGTATACGTTCAGGTCTAAACCTTGAAGGCGCTTCTCACCACCAATTTCTGGCAAGTTGATAACAAAAGCAGCATGCTCCACTACACCACCTAATTGGCGGATAAGCTTAGTTGTCGCTTCAATAGTGCCACCAGTCGCCAGCAGGTCATCAACAACAAGAACTTTATCACCTTCCACAATCGCATCTGTGTGAATTTCTAGTGTATCAACACCATACTCTAGCTCATAAGTTTGCGCGATAGTGTTGCGAGGCAGTTTTCCAGGTTTACGAACTGGGACAAAACCAACCCCTAATTCTAAAGCAAGAGGAGCACCAAATAGGAACCCACGAGCTTCCGTTCCTACCACTTTGGTAAAGCCCATGCCTTGGTATTTTTCTACCAGCAATTGAATTGTTGCGCGGTATGCCGCTGGGTCTTCCATCAAGCTTGTTACATCACGGAATAAAATGCCCGCTTTTGGGTAATCTTGGATGCTTTTGATACTTGATTTGATCAGAGAAATTGTTTCTGTAGTCATAATAATAAATTTACTTAGATTGGCTCATTACATCCTAAATATTATTTTTTTATCGCAAGGGGTAAAGAACGGTTAGTTCTCAACAGTTATCAATAAGGCTGAATATTCATAATGCTGAAAAAACAAACGCCCACTTCGAAAAGCAGGCACATTTCTACGTAATGCTAGTGATTTTCTTGCCGGTTAGCAACTGGCTCGTGCACTGGGATACGAACAAACCAAGTGATCAGCACCACAAGCATAGCAATCAGGGTAAATTTCACCCAAAGAATCGGGGCAATGAAGATAGAAAAAGAGAAACTCAACAGAATGAGAACCAAACCGCGCATTTTAACTTTGCTCGTAACAGCGCCGTTTCTTTGCCAGTTTTCTAGAATGGGGCCAAGCGTTTTTTGAGTATGCAACCAGTGATGGAACCGAGGACTACTGCGGACAAAGCAAGCACTAGAAAGCAATAAAAAGGGTGTGGTAGGTAAGAGTGGCAGCACGATCCCCACGATACCCAGTAGAAGACTAAGGCCACCAATCACATTCAATCCTAAATGCCGAATACTGATGATGACCTCCTATCTGCTCAACATGAGCTTAAATTGACGTAGTATCGCTTAAAAAACAGCGTAACCATTGAATATACGAATCCACGTCAGTGTTGCAGGTAGTGTCGGAATTAGCAATGCTGCCACTAACCCCAAAAAATAAAAAATATTATACGGTTCGTTAAATGTTTCGTTGTCTGCCATGAGCTCTTCCAGATGTAGATGTTTCACTTTCCCACTCAATACCGTTAATCAAAAGTTAATGGGTTGAGTATTAATTGTTTTAGGTGGCAGACTATACCTGAAAGCAATTAACAGAAAAACCGACGCTATGTAAGGTTATTACTATGTAATATTGCTATTTATGTATCTTGCTATGAAAGACTATTGGCTAGAGCCTTGATGAATATCTAAACTAAAGCTGCTTGCGCCCAACTTACTCAATGAGAGCTGGCAGCCAGACTGAATCGGTAAATCCATTGTGATGAAATTTTTAACGCAATTTTCCCCTAACCGAACTCCCGCGGGAAGGTGCTGACTTACATATCCATTTGACCACTGCCCATCTAAACCCGCAGGTAAGATAGACAACGTACCTTGCGATAAATCAGCGACACCAAATAACGCCTCAACCGGTGCGGCACACTCTGAGCAAGCGAGCCCTTTCTCCAGAATCTCTGCCATATCTTTGAGATCGGCATTGAAGCACTTCAAATTACGTAAGTAATCATCAAAAAGTGCACGAACTAGCAAAGTCGTGGCAACTCCACCCTCCTCTATTGAAGAGGAATCGACGAGATAAAAAGCAAACTGTCCGTTGATCAACCAAGCATAATCAAAAACCAACGGCATGTTATCGATTGACTGTAATAATCGATAACTGCACTTCCAGCTGCCTTGAGATGTATCTTTGTCGGGTAACAACGCATGAAGCAAGCTACGAGCCGAGGATGGATTATTCTCTAAATACTCTAAATGCCAATGCAATTCTTGATCCGCTGGTATGTCACCACCATCATCCACGCGAAACCATTGGCTGGCAAAATCGCGCTGATCGGCGAGGTGGTTAAACGTATCCTCTAAGGTATTTTCAATTGCAGAGGTTAGATGCTCATGGTTATCGATGGGTTTGGGTAAAAAATCTTTAATCCCGAAACGCAATGCTTTGGCAACATCTGACATCTCTTCTGTTGCAGAAACAACAATCAATGGCAGCGATGGGTACTCTAAACTGACCTCTTCTACAAATTCGATGCCGTCTAATATTGGCATTGAGAGATCACACAGAATCAGATCAGGTTCTGAATGTCTTAACTTCTGTAAGCCATCTAAACCATTCTCCGCTTCAATAATTTTGTAGCCCTGAACTTCTAAATACGCTGTTGTGATGCGTCGAAAGATAGGGTCATCATCGACCAACATGATCAGTTTTGGGTTGATCGCTTCTTGTGCCGAGGTCATTATGGATCGACTGTGAGTTTTATACATAAGCTTGCGCCTCACAATGCTTAGTCAATTAATCATTGTATTTTTTATTATTGTTGTTCAAATACACACTAATATAAAAAGTAGCCTCGAAATGCCATTTATACAAATGCGCCACTCGTTATTAGTGATGCATACTATATATATGGATTATTGTAAATGACGCAACATGTTGATGTGACGCAAACATTGATCACGGATTTGCGTTTAAATTAACTGGATTCGTAACAAAGTGTGTCTGAAAGTATGAAATTAGACGATTTAAACCTATTTCGACTCGTTGTCGAAAATGGAAGCTATACTGCAACATCGCGTAAAACCATGATTCCTGTTGCAACAATTACCCGACGTATCCAAGCTCTAGAGGATTCTTTAAACTTAAGGCTTTTAAATCGTCACGCTCGCAAACTCTCATTAACCGAGGCTGGCGAACGTTTTTTCAATGAATGCTCTCCTCTATTGCAGAGTTTAGCCTCAACCACGGAAGAGCTAACGGACGAATGTCGTGGTGCCTCTGGTAAAATTAAAATATCGGCACCATCAAACTTAACAAAGCGCATGATGATGCCAATGTTTTGTGAGTTCATGAAAAAGTATCCTGATATTAATCTGGAGCTAACCATGAGCAATCAAGCCGATCAGCTCGACCCAACAGAGTGGGATGTTATTTTCCGCGTCGGTCCACAAAGAGATTCGAGCCTGATCGCAAGAAAACTGAGTGAAGTAAAAGATATTTTAGTAGCGAGTCCTGACTATTTGGCAGCCCACCCGGCTCCTACGCATGCTGAAGAGCTAACACAACATTCATTGTTGAAAGGTCGCCCATTAATCAAATGGCAACTGACAAACTCGAACGGTGAAACCATTGTTAACTGTGAGAAAGGTCGATTCCAAGCCAATGCACTGAATGTGATTCGTCATGCTTGTTCTGATGGGCTTGGGATTACGCTGATGCCAGATGTCATGATCAGAGAGTACATTGAAGACGGCAGCCTTGTTCAGATCCTTGAGGAGTGGAGTGCAAACTCGCGTGATATCTACATGCTTTACAATCACAAAGATCACCTACCAGAAAAAGTGCGTCTGTTTATCGACTTTATGATTGCCTACAGCCTTCATTAAACGTTGGTTTCCGCGACAATAAAAAAACCCAGAGCCTGTTGACTCTGGGTTTTCTTTTTCAACTAGATAACTGAAATTCTTGAAGAACGAATGTTAAACATCAAGAATTTAGGCTCCTTCATTATGCAGTTCTAAATTGGCTAAATCTTGCTGCATTTCTCGTGCAGTTTTCGAGTCATCATTGCGCAACGATTCTAGAAAATCGAGGTAGTTTTGATCGATATCACCCGTCACATATTCACCATTAAATACCGACGCATCAAAACGCGCAATATCTTGATTACTAAGACCGACGGCATCCACTAAGTCTTCAAGTTTTTGATAGATTAACGCATCGGCACCGATATGATTGCAAATAGTTTGGTTATCACGGCCATGAGCAATTAACTCACTTGCACTTGGCATATCAATACCATACACATTCGGGAATCGAACTTCTGGCGCAGCTGACACCATAAAGACTTTCTTCGCCCCTGAATCTCGAGCCATCTCAATGATCTGTTCAGACGTTGTACCGCGAACAATTGAATCATCCACAAGAAGAACATTTTTATCTTTAAATTCAGAGCGAATTGCATTCAGTTTACGGCGAACGGACTTCTTACGTTGCTGCTGCCCCGGCATGATAAAAGTACGCCCAACATAACGGTTTTTAACAAACCCTTGACGATATGGAGTGTCGATCGCTTGGGCTATTTGCAAGGCAATATCGCAAGATGTTTCTGGGATAGGAATAACAACATCAATGTCTAGATGTGAAAATTCATCTTTAATGCGCTCACCTAGCTTTTTTCCCATCTCTACGCGTGCGCTATATACTGATATTTTATCAATAAACGAATCTGGGCGTGCGAAGTAAACGAATTCAAAAATGCAAGGATTCAACTGAGGGTTGTCGGCACATTGCTTAGTAAAGAGTTGACCATCAAACGCAACGTAAATCGCTTCGCCCGGCGCAACATCACGAACAAAATCAAAACCAACCGCATCCAGTGCAACTGACTCTGAAGCCACCATGTATTCAAATTGTCCATTCACTTCGCGCTTACCTAAGCACAAAGGACGGATACCATGAGGGTCACGAAACGCCACCATGCCATGTCCGATGATCATTGCCGTAACCGCGTAAGCGCCACGGATAGTTCGATGGACATTCGCGACAGCACGAAATACATCTTCAGATGTCACGTTCCCTTTAACAGTATCAATCTCATGAGCAAGAACGTTGAGTAACACTTCTGAGTCTGAAGTGGTGTTAACGTGGCGGCGGTCTTTTTCAAAGAGTTTTTCACGCACGTCATTCACGTTAGTCAAATTACCGTTATGAGCTAAGGTGATACCAAATGGGGAGTTAACATAAAATGGCTGCGCTTCAGAAGCACTTGAACTACCTGCTGTTGGGTAACGAACATGGCCGATACCAACGTTGCCCTGTAGACGTTGCATGTGTTTTGCTTCAAAGACATCTTTCACTAAACCATTTGCTTTACGCAGACGGAAACGATTGCTTTCTATGGTAACAATACCAGCGGCATCTTGGCCACGGTGCTGTAAAACCGTTAGCGCGTCATAGATAGACTGGTTTACAGGTGATGTACCCACGATTCCAACAATCCCACACATGTCCTAATCCTCAATTTGGCGACAGTTACTGGCGCTAAACTGCGCCAGATAAGAAACTTGATGTTGCTTGTAAATGTTCGAAGAACGGAGCAATGATTCGACTAAATTCAGGAACCAATTGCGAGTTCTTCCACCACTCAGAACTTGGGAAGGCGGTGAATGTATCCATAAAAAACAGAAGTGCTGACACAATTAGAATTCCACGTAAGCCGCCGAAAACGACACCAAGAACTCTATCTGTACCCGATAACCCTGTTTTTTGCACTAGCTGACCGATAACATAGTTAACTAGAGCCCCAACTACGAGCGTTGCAACAAATAGTGCTGCGATTGCGGCTCCGTTGCGGAACATATCATCTGCAATATTGGTAAAATACACCGCAAGTTTTGCGTAGTATTGGCTGGCAATAAAAAATGCACCACACCAAATCACCAATGACAATGCTTCCTTTGCAAAGCCGCGAACTAAACTGATCAGAGCTGAAAATCCGACCACACCTAAAATGACAAAATCTAACCAATTCATGAATTCTACATCTCAGTTGGCGCGCATTTTAACAGAAAAAAACGCGACGCAAACGTTTTCTTATGGGTTTAGTGGTTTAAATTTGAGCAATTGACCTTTAGAACCAGTTATTTTTTCCAATTCTTTAACTTGTCGCTCAAGTTTCGTTTTTGATACATCAGGGCCAATAATAATACGAGTAAATGAATTTTCTTTCTTCGTATGAGCTTGGTAACCTCGTTTCTTTAGATCCTTCACTAAGTTTTTAGCATTATCTGCACTCTTTAATGCCATCAGTTGAATGATCCACGCACTGTCTTGATAATCGTTCTTTTCAGGTACGACTTTCGCAACCGTTTTTACGTGATCCTTAGATGCAGATGTCGTCGAAGGCTTCGAGCTATTTACATCCGAGCGATCCACATTCGAATCAAGTACAACTTCTACAGGTGAATCAGGCAGAACCGATTCATCTTCAATGGGATCCAGCAACTCGAAAGTTTCTACGTCACTATCAAGCTCTGGTTTAATTGGGATGCTGGCAAACTCTTCTTTGTAATGCAGTTTTTGACCATCTAAAACATCGGGTAAAACAATCACACCCATCGCAACCAGTATGATCGTTCCAACTAAGCGGCTTTGAAATTTACTTGCCATCTAGATTCCTTTTTTTTGCCAGTAATCGAGTACTTCACCTACAGTATGAAATGAACCGACTACAAGGATAAGTTCTTTATCTTTCGCGGTAGCCAACGCAGCGTTAAAAGCATCAACAGGCGTAAGGTACTGCTCTACATCATTTTCAAGTGACTGACACAATTCCGAGGCCAGAGCCGCTCTAGGCCCAGAAAGAGACGCAGGATACCAATAGTTGGCTATGGGTTTTAGTGCCTCAAGTGTCGCCGCGACATCTTTATCATGCAGCATCGCAACGACAACATGGATCGAATGATCTGAATAGTGCGCCTGCATCTGCTTAACTAAATATTCAGCAGAATGGGGGTTATGAGCGACATCAAGAATGATTTTCGGAGCCTCGGAAAGCGTCTGCATTCGACCAGGCAGTGATGCAGCTTTAAGCCCATTAACAATATTCACGTCGCTAACATCAAGTTCAGCGCAACCCAATGCCATTATCGCTGTGGCGGCGTTAGGTAAAGGCAACTGAGGAATAGGTAAAGCCTCTAATGTAAACGACCCACTTTTCCATACCCAAGTATCACCTGTCAGCGAGTAATCAAATTGAATACCGACTTGATGAAACTCTGCATTAATATCATCGGCATGAGCGGCAACAGTTGCAGGAGGCTTAGGTTGCCCACAAATAGCAGGTTTGTTAGAACGGAAAATTCCCGCTTTTTCAAAACCTATCACGTTAATGTCATCACCAAGCCAGTCAACATGATCAACCGCTAAACTGGTAATAACAGAAACATCATGGTCAACAACGTTTGTCGCGTCTAAACGACCACCTAAACCAACTTCCAGCAACACAATATCGACCTGTTCCGTTTGAAACAGTCTCAGAGCTGCCAAGGTGCCATATTCGAAAAAGCTTAAACTGATTTCACCACGCTGTTGCTCAATATAAGAAAAAGCCTGTGCATGTTTTTCATCAGGTAGATCTTGACCATTAACACGTACGCGTTCGTTATAACGGATCAGATGGGGAGAGCTATAAACACCAACAGAATAGCCTGCATCAAGCAAGATGGCTTCCATCAAGGCACAGGTAGAGCCCTTGCCATTTGTTCCAGCAACGGTGATGATTTTAGGTGCGGGTTTAGTAAGCTTGGTTTGAGCAGCAACGGCTTGTACGCGATCTAAGCCTAAGTCGATAGCACTCGTGTGGATGTTTGATAAATAATCAAGCCACATCGATAGAGGTGATGTGGCTTGTGGGGTTGGGTTTTGACTCATCTAACTAATAACCATCAATTAATATTGGTTTGTTAGCGACTACTTTACCCTTTTTCAGAAGCTTCTGGTACTTCATAAGTCGTTTCATTTGGTGAATCGTTCACAGAAACTACTAATGGAGAGCTATGATTCGTCATTTTCGCAACTAAACTGCCGACACGCTGACGCATTTCACGGCGGTCAACGATCATATCGATAGCACCATGATCAAGCAAAAACTCACTACGCTGGAAACCTTCAGGTAAGTCTTCACGTACGGTTTGTTCAATAACACGACGACCAGCAAAACCAATTAACGCTTTAGGCTCACCGATATTGATATCGCCTAGCATAGCTAAACTCGCTGAAACACCACCCATTGTTGGGTCTGTCATCACAGATACAAACGGTAATCCTTTTGAAGACAATCGCTCAAGAGCCGCGCTGGTTTTTGCCATTTGCATTAATGACATCAGTGCTTCTTGCATACGAGCACCGCCACTTGCAGAGAAACAAACGAGACCACAATTACTTGCGATAGCCGCATCAACAGCCGCGACAAAACGAGCACCGACTACAGAGCCCATTGAACCGCCCATGAATGAGAATTCAAAAGCACAAGCTACCAATGGCATGCCTAGCAACTCACCTTGCATAACAACAAGCGCGTCTTTTTCACCGCTATTCTTCTGTGCAATTGAGATTCGCTCTTTGTAACGCTTAGAGTCTTTAAATTTCAGTTTATCTTGTGGTTCGAACTCCGTCGCGAGCTCAACACGATTATTCTCATCTAAAAATGTTTCTAAACGACGACGAGCCTTCATGCGCATGTGATGATCACATTTAGGACAAACTTCTAAGTTACGTTCTAGTTCTGCATGATAAAGAACCTGTTCACATGAAGTACATTTTGTCCAAACCCCTTCAGGGATAGACGCTTTACGTGAAGTAACGATGTTGCTTTTTTCTAAAATTTTTTCAAGCCAACTCATGGAAGACCTTTTCTGTCAGCTCTTTCACTTGATTGCGAAAGATGTAAATTTGGAATATATGCGTGAGGATTAAACCACAATAAATGGCAAGTGTAGATAAAAAACTGGTTGTACCTATTTTCAAATTCTATCTTACCTGCCCATTAATATTAGTTTTTGAACCTAAGTCTCACAATTAGTTCAAATTATCCGCGAGAAACAACGGTCCGATCGGCTCTCTTGGCAGCTCATATTCAGCCGGATAGTCCACATCAACCAGATATAAACCTGCTGCTTTTGCGGTCGCTCCTGCCAGCTTTCGCTCTTTTGCTTCTAATAGCCATTTGATCCATTCAGGATCTTTCTCTCCACGCCCGACTGCAATCAAACTGCCCGTAATATTGCGCACCATGTGGTGAACAAAGGCGTTTGCTTTGATATCAATAATGACGTATTTACCATGTCGTGTGACATTTAAATGCATCATATTTCGGCATGGACTTCTTGATTGGCAATGCAAAGCGCGAAATGAAGTAAAATCATTCTCGCCTAATAGATACTGCCCCGCTTCCTGCATTTTCGCCTCATCAAGCTCACCATGGTAATGGCTAACACCTGAAGACATGATTCCCGGACGATACGGGCTGTTATAGATAATATAGCGATAACGCCTTGCTGTGGCAGTAAAGCGAGCATGGAATTCATCAGGGACTTCTTTAGCCCATCGTACCGCGATATCTTTAGGCATGTTTGCATTTACGCCCATTGTCCATGCCACCATTTTGCGTGTGGAGGTCGTTTCAAAATGAACAACCTGCCCAGTACCATGTACACCAGCATCAGTACGACCTGCACAAAACACTTCAACAGGATGGTTAGCGACAATAGCCAGTGCCTTCTCTAATTTCTCTTGGACACCTATTACATCTTTCTGGCGTTGCCAACCATAGTAGTGAGTACCGTCATACTCAATACCTAAAGCAATTTTCATGTTGTGCTCTCTTTGAAAATGGGGCGAAGAGTATAATATCAATCCATTGAGATTTCTAATCTCGTTGGTGATTTCTTCTATCGTTAAAAAAGAAAAAGAGCAACAAAATTGCTGCTCTTTGAATTTACTTATTGCGGACGATTAACCCATTATTGACGATTTAAGGTATCGATTAAATTTTTTGCTTCTCGGCGAATCGTATCATCACCGTAAACAATCGCCTCTTCCAATAATTTAATCGCACCGTTGCTATCATTCATCTCAATATAAATTTTAGCCAAATCTAACTTGCCGGCCGCTTCACCATGGCTGTCGACATCCACATCACCATTGTCGCCGATCACATCTGGGAATTCATTTAAGCCTACATCAAGCTTTAACTCTTCTTCATCTGGATTCGGTTGTGGTTCATTCTGATCGACTTCAGCCATTAATTGGTCAATGGTCATGAACTCCGATTTTTTTGCATCAAAATCAGAAAATTCATTTTGATTGCCCCAATCCTCAGCTTGGATTTTTGGCTGCTCTAATTGCGCATCATCTTGCCAAACCTCACGCTGATCTTCTGGAACACCGGTTAAGTTACTTGCGTTCTGATCTGGAGATAAATTGAATCCATCCCAATCTTCTCCGCCAACATCAAGCATCGCTTCAATATCTAACCCGGCACTATCTGAAGCACGGCTATCCATCGGCTGACGGAACATATCGTCCACAGAGTGCTGGACATCTTCTGATAGCAATTCCGCTAGTGCTGACTCATCAAAGTCACCAACAATATCTTCTTCTAAAATTTCATCGGCACTTGCTGAAAACAGATCTTGTAGAGCATCTTTATCGGAATTGTCTTCGAAAGAGGCCGTATTTTGAACCGCTTCTGCCTCGCCCTCCTCACTACCTAGATCTAGATCTGAATCTGAGTCTAGGTCGAAGCCAGTATCCGCTCCCACACTAGAGAATGCATCCGCAAGAGCATCTTGCTCACTGTATTCAGGAAGTTCTAACTCATCGAGTTCTTGTGCTAAAGTCGCAGGTTCAGGTTCTTGAGCGATATCCGCATCTGAACTTGGCTCTGCAAATGCATCCGCAAGGGCATCTTCTTCACCATATTCAGGAAGTTCTAACTCATCGAACTCTTGCACTGATGGTTGTGCTGGAGCTTCTGGCTCAGAGACTTCAGCAGCAGGTTCATTGCTTATTGGCTCATCGACAAGCTGTTCGTCTATAAGCGGCTCATCTAGAAGCGGCTCTTGAGCGATATCCGCATCCGAACTTGGCTCTGAAAATGCGTCCGCAAGGGCATCTTCTTCACCGTATTCAGGAAGCTCTAGCTCATCGAAATCTTGCTCTGATGGTTGTGCTGGAGCTTCTGGCTCAGAGACTTCAGCAGCAGGTTCATTGCTTATTGGCTCATCGACAAGCTGTTCGTCTAGAAGCGGCTCTTGAGCGATATCCGCATCTGAATTTGGTTCTGCAAATGCATCCGCAAGAGCATCTTCTTCACTATATTCAGGAAGTTCTAACTCATCGAACTCTTGCGCTGTTGGTTGTACGGGTGCTTCTGGTGCTGGAGCTTCTGGTTCAGAGGCTACAATTTCTTGCTCTGAAACAACAGGTGCACTTTCCGGCTCAGCTTCGGTAACAAGTTCGTCGTCATCAGTGAGCCAATCATCATCTTGAGGCATTCCAAACTCATTTGGAATCGACTCTGGCATGTTCGGCTGTTTCATTTCTTCCGGTTTATCAGCCAAGCTTTCATCAGTGGTTGAAGGGGGAGCC
The DNA here is from genome assembly GCF_024347395.1 of Vibrio cortegadensis. NCBI lineage: Bacteria > Pseudomonadati > Pseudomonadota > Gammaproteobacteria > Vibrionales > Vibrionaceae > Vibrio > Vibrio cortegadensis. Next base: position 2,194,188 of record NZ_AP025472.1, read on the forward strand.
GACAGTTGGTCATCTTCTAAATCAATGGATGATTCACTCTCAACACCTTCATCTTCCGAGTCGATACTGTCTGAAACGCCTTCAATGGTAGGCGCAAAGTCAAAGTCTGATTCTGTCTCATCTTGAGTCGATTCGACATCATCAATAGCAGCAGATAACCAATCTTCTTCAGCATCGCTGCTCTCTGACGTGAAAATATCATCAATATCTTGCGCTGCAATATCTTCGAAACGAGAAACTTCACTCTGATGATCGTCATCCGATGATATTCCGGTTTCATTTTCTGGCTCTGGCTCTGGCTCTGGCTCTGGCTCTGGCTCTGGCTCTGGCTCTGGCTCTGGCTCTGGCTCTGGCTCTGGCTCTGGCTCTGGCTCTGGCACGATTAAATCAGCATCTAGTTCATCTGCAAGGGCTTGATCCGTTGTTTCGATAACATCGTCAAGTAGAGCATCCGTTTCTGGTGCTGCATTAAATAAGTCATCAATGAAATCATCACGATCAAATGCAGATTCAGATTCAGATTCAGATTCACTTGATGTTAGCGACTCCTCACTACTATCGTCATCGCTATCATCAAGTAATAATTCATCAAGAAGCTCAGTACTATTTTCATCTAGCTCAGAATCAGACGACACTTCATTAGAAACAACTGGAGCCTCATGTTCTGGCTGTTCGTTTGTTTCAATGGCGCTATTGAAAATCTCATCAAACGAAGGTTCAGTGACATCTGATGCTTTCTCACCGACGCTTGGTTCTGCATTCGCACTAACAGAATCCTCGCTCAAGTCCGTCAATTCAGAACTCAGAAGTTCATCTAAAGTATCGCTATCGTCTTGATCTACGTCGATATCACCAGCAAGGAGTTCGTCGAATAGATCAGTGCTATCTTCATCAAGTTCAAGCTCTGGTGTTTCATCGTTCGAATCCGTACCCAGTAACTCATCCAGAGTTTCTGTACTGTTCTCATCAAGGTCAAGAAGCTCATCATCGGAAAGACCTGAAAGAGACTCTAACTCAGCGATAGGGTCAAACTCTTCGTTTTCTAACTCAGCTTCCGTAGTTCCATTACTTGGCTCATCTTCACTAAGTAAGTCATCCAATAAGTCGCTACTGTCTTGCAGATCGAGATCTTGCTCATCGTCGTCACTCAGAAGTTCATCAAGTAAGTCTGTACTTTCAGCTTCAAGCGGAGCCTCGTCGTCAAGCATTTCGTCAAGTAGAGTGACATCATCACTATCCGAATCGTCTAAGTTTAAATCGTCGGAGGCTTCTGTGCTGAACTGAGCAAAAATGTCGTCAATATCATCAGACGCTAAACTTTCTGGTTCCGCACTTTTTTCCGCTGCAACTTGAGCAAAGATGTCATCGATATCATCAATAGATGCATCAGCATTGCTTGTAGGGGCTGGAGTGCTATCGGTATCATCATCTAGGTTAAATTCATCTGATGACGCTTCTTCAGCGGCGACTTGTGCAAAGATATCATCAATATCATCGGGATCAGGTGTACTACTTGGGCTTGGAGCCTGTTCAGCAATGAGACTATCAATGTCAAAATCGTCGTCATCGTCGTCTCCATTTCCGGCAAGCAGTTCATCTAAAAACGACTGATCAACCGCATCATCTTCTAGCTCTTCTGTTGGCTCATCGCTTGCGAGAAGTTTTTCAATCTCATCTTGAGACATTCCGCCTTCATCTGATAAGTCGAAAGCGGCTTCTTCTTCCTCTGATAACTCAGGCTCAACTTCATCGAGTGCTCGTTCCATCTCTTCTAAGCCAAGCGCTTTTTCATCACCGTTAACGCTGATGCCATTGCTGCTTGAGTCAAATTCGCTGAAACTCTCATCGAGATCACCATCATCACCAATACCTGCAAATGGATCCTCTTCATCTTCACCTTCAAGGTTAAAATCAAGATCATCGTCATCTAGACTGGCAAAAATATCGTCGTCATCAGATGTCGTATCATCACCAAATAGAGCATCAGGATCGCTGCCATCACCGAATAGGTCATCATCCAATGAGAGATCATCAGACAGCTCATCCGCATCTTCACCTAAGATAATCGGTGCATCTTCAGCAACCGACTCTTCTACTGGTTTCGCTTCAGTTTCTTCACTCTTCGAACGACGGCCAAGCAGCAATACGACGATCAGACCAAGCAGTAAACCTGGAACAATGGCTAATAACGCCACTAACCATCCATTAGAAAGCAATGTATCTAATGATGTTGGCGCTAGTTTTTGCTCTTCGAGTTCTTTTGCACGTTCTTCAGCAAGAAGTTTTTCCACTTCTGACCGAATACGGCTTTCATCCCCAAGCTCACCTTTTAGTCCATCGACTTCAGATTGCACATCTGCCAGCATCAATCTTAATTGGTGGTTTTTCTCTTCAAGTGACGTTAATTCGGTTTCAGAGCTACTTAGATCCTGCTCTAATTTAACGATGTCTTGATTGCTAGGTAGCGGGTTACTAGATACTGGTGAAACGGTTTTCGAAGGCGCAGGTTTCACTACTGGCGTAGGTTTGGCAGCTGACTTTGGCGCTACAGCTTTTTCCATAACCGGTTTTTCAGCAGCTAAAGATGCACTCGGTGCACTTATGTTCGAAGATGCGGTTCGAGGGATCGGTTGCACCGCTTTCGTAACAGGCCGAACCGTTGGAGCGTTGGCTAATTTGGCGGTATGCGCATCCATGATGGCAATGGCTTGCTGAGTGGTACTCGCACTGACTTGCTCTAAAGAAGGGACTCTCAAATTTTGATTAGGGAGCAAGCTGTGAATATTTTGATTTTCGAATGCTTGAGGATTCAGACGATAAATAGCAAGAAGCGTCTGTTGGACAGAAACTCGATTCGATGGACGCAGGTTGGAAGCGATAGACCAAAGGGTCTCTCGGGCACCTGTTGGGCCATAAAAACGCGAAGGTTCATCAGACACAACTCTACTTGCAACAGGAGCTTGAGCTCTTTGCACTTGTTCAGAGTATTGTGGAGATGTCTGAACTTCACCATTCGGCCCTAAAAGACGAATTGAATCTGCATGGACGTTTGAAACCTGAGTCGCGGCTATCAATGTGAGTGACGTTAATAATCGCTTATAAATTTGACGCATATAAGGCTCAGCTATGTGCTTAGGTATGAAAAATTATGATCTATTAAATATATCGGATAAATGCCGTAAAACTATAGAGATGAAGGCAAAAAATGTGTGGCAGGCGTGATAATCGCAGCAATCTCACATAAATAGTCGGTGGTATAAACGATATGATGAAAAAAGCCTCACACTGGGTGAGGCTTTATTGAATCGCTAGTTAGAAGTAATCACGAATCAAAACTTCTGCGATTTGCACGGCATTGGTTGCTGCACCTTTACGAACGTTGTCTGCGACAACCCAAAGGTTGATACCACTATGGTGGCTAATATCATTACGAATTCGGCCAACCATTACATGGTCTTTGCCACCAGCATCGCGAACTTGAGTTGGGAAATCCAAATCTGGATACACTTCAACCCCATCCGTCGCGTTAAGTAATTCTGTTACTTGTTCAGCCCCGATTGGAGAGCATGTTTCAACATGTAATGATTCTGCGTGGCCGTAGAAAACAGGCACTCGTACACAAGTCGGGTTAACCGTGATAGAAGAATCATTAAAGATTTTTTGAGTTTCCCAAACCATCTTCATCTCTTCTCGTGTGTAACCATTTTCCGTAAATTCGTCAATTTGAGGCACACAGTTAAATGCGATCTGTTGACTGAACACTTCGCTATCTGCTGGGTGACCATTTAAAAGTTTTGCAGTTTGTCCTGCTAACTCATCAATACCGGCTTTACCCGCACCAGAAACCGATTGGTAAGTCGACACGTTAATACGCTCTAAACCAACAGCATCATGAATTGGCTTAAGCGCCACTAACATTTGAATGGTTGAGCAATTTGGGTTTGCGATGATGTTACGGTTACGAAACTCTGCAATCGCTTCTGGGTTCACTTCAGGAACAACTAGAGGCACATCGTATTCATAACGGTATTGTGATGTGTTATCAATCACAACCACACCTTCATCTGCCGCAACAGGAGCCCACTTAGCAGACTGCTCAGCACCCGCAGAGAAGAATGCAATATGCGCTTGAGACCAATCAAACTCTTCTACATTTTGAACACTGATCGTTTTGCCATTGAATCGGTAGCTTTTACCTTCACTACGCTCACTTGCAAGCAAGAAGATTTCACCTACAGGGAATTTACGATCTTTTAGTACTTCAATGATGGTCTCGCCAACCGCACCTGTCGCACCTAAAATAGCAATATTAAATTCTTGGCTCATTGTCTCTCTCATTCATTCTGAAAATTGGGCTTTGTCTTAAAGCCTAACTTAGCTAGGGGCTCTAGATTGCATGAATCATCCCCAACTAATTGGATTGCACTGTACTCCCTTCTATCCCAATATTGCTTACGCATCTGATCAAAAGAGTCAGGTTTGGCAATTTCGCGACGGAACAATGCATCATCTTGGCGCACATCATAAATCAACTGAGTCAAATTGTGCAGTGTTGCTTCATCCCATTCTCTATCTAAATGCACTTTAGGGATAGGCGCGATAGGTAATAAGCGGTTTGGATCCACTCGCTGTTCACTATTGATGAACTCACAATAAGAGTTGAAAATCATGGTTGTCCCACGAGCTTTGCCTTCTAAACCATAACCCGCGACGTGTGGCGTCGCAAAAGCAAGATAAGGTAGCAGTTCCATATCCACTTGTGGTTCAAATTCAAATACATCCAGCGCAGCAATAAAACCATCTTGTTTTTCAAGCCGTTGCTTCAGGGCTTGGTTATCCACGACTGGGCCGCGCGCGGCATTTATTAATATCTGATCAGCACGTAAAGCACTCAACCGAGCACCGTCAAGCAAATGATGACTTGGGTGTTCACCCTCTTTGGTGATCGGTGTATGCAAACTGATAATGTCGGCTTGCTCTAATAATTTATCTAATGGTGTAAAAGAACGAGCATCACCTGCTTGCTCTTTCGGCGGATCATTCAGCAAAACTTTGATTCCAATACCGGATAAGCACTTAGCTAAGTAACTCCCCACCTGGCCTGCACCAACAATTCCGACGGTTTTATCAAAAACGGAGAAACCATGTTGCTGCGCAAGTACCATCATCACGCTAAAGACGTATTCAGCCACACCGACTTTGTTACAACCTGGGGCAGCGGTAAAAAAAATACCTTTCTGCGCTAATAACGGCTGATCGACGTGATCCATTCCTGCGGTTGCCGTACCAACGAACTTTAGCTTATTCGCTTTTTCTAACAGTGCCGAGTTTACTTTCGTCACTGAGCGAATCATCAAGGCATCAACGTCAATTAAATCATCTGCGGTTAGAGTGCGACCTGGCTTTAGTACAACATCCCCTAGCTGGCTAAAGAGTTGTTCAGCATAAGGCATGTTTTCATCAATTAGGATTTTCATAGGGAGTCATATCAATGGTATGAAAAGAGAAAATAGATTTTGCAGTAAACAGGGGCTATCTGTCGAGCAAATAAAAATGCCCAGTGGCGTAAACCACTGGGCAAAATCCAGAACAAAAGGATCCGGTCCCGCTCTCCAGGGGACAGAGTCTGCGTCTGTTCGATCAGTTAGCCTGATCAAGCTCTGGAAACCTTAAAATCTATTCCTTGATATCAGCGTTAAACGTTTACTGATTTAACGCTGAAAGGTATCGAGATGGCTAGGAACGCTCCTAGTCTTGGTATTTCTTAATCACTAGCGTAGCGTTTGTACCGCCAAAGCCAAAGCTGTTAGACATTACTGTCGTCAACTCTTGTTCGCGCATTTCTGTCACGATATCTAGGCCTTCAGCCGCTTCATCTAAATTCGCAATGTTAATGCTTGGCGCTACGAAACCATTATCAAGCATCAAAGTAGAGTAAATCGCTTCATGAACACCAGCAGCACCGAGAGCGTGACCTGTCATCGCTTTTGTTGCTGAAATAGCAGGGCTGTCGCCGCCAAAGATCTCTTGGATTGCGCCAAGCTCTTTTACGTCACCAACAGGAGTTGAAGTACCGTGAGTGTTCACGTAATCAACACTATCAACATTTTGCATTGCCATCTTCATGCAACGTACTGCGCCTTCGCCTGAAGGAGCAACCATGTCGTAGCCATCTGATGTCGCACCGTAACCTACGATTTCACCGTAAATTTTTGCGCCACGAGCTTTTGCGTGCTCTAGCTCTTCGATAACCAACATACCGCCGCCACCAGAGATAACGAAACCATCACGGTCTGCATCGTATGTACGAGAAGCTTGATCTGGAGAATCATTGTACTTAGTCGACAGTGCGCCCATTGCATCGAACATCATAGTCAAAGACCAATCAAGTTCTTCACCGCCACCAGCAAATACGACATCTTGCTTGCCTAGTTGGATCAGCTCCATTGCGTGGCCGATACAGTGTGCAGACGTTGCACAAGCTGAACTCATTGAGTAGTTCACGCCACGGATTTTAAACGGTGTTGCAAGACATGCAGAAACCGTTGACGCCATAGTACGTGGAACCATGTATGGACCAACACGCTTAACGCCTTTGTTACGTAGAATATCAACCGCATTTACTTGGTTCAGTGATGATGCACCACCAGAACCCGCAACGATACCAGTACGGTCATTTGAAACTTGGTCTTCAGCTAGACCAGAGTCTGCGATTGCTTGTTCCATTGAAAGGTAAGCAAAGGCTGCCGCATCACCCATAAAGCGCACTTTTTTGCGATCAATATGGTCAGCAGGGTTCATTTTCAGGTTACCCCAAACTTGAGAACGAAGTCCGTTTTCCTTGAACTGTTCTGAAGCTGTGATACCTGATTTACCCGCTTTTAGTGAAGCTAAAACTTCTTCGACGTTGTTACCGATACTTGAAACAATACCCATACCGGTGATTACGACTCGTTTCATGTGACATTCCTATAATTCAAAATACAGCTAGATGATAACTAAGAAGCATAACAAAAGTGGTCAGCTTTCCCAGAAATTCGTACAATCAACTCTTACAGACCGTCCCATATCACAAAAACAAAGGCAATATGACTTCAATAACCAATGCTGAACTCGGCTGGAACGAGGCTGGAACACCCGTATCTGATCAATTTGATGATGTTTATTTCTCTAATGTAAACGGCTTAGAGGAAACACGCTATGTGTTCTTGCAACAAAATCACCTTCCTCAACGATGGCAAGAGCATCAACAAAGGCGCTTTACCATTGGCGAAACAGGGTTTGGCACTGGTCTCAATTTTCTAGCGGTATGGCAATGGTTTGATAAGTTTCTTAAAGAAAACCCAGACGCTGAGCTGAAAGAGCTGCATTTTGTCAGTTTCGAAAAATTCCCACTGAACAAAGATGACCTAATTAAAGCGCATCAAGCTTGGCCTGAACTTGCTCAATACGCAGAACAGTTACAGCAGCACTACCCGATTGCCGTTCCTGAGTGCCACCGGATCGTTTTAGCTGACGGCGCTATCACTCTTGATTTGTGGTTTGGGGACATAAAAGATTGCATGCCTTTAGTTCAGACTTACTCAGAAGGCATTATTGACGCTTGGTTCCTTGATGGTTTTGCACCAAGTAAAAATCCTGAGATGTGGAATCAAGACCTGTTTGATGACATGGCAAAATTAGCAAAACAAGATTGCACTTGCGCGACCTTCACCGCAGCCGGCTTTGTTCGACGTGGCTTGATAGACGCTGGCTTTGAGATGAAAAAGGTCAAAGGCTTTGGCATTAAACGCGAAATGATCGCGGGAACACTCAAAAACAAAGTCCCTTACACCAATACAAAACCTTGGTATGGTCTGTCTCCCCATTCGGAATCTGACGATATCGCAATTATCGGTGGTGGTATCGCGAGTGCAGCTTTAGCCAAAACGCTATCTCGTCGCGGTAAAAACATTACAGTCTATTGCGAACACGAACAGGCCGCAGGCAACGCTTCTGGCAACAACCAAGGAGCAATTTACCCTCTTTTGAGTGATGAAAAATCGAATGTTTCACGAGTATTTAGCCCAGGAATGCTGTTCGCACGTCAATTTATCGAGCAAGCAGCAGAGAGCATTCCGTTTGACCATGATTGGTGTGGCGTTAACATTCTGATGTGGGATGAAGCCTCGAAGAAAAAACTGAATCGAATGCTCGAAGGGAACTTTCATCACGATCTTATTCAACGATTATCCCAAGAAGAAGCAAATAAGAAAATCGGCCTCAATGTTGATAAAGAGAGTGTCTACTTCCCACTTGGTGGCTGGTTAAGCCCGTTACAACTAACCCAAGGTTTGTTCAAAAAGCTAGAAGAGGCATCCGCCGTAACCACTCACTACCAGCATCAAGTCACCGATTTGAAGTGGTTAGTCGACACAAACCAGTGGCAATTAACAATAGAGACACCTAACGGTGAAGTCATCACTCATCATGATCAAGTCGTGGTGGCAAATGGGCATAAATTTACTCAATTTGAACAAACTCAGCGGATCCCGCTGACTCCGGTCAAAGGGCAAGTGAGCCATATCCCAACCACTGAAAACTTAAGTAAGTTGAAAACGGTATTGTGCTTTGATGGCTATTTAACTCCTCAAAATCTCAATAATGGTCACCACTGCATTGGTGCGAACTACGATAAAAGTAATATTGACCAAGAGTTTGATCCTGAAGTGCAACAGCACAATGGGGTAAGACTCGCGGGTTCACTTCCCGATCAAGAGTGGGCAAAAGAGACCGATACGAGCGGTAACTTATCTCGCCAGGGTATTCGCAGTGTCAGTCGAGATCACCTGCCTTTTGTAGGAAATGTAGGGGATTTCGAAGCAATTACCACCCAGTACCAAAATCTGCATAACTTTAATCCTAAGCGCGATTCACTGGATGAAATTAAGCCGGTATCAAGCTACCCGAATCTTTACTGCTTTATTGGTTTAGGCTCACGCGGATTAAGCTCTGCCTCTTTATTGGCAGAAGTGTTGGCCTCTCAAATTTGCGGCGACCCGCTCCCACTTCCTGCGGATGTCTTAGAAGCCATTCACCCAAGCAGAATGTGGGTAAGACGACTGCGCAAAGGCAAAGCATTGACTAACGGTTACGTGGCAGACAAAAACCACCAGCCTCAATAATACGTAATACGGCCCGGTTGAGTTGAGCTAAGAGCTGTTGAGCTAAATAAAGTTGAGTTTTCCTCAAACAAAAAAGCCAGAACGGCATGGCTGTTCTGGCTTTTTTAAAATTAATCGCTCGGTGCGAACGTGATCATTATGCTAAATATTATGACTGCGCTAACTGGGCAACCGCCTCTTTTAGTTGAGCAGTGATCTCATCGTTACTGATTGAGCCAGTCGCAAAATCGAAGTTATCATAGAAACTAGGCACAGAAACCGAAGCTTTCACGTTGCCGCCAAAGAATGGAGCAGAGCCCGTTGCTGCCGCTAGTGCAGATTGTGCACCACCCGGACCTGGCGATGTAGCTAAAAAGACCGCTGGCTTATCCTGAAAAACAGAGCGCTCAATACGTGTCGTCCAATCAAATAGGTTTTTGTAAGCCGCAGGGAAGTAACCGTTATGCTCAGCAAATGAGATAACAAAGGCATCCGCTTGAGAAAGATCACGTAAGAATGCTTGCGCCCCTTCCGCTTGACCGATCTCTTTTTCTTTATCTTCGCTAAACATCGGAACTTGATAGTCATTGATATCTAAAACGATAACTTCAGCATCTTCAATCAAATTAGCTGTATAAGTTGCGAGAGCTTTATTAATAGAAGTTGAGCTGGTGCTTGCGCCAAATGCGATAATTTTCATGATGATACCCTTTCGTTTCTGTCATCTCGTTAAGTGCTAATAAGATTACAACAGGGCAATATTTCAACAACTACAAAAATTGTACGGACTCATTCAAATTATTCGAACGAGTCTTATCTATATCTTATCTATAGCTTATATATAGGTGCGCAGCACTGTGAATGAGCTACGCTTGACTTTGTAGCTCCTGCCATAAATCGCTAACAATAGTACGATCGGCTGGACTGAGTTCTGAACGCGCATCATCGAGGCTTTTTTCAATAAGCTCTTTTACTACAGCGACGTCGTTGATTCCCTCTTCTTCGCATGATGCAATAGAAAGAGAAATATGACCACGCAAGTAACCACCGGCAAACAATTCATCATCAGACGCAGTTTCAATTCGGTTATCAATCAACTCAAGTAACTTCTCTTCAAATTCAATAATCATTTCGTTCTCTTTTTTATTTCACGACAAATTGGCAAGGGGTTAATGCTGGTGTCTTATAAAAGTCACTCAAAGCGTCTGCAAGCATTTTGACTCTTTCTGGTAACCCAGCGTCTAAAATGCTCATCACTTCCTGATGAACTTTACTCATAAACGCTAATCTATCCGGTTCAAAATCGCCATGTAGATTGTCACAGCTAACACTAAAAGGAAAGCCTGCGCTTTGTGACAAAATCCACTCATAAGCTTGTGGTCTGGTTTCGACTTTCTCGAATTCAGCTTGAACTTCGGCAGTACGCCCATCAGGCTCGTACCAGTAACCAAAATCTTCCAGTAATCGGCGCTTTGGACCAGCCACGCACCAGTGAGCAATTTCATGCATGGCCGACGCATAGAAACCACGAGCAAAAATAATCCGATGGTGTTCATTATTATCATCAGCGGGTAAGTAAATAGGTTCATCTCCGCCAAGCTCTAATTGGGTATTAAAGCTGTTGGAAAATGTGGTATTAAAAATGGCGATGATGTCTGGATAGTGATGGCTCATAGTTTATTTAGGTCTATTAGGAACAACACGATACATTCTCCATTTTTTATCTTCCTAGGTAAAGGATTTAGCTGAGTTATATCATCACCCTAGAATTAGTTAATCTAATCAATAAGCTCTGTTCACAGTACAAAATCTCATTCGTCAGATTGCCGCTTAAGCACTAGAATCGCGCTTTCATTTTTTATAACCAAGCACTTCCTGCTAGGTAATTTATAGAGTTTAAGACGATGCTATTAAGTGTTTTATATATCGTAGGGATCACAGCAGAAGCAATGACAGGTGCGCTCAGTGCTGGTCGAAAAAAAATGGATTGGTTTGGTGTCATGCTGGTAGCAAGTGCGACAGCAATTGGGGGTGGGACGGTTCGCGATATTCTCCTAGGGCACTACCCTCTCGGCTGGGTTAAAAACCCTGAATACTTGATGATCACCTGCGTTGCTGGCGTGGTGACGACTGGTTTGGCAAAGTGGGTCATTAAATTTAAAGGGCTATTTATTCGTCTGGATGCACTGGGGCTCATTGTATTCAGTATCATCGGAACAAAAGTCGCCATGACAATGGGGCTTCATCCTGCTATCTGTATGGTTTCAGGCTTAGTCACGGGTGTATTTGGTGGGCTACTTCGCGATATGATTTGTCGACAAACACCACTCGTACTGCATGAAGAGCTTTATGCCTCTGTCGCGCTCGTCGCATCTGGGCTCTATTTAGCTTTGCTTGAATATGGCATCAGTGATGTAACCAGCACAGTTGTGACACTCAGTGTCGGCTATTTACTGCGAATGGCAGCCGTTCGATTTAAATGGCGATTGCCCTCTTTCCACTTGGAAACTGAAGGCTCCATTCATTAATCCATCCATATCTACGATTAAGCTATTTCTGTGAGTAAACTATGTTCTGCGATTAAGCTATTTCTGCGATAAGACTATGTTCTGAAATTAAGCTATTGACATTAAGCTATTGAAATAAGGTGACTCTTGATCATTAGCTATACTTTACACAAAGCGATAACCGACCTAATAAAAACGCCCTCATAATATGTGAGGGCGTTTTTCGTTGAAGCTATTTTACCTTGAACACGGTTTTATTTTAAACGCTCAACTTGAACACTATATCTGCGGAGTCGTCGTCTGCACGCCAAAGTTCTGACCACGGTGGCGCAGCAGATGATCGAGTAACACAATCGCCAGCATAGCTTCAGCAATTGGTACCGCACGAATACCCACGCATGGATCGTGACGCCCTTTAGTAATTAACTGAGTCGGTTCACCATCTTTCGTGATCGTTTCACCGGGAACGGTAATGCTCGATGTCGGTTTAAGCGCAATACTCGCAACAATATCTTGTCCAGTCGAAATACCGCCCAAAATACCACCAGCATGATTACTTGAGAAACCTTCAGGAGTTAATGGATCACGATGCTCACTTCCCTTTTGGTTCACAACACCAAAGCCATCACCAATTTCAACGCCTTTGACTGCGTTGATACTCATCAGCGCATGAGCAATATCAGCATCCAATCGGTCAAATATTGGCTCACCCAACCCTACTGGAATTTTCGTTGCCACCACTTGAATCTTTGCACCAATGGAGTTGCCTTCTTTGAGTAAATCACGAATCAATTGATCAAATTCAGACACTTTATCAGCATCAGGGCAAAAGAAAGCGTTATTCTCGATCTCATTCCAATCGACTTTATCAATTGAAATATCGCCCATTTGCGATAAATAAGCTTGGATTTCTACACCAAATTCTTGTTTAAGGTATTTTTTTGCAATGGCTCCGGCAGCCACACGCATTGCCGTTTCACGCGCAGAAGAGCGACCACCGCCACGATAATCACGAACCCCATATTTTTGATGGTAAGTATAGTCAGCATGGCCTGGACGGAATTTATCTTTGATTTCAGAATAATCTTTAGAACGCTGATCGGTGTTTTCAATCAACAGGCCAATTGACGTTCCTGTTGTTTGCCCTTCAAAGACACCAGATAGAATTTTCACTTCATCGGCTTCACGACGAGCCGTTGTATAGCGAGAGGTACCCGGACGGCGGCGGTCCAAGTCCTTTTGTAAATCTGATTCGGTAAGCTCTAATCCCGGAGGGCATCCATCGACGATACATCCTAGTGCGATACCGTGACTCTCCCCGAATGTTGTTACTCGAAAGTGTTGCCCGATACTATTTCCTGCCATTACATCCTCTGTGTAGAAGTGGGGATAAGATTTGGGGCATCTTGCCAACCAATTTTACTCATCACCGCGTTCAATCATCAATTCTTCGTGATTTCATAGTGGCTTTAATAGCAATTCTTGTAAACCAAAAAATACACTAAATTCTAACAATTAATGACATGCTTTCCTTGCTTCTCGAAAAACATAAAAAAACGCCAGCGTTAAAAGCTGACGTTTTCAGATACAAATAGAACAAAATCTATTTATACGAATGGTTTAATCTTTGTAGAGTGCAAACTCTTCTGCACACTCAATCAACTGAGCGCGAGTGATCATGAATACACCATGACCACCATTAGAGAACTCAATCCAAGTGAATGGAATGTCTGGGTACTGTTCCATCATATGCACCATTGAATTGCCTACTTCACAGATCAAGATACCGTCATCGGTTAAATAGTCAGGGGCATTAGACAAAATACGACGAACCAGTTTAAGGCCATCAGTACCCGCAGCTAAACCAAGTTCAGGCTCATGGGTAAACTCTTCAGGCAAGCTACCCATGTCTTCTTCATCCACATAAGGTGGGTTCGATACAATTAGGTTGTACTTTTCTTTTGGTAAATCGCGGAATAGATCAGAACGAATTGGGAACACTTGCTGCTCCATTCCGTGATCTTGTACATTCTGCTCAGCAACTTGTAGTGCATCGGTTGAGATATCGATAGCATCCACTTCCGCATCAGGGAATGCATGTGCACAAGCGATCGCAATACAACCACTGCCAGTACATAAGTCCATAATGCGTACTGGCTCTTCAACTAACCACGGTTGGAATTGCGCTTCAATAAGTTCACCAATTGGAGAACGAGGCACAAGAACGCGCTCATCAACAAAGAACTCTAAACCACAGAACCAAGCTTTATTGGTCAAGTAAGCGGTTGGCGTTCGGTCATTAATACGATGAATTACTCGTTCCACAATACGTAAACGCTCACTATTAGTTAAGCGAGAATTCAAAACATGAGGAGGCACATCAATCGGTAAATAAAGAGTTGGTAGGATTAATTGAACTGCTTCATCCCATGCGTTATCGGTTCCATGACCATAGAATAAACCTGCTGCATTAAAGCGGCTAACCGTCCAACGAATCATATCTTGAAGAGTGTGAAGTTCAGACACGGCCTCTTCTACAAAAATCTTATCCAAAATTGCCTCCGAAAAGCGCTACAATACTGCTAATTTAGTTTCTGTTTAGAATTGATAACCTGATGAGCAAAAAAAACACCGATATCGATGATGATTTCGCCTTATTCAAGGATGCAGTACAGGGCGTTAAAAAGTTGCAACAGGATACCATAATCCAGCAGCCAAAAAGAGATACAACACAAAAAGAAATAAAACGTACGGCCCGCCAAGCGAGTGATACAGAATTTTATTTCTCTGATGAGTTTGTACCGCTATTAAATGAAGACGGACCAACACGCTATGCCCGTGATGATGTCTCAAAATATGAGGTCAAACGCCTTCGTCGAGGCGTCTATGTCCCTGATGTCTATCTAGATATGCACGGCATGACTCAACAAGAAGCCAAACGCGAACTTGGTGCCATGATCGCTCACTGTGTAAAAGAGAGTGTACATTGTGCTTGTGTGCAACATGGTATTGGCAAACACATTCTGAAAAAGAAAGTGCCGTTATGGCTCGCCCAACACCCAGATGTCATGGCGTTTCACCAAGCACCACTCGAATTTGGTGGCAATGGTGCCTTATTGATTCTGCTATCGATTCCAGAAAAGTAGGCGTGGTTACGGATTAATATTCCATAACAAATCTCCGGTTTGGGTTTCTGGATCAAATTCAATACACACTAAACCTGATGTGGGGAACATTGGCGGCATCATGTCTGTGACAAAGTCAGCCGTTAAGTAACCCACTAATGGAAGGTGAGATACAAAAAGTAGTGACTCTAATTGCTCTGTTTCGATGAGAGCCGTTGCGTAATCACGCACATAGTCAGATTGGCCATAAGGCGTGATGTCGTCACATGTTTCAACACTTTTCGCGTTATAATATTCGCTAATCGTTTGCCATGTTTGCTGCGCACGTAAGTAAGGACTAACTAGCACTTTATCAAATTGGCTGAAACCTTGCTCTTTACATGCTTTAGCGACAGCCGCTGAGCTACGTTGACCTCGCTCAGTAAGCGCTCTTTCTGCATCACTCGCAGCATAGTGCTCCGCTTCCCCGTGGCGCATAATAAAAATTTTCATGTTCTATCCTATTTTACCAAGCATTAGACACTTCTTGGCATTTGCGCTAATTGATAAAACAGTCTTATTGCTGTTTATCTCTTATACGTCAGTTTTGTATTCAAGCGAATGCCGCTCATGCTAACTGACTATTATTTTCCGACACTTAATTATATCAATTCACGAATGAAAGACTTCGATACTCTTAACAGTCTATTAAATTCTAGTAAATACAACCCACTTGGGCTAGCTTGGGGATATATCTCAAAATCTAAAATCAAGATTTGCACCTGCTCATATCAGAGTCATAATTAATACATCGCTTTTTTTGGAGATGCTCTGTGCACCTAAGTCCAAATGATACCAATCAATATCGTTATTTAACGTTATCGAACGGGTTACGTGTTTTGTTGATTCAAGAAATCGACGCACAAAAATCTGCCGCCGCTCTTGCCGTGAATGTTGGCCACTTTGATGATCCTCTCGATCGTGAAGGGCTCGCTCACTATCTTGAACACATGCTTTTTTTGGGTACGGAAAAATACCCTAAAGTGGGTGAGTTTCAAAGCTATATTAGCCAACATGGTGGTAGAAATAATGCTTGGACTGGAACTGAACATACTTGCTTTTTCTTTGATATATCGCCGAACGTCTTCGAAAAAGCACTCGATCGCTTTGCCCAATTTTTTGAAGCACCTCTCTTTAATGAAGAAGCATTAGATAAAGAACGCCAAGCCGTCGAGTCGGAATACAAACTGAAACTCGCCGATGACTCTAGGCGTTTGTATCAAGTTCAGAAAGAGGTAGCCAACCCCAAACACCCTTTTGCTAAATTTTCAGTGGGCAATCTTGAAACCCTCAATGATCGTGACGGGCAATCCATTCGCCAAGAGATTTTAAATTTCCACCAGCAGTGCTACTCGTCTGATCTAATGACGCTCGCAGTAACAGGCCCTCAATCATTAGATGAGTTGCAACAGTGGGTCGAAGACAAATTTTCCGCTATCCAAAATAAAAATCTCAATCAAAAGTCCATTTCAGAACCGATGACAGACGACAATAGCGCTGGTATCACTATCTGTATCGAACCTGTAAAAGAGATCCGCAAACTAATTCTCGCGTTCCCTCTTCCCTCAATGGATGAATATTATGGCAGCAAGCCTTTATCCTACTTTGCTCACCTATTAGGTTACGAAGGGAAAGGGAGCCTAATGATGCAGCTGAAAAATAAAGGTTGGATCACCTCGCTTTCCGCTGGAGGAGGCGCAAGCGGCAGTAACTATCGAGAGTTTACCCTCAGTTGCTCACTAACCGATGAAGGGTTAGCGCATACCGATCAAATCACTCAAGCCGTTTTCCAATACTTCAAGCTTATAGAGTTTCAAGGGATGGATGAGTGGCGTTACATTGAGAAACAAGCCGTTCTTGAATCAGCGTTCCGTTTCCAAGAACCAACACGCTCTATGGATTTAGTCAGCCATCTCGTCATCAACATGCAGCACTATTCACCAGAAGATGTGATCTATGGGGATTATAAAATGTCTCATTACGATGAGACGTTCCTGCGCTCCCTCTTCTCCTATTTTTGCCCACTCAATCTAAAAGCAACAGTGATAGGTAAAGGGCTAAGCTATGATAAGACCGCTAAGTGGTATTTTACCCCCTACTCCGTCACACCGTTTAGCCAACAACAACTTGCCCATTTCCAGCAGATCGATCCTAGTTGGGATTTTCAACTTCCAGATAAAAACCCCTTTATCTGCTACGACTTAGACCCAACGCCACTGGAAAAAGAGGCAGAGACTCCTGAGCTGATTGAAGATCTTGAGGGTTTCCGATTGTGGCATTTGCAAGATGCTCAATTCCGAGTACCAAAAGGGGTCGTCTATGTGGCAATAGACAGCCCTCATGCCGTTGAAACGCCCATTAACATCGTTAAAACTCGGCTGTGTGTTGAGATGTTCCTAGACTCACTGGCCGAAGAGACATATCAGGCTGAAATTGCTGGTATGGGCTATAACATGTACGCTCATCAAGGTGGAGTCACACTGACATTATCGGGCTTTAGTCAGAAACAACCTCAACTGCTCGATATGATCCTATCGCGTTTCTCACAACGAGATTTTAGCCAGGAAAGATTTGATTCGATTAAGAATCAACTTTTACGTAGTTGGCGAAATTCAGCTCAAGATCGCCCAATTTCACAGCTTTTTAATGCTATGTCTGGAGTTCTTCAACCAAACAACCCTCCATACACGGTATTAATCGAAGCATTAGAACAGATTAAAATAGATGAATTATCTACTTTTGTTGACGCTATTCTCGCAGAACTTCATGTAGAGACCTTTGTTTATGGGGATTGGACTCAGCAACAAGCTCACGATATTGCCACGACATTAAAAAACGCATTACGAGTAAAGAACCAAGCGTACGAAGAGTCACTAAGACCATTAATCATGTTGGGCAACAGTGGTACTTTCCAGCATGAGGTTGTGTGCGATCAGCAAGATTCTGCGGTGGTTGTTTATTACCAATGCGATGACATTCTTCCGCGCAGCATCGCGCTATATTCGCTAGCTAATCATCTTATGTCGGCAACATTCTTTCATGAGATCCGCACCAAACAGCAATTAGGCTATATGGTGGGAACGGGTAACATGCCTCTAAACCGCCACCCGGGGATCGTCCTCTATGTCCAATCTCCTAATGCGGCTCCAACAGAGTTAGTTGCGTCGATTGACGAGTTCTTAAATGCTTTCTACTTAGTGCTACTTGAGCTGAATGAGTACCAATGGCACAGCAGTAAAAAAGGATTATGGAATCAAATGGCGACACCAGACGTGACTTTACGTGGACGCTCTCAGCGCTTATGGGTTGCCATTGGGAATAAAGATGTAGAGTTCAATCAACGAGAGAAAGTGTTAGAGGAACTAAAAGCCCTTAGCCGTTCAGACATGATTCGTTTTGTTATTAATGAATTAAAACCTCGGACATCAAATCGACTGATCATGCACAGTTTAGGTAACGCTCACCTAGAAGAGGAAAGGCTGGATCTAGGGCACGATATTGATTCAATTGATCAATTTCAGCTCAGAGCTAAAGATTGTGATTTAGGCTAATCGATAAATTGGCCTAAGTTTCTAATTTAGGGTCAGTGATTGGCGAAATGTAAAAGCAAGTAATAAAAACGCCCGCAAATAGTTAGCGGGCGTTTTTGTATCTTGTGAATAAACGATAACCATAAAGCAATGGCTACCATTTATCCTCTGCGACTATATATCAGTAGAAGCTTTCATCTAAACCCGCGCGAGTGAGCAAACCATCACACGGAGCATATCGGTCACCATATTTTTCCGCGTATTCATTCATCATTTCAACGAGGGCTTTGATTCCAATCTGATCCATATATCGGAATGGGCCACCGAGGAAAGGAGGGAAACCGATACCGAAGATCGCACCAATATCACCATCTCTTGGGTTACGGATAATACCTTCATCCAAGCAGCGAACCGCTTCATTCAACATAGGAAGCACGCAGCGAAGTGAAATATCTTTTTCTGTTAGCTTAGCTTCAGGCTGTAATTTCAGTAGTTTATAAACGGATTTATCGACTTCCTTTTTCTTGCCTTTGTAACTGTAGAAGCCTTTACCACTCTTACGACCTTTACGATCATCATTAAGCAAAATATCGAAAACATCCGGGCCTTTAAAACGAGGGCCTAATTCATCCACAAGAATCGGCATAATTTTCGCCCCAATATCCACACCAACTTCGTCTAATAACGTAATCGGCCCAACTGGGAAACCAAAATTAAGCAGCGCTTTATCTAGTGCATCAATAGGCTCACCACCTATCAACACCTGAGCTGACTCATTCATGTATGGCGCTAAGATTCGGTTTACGTAGAAACCCGCACAATCTTTTACAACAATTGGCGTTTTCCCTTGTTTACGAGCAAAAGCAACCACCGTCGCAATAGTCTCGTCAGAGGTTGTCGCGTGCGGAATCACTTCCACTAGCGGCATTTTTTCAACCGGACTGAAGTAGTGCAGACCCACAATATTTTCAGGGCGCTGTGCTTTTTCTGCAATTTTATGGATTGGCAACGATGACGTATTGGTAGCAAAAACAGTATCTCGTTTTGCGTTTGCTTCGATATCCGCAACCATGCTCTGTTTAAGGTCAAGATCCTCAAATACCGCTTCAACGACGACATCAAGAGTATTAAAGCTCGTGAAATCAATGCCCCCAGAAAGCTGTAACATCTTACTTTCCAGACCAGATTTAGTAATGATCCGGCGCTTAAACTGCTTGTTGAACAACTTGTAGTTATAGTTCAACGCATTTAATACACCGTCATTAGACACATCTTTAATCCGAACTGGGACTTTCGCTTTAGCGACACTAACGTGACTGATTCCCGCTCCCATCAAACCGCCACCAAGCACACCAACACGGTTAACGGGCAATGGCGTAGAATCTGAGCCGTTGTCTTTTTTCATTTCCGTCGTTGCAAAGAAAATCGAACGCAGCGATTTAGATTCTGGCGTCATCACCAGTTCACTAAATTTTTTCGCTTCTAATTGCTGGCCTTTCTCAAACCCATTTTCTAATCCGTTGCGAATAACCTCAAGGATGGCATCAATCGCAGGGTAATTTCCGCGAGTCTTCTCATATGATTTCTTTGCCGCTTGTTCGAAGATGACTTTGCGTCCAAGTCCACTATGAGCAATCAACTTCTCTTTGGTTGATACTTTACGTTTTGCTTTTTTCTTACCTGAATACTTTTCTACAAAATCTTTGGCGACGTCGAGTAACACCGAATTAGGCACACAAGCATCCACCACTCCGAGTTTCTTCGCTTTTTTAGCTCTAAGTTGCTTACCCGTCATAATAAGATCAAGAGACGGAAGCAAGCCAATCAAGCGAGGCAGACGCTGAGTACCACCGGAACCCGGAAGCAGTCCTAATTGAACTTCCGGTAAACCTAAGCGCGTTTTATCAGAATCACTACACACTCGATAGTCACAAGCGAGCGCTAACTCAAGTCCACCACCTAAACATGGGCCGTGAATCGCAGCCACAACAGGGTATGGCAAGTCAGATAATGTCTGGAACATCTCTTGCCCTTGTGTCGCTAAGGCTTCGGCTTGTTCTGCGGTAGTGCAATCATCGAGCATGCGAATATCAGCACCTGCGATGAAGTTGTCCGGTTTCAGTGAGTGAACAATCAACCCTTTAATTGTCGATTTTTTCTCTTCTAACTGAACAAAGATGGCTTTCATATCATCAGCAAACGCCGCTTGAAGGGTGTTCATTTTTTCATTGGGTACATCGATGGCGAGCCAAGCTAGGTTTTGCTCATCAATCGTTAAATTAAATGCTTGCTCACTCATTACTCAACCTCCAAAATCATTGCCGCGCCCAAACCACCAGCTGCACATGCTGTATTTAAACCAATTCCGCCACCTCTGCGTTTTAATTCACGTAGAGTTTGCGTCATCATTCTTGCGCCTGTTGCTGCAAATGGGTGCCCATAAGCAATAGAACCACCAAGTACATTAAATTTGTCCATATCGATCTCCCCCATCGCTTTTGAACGACCGAGGTTTTCTTGTGCAAATTTATCACTCGCAAACATCTTCACATTCGCAAGAGCCTGTGCAGCAAAGGCTTCATGCATATCAATTAAAGTTAAATCTGACAGTTCTAGACCCGCCTTTTGTAACGCCATTGACGTCGCATAAGATGGCCCCATTAACATGTCTGTCTCAACGCCAATCGCAGAAAAGGCATACGACCGAATGTAACCCATGATTTCTAAACCGAGCTCCTTCGCTTTTCCTTCACGCATAAGCATTACCGCAGCGCCACCGTCTGTTAAAGGCGTACTATTTGCAGCAGTGACACTTCCGTATTGGCGGTCAAAAGCAGGTCTAAGCTTAGCGTAACCCTCTAGAGTCGAGTCATGTCGAATATTGTTATCTTGAGAGATCCACTTCTTATATGGCGCAGGAAATGCAGTCATGACTTCATCTTGGATCTTACCCTCGTTCCAAGCAATTGATGCTAAGGAGTGCGAGCGATGAGCCAAGGCATCTTGTTCGGCTCGAGTGATACCGTGAGTTTTTGCCATCTGCTCAGCCGTCTGCCCCATCGATAGCCCTGTGGAATATTCAGCCACCGCAGGAGGTACTGGCATCAAATCTTTCAGTGATAGGCTTTTGAGGATTTTAAGTTTCTGCCCGACCGTTTTGGTTTTACTTAAAGCAAGTAAATTTGCCGCCAGTTTTTTCGTCACACCAATAGGCAAAACAGAAGAGGAGTCTGCACCGCCAGCGATACCGATATCAATAGAGCCAGCCATAATGCTCTCTGCAACATTAACTGAAGCTTGGAAACTCGTCGCACAAGCGCGAGTAACACTATAAGCGTCAGTATGGATATTCATTCCTGTTCCAAGGACAATCTCACGGGCAATGTTCGGCGCTTCAGGCATTTGAACCACCTGACCAAACACAACTTGTTCAATTAAAGCAGGATCGATATCGGTACGAGCAAGCATTTCACTCACTACCATTTTTCCAAGATCGACGGCTGGTACTTGGCTAAATTCAGTGCTTTGACGTGCAAATGGTGTTCGCAGCCCCGCAACGATTGCTACACGTTCACCTGAACGCGTGGTAACTTCCTGTTTGCCCATTGTTTCTCCTTAGAATGAGAGGTCTGACCTGCTTGCATTGTAACGAAGTTGTTAAAAGAATCAAACGCTCGTTTAACTAAACGTGAACTACAATCGTGTTCTGGATTAACAATTTACTACTTAATCTAGGGAACTATTGGGAAGGAGTAGGTTCGAACCACTTGAATTTAAAGCAAAAAAAAACCACACAAAGCTGTGTGGTTGGAATGTATATAAAGCAATTAACTTGCGCCAATTGAAATAATCAGTTTCCTGATTAGGAGAAAGTAAAGTCAGCCTTCAAAAGGAAGTTGTTGTCTTGCTCAACACGCTAGTCATAAATGACTAACTAGACAACAATGTGTACTATAACGGCTTGAGAGCGCGATATTTTGAAGTAGATCAATTTTAGTGTGATTTGCAACTTTCGAAACTGGACATAAATAAAAAAAATGCTATCCGCAGAGCAAAAATGGAGGCTCATGTGTCGATATTAAAAATGTTTGGAAATAAAAAGCCAGATCGTCCGGTCAACTCTGATATGGACAAACAAAGAAAATACGAAGCGCTTGTAAGGGCCTACCATCGAGATCTATTCCGCTACGCTTATTGGCTATGTAAAGATAAGAGCGTTGCTGAAGATCTTGTGCAAGAGACCTGCTTAAGGGCATGGAAATCTCTCGATAGCCTACAAGACGAAAAAGCAGCAAAATCTTGGCTCATTACTATCTTGAGACGAGAAAATGCGCGACGCTTTGAACGAAAACAGCTTGATCTCGTCGATATTGATGATCACGGCCATGAAGCCAAGATCAATGATGACCCACATCATCAACAAGAGTGGCTTCAAGCACAAATAATGAAACTAGAGGTCGATTACCGAGAACCCCTCTTCCTACAAGTTGTAGGCGGATTCAGTGGTGAAGAGATTGGAGATATTTTAGATCTCAACAAAAATACGGTAATGACTCGCTTATTCCGAGCCCGCAATCAATTAAAAGAGATGTTGGATTCGGATGAGAAACAGAGAGGGCAGCAAAATGGATGATTTAGAATTTCGCCGCCGCGTTTTGTCTGACCCAAAACGGCGAGATCAACAGCTATTAGACGCATTAACGAATAATGAAGCTAACGGAAAGTTTCTTGATGACGTTTTAAATTTAGATACACAAATATCTAACGCAATGAACGTTGATGTTCCGGATGATTTAGCCGACCGAATTCTATTTAAGCAAACATCGAATGAGCAGAATATCATCAGACCGACTTTTGCTAAGCGTGCCATGGCGATGGCGGCATCTGTGGCTTTTGCATTTGGTTTATTAGTTGGGCAAGTCAATTGGGGTAATATTGTGGTTTCCCCAGCACAAGCAAGTTTAGCCGATACCGCGATGAAGCATGTCGTTGATGAAAGCAGCTTTGTAAACGTACTGGATGAAAAAGTCACTTCTCAGCAAATTAATGCCAAGATGTCACCTTTTGCTTACCAGTTCGATCAGAACTTTCCTTACCATGTTTACTACTTAAATCATTGTGGCTTTGGTAAATCTAATGCGATGCATATGGTTTTTCAGGGTGAAAAAGGCAAAGTCACACTGTTCCTAACAGGCATTAAAAGTGAGCAGCCTATCGACTTTAATGAAAAAGGTATGTCAGGAGTTGTTACTCCAATTGGCAACACCAGTATGATCATCGTCGGGGAAAATGGAGAAGATGTCGCTAAGATCGCCGAAAACCTAACACCAATGATACAACCTGCAAGTTAATTCAATTTTCAGCCCAGCATTCGTGCTGGGCTGCTTTATTTTAATCTATCATTCAATTTCCTCCTGCATCGGCAATTCAACTTAGAGTTAAAACTCTAAAACCATGCATTTACAACCAATATCGTGCCAGATAGCCATCATTTCTGTAATTTTGTCGACATTTAATTCAATGGTCGGATTTCTATACCTTATACTAACCGCTATTATCCGTTCCCAACTGAGTATTAACTCAAATTAAATCGCCCTATTAGAGGCGGGACATCTCAAGGAAAACACTAATGACTAATAAAACGCGTCTGTTTAAAAAGTCTCTTTTAGCAGTGACAATTACTTTAGCCTCTAGCCAAGCAATGGCGGCAGGTTTCCAAATTAACGCACAATCAGCAACCGGCATTGGCCGTGCATTTGCTGGTGATGCGGTAATTGCTGATAACGCTTCTGTCATGGCGCGTAACCCAGCAGCAATGGCACTATTCGATGAAACCGCTTTCTCCATCGGTTTTGAAAGCATTACTTCAATGATTGAAGTCAAGGATGCGCAGTACTGCGGAGCTGCTTGTACTGCAACTGGTGGATTGGTTCCAGCAGATAATGCAAGCTACGATGATGCGGGCGATACTTCAATTGCCCCTAATATCCATCTAATCGTCCCTATTAATGAAAAATTTGCGGTTGGAGTAAATGCTTACTCAAATTTTGGTACTAAAACAGAATTTAGTGATGGTTATGCCGGTAAAGAGTTTGGTGGTCTAACAGACGTTAAAAGCGTAAATATTGGTGTCGCGGGCTCATATCGTATGAATGAACAATGGAGCTTCGGTGCTGGTTTAGACCTTATTTATGGTAAAGGTGAATTAACAAGACCAAGTCCACTGGGTGCTGGCAATGCACTTGAAGCAGATGCTGATGGTTGGGCAATTGGTTTTAACCTTGGCACGGTTTACGAATTAGATGAGAATAACCGCTTTGGCTTTGCTTACCACTATACTCCTGAGTTAGAAGCTGAAGGCGATATCAACTACCTAGGTCAAACAAGCGATACTCTATACATTCCACTACCGGATATTGCTGAGTTTTCAGGCTTCCACAAAATCGAAAATACCAAATTTGCCGTGCACTACAGTGTCCAGTGGATTGGTTGGTCAGATTTTGATGTTCTTAAAGCTGATGATATCGGAGTTTTAAATAATTATGAGTGGCAAGATGGTTGGCACTACTCTATCGGTGGTACTTATTACTTAAACCGCGACTGGACACTACGTGCAGGTTACATGTACGACACCAGTGCTCAAGATCAAGTAACGTCAGTTTCAGTGCCTGACTCAGATCGCCAATGGTTCTCTACTGGCTTCACTTACCACATCACTGAAAAGTCTAATATTGATTTTGGTTTCACTTACCTTCTTGGTCAAGATGTTGATGTGGCTGAAAATACAGAAAACCCACTTTCACCAGGCTCGGATTTAACAAGTCTAACAGCAACCACTCACGCAGATGCAATCTTAGTCGGCTTACAGTACAGCCGTACTTTCTAAGCACAAGCTATTTAGCACTCTATGTAAAAGGCTGGTTTTCCAGCCTTTTTTTGTGGCTGCTATACTTCAATATCATATTTTCAGTGTACAGTTGTTAGCGAAACTGCCTATTCCATACCACATGTGTTCGCTCAAAAATCAAAACCTTCTCGCAACAATTAGCATAAACATCTATATAAAAATTAAATCTAGCCATTTATCCTCAAAACATGCTTTTCATCGAATTACATTTTTAAAGTAATCACTCTAACATTAGAATCACGCTACTAAATTTTATCAGTTCAGCGAACATTATAATGAAATCAAATAAAACTCTTCTATCTTTAGCGGTCGCTTTTAGCCTCGCATCTGTATCAAGCGCCACTAACGCGGCAGGTTTTCAGCTTGCTGAATATTCAGCAACCGGTCTTGGCCGTGCTTATGCTGGTGAAGCGGCAATGGCCGACAATGCAAGTGCACAATGGCGCAACCCTGCAATGTTGACTTATTTAGAAGGGACACAGATCTCAACTGGTGCTATTTATGTAAACCCAAATATTGACGTTGACGGCACAAGTGCTGGCAGCATTAAAGCTGAATCACACGACTTTGCTCACGATGCGATAATCCCGAACCTTTATATTTCCCACAAATATAATGACCAATTTGCCGTTGGTGTTGCACTAAGCACAAACTACGGCATGGAAACGGATCTTGGTACTGACTTTGCTGGTGCTAACCACGGCAACGAAGCAAGCGTGATCAGTAAAGAACTAAACCTCAACGTTGCTTACCAATTAAATGAACAAGTAAGTGTTGGTGGCGGTGTACGCTATGTGATCGCAGAAGGCAGTTTTGGTGCAGTAGCTCCACCACAAACGGGGGCACTAGCAGGCACCACTCTAAAGTACATGGAAGGGGATGATAAAGCATGGGGCTGGCAAGTGGGTACCGCTTGGCAAATCAATGACGCTCATCGAATTGGTTTTGCTTATAAGTCTGAAGTAGCACTAACGCTTGAAGGCCATGCTAATGGTGCAGGGTTTGACCTTATTGCAGCTCCAAATGTTAAAGCAAAATATGCGGGCTCAATGGAGCTAGCACTTCCTGCAACCGCTGAACTTGCAAGTTTTCATCAATTAACAGACAAAACAGCTGTCCATGCTAGTATCAACTGGACTGATTGGAGCAGCTTTAAAGAATTGGTAGCACACATTCCTGAGCTACCTCAGCCAACACAAGATATCAAAAAAGAGAACTGGAAAGACAACTATCGCTTTGCCATTGGTTCAACTTATCAAGCAACACCAAAATTAGCGTTACGTACAGGCGTAGCTTACGATACTTCAGCAGTAGACGAAGCCGACCGTACCGCGACTATTCCAGAAACCGACCGTACTTGGTTGAGCGTTGGTGCAAGCTACCAATGGTCTAGCCAACTGTCTTTAGATGCTGGTTACACCTATATTTTCGCAAAAGATGCGAAAATGCACGAAGATGATGCTAAATCATCTATGTTTGGTGGCAACTTTGAAGGCGAAGTAACAGGTAATGTTTGGTTGATCGGTGTTCAAGCTAACTACGTTTTCTAATTCCGTTTCTGAATCAAAAGTTTTTGAATAAAGAATTTCTGAATAAAAGGTTTCTTAATAAAAAGCTTCTGAATAAAGAGTTTCTTAGCAAAAAGCTTCTTCGTACAAAAAAGGCTTGGTTTCATACCAAGCCTTTCTTTTATCGACAATAACAAGAACCGTTAAAATTCTTCATCTAGATATTCATCAAGATAAGCTTCTTCATCTTCATCAATTTCAGTTGTGGTGTTAATCTCGGCTTTAAAATCTTGGCGTTGCAAGAACACCTCTCGAGACAATGCATATGGGTCTGGCGACGTGTTTAGCTGCCCCTCTTGAGGAATCAACTGCACTCGTTTTTCCATCCCCTCTAACGCCCACTTACCTAGCCCAGCCCAAACATTCAAATAACTAAGCGGCACATACATTCCATCAACGGTATCGGTGACTTCTCGAACCGTATAAGGTCCGTAGCCAGGGAGCATCAAATACGGGCCGTTACCGACACCATAATGACCAAGCGCATCACTGAACGCTTTATCATCGTTTTTAGGTATTCCTGCTTCTGATGCAATATCAATTAAGCCCACCAAACCAAACGTAGTGTTAATCCAAAAGCGGTTAAAGTGATTGACCGCTTGCTCTCCATTACCCATTACGAGGTTATTCACCATGCTAGAAGGTTCATCTAAATTGGCAAGCACGTTAATAATACCTAGGCGTATCGGGTGAGGAACATATTCAACATAGGCGACAGATACAGGACGCACTAAATAGGGGTCAAGGTAGTCGTAGTTGATATCCCACATTGCTCGGTTAAAGCTTTCAAAGGGATCGTTAGGGTGTGTTTCATCGATATTAGCTGTAGAGTCAGTTCCATTCACAGCATTACTTTCATCAATGACTTGCTTTTCCGGTGCGCTAGAACAACCCACCGTCATCAAAGCTAAAAACAGACTTAAATGTAATTGTAATCCGCGTGTTAGCATTTTATCTTCCATAAATAAGGCCAGCGATGCTGGCCTAAGTAGCAATATACTTATTATACTGATATTCAATACCATAGAAATAAGTATATTTAATATGTAATCAACCGTTTAACTACATCAGTATTGCTGCTCAATCTTCAACGACGCAGGTTCACCAAGAGAAACGACTGAGCTTTCACCATACCAATCACCATCTCGCGTTGAAACATTTCCGTCACTATCCAGTCTAGCTCGAACAATTAAGCTCTCTAGATCCGATAGTTTACGACCTTGCATCATACTATTGCCGTCATCCAATACGATCGTTCTTGGGAATGAACCTAAAGGATATCGAGCAGCAGCAATTGGCATTGGCGCGCCATCAGCACTATGCACTGAAACGACCAAAACGGCGTTACTTGATGGATTAACTTGAGCACCTAATGAGATAGTAACCGCGACATTTTTACCACTTGGAGTTGCTTCAACGCCCATTTTCTTCTTAGCATTCTCAATACTACGAGCCAACATAGTATAACGGCTATCATCAGGGCCAATCATTTGCTGCATAATACTCCAGTATTTAACCGCAGCCGGATAATCCTGACGCTCAAAAGCATCAAAACCAAGTAGAGAAAAGACTCGCAAATCGACATAGTCTTCCTGAACGAGGCTACCGAGCAATCGACGCGCTTTGTCTTGATCAGCTTCATCTTGAGACAACATCAGAGCTTGAGCATAACCCAATTTAACATCTTCATTCTCTGGTTCGAATCGATACGCCTTGCGCATAGAGTTAATGGCAGTTTCAACATCACGGTTCGCTAACCCA
This sequence comes from Vibrio cortegadensis, assembly GCF_024347395.1. Lineage (NCBI taxonomy): Bacteria > Pseudomonadati > Pseudomonadota > Gammaproteobacteria > Vibrionales > Vibrionaceae > Vibrio > Vibrio cortegadensis. The sequence continues at coordinate 2,222,768 of NZ_AP025472.1, forward strand.
ATTCGCCCAAGTAGCAACCACCCTGTGGAATCTTCAGGTTGATAATGTAAGCGAGTACGAAGTGCTAACGTCAGATCTTGCATCTCATCATCAGTTAATGCATCGCCTTCTGGAAACATCAATTTCTTCGTTAATGCCGGTAAATTGGCTGAAACGTCTTGCCATTGCTGCACTTTATCTATCGCACCAAACTTCATATACATGGCATAAGAGAGTGCAATCACCAATAAAAACGATGGTAGTAAAATAACGGCCGCCGGTATTTCGCTACCACGACTGTTTTTTTGCTCCGTTGGGATGTCATCCAAAAGCGACTGCTTCAGGTCTGAAATCAGATCTTGTTGATCATCCACAAGCCCTTCATCGGCTTCTTCTTCAAGTTCAGATAAACGATCTTTGTAGAGAGCTTTGTTTAATTCATCGCGTAGTGCCTCATCATTATTTGCCCTTTTTTTAATGAAAGGCATCGCAATAAAGAGGCAACTAATAAGAGTAAGAACTAGACTCGATATCCAAAATAACGTCATTACTGTTTATCTCCGTCTTTTTCTTCATTAAGCAACGATTTCAAACGTGCTTCTTTCTCTTCATCCCACTCTTTAGATTCTGCCGTTTTTACCACTTTAGATTTGCGGCTGCGTACCACAATCAGAGCAAAACCTAGAACGATGACAAACAGTGGTCCACCCCATAACACCGATGTTGCTAGAGTCAACGGCGGGTTATAAGTAACGAAATTGCCATAGCGAGCGATCATATAGTCAATGATCTCCTGCTCCGACTTTCCTGCTTTCGTCATTTCATATACTTTTTGGCGAAGATCTTGTGCTAATTCTGCGTTAGAGTCACCAATCGTATTATTTTGACACTTAGGACAACGCAACGTGTTACTTAGCTCTTTGAATTGCTGCTCTTGTTCAAAGTTATCAAACTCATGAACTTCAATTGTGGCATAAGCTGAAATTGACAGAAGCATGCTCGTCATAAAAGCAACGAAGATACGTTTCATCATTTCGCCTCCTCCAGAAGAGCTTGGTACATTGGTTGCAATGTCTCTTTCCAGTTAGCTGGATTAACATCACCAACATGGCGATAGCGAACTACGCCATTTGCATCAATTAAAAAAGTTTCAGGTGCGCCATACACGCCAAGATCTAGCCCTAACATACCATCACCATCAAACAGGCTAATCAGGTATGGGTTGCCTAATTCAGTTAACCACTGCACCGCTTTATCACGCTGATCTTTATAGTTAAGACCAATGATTTTCACACCATCTGACGACAATTCATTAAGGTATTGATGCTCGGCATAACATGTCGGACACCAAGTAGCCCAAACATTCAACAGCAATGGTTCGCCCTTGAAAATAGCTTGATCATGCAACTTTCCTGGTTGAGCTAAGTCTTCTAAACGAAACTCTGGAACTTGTTTACCAATCAATACCGATTCCAATTTGGTCGGGTCATCACCTGAAGAGTTTCGAACAAGCTGCGATGCAAAAACCGCCGCTAGAACCATAAACATAACCAGTGGGACAAATAATATTTTCTTGTTCATCTACGCGACCTTCTCTTGTTCACTGCTGATTGTTTTTGATGATGACGATTTACGGAAGCGGTAGCGTCTATCACTAATTGCGATTAAACCGCCTAGTGCCATCAATATTGAACCAGCCCAGATCCAACGAATAAAGGGTTTATAGTAAATTCGAACAGCCCATGAGCGGTTATCATCCAGTCTCTCACCCATTGCAATGTATAAATCACGAGTGAAACCGCTGTCGATAGCAGCTTCTGTCATCATTGAACGAGTCGTTGTGTAGAAACGTTTTTCAGCGTGTAGCGTATTAACGTACTTACCTTGCTGCGTGATTTCAAAATCAGCGATGTAACCATCATAGTTTGGTCCATCTTCATCTCGTACGCCGGAGAAGTAGAAATTGTAATCTTCTATTTGGAAGTGCTCACCTGGCGCAAGACGAACATCACGTTCAATGCTGTAGTTCTGCACCATTGCGATACCAATCACAGTAACAGCCAAACCAATATGTGCGAACATCATCGCCCAGTGACTGCGCTGAAGTTTTCTTAACCCTGTGAAAAAATCGTGACGGTGAGTTGCACGTTCATACAGCTCAAAGCTGTGCATGGACACAATCCATAACGCCATAACCCAGCCCATGTAGGCCATTCCAGTGAATCGGTCTGCCAATAGCCAAACCATAGCTGCGGCTAAAGTGAATGACCCAACACCAGAGATCAACATTGGTTTGATCAGTGCTGACATATTGTCACGCTTCCAACGAACCAAAGGACCAATACCTAAGAGGAACGAGAAAGGAATCATTAACCAGCTAAACAACATGTTAAAGAATGGAGCACCGATTGAAACTGAGCCTAAGCCAATCTGTTTGTGCACTAGCGGAAGCAGTGTCCCAACCAGTACCACAACCAAAGCTGCAATCAATAAAATGTTATTTGAAAGCAATGCGTTTTCGCGTGAAATAAGACTGAAGTTGCCGCGAACTCGTACCGATGCACCTTTCACTGCAAACAGCAGTAATGAACCGCCAATCACAAAGACTAAGAAGCCGAGAATGAACATGCCACGAGCCGGATCTGAGGCAAACGCATGAACAGAGACTAAAATCCCCGAACGAACAAGGAAGGTACCTAGTAAGCTTAAAGAGAACGCTGAAATAGCGAGTAGCACTGTCCAAGCTTTAAATGTGCCACGCTTTTCTGTTACAGCAAGAGAGTGCATTAATGCTGTACCCGCTAACCACGGCATAAACGAAGCATTTTCTACTGGATCCCAGAACCACCAGCCGCCCCAACCAAGTTCGTAATAAGCCCACCATGAACCTAGCGCGATACCAACCGTTAAAAATGACCACGCAGCGATAGTCCAAGGACGAGACCAACGGGCCCAAGCCGTATCTAAACGACCAGTCATCAAAGAAGCGATAGCAAATGAGAACGCAACAGAGAAGCCCACATAACCCATGTAAAGCATTGGTGGGTGAATGATCAAACCTGGATCTTGCAATAGAGGGTTTAGATCTCGACCATCAATTGGGAAGAAAGGCAGTGTTCTCAGGAATGGATTGGAAGTGACGATGATAAACAGTAAAAAGCCTACTGAAATCATCCCCATAACCGCAAGTACACGCGCAACGGATTCTTGCGGCATACCTCGGCTAAATGTCGCCACAGCAACCGTCCAACCGGCTTGAATGAGCACCCATAAAAGCAAAGAGCCTTCATGCGCCCCCCAAACAGCGGTAATGCGATAGTACCAAGGAAGTAAACTATTCGAGTTACTCGCCACATATTGCAGCGTAAAATCGTTCTTGTAAAAAGCCCAACATAGAATAAAAAATGATAGGCAAAGCATAATGAACATACCCCAAGACAGAGGTCTCGCAGTATTCATCAATGTGGTGTTATTTCTCGATGCTCCCACCAGTGGAAGCAGACTAAGTAACACTGCCAATCCTAACGATAGGATTAAAGCAAAGTGACCAATTTCAGCAATCATTGATTACTTCCTTGAGTTTGTTCTTTTGTGTACGTTAGCGGCTCGTGCGTTTTCTTCATTGCTTCAGCCACTTCTGGCGGCATGTACTCTTCATCATGCTTGGCAAGAACTTCGAACGCTTCAATTGTCGTAGCGTCAAGTAGAACCCCTTGTGCAACAATACCTTGGCCTTCACGAAAAAGGTCTGGGAGAATGCCATCGTAAACAATCGTCACTTTTGGACCAACATCAGCAAGATCGAAGCTTACTCGTAAAGATTCAACATCACGCTTTACAGACCCAACCACGACCATACCACCGATACGGAGTCTTTGGCCGACTTCTGGTTTGGTCCCGTCATCTTTGCCATTGACCAATTCCGTTGGCGTGTAGAACAGATCCATGTTTTGATTCAGTGCATATAGCATTAAACCTACTGTGGCACTAATACCAATGAAAAGAGCGAGAATAATACCAAGTCTCTTTTTGCGTCTTGGGGTCATAGTGTGTTCTCCATATTTTTTGCAGCATCAATTCGAGCTTGACGATCGATTTTAGCTTGTACATCGCGAAGTAAGGTTTTACCACGCTTAATGCTTGAGATAAGCAGAATAAACATCGATAAGAAGGTAATCCCAAAAGCACTCCATACATAGGCCGCATAGCCGCCCATGTTCAACATCGCGCTGAATGATTCAAAATGCATGTTAGTTACCTCTCTTAGCGTTATCTAATGCTAATTGTTGTACCCAAGGGCGATGGCTTTCTTTACTGATAATTTCATTTCTGAAGCGCAGCATTGTCACCGCTCCAAAGAAAAATGCAAAACCAAATATATTCAATAATAGTGGCCATAGCATATCTGAAGAGATAGATGGTTTATCGAATTTAGTAATTGAGGCACCTTGATGAAGGGTATTCCACCACTCAACTGAGAAGTGAATAATAGGTAGGTTAATCACACCAACAATAGCCAAAATACCCGCCGCTTTAGCTGCCGTTTTCTGATCATCAAATGCGTGATAAAGCGCAATTACACCTAAATATAAGAATAGAAGAATAAGTTCAGATGTTAAACGAGCATCCCAAACCCACCAAGCGCCCCACATAGGCTTACCCCATACCGCTCCAGTCAACAAAGCGATGAAGGTAAAAACAGCACCGATTGGAGCCATTGCCGCTGCTGCCATATTCGACAATCTAACTTGCCAAACAAGACCAATAAATGCTGCGATTGCCATAGACATATAAGCGCCCATAGACCAAATAGCCGATGGCACATGAATATAGATAATTCTGAAGCTATCGCCTTGTTGATAGTCTGAAGGAGCGAATGCTAACCCCCAAACACTACCGCTAAACAAACACAATAAAGCTAATACAGAAAACCACGGAAGAAGTGTGCCGCTTAGGCGATAAGCGGTTTCCGGTTTGGCATAGGGATGGAGCCATTTCCACATGTTCACTCTCACTTTTACTTCAAATTGCTAACAATGCTTTTACGCGTTGTTGATTATTATATTTATAATTAACTCAATTAGAGCTGTCGAAAATCAATTAGTTCACACTGACTCTTAATGCCGCACTAATCGCAAATGGTGTCAGCGTCATTGCTCCCATAAACATGGCACCTAAAACGGCAAGTTGTCCATTATAAGCCACCCCTAAAGATGCCGCATCAATTGCTGAGGTAGCAAAAATTAGGATTGGAATATACAGAGGTAAAATCAATAGGCTCAGCAGCACGCCACCTTTTTGCAGCCCGACAGTCAAAGCGACACCAATTGCACCGATAAAACTTAACGTAGGTGTTCCGACAAAGAGGGTTAGAACGACCGCTAACCAAGTATCGAAATCAAGCGATAACAACACCGCCAGTAACGGACTGATTAAGATAAGAGGCAACCCCGTTAACAACCAATGCGCGATGACTTTTGACATCACAACTAATTGTAATGGGATGGGCATTAGCATCATCTGCTCTAAAGAGCCGTCTTGAAAATCATCACGGAATAGTCGTTCTAATGATAATAAAGCAGATAGCAGCGCCGCTACCCAGACAATACCTGCCGCAATTCGCGCTAATAAATTAGGCTCCGGCCCAATACTCAGCGGGAATAAAGTAATAACAATAATAAAAAACCACAGAGGGTTAAAAATGTCAGCTTGCCTGCGAAATGCAATTAGCAATTCGCGGCGTACAATCGTGCTCATCGCTGAGATCATGTTAACCACCCAACTTAATTTTTCGAAGTATCGGATTATCAGCAAACATGTCTTGGTGGGTCGTGAGCAATACTATGCCCCCACTTTGCGCATGCTTTAGAAAAAGCGCTTCTAACACTTTCACCCCTTGCTTATCAATTGCCGTTAAAGGCTCATCAAGGATCCATAAAATCTGTTCACTCAACCATAGACGAGCCAGCGCGACTCGTCGCTGTTGACCAGCGGAAAGCTGTCCGACGGGTACATCCTCTCTACCAGCAAGCCCAACTTGAGTGAGCGCTTGGAAAATGTCTTCTCTAGAGGTGTTATTACCATGAATAGATTGGTAAAAATTCAGGTTCTCAAATGCGGTGAGCTCGCGCTTCACTCCTGTTTGATGGCCTAAAAAGAGCAAGTCTTGATGGTAGGTATCGCGGCTAGATTCAATTTGCTCACCTTTCCACGAAATCGTACCTTCGTCTCTCTCGCCTAAGCCAGAAATAATGCGTAAAAGTGTTGTTTTACCCGTGCCATTTCTACCTTCAACTTGAACAAGTTCACCCGGTTGAATATTAAAGGAAAGAGATTCAAACAAAACTCTCTCATCGCGAATTGCAGTTAAATTAGATACTTCGAGCATAAATTTTTTCGGCACAAAAACATAACAGTTATCTTAACACAGCAAGCCGAATACAAAACAGGAGTAGACCTTTACGAATCACGAAACTACGTAAGAAACTGTTAATGTTCTATCACAATTTCACAATTAATATTGGATATGGCTAAATTACCATCCCTCTATTTTGCATTTTATTCCTAAAAACAAAAAAAGAAGCCGAGGCTTCTTTTTTCTTCTTCTGTTTTGTACACCGTTTACCGTCGAACATTTTTAGGCGATTGAGGCGATGCTCGATGTTCACCAGTAGAGCGAGGGGTCCCTCTCAATGGCGGCAATTTCTCTTTTCCTGTAAGCTTATTTTGTAGAGACATCATAAGCTCAGCTTCCGCTTTAGGGATTTCGCACTCTTCAATCAACTCATTGACACTCGCGCCTAACTGAACCATTTTACTGGCTCTCGTATACAAACGACCATCAGTATCTACGTGTTCAAGCTCCACTACTCGCTCATTTAGATGCTTGATAATATCCTGCTGCTCAGTCACTCGCTGACCAAGACCAACCACTACAGATCTCACTTCTAGCAACTGCTTATTGGCTTTTTGAAGCTCTTTCTCAAGGTGCCGTGTTTGCAAGCGAGATGCGTCAAAAAGCTTTTGTGATGCTTGTTTTGTTCGAAACAAGGCAAGCACAAACAGAAGAGCAATTAAAACACCCCCACCAATCAGGAAGGGGATATTTTGTGACAAAACATCAGTCATTATAGGTGAGCCATGTCATCCCATTCTTCATCGGTAAGCAGCTTATCTAGATCAACCAAGATAAGAAGTTTACCGTCACGGTTGCTTACACCTTGAATGAACTTAGCACTTTCATCCGTACCAACACTTGGTGTGGTATCAATTTCTGAAGAACGTAGGTAAACCACTTCAGCAACGCTATCAACTAAGATACCAATCACTTGACGCTCAGATTCAATAACAATAATACGGGTATTGTCCGTCGTTTCACCTTGCATCAGACCAAAGCGAGAGCGCGTATCAATAACAGTAACCACATTACCACGAAGATTAATGATACCTAAAACGTAATCTGGAGCACCCGGTACTGGAGCAATTTCGGTATAACGCAATACTTCACGAACTTGCATTACATTAATACCGTATGTTTCTTGTTCTAATTGGAACGTCACCCACTGAAGAACTTCGTCATTACCTTGTTCTTTTCTTACTTCAACTTCGTTAGCTTGAGACATAGTCAATCCTCTTAATGTCGTTCCCGACTAAAATTTTTATCAATCTAATGCTTTTACATCTAGCCCTGCATTTAGCATAGCTACCATTGCCTCAACATGGATCAAGGCACACATTTTTTCTTTTACCATACCGGCAAGCCAAGGGCGTTTTCCTGCCTGTTCACGCCACCGAACTTTGTCAGTATTTAACAATTCGGTTCCCATGAGTTCTGTACTTGCCAGCCCCCACGAACTCTCACCCAACATCACGATATATTGATAATTATCTTTATAATCGTCATTGGCTAATTTTTCAGCCATCACCCATTTAGCACTGTCTACGACATCTAACTGGTGCTCTTTATTCATTTGCAAACCTAAATACCAGCTTGGTTTACCAATGATATGACTAAGTTCAGTTACCTGGTGAATACCGCCTAGCTCATCGAGAGGCACAGCAAACGTCACACCATTAACGTCAAAGTATAGTACTTGAAAGTCTTCTGTTCTGCTTGTAGTTTGCCAGTTATCAAATTGATGCCCACCAGCCTGAGTCTCTAACTCATTTTCGGTCGCAACATTGGCATTGTCCGATGTACCAACTTCAGGTTGTTCAGCCTCAACAATGGGGCTTGTATCTAAGCCTGTATCTAAGCTTTCATCTGATTTTCCAACATTTTCAACTGTCTCATCTTGAACTGAAACATCAACGCTAGGCTCTTCTGGAATATCCCAGCTTTGAATCTCATCAACAACTTCAACACTTGGCTCAAGGTCTAGTTTGATATTGTTATTTTGAATCAGAATATCATCTTGAAGCGTTGCGATCTCGACTGTGTTTTGTTCAAGAATACTGTCGATATCAAGCTCACCAACAATATCAGTGGACTCTAATTGACTCAGTAGTTTCTGAACATCTTCAAGGTTTGGTACGTCAAAATCTTCTGTTTGAATCTCAGCGTATGAAAGAGACTGGCTACTTTCAGCCTCATCCTTCAACGGCTGGGTCTTCAGTTCAGGTTCAATATCGAGTTCCGTTATCGGCAAAGAGGGAGAGACTTCAGCCTCTGTATCTTCCCCCAACAACGCACTAAAGTAATCATCTAGAGCTTGTTCACTCGACAGTACGTAATCACTGCTCATCAATTGTTAACCTCTCAAGGAAAATCAACAACTGCTTATAAGCAAAAACGCCACGACTACCAGAAGCAAAATGCGAAGCTGGCAATCGCTTCAAACTTGCATCTCTAAATTTAGTATCAATGGGTACCGCCGAGTTCCAAACTTGATCAGGATAGTCCTGCTTAAGCTGTGTCAGTGTCTGCAAAGATGCCCGAGTCCGTTTGTCATACATTGTCGGCACAACGGTAACTTTAAATGGTGTATTACGCGACTTCTGCATAATTGCGAGGGTTCGAACCATGCGCTCTAGCCCTTTCATCGCTAAAAATTCAGTTTGAACAGGAATCAATATCCTATCGCTGGCAGCAAGCGCATTAACCATCATTACCCCCAAAATCGGAGGACAATCTATCAGTACGTAGTCATACTCATTTTCAATCGAAGCTAATGCTCGTTTTAAAATGAGTCCCATACCACCTCTGTTGCCCATGACACGATCTAACGTTGCCAGTGACATATGTGCGGGAATAATATCGATACCTTCAACTTCTGTTTTTAAAATTAAAGGCTCAACAGATTGCTTGGTAAACTCTTTAAGTTGAAACAGTTCAAACAAACTTGCAGGCACCGCATCAGAGTCAAACCCAAGATAGGTAGTTAAAGACGCGTGAGGATCGGTATCAACAAGTAACACTCGATGGCCTTGCTTACTCAGCAGACCCGCTAATGTTACGGTTGTGGTTGTTTTCCCAACACCACCTTTTTGGTTTGCTACACTCCAAACAATCATTAATATAATTCCTAGGCTAGGCCAACTTCCACTAGCATACGTTCTGAAATTCGTTCTAAAGGTAGATCTTCTGTTGATATACCAGCTTTAGCGACGGCCTGAGGCATTCCATATACCACACAGCTCTCTTCATTTTGAGCCCAAATCGTTGCACCCGCAGATTTCAACATCCGCGCGCCTTCACGACCATCAGCACCCATTCCAGTGAGGACCATAGATAATACTTTATCGCCATATATTTTCGCCGCAGAGCCAAATGTTACATCAACACAAGGTTTGTAGTTCATGCGTTCACCGCCATCAATAATGCGCAGTTTCGCCGTACCTGGACGTCCATCAATCATCATTTGCTTTCCACCTGGAGCGAGATAAGCAACGCCAGGTTTCAAAATATCTCCATCTTCAGCTTCCTTTACTTGTATCTTGCAAAGTGAGTTAAGACGGCTCGCAAAGGCCGCGGTAAATGTCGCTGGCATATGCTGAATTAGCACGATTGGATGTGGGTAATGTGCTGGTAGTTTCGTTAATATTTTCTGTAGCGCAACCGGTCCACCAGTAGACGTTCCGATTGCGGTTAACTGATATTTTTTACCCGACGCTCTAAACTTGCTCGCTACGCTAGACGCAACAGGACGCGCAGAACGCTCTTGAAGAGTGGTTCTTTGTCCCGCTGCAGGTGATGTTGGAGCCGGAGCTGGTGTTGATCTCACCGCTTGACGACGCATAAACACGCGCTTCGCGGCAATCTCAATAACACGCTGCTGTAATAGCGAAACGGCGTCGTCTCGATTACGCGCAATATCTTCAAACTTTTTCGGTAAGAAATCCAATGCACCAGCATCTAACGCATCTAACGTCGCTTTTGCCCCGTCATGGGTAAGCGAAGAGAACATTAGAATCGGTGTTGGGCAAGCTGTCATGATTTGACGGACGGCTGTAATGCCATCCATCACCGGCATCTCGATATCCATCGTGATCACATCAGGCTTGAGTCGCTTCGCCTTCTCGACCGCTTCCTTACCATTTACAGCCACATCTATAACTTCTAGGCGTGCGTCTGAATTGATGATCTCGCTTACACGACGACGAAAAAAACTCGAATCATCAACGACTAGTACTTTAATCGCCATACCTTTCCTTATCTTAAATTCGTGATGCTGCTGCGTACTGCTTTAACAAATCTGGCACATCAAGAATCAGTGCAATGTGACCATCACTTGTGATTGTCGCACCTGCCATACCTGGCGTACCTTGTAGAAGGTTATCAAGGGGTTTAATAACAACCTCTTCTTGGCCAATTAATGCATCAACAACAAAGCCAACTCGCTGACTACCGATTTGGACAATAACAACGTGCCCATGTCCTTTACGTAGCTCTGCCATTCCATCTTTAGGCGCAAGCCAGTTTTGCAGATAGAAAAGTGGTATTGATTTTTCACGAACGATAATGGTTAGCTGACCATCAACAACGTTAGTTCTGCTTAAATCTAGGTGGAAAATCTCATTTACAGAAGCCAATGGCAACGCAAATGGATGACCCGCAACACCAACCATCAACGTAGGAAGAATGGCTAAGGTCAGAGGAACTTTGATGGTTATCTTAGTCCCTTTGTTTTTCTCTGAATCAATGTCAATCGAACCGTTTAATGTATTGATGGCTGTTTTTACAACGTCCATACCAACACCACGACCAGAGATATCTGAAATTTTCTCTTTGCTTGAGAAACCAGGAGCAAAAATCAGATTGAAACACTCTTTATCAGATAAACGAGACGCTGCATCTTCGTCCATAATACCGCGCTTAACGGCGATACCACGTAATACATCTGGGTCCATACCACCGCCATCATCAACGATAGCAAGTTCAATATGATCACCTTCTTGTGATGCTGATAAAATTACTTTACCTGTTCGAGGCTTACCGGCTTTCACACGGTCTTCCGGCATTTCAACACCGTGATCGACAGAGTTTCTCACTAAGTGAATAAGCGGATCGGCAAGAGCTTCCACAAGGTTTTTATCTAAATCCGTCTCTTCACCGCGCATTTCTAGCACGATATCTTTCTTCAAGCTTCTTGCTAAGTCACGAACCACGCGAGGGAAACGGCCAAATACTTTCTTGATTGGCTGCATGCGCGTTTTCATCACTGCGCCTTGCAAGTCAGCAGTAACAACATCTAGATTCGAGACAGCTTTAGCCATCTCTTCATCGTTACTATTTAAGCCTAAGCTCACTAAACGGTTACGGACTAATACTAACTCACCGACCATATTCATAATGGTGTCTAATGTTGACGTATCAACACGAACGGTCGCTTCAGCCTGTGGTTTCTTTTGTCCTCCCTTGGCAGGAGTTTTTGCTGCTTGTTCTTTCGCTACTGGCGTAGGAGCCGATTTTGCTGGTGCTGCTACTTTTGGTTCTGCTGGCTTAGGAGCTGGAGCCGCTGCAGGCGCTGGTGGTGCAACATTCTCAATCGCAGGCTTCGTTGCCGCTTCCAATTCTTCAGCTGTCGGGCCATTACCTGAACCGTGCAGTTGGTCAAGAAGGTTTTCAAACTCTTCATCTGACATTATGTCATCTGCATTACTGAAGCTTGATGTTGCCACCGGAGCTGGTGTTGGCGCTGGCGGAGGTGTAACAGGAGCTGCACTTTCCGACGCGGCAGAAGGACTTTGTCCAGCACCATGTAATTCATCTAGTAACTTTTCAAATTCATCGTCAGTAATATCACCATCAGATGCTAACACTGAAGCGGTCGAACTTGGGGCCGAGGCAACTGGAGCTGAAGCTATTGGCGAAGAAGTGACTGGTGCAGAAGGTGTAGCCGCACTTGGTGCTGTACCTTTCCCATGTAATTCATCAAGTAACTTTTCAAATTCATCTTGAGAGATTTCATCCAGGGAGCTAGAAATCGTAGAACTTTCAGCAGGCGCTTTAACAACTTCATGCTCTTTTACTGGTTCAACAACTTCTGCTTCAGCAGGAGCAGCATCTTCAGATTCAGGTCGGCATAAACGGTGTAACTCATCGAGTAGAGCTTGATCCGCAGGTTCAGGTTTTTCGCGATCCTGAACAGCACTAAATTGAATGTTGATGGTATCCAATGCTCGAAGCATCGTATCCATTAATCCAGCAGTTACGCTTCTTTGGCCGTTACGCAAAATATCAAACACATTCTCAGCACCATGACATGTGTCAACCAGTTCTGAAAGTGCCAAAAAGCCTGCTCCACCTTTTACAGTGTGGAACCCACGGAAGATTGCATTAAGTAAATCTCTATCGTCAGGGTTATTTTCAAGCTCTACTAACTGCTCAGATAGGAGCTCAATTATTTCCCCGGCTTCTACTAAAAAGTCCTGAAGAATATCTTCGTCTAACTCGTAGCTCATACGTTTCCCTTAAAATCCAAGACTGGATAATAAATCATCAACATCATCTTGTGATGCGACTGCATCTTCACGCTCTTCAGGGTTCAATATTGGCCCTTCAGCTTCTGTTGATGATTTCTTCTCTTTATTAGGTTCTTCTGTTGTTGGACTCGTACCAAATACCGTCAATATTTCAACAAGTCTTCCTTCGACTTCAGCAACAAGCGTAATCACTCTGCGAATGATCTGCCCAGTAAGATCTTGGAAGTCTTGTGCCATCAAGATCTCGGTGAGTTGCCCGCGTAATTCAGTACTGTCACCTTCAACTTGAACGAGCAAAGAATCAATGCGGTGGCATAGAGCTTTAAACTCGCTTAACTCTATTCGCCCATGCATCAACTCGTTCCATTGCGGCCTTACCTGAACAAGACATTCATGAAGATTATCTGCAATAGGTAAGCAACGATCAACGGCGTCCATTGTTTTATTCGCAGCTACTTCAGTTTTATCAATGACATATTGAAGGCGATCCCTTGCATCAGGAATTTCGTCATTGGCAATTTCACTCATTCTCTCATCAAGGTTGAATTGAGTTAATGAGCTATGAAGATCACGAGTCAGTGAACCTATTTGTTGCAGCATTAAGTTATCACTGCCTTCATAGATATTTTTGACAAGAAGGTTCGCTTCTTGCTGCTCGTCATTTTCAAGCAACTGAACGAGTTGCTTCGCTTGTTCTAATGAAATCATCCGGGCCTAGCCTTTATAAACTCAACGTTCGTATTAATAAGTCACTTAGTCTAATGTCGCTCTTTTTATATTTGGCGATCACTAAATAGACAAAAACCAAGTGCAGACATTACGTATTCTGGCTTATAAGCGTTCGAATATTTTGTCGAGTTTTTCTTTCAGCGTTGCTGCGGTAAATGGCTTAACAATATAACCGTTTACACCAGCTTGAGCCGCTTCAATAATTTGTTCACGTTTCGCTTCAGCCGTAATCATCAATACAGGCAAATGCTTAAGCTCAGCATCAGCACGGATGTTTTTCAGCAAATCAATACCTTGCATTCCCGGCATATTCCAGTCGGTTACAACAAAGTCAAAATCACCTTTCTTGAGCATCGGCAATGCTGTTAATCCATCATCAGCTTCTTGTGTGTTATTAAAACCTAGGTCTCTTAGTAGGTTTTTTACAATACGGCGCATCGTTGAAAAGTCATCAACAATGAGGATTTTCATGTTTTTGTTCAAAATTGCCTCCACTGAACTCGAAATCAGTGTTGTTAGTCGTTTTGTGTCCACGCACTTAATTTAGTACGTAAACGCTGCATTGATTGGCTTAATATTTGGCTGACACGAGATTCGCTGACACCTAAAACTTCACCAATTTCTTTTAAGTTTAACTCTTCATCATAGTAGAGCGAAAGTACTAATGCCTCACGCTCAGGAAGTTGTTTGATCGAATCAACTAGAGCGACTCTAAAATTCTCATCTGCAACCCCCTGAAATGGTGCATTATCTTTATCATCTTCATTAGGTGATAAAGCATCATCAGATACACCGAGATCTTCAATGCCTACAATTCTTGAGCTGTTTATATCGGTTAGCGCACTATGATACTGCTCTAGGGATAACCCCATATGTTTTGCCACTTCTGCATCAGATGGGTCTCTATTTAGTATCCCCTCTAATTCTGATATCGCTTGAGTAATTTCTCGATTGTTTCGATGAACAGAACGAGGAACCCAATCCCCTTTGCGAATATCATCAAGCATAGCACCGCGGATCCTGATGCCAGCATAAGTTTCAAAACTTGCGCCTTTGGACCCATCGTAGTTCTTCTGAGCTTCAAGTAGACCAATCATGCCTGCTTGAATGAGGTCTTCGACCAATACATTCGGTGGCAAACGACCGAGCAGATGATGAGCGATACGTTTAACCAACACTGAGTATTTTTCTATAAAAGCCTGGGGGCTACTTAGATTTGCATGTTGGTCGTAAGTAAGCGCCTTATTCACCAAATGGTTCCTCTGAAATTTCTGGGCGATTTAGTAGCCGTTCTACAAAAAACTCTAAATGGCCGCTAGGAGTCTTAGGAATAGGCCATGTTAAAGCTTTATTCGCTAATGAACTAATAGCAAGAGCCGCTGGAGAGCGTGGAAATGCGTCTACCACAATTTTTTGTCTCTTAACTGCTTGTCGTACTTTATCATCTAAAGGAATACATGCGACAAGTTCAAGGCTTACATTTAGAAATCTCTCTGTGACCAATGTCAATTTTGCAAATAATTCTCGCCCTTCTCGATAACTTCTGACCATATTTGCAACAACTTTAAAGCGTTGCACTTGGTGTTCACGGCTAAGTAATTTGATCAGAGCATATGCATCTGTTATCGATGTTGGTTCATCACAAACCACAACCACGACATCCTGAGCTGCGCGAGAAAAGCTCACGACCATGTCAGAGATGCCAGCTGCGGTGTCGATTAATAGCACATCCATGTCATCTTCTAAGCTACCAAACGCTCGGATTAAACCGACATGCTGCGCATGAGAAAGCTCTGTCATGCTTTGAGTGCCTGAAGTTGCAGGGATAATTTTCACCCCGTGAGGCCCTTCAACAATGGCATCTTTGAGCTCACATTCTCCGGCTAGGACATGCCCTAAGTTACGCTTAGTTCTAATTCCTAGCATAACATCGACATTGGCGAGCCCTAAATCGGCATCTAAAACGGTCACTTTTTTACCCTGTCTAGCCATACAAATAGCCAAACCAAGAGTTACGTTTGATTTCCCTACACCGCCTTTGCCACCAGTAACCGAAATCACTTTAGTCAATGAAGGTTGGGTTAAGCGACGGAGGCCGCTTGCTTGATCATATATCATATTATCAGTCATATTTATCCGCCGCCCTAGAATTCTTCCGAATCACTGTTCCAGTAGTGTGGTTCATTCTCTGTCGACTTCTCTAGTAACTCATTCGCTTTAGCTATCATGTATTTAGGCTGAGCGATGACGATGTCTTCGGGTACGCGTTGTCCATTTGCAATATACGCAATGGGTAACGCATTTTGAACAACTACGCTAATAAATTCCCCCAAACTTAATGACTCATCAAGCTTGGTCAAAATGCATCCCGAAAGTGGGATACGTCTAAAGTGTTCGATTGTTTCTTGTAGTACTTTTCGCTGAGCGGTCGCGGGTAACACCAAGTAACTGTGTATGACTTCGCCACTCTCTTGCATCAGTGTGTCTAACTGTTCTGATAGACGTACATCACGCTGACCCATACCCGCAGTATCGACCAAAATCAGACGTCGATTCCGTAACTGATATATTACATCGGCTAACTCACTGGAATCTTTAGCAACTCTTACTGGACAACCCATAATTCTGCCATAAATCGACAGTTGTTCATGAGCACCGATACGGTAAGTATCCGTTGTAACCAATGCAACGTTATCTGCGCCGTACTCCATTGCAGCTCTTGCGGCAAGTTTTGCTACAGTTGTGGTTTTCCCCACTCCTGTAGGGCCGAGTAGAGCCACGATGCCACCACGCTTCAAGATATCTTGCTTAGTGACGGAAATTTGGTCTGACACTAATGCTAGCAAGGCTTTCCAAGCTCGGGCAGGTGGCGTGTCTTCAGGGATGTAGCATGCCATTTGATCGGCGAACTCTGAAGAAACACCCATCCGCTCTAGTCTTTTTATCAGCATAGCTCTGAGTGGTTCCCGACGCTCAACTTCTTGCCACATAAGGCCAGAAACTTGATGTTCAAGCAGGCGACGTATTGAGGTCATCTCCTCGCGCATCGACTCCATATCTTTTTCTGATGTAGGCGGTGATTGAGGCTCGCGATGACGATCGTAGCGGGTAGGATCGAGTTTTGGTTTTGGCCTTTCGACACGACGATCTTCGGCAATTAATTTTGCCAAGCCCGATTCTTGTTGGTATCGACTACCAGAATTTGGCTCCCCTCGCCCATTATTCTGACGATTGAGCAGAGCGGACAATGAATCTTCGTTTTCAGCGCGATGTTCACTCTCGTCATCCGCTCCGGCACTATACTGTTTCAGCATATTCGCAAAACGCTTAGTCATAGACGATCCATTACCAGCCGCAGGGTTCGATTGTAAGCTCACCCTATCATCATCTAACTGACGCTTCGTTTTTGGTTGTACTTGAGGAGAAACTTGTGTGTATTCATTTCGTGATGGTTTAGGACTCACGTTGCGCTGTGCCGTGCCGTTTGGCTCGCCATCAATTGCCGCAACAATTTCTACCCCACCAGCGACTTTTTTGTTAGACATGATCACAGCTTCAGCGCCAAGTTCTTCTTTGACTTGGAGCAGAGCTGATCGCATATCTTTGGCAAAAAATCGTTTAATTTTCAAAGCAATTGTCCATATTTAGGGTATACCACGAGCTAGTTTCCAACAGCTTGTACAATGCGGATCTGTTTCTCATCTGGAATTTCTTGATAAGACAGCACCCTTAAATTCGGTATGGTATTTTTGACAAACTTAGCCAGAGTAGAGCGTAATACTCCAGATGTGAGTAGAACTGAAGGCTCACCTTTTAATTCTTGTTCTTGCGTCGCCTGGCTTAAAGACATCTGTAATCGTTCAGCTAAACCAGGTTCAATACCTGCTGATTCTCCACCTGACGACTGCATAGTTTGATGCAATAATTGTTCCAGTTCCGGTATCAGTGTAATCACTGGCAATTCAGGCTCTATACCATTGATTTCTTGAACAATTAGTCGTTTCAGTGATATGCGAACCGCCGCAGTAAGAATGTCAGGTTCTTGACTCTTACCCGCATACTCGGACAAGGTTTGTACAATAGTACGAATATCTCGAATTGGTATCGCCTCATTGAGCAAGTTTTGCAGCACTTTGACCACGGTTCCTAGCGGAATGAGATCAGGCACAAACCCTTCAACTAGTTTAGGCGCAGATCGACTGAGCATCTCTAACAAGTTCTGAACTTCTTCATGGCCGAGCAACTGAGATGCGTTATTCGTGAGCAATTGACTTAAATGCGTCGCCAAAACGGTGGAAGAGTCGACCACTGTGTAGCCTAGTGCCTGAGCATGTTCTCGCTGTTCAACTCGAATCCAAGTCGCTTCAAGTCCAAATGCGGGGTCAATGGTTGGTTCACCATCGATCATTCCATACACTTGCCCCGGGTTGATCGCAAGTTCTAAGTCAGGACGAATTTCAGCCTCACCGACAGCCACCCCCATTAATGTTATGCGGTAGCTATTGGGAGTGAGTTCCAAATTATCTCGAATATGAACAGCAGGGATAAGAAAACCAAAGTCTTGCGAAAGCTTCTTACGAACCCCTTTCACTCGCTCTAATAATTCCCCACCCTGATCTCTATCGACCAAGGGGATTAAGCGATAGCCCACTTCTAGTCCGATAATATCAACGGGTTGTACATCATCCCACGAGAGTTCTTTCTGAGCAGGGGCTTCCCCACTTGCTGTAACTGGTAGCTTAGGCTCTTGTTTGGCCTTCTTCGCTTTCTTATCAATCAAATAAGCCCCTCCTCCCGCAAGGATGGCAAGAGATAAGAATGAGAAATGTGGCATTCCAGGTACGATACCCATGACGCCTAAAATACCCGCGGTGATCATCAAGGCCTTAGGGTTATCAAACAGTTGAAAGACGAGCTGTTGCCCCATGTCTTCATCTGTATTTTGACGAGTAACCATCATGGCAGCGCCAATAGACAGTAAAAGAGACGGTATCTGTGCAACCAAGCCATCACCAATGGTCAACAGCGTATAGATTTCAATCGCTTCTACGAAACCTAAATCGTACTGCACCATACCAATACTTAATCCGCCAATAATGTTAATGAACAGGATTAAAATACCGGCGATCGCATCACCTTTTACAAATTTTGACGCACCATCCATTGAACCGTAAAAGTCAGCTTCCTTGGTTACTTCAAAGCGACGTAAACGAGCTTGATCCTGATCGATTAATCCGGCATTCAAATCCGCGTCGATAGCCATTTGCTTACCTGGTAAGGCATCAAGAGTAAAGCGGGCACTTACTTCAGAGATACGCCCTGCACCTTTTGTCACAACCATAAAGTTAATGATCATCAAGATAAGGAATACCACAAGACCAACGGCATAGTTACCGCCGATAACGACATTACCAAACGCTTCGATTACGTTACCGGCGGCACCAGAGCCTTCATGACCATAAAGTAATACGACACGTGTTGAAGCAACGTTCAGTGCCAACCTTAATAAGGTGGCAATCAGTAGAACCGTTGGGAAGGCCGCAAAATCTAGCGGACGGCGAGTATAGATAGTCACCAATAATACGACCATTGCAAGGGCGATATTAAAGGTAAAAAACATATCCAGTAGAAAAGCTGGAATAGGCAAAACAACCATCGCTAGCGTTGCTAGCACCATAACCGGTGCGCCTATCGCAGGCATCGCACGGTTTGGTATTGAAGGCAATTTATCCGCAAATGGTAGGGTAAATTTCATATAAAAATTGGTTATCTATCTCGGCGTAAGAACACGTCATTTAAACAGTTTTTGGCATTAATTTCACTGACTAAGCAATTATCAGTCCAAGGTATTTGTCAAAATTATGGCAACTATCTCTAAATCCTCACCATTGACTTGAATTTGCTCGCTTGAAAATCAGCTTGTCAGTTACTCACTTCTCAAAGAACACTAGCTCTAAATTAGTCAGTCTCTGTTTAACTATAGCCCGTTAATAGTCCTTTCGTTTAGTTGGTCGCTATTTGCTTCAATATTAAGTCAGCGATAGAACTTAATCCGCATTCACCGTTAATGTCGAAGTTCTGGAGGGATCGTAATATTTTTAGGGTCGAGCTTCGGTCGCTGTCCACCACGTTTACGGTACTGCTTTAGTTGGAAGACATAAGCAAGGATCTGCGCAACTGCGGTAAAGAGGCCATCTGGAATTTCTTGTTCTAGCTCTGTGGTGTGATAAAGCGCACGGGCAAGGGGCGGAGCTGGAATAATATAAATATCGTGCTCGCGAGCTACTTCTCGTATCTTCATTGCCATATGGTCAACCCCTTTCGCGACCACTACGGGCGTTCTATCTTTGTCTTGTTTATAGCGTAATGCTACTGAGAAGTGCTCTGGGTTGGTTACGATGACATCCGCATCGGGAATGTCTGCCATCATACGACGCTGCGCTGCCTCTCTCTGCAACATCCGGATCCGCCCTTTTACTTCAGGCTTACCTTCAGTGTCCTTATACTCATCTTTGACTTCTTGCTTGGTCATTTTCAGTTGATCAGCGTGTTGCCATATTTGAAAAGGAATATCGATGGCGACGACAATCAACAATGAACAACTAATAAGCAGAACAAAGTTCAATAGAATATCAAGGGCGTGGAATATATTTTGTGGATAGACGTCCATGCTCAATTGCATTAGATCAGCTTGTGATTTTTGGATCAGATAAACGGCTACACCAGACACTAATCCAACTTTGAGTATCGATTTAACCAGCTCTACCCAACTTTGCATTCCGACCATGCGCTTAAGACCGCTCATCGGGTTCATTTTTGATGCTTTAGGCATGGCCGCTTCAACAGAAAAACTGACACCGCCAACACCCGCAGCTCCAATTATTGCGGCGACAAACAAGATAAATATGATGAGCAGCAGTGGAAATATCAACCCTCCTACCGCTCCTGCTGCGATTTCGAGGAGCTTAGAGGCATTGAAAATCTCTTCACGGCTAAGTGTGAACATTCTACCCATCGCTTCGAAGAGAGCTTTCGCTAGCCCATCTCCGAACCACATGAGAGATATCGCCCCAACGATAAGGACTGATGCTGACGCTAATTCTTTTGACCTTGCAACCTGCCCTTTCTCTTTTGCCTGTTGCAAGCGTTTGGGCGTGGCGTCTTCTGTGCGTTCTTGACCATCGGATTCTGACAAATCGGCCCCCTAACAATTCAACCGGATCAGGCGGCAAATTTGTTGCTCACCTTCCATCCAGAATAGTTCATAGTGGCTAAACAAGCCGCCAAGAATGTACCAACAGAGCATTAAACCAACCAGCAATGCGAAGGCAAAACCCAAAGAGAAAATGTTTAACTGAGGAGCGGCACGCGTCATTACGCCAAATGAGAGGTTGATGGTCAGCAGTGCGATAATGCCTGACAGGGACATGCTCAGTGCCGTTTTGAACATGATGCCGAGCCACAACGCTAACTCTCTAAAATCAACCGTCGTCAACGAACCGGAACCAATCGGCAATGTTGTAAAACTGAAAATAACTAATTGAAGCATCTTTAAATGCCCATTAGTCGAGAGGAAAAACATGGTCGCTAAAAACATAAATAACTGACCAAGTACTGGCGTATTTTGCCCGTTCGCAGGGTCAACCATAGAGGCGAAACCCAAACTCGATTGCATACCCAATATTTGACCAAGCATAACAAATGTCTGGATCATAAATTGAGTCACCATCCCCATGGCAACACCGATAATCAACTGTTCGAGAACCGTGATAAACCCTTTAAATGAGAGCAGTTCGATATTGGTTGGTACAGCAGGTATTGCAGGCATCACAGCTAAGGTGATCGCTAACCCCAAATAAAGACGTATTCTAGGCGACACAAACCTTGCCCCTGTTACCGTCATCACCATTAACATGGCAGATATTCTGGTATAGGGCCAAAAGTAGTTGGCAAGCCAATCTAATACAACCGTTGTGGGGTATTCCATCGTCGTTCCTAGTAAAGAACTTGTGGTAATCGTTCGACGATACTAAAAAAGAACTCCATCATCATCTGTGTCATCCAGTGAGCGAATAGCATCAACGATAATAGGGTCACAATCAAACGGGGTAAGAAACTCAGTGTTTGTTCGTTAATTGACGTGGCGGCTTGGAAAATCGCCACCACTAAACCGATCATCAAACTCGGTATGATGATCGCACACACCATGATCAGAACCATCCACAGTGCGTCTCTAAAGAGTTCGACAAACATTTCAGGAGTCATAGGTTACTCCTCGTCACAATGCAAAACTGCTGGCTAAGGTGGATAAAATAAGGTTCCAACCATCAACCAATACAAACAACATGAGTTTAAATGGCAAAGAGACAATCATCGGAGATAGCATCATCATACCCATTGCCATCAAAATGGAGGCCACTACCAAATCGATAATCAAAAATGGTAAGAACAGCATAAACCCAATTTGGAAAGCCGTTTTTAGCTCGGAAGTAATGAACGCCGGAATCAACACTGCTAACGAGACATCTTCAGGGTTTCTCACTTCTGCCCCAGAGATCTCAACAAACGTCTCCAGATCTTTTACTCTGGTTTGTTTCAGCATGAAAGTTTTCATCGGTTCTTGTGCGGCATCAAAGGCTGCACGAGCGGTTATCTGCTCATTTAAGTAGGGTTGAATCGCCTGTTCGTTCACTTGATCAAGTACTGGGGACATAATAAAGAATGTCAAAAAGATCGAAATACCAATAATGACTTGATTTGAAGGTGTTTGCTGTAGGCCCATCGCCTGCCGCAGAATAGACATGACCACCACAATACGCGTGAATGAGGTCATCAAAATCACCATCGCAGGCAAGAAGCCTAGCATGGTCATTAAGGCTAAAATTTGTAAGTTTACCGAATAATCCTCACTTCCATCGGGATTACTGGTCATGGTAAAGGCTGGAATACCTGCGCCATTTACGCTACTCATTGAGCTGCGTGATGCTCCTTGCTCTTTCTCCATCGCAGAGACAGTCACACTTTCTGAGGTCGCAGCTGAATTAGGAAGAACCGTTTCAAGCTCTTCTTGGGCAAGTGAGAATGGAGAGAGTAGCAATGCACCGAGGATCGCCACGTATATCAATAGGGTATTCAACGCGCTATTTCTTTTCATTTTTTGTTAATAGCTGGCTTAGCTGATTTGAAAACTGGCTTTTCTCCAGCTCCTCCTGTTTTATAGGGGTATCTAGTTTCGAAATTAGCTGGATCGATTGAGACGTAATCCCCACTAAAAACTGCTCTTCTCCGGCCTGCACCACTGCGATTCTTTCTTTCGTCCCCACTGCAATTTGGCGAACAATACTTAAATCTTTTTGGTTAATCAGCGAAGGCACTTTCATGCGTTTCAGCATAAAGGCGAGAAAAAAGATAAAGGCAAGAACCAACAAAAGCGACCCAAATGTGGTCGCTAAATCCAGTTGAGTTGGTGGCGCTGCCATCGCTTGGCTAGAAAACAGCCCACAGCTCACCAACAAATATTGAACACCTAACTTACGTGGCATTAATGATCTACCTAAGCTTCTTAATACGTTCGGTCTGGCTGATAACATCCGTCAGGCGAATACCAAACTTATCATTCACGACAACCACTTCGCCGTGAGCAATCAAGGTGCCATTAACCATCACATCCAAAGATTCACCGGCAACACGGTCTAACTCAACCACTGAACCTTGGTTTAATTGCAAAAGATTTCGAATGCTAATTTGAGAGCGTCCAACCTCCATAGAGATGGTCACTGGAATATCCATTATCGTATCGAGCTTACGTCGCTCATCTTCGGATATTGGTGCTGACGAATCTTGTAACTCTTCAAGAGGCGCAGCCATGATCTCATCAACATCTATACTTGGTGCACTTGGATCTTCACCCAATGCGGCAGCCCACTCATCCGCTAGCTTTTGGTCGTCACTTGGTTCCATTCTCAATACCTATTATTTTATTCTTCACTTTGCTCTTCAGCATCAAGATCAGACATGATGTCTTTACCCAAGAATGCTAGATCCGTTTTCACTACATGTGGTCTGCTAATTTTCTCAGACACTTGAACTGCAAGTTTTTCACCTGAACGCCCCATCTTAACTCGGTAAGTGGGTAGCTCTTCAACAAACATGGTGGCATGTTTAGGCATTTCCATCGGGATCACATCACCCGGTTGCAGTTCCATTAAATCTCTTAATGAAATGTCTTGTTCCAATAGATTAACTCTGAAGTTGACCGGAACATCCATAATTTCGTCACGAAGTGCGGTGCTCCAACGAACGTCAGTTTCCATTTTGTCGGATTGGACACCAGCATCAAGCAATTCTCGGATTGGCTCTACCATCGAATACGGCATAACGACGTGGAAATCACCACCACCACCATCCACTTCAATATGGAATGAACTAACAACGATCACTTCCGTCGGGCTCACAATGTTTGCCATACTTGGGTTTACTTCAGAATCAAGATACTCAAACTCAACGCCCATCACTGGCGACCATGCTTCCTTGTAATCTTCAAATACGATTTTCAGAAGTAACTGTATGATCCTGCGCTCTGTGGGAGTAAACTCACGGCCTTCAATTTTCGCATGAAAACGTCCATCGCCACCAAAAAAGTTTTCTACCAAAATGAACACTAATCGCGCTTCCATGGTAACCAGAGCCGTTCCTTTTAGAGGTCGGAAACGCACCATATTCAAACTGGTTGGAACGTATAGTGTATTTTGATACTCACCAAACTTCATCATCTGAACGCCGTTTATCGACACTTCAGCCGTTTTTCTCAGCATGTTAAATAAGCTGACTCGCATATGCCGAGCAAAACGCTCATTGATAAGTTCCAAGGTCGGCATTCGACCACGAACAATTCTGTCTTGAGATGAAAAATCAAAACTCGTGGCACCTTCAACCTCGGCACCAATATCGTCATCATCAATATCATCAACATCATCAACGCCGTGTAACAGCGCATCAATTTCGTCTTGGCTTAATAGATCAGTCACGTAACACCTATTGAATTACGAAATCAGTGAAAAGTACCTTCTCAATAACAGGTTTCCCTACCGCTTTGGTCAAACTTGCTTTTACGTCTTCTGTCGCTTTGTTTCGCAATTCCACACGACCTGTTGCCGAACGTAATTGATTCACTGTGGCGGAAGCAAAAGTAGCAAGCAGTGCACTTTCGATTAAAGGAGAGTGGTAGCGTGCTGCATTTTCATTTTCGCTGCCTCGAACCATCAACTGAACTTTAATTTGTACTAAACGATCTCTTTTGTCCCCAGTAACATTAAATAAGAAAGGCTGAGGAATATTTACGTAAGCGGCGAGATTTTCTACTGCAATTGGCGCCGCTTCTTGCGTTCCGCTTTGTTCAGGTGAGCTATCTGACCCCATAAAGAAAAAGGCAGCACCACCGCCACCAGCTAATAGTACGACCACGGCAATAATTATGATTAAGAGCTTACTCTTTCCTTTTGGCGCTTCGCCTGTTTCTACTTCGTCAGCCATAATTGTCTCTAGGTTATTATTTTATTGTTAGTTTAAGCGTAATAACTGATTCCATCACGCTTTGTAGCGACATTCAAATCAAGTTTGACATCTGCATCAAAATTTTCACCATTTTGATCATTATTTGAACCAAAACCTGATGATGCCCCTTCACTTGCAGACGATCCAAATTGCCCCTGTTGTTGACCCGAGCTTTGTTGCTGTACTGATGAGTCTGCAAGTTGCAACCCTTGTTGAGCTAACATTTCACGCAGACGAGGTAATGTTTGCTCAATTATTTCCCTAGCTTGTGGGTTCGATACCGTAAAATGCACATTCGCTAAATCATTATTCATCGTCATACGAATTTGCATTCGACCAAGCTCTGGCGGGTCGAGTCGAATGTCTAAGTTTTTAAGGTTTTTAGACATCATCATCTGTATTTTTTCTTGAACCTGCTCATTCGCTAACTCTTTTGTTAGCTGCAGCGGGGCTTGTTGTGCTGCTTGAATTTCAGCACGAGCTTGTGCTGGAGTCGGCGTTCCAGGCTGACCAGATGCAGACGCTATTTGCTGAGCTAATGTATCTGAAGCTTCATTGCCCGATGACTTGCGCGTTGCCCCTATTGCTCCAGCCCCTAACGCACTTGCTAATGCCGCTTGGCTTGCCGCATTTTTACTGCTCATTCCAGAAGCCTGTGCCGCGATGTTTAAAGCGTTAGCATCAGTGCTCATCGCTTGCTGTGCTGAAAATTGCCCCATTATCGCTTTATCTGCTGCGCTTTTGTCTAGGGCCGCTTTTTCAGTCAACACTTTTTCTGTAATGTCATTCTCAGTTAACATCGCTTGAGCAGCTTGCTGCTGATTCAATGCATTATGAACGGATGTGGCTAATGCACCTTGAGCCCCTTTTGCTGCGATCTGCCCGTCTATTTTCGGTTCCATTGCTGCCATATTTCCCCACTGAATTTCTTGAGGGTTAGCAACAACGTTGTTGTTAGAGAGTTCATTATTGTTGGGAAGTTCACTACTGGCAGACGCTTTATTTGATAACGAGTTCGTGTCGACTTTATTTGGTGACACAGCAGAACTGTTAGCCGCAGATTGGTTAGACAGCGGCTGTTTTGCCAAAAGATCAGTAGCCGGAAGCTCGTTCGATAATAAAATCTGCTCTTCAGCCGCGATCTTACTTTTTAATACAGCGACCGCTTCCAGCTCTTGTTCAGATAAAGGAACCGTCTCACTTTTCGCAATCAAGGCGTCGAGTTGTTTTTGATCCGCGAATTTAGCGTCTGTGATAAAAGCTCGTTCTTGCTCTGTTAACTGTACATTTTGTGGTGCCAACTCTTCAGCGACACTCTCTTGCCCACCCGAAGCGGGCACTTTACTGACATCCGATACCGTAAGCCTAGGATCTAGCTCTTTCGATATTTCAGTTGTGCCACTCTTCATTAAATCTGAATGGTTAGGACGTGGATTCTGGGTGCTCGTTTGCGCACTCACCGTTTCAGAAGCACCTTTTGACTGAGGCAATGTTTTGCCGTCTTCTGGTTGAAGCGTTTTATTTGCCTCATCCAGTCGACCAAGCAATTCATTTCCTTCATCCATCACCGCCGACACTTTCGATGGATCCGCGCTCTCACCTGCTTTCTGTGCTGGGTTTTGTTCGCTGTTTTTTCCTTGCTGCGCGCTCATTACCTGATGTTTTGAGCCATCAGACTGCTCAGCCTGAACCGAGTCACCGCTCGTATTAGATGTCTGTTTTACTCCTGGCTCTTCACCAGTAACTGACTTTTCATTTGAAGTAAGAGGCGCTTCACTATCAGCAGTGATCTCGCCCTCTTCAGAGGAGACCTCTTTGCTCGCGTTGTCACCGCTCGCTTTACTGCTATCGACTTTTTTCTCACCATCAATTTCAGTGTCTGAATCTGAGTCATTAGACGATTTCTCTGACTTCGTTTTTGTTTTTTCTACATCCGATACTTTTGCCTCTTCACCTTGGCCAAACGCTTCTTTTAGCGTAGCAAAGAAACCTTTCGACTCTGCCGCCTCACTGGAAGAAGATGCGGAACTGCCGCTGCCCTTTTGCAGAAGGGAAGACTTTGAGCTATCGGAAGTTGATTGAATATTAAGGTTCATGTCAAAGGCTCTCACAAAAAAGTTTTCTGATTGAAATCGTTCTATTTCACACCAAGTGAAGGACCACACGTACTGAGCCAAGAGCAGAAGCAGCTAAAACATTGACAAAATACAATTGCAACTGAAAACTTTGCAAAAAATGAGCCAGTTAACGGAAAGCTTCGCTATTAAATTGATAAGGAGGGAGAACCATTATTAAAATGGTTCATCAAATAGGGTATCGGTGTGATGACATGAAAGAAAAATATCAGAAATGCGATTTCTTTCGGCTATACAGCAGTGTAGAGAACTCATCCATCTGTTTTTGGTCTCTTTTCTCTTCGAGTTGTCGCTTCTCTGTCTCTTTCTTCTCCATCAACCACTCGTAGGATTTGCATTGCTTTCGCATTTCTAGCCAGTACTCTTGGCAATTATCTACTTGGTTTTTGAAGTGAGATTCTGCGTCTCTCTGTTTTGATAAGGTTTCATCAAGCTGAGTTAAGAAGCGATTCAAGTGCCCATATTGGCTTGCGGTAAGGCCGTTTTTGCCACGCTCAATCAACTGCTGACAATAATCCAATCGATACTGTTCTATCTGGGCCACTTGCTTGTAGTAATCTTCCAGCTCGATATTGGCTTGATTCAGTGCCATTTGAGCTTGGTTTTGCTTCTCTTTCGCCTGCTCAAGTAAGAAATCTAGTGCATTATCCATAACTTACTACCCTCCGAGAACATGCTTCAACATGTTGACACACATATCGTAAGGTACGCTCTCTTTCATTTTCTGCTGCAAATACTCATCAAGTTTAGGTTTCAATGTAAAGGCACCATCAATGGCGGGATCGGTCCCTGGTTTATAGGCACCAATCGACACTAAATCTTGGTTTTTACGGCAAATTGAGAGTACTTGTCTCACCGCTTTTGACATCAACATATGTTCATCAGTGGTGATTTGCGGCATCACACGACTCACAGATCGTTCAACATCAATCGCAGGGTAATGACCTGCATCCGCCATTTCACGAGACAGTACAATGTGTCCATCAAGGATTGCTCGTGAAGCATCTGCAATTGGATCTTGTAGGTCATCACCTTCGGTTAAAACGGTGAAAAAGGCGGTAATAGATCCCTGATCTTGGCTTCCGTTACCCGCTCGTTCTACTAAGGCTGGTAGTTTTGCAAAAACAGAAGGTGGATAACCTTTCGTTGCCGGAGGTTCTCCAACAGACAGAGCAATTTCACGCTGAGCTTGAGCAAAACGCGTCAATGAATCCATCAACAGTAGAACGTCTAACCCTTGATCACGAAAGTACTCCGCAATCGTCAGAGCGGTTTGGCAACCTTTTAATCGCATCAGTGCCGAGGAGTCAGCAGGAGCAGCAACTACCACGGATCGTTTACGCCCATCTTCTCCAAGAATCTCTTCAATGAACTCTTTAACTTCCCGTCCACGTTCACCAATTAACCCTACCACAACAACCTGCGCGGTCGTGCCTCGCGTCATCATCCCTAGGGTTACGGATTTACCCACACCTGAACCAGCAAAGAGGCCAATACGTTGTCCTTTACCGACAGTAAGAAGCCCATTAATCGCTTTTAAACCAACATCCAAAGGTTCAGAAATTGGTTTACGTGCCAGAGGGTTGATCGGAACTGCGTTTAGTGGAGCTCGATTTTCAGTATAAATAGCACCTAAACCATCAAGTGGGTTCCCAACACCATCGATGACACGGCCTAATAGTTCCATCCCAACAGGCAACCCACTTTCTCGGGTTAAAGGCGTCACTTTTGCACCGGGCAAAATACCGGATATCTGTTCACTTGGCATAAGGAATAAGTTGTCATTAGCAAAACCAACGACTTCTGCCTCCATCACGCCAGACATGGTTTCCACATGACACAAACTGCCGACTGGTGCTCGGCAACCTGTCGCTTCAAGAGTTAACCCAACAACACGTACTAGCTTACCAGAAGCGATTGGACGACTGGTTAGCCCTTCGACTTTATATTGTTCAAGTCTTTCTGCCAGCGCCAACATCACGAGTGTCCTTGATGTCGGTTAGCGCCACAAAAACCTTGGATCACAGTATGAATACGATCTTCCATTCGATAATTAACGCTCGATTCTCCAGCTTCGATCTCCACGTCTCCGCGGTTTAACGCAGGCTCTGACGCTAACGACCAATTACGGCAATCAAGTTCGTTATCACCATAAGCGGCATGCACTATCGCGACATCTTCAGGGTTTAACTTAATGGTGATCGCATGTCCAGATATCGGCAAGGCTTCAACTGACTCTTTAAGGGTATCGAGAATGATCTGTGGATTAGTTTGGACTTCAACGTGGACGACCTCTTTTACCAAGGTCAATACCATATCAACAAGCTGTTTTTCTACCTGAGCATTCATTAATTCAAGTGGCTGAGCAAATTGATTGGCTAATCCCATAAAGATACTCACTTGTTGCTGGATGTACTCTTGTCCAGCAGTCACGCCTTCAAGCTTTCCAGCTTCATTGCCTTCGGAATGGCCCGCTTCGAAACCCTCTTCTTTACCCTTTTCATAACCTTGTTTAAAGCCAGCTTCTTGCCCTTGATGCAATCCATCTTGGTAAGCGCCTTGCTTGATCAATTCAATCTGTTCTTCGGTGAGTTCTAAAGGAGCCTCTGGTTCGGGTTCATCAAAATCAGGCATCCAACCGGGATCGTAATTAAACGCGGTATCTTTCGCTTGTTTATTTATTTCAGCCCCATAATCGGGCAGACCCCACTTTTTAGGTTGCTCAATGTTTTCATCTTCATCGGGGCGTAAGAAGCCTCTTTTTCTTTCACCTGACATATTGATACCTGTATAAAATGGAATTGGGGAATTTGGATTAACGTACAAACAATAATAATGAAGCCTCACGAGGAGGCTTCAGGGTCTTTATAAGAACTCGTCTGCGCCGCCAGATAGCATAATCTCACCACTATCAGCCAAACGCCTCGCAACAGTAAGAATCTCTTTCTGAGCAGATTCAACATCGGCAACACGAACAGGTGGCATCGCCTCGATATCATCACGCATCATATCAGCTGCACGTTTAGACATGTTCTTGAAGATCTTCTCACGCAAGCCTTCGTCAGCACCTTTAAGAGCACGTTGTAGTACGTCTTGTGGTACATCACGTAGAAGTTTCTGAACGCCTTGATCATCCACTTCGATAAGGTTTTCAAATACAAACATGAGGTCTTGAATTTGAGTGGCCATATCTTCATCTTGATCTCGGATTTGATCCATCAAGATGCCTTCAACGCTGTTATCCATGTAGTTCATGATTTCAGCAGCGGCTTTCAGGCCACCAATTTTCGCGGCTTGAGCACCTGCTTGACCAGCGAACTGTTTCTCCATGATCTCATTTAGCTCTGCCAACGCTGAAGGTTGTACTTCTTCAAGGTTAGCAATACGCATCATTAAGTCTAGGCGTACACGCTCAGGGAATTGAGACAGTATTTCGGCTGACTGATCCGACTCCAAGTAAGAGAGTACAATAGTTTGGATCTGCGGGTGCTCATTGATAATGATACTTGCCACTTGTCTTGGATCCATCCATTTGAGTGAATCCAGACCTTTTGAACCTGTACCCAGTAAGATTTGATCAACTAAGTTATTCGCTTTATCTTCACCAAGTGCGGCAACCAGTGCATTACGCATGAAGTCTTCGCTACCCATACCGATATTGGTGTATTTCTGGATATCTTCGAGGAATGCACGGTGCACAGCCCCAACCTTCTCTTGGCTCAAATCATTGGCTTTTGCCATCGCACTACCAACTCGTTGGACTTGCTTTGGCTCAAGATGACGGATAATGCCCGCAGCATCTTCTTCATTAAGGCTCAATAAAAGAATAGCGGCTTTTTCATCACCACTGATCCCTGAAATATCAACTTCAGTTCCAGCGCCATCAGCGCCTTCTTCTTGGTTTACGAGTTCGTTAGGCATCCATCATCCAATTTTTCACAACTTGAGCAGCAAGCTCTGGTTCATTCGCGACAAGAGCACGAACAGCTTTAAGTACATCTTCATCTTTATGTAGATTTGGTAAATCGATACCTGAGCCAAATTCGAACAGCTCACCGCCTTCGATATCACCACCAATTAGGCTAGTTTCGCCATCGCTACCGATAGGCAAACCATCTGGGCCGTACATTGGATCTTCATCTTCTTCCGCAGGGTTAAGCAATTTCTTCATTGCTGGGCGAACCAGTACAAGAATCACAACGATGATAACCAACGCGCTTGCAAACCAACGGATCCAGTCATTAAAGTTCGGGTGTTCCCAAATTGGAACATCAGCGATTATGTCTGCCTCTTGAACGGCAAACTTCACGCTTAATACGTTAATTAAATCGCCTCGCGCTTCACTGAAACCAACCGTACCAATAAGTATTTGTCTGATGGTATCAATTTCGCTAGAAGTTAATGGTGTATAAGTGACTTCACCTGTTTCAGTATTAATTGAGCTGTGCTCTTTAATTGCCACCGATACCGTTTGACGATTAACAACGCCCGTCTGTTTTCGCTCGTGGCTGATCGTAGTATCAAGCTCAAAATTTCGAGTCGCTTCTTTATGGACAGAGCCTTGACCTAATATTGAACCATCTTTCATCTGAGCAACGTCTTGTGGAATTGAAGCATCAGCAGGTGGCTGGTTACTCAACGCACCAGGAACACCCGCAACCACATTGCCATTGTTATAATCTTCAAGGGTATATTCACTTCGAGTCGCCGGTGTACCAGGATCAAAGCGTTTACGCGTTTGTTCTACCGCGCTGAAATCAAGTTCGATATCCACTTGAGAAGTATAGTTACCAAGCCCTAAAATTGGGATAAGTACGGAGTCTATTTTTTCTCTTAGCTCTTGCTCTTGATTACGTTCTAACTCTTGCTCTTTACGACGAGCACTTGATAGTGGATCTTGTGAGCCTGAACTTAATAAGCGTCCGTGTTGATCTGTCACCGTGATACGCGATGTTTTCATACCAGGTACGGCACTCGCCACCATATCAACCACAGAGTCTATTTCTTGCTGACGTAAATTTGCGCCCATACTAAGAGTTAAAACAACCGATGCTGACGCGTCTTGGCTATGTCGAACAAAAACACTCTGTTTAGGTAGTGCCAATAGAACTTTCGCTTTTCTCACTTGCTTCATCTGTTCTATTGCTTTGGCAAGTTGACGTTCACGGCTTAACTTGAGACGCTCTTTTTCCAAGCGTTGAGATACACCAAAACCCATATCTTGTAACAGGATATCATCGCCTTCATTTCTGGCTTGATTCACTCCTGCTCGAACCATATTGAGTTTTAATGAACTGTATTCACTAGCTGGAACCTGAATGGTATTCCCATCCAATCGGTATTCGATTTTTTGCTGATCAAGATAATCAAGTACTGGGATCATCTCTTCGGTTTCATAAGCACCAAGCGGTCGCATCTCTGGCTCTTTGACCCAGAAAAAAAGCATCACAATCAACGCGACACAGATTGAGATTGAGAGAACCAGTACCACTTGTCTTAGAAGATCGAGATCACCAACAGCCATATCAAATTTAGACGAACTGCGCTCATCTAAATCTGGATTCTGTCCATCTAAATGGTTATCAGACGACGCCATCAATGCACTGTCAGCTCCATCTGTCACGGTTAAGTCTGTAGAATTATTATCGTCAGCCACTATTTACTACCCAAAATTTATACCGGCATATTCATCAATTCTTTGTAAGAGTCCACCAGCTTATTTCTAATCTGAATGGTCGCATCAAAGGCAACACCTGATTTATTTCTAGCGATCATGACATCTGAAAGTGAGACATCTTCATCACCGCGATCAAACCGCATTTGTAAGTTACCTGATGTCTTTTGTAATGAATTCACATTATTAATGGCTTGATTCAACATATCACCGAAGTCAATTCCGGCTTGCTTTCCCGTCACCGCAGGTCTGCTGTTTGTTGCTTCTAGCATCATGGTTTGCATTTCACCTTGTAAACCATCAATTCTCATTCTTACCTCAGAAGCCAAAGTTTTGACTATTCGTTATGCCCTAATATTGACAGAGCAAATTATATGCCATTCCTAATATGGTACAGCAAATTCCATTTATAGTGATTGTTTACTGATACTAATTTGGAATATCTATCCCAGCATCACGCATCTTAGCGAGTTTATAGCGTAAGGTTCTCGGGCTAATACCTAACTTATCCGCCATCTCTTTGCGCTTACCATTACACTCAATTAAGGTTTCAAGGATGATAGCGTACTCTTGATCTCGCAATTCACCACCTAACCCTTCACTCGGTATTTTTGCAACCGATGCATCCGCTTCTGCGATAGGTTTAATTTCAGGTGTGGCTATATTACCTTCAGATACAATATTTTGCAGGCTAGTAGCGTCTGCCCAATCAACGCCTTCTAATAAAATATGATCACAGGTAATGTTTGATTGCTCGCTTAAAATCAATGCTCGCTGAACAACATTATCAAGCTCTCTGACATTCCCTGGCCATGGGTACTGGAGTAGTTTATTGATCGCATCAGGTGAAACCGTCGGAACCGCCAAACCTAACTTGGTACAGTGGCGCTCAACAAGGTGTTTAGCCAATGGTTCGATGTCACCTTTACGCTCACAAAGCGCAGGCCACGTAATTGGGAAAACATTCAAGCGGTAGTACAAGTCTTCACGAAAGTTACCTTCTGACACGTATGTCTTCAAATCTCGGTTACTGGTCGCTAGTACTCGAACATCTAACTTAATGCTTTTGCGACTGCCCAAACGTTCCACTTCTCTCTCTTGAAGTACACGTAACAGCTTAGCTTGTAAGTTCATGTCCATTTCACTGATTTCATCAAGTAAAATGGTGCCACCTTGAGCTTGTTCGAATTTTCCAGGGCACGCCTGAATTGCGCCAGTAAATGCCCCTTTTTCATAACCAAACAAGGTTGCTTCTAGCATGTTATCGGGGATCGCGGCACAGTTAATCGCTATAAATGGGCCATCTTTACGATTTGAGGCGTTATGAATATAGCGTGACATGACCTCTTTGCCTGAACCACTAGGCCCCAAAACCATCACGTTCGCATCAGTTTTTGCGACTTTTTCAGCAAGTACTAATAATTTTAAACTTTTTTCATCGGCAACAATCGCATCGCCATTATCATCAGATTTTACAGGCGCATAACGGCTCACCATATTGAGCAATACTTCAGGGGCAAAAGGTTTTGCCATGTAGTCAATCGCGCCTTCTTTCATTGCGGCAACGGCATCTTCAATATTGGCATAAGCCGTCATAAGTAAAACAGGCAGATTTGGCCAATGCTGCTTAATATTGCGCAGCAGTGCTAACCCTCCCATTCCCGCCATTTGGACATCGGAGACCACAATATCAACTTGGTTCGCTTTAAGTTTAACTAAAGCATCTTCTGCACAATCGGCCTCTAGCCATTCATACCCTGCGAGTGCCAAGGTATCAACGAGAGCCTCACGTAGACCTTCGTCATCTTCTACGATTAACACTTTGCTTTGAGCCATTATGATTCTCCAGTGTGATTTTTATCTAGCGGTAAGCACATGGTAAAACACGCGCCATCCCCTTCTTCTGATATTAATTCTAGTCGTCCCTCATGAGCACGACAGACCATTTGTACGACAGCAAGCCCTAAGCCTGTTCCCTGTGAACGAGTCGTAAAAAATGGTTCCATGATTTTACTTTGAATCTCTTTGGGAACACCCGGTCCACTATCTTGCACAGAAATACGTAATTCACCATTAACCGGTCGGAAAAAAACATCAATCTGTGACGCTTTACCAGCAATCTGGATGGCGTTAAGCACCAGGTTACTTAATGCCGACGCAATTGCATTGGAATTGCCAAGCATTTGCGTCTCTTCATGTTCTATCTCTTGGCAATAGTCGATCTGATTATTTTTCAATGCAGTTTCAACCATTGGTTGGTATTCAGCGACCAAATCCTGAATTGTAAATCCGCTCACAACTTTATTATCACCCCCCTTCGCAAAGAGCAGCATATCATTGACTTGTTTTTCTAAATCATGAAGTCGATCCATCAATTTGGATTGAAAGCGGTCTTTGGTTGCCGTAGGTAAATTGGGAGCGGCTAAATTTGAAGCGTATAACATTGCACTTGAAAGTGGGGTTCTGACTTGGTGCGCAAGAGATGCCACCATACGCCCTAATGAGGATAATCGCTGAAGGTCACCAACACGCGCTTGAAGTAACCGGGTTTCGGTCAAATCGGTCACAAGAATCAGTTGGCCTGTCGCAGAAGCGGAAGTGGCTAGACGAACTTTTCGTCCATTCTTTAGTGATATTTCATGTCCATCATCTTCACGTGGATCAAAGGCACTTTGAATAATGGAAAACCATTTCTCACCAACTAGAGTCACACCCAGAATACGATGAGCTTCAGGGTTTGCTTCTCGAACTTCCCCTTGAGTATCGAGCAAGATGACCCCAGCAGGCATAACATCAAGCACTTGCTTATAACGTTCAACTTGATGCTCAACAGAATCTAAATGTGACTGATTCTCTATATTATTCGATGATGACATGTCGTCTTTATTCCTAACAGGCGCGGCTAAAAACTAGAATAGCCTGATATGCAAAAACACACCAGGCTATTATTATTTAATAAACAATAAGTTAACACCAGTCAAAAAATTGACCGCTATCCTCTATGAGCCGAACTCTTTATCGTTGTAAATTATACTTACGCATTTTTTCGACTAAAGTTGTTCTTCGCATTCCTAGCATATCTGCCGCTCTTGCCACAACGCCACCTTGAGCCTCTAGGGCTTGGTTGATCATATTGACCTCCAAGTCGGCTAACAGCTCTTTCAAATTCACCCCTTCTGGAGGAAGAGATTGTGGCGCGTTCATATGCTCAGCAAGTTCATCGGGTTGATCAAAGCTAAAATCTTCAGCGAAAATATCGGCAAGGGCATCTCTTTCTTGCTCTTCAACTGTGCCATAAAGCTGATTTTCAGGCTGAAATTCAGGAATGTCACTATAGCGATACTTTGTTGGTAAGTGATTAACATCAACAAGGCTATTTGGATATAGAATCACCATTCGCTCGACAAGATTTGCTAGTTCACGAACGTTACCAGGCCAACTATGCTCCATCAAAGAGTTAATAGAACGTGGGGTAAAGCAAATTGGCAAGCTACCTTCTGCTTCCATGCGAGTCATTAACTCTTGCAAAAGCAGTGGGATATCCTCTTTTCTGTCCTGAAGCGCTGGCATTTCAATTGGGAAGACATTCAAACGGTAATATAAGTCTTCACGAAATGATTCATCGTCAATCATCGTTTCTAAGTTTCGATGAGTCGCAGCGATCACTCTGACGTTAACTTTGATCGTGGTGTTTCCACCAACACGTTCAAAGCTGCGCTCTTGAAGCACTCGAAGCAGTTTAACTTGCATCGACATTGGCATATCACCAATCTCATCAAGAAACAGAGTGCCACCTTCCGCTAACTCAAAACGGCCTTTACGCGATGTGATCGCCCCTGTGAATGCGCCTTTCTCATGTCCAAACAGTTCACTTTCAAGTAAATCTGGCGGAATGGCTCCACAGTTAATAGGAACAAATGGGCCTTTTCTTCGAGCAGAATGGTAATGAACATTGCGAGCCACTACCTCTTTGCCTGTTCCTGATTCGCCGAGAATAAGCACATTGGCTTCAGTATTCGAAACTTGCTCAATTAAATGACGTACATGCTGAATACCATGGCTCTGCCCAACTAGGCTTCTAAAGAGTGTGTTTTTTCGTGCTGAAGCTAAGACCTGTACGCCTTTACGACCTAGAAACTCTTTGCAGTGTCTTAAAGCATCACTTAATTGTGGGTAGTTTAAAGGTAGAGCAAGATCTCCTACATAATTAGGAAGATCATCGACTGGATATAGGTGTTCACCCATGATTAACAGCGGGATATGGTTAGATTGCGCAAGTTTATCTATCAGCAGCGGGGAAAAGCCACCGCCTTTGATCGAACCGATAATGCAGCCCGACCAGACACGAGACCAATCAATAGTATTGATCTGATCGGTGCTGATTACTTCGCAGAGTTCTCCAACGAATTCTAATATGTTGCTTAGATTTAAACGACTTTGAGCGTCGTCTTCAATTACAAGCAGTTTTGCTAAGCCTTGCATAAGTAAGAATTATTGCCTTAATTTTTGAAACGTTGCGGTCAAACTTTGAGATACGTCACCTGAAATAGCGCTATTTTTAACAGTTCTATAAGATAACGATAGACACATTACGGAAATCAGCAACAAAAAAGCCATTAGGCTGTCTAATGGCTTCTATTTTATTTGATTAAAAAAATAAGGCAACCAAGCAATTAGGCGATGTGAGCTTGGTTTAAACTTTAGTTATTTATATTCCTACTTCAGCAGCCGTTAAATTGTGATATTCGTTCGGAATTTGATCCCATGCCGATTTAATTTCGCGAATAATGTCAATTACATCATCAATGGGTTGAGGATCATTTTTGTGATTTGCCGTTGAAATTTGTGTGATCATAAATTCATAAAGCTGATCTAGGTTTTTTGCTATCTCTCCACCATCAGAGATAGAGAGACAACTACGCAAGCTAATGATGATATCTAGAGCTTTACCTAAACGTTCGCCTTTCACAGGAATGTTACCTGCTTGCATCGCTGCTTTACCTTGAATAAGGCGTTCGATAGCACCACCCATCAACATTTGGATCACTTTATGCGGGGACGCAGCGCTTAGCTGGCTATCCACTGATACCTTTTTGTAAGCTTGTAAAGAACCACGCATAGTATTCCTCTTTTATAAAAACTTTTTATATTGCTGAAGTGATTTGCTTCCGTGTCGATACTTTTGAAGTATTTGCCCGACTCGATTGGTTTCTGATTGCATCAATTCAACTAATTGTTTAGTTCGAGCAATAGCCTCATGCCATTGCTTACTTTGTTTAAATTCTGGGTTTTCACCTAGAAAATGCAGAGTACTCTGCAGCAACTGTTCTCTTTTATCGACCAAGGATACGATTTCTTCAGCATTAATTTCTTTTTCTTCTAATGCTTTCAGTAATTGGTGATCTAACTCACAAAGGAGTGTCAATTCTGCTTGCATCATATTAGCCTAATGCATTCATCATGCCAGAAAGCTGTGACTGCATATTTCCTGTCGCTTCTTGCATGGCGGTAAATTTCGAGTGAGTTCTCTTTTCTAAGCCTTCCATCCGTCGATCTAAAGTGACTTGATCATCACTTAAACGGTAATTCTGTTCAACCATACTTTTTTCGCGAGTACGAATCGCACCGGTTACGCCAGTCATGCTTTGAATCGCATCTTCGACTTTTTTTGCAAAACCATTATTGCCACCAAAAAAATCTTCCAACTTATTGAAGTTATTATTTAATTGGCGATCAAGCATATCGTAGTTGATTTCAAGTGTACCTTGACGCGTGGTGGTGACACCAAACTCGGTTAAACTTTGAATATCTTTTGGTGCTTTAGAAATGCTGCTGGAGAAGACACTCTTTAAGCGAGAATCGGCACCTCTAACAATGCTGTCTCCCGCTAATGGGCCTTTCTGCCCTGTCGTTGGGTCAACCGAAGAGAGCTGCTTAGACATCTGATAAAACTGGTTATAAGCGGCAACGAACTGCTCAATATCATCTCGCACGCTTCGTCTATCGTATTCGATACCAATTTCTGCCGGAGCTTTATTCTTCTCTGTTTTTCCTTTGAGAGTTAAATCGACACCTTCAATTGCATCTTCAATAATGTTGTTATTACTCGACAACTGAGCAATACCATCTAAGACAACAACGGAATCTTGACCCGCTTGAACTTCCGTCATCCCATTATAACTATCAAATGAGCGCTGAGCTTTTTCTAGATCGACTTGAGCTTTTTCCACTTTTTCAAGATGCGCCCTTTCTTCCGGGGATAACTTCGCTCGTTCAATTTGTTTTGCTTGTTCTGGTGTTAACTCTCCAGTTAAAACGGCATTTTCAATCGCTGCTTTTTCATCTGCGAGCTTTTTATCAAGCTGGATTTGCGCTTCTTTCGGCGTCACAAAAGAGTCAGTAAGCGTACCTGAAGCCGTATTTGTCCAGCCTGGTACATCGGGCGCTTTTTCGATCGCTTTCGAATCCAGTTCAGCTTCAGGCGTGTAATATGAATCAAGCAGCGTTCCTGAAGCAGTCTCTGTCCAACCTGGAATATTATCTTGTGGTAATAAAGAAGCGGTTTTAGCGGCAGCTTGCAGAGCATCCGTTACCGCGTCCACAGGTAAGCCTGTCACAGGGTCAATCGTTTGAGCTTGTGGACTATTGGGATCGGTAGTGGCGTTTGGACCCGTTGTTTGATCTTGTGGGATTTGATCTTGTGAAGAAAGTGGGTCGTTGCCGTTGGCTTTATCTGAACCTTCTGAGTTAGCCCCTAGGCCATTAATCGCATTAGGATCGTCAGCCACTATCAGCTCTTGAGCCGCGTTTCTTGCTTTCTCTAAATCGGAAACACGCTCTTCAAGAGTTTTATATTCAAATGTTTTTAACGCATCACCGGGCTCGGCATCTACGTTAATTTTTATCGCATGGTCTTTACCTGACAAATTAGAAGCCAGTATAAGACGTGGGCCTTCAACGTCGTTGATTAAAGAAGCACGAACGCCAGGATTTTTACCGGCGCCGTTAATACCTCTAACAACATCAATCAATTTTGAATTAGCACTGATATCAACGTCGAAGTTTTTATCACCAAGCGAAACCTGCAGCTTGCCAGGGCCAAATTTAGTATCTTCCGGAATGACATCGGAAGCCACTTTGTGACTCTGAGCAAGCTGCAACACATCGATGGCATATTTACCAGCTATCGCATCTGTTGTTGCAGTTGCTGAGACAACTTCATCATTGGTGGTATCGACTTTTCGAACTGCAAAAGCCTTTTCCTGACGAAAATTTGTCATCAGATTTTTCATCGTATCTAGCGATTCTCTGAGTCGCCCATAAGCACTAATGCTTGAGTCATTCTTCATTCGCTCATTATCGATACGTTGCTGCTTTGGCACACGCTCCGCATCGACAATTTTGCTGACCATGGCATTTATATCCATGCCAGAAGACATCCCCATAGGGCCTAAACTCATTAAATCACCTCAAAAACGACTTATACCTTCTCCACTAGTAATCCGCTACTAGAGGTGTGGGCTGCTAAGCGCCGCAGTATCTCTAACATTTCTTCATCTGGTATCTGACGAATGATATCACCCGTTGTTGCTTCATAAATTGTCACAACATCTCGACCAGACTCTTCGTCCACTTTAAAAGAGACCCCTTTGTTGATGGAAGAAATAAATTCATTCATTTTTTCAACCATCTTCACACGCTGTTCTTTGTTTAGCTCTTGTCGTTCTTTTGCAAGTTCGATTGCAGCTCCAACGGTAACATCGTGTTCTTCCACAACCTTCTCTGGTTGTTTGACCTCTTTAGAACGAGAAACATTAGGTGCGCCACTATTGTTTTCAGAAGCAATTTGTATGCCACTTGGCGAACCGTAAGGCTGGATGTTCGATGTGTAGGATGAAATGTCCATAACAATCTCCCTTCCGCCTCATGGGCTAGTAACAGTCATACCCTTATCTGCTACCACCTTTAAGCTATATGTTTAACTTAGGTGTATTAGCCCAATAAGCTAAGAGCTGCAGATGGTGTCTGCTTCGCTTGAGCTAAGATTGAAGTACTCGCCTGTTGTAGGATTTGAGACTTAGTCATAGCGGTTGTTTCTTTTGCGTAATCCGTATCTTTAATTCGGCTTTGAGATGCGTTTACGTTTTCGTTGATGTTATCAAGGTTGCTGATTGCATGGTCAAAACGGTTTTGGAATGCACCCAGTGACGCACGTTGGCTATCAACACTTTTTAGGGCGCCATCAATAATAGACACCGCTTCTTGTGAACCCGCAACAGATGTTACATCAATATCTTTAACGGTCACATCTTGGCTGCTGCCGATACCAATTTCGCTAGCTAAGCCACCTGAAAATTCAACTTCACCTTCCACTTTTTGAGTTGAAGCAAAAAGCTGTAGTTTACCATTTTCGCCAACCGATGCTTTTACTTCATCGTTTTGACCATTGATGTAAGTCGCAAGCTGCTCTAAATCATCGCCTTGTTTAGCGTTGATTTCGACTTCTTTCTCTTCACCTTGCTTATTAGTATAGGTCATTGTTAGATCAGTATCTTCCGATACTCTCCAACTTGCGTCCTTACCTTCTTCAGCTGCGTAGCTTTTGCCGCCCATTGCCATGGTATCTGAACGCAAGCTATTCATAGAAAGCATAACAGCTTCACCAGAATCAGCGCCGATTTGGAATGATTGAGTACCAAAAGTACCATTTAGAAGTTTGTTACCACCAAATGAAGTCGTTTCCGCGATACGGTTTAGCTCGTCATTAAGTGCTGTTACTTCCTCTTGGATAGCAACACGCTCTGATTTAGAGTTTGAACCATTTGATGATTGTAGCGATAGATCACGCATACGTTGTAGGATGTTGGTTGTTTCATCCATTGCACCTTCTGCTGTTTGTGCAATTGAAATACCGTCATTAGCATTACGAACCGCCATATCTAAACCACGGCTTTGCGCGTTTAAACGGTTAGAAATTTGTAGACCAGCAGCGTCGTCTTTTGCGCTGTTGATTTTATAACCTGAAGACAAACGCTCCATTGATTTTTGAGTACCTTCAGCTGCACCGTTTAGGTAACGCTGTGCGGTCATTGCAGATACGTTTGTATTTACATTTATAGCCATAGTTGATCTCCTTAAGGCATTGTTTGATGGCCTTGGTGTCTCTCACCACACCTCGGCACATCTCATTTCTCTCAATCCCTTTAACGGCCCCTATATTAGAAGCTTTAGGAAAAAAATTAGTTTTTTTGTGTTTTTTTTCAACTAAAAAGAAAAATGTGATCAACTTCTAAACTATTGGGCGATTTCCTCTTAAAAATATCATCTCGTTTCAAACCAAAAGCCAATGATCAAATCGTTCATAAAACGCGCTACACGTATAAATAAACAACACAAAAATCACCCTATGCAGGACATCAAAAAGTGAAAGAAGCGTCTTCAGGCCTAACTTGGGGCGCTATCAGCACCCTATTTTATTATTTCCAATAAAAAACCCAGCCAACGCTGGGTTTTAAACTTTTTAACTATCTCTATTTTAATTCACCTGATTAAAGGTGCTTAAAATCATTAGCCTAGTAGGCTTAACGCTGAGTTAGGCGCTTGTTTCGCTTGAGCAAGAATTGAGCTTGATGCCTGACCAAGAATTTGTGTCTTCGTCATTTGCGTCGTTTCTTTCGCGAAATCGGTATCTTTGATACGGCTCTTAGAAGCATTAACATTTTCGTTAATGTTATCTAAGTTGTTGATTGCATGTTCGAAACGGTTTTGGAAAGCACCCAGTTCTGCACGGTGGCTATCGACATATTTAAGTGCTGCATCAATAACAGCAACAGATTCTTGTGAACCGCCAACCGTTCTTACATCAATAGTATCAACCGTTTCTTTACGACCCGCTTGCATGTCTAGCTCACCAGCAAGGCCGCCAGAGAATTCAACTTCGCCCGATACTTTGTTGCTACCCGCAAACATTTGAAGTGCGCCATCTTCTGTAACTGATGCTTTTACTAAATCTGTTTGACCATTAATGTAAGTAGCAAGTTCTTCGATATCGTCACCCGCTTTCGCGCTGATGTTGATTTCTTGTTCTTGGCCTGCTGTATCAGTCAGCTTAATCGTAAGGTCGTTAGCGTCTGATTTAACTGCCCAATCTTTATCTTTTGTTTCGCCAGCTTGGTAACCTGTACCACCCATTTTTGAGTTATCTGAACGCATATCGCGTAGAGAAAGCATGACCGCTTCACCGTTATCAGCGCCAATTTGGAATGATTTCGTGCCGTGAGTACCATTAAGTAGCTTGTTGCCACCAAATGATGTGGTTTCTGCAATACGGTTTAGTTCATCATTCAGCGCCGTTACTTCTTCTTGAATCGCGACACGCTCAGCTTTTGAGTTTGAGCCGTTTGAAGATTGTAGTGACAAGTCACGCATACGTTGAAGGATGT
The DNA here is from genome assembly GCF_024347395.1 of Vibrio cortegadensis. NCBI lineage: Bacteria > Pseudomonadati > Pseudomonadota > Gammaproteobacteria > Vibrionales > Vibrionaceae > Vibrio > Vibrio cortegadensis. The sequence goes on from NZ_AP025472.1 coordinate 2,266,204, forward strand.
TGGTTGTTTCATTCATTGCACCTTCTGCTGTTTGTGCAATTGAAATACCGTCATTTGCGTTGCGTACTGCAACATCAAGACCACGGCTTTGTACGTTTAAACGGTTCGAAATTTGTAGACCCGCTGCGTCGTCTTTCGCACTGTTAATTTTGAAGCCTGATGATAGGCGTTCCATTGAGGTTTGCTGAGCACTTGTCGAGTTATTAAGGTGACGCTGTGCTGTCATCGCTGATACGTTAGTATTTACATTCACTGCCATGGTGATTTCTCCAATTGATTTTTCGTTGTAGCGGTTTTCGACGTCTCGAAAAACCAAGTAGTTCTCTCAAAGTTACTTTTAATAACGGCGCTAATTCAAAATGCTTTAGAAGAAAATTAATAAAAATCATCAATAAATTTTATTTATATTTAAAATCAATAACTTAATAAAATTAAAATCTAAAGAAAATCGGTAGCAAAGGAAAGACATAGCCGTGAAGGACGGTGATTTTTTGATATTTCGGAGAGGATGACAAAGATAGTAGTCGTCAGATTATGAGTTTTTGGGGGTGGTTTCACTCATTTGCAGGCAGCGTTGCTGAATAAAATATTTACTCAATTACAGGTTTTATCAAGTAGCAAATTTTTATTAAGTAACAGACTTTATTAAGTAGCAGGTTTTTATTAAGTAGCAGATAGAGAAAAGCCCCTTTTCCTTTGAGAGAACCGGGGCCGGTTGGTAACCAGAGCCTATGTGGAGATCAAGAGAAATGAACACATTACTGGCTGACCGAGTGTATGTTTACTGTAAAAATGGAGAACAAAGTGAGAGAGTTCTTCATCCAATAGTAAGCATACTTTGCCAAGTTATCCCTATTAGCGCGCTCACGTCTGAACATTGCTGATAAGGATTCCTTATAGCTACTGCAATAGTGACATTGCAGAGTTTGGCAACTGTTTTGCTTGAGCAAGGATTGACGTCCCTGCCTGTTGCAGAATTTGTGCTTTCGTCATTTGCGTTGTTTCTTTCGCAAAATCGGTATCTTTAATACGGCTGTTAGAAGCATCTACGTTCTCTTGAACGTTCGCTAAGTTACTAATACTATGGCTTAAACGGTTCTGTTTCGCACCGAGGTCTGAACGTTGTGAGTCAACATACTTAAGTGCTGCATCCACAATACTCACAGCATTTTGCGAGCCAGCCACTGTACGCATATCGATATCTTGCACGGTTGTATGTACACCTTCAGAACTTAAGCCTAAGTCCGATGCTAAACTACCAGAAATCGACATATCGCCTTGTAAATTCGGTTCTGCGACGAATATCTGCAGTTTACCTTCATCACTAACTGAAGCATTGACCATTGCCGTTTGGCCGTTAATCGAAGTCGCAAGTTCTTCAATATCATCACCCGCTTTTGCGTCAATGTTAATTGAAATCTCTTCGCCTTCTTTGGTAATAAACTCAAATTTTATATCTTTTTTATCGGGAGCCACACCCCAATCTTTGTCTTTACCGTTTTCAGCAAAGAAAGTGCTACCACCCATTCGGCTATCATCTGCACGGATACTGGTCAGCGCCATGATCATTGCTTCACCCGCATTCGAACCGATTTGGAAAGAAGCGTCACCGAACGAACCATTCAGCAGACGTCTACCACCAAAAGAGGTTGTCTCTGCTATACGGTTCAACTCATCTTGAAGATCTTGAGATTCTTCGTTAATCGCCTGACGTTCAGCGTCTGAGTTAGTACCATTCGCAGATTGTAGGGCTAGGTCACGCATACGTTGAAGTACATTGGTCGATTCGTTCATCGCCCCTTCAGCCGTTTGAGCGATAGATATACCATCGTTCGCGTTACGCATTGCTACATCTAAACCACGAGATTGTGCCGTTAGACGATTCGAAATCTGTAGACCAGCCGCATCATCTTTTGCGCTGTTAATCTTATGGCCTGAAGATAGGCGTTCCATTGAAACGCTTAGCTCATCATTCGCCTTATTGAGGTAACGTTGTGCCGTCATCGCCGGTACGTTTGTGCTTACTGTTACAGCCATTAGTTGCTCTCCTTTTGAGTTCGCAAGCTTGATGCGAAGCGGCCAGCTTTACTCTCATTTGGAAAAGCACTGACCGTAAAAATTCTCGCTAAATCTATTGATACATCAATAGGTTTAAAATTGTGTAATTCGTACTGATTTAATATATGCGATTTGTGTGCCAAGTTTTTATTTATTTATTTAAAAATAAAACAAACCCTTAAAAACAACCACTTACAAAAGAAACCAGCTAAGTGAATGTTCTTTTCTTTCGCTTGAACTCCATTCACCTTTCTCGTTCTATTGCCGCCTTTATAGACAGCTCATTTACCGTCAATCATCTTGCGGCAAACTCATTCCTTCAATGTTCAATCTCATTTTTTTGCACTTAAGGCATAGCTCATAAGGCACCATCAAAAATAAGATCAACTCACTTCTAGCCACAGATCGGCAAGACACATCATCTCTGGTTATCGATAACTTAAATGTAATTAAACAACGTAAGATCTTTTGTTTTTCCGAAAGCTTGCTGAGATGCCTGCAAAGCTCTTGAATTTTCGTTAAATTCAATGACTGCTTTAGAGTAATCAAGATCTTCAAACTTACTTTTGGATTTTGCTAACGTTAAATTAAAGTCTTCATGCTGCTGCTCTTGAATATCAAGTGTATTCAAACGAGCACCAGCATCCGTTCTTGCTTTATTTAAATGAATAAATGCGGCATGGAACTCTTCTGTCACTTGGTGCAGCTTTGCGGTAGCCGAAGTATCGGAAACTGAAGATTTGGACAACTCCATCGCATCTTTAAAGCTATCAAAAACACTGAACGTTGATCTTGGCTCCAGTGAAATGGCATCACCTTTGGTTATCTGGCCTCGAACACGTATATTGACGCCTTCGTAATCAATGCCTTTACCCGGGTCAAATTCGTCTGCTTTTACGACACTGCCGTCTTTCTCAAGCTGATAGCCAAATTTTCCGGTGTTCATATCGACAAATGTGACCTTATAGACCGAGGTATCACCAAAGTTGCTGTTGACTGCTTTATCTAACAGTAAGTGCGAACCATTTTGTAGCTCGTATTGTGGTTCAAAATCACCAAATGGATTTTCAATTTCCATGAATAACTTGCTACCTGGATCATTCATGGCCATTTCTAGACTGTTAGAGATACGCATTTTTCTTTGATAATCGTCACCGGAGTACGTTACCGTTCCATCATTATCTCGGAAAAACGGTTGATTCTTAGGCTTTGTCCCCGCCAGTGTATAGTTACCAGACTCATCTTGTGTATTGGCTAGGTTCAAAAAATTTGAAGCTAATTCTTCGATTTCGCGTGCCTTTGCTTGCCGATCTTCAGGGGATAACGCACCGTTAATCATCTCCATAACGGTTCGTTTCGCTTCATCTGTAAACTCTTCGGTATTCGCAATCACCACTTCATGATGTTCTAAACGGTTACGAACCAAAACAATGGCATCCAAGTACTGCTTGAGTTGCTCTGACTGCTGGTTAATATTTTGTAAATAGTGCGTCGCAAGTGGATCATCACTTGGCGAAAGTAATTTTTTTCCTGACGCTAGCTGAGCTTGGTTATGGAAAACCTTATTCTCTTGACGACGAAAATCATTTTGAACGGATTGGTAATTATGAAAGCTAGAAATTCGATTCAACATTCACGATCCCCCTATCTCAAGGCCAAAATGGTATTGAAAGTATCATTTGCCGCTTGCATGATTCTTGACGACGCCATATAAGCTTGTTGAAACTTCATCATATTGGCAGCTTCTTCATCGAGGTTAACCCCAGATATTGAAGCAAGGCGTTCCGACGCGGACTCTTTTTCTAACGTCGCGATCTCATTTAGCCGTGTAGCGGTGGACATTTTCAGCCCCACATCGGTGTTCAAGTTGTGGTAAACATCTAAAACCGTCGCTTCATTGCCATTTAACTTTTTGTCCGTTTGAATGTTCTGCATTTTACGTAAGTTGCCGTTATCCCCTTCAGAAGGGACAAGGTTTGCCGTAAATTTATCATCGGCAATCGCGCCGCCTGATAATTCAAATGTAGTACCCATAACAGTAATAGGTGTATTTGGTGGATAAGGTTGCGGATCTAAAAGAACTTTACCTTTCGTATCAATCACCGCAAATTGATCGCCCTTCGGTGAAACGATAACTTCAAACTCTCGAAGATCACCAGCGGCTAAAATATTGAACGTAGCCGTCCCTTGTGCAAAGGTGGTCGACGCTTCATAGCTTTGTGCTGCAATTGCGTTTGGATCGTTCGTTTCCAGCTGCATTTGAGCCGCACCAGATCGCGTTGGGCGCAGTAAAATTCGTTCACCTTCTTCAGGTGCATTACGAACCTCAACTCTCATCCCATCTAAATAAAATGAGCCAGAGTCATCAACCTGAACAGTGACACTTTCACCGGTTGGTTTTGTCACTACATAATTACTGCCATCGTAGCGTAATCCGTATTCTCCGCCTTTTAGTTCACTGGTATTGGCAATAAACACCGCAATATCGGCTTCTGAATCACCTTTAGTCACAACACGCGAACTCGCGACGATTTCCGAGTTAATGTCGGTGTAGATCAAACCACCTACATTCCCGTTCATATCTAAGCCTTGTGCTTGCAATCCATTCACTTCATAAGATAAAGCAGTGGCCAGTCGACCAAGTTCATCCATGATATTTGGAATTTGGTTATCACGCATATCCAGCATCGAACCAAGTTTTCCATCAATCGATCGGCTATCAATTACTTTGACCGCTTTGCCTTCTACCACAGCTAAACGTCGTTGGTGCACATCTGGGTAGCCACCAACCATCTTTAATTGACTGGATTCCGAGCCTGATACTAATGTATGTCCGCCGCCAATATGAACGTTATAGCCTTCGGCATTAGCTCGTGGTGTCACGCTCACTTTGGTGTATTCGGATAACTCTTTAATGAGCGTTTCATGCTGATCTCGTAGATCGTTATGCGGTCCTGGAGTGCGCATCATCAAACGTTGGACATCTCGAATTTCAACCGCGAGTTGATTAATTCTTTCGATACCCATGTCTAGTTTTTTATTTACGGCTTCAGATTGCTGGCGAACGGTTTCATGGAAATTATTCAAGTTTTGGCTGATTAAATCGGCTTTCTCAAGTACTACTTTCCTTGCACCAACATTATTAGGGCTATCTGCAAGCGTTTTGATCGAATCAAACCAGTCATTTAATGTTTCTGGAATTTTTTTAGACGCGACAGAAGAGAGCATGCTAGAGAGCATATCTAAATTAGACTCTACATCTTCAGCTTTCGCGGCATTGGTTGTTGCGATATTGAGTTCTTTAACGGCAAATTGATCCCAAGAGCGGCGAACATTTTCCACATGCACACCCATTCCATAGGTTTCCCCACCGTACTGGCGCGGTGCATTTACAGCTTGAACTACAGACTGACGACTGTAACCCTCTGTATTTACGTTAGAAATGTTATGACCAGTGGTATTCAACTGTCTCTGAGCGGTAAGTACGCTCTGAGTACCTACATTCAGAAGATCCGATGCCATAAAGCCCCCAAAAAACTCAAACAAAAATCAGCAATTGCCGATGCTTAAGGGATATAAAGCAAGATATGTACCAGATATTTAGGAGGGCGTTTTGAAGGGAATAATAAAAAAGGCTTATGTCATCATAAGCCTTTATTCTGATTGATTTATCTTAATTCATTTGGTCGATTTTCGCTTTAACACGCAACACTTTATCTGCATATTGAGGGTCTGTTGCATACCCAGCCTGATGAATGCCTCTGATGAATACTTCAGAGTTATCACCATTTTCACCTTGACCGTTTAAGCTGGAAAGTTCATCACCATTTCCGACTTGAAGTGCCGTTTTGTATCTCGGGTTATCATTCAAGAAGCGCACGTAATCATTAAAGCTCTCTTGATATGAAGAGTAAGAACGGAATGAAGCACTCTCTTTAACTGGCGTATTATCATGAAACTCCAGTGTTTGAGTGGCAATTTTGTCACCTTTCCAGCTTCTATCGGCTTTAATGTTGAATAGGTTGTTACTGTTATCCACCGAATTTTGAACGACTTTTTGCCCCCAGCCCGTTTCAAGAGCCGCCTGTGCAAGTAATAATGAAGGCTCGACACCAAGAGTTTTTGCCGCTTTTTCAGCGTATGGACGCATAGATTGCACAAAGGATTGTGGAGATTCAAATGACGTCGGTTCTGCAGGACTGACTTGTTGCTTTTTAAGGACTCTATCCGCGATCAAGCGTGCTTTTTCTTCATTAACTGGCAAACGTAAGGAAGTATCAAACGCTTCATTACGCATACGAACTTCGGTTTTATCCGCTTCAGAACTCTGACCTTGGCTGAGCTGCGCCACAATCATATCAGCAAGACCAAGCGATCCAGAGGAGCTCAATTCTGTCGACATTTGATCATCTAACATCTGACGATAGAAATCTTCATTCTGACTGTTCATCATGTCAGACTTAAAACTTGAGTTAGCATCACGCATTGATTTAAACAACATCGATGTGAAAATAGATTCAAACTGTTTTGCTGCAGCAGTTAATGCGGCTTTCTCATCGCCCTCTTCTCCATTTACAGCTTGTTGACGTAAACGGTCTAGGCTTGAAATATCATGCACAAAGCCAACATCGGTAGGATTCTTGATCATAGGAAAACCTCTGTTGGTTAGATAATGATTAACTGACCTTCAATCGCGCCAGCTTGTTTCAGCGCCTGAAGGATAGCCATTAAATCGGAAGGAGCTGCACCCACTTCGTTTACCGCTCGAACAAGATCATCAAGAGTTAAGCCAGGTTCAAATTTAAACATTTTCCCTTGCTCTTCTGTGACTTCGATATCGGAATCAGGCACGACAACCGTTTGTCCACCAGAAAATCCATTTGGCTGGCTCACGTTCAAGTTTTCTTTAATCGCAACGGTCATTCCACCATGTGTTACCGCTGCGGCTTTAAGGCGGACATGCTTACCGACCACAATTGTACCCGTTCGAGAGTTTACAATGATTTTTGCTGCGCCATCTGCAGGGTTGAATTCGATATTTTCAACAGCAGAAAGGAAGGCAACGCGCTGGCTAATCTCACGAGGAGCACGAACTCGAACCGAAGTTGAATCCACAGCCGATGCCATTTGCGGACCTAAGAAGTTATTGACTGCGTCAGCCATGCGTTGTGCCGTTGTGAAATCGGACTCAAGAAGATTAAAGGTAATGTAATCGCCACGACCAAAAGGCGATGGAATTTCTCGTTCAACGGTAGCACCGCCAGAGATAAGGCCGACTGTTGGGTTGTTTCCGACAATTTTTGAACCATCAGCGCCAGTAGCACTAAAACCACTGACCACTAGATTGCCTTGTGCAACGGCATAAACCTGCCCATCAAGACCTTTTAGGAATGTTTGCAGTAATGTACCGCCACGCAGGCTTTTTGCCGATCCAATGGAAGAGACGGTGATATCGACTTGTTGACCCTGTTTCGAAAAGGCTGGCATTTCAGCCGTCACCATTACCGCTGCAATGTTTTTTGTTTTAGGTTTAGTACCTGGCGGTAGTTGAATCCCAAAATTTTGCAACATGGCGTTAAAGCTTTGATCGGTAAAGGGAGTTGACTCACCCGTGCCCGGTAAACCTGAAACTAAACCGTAACCCACCAACTGGTTACTACGGACACCAGCAATTTTTGAAACGTCTTTGATTCGTGCCGCTTGAGCACTTGTGACACAAAATATCATGCCGAGTAGTAATAGGGTGAGTTTCTTCATCTTCAAATACCTTAATATCTAGCTGACAAAACTACGCCAATACTTCGACTGTAATTTTGTGATTACAAAGCTACATTGAAGAATCGTGCCAAGAATCCCGGCTCTTGCATATCTTGTTGAGTTCCGGTGCCTGAATATTGAATTCGAGCATTAGAAATTCGGTTAGATGCGATGGTGTTATCGAAGGCGACATCATCCGGTCGGATCGTGCCGCTCAAGCGAATGTACTCGTCACCTGTATTCAGTGTGAGCCATTTTTCACCGCGGATCACCAAGTTACCATTGGCCAATACTTCAATAACTTCCACTGTAATTGAGCCACTCAAGCTATTGCTTTGGTTTGCGGCTGCACTGCCTTTGTAGGAGTTATCATTCGAGAGTTCGTAAGAGAAGTTATAATCTTGGATTTTTAATTCATTCCCCCCAACAAAGATCGGATCCATTGATGAGTCATTCGCTTTTGATAAATCAGCATCGGAACTTTTTGCCGCTTTGGTGCTTTCATCTAGAGTAACGGTAATGATATCTCCTAAACCATGAGGCTTCGAATCATCATATAAATTACTCACTTGGTCGGCATTGAACAGCGAGCCTGTTGCCGCCGCGTAGTGCTCTGCTTTTTGTTTCGGGTGAATTGGAGCCCAAGCCGGATCACCAGCGACAGGGTCGGTTCTTCCACGCAGTGTATCAACAATCCCAGAGCTCTCGTCTTCTGACTTATCGCCTTCTACTGCATCGACTACTGTTGTTCCTTGCTGTACTTCTGTTGTTTCTACAGGTTCCAACATAGTACAGCCACTTAAAGAGGCAATAAAAGCTAAGCATAGTAGACGTTTCATAGCGATATTCTCTGGTTAGTTAATCTTTAATGTCTTTATCGGATACGAGTCATTACAACTGCTGGTTCACGAAGCTCATCATTTTATCGACGGACGATATAACTTTAGAGTTCATTTCATAAACTCGTTGAGCTTCAATCATATTAACCAACTCTTCCGTTACATTAACGTTTGATGTTTCAAGCATTGATTGACGAACTGAACCTAAACCGTCTAACCCCGGAACGCCTTCTTGTGGATCACCACTCGCACCAGTCGGTAAATAAAGGTTTTGTCCTAAAGGTTCTAAACCACCAGGGTTAACGAAATCTACTGTGGTAATTTGACCGACCACTTGGTTATCCTGCTGGCCACGAACTCGCACGGACACTTCACCATCGTTACCAACAGTAATTGAGATCGCATCTTCAGGAATGGTGATTTCTGGTTCAAGAGAGTAGCCAGAACCTGAAGTCACAATGATCCCTTCAGAGTTCAACGTGAATTGACCATTTCGGCTATAACCGATGTTGCCATCAGGCATGTTGATTTGGAAAAAGCCATCACCTTCAATCATCATATCTAAACTGTTGGTGGTCGTTTGGGCATTACCGTGAGTGTGCACTTTTTGCGTCGCCACGACTTTCGCACCAGCACCAAGCATTAAACCGCTAGGAAGCTCGGTATTTTGTGATGACTGACCACCAGGTTGATTAATGTTTTGATAGAACAAATCTTCAAACACTGGGCGGCTCTTTTTAAAGCCAATGGTCGAGGCATTCGCCAAGTTATTTGAAATGGTTGAGATATTCGTTTGTTGAGCATCTAAACCTGTTTTACTTACCCATAATGCTGGATGCATGACAATCCCCTTAAATCTATTAGCTCATACGAAGCAGTGAATCGGACGACTTGTCCATCTCTTCTGCTGTGCTCATCATTTTGACTTGCATTTCAAATTGACGTTGAAGGTCAATTAGACTGGTCATTTCGCCTACTGCGTTTACATTACTACCTTCAATAGCACCAGTTAGAATGTGAACACCAGCATCAGCTTCGTACGCCAGATTTGGATCTTTCAAACGGAATAAACCATTTGAATCTTTAAACAATGTTTGTGGGTTTGAACGAGTCAATTTAATGCGATCGATTTGTTCCATCTCAGTCGCTGGAGCACCTTGAGGAAGAACAGAAATAGTGCCATCACGTCCAATTTCAATTTTACTCAATGGAATCGGAAGGGATATCGGAGCACCTGTATCACCTAAAACAAGGTGACCATTACCATTGAGTAACAGACCGTTTTGATCAATTTTTAAGTTACCGTTGCGGGTTAAACCCTCTTTTCCCGTTTTATCTATAACGGAAATCCAGCCTTCACCTTCAATAGTTACATCAAGGTCTCGGCCAGTCGTGATCACGCTTCCTTGGGAGAAGTTATGTCCAGGGCGTTCTGTCATGCTAAATACACGAGTCGGCAAACCTTCACCATACGCTTGCATTGAACGAGCTTGAGCTAAATCCGCTCGAAAACCCGGGGTACTTACGTTAGCTAAGTTGTTTGCTCTAAGCTGCAATGCTTGCATGTTTTGCTTAGCGCCACTCATGGCAAGAAACAGTGCGCGATCCATAATTTGCTCCAAAAAATCATCGTCTGACTATTGAAAAGCAATTTATATGCCAATATAAAAACACCTTTTAATTCAGTTAATTAAAGGAGCGCGTTGTTTGAAAGGAAAATATTGAAGAGAGTATTGCCGTAAAGAGGCAAAGAATATCAAACTGAGTTTGCCACCCAGTTTGATATTGTACCAATGATTGTTAACACTAGAATTAACGGATTTGTAGGATATTTTGCTGCAGTTGGTTATGCACTTCAAGCGAACGAGAGTTTGCTTGGAAGTTACGCTGAGCTGAAATCAGGTCAACAAGCTCTTGAGTCATATCGATATTGGATTGCTCCAATGTGCCGCTACTCACGCTACCGTACGAACCTTTGTTTGATTCACCCCAGATTTTAGCACCTGAAAGTTGAGTTGAATCCCACTGGGTTCCACCTTTTTTATCAAGACCTTGCTCATTTGGCACTCGCACTAAACCAACACGGCCTAATGTGACAGATTCACCATTTGAGTAAGTCCCTAAAATGCTACCACGTTCATCAAAGTCAATTTTGCTCAAGAAACCCGTTGTTGCACCATCTTCATCAAACTTGGTGACTTCAAATGGAGCGGCAAATTGGGTCGCTTGATCTAAACCGAAATTAAGAGTTTGAGTAACATCAGCACCATTCAAATTAATAGGGTTTGCACCAGCTCCGAGCGCTTCAGACACCATAGGAAGTCCACTATTTAATGAGGCTAAAGTACCATCATTATTGAACTTCATTGTGTGGCCAATATGCCCCGTAGCATTAGTAGCATCACCGCCAGTAATGTTGACTGGTTTCTCGCCTAGGTCGTCCGTTACTGTGTAGTAAGAGTTCCAAGTATTTGGCTGAGTTTGATCTTTAAGGTAATACGTCGTCATCTTGTACGATTGACCCATAGAGTCGTAAATCGTTGAAGATGTAGAACGGTTGTAAGAATCAGGGTCATTGAAATCAAATGCTGCCGGATCTTTCAAATCGCCATTTGCAGGTAAGTTAACACCTACATCAATATTCTCAGTTTGCTTTGGCTTACCAAATTCTGCAGGAATGTTTAATGGTTTCGGCTCGTAAGACGTCACTTCATCAGTATCAGGGTTTACGGTATAGCCTAAAAGATACTCTTCATTAGAGGTAACCATGTAGTTATCTTTATTTAGGTGGAAAGCGCCGTTACGAGTAAGCTCATTCGTCGTTGGTTCAAGTCGCTCTTTTGCTACTGCAAAGAAACCTGTACCGCTGATTCGTAAGTCCATTGGGTTATTCGTATAAATACTTGAACCTTCATGGAATTGTTGAGCTACTTTGTTCGCTTGAGCACCACCACCCGTGACTGTTTTAGAGTTCGTAAACAGTGAATTTGAATAAACATCGCCGAACTCCGCACGAGACTCTTTAAAGCCGAATGAGTTTGCGTTGGCAATGTTGTTACTGGTTGTGTTCAGATCTAACTGAGCTGCGGATAAACCGCTTAACGAAATATATGACATTCCAAAAATCTCCTAATCTAGCTAGCGTTATAACTCTATAAAGCGTTACGCTTTGCCAACTTCTAGTACTTCAGCAAGTCGAACTGGCGAAGGAAATCCAGCCAGATTGAGCAGTACGTTACCATCACCTTTACCAAGAAGAACACTGTTCACGTTCGCATACGTTGATACGCCGAATTCAGCACTCTCTCCATCCAACAAACCTGCCGCTTTCACGTTATATTTGCCAGCTGGCAATGGATTACCGTTTTCATCTTTTCCGTCCCATTCAACACGAGTATCACCAGCAGTCTTAGCTCCAACGTCTAACGTACGAATTAATTGGCCCATCTCGTTCTCAACGCGTACAAATAAATTGTCCACTGCTTGAGGGAGTTTAACCATCGCCGCCATTCCGCCTTCTGCCTGCTTAATACCCGCAGCACCTGGAACAAGTACATCACGCCCTACTAATGAAGACGCCTGTAGTGCTTGGTTAGATGTCATTGATGAATTCAAGCTTTCAAACTGTGTATTCATTTTTCCAATGCCATCAACCGTCGCAAATGAAGCCATTTGCGCAATCATTTGGTCATTGCTAACCGGCTTAAAAGGATCTTGTTGAGCAAGTTGCTTGGTGAGCAGAGATAGAAAATCTTCTTGTTTAAGATCTTGTTTCCCCGTTGTCTCATCTGGCTTCTTGGTATTCTCTTGAAGGCTTTTTAGCTGATCAACATAGGACAAGCCGCTTTGTTGACCAATATTATTTATTCCGGCCATACGCTACCCCCTGAACCTTATTGACCCATCTGCAGCGTACGCAGCAGCATCTGTTTACTTGAATCCGCTACTTGTACGTTCGTTTGGTACGCACGAGAAGCTGATATCATGTTTGCCATTTCTTCCATCACGTTAACGTTCGGTTTGTAAATAAAACCTTCGTCATTCGCTAATGGGTGATCCGGGTTATATTCTGCATTGAGTGGTTTATCACTTTCTACAATACCTAATACTTTCACTGGCACGTTATGGTCACGGTTATAACGCGCTTTACTTAATTCCGCACCAAACACCGCGTGGCGAGCTTTATAAGTGTCTTTAACAGAACTACTTACGCTGTCCGCGTTCGCTAAGTTACTAGAGGTTGTATTAAGACGAACTGATTCCGCACTCATGGCTGAACCTGTTACATTGAATACATTAAATAAGCTCATCTAATTATTCCCCTTTAAGTGCTTTAGTTAAGTTCTTGAATTTACTTCCTAAGAAGTCAAGAGAGGCTTGGTGTCTAATTTGATTTTGCATAAACAAGTTACGCTCTAAATCAACATCAACTGTGTTGCCATCTCCAGTATCAGGCTGAGTAGGAACTCGATACAGTTTTTCCCCAGTCACTGTTGTAGAGGCAGAAATATGCCGACCGTCAGTTTCGCTAAGACCAATGCTTGCCCCTGAACTTGCCGCTTGCAGTGCTTTCTGAAAGTCCATTCCTTTTGCTTTAAAGCCAGGTGTGTTTGCTTGCGCGATATTGGTTGATATAACCTCAGCGTTGCGCTCACGTACACCAACCGTGTATTGGTGGATACCTAATGCTTTGTCAAAAGAAATAGCCATGTTTACCTCAACTTAAAGAACTGACCGTATAGTTAAATAAAAGCAATTAACGTACCAACTTTTAAATCAATACTACTAATCTACATTTCATCTTCACTACTGATAAATATCTAGCAATAAATGAGCCATCTTGACTTTAATTAAGATATGAGCCCACTTTAGTAGTCATCACTGAAAGAAAGGCATTGTTTGAGTATAGAAGGGATAAATTTGTTCAAACGAAAAAAAACCTAGCAACAATGCTAGGCTTCTTATTGTATACGTCAGAGTCGACTATTTCAGTTTATAAATAATTCCAGGGTTACATCGAACCATTTCAAACTTATCTGTTAAACCAGTCAAAGACTCTGAAGCACCTAAAAGCAGGTAACCACCAGGATTAAGGCTATTTGCCATCTGGTTAAGTACTTGCGACTTCATCTCTGGTGAGAAGTAAATAAGAACATTACGGCAGAAGATAATGTCAAATTTACCAATTAATGCATAACTGTCCATCAAGTTTTGAGGACGAAAGTTAACCAGACGCTTCACATTGTCTTTGATTTTCATTCGACCATCACCAGCGTCCTCAAAAAAGGTACGGCGACGTTCTGGAGATAAACCACGACCTAAAGCTAGATTGTCATAAACACCCGCACGACACATATCAAGCATGCTTGCAGAGATGTCAGTGGCAGTAATCGACACATTAGGTATCATTCCCGGCTTGCGAGCTTGAGTCTCTAAGATCGTCATCCCCATCGAGTAAGGTTCTTGGCCCGAAGAGCTCGCCGCAGACCAAATCTTAATTGGGCGTTTATTTGCTGCCATTTCCGGTAATAACTTGTCAGCTAAAACAGCAAACGGATAAGTATCACGAAACCAAAGTGTTTCATTTGTCGTCATCGCATCAACAGCGGCAACTCGCAATTCACGATTTCTTCCGCTAACAACATCCCTTAGAAGAGTAGAAAGAGAGTCGAGTTTAAACTTAGTCACCAATGGACTTAAACGGCTTCTAACTAGGTATTGCTTGCTATCTCCAAGCACAATACCGCACTGGGATTCTAAAAAACGACTAAAATCACGATATTCTTGATCACTTATAGTTATTGCAGTCATTAATGTCTCTTTTAATTAGTTAATGCAGTTTTCACTGCTGTACCAAGCTCATCCGGGTTAAATTTCGCTATAAATGAGTTTGCACCCACCCTTTCAACCATTGCTTGGTTAAATACGCCACTAAGTGAAGAGTGAAGTATGACGTATAAATCTTTTAAATGCGGATTTCGTCTAATCTCTGCCGTTAGCGTGTAGCCGTCCATTTCTGGCATTTCTATATCCGAGATAACTAACGATATTTGCTCGTATATACTACCTTCTTCAGCCATTTCAATCAGCTTTTCATAAGCTTCTTTACCATCTTTAACCGATATAACTTCAAACCCTATCCCTTCAATCGCTCTTTGCACTTGTTTACGAGCAACCGTTGAGTCATCGGCAATTAAGATTCGGCGAACTTTTTCTTGTTCAACTTGAGCAATCTCTTCAACAAGGTCGGTATCCATCGTCTCATCAGCAGGTGAAATCTCCATTAAGATTTTTTCTACATCTAAAATTTCTACCAACTCATTATCAATATTTGTCACAGCGGTTAGGTAATTGGCTTTGCCCGCTCCGTCTGGCGGTGGCAAGATAGATTCCCAGTGCATATTAATAATTCGCTCGACAGAACTCACAAGGAAACCTTGAATAGTACGGTTGAACTCAGAAATAACAACAAAGCACTTATCTATATCTGTTGTAGGACGACCACCTATTGCGGCACTCAAGTCAATCACGGAAATAGTTTGACCGCGAATATGTGCCAAGCCTTTAACCAGCGGATGCAAGTTTGGCATTGAAGTAAGCTTAGGGCATTGAAGTACTTCTTTTACTTTAAATACATTGATACCGTAACGTTGTCGTCCCATTAGACGAAACGTTAAAAGTTCCAATCGGTTTTGACCAACAAGTTGCGTACGCTGATTCACTGAATCAAGAACACCCGTCATAAGCTCATCTCCATCTCAAACTTTTTATCTCAAAAATGATAGTCTATTATCGTCTACGTGAAGAACAGAGAAACAGAATGGCATATTATATGAATAATTTAGATCCATTTTCCATCACTAAGTGTAGAGCTTTCTATAAAACTTTTGTTAAGTCTATCGGCATTTTATTCGTTTTGTTTAGTTTTTTCTCCCACGCGGCTACAGAACAACAAATTGAATTGATCCAGAAAGCTGCTGAAAATCACATTTTCGATACAATTCAGCAACCACCAGGGGGGGAACTATCAGTACAAGCGGCAAATATTGATTCTCGAGTGAAGGCGAGTGATTGCCCTCAACCGCTCAAAACTAGTGCCTCAAATTCTAGCAATTCTACCAGTAACATCAATGTTCTTGTGCAATGCGAAGCAGATAACTGGCGAATATATGTGCCTGTTCGTTTATCCATTTCCGTTCCGCTCGTCACCGCGACCCGATCACTCTCTCGTGGGGACTTGATCAGCCAAAGCGATCTCACTATGGGCATGATAGAACTGCACCGCTTTAGACGCCAAGGGTTTTCGGATCCTAAGCTTGTTATTGGCGCAAAATTGAAAAAAAGTATTCGCCCAGGAGAGGTTGTTGAGCGTGGCGATGTCTGCATTGTGTGTCGAAATGAAAAAGTGGTAATAAGAGCCGTCAAATCTGGAATGACTATCACAACTAAAGGAACCTCTCTTCAGGACGGGTCAACGGGTGATCAGGTCCGGGTGAAAAATGATACATCTAAGCGTATAATTGATGGGCAAGTGACAGGGATTGCTGAAGTCACTATCTATTTTTAATCTCTAAAAGCTTTATTTTTATGCTTAAAGTGCAATTTGTTTGCTATTTAACTCGTTGTCGTTCAATAAAAAAGCAATTAAATTATTCTATTTAAGATATGATGATTAAATAATCACTAAAAAAAGGCTAAAGTATTCCTTCCTGACGTCGATATTGACTGTACAGGTTTCTAAATTCGTAAGTAAGGCTCTTATATGGCAGGTATTGATAACATACGTTCCGGGCAACCCATGACGACGACAAATCGTAGTTCTGCACGCGCAGAATCGAATGCATCAAGTCGCTCGGAATCTGCACCTAAAGCAACGGGTAAACAAGACGAAGTATCGCTAAGCCAGCAAGGCAAAGCGATTGGTCAACTTCACCAACAAATGGCATCTCAACCGAGTTTTGATAGTGCTAAGGTAGCAGCAATTAAAGAAGCTATTTCTAATGGATCTTACAGCGTAGATCCAGAAAAACTGGCTGATAACATGATGAAATTTGAAAATGAATTTTCAGGGCTTGAAGCCTAATCGAGGCTGATAATAAACGATGGCGACTTTAACTGATCTAGTCAATTATCAACTCAAGAATGCTCAGGACCTGTCTGAACATCTTGATCTTGAAAAAATTGCGATCACTAGCCGTGTATCCGTTGATATTGAACGCATCGCAAAAGAAAAAGTGACTCTAATTAGTCAGCTAAGACAGACTGATCAACGAATTGCATCACACACCAATGTTGCAGAGCTTAAAGAAGACCCAGCACTTGCTGAAATGGTCTCTCTTATTCAATCTATTATTCATGATTGTCAACAAGCGAATAGTGCGAATGGTGAAGCCCTACAAAGAGCACAATTAAGTTTCAATAAACTGAATAACTTGATGCAGCAAAGCCAAGGCAAAGTTGGTATGACCTATAATGCAGGAGGCCAAACAAACTCGGTTTCCACCCTAGGCACCAACATTAAAGCATAAGCGACTACTTAAGCGTCTAAAGTATAATCGTTCAAAGCTGAATAATTCAAAACTAAATACCAGACGCAAAAGCTCATCAGCAATGCTAGAGCATTAAAATAAGAACATAAAAAAGCGGCTTTGATAGCCGCTTTTTGCCGTCTGTACAGTTTCACATAAATCGGACATAACCGTTATATGGCTAATTGGTTCTCTGGAGAAAAACGTAAACTAGCCTATATTGCTACTGGTTGACTGATTCAAACTGGAACCATACTTTGGTTCATCTATCTATTTATATTTCTAAAACAGAGTTTGTCTACGGTTATCTGGTACTTGTTGTACTTCACCATAATCACGTAGCTTATCCATTTTACGAATATCAAGTTTCAGCTCAGTCACATAACTATCGCCTACCGGATAACTTCTCAACACTTCAGCACCTCGAATGACACCATCAACGGCACCTGATGTTGCTTCTGTACCTAAGCGTTGGTCTTGTAGCTCTGCACGCCCACTGACTCGCATGCCGTAGACTTGTTCAGCAAGCTCACGGTAAGCATCCAGTTTTGACGCTCTCATTGCTCTTACTCGTCTCTCTTCATCCGTTCTACCGCTTTGCTCGCTAATGCTGGCATAACCGACCGCGACAAGAACTTCATCTTCACGCATTGTTTGCAATGGCTGACAACCCACGAGGATCAAAACAAATATTAGAGATATAACTTTTTTCATAACCAATACCTATGGACGAAGAATAACAGTATAAGGCTGCTTCATTCTTGGATCAGAGCGGATAATAACGCCATCCTGAGTTCTAATACTATTCAGTGTATCTAAATCACGGCCAATTCTGTCCGCAGGAAGGAAACCTTGTGCCGTAGCCACAACAATTCTAGTTTGCATACCCACGACTCGGGCATTGACCAAAACACCACCCTCTTGGCGTAACATTGTTCCGGTCAAAATATATTGGATATCTTGCTCTTGCGCGAGATCTTTCCAATCTCGGCTCAAAGCAAAGTCACCCTGTTGGGTCACTTGAATCGACCCTGTCGCTTTAAAGTCAACGACCTTAAAACCGCGGCGTTGCAATTGATGGATAAAGCCTTCAGACACTGAGTTGCCAAGCCAGTTTGTCGCATCCATACTTTGCAGATCAACAAAAGAGGTCACTGCTATAGGTGTACGCGCAGACACGCTTGTGTTTGATATCATTAGCTCTTCAGTCATACTCTCGACGAAGAAATCCATAGTATGTCGGGGGGTATCCATCAGCATGAACTGACTACCCGAATACGGTTCTTTACCATTATATATCGGTGAATAGGCACATGACGTCAATAACATCACAGTTGCCATTATAAGCCACTTTTTCATTCTCTTACTCTCCAGATAAATGCTAGTGCTTTGCCCAATATCTCTTTGTATACATTACTCTCTCTTAATGAATTACAATATTGGAACGTTCTTTGCTTTTCATAAATTGTCGAATTAAGAAAAGCAGCACCGAAATCAGCTACAGAAACCTAAAGCAATATTTATACCCAACTGGTAATAATCGAATGAAAAAACTATTTTCTCTTATAATATCAACAACATTAGCACTACTAGCCTCTTTTAGTGTCAATGCCTCTTGGTATGAAGTTACAGGTGTTGCCACTATTGTTTCGTCTGATGAGGTGGCAAGAGTCCATGCTTTGGAAGATGCTGTTTATCAAGCCGTCAACTTTTCTGGGGCAAATATCGGCAGTATCAGTGCTCTAAGACCATTCCTGGAAGAAAGTAGAAAGGAGTATCAGTTCACCAACCACGAAGTCCGCTACATTCTGATTGAATCTCAACGTTCTCGTGGCAATCAAATGGTGGTAAAAGCAAGAATTGATATCTACCCTTCGGCAAATGGTTGCCAGTCCAATCAATATAAGAAGACATTCTTAGTCGGAAATATTGACGTAGCGTCACCTCAACAAGCGGTTATGGGACAAATTTACCGAGTTGGCGACGATTTTAGCCACGTAGTTAACAGGCAGCTTGATCAGGAATCTCGAAGCTTTATATCTGTCGGAACCACCGATTATGAAATAGATGCTAAGCGACCTGAAATGCTAAAAATGATCGCCCAAGATACAGGTGCCCAATATATTATTGGTGGTGTCATTACTGATTTAACGGCAACAATTGAATCTAAACTATTGCGTGATGATATTATCAACCGCCAATTTGCTCTCGAAATGCACATTTATGACGGTAAAACAGGTAATGAAGTCTACAACCGAAACTACCGTGAAGTAGCGAAATGGCCTTTTGCTAAAACCAGCCAAGTCGATACTCGTAGCGCTCGTTTCTGGGCATCCACCTACGGCGAAATGCTCCTTAGAGTCAGCCGAAATATCATGCTAGATTTGGAATCTGAAGTGTCATGTAAAATCACCTTACCAGAAGTTGTGGCTGTGTTTGGCAACACCATCACGATGGACTTAGGTCGTTTACATGGGGTTCAAGTAGGCGACAAACTCACCCTTTGGCACACTGGCTCTTTTATCGATCAACATGGCCTGCCTCGAAATAAAGTATCGAAGAGTGACATTACACTAACGGTATCTCGTGTGTATGAAAATGAAGCGGAGCTCGCCGTCGATCAGCCCAACCTTGCTGGAAGTATCCAAATTGGTGATGTTATGAACAAACAGCTATAAAAATCAGAACGAGTGCTTAACTTATTCATTTTATTGAGTATGATAAGCACCATGCTCCCGTGGCACAGCTGGATAGCGCGGCCCCCTCCTAAGGGGCAGGTCACAGGTTCGAATCCTGTCGGGAGCGCCATATAAAGAAAGGGCTAAGAAGTAGTGAACTTCTTAGCCCTTTTGTTTTTTGTCACTACATAAGCAATGTTTAAAATCTAGCGTTGGAACGACAGCCCCAAACTTCTTGCTGTTTTCCAAGAAAGCTGGTTATCAGAATATGAACAACCTACTCTGCATTATCTTCCGTAAACGCGGCTTCAATTCTTTCAAGCTCTTGTTGCTCTTTTATTTTTAATTCTTCTTGAATCATTGCTCGGCGTTCTTTTAGATTTTTCTTCTCTGACTTAGTTAAAAATTTAACTGCTTTCTTATTGCCAAGCGCATACGCTACAACATCTTCACCTTTCTCTCTGCGCTCATTCACTCGTTGTGAAAAACGCTCATCATCTCGTGCTTTTCGCTGCTCAGCATTTAACTTGCTCATCGCTTACATCCTCATTAGTTAATCGTGGTAGGTTTCACTACACTCAGTAAAACAAATGAGTTCTATTTCACATTCATATCGCTGATAGGGAGATACTAGCATGATACTCATTGAAGTTTTGCTTTTGGTGGCATCAATACATCGTTGATATTCAAAAAGCATTAACACACATTTAGATTTAAACGGACGTTGAGTTACAATCATAAAACCTCTTATGCACCAAGAGTAATAACTCAACGTTCGCCGATTCTCAAACTTGTATCACCTTCTCAATTTTTCTTTCCTATACTCAATTGATACTTCTACTTTTAGACGTTACCTCTTACAATTAACAAAACTGTAAACAATAAAGCCTTATGAAGAAAAGCAATCTAGAAACCAGTACAGGTCATCGCTTTATCTCACAGAGCAAGACCGCGTTTAAAATTCATATTCATACGCCTGATGATACGGTGATGCACCGCTCTGTTGGTTTCATCAAAATAGGTGAGAAAGAAGGATTAAAGAAAGCAATTGCATTGCGCAATGAGCTTGGTAAAGAGATGTGGGGGAAATTTTGGGGAAAATTGCTCAAAGATCCTTACTTGATGACTCGTCTCCCTCATAATTTAGAGCCAAGCATTGTCTACAAACCAAGTCCGACACTGGCGGATCCAGATCATCGTGACGCTTGCTATATCGCAAAGTGGCGTGAGTTATGTGATGACGGAAAATACCGCTATCGCACCAAAGTATGCTCTATCAATAAGCATGGAAAACTTGCCGCTTATACACAAACGAAAAAAGCACTACTTGTGGCACACAAAGATAACTTGAAGATTCTTGAATTTATGGGCCGACTGCACAGTATTGATTTGAAATAACGGTTAGCTAAGATTCAAAACGCTCCAAGATTTAAGACTAGCTAACAATCAAAAAAAAGCCTCACAACGATAAGTTATGAGGCTTTTTATGTTTTGGTTACTGCTTAAACTTATTGAGCGTTCGCTTCACGTTCAGCAATAAACTCTAGAGCCATCTTGATACGAGCAATCACGCGCTCTTTACCAACAAGTTCCATTACCGCATCAACAGAAGGAGACTGACCGCCACCTGTTACTGCTACGCGAAGTGGCATACCAATTTTACCCATGCCGATTTCTAGCTCTTCACATACCGCTGCAATCACACCATCTTTGATGTTTGCTGTTGTGAAGTCTTCTAGCGCTTCCACTTTTGCCAAAGCAAGTTCTAGTGGGCCTTTCGCTACACCGCGTAGATGTTTCTTCGCAGCGCCCGCTTCAAACTCAGAGAAATCTTCGTAGAAGTAACGAGATTGCTCAGCTAATTCCACCAATGTATTACAACGCTCACCCACTAGCGTGATCACGTCTGTAATAGCAGGACCGTTTTCGGTGTTGATGTTTAGATTATCTAAGTGCCATTGCAGGTATTTTGCAACATACTCAGGTTCAGACGTTTTGATGTAATGGTTGTTCAACCAAAGTAACTTATCAGTATTGAACGCTGAAGCTGATTTGCTTACCGCTTCAAGAGTAAATAAGTTAATCATCTCTTCTTGAGAGAAAATTTCTTGGTCACCGTGAGACCAGCCTAAACGAACAAGGTAGTTGTTCAGTGCATTTGGCAAGTAGCCTTCATCACGGTATTGCATAACAGATACAGCACCGTGGCGTTTAGACAGTTTTGCACCATCATCGCCAAGGATCATTGCACAGTGAGCAAAAGTCGGAACTGGTGCGCCTAATGCGTTGTAAATGTTGATTTGACGTGGTGTGTTGTTGATGTGATCTTCACCACGAACAACGTTAGTAATGCCCATATCCCAATCATCAACAACCACTACGAAGTTATACGTTGGAGCACCGTCTGTACGGCGAATGATCAGATCATCTAACTGGCTGTTTGCAATTTCAATGCGGCCACGGATCTGATCATCAAAAACAACCGAACCTTCTTTAGGGTTACGGAAACGGATAACACATGGCTCATCGCCCGTTGCTGCTGCATTTGCTGCAACAATTTTAGGGTGGTTAGCATCGTAGCGAGCCATCTCTTTGTTTGCTTCTTGCTCTGCACGAATTTCGTCTAGCAACTCTTTAGAAGCGTAACATTTGTATGCTTTGTCTTCTGCAAGTAGCTGTTCTACGACTTCGTTGTAACGGTCGAAACGCTTAGATTGGAAGTAAGGACCTTCATTCCACTCTAAACCCATCCACTGCATTCCTTCAAGGATCGCATCTACCGCTTCTTGAGAGTTACGCTCTAAGTCAGTGTCTTCGATACGTAAAACGAACTCACCGCCTTGGTTTTTAGCATAAAGCCAAGAGTACAATGCAGTACGTGCACCACCAACGTGAAGATAGCCAGTAGGGCTAGGAGCAAAACGAGTTTTAACCGTCATTTGATTTCCTTAGGAATAAATGGGTAGCGAGACTTCAGTTAGCTCACTACGAGTACAAGGATTTAAAGTGGCGACATTTTACCACCCTAAAGCAAATCTACAATGATCGTGCTGTTTTAAATTTCTTATCCTCCATCATCATTGTGACTGTTTTTCTAACCAATCTCTTTTTTTGTCATCAAACATTGACCTTACCCTTAAGGTAAGGTTTATCTTAATCGTGTGTCTTACCATTAAGGTTGTCTCATGAACCACTATACCCTTCCGCTTCATGGATTAAATTGCATGGGGTGCGCGAATAAAGTCAAACGAGCATTAGTAGAGCACTCTGAAAGCACTGTCATTGATATCAGCCCGACAATGCTTCAGGTAGACACGCCACTTCCGCTGACCGATATTATCAATACAGTAGAATCACTCGGCTACCATGCTGGGGATAAGGTTCAATTCTCTCTATCGGGATTAAGTTGTGGCCGCTGTGTAAAGAAGCTCAGTCAACACCTTGAGCTGCACCCTCATATTGGTGTCTTCTCTGTCACGACAACCGAATTAACGTTAGTGACCGACCTGAAATCGCAGCAGATTATCGACTTAGTCGCATCTGTAGGTTACCAAGCGTCTCCTCTTCTTGAGTCAGAAACCTCAGACAAGCAAACTGTCGCCGATGAGCAATCAATCGCTGAGAAAGTCATCACGTCAACACCATTAGCAAGTGAGGCTTTAATAGCAGAACCTCATTCAGACGCGCCACCAGCAAAAACTCAACCCAATCACAGTTATCATTTATTGCTGCAAGGCTTAACTTGTGCAAGTTGTGTCTCTTCAGTCGAGAAAGCTTGTCTCTCTGTCGAAGCGGTATCACACGTTCAGATTAATCTTGCTGAGCAGAGCGCATTAGTTTTCTCGGTATCCGAGCAAGAGGTGATTCAAACACCTTTAATTGCTGCGATAGAAGCGGCTGGCTATCACGCTGAATTTGTTCATTCTCCTGAAATCCAGCAGCAAAAACAGCTTGAGCAACAACAAGAAGAACAGAAAATATACCGCAAAAATGCGATCACAGCGCTGCTACTCGGTGCACCTCTGATGCTTTGGGGAGTGCTAAGCGGCAACATGATGATCCGTACGACTCACGATCAACTGATTTGGGGAATGGTTGGGCTACTCTGCTTATGGTTACTCGCCACATCAGGGAAACACTTTTTCATCAATGCTTGGAAGTCGGTCTTACATAAACGCGCGACAATGGACACCTTGGTTGCGCTCGGTACTGGTGCTGCTTGGCTCTACTCCATATTTGTCGTGCTCATTCCAGATTGGTTTCCGATAGCCTCTCGTCATGTTTATTTCGAAGCCAGTGCAATGATCATCGGGTTAATTTCACTTGGTCACTATATTGAAGCAAAAGCAAAAGCTCGCACCACTCAATCTCTACAAGCATTGATAAACCTGCAACCGCAGCAAGCAACGCTGGTTAATAATGGCTCAGAACAGAGCATTGCAGTGGAAGCGATCCAACTTGGGATGCAGTTAAGAATTAGACCCGGTGAAAAGGTGCCCGTCGATGGAAAAGTGGTCGATGGTGAATCTTATCTTGATGAGTCAATGCTGACAGGTGAACCGGTTCCAGCCGTCAAAGCTCTTGGTGATGCACTCTCTGCGGGTACTATCAATGGGGATGGCAGCCTCCTCATGGAAGCGACAGGCGTTGGCAGCGATACCATGCTCGCCCGTATTATTCAAATGGTACGTCAAGCACAAAGCAGTAAACCAGCCATTGCCAAACTTGCTGACTCTATATCTGCAGTGTTTGTTCCTGTCGTCGTTGCTATTGCGGTGCTCTCTGCGCTTATTTGGTTTTGGGTCGGTCCAGATCCAAAAGCGAGCTACATGTTAGTCGTCGCAACCACCGTTTTAATCATTGCCTGTCCTTGCG
Organism: Vibrio cortegadensis; assembly: GCF_024347395.1. Lineage (NCBI taxonomy): Bacteria > Pseudomonadati > Pseudomonadota > Gammaproteobacteria > Vibrionales > Vibrionaceae > Vibrio > Vibrio cortegadensis. The sequence continues at coordinate 2,290,939 of NZ_AP025472.1, forward strand.
CTTTAGGTCTCGCGACACCGCTTTCGGTGACCGTCGGCGTTGGTAAAGCAGCAGAACTAGGAATATTAATTAAAGATGCTAATGTTCTACAATCTGCCAGTAAGATTAATACGGTGGTGTTTGATAAGACAGGAACGTTAACTCAAGGAAAACCTAGCGTCCAACGACTGTTTTCGTTCAACATTGAAGATAATGATTTGCTCACCCTCGCCTACTCTGCCGAGCGTCATTCAGAGCATCCATTAGCGAAAGCGGTATGCCAATATGCTCAAGAGCGGCACTTAGAACCTTTGGTACATAGCCAATTTAGCAACCTGCGTGGGAAAGGGATCCAAGCCACAATCGATAGCAAGGATATTATCATCGCATCACTTCAGCATGCCGAAACGCTCAACGCCGATCTTTCCGAAGCAAAGCATGCTATTTCTCAATGTAAAAAGTCTGCATGGACGCCCGTTGTCGTCATTATCGATAACCAGCTCAGCGGCATTATCGCCATTTCAGATCCAATTAAACCCGATGCGAAACTCGCCATTACTCAATTAAAGCAAGCTGGTATTCGCACCGTCATGCTCACCGGAGACAGCCAACACGTCGCAAAAGCTATTGCTGATGAATTAGGCCTTGACCAGGTTATCGCGCAAGTCTTGCCTGATGAGAAAGCTCAACATATCGAACAGCTACAACGTAATAACGGAATTGTCGCTATGGTCGGTGATGGTATCAATGATGCACCCGCTTTAGCTCAAGCTGATGTCGGAATTGCCATGGGAAGTGGCAGTGATGTTGCCATAGAGAGTGCACAAATGACGCTACTAAACTCATCCCCAATCGCAGTACTAAATGCCATTGAACTGTCTAAAGCTACCGTTCGAAATATGCAACAGAACTTATTTGGTGCCTTTGTTTATAACTCGCTAGGTATTCCAATCGCCGCTGGTGTTTTATATCCATTTTTTGGCTTCTTACTTAGCCCTGTCGTTGCAGGTGCAGCGATGGCGCTATCTTCAATTACCGTGGTGAGTAACGCAAACCGCTTGCGTCTGTTCAAACCACAAACTCACGACACAAATCGATAAGGTGTTTTTATGAATAGTAAAATTTTAGCATTAACCGCGCTCACTTTTGTCTCTGGCCAAGCTTTAGCAACGGATGTTCTTAACCATAAATCCCCTTACTGTGGTTGCTGTACAGAGTGGACTCAGCACATGAAAGACGCGGGTTTTAACGTCAAAGAGCAACTGCATGAAAACATGAATCCCGTAAAACAGAAGTTAGGGATCACACCAGAAATTGCATCTTGCCACACCGCTGAAATTAACGGCTATGTATTTGAAGGGCATATACCCGCTGAAGATATACAAGCATTTTTAGACAACCCACCAAAGAATGCCAAAGGGCTTGCCGTTCCAGGTATGCCGATGGGCTCTCCGGGTATGGAGTATGGACATAAACGAGATGAATACTCGGTGTATGCCTTCAACGAGAAGGGGCAAGTTTACGAATACCGTCATTATGAAGCAAAGAAGTAATTATTTCGATTAACTAAAAGGAGCCAGCAAGTGTGTTGAGCTCCTTTTTTTGATCATAGAAGTGCCCACTTGGAGAGATATAAACAGATAAATGCCAGGTAAGAAGTGGTTATTGGATTCAATCTAGAAGCATTAATCTGATAAGCATTCGCTTTGTAGCGAGAATAGAATTGACAACCTGAATGTGGACTAGCGACAATCATGATAATAAATAAGATTTGAATGGATGATAAATCGTGATTAAGACTTCTAGAGTTCGTACGTTTTTACTTGGGATTAGTTTCTTTATTTCAGCTTTGGCTCATGCAGAACCTCTTTACTGGTCTGCAACTAAAGGAGATAAAGAGCTTATCATTCTTGGCTCTGTCCATGTGGGCAACGCATCTCTCTACCCTCTTCCTAGTTTTATCCTCCAATACTTAAAGCAGAGTGATGGACTTATCGTAGAAACGGATACGAGAAAGGATCATGGCATTCGCTACCCATCAACCACTATTACTAGTGCAGAGTTACTATCTAAAAAGCAGCAACAGAAACTAAAAACAATTGCACGCCAACTTGAAATTGCACCCGACCATCTACTTCAATCCCCACCGTGGGCAACGGCGCTGACTATCCAGGCGAAACAGTTTAAGCAACTTGGTTACTCTTCAGAATATGGCATCGATAACAACCTGATGATACAAGCCACACTGTCAGATAAGCCTGTTATCGGTTTAGAGTCGCTTCAATTTCAAATCGATCTCATCACTCAGTTACCAAATGGTGGAATTGAATTATTAGCCAGCGGGCTCGAAGAGTGGGATGACGGTGAGGATATTACACACTGCTTAATCAAGAGTTGGAAGGCTGGTGATATTGAAAATCTACAACAGCTGTCTGAAGAATCTGAAATAAACCACGTAATAAGTGAGCGATTCGTTTTTCAGCGCAACCATGACTGGGCAGATAAGCTCGATGGCGATCAACTCATTCAAGGAAAAGGGCGATATTTGGTTGTTGTCGGTACTTTGCACTTAGCGGGAGAGCGCAACTTGCTTTCGTTATTAGAACGGAAAGGATTCGCCATTCATCAACGATCAAAAAGTACTCCTGCAGGCTGCGAGTTTTAGCCCTACGAGCCTTTGAGCCTTTGAGCCTTTTAATCATCTCAAGCTATACGTCTGAAATTACACTTCAAAATTATACGACAGAAACGAAAAAGGCCTTATCTTTCGATAAGGCCTTTTTCTTAATGTGGTCGGTGAAGAGGGATTCGAACCCCCGACCCTCTGGTCCCAAACCAGATGCGCTACCAAGCTGCGCTATTCACCGAGATGTTTATCTTTCATAAACTCGTTTGAACTAGGCGTTTTGCCTGTCAACGGATGCGTATATTACGGATTCTTAAGAGTTACGCAAGTGCTTTTCTTTGTTTTTTTAATTTTTTATTTCGTTCGCTCAGATAAGCACCAAAAAACGCTAGAGTGTGATTAAAAACACACCACAAGAAACATTCCCTTAACCTTAGCAACATTATTGATCCAGATCAGAGTGAACAACTTCTGAACACATTACTTTAAAGTCTGTCTACGAACTTTGGAGGAAACATGGACTTTTGGCTTGATCTCCTATTTGGTAATGCTGTGGGACTATCTTCAATGATAGTAATTCTTAGTGCTCTAGGTCTGATGCTGTTTTACGGCGGTTTCATCATCTACAAAGTTACGCATGACAAATCTCCTCACTAGCTCGCTTAGCCCTATTTAATCGCCACATTTATTTTTCTAAAAATGGCACCAATAAATAGATAATCGCTTTGCTCCGGAGTCGGTATCATACCCACTCCGGTTTTTTATTCCCGCCTTCGAAAACTTCTCTATCCGTCTGGTCCTTTTTCAATTTCAATTGATATAATTTCACTATGACTGACTAACTGAGATGCACTTATGTCTCAAGACCAAGATTTAGATCTGTTTCAACAGATGATGAGTGACGTAACTCCAATGGCTCACGATACTGCAGAGCACACCAAGGTTCATCAAGTCACCGAAGCCCAACTCGCTAAACGTGAAGCGGCGATATGGCTGACTGAAAGTGATCCTGAGTACCTCTCTCTTGATAATGCCACCATGCTTAAACCGGACGACATGATTGAATTTAAAAGAGATGGCGTCCAAGAGGGGGTATACCGAAAATTAAGACTCGGAAAATACCCTATTCAAGCTCGTCTTGATTTACACCGTTACACGTTGAAAGATGCGCGTGATGAGGTTGTTCGCTTTTTACGTCAATGTTTAAAGATGGACATTAGAACCGTTGTCATTGTTCACGGCAAAGGCGAACGCTCTAATCCACCAGCATTAATGAAAAGCTACGTTTCAACATGGTTACAACAAATTAAAGACGTTCAGTGCGTTCATAGCGCACAACATTTTCATGGTGGGTTTGGTGCTGTTTATGTTTTATTGAGAAAAAGCGCAGAACAAAAACTCGAAAATAGAGAGCGCCATCAAAAACGAATGAGCTGATCCCAGCAATAAAACATCACGACTTTAAAGTTCGTGCTGATTTTTAAAGTTAGTGCTAAAATTGAACGAATCATCAAAGCAACTATCTCGGTAGTTGCTTTTTTAATCGTCCTAATTTCTTACCCAAACAATCGTTGTGAAACGCTAAGAGAATCTCATGTCACAAGAATCCCAAGCTAAACGTCTCAATAAATACATCAGTGAAACAGGTTTCTGCTCTCGTCGAGAAGCAGATAAACTGATTGATGCTGGTCGAGTTACTATCAATGGCACTATCCCTGAAATGGGCACGAAAGTGCTTCCTAGCGATGAAGTATGCATTGATGGTAAACCAGTAAAATCAAAAGAAGCCCCTGTTTATATTGCTCTCAACAAGCCGACAGGCATTACTTGTACCACTGAACGTGATGTTCCTGGCAACATTGTTGATTTTATTGGTCACAGGAAACGTATATTCCCTATTGGTCGCTTAGATAAACCATCTGACGGTTTGATCTTCCTAACCAATGATGGCGATATTGTGAACAAGATTTTACGCGCAGGGAACAATCACGAAAAAGAGTATGTGGTTCGTGTCGATAAACCGATCACTCAGCACTTTTTAGATAAAATGAGCTCTGGCGTTGAAATTTTAGATACTGTCACTCTGCCATGTAAAGTCACCAAAGAGACTCAATACTCTTTTCGCATTACTTTAACGCAAGGGCTTAACCGCCAAATTCGCCGTATGTGTGAAGCGCTAGGTTTTGAAGTATTTAAGCTTCGTCGTGTACGCATCATGAACATCTCACTAGATGGTATTCCTAACGGTAAATGGCGTTATTTAACGGATGATGAAGTGGCTGAAATTTTACTTATGAGTGAAGGTTCTAGCGGCACTGAAGAGGCTTCAAAAGTCGACGGCAAAGGACATCGCATCAAAAAAGCGACCGATGCAAAACTTTACGATGCGCGTCAACAGGCTGAGAACGCACCTAAGCATAAGATTTATAGCGGTCATGGTAGTGATGAATTCAGACACGCACCGAACAGCAAGCGTGGTTCTGGTCGTTCAAGTGAGGGCCGCTCAAGTGATGGGCGTTCAACTGGCGGACGTTCAGAGAACCGTCGATACTCAAATGATGATCGTAATGACAACCGACGTTCAAGCCGAGATGCAAATGGGAAGCGCGACTCACGTCCGAGCCATTCAGGGCAGCGCCCAAATAAACCCGCACCTAAAAGAGTCAGCGGTACGTTGAGCTTGAAAAAGTAATCTCATAAACTAATCTCATAGACATTGATAAAATCGCGGCGTATTCGTCGCGATTTTTTATTGCCTTTAGCTCAAGTTTCTTTGACTTTAGTTGCTTTGACATCAATCGAATATCACTTACAAGGGTAGTTATAAGCATAACTCAGCAAATTGACCACGAGTTAGTACTGCCAAATCTTGTGGTGCTAATTCAATTTCTAGCCCACGCTTACCCGCACTGACACATATCGCAACCAAAGTTTCTGCGCTGCAATGAATAAACGTTGGCAGTGCTTTTTTTTGACCTAGTGGGCTGATCCCCCCCACAACATACCCTGTTGTTTTCTGTGCAATGTCCGGATCGGCCATCTCTGCCTTTTTGGCTTTAGTCGCCTTTGCCGCTAATTTTAGATTGAGTTTTTGTGCTACAGGAATAATCGCAACCGCCAGGTTTTTTGGCTCTCCATTGATACAAAATAGCAATGTCTTGAATACCGTATCAGGGTCTTGGCCTAATACTTCCGCCGCTTCTAACCCATAACTATTATGGTTTGGATCATGTTGATACTGGTGGATTATATGAGGAACCTTTCGCTTTTTCGCGAGGTTAATTGCAGGAGTCATTCGTCTGTCCACAGGGTAAGAGTAAGAAATCATTGCTTGAATTTTAAATACAAAAAAGCGATGCCGAAGCACCGCTTTTAGTAAAAAATATCAGAGACTAAGAGTCAAACTCTTTCTCCTACTATTCCTTAATTACTTGTAAACAATCTCGCCAGATGGTGCATATGCATTAACATCAACAGGGCTGTTCGCTTCTAAGTAATCTTTTAATACTTCAGCGTCAACAAAACCAGTATTTACGTAGCCTGGGTGACCTGAAATTTTAGGGTAACCATCACCACCAGCAGCGTTGTAACTTGGGATAGTGAAACGGTAAGTCTCATCTAAGCGCAATTGCTTGCCACCGATAAATACGTTAGATACTTTACCGTCTGCAACCGTCATTGAGATACCCGCGAACTGAGCGTAAGCACCAGAGTCGATAGGCTTAGTACCTACAACATTTAGGTAATCCATTACTTCCGCACCGTTCATGTCTACGTAAGTTAGGATATTCGCAAATGGTTGAACCGTTAGAACGTCTTTGTATGTTACGTCACCCGCTTCAATTGAGTCACGAACGCCACCAGAGTTCATTACAGAGAAATCTGCTTTTGCACGTTCCATGTGAGCCGTTGCAATCAGACGACCTAGATTAGTTTGTTGGAAACGAACGACGTTACGGTCACCTTCAAGCTTGCCATTTGTCTCAGCAATCTTAATACCTAGCTGTTCTTGGCCTTGCTCTTGGAACGGACGTAAGAACTCAAGAAGCTCTTTATCTTGTGCAATCTCTTCTTGGATAAGAACACGCTTCTTCTTACCGTCTACCTTAATTTTTTTCTTAAGGTTAACAGGGATAAGATCATAGCTTACCATCTCTAGCTCGCCGTTACGGAACTCGTAATCAGCACGGCCTACGTACTTGCCCCACTCGTGAGCTTGAACAATGTAAGTACCGTTTTGTTCGTCTGGCTTACACTCATCACCTGGCTTGAAGTTTTTCTTAGCGACGTTTGGACCTTCCATACATACAGGCTCTTGAGAGTGACCACCAACGATCATATCCAGAGAACCTTCATCTAAGTAACGAGCTAGAGCTACATCACCAGGAGCGTTAACACCACGTTGACCATCTTCGTAGTGGCCCATGTGTGTTACAGCAAAAATTAGATCTGGTTTTTCAGTCTCTTCAAGTTCAGCGATCAGTTTTTTCGCTTCTTCTTTAGGGTCACGGAAGTCAACACCACCGATGTATTCTGGGTTACCAATTTTCGCTGTATCTTCAGTCGTTAAACCGATAACGGCAATTTTGATACCTTGCTTGTCGAACATTTGGTAAGCTTGGAAAAGACGCTCGCCAGTTTCTTTATCGTAAATGTTCGCAGAAAGCATTGGGAAATCAGCCCACTCTTTCTGTTTGAATAGAACTTCTAATGGATTATCAAATTCGTGGTTACCCAGTGCCATCGCATCGTAACCAATTTTAGTCATACCTTTGAAATCAGGTTCTGCATCTTGAAGATCTGACTCAGGTACACCAGTGTTGATATCACCACCAGAAAGAAGTAACACGCTACCACCTTCTGCACGTACATCGGCACGCAACTCATCAATAAGTGTCTTACGAGCAGCCATGCCGTACTCGCCATATTTATTCTGCCAAAAACGACCGTGGTTATCATTAGTATGAAGAACCGTTAGTTTGTACGTTGTATCTGCATTCCAGTCGTGTGTTGGTTCAGATGCACAACCACCAAGAGTTGCAAGAATAGCTGCGCTTAACGCAGTCTTTAGAATAAGGCTTTGCTTCATTGTCATACCTTTTGAACGGTTAGGGGTCCACTACTTTATAAATAGGCTTACAGACAAAATATTACAAATAGAGTGTATATGCTTGAAAGACCTATAAAACATGAACTAGTTTAAATTAACAGAGTCCAAGTAACATTTTGTTTTCATATTAATGTCGAATCAATCACACTAAAAAGATAATGCAGGTGTAATAGGTGCTGTAACTTGCACTTAAGGTTAAATAAGATCACAGGCAAACGTTTTACTGTGAGATCGACGATTAATACGAAGAATGAGAGATGAAACGCTTAATAAACACAAATGGGCAGCATGGCGGTCTAGCCCAGGCACACACGTCTAGCTAAGCTGATAGCAAAAAGCAAAAAGGCCAACTCTCGTCAGCCTTTTAAACACACAATATCAGATTAAATTACTTAATATCGATATCCGCAAAACTCTTGATCAGGTCATCTAGCGATTTCATTTGAGCCAAGAATGGTTCTAGTTTATCTAGAGGCAGCGCTGAAGGGCCATCACACATTGCTTTATCTGGGTTAGGGTGAGCTTCAATGAAGAGGCCAGCAATACCTGTCGCCAAACCGGCTTTCGCAAGCTCAACGGTTTGTTCACGGCGACCACCAGATGCAGCACCAGATGGGTCACGCATTTGCAATGAGTGAGTTACATCAAAGATGATAGGGCTACCGTTTGATGATTTTTTCATCACGCCGAAACCAAGCATATCAACGACTAAGTTGTCATATCCCATGCATGAACCACGCTCACATAGAATAATATTTTCGTTGCCACACTCAGCAAACTTATCAACAATATTACCTACTTGATTTGGGCTCATGAATTGCGGTTTCTTCACATTAATCACAGCGCCTGTTTTTGCCATCGCTTCAACAAGATCGGTTTGTCGTGCTAAAAATGCAGGTAATTGGATCACATCAACCACATCGGCAACCACTTGTGCTTGCGCTTCAGTGTGAATATCCGTGATAATTTTAACGCCAAAAGTATCTTTCAACTCTTGGAAGATTTTCATCCCTTCATCAAGGCCCGGGCCACGGTATGAGTGTACTGAGCTGCGGTTCGCTTTATCAAAAGAGGCTTTAAATACGTATGGGATGCCAAGCTTTTCCGTCACTTTTACGTAGTGCTCACAGATTTGCATCGCTAGATCGCGAGATTCTAAAACGTTCATGCCCGCAAATAGGGTGAATGGTTTGTCGTTGGCTACTGGAATATCACCAATATGAACTGTTTTCTGTTCCATTATCTTCTCTCAAAATTATTAGGTAGTTAACATTCATGTCTAATGAATGGTAATTGAACTTTCACTTAATGCATTAACTTGAGTCTTTAGTAACTCAGACGCAGGATCATCAGGGCACTGATCAATAAAGTATTGGTAATCGGATACCGCTATCTGATGGCAATCTAACTGCTGATAAATAAATCCACGATCGCGAATCTCATATGGGTCATCTGGAACAAAGCTTAGCGCAAGATCCGTGCACCTTAATGCTAATGTATAGCGCTCTTCACGCAACAAAGCACTCTTTAACAATGCAAGCCAACGTCCAATGACGGTTGGGTTGTCTGCTGTATTGAAATGTTCAGGCTCTAAATTAGCTAAAGGGCCATCATGCCCAATCAGCCACGCTTTAAGTGTATGCTGTGCAACGAATTCACCATTATACGGATTAAGATAAACGGGGGTCTCTTCAGGCCATGTGACTTTAATTAAAAACTGAGTTGGAAAAGTGACGCCTTCGATAGGGAAACCCAACTTTCGCCCAAAAAAGAGTAGCAAAGAACCTAGACTAACAGGTACACCCTTGCGACGCTCAAGCACTTTATCGATAAACGCATTTTCGGAAGAGAAATACGCCTCTCTATCACCGCTAAAGCCCCAATCAGAGTAGAAAACATTCAGAAAGGATTCAAAGTTCTGCTTATCACTGACTTCATGATTCAGACAGTTTTTGGCCTCTTTAACCAAGCGCTCTAGTTCTTCTTCAGCCCAATTAACCTGAGTTTCAGGATTTACCGCTTTATTTAAAACTAAAGCACCTTCAACCAATTCCATATTATCGAAATCTTCATCAAATAAATTAAGCATACTTTATTACCCAAAGATAGTTGGCGTTTTCGTCATCGCAATCTTTCCTGCCATTGCTAGCCAGCCTAGAGCACCAAAAAATGAGAATGAACGCAGCAATTTATTACGGCCTAATCGTAGTGCAAAAAATCCCAACGCGATATAGATCATAACGCAGGTTAATTTTTCAGTTAACCAAGGCGCTTCAGGTGTGAAAGGGATAAAGCCTGTAATTGCAATCAGTGCAAAGCCAGAGAGCAGGAGCAGAGAGTCATTGATATGAGGAAAACGTTTTAGAAAACCATGCTCAAGTATTGGAGAGTTCGCCATCATCAAAAAGTAGCGAACGGAAAGTAAAACGGCACTAATACCAATCGTCAGAAGGTGAAAGTGTTTTAGAGCTTCGTACATATTATCTCTCTTATTGTTGGCTCTTATGACAATATTTGCTCAGCGGCAAAAATTGTCGTTCTTGGGGCTATTTAATATTACGACCTAAAGTCACTCTATCATTGCCACCGTAATCTTGTTCTGTTGTGACATCACAATAGCCAAGATCAGTCATTATTTTCCGAACCGCTTGCCCTTGATCGTAACCATGCTCAAAAACCAACCATGCGTCTTTTTCCATATAATCAATAGCATGGGTGGATATAAACCGAATATCAGCCAAACCTTCATCTTCAGCAACAAGTGCTGTTATGGGTTCAAAGCGAACATCACCTTGAGTTAAGTGCGGATCATTTTCTTCAATGTAGGGCGGGTTCGAAACAATTAAAGCAAACTTCATGCCGTTATCAATCGGTTCAAACCAACTGCCATGGCGAAAAGTCGCATTTAAAAGATTAAGTTGTTGCCCATTATGAGTCGCAAGCTGTTGCGCTTCAGGACGGAGATCGACTCCGATGACTTGTCGATTAGGTAGCTCTGACGCTAAAGCTAATGCTATCGCCCCTGTACCGGTTCCTAAATCGAGAATGGCACCTTGCTGTTCGAAGGTTTTATCCAGAGCGACTTCAACTAATCTTTCGGTATCAGGTCTTGGGATTAAAGTGGAAGGTGATACCTTTAATGGCAGAGACCAGAACTCCCTCTCCCCGACAATATAGGCAACAGGCTCGCCTTTTAGTCGCCTTTCAACAATACGATTGAAATCAATCCACTGTTCATTGGTTAGCGTTTTTTCAGGCCAAGTCAGTAAATATGAGCGAGGTTTATCGAGTGCATGGCAAAGTAACACTGCCGCATCAAGAGAGGGCGATTCACTGCCGCTCTCTTGAAACTGGCTAATGGTAGCTTTAAGCACATGTTCGATTGTGCGGTTAGCGTTCATTAATTCTGCGTCACCAACAATTAATGGTTATCAGCTAATGCTGCAAGTTGGTCAGCTTGGTGCTCAGCCATTACAGGGTCAACCAAGCTTTGCAGATCGCCTTCCATCGTTTCTGATAGACGGTAAAGTGTCAGGTTAATACGGTGATCTGAAACACGACCTTGTGGGTAGTTATAAGTACGAATACGGTCACTACGATCGCCTGAACCAAGTAGGTTACGACGAGTATCAGAGACTACCGCAGCACGACGAGCTTCTTCAGCTTGGATAATACGAGCCGCAAGAACAGCCATCGCTTTGGCTTTGTTTTTATGTTGTGAACGCTCATCTTGGCACTCAACAACCGTACCCGTTGGAAGGTGGGTAATACGAATAGCAGAATCTGTCGTGTTAACGTGCTGACCACCCGCACCCGAAGAGCGGAAAGTATCAATTTTCAGATCGCTTGATTTAATCTCTGGTAAATCCGCTTCTGGTACTTCAGCCATTACAGCAACGGTACATGCAGAAGTGTGTACACGACCTTGAGATTCAGTTTCTGGTACACGTTGAACACGGTGACCACCAGATTCAAACTTCATAGTACCGAACACGCCATCACCGCTTACTTTAGCGATCATCTCTTTGTAACCGCCCTGCTCAGACACATTGCAGCTCATCACTTCTACGCGCCAGCCCTTCTTCTCAGCAAACTTTGAGTACATACGGAATAAGTTACCCGCAAAGATACCCGCTTCATCGCCACCCGCACCGGCGCGGATTTCTAAGAAACAGTTGCGCTCATCGTTTGGATCTTTCGGTAGCAACAAAATTTGCAGTTCATCGGTCAATTTTTCAATAGCCGCTTTTGCTTCTTTGATCTCTTCCTGAGCCATTTCACGCATTTCTGCATCATCTTCATTGGCCATCTCTTCAGCTGCCACAAGATCTTCTTGTGCTTGCTGGTAAGCTTGGAAGCACTGAGTCACTTCTTCTAGCTGGGAGTACTCTTTCGACAAAGCACGGAATTTGTTTTGGTCACCGAGAACATCAGGGTCACCAAGTAGATGCTGAACTTCTTCATAGCGTTCAACTAGGCTTTCAAGCTTTACTAGAATCGAGGATTTCATACTTCTCTTACTTCTTATGAGTCTTAGCTAGGGTCATCAAGACCCAGACTTTGTCTAATGACTGTTAATTTTGCTGGTTCACCTTGCTCGGCTGCACTTTGTAACGCGCGAGTGGGAGCATGGATCAATTTGTTCGTTAACTTATTACTAAGTTCTAGTAATACTTTCTGTGGATCATTTCCAGCCTCAAGAGACTGCAAACTTTTATTTAAAAGCTCTTCTCGAATCTCATTCGCCGACTTCCGAAAATCTCGAATGCTATCGACGGCTTGCAACGAGCGCATCCACGTCATGAATATCGCGCTTTCTTCACTAACAATAGCTTCTGCTTGGATAGCTTCCACTTTTCGCTGTTCAAGATTACTTTCAACAATGGATTGTAAATCATCAACCGTATAAAGATAGGCATCATTTAAATCCCCGACCTGCGCTTCTACATCACGAGGAACGGCAATATCAACTAATAATATTGGCTGATGCTTGCGAGCTTTGAGTGCCGTTTCTACCATCCCCTTCCCTATGATAGGTAAAGGACTCGCGGTAGAACTAATCACAATATCGGCTCGTGGCAAATAATCAGGAATATCTGGCAGTCCAATAATTTCCGCACCGAACTCTTCCGCTAAACTTAACGCTCGTTCACGAGTACGGTTAGCAACAATCATATTGGTACAGCCATTACTCGCTAAATGTTTCGCGACAAGTTCAATAGTTTCACCGGCACCAACCAGTAATACTGTAGAGTCAGCCAATGATTCAAAAATTTGCTTAGCTAAAGTACAAGCAGCATAAGCCACAGAAACAGCACTTCCGCCAATTTCCGTTTCTGTCCGAACTCGTTTCGCAACAGAGAAAGATTTTTGGAACAATTTTTCCATTGAAGCATCAACGGCTTTTAATTCTCTCGAATCAGAAAAAGCCTGCTTAACTTGACCAAGGATCTGCGGCTCACCTAGTACTAAAGAGTCTAATCCACACGATACCCGCATCAAGTGCTTAATCGCCGCTTGCTCTTCGTAAATGTATAAACTTGGTTTTAGTTCTTCAGGGCTAATATCATGAAAGTTAGAAAGCCAATCAATAAGCTTATTCTTTGTTGCGGCTTTTATATCGCAATAAATTTCAGTTCGATTACAAGTGGAAATGATAACACTTCCGTTTACATTCTCATTTGCACCTAGCTGCTTTAACGCTTCCGTCAGTTTGTCGGGGCCAAATGCGACTTTTTCTCGCAAATCTACCGAGGCTGTATTGTGATTAATACCAATAGCAAGCAAGGACATGAATTGAAGGTTCTCTGATCAAGATATATAAATAAGTGGCGAATTTTACTTGATGGAGGGATCTATTTAAAGGGCAAGGAGGATTTGTTTTACTGAGTTCGTGAGTTCAATGCTATAGTTGCCCTGCTTTCTTCCCATTTTTGAGCAAGTTGTGAGCAAACATGATCAAATTTCGCCAAGTCCTTAGCCTATTTTTTGCAAGTCTTCTTCTTTTTGGGTGTTCCAGCATTCCAGAAACAGTCACCAGCGTTGAGTGGCAATCTCATCAATCGAAGCTAGAACAGATAACCAGTTACAACATCACGGGTAAACTCGCCTATATATCTCCACAGCAGAGACAAAGTCTGAATTTTCAGTGGAAACACTCAGAGAAGCTTAGCCATCTACGATTAACCACATTTCTGGGGCAAACAGCACTCAATTTGACGATCACCCCTCAAGGGGCAAAAGTAGTCACTTACGACGACGAAACCTTTACTGGAGAGAGTGCCACACAATTGGTTTATAACCTTACAGGGTTGATGATCCCAATCGATCATATGCCACTATGGTTACTTGGCTTACCTACGGGAGCTGACCAGTTTCAGTTAAATGAAACCAACACACTAGCCTCTTTAAATAAAAAAGTGGGCCTTCGTCAATGGCAACTCGAATATCAAGCTTACAAAGAGACTACCAACTTAGCGGAAAATTCCGATGTAAATCCGCTTCCTTTACCGTCAAAATTAAAATTTACGCAAGCCGATACCACCATCAATATTGTTGTGTCTAAATGGAAAATTACGGAATGATAACCGAACAAACCTCTTGGCCATCCCCTGCCAAATTAAACCTCTTTCTCTATATAACAGGTCGTAGAGACAATGGTTACCATGAATTGCAAACCCTATTTCAATTTGTCGATTTTGGTGATGACCTATTAATTACTGCAAATAACTCAGCTCAAATTACCATTACCCCAGAAATAAAAGGGGTGGCGACACAAGATAATCTAATTTGGAAAGCCGCTACAGCACTACAAGAGTATGCTTCGTGCTCGCTTGGGGCTGACATTATTTTAAATAAAATCCTTCCTATGGGAGGCGGAATCGGTGGTGGTTCTTCAAATGCTGCAACCGTCTTAGTTGCCCTCAATTATCTTTGGGATTTAGACCTATCTGATGAACAACTTGCAGAGATAGGTTTGAAATTGGGCGCAGATGTACCTGTATTTGTTCATGGCTATGCTGCTTTTGCAGAAGGTGTAGGCGAAAAACTGGTAAAAGCGGAACCAGAAGAAAAATGGTATTTAGTGATCAAGCCCCAAGTTAGCATTGCAACGGTAGACATATTCACGCACGAAAAATTAATTAGAAATACGCCAAAGCGAGCCTTGACAACGCTTCTAAGCGAAAAATACGAAAACGATTGCGAAAAAATTGTTCGAATGCTGTACCCAGAGGTTGATAAGCAACTTTCTTGGCTGTTACAATACGCGCCGTCGAGATTGACAGGAACTGGGTCCTGCGTATTTGCTGAGTTTGATAGCAAACAAAACGCTGAAACTGTTCTAGAAAAACTTCCTGACACTGTCTCTGCATTCATTGCAAAAGGTCGAAACACTTCACCTTTAAAAGAGACACTGGCTGAATATGAATCAGCCCAAACCCAATCTATTTAAAACTGGACGCAACCGAGGTTTCCACCGTGCCTGATATGAAGCTATTTGCTGGTAACGCAACACCTGAACTAGCCCAACGTATTGCTGATCGTCTATACATCTCTCTAGGAGATGCTACTGTTGAACGTTTTTCTGATGGCGAAGTCGCTGTTCAAATTAATGAAAATGTTCGTGGTAGCGATGTATTCATCATTCAATCAACTTGTGCACCAACCAACGACAACTTAATGGAGTTGGTGGTAATGATTGACGCAATGCGCCGCGCTTCAGCTGGCCGTATTACTGCTGTAATCCCATACTTTGGTTATGCCCGTCAAGATCGTCGCGTACGTTCTGCTCGTGTACCAATTACTGCAAAAGTTGTTGCAGACTTCCTTTCTAACGTTGGTGTTGACCGCGTTCTAACTATCGACCTACACGCAGAGCAAATTCAAGGCTTCTTCGATGTACCTGTTGATAACATTTTCGGTACTCCAGTTTTACTTGAAGACATGGCAAACCGTGGTCTAGAAAACCCAGTAGTGGTTTCTCCTGACCTTGGTGGCGTTGTTCGTGCTCGTGCAACTGCGAAAGCCCTAGGTGATATCGATATTGCGATTGTTGACAAACGTCGTCCACGCGCAAATGTTTCAGAAGTAATGAACCTTATCGGTGATGTTGAAGGTCGCGATTGTGTCATCGTTGACGACATGATTGATACTGGCGGTACATTATGTAAAGCAGCAGAAGCACTGAAAGCACGTGGAGCGAAGCGCGTATTTGCTTATGCGACTCACGCTGTATTCTCAGGCAGTGCCGCAGACAACATCGGCAACTCTGTGCTTGATCAAGTTATCGTAACTGACTCAATCACAATGACTAAAGAGATGGAAGCTACAGGCAAAGTAACCACACTTAGCCTTTCTCGCATGCTAGCTGAAGCGATTCGTCGTATCAGCAACGAAGAGTCAATCTCTGCGATGTTTAGCAATTAATCCTTCTTTGGTTTAATGAATATAAAAACCACCTCAAACATGAGGTGGTTTTTTTATATATGCGAGGGTTTTGTGACTCTCGCCCCTTAAGCATTTTCTATGCTACTATACGGCGCTTTTTGAAATTCCTGAGAGATCCTAACCTTGAGCCAACAAATAAAACTTCTCGTCGGACTAGCGAATCCTGGTCCTGAGTATGCCAAAACTCGCCATAATGCGGGTGCTTGGGTAGTAGAAGAGTTAGCACGTGTACATAACGTCACTCTAAAGAATGAAGCTAAATTCTTTGGATTAACGGGTCGCATCATGGTGCATGGCGAAGATCTTCGCTTACTGATCCCAACCACTTTTATGAATTTATCTGGTAAATCCGTTGCCGCACTGGCGAAGTTCTACCAAATTAAGCCGGAAGAAATAATGGTCGCTCATGATGAGCTAGACTTACCTCCTGGCGTAGGAAAATTTAAAAAAGGTGGTGGTCATGGCGGTCATAATGGCCTGAAAGACATCATCAGTAAGCAAGGGAATAATAAAGAATTCTATCGTCTCAGGCTCGGCATTGGCCATCCTGGGCATAAAGATAAAGTTGCAGGTTATGTGTTAGGCAAAGCTCCCGCTAAAGAGCAGGAGTGTATAGAGGCCGTAGTGGATGAATCAGTACGCAGCCTCGACATCTTATTAAAAGATGGCCTGACCAAAGCACAAAATCGCTTACATACGTTCAAAGCTGAATAAGGTTATTATCATGGGTTTTAAATGTGGCATCGTTGGTCTACCAAATGTAGGTAAATCAACTCTGTTCAACGCGCTTACTAAAGCTGGTATTGAAGCGGCAAACTTTCCGTTCTGTACTATTGAACCAAACACTGGTGTTGTTCCAGTTCCAGATCTTCGTTTAGACGCTCTGGCGAAAATTGTAAACCCAGAACGCATCTTACCAACAACAATGGAATTTGTTGATATTGCAGGTTTGGTTGCTGGTGCTTCAAAAGGTGAAGGTTTAGGTAACAAATTCCTAGCTAACATCCGTGAAACAGATGCAATTGGCCACGTGGTACGTTGTTTTGAAAATGAAAACATCATTCACGTTGCAGGTAAAATCTCACCTCTTGAAGATATCGAAATCATCAACCTAGAGCTTGCTCTTGCCGATTTGGATAGCTGTGAACGTGCTTTACAGCGTAATGCTAAAAAAGCAAAAGGTGGTGATAAAGATGCGAAATTCGAAATCACGGTTCTTGAGAAGCTACTTCCAGTACTAACGGAAGGCGGCATGGCTCGTACCATCGAGCTAACAAAAGAAGAACTTATCGCCATTGATTACCTAAACTTCCTAACACTTAAGCCTACGATGTACATCGCAAACGTAAGTGAAGACGGTTTTGAGAATAATCCATACCTGGATCTTGTGCGTGAATTCGCAGCAAAAGAAAACAACGTAGTAGTTCCAGTGTGCGCTGCTATTGAATCTGAGCTTTCTGAATTAGATGACGAAGATCGTGAAGAGTTTCTAGCGGATATGGGAATCGAAGAACCGGGTCTTAACCGCGTAATTCGTTCTGGCTACGAACTTCTAACACTGCAAACCTATTTCACTGCTGGTGTTAAAGAAGTTCGCGCATGGACTATCCCTGTTGGCGCAACAGCACCACAAGCTGCAGGTAAGATCCACACTGACTTTGAGAAAGGTTTCATTCGAGCTGAAGTTGTCGGTTATGACAACTTTATCGAATTTAACGGTGAGAGCGGAGCTAAAGAAGCGGGTAAATGGCGCTTAGAAGGCAAAGATTACATCGTTAAAGATGGCGATGTGGTTCATTTCCGTTTCAACGTATAAATTGTAATGTACGAATTATCGTCAAATTGATTAATGATAAGAAGCCAACGTTCGCGTTGGCTTTTTTTTATCTCTTTTTCTATTGAAAAGAAAACCGTTAATTTAGAGTTTAGATCCGTTTTTGTTGGTGGTTTTTGATCACAAATACGTCTCTTTGTTTAAAAAAAGGGCGAACAGTCCTTTAAAACGTATTTATTCAAAAAAACTATTGACGGGTTTAGCTCAACTACGCATAATGCGCCCCGTTCTCAGCGATAAGGCAACGATTCAACGAGAGCAGAAAAATTGGAAATGGCTACTTAGCTCAGTTGGTTAGAGCACATCACTCATAATGATGGGGTCGCAGGTTCGAATCCCGCAGTAGCCACCATTTTTCATTTAAAGAATTACAACGTTATATTGAATAACCAATGTCGATATAACTATAAAGATTTGCTGCGGTCGTGGCGGAATTGGTAGACGCACCAGATTTAGGTTCTGGCGCCGAGAGGTGTGAGAGTTCAAGTCTCTCCGACCGCACCATTATTTAGATATCTTAAATGATATCATTGTTGGGCTATCGCCAAGCGGTAAGGCACTGGCTTTTGATGCCAGCATTCCCTGGTTCGAATCCAGGTAGCCCAGCCATCATTTGTTTTATTGAGTTTTAGATTTTTTCTTAAACTGGGTAGAACTAGAGATAAGATTGTATTATATTGTCTCGCTTAGAAAATATGGCTACTTAGCTCAGTTGGTTAGAGCACATCACTCATAATGATGGGGTCGCAGGTTCAAATCCCGCAGTAGCCACCATTTTAAACTCTTTGTTTATTACTTAGCTTGTTTTTAAGCTAAATAGAAAACCAAGAGCACAACGTTATATTGAACCACCAATGTTAATATAACTATAAAGATTTGCTGCGGTCGTGGCGGAATTGGTAGACGCACCAGATTTAGGTTCTGGCGCCGAGAGGTGTGAGAGTTCAAGTCTCTCCGACCGCACCATTATTTAGATGTCTTAAATGATATCACTGTTGGGCTATCGCCAAGCGGTAAGGCACTGGCTTTTGATGCCAGCATTCCCTGGTTCGAATCCAGGTAGCCCAGCCATTACAACGTTATTTAGACAAACCATAAGTCTTCTTAACTATACTCTTAGTCAGAGTAAAAGACTTGCTGCGGTCGTGGCGGAATTGGTAGACGCACCAGATTTAGGTTCTGGCGCCGAGAGGTGTGAGAGTTCAAGTCTCTCCGACCGCACCATTATTTTGATGTCTTAAATGATATCACTGTTGGGCTATCGCCAAGCGGTAAGGCACTGGCTTTTGATGCCAGCATTCCCTGGTTCGAATCCAGGTAGCCCAGCCATTACAACGTTATTTAGACTTACCAATAGTCTTCCTAACTATATACTCTTCGCTAGGTTATTTGCTTAGTTGAGAGGAAAGATTTGCTGCGGTCGTGGCGGAATTGGTAGACGCACCAGATTTAGGTTCTGGCGCCGAGAGGTGTGAGAGTTCAAGTCTCTCCGACCGCACCATTATTTAGATATCTTAAATGATATCACTGTTGGGCTATCGCCAAGCGGTAAGGCACTGGCTTTTGATGCCAGCATTCCCTGGTTCGAATCCAGGTAGCCCAGCCATTACAACGTTATTTAGACAAACCATAAGTCTTCTTAACTATACTCTTAGTCAGAGTAAAAGACTTGCTGCGGTCGTGGCGGAATTGGTAGACGCACCAGATTTAGGTTCTGGCGCCGAGAGGTGTGAGAGTTCAAGTCTCTCCGACCGCACCATTATTTTGATGTCTTAAATGATATCACTGTTGGGCTATCGCCAAGCGGTAAGGCACTGGCTTTTGATGCCAGCATTCCCTGGTTCGAATCCAGGTAGCCCAGCCATTACAACGTTATTTAGACTTACCAATAGTCTTCCTAACTATATACTCTTCGCTAGGTTATTTGCTTAGTTGAGAGGAAAGATTTGCTGCGGTCGTGGCGGAATTGGTAGACGCACCAGATTTAGGTTCTGGCGCCGAGAGGTGTGAGAGTTCAAGTCTCTCCGACCGCACCATTATTTAGATATCTTAAATGATATCACTGTTGGGCTATCGCCAAGCGGTAAGGCACTGGCTTTTGATGCCAGCATTCCCTGGTTCGAATCCAGGTAGCCCAGCCATTACAACGTTATTTAGACAAACCATAAGTCTTCTTAACTATACTCTTAGTCAGAGTAAAAGACTTGCTGCGGTCGTGGCGGAATTGGTAGACGCACCAGATTTAGGTTCTGGCGCCGAGAGGTGTGAGAGTTCAAGTCTCTCCGACCGCACCATTATTTCTTGTAAGAGAAAATTAGAAACCCAGCTTTTAGTTGGGTTTTCTTTTATCTGCTGTTTATCTATTTCTACCAGCCCCATTTCTTTCTATACCTATTTATTTCTGCACCTACTTCTTTCTAAGTCTATACCCCTGTCTATATGTTTCTTCAGCAATAAAAAAAGAGCCTATTAAAGACTCTCTTCTACTCTATTTACTCTTCGAGTTAGTTAAACTTACAGCATTGGCCGAAACCGCTACAACCCTAAGGCATATTTCAGTACTTGCTGCTTCATTGGCCCTGAGTTTTCAGCCACTTTAAGCACTGCATTTCTTACCATCTTTAAAGGCATAAGATCATTGCTGAATGTTTTGTAGAAAAAATCCATCCCGCTTTGCATCAATAAATTATCACCACGGCGACATCGCTCGTACTTTCTCAGTAAGTCAGTCGTGAGCTCATCTTGTTCAGCCGTTATATCTAATAATGCTGCGACATCTTTAAAGCCAAGATTAACGCCTTGTCCCGCTAATGGGTTAATCGTATGTGCAGAATCACCCACAAGAACACATCCATTCTTGTGATATTGCTGAGCATGACGGCGAGTAAGTGGAAACGATCCGGTTTGGAGCACTTTGATATCGCCTAACTCGCGAGGGAAAACACTCACAATTTCATTACGTAATTGCACATGGCTCATATTCATTAGTTGCTTAATTCGCTTTGGTGAATCATACCAAACGAGTGAACCTTGATTCCCACACAATGGTAGGAATGATCGAGGCCCTGAAGGGGTAAACTGTTGCCACGTAATATCTTGCTGTGAGTATTCCGTTTCAACATTGATTAACATGCAGTGCTGACGATAATCCCATGCGGTTACGCCTATATTTGCTTGTTGCCTAACGACAGAATTAGCGCCATCAGCACCAACAACCCAACTAGCAGTGAGGTTGATTCCTGATTCTAGAGCGATTTGATTTTCTTCAGTTCCAAATTCAATTGATTTCAATTTATCCGGGCAGAAAAGTGATAATGAAGGTTGCTGTTCAAATTGTTCCCATAGTCCTAGTTGAATCAAACGATTTTCAACAATATAACCAAGCTGGGGTAAGTTAACGTCTTCAGCACTAAAGCGAGTTCGGCATTCAGGGTGTTCCCACGTTTCCAAGCGACGATATGGGCACACTCTCATTGAAGAAATAGCCTCCCATGCCCCTAACGAGCTCAATAGATTCACTGATGTCTGAGATATTGCAGAGACTCGAATGTCCATTGGTTGGTCATGTTCGTACCCCTTAGGACGTGCACCTTCAATAAGAGCAACGCTCCTACCCTGCTTTGCAAAACCAAGTGCAATCGCAGCACCAACCATGCCACCGCCCACCACTGCAATATCAAATTTGTTCATTTTTTACACTTCATCATGTTGATTTATCGCCTATTTTTAATTGTACGATTTCGTAACCTTATTGCGAAACTATTTAACGATAAAACTGCCCTTTTTGAGCAGTGAACACCTTGTGGAATGGTGGCTTGAAGAGATTTACGTCGACTACTAGTCAGTTGGTTTTTAAAGCAGTACAATACGCGGCTTGCCGCCTGAGCACAGCTATAGCTGACATATTCTAGGCGGAGAAATACTGGGCGATTTGCTCCCTTAAATTAAACTAACGATCGAGCGAACAAAAGATGAGTAAGAAACTGCTAATAAAAACTTGGGGCTGCCAGATGAACGAATACGATTCATCAAAAATGGCTGACCTGCTAAATGCTGCAAATGGCTACGAGCTAACAGAAGTACCTGAGGAAGCAGATGTACTCCTACTTAATACTTGTTCGATCCGTGAAAAAGCTCAAGAAAAAGTATTCCACCAGCTTGGTCGTTGGAAAACACTGAAAGATAAGAAAGAAGGCGTTGTGATTGGCGTCGGTGGTTGTGTTGCGACTCAAGAAGGCGACCATATTCGTCAACGTGCTCCTTATGTTGATGTGATTTTTGGCCCACAAACGCTGCACCGTCTACCTGAGATGATCCGCTCATCGCTATCAAACGAAAAACCAGTGATGGATATTTCTTTCCCTGAGATCGAAAAATTCGATAATCTTCCTGAACCAAAAGCAGATGGCGCAACGGCGTTTGTCTCTATCATGGAAGGCTGCTCAAAATACTGCACTTACTGCGTTGTGCCTTACACGCGTGGTGAAGAAGTGAGTCGTCCGATGGATGATGTACTTTTTGAAATTGCACAATTAGCAGAGCAAGGCGTACGTGAAGTTAACCTGCTTGGCCAGAACGTAAACGCCTATCGTGGTCCTATGTTTGACGGCGATATTTGTTCATTTGCTGAATTACTACGTTTAGTGGCTTCTATCGATGGCATCGACCGTATTCGTTTCACCACTAGCCACCCGCTAGAATTTGGTGACGACATCATTGAAGTATATAAAGATACTCCAGAACTTGTGAGCTTCTTACACTTGCCAGTACAAAGCGGCTCAGATCGTATTTTGACCATGATGAAGCGTCCTCATACTGCTATTGAGTACAAATCAATTATTCGTAAGCTACGTAAAGCGCGTCCAGATATTCAGATCAGTTCAGATTTCATTGTTGGCTTCCCTGGTGAAACCGACAAAGATTTCCAAGACACAATGAAGCTGATTAAAGAAATCGACTTCGATATGAGCTTCAGCTTTGTCTTCTCTCCTCGCCCAGGCACTCCTGCGGCAGACTATCCATGTGATACTCCAGAGCAAGAGAAGAAAGAACGTTTGTACGAACTACAACAAACGGTCAACGCTCAAGCGATGCGTTTTTCTCGTCTAATGTTAGGTACAGAGCAGCGTATTTTAGTGGAAGGCCCATCGAAGAAAAACCTTATGGAACTTCGTGGCCGTACTGAAAACAGCCGTGTGGTTAACTTCGAAGGTTCTGCAGACCTAATCGGTCAATTTGTAGATGTTAAAATTACCGATGTTTTCACTAACTCATTGCGCGGTGAGCTGATACGTACAGAAAAAGAGATGGATCTTCGAAGCGTTACTTCTCCAACAGAAATGATGGAAAAAACACGAAAAGAAGATGAATTAGGCGTTGCAACCTTTACACCCTAGTTGCAAAAGCATAATCTCAAAATAACAATATAATGTATCAATAAAGCCCGACGTCCTCGGGCTTTATTAGATAGTCTGAATGTGAGGTCGCATTGAGCAATAAAATAGTAACTTTAGAAATTGATCTAGAACCTTCTGACAACCGCCGTTTATCCAGCCTTTGCGGTCCTTTCGACGATAATATCAAACAGCTAGAGCGTCGCTTAGGCGTCGAAATCAACCATAGAAATAACTATTTCAGTATTGTTGGTAAGGCATATTCAGCCTCTGCTGCACTTGATATTTTAAAAACGCTATATGTTGAAACCGCTCCTGTCCGTGGTAATACTCCCGACATCGAACCGGATCATATCCACTTAGCGATCAAAGAGTCTGGTGTATTAGAGCACGTTGCCGATTCAGTCATGGAGCACGGCAAAGAGGTGTTCATCAAGACCAAGAAAGGCGTCATCAAGCCACGAACGCCTAACCAAGGCCAATACTTGGTCAATATGGTCACTCACGACATTACCTTTGGTATTGGCCCTGCTGGTACGGGTAAAACCTACCTGGCTGTTGCGGCTGCGGTAGATGCACTAGAACGCCAAGAAGTTCGTCGCATTCTACTGACGCGTCCAGCGGTCGAGGCTGGAGAAAAGCTAGGATTTTTACCGGGCGATCTAAGCCAAAAAGTCGATCCATATCTTCGCCCACTTTACGATGCCCTGTTTGAAATGCTTGGTTTTGAGCGTGTTGAAAAATTAATTGAGCGTAACGTCATTGAAGTTGCACCGCTGGCCTATATGCGCGGACGTACTTTGAACGATGCCTTTATCATTCTTGATGAAAGCCAAAATACGACTATCGAACAGATGAAGATGTTCTTAACTCGTATTGGTTTTAATTCGCGAGCGGTAATTACTGGCGATGTTACCCAGATAGACTTACCACGTGGCGCGCGTTCAGGTTTACGCCATGCCATTGAAGTGCTCAGTGATGTCGATGAGATTAGCTTCAATTTCTTCCTAGCGGATGATGTTGTACGACATCCAGTGGTTGCTCGTATCGTTAACGCTTATGAAAAATGGGAAAACAACGATCAAAAAGAGCGCAAACTGATCGAACAGCGCCGCCGTGAAGAGCGTGAATCTGCCCTTGCACAAAATACGCAGACAAACTAATTCAATCATTATTACGCACTAAGATTACTGGTGAACCAATGTCAATCGAACTAGATCTACAATTAGCGGTCGAAAATGAAAGCGGCCTTCCAAGCGAGAACGATATTCAGGGATGGTTAGACAAAACCATCACTCAATTTCAACCTCAAGCTGAATTAACGGTTCGTATTGTGGATGAACAAGAAAGCCACCAGCTAAATTATGACTACCGTGGCAAAGATAAACCAACGAATGTGTTATCTTTTCCTTTTGAAGCGCCTCCGGGTATCGAAATCGATCTCTTAGGTGATCTCATCATTTGCCGCCAAGTTGTCGAAAAAGAAGCGGAAGAGCAAAGTAAGCCCCTTCTAGCACACTGGGCGCATATGGTTGTACATGGTAGCTTGCATCTGCTAGGTTATGATCATATCGAGAACGATGAAGCTGAAGAGATGGAAAGTCTCGAAACAGAAATCATGCAATCTATGGGTTATGACGACCCGTACATCGCAGAAAAACAGTAGAATTAAGTATTTAACTTAGATCTACTTTATGTGTGCTATCACACATCTGATAGCGTTATTTTTTGAGAAATCATGAACGAAGGTAACCCCCCCACTTCTGAGGGAAGTAAAAAGTCTGAAGGTCCGAGTAGAAAGTCCTTCTTAGAACGCATAGGTCAAATATTTCAAGGTGATCCAAAAGATCGCCAAGAGCTCGTAGATGTTATTCGAGATTCTGAAGTTAATGACCTTATTGACCACGACACCCGCGACATGCTTGAGGGTGTAATGGAAATTTCCGAAATGCGAGTACGTGACATCATGTTGCCACGTTCGCAAATGGTTACAGTAGAACGCACTGATGATTTAGATACATTAATTGCGTTGATTACTGATGCTCAACACTCTCGCTACCCAGTGATCAGTGAAGACAAAGACCATGTGGAAGGCATTCTATTAGCGAAGGACCTACTTAAGTACTTAGGTTCAGGAAGCGCACCATTCGATATTGAACAAGTGATCCGCCCTGCGGTGGTTGTTCCCGAAAGCAAACGCGTTGATCGACTATTGAAAGAGTTCCGAGAGGAACGCTATCACATGTCGATTGTCGTCGATGAATTCGGCGGTGTTTCTGGCCTAGTCACCATTGAAGATATCTTAGAAGAGATCGTTGGCGAAATTGAAGATGAATTCGACGATGAAGAAGAAGAGCTTGATATCCGTAAGCTGAGCAAACATACCTTTGCAGTTAAAGCTTTAACCACAATTGAAGATTTCAATGACACTTTTGGTACTCAATTCAGCGATGAAGAAGTAGATACTGTAGGTGGGTTGGTTATGACTAACTTTGGACACCTCCCTTCACGCGGAGAAATTGTCGAAATAGGTCGCTATAGCTTTAAGGTAACGGCAGCAGATAATCGAAGAGTTGTCCAATTGCAGGTAACAATTCCAGATGAAGAGCCTCTTCCGACTACCGAAGAGTAACGCTAGTTTCTTTATATAGAGAACATAGAAAATAATTAGATGAATAATAAACTTACTCATCGCCTACTACGGCCGCTTGCGGCCGTTTTTGTTGGCGCAACAACCACACTTGCCTTTGCTCCATATCAAATCTGGCCGTTAGCCATTCTCAGCCCTGCCATTTTTTTCCTGTTAATTCATAATCGCAGCCCTAAAAGTGCATTAGCGATTGGTTACGCTTGGGGAATTGGTCAATTTGGTGCTGGCATCAGTTGGGTATACGTCAGCATTGCAGGCTTCGGTGGAATGCCACTCATTGCTAACCTATTTCTCATGGCGATGCTGGTCGGCTATTTAGCCATTTACTCAGGCTTGTTTGCTTGGTGTTTAAACAAATTCTTCCCACATACTCAACAGCGCGGATCTCGATCTCGATATTTTCTCGTGCTGCCAGCTCTGTGGTTAGTCTTCGACTGGCTACGAGGCTGGGTAATGACGGGCTTCCCGTGGCTTTGGCTGGGTTATAGTCAAATTGATGGCCCCCTCGCCCCGTTTGCTCCTATTGGAGGTGTGGAGTTACTGACTCTTTTAATTGTCATTTCTGCATCTAGCTTAGCCTATGCAATCATTCATAAACGTTGGGCAGTCTCAATTATCCCAATGGTGATCCTTGCATCAGGTTTTGGAATTCGAAACATCGATTGGGTAACACCAAACCCAGAAAAAACAACGTCGGTGGCACTTATTCAAGGTAATATCGATCAAGAGCTAAAATGGTTACCAAGTCAACGCTGGCCGACCATCATGAAGTACACCGATCTAAGCCGTGAAAATTGGGATGCTGATATCGTCATCTGGCCAGAGGCTGCAATCCCAGCTTTTGAATCTGAAGTCTCATCCTTTCTAAGCAACTTAGATTCAGCGGCCAAAATGAACAGCAGCGCTATCATTACAGGTGTGGTTAACCAAGCTGAAAACCGAAAGTATTACAATAGCGTACTAGCAATAGGAACCACGCCTTACGGTGACTACCGCTATGATGTAAATCAGCGTTACCATAAACACCACCTATTACCATTTGGCGAATTTGTTCCTTTAGAAGCTCTATTAAGGCCATTAGCCCCTTTCTTCAACTTGCCGATGTCTTCGTTCAGTCGCGGTGATTTTGTACAGCCGAATATTGTGGCAAATGGGCGTCACTTAGCTCCTGCGCTCTGTTATGAAATCATCTTCAATGAACAAGTTAGGCAGAACGTAACAGAAGAGACCGATTTTATCTTGACCTTGTCGAATGATGCTTGGTTTGGTCGATCTATCGGGCCTCTTCAACATATGGAAATAGCGCGAATGCGAGCCCTAGAACTAGGCAAGCCTCTGATTCGTTCAACCAACAATGGCGTAACAGGTGTTACCGATTACAAAGGAAAGATAATTGAACTAGCACCACAATTTGAAACCGCGGTTCTTAACACTGAATTAACCTCAACGGATGGCATGACACCGTATCGAACGGTAGGCACTTGGCCGCTATATATTTGGGTACTATTAAGTTTAGTGATAGGTTGGAAATTCAGAAAAGAATAATCTAAGCCCTATCGTAATGGCATTAAAAAGGAGGTATGAGTGGATCATACCTCCTTTTTTTAGCTATAAAGCCAACTGGCATCGCTATGGTTTTAACGCTTGGCGACTAAACCCGTTATTACCACAACGAGAACAGGTTGAAATAATAGTTGGGTGGCTATATTGCACTTTATGTCCGCAGTTTTCACAGACCAAAATACCAAGCCCTATCACCTCTCCTGATTGATAAAGCCCCTGATGTTCTAAATCTTTAAATAACTCGACCCATTCAACTTTGGTTCGGTCGGTAATTTCCAGTAACCCCTGCCAGATAGTATCAGTGATCATCAAATAAAATGGACCGCTTTTACTCTCTTCATAATTATCAGCAAACTCTTTCAAGTCAGATTTAACATAGGCAGAAACTAATGAGAGCTCATCTTTTGTCATATCATTGGCAGCATTAACAACTTTGCCCGAGGTTTCAAGCACATTGCCTATCTCATCTGGGCTGTGTTTGAGTGTTTCAACCACATCCTCTAGCACTTCTTCATAACCTTTTTTACGCTTTGGCATACCCCACCTCCGTGAATTTACCTTCATTCTATTGATCATAGTAGAACTCTTCGCCTACAGATAACCAATGGAATAGGTATTTCTATTGTTGTACTACGCTCCTTTAGGTATTCTATGACGATCAACTAGATTCTGTTCTAACCGAACTCACAAATTCCAAGATAACCGGATACCATCGATGCAAGAACAATATAACCCGCAAGAGATTGAACAAAAGGTTCAACAACACTGGGATGACAGCGAGACTTTCGTTGTAAGTGAAGACCCAAACAAAGAAAAATTCTACTGTCTTTCTATGTTCCCTTACCCAAGTGGCCGACTGCACATGGGTCACGTGCGTAACTACACCATCGGTGATGTGGTATCTCGTTTCCAACGACTGCAAGGCAAAAATGTTATGCAACCTATTGGTTGGGATGCATTTGGTCTACCTGCTGAAAACGCAGCAGTAAAAAACAAAACCGCTCCAGCACCGTGGACTTACGAAAACATCGAGTACATGAAAAACCAACTTAAGCTTCTTGGCTTTGGTTACGACTGGAAACGTGAATTCGCGACTTGTACTCCAGAGTACTACCGCTGGGAACAAGAGTTCTTCACTAAGCTTTACGAAAAAGGCCTAGTGTACAAAAAGACTTCTTCTGTTAACTGGTGTCCAAACGACCAAACTGTTCTTGCGAACGAGCAAGTAGAAGACGGTTGTTGCTGGCGTTGTGACACTCCAGTAGAACAAAAGAAAATTCCACAGTGGTTCATTAAAATCACTGAGTACGCTCAAGAGCTACTAGACGACCTAGACAACCTTGAAGGTTGGCCTGAAATGGTTAAAACCATGCAGCGCAACTGGATCGGTCGCTCTGAAGGTGTTGAGCTATCTTTCGCTGTTAACGGCGAAGAAGCACCACTAGAAGTGTACACAACTCGCCCAGATACACTAATGGGTGTTTCTTATGTTGGTATCGCTGCAGGTCACCCTCTTGCAGAGAAAGCATCTAAGAACAACCCTGAGCTTGCTGCATTCGTTGATGAATGTCGCAACACTAAAGTGGCAGAAGCAGAACTCGCAACGATGGAAAAGAAAGGTATGGATACTGGCCTAACAGCTATCCACCCTCTTAACGGTCGTGTTGTTCCTGTTTACGTAGCAAACTTCGTACTTATGGATTACGGCACAGGTGCTGTAATGGCGGTTCCTGCTCACGATCAACGTGACTATGAATTCGCAACTAAGTACGGCATTGATATCATTCCAGTAATCAAACCTGAAGATGGTTCTGAACTAGATGTTTCAGAAGCAGCTTACACTGAGAAAGGTGTACTGTTCGATTCTGGTGAATTCGATGGCCTTGCGTTCCAAGAAGCGTTCGGTGCAATCGCTGCGAAGCTAGAAGCTGAAGGCAAAGGTAAGAAAACAGTAAACTTCCGTCTACGTGACTGGGGTGTATCTCGTCAACGTTACTGGGGCGCTCCAATCCCAATGGTAACCACTGAAGATGGTGAAGTTCACCCTGTACCAGCAGACCAACTGCCAGTGATTCTTCCTGAAGATGTAGTAATGGATGGCGTTACTAGCCCAATCAAAGCTGACAAATCTTGGGCTGAAACCACATTCAATGGCGAACCTGCGCTACGTGAAACTGATACATTCGATACGTTCATGGAATCTTCATGGTACTACGCACGTTACTGTTCACCACAAGCTGACGACATTTTAGACCCAGAAAAAGCAAACTACTGGTTGCCAGTTGACCAATACGTTGGTGGTATTGAACACGCTTGTATGCACCTGCTTTACTCTCGTTTCTTCCATAAGCTTCTACGTGATGCGGGTTATGTGACGTCTGACGAACCGTTCAAGCAACTACTATGTCAAGGCATGGTTCTGGCTGATGCGTTCTACCACACCAACGAGAAAGGCACGAAAGAGTGGATTGCTCCAACTGACGTGACTATCGAGCGTGATGGTAAAGGTCGCATTGAAACAGCGGTTGATAACGAAGGTCGTAACGTAGAACACTCAGGCATGATCAAAATGTCTAAGTCGAAAAACAACGGTATCGACCCGCAAGAGATGGTAGACAAGTACGGCGCAGATACAGTACGTCTATTCATGATGTTTGCATCACCTGCTGATATGACGCTTGAATGGCAAGAGTCTGGCGTTGAAGGCGCTAACCGTTTCCTTAAACGTGTTTGGAAACTGGTTCACGCTCACTCTTCTAAAGGTGCAGCTGAAACTGTTGATGCTTCTGCGCTATCTGGTGACCAAAAAGCACTTCGTCGTGATATCCACAAAACTATCGCGAAAGTGACAGACGATATTGGCCGTCGCCAAACGTTCAACACTGCGATTGCGGCAATCATGGAACTGATGAACAAGCTTGCAAAAGCACCTCAAGAATCAGTACAAGATCGTGCAATTCTTGATGAAGCGCTAAAAGCCGTGGTTCGCATGCTTTACCCAATGACGCCACACATCTCTTACGAAATGTGGATTGCACTTGGTGAATCAAACGTAGACTCAGCAACATGGCCAACGTTTGATGAGAAAGCGCTAGTGGAAGACGAGAAAACTATCGTTGTCATGATCAACGGTAAGCTACGTGCGAAGCTAACGGTTGCTGCTGACGCAACAGAAGAACAAGTTCGTGAACTTGGTCTAAACGATGAGAACGCTAAGAAGTTCCTAGATGGCTTAACTATCCGTAAAGTTATCTTCGTACCAGGCAAGCTTCTAAACATCGTAGCTAACTAAGATTGCGACGTGAATTTAATGTGGCAGATTAATTACGAACTATTTTGTAGTTAATCTGTCTTTAAACAGGACAGCCATTACTGTCCTGTTTATTATTCAAACTAACCAACTATTTATCTCAACCTATTTCATTAGCACAACAGTGGGCTGAGATAAGTATTCCACTACATGAGAGCCATCAAACAATGCGCCTATTTTCCCTACCGTCAATGAAGATTTCACTTGTTGTCTTACTTACTAGTTTAGTCAGTGCATGTGGCTTCCACTTACGTGGCGAATACTCCATCCCACAAGAGCTTGCAACACTCTCACTAACCAGTTTCGACCAATATAATGAGTTAACTCGTGATGTTAAAGATCAGCTAATACTTAACAATATCACTCTTGTAACACCATCGAACACCACTCCCAATATTCACCTCATCGATGAAAGCATCGATGAACGGACTCTTTCTCTATACCAAAATAGCCAAGCCGCAGAGAAAGAGCTGACCTATAAAGTCTCTTATCGAGTGACTCTACCAACTATCGGTTCAGACGTTTTTTCCACTACCGTTAATCGTAATTACTTAGACAACCCATTAACGGCCCTAGCAAAATCAGTTGAACGAGATGTCATTGAAAGTGAAATGCGTACACAGGCTGCCGCTCAGATCATCCGTCAGCTTGCTCGAACTCGAACTCAAATAAGTGAAGCTGAGCTAAAAAAATCTCGTGATATCGCGACGTCAAGCTTGCCTAATAGCAATAACCAATCAACAAGCAGTAATTAAGATCAATAATGCGCATTTATGCAGACAAATTAACCGAGCACCTTAGCCGTCAACTTCAAAACGTCTATTTGCTATTTGGTAATGAACCATTACTGCTTCAGGAAAGCCGCGAAGCGATTCAACATATCGCTAAAGAGCAAGGGTTCGATGAAAAACATCGATTTTCAATTGATAACAGTTTGGATTGGAATCAAGTTGCGGATTGCTGCCAAGCACTTAGCTTGTTTTCTTCTCGCCAAATTATTGAATTAGAGCTTCCAGAATCAGGCGTAAATGCGGCAATAGCAAAAGAGTTACTCGCACTATCAAGCTTGCTTCATAGCGATATTCTACTGATCCTTGTCGGTAGCAAACTGACGAAAGCGCAAGAAAATGCCAAATGGTTCAAAGCCCTCTCCGCACAGGGTGACTGGGTCAGCTGCTTAACGCCAGACATCCAGCGTCTACCACAGTTTGTTCAAGCTCGTTGTCGAAAATTAGGCTTAAAGCCAGATCCAGAAGCACTACAAATGCTTGCTCAGTGGCATGAAGGTAACTTATTTGCACTGGCTCAGAGCTTAGAAAAATTAGTTTTACTCTACCCTGACGGACAACTTACGCTCGTTCGCTTAGAAGAAGCCTTAAGCAGACATAATCATTTTACGACTTTTCATTGGATCGATGCCCTATTAATAGGCAAAGCCAATCGGGCACAGCGGATATTACGTCAGCTTGAAGCCGAAGGTGTCGAAACGGTCATTCTACTTCGAAGCATTCAAAAAGAGTTCAGCCTACTGCTTAGAATGCATCAACAATCGAAGCTGATGAATATGGCTCAAGTCTTTGAAAAAAATAGAATATGGCAATCAAAGCGACCGTTTTATAATGCCGCGCTTCAGCGTTTATCTGTAGCTAAGATTCATCGACTGCTCATTTTACTGACTCAAATAGAGCTCACAGCAAAAACACAATATGAACATTCACCTTGGCCACAATTAATACAGTTAAGCCTAGAAGTGTGTAAGCCTGAACATGAGATACCGTTCTCGACCGCTTTTCACAACTAAAATCGTGGTATACACTGCCCGCGAAATGAATTTCATTTTTACCATTTTATTTAAAGCTTATATCTAAGCCCCAGAGGAACACACCGTGTTACAAGCAGAATTGAACAACTTCTTAGCTGATAAAGCTGACGACATGAAAGCAGAAAACATTGTTACGATTAATGTAGAAGGCAAATCAAACATCACAGATTACATGATTGTTTGTACGGGCACTTCTAAGCGCCATGTCGCTTCTATCGCAGAACATGTAGCCGATGAAATGAAAAAATCAGGTATTGAACCTATCGCGATTAGCGGTGAGCAAGAAGGTGAATGGGTCGTTCTAGATTTAGGCACAAGCATGTTACATGTGATGCAAGAGGAACACCGTGAGCTTTACCAACTAGAAAAGTTGTGGAGCTAGTCTTTTG
Organism: Vibrio cortegadensis; assembly: GCF_024347395.1. Classification (NCBI taxonomy): domain Bacteria; kingdom Pseudomonadati; phylum Pseudomonadota; class Gammaproteobacteria; order Vibrionales; family Vibrionaceae; genus Vibrio; species Vibrio cortegadensis. The sequence continues at coordinate 2,324,063 of NZ_AP025472.1, forward strand.
AAAATTCAATTAATCGCAGTCGGAACAAAGATGCCCAAGTGGGTAGAGGAAGGCTTTCAAGAATATCGTCGTCGATTCCCACATGACATGCCACTCGATTTAATTGAGATTACAGCAGGCAAGCGCGGAAAGAACGCTGATATTGCTCGTATTCTGCAAAAGGAAGGGGAAGCGATGTTGGCTGCCGTACCTAAAGGCAACCGCATTGTTACGCTCGATATCCCAGGTAAGAAATGGGATACCGAACAGCTAGCTGGTCAATTAGAGAGTTGGAAGTTAGACGCTCGTGATGTCTCTATCCTAATTGGTGGACCTGAAGGGTTAGCACCGGCTTGTAAAGCGGCCGCTGAGCAGAGTTGGTCTTTATCTGCACTCACACTTCCTCACCCCCTTGTTCGAATCGTTATGGCTGAAAGCTTATATCGAGCATGGAGTATTACAACTAATCATCCGTACCACCGAGAATAATTTGTAATGTTACGCAGACGTAGCCAAATACGAGATTACAAAGCAGAAGCACGGCTATTTTCTAGCCGTGCTGTTGTATCATTTATTGGTATTATTGTGATGATGGGGCTTCTCATTGCAAACCTATACAACATCCAAGTCAACCAATACCAAGATTATAAAACTCGCTCTAACGACAATCGCATTAAAGTCGTTCCTATCGCGCCCAATCGTGGCCTGATTTATGATCGTAATGGTGTATTACTTGCCGAAAATCGCCCTGTTTATAATTTAGAACTCACCTCTGAAAAAATTAAAAACATCGATGAGACGATTGAACGTCTTCGAGCAATTTTAGAGATCTCTCCAGAACGAGTGGCTCGCTTCAAAAAAGAGAAAAGACGCGCTCGCCGTTTTAAGTCGGTCCCGTTATTAACTCAGTTAACAGAAGAACAAGTCGCAATCTTTGCAGTTAATCAGCACAAATACCCTGGGGTTGAAGTGACTGCAACACTAAAGCGTTTCTACCCTTTTGGAAGAGAACTTACTCACGTTATTGGTTACGTGTCTCGCATCAATGACCGCGATATGCAGAAACTGATTCGAGAAGAGAAAGACTCCAATTATCAAGCAACCCGTGATATCGGGAAATTGGGCATCGAAAGCTATTACGAAGATGTCTTACATGGGATTGCCGGCTACCAAGAAGTGGAAGTCAATAGCCGCGGGCGAATTATCCGAACTCTAAAATATGTTCCTCCTGTACCAGGGAAAGATATTGTTCTTAATTTAGATATTAAACTACAACAGTACGTCACTAAATTATTAGATGGACGCCGAGGCTCTGCCGTTGTTCTGGATCCGAAAGACAATGGCGTACTTGCGATGGTCTCTAGCCCAAGTTATGACCCCAATGCATTTGTGCATGGAATATCGGTGAAAGGTTATAACGCACTACTCAACAACCCAGACCGCCCACTGGTAAATAGAGCCACACTCGGTATTTACCCACCAGCATCAACCATTAAGCCCTTTATTGCTGTCGCGGCATTAGAGGAAGGGGTTATTACACCAAGTACAACACGTAACGATCCCGGTTATTGGAAAATACCCAACTCAAAAACCAAACCTTTCAGAGACTGGCTTCGCTGGGGACATGGCAAAGTTAACATCTCCAAAGCAATTGAAGAGTCTGTGGATACCTTTTTCTATCAAATCGCGTTTGATCTGGGGATCGACCGCCTATCTCGTTGGATGATGATGTTTGGCTTTGGTGATTACACTGGCATTGATATCAACGAAGAGAGCAAAGCCAATATGCCAACCCGAGACTGGAAAATGGGCAGACACAGAACACCATGGTATCAAGGTGATACTATTCCTGTTGGTATTGGCCAAGGTTATTGGACGGCAACACCGATGCAAATTGCCAAGGCAACATCAGTATTGGTGAATGATGGCCAAGTGACAGCTCCTCACCTATTGCGTTCAACCATTGAGAATGGCGGCGAATTTTCTTCTCAACAACTTTCTGAGATCGTGACTTACCCGCCTATCACTAACGTGCCTACTCGTTATTGGGATATCGCAAAAGATGGGATGCGCCGAGTGAATCACGGCAAAAAGGGAACAGCAAGACGCTCATTCCAAAAAATGTCTTATGTGTCTGCGGGAAAATCGGGGACCGCACAAGTATTCGGCCTTAAAGAAGATCAAGAGTACAACGCAGATGAGCTCGCGGAACATTTACGCGATCACGCATTATTTACCGGTTTTGCCCCAGTTGATGATCCACAATTGATCGTGACCCTAGTTCTTGAAAATGCAGGCGGCGGTTCAAGCAATGGTGGCCCTGTGGTGCGCAAAATTTTCGACCATGTCATTCTCAATTCGAAAGAGGCTAACAAGTAATGAAACTGGATCCATCAACCGGTCGCAATCGAATTTTATTTGAGCGCTTCCACATTGATTTGCCTCTCCTTCTTGGCTTACTTGTGCTTATGGGGTTTGGTCTCATTGTGATGTATAGCGCCAGTGGTCAGAGCCTGGCGATGATGGATCGCCAAGCGATGCGTATGGCTTTAGCCTTAGGGGTTATGCTTTTTTTAGCGCAGATCTCTCCGAGAACCTATGAAACGCTTGCGCCCTTACTTTTTGTCAGTGGCGTGGTTCTACTGCTAGGCGTACTGTTTTTTGGTGAGGCTTCAAAAGGGGCACAACGCTGGCTTAACCTAGGCTTTGTTCGATTCCAACCATCAGAATTACTCAAACTTGCAGTACCATTAATGGTCGCTCGCTTTATCGGTAAGCGATCGCTCCCACCGACCTTTCAAACGCTCGTAATATCATTAGTGATGGTATTTCTTCCCACTATTTTGATTGCAAAACAGCCGGACTTAGGAACCTCAATCCTCATTGCTGCTTCTGGCATTTTTGTGATCTTTCTGGCTGGTATTAGTTGGAAGATCATCGCAGCTGCCGCAACAGCCTTAGGTTGTTTTATCCCTATCCTGTGGTTCTTTTTGATGCGTGAATATCAGAAGGTTCGCGTAAGAACACTCTTTGATCCGGAATCTGATCCTCTCGGAGCGGGTTACCACATTATTCAAAGTAAAATCGCCATCGGGTCAGGTGGCATCTCAGGCAAAGGGTGGTTGCAAGGTACTCAATCACAATTGGAGTTCCTTCCAGAGCGACATACTGACTTTATCTTTGCAGTCATCGCAGAAGAATGGGGCATGATAGGTATTTTACTCCTATTAACGCTTTATCTATTTATCATCGGTCGTGGGCTATTCTTAGCGAGCCAAGCTCAAACCGCTTTTGGGAGAATGATGGCTGGTAGTATCGTTCTCAGTTTCTTTGTCTATGTTTTCGTAAATATAGGCATGGTGAGCGGCATTCTTCCCGTAGTTGGTGTACCACTGCCCCTGATAAGCTATGGTGGAACCTCTATGGTGACACTTATGGCAGGTTTCGGTATGTTAATGTCGATCCATACACATAGAAAAGCATTCTCAAAGGCAACATAAATTATGACCATGCGCAGCTGTTTCATTTTCGCTCTATTTGGCACCGTTTTAGTTGGGTGTACCTCAACTAAAGAGGATGCTAGCCGCTACTCAATAGATAATGATATTGCCCCTGATGCCCCACTGACTGTTGACCATATTGAAGATGCACATCCAAAATATGAACCTTACAGTCTAGGAGGGAATACGGACTACACACTCAGAGGGAAAGATTACAAAATAATCAAAAATACCAATGAGTTTAAACAGCAAGGAAAAGCCTCTTGGTACGGAGAGAAGTTTCACGGGCACCTAACTTCAAATGGTGAGATTTATGACATGTATTCCATGTCTGCCGCCCATAAAACGCTACCGATTCCTAGCTATGTTAAAGTCACCAATACGGATAATGGAAAATCAGCCGTTGTTCGAGTCAATGATCGTGGTCCTTTTCATGAAGGTCGAATCATAGATCTTAGCTATGCCGCCGCTTATAAACTCGATGTCGTTAAAACAGGGACAGCAAGTGTCGAGATTGAAGTGATCAATATCGATAAACCAGTAGGCGAACAAGCCAATAAGCTACTGCCTAAGTACATTATTCAAGTTGCCACTTCAAAACATCCTGAACGTACCCGAACTTTAGCGGATGAATTAGGTCAAAAGCTATCAGTTGCTAGTTTTCTTGAGAGTACAGAGCAACAGCACCGAGTGTTCCTTGGCCCATTTAATGACTACGCTCTGACGCAGACAACTTTAGAACAAGTTAAAATGTTGGGCTATTCATCCGCTTTTATCAAAAAGCATACGCCAAAATTAACAATGAGTAACACTATTGACAATGAGTAGCACTGCTTCTAGTGTTACCATTTCTGACTTGCCAGAATGATTCTGTTAAGATACCGACAGTTAACCAAAGAATTGCACCCAAAATGAACAAAACTAAAAAAATCGTTACATCTATTTTAACTTCATCGGTCGCGCTTTCTGCCTCTATCGCATTTTCAGCGTTTGCCGCTCCTATTGTCGTACCTGACGCTCCGCAAATCGCAGCGAAGGGTTTTGTTCTAATGGACTTCCATTCAGGGAAAGTTCTCGCGCAAAAAGAGATGAATACCAAACTGTCTCCAGCGAGCTTAACCAAAATGATGACTAGCTACGTCATTGGTCAGGAGTTAGATCGCGGAAATATCAGCCTACAAGATGATGTCGTTATTAGCCAAAATGCTTGGGCTAAAAACTTCCCAGACTCCTCAAAGATGTTCATTGAAGTTGGCACAACGGTAAAAGTAGAAGAGCTAAATCGCGGCATTATTATCCAATCAGGTAACGATGCCTGTGTTGCGATGGCTGAACATATTGCAGGTTCTGAAGATTCATTTGTCGATTTAATGAATGCTTGGGCAAGCTCAATTGGCATGACAGACACACACTTTGCTAACGTGCACGGCCTAGACAACCCTAATTTATACTCAACACCTTACGATATGGCTTTACTTGGCCAAGCGCTTATTCGTGATGTGCCAGCAGAGTACCGAATCTACTCTGAGAAGAAGTTCACCTACAACGGTATTACTCAATACAACCGTAATGGCCTTCTTTGGGATAAAAGCATGAATGTGGACGGCATTAAAACTGGCCACACAAGTAATGCTGGTTACAGCTTAGTTAGCTCAGCAACGGAAGGTAAAATGCGCCTTGTTGCCGTTGTGATGGGAACCAAAAATGCCAACGCTCGTAAATCTGAAAGTAAGAAATTACTGGGTTACGGCTTCCGCTTCTTCGAAACAGTCGCACCGCACACGGCTGGTGAAACGTTTGTTGAAGAGAAAATTTGGATGGGTGACAAAGATACCGTTGCTCTTGGTGTAGATACAGATACATATGTAACTTTACCTCGCGGCCAAGCGAAGAACCTAAAAGCGAGCTTTGTTCTAGAGAAAGAGCTTGAAGCGCCAATCAGTAAAGGTGATGTTGTCGGTAAACTTTTCTACCAAGTTGATGGTGAAGATGTCGCTGAATACCCACTGCTTGCACTTGAAAATGTAGAGCAAGGCAGCCTATTTAGCCGCTTATGGGATTACATCGTATTACTGCTAAAGGGCTTGTTCTAACTTAGAATTTGTTCTTTCTAATAACAAAAGCCGCTAAATGCGGCTTTTGTTGTTCTTGAGTTCCAACCTCATTGCCAGTAATATCCCGCCCTTGTTATCGAAAATTGCTTTCCAACTTGGAGTCAAACATGAACATTAATTCTGATGCTAAACTAAAAGACCTACTGGAATTTCCTTGTTCGTTTACGTACAAAGTAATGGGTTATGCTAAACCAGAACTGCCTGAGTTGGTTTTAGAAGTTATCCAACGCCATGCACCAGGAGATTACTGCCCAACAGTAAAACCTAGTGGTAAAGGTACTTATAACTCAGTGTCCATTAATATTACGGCGACCTCTATCGAACAAGTCGAAACTCTATACAAAGAGTTAGGCGAGATTGATATCGTACGTATGGTTCTGTAATTCGGTATCACCAGATTCCGAACAAAAACATCAAACAGCGGCTCAATAGTCGCTGTTTTGCTATCTAGACATAAGTTTCTTATCTAGCAGACGACTGAAACGTAACAGTATTTAAAACCAGTTGTAACGATTACTACCAACATCTGTTAATTGATACAGATTTCAGGTAGTGAGAAATGCTTTTCGAGTTTATAATGAAAACACTTTATTAATCCTTGAGGGAACGCGGTTTGCACAATCAACTGATCGTTAAAAAGTTAGGCAGACAAGATTATGAACCAGTCTGGAAAGCCATGCATGATTTTACCGATACTCGTGACGAAAATTCAGTCGATGAAATTTGGCTGGTTGAACATAATCCGGTGTTTACTCAAGGGCAAGCGGGCAAAGCAGAACATGTCCTAAACCCAGGCGATATTCCGATAGTGCAAAGCGACCGTGGTGGGCAAGTGACTTACCATGGCCCCGGCCAACTTGTTGTTTATTTTCTAATAAATATTCGCAGGAAAAAATTCGGGGTGCGAGATCTCGTTACGCACATTGAGAATCTCGTAATTAATACGCTAAAAGCATACAATATTGATTCAGCCGCCCGACCTGACGCCCCTGGTGTCTACGTCGATGGTAAGAAAATATGTTCGCTTGGACTTCGCATCCGTAAAGGCTGTTCATTCCATGGACTGGCTCTCAACGTCAATATGGACTTATCCCCTTTCCTGCGTATTAACCCATGTGGTTATGAAGGTATGGAAATGGTTCAGGTGAGTCAATTTGGTGGTCCAGAAAGCCTAGAACCCGTAGAACAACAACTAATACAAGAGCTTGTGGCTCTACTTGATTACGACCAAGTGGATATCCAAGCCGAAAGTAACATTACAGCAGAAGCATAAAATCATGAGCAAACCTATCCAAATGGAAAAAGGCGTTAAATACCGTGACGCTGAAAAGATGGCCTTAATTCCCGTTAAGAATATGCCAACCGAGCAAAAAGAAGTACTGCGTAAACCTGAATGGATGAAGATCAAACTTCCTTCTGACAGTAAACGTATTCAAGATATCAAATCGGCTCTGCGTAAAAACAAACTTCACTCGGTGTGTGAAGAGGCATCTTGTCCAAACCTCGCAGAATGCTTCAACCACGGCACCGCGACCTTTATGATTTTAGGCGCGATCTGTACTCGCCGTTGTCCATTCTGCGATGTTGCTCATGGGCGTCCAATTGCACCAGAAACGAATGAGCCACAAAAATTGGCGAAAACCATTCAGGATATGCAGCTTAAATACGTGGTGATCACTTCAGTTGACCGTGATGACCTACGTGATGGCGGCGCACAACACTTTGCAGATTGTAACCGTGAAATTCGCGCATTAAACCCAGAGATCAGAATCGAAACCTTGGTTCCTGATTTCCGTGGCCGTATGGATACTGCTCTTGAATTACTTAAAGACAATCCGCCAGATGTCTTTAACCACAACCTAGAAACAGCACCACGCTTGTACCGTAAAGCTCGCCCAGGTGCGAACTATAAGTGGTCACTCAACCTATTGAAGAAATTCAAGGAACAGCACCCAGATATCCCAACAAAATCGGGTGTTATGATGGGACTTGGTGAAACCAAAGAAGAGATCGTTCAAGTACTAAAAGATCTTCGAGAGCACGGTGTAACCATGCTAACTCTAGGTCAATACTTAGCACCTAGCCGTCACCACTTACCCGTGGAACGCTACGTGCCACCTGCTGAGTTTGATGAGCTAAAAGAGATTGCTCTAGAGCTTGGCTTTACTCATGCTGCATGTGGGCCATTTGTTCGTTCTTCTTACCATGCAGATTTACAAGCTCAAGGCATGGAAATTAAATAATTCCGAGGACGAGAGACAGTGAATAGTCACTTCTCCCTGCTAGACGAATCCGATCTAAAAAGTTGATGTTTACCCATCAACTTTTTTTATGCCTATCACCTTTTCTCCTGCTCTTAGCATTTAGTTTTCAATTTTCTACAAATATAGCACGCACAAAAAAAGGAACGATTACCGTTCCTTTTTCTTTATTCTAGACATTCGATTATGCGTAAACAGGTAATCGCTTACAAATCTCTAATACCTTAGCTTTCGTCGCTTCGATAACGGACTCATCGCCCATGTTATCTAGGATGTCACACATCCAACCCGCTAACTCTTTCGCGTCTGCTTCTGAGAAACCGCGACGAGTGATAGAAGGAGAACCGATACGAATACCAGAAGTAACGAATGGGCTGCGAGGATCATTTGGTACTGAGTTCTTGTTCACTGTTATGTTCGCAGAACCAAGTGCTGCATCCGCTTCTTTACCTGTGATGTCTTTATCGATTAGGTCGACAAGGAACAGGTGGTTCTCTGTTGAACCTGAAACGATGTTGTAACCACGAGCTAGGAATTCTGCAACCATTGCTTTTGCATTAGCAACCACACGTGTTTGGTATTCTTCGAATTCTGGTTCTAGAGCTTCTTTGAACGCTACCGCTTTACCCGCGATAACGTGCATTAGAGGGCCGCCTTGACCACCAGGGAATACCGCAGAGTTTAGCTTCTTGTATAAGTCTTCGCCTTCATTAGAAAGAATAAGACCGCCACGAGGACCAGCAAGGGTTTTGTGCGTTGTTGTTGTAACAACATGAGCATGAGGTACAGGGTTTGGATAAACGCCAGCAGCAATAAGACCTGCAACGTGAGCCATATCAACGAAGAAGTAAGCACCAACTTTGTCCGCGATTTCACGCATACGCGCCCAATCACAAATTTGAGAGTAAGCCGAGAAACCACCGATGATCATCTTAGGTTTGTGCTCAATCGCAAGCGCTTCCATCTCTTCGTAATTGATCTGACCTGCTTCATCGATACCGTAAGGAATGATGTTGTAAAGCTTACCTGAGAAGTTTACAGGCGAACCATGAGTCAAGTGACCACCGTGAGCAAGGCTCATGCCTAAAACGGTATCACCAGCATTCAGTAGAGCCATGTATACAGCGTTATTTGCTTGAGAGCCTGAGTGAGGTTGTACGTTCGCGTACTCTGCACCAAATAGTTCACATGCTCGTTCAATTGCTAGCGTTTCAACTTTGTCAACGAACTCACAGCCGCCGTAGTAACGCTTGCCAGGGTAACCTTCAGCGTATTTGTTAGTAAGTTGAGAACCTTGAGCTTCCATTACACGTGGGCTTGTGTAGTTTTCTGAAGCGATTAGCTCGATGTGTTCTTCTTGACGAATCGTCTCTTCTTGGATTGCTGCGAATAGATCCGCATCGTAATCAGCAATGTTCATGTCACGCTTAAGCATCTGTATCTCCTGACTCAGATTGTACTGAAAGTTTCAAAAAAACCACTCAACGACCGAAAGCAAACGTTTTCGTAACCGTTTTTGATGAAATGCATTCTACATAATTTGATCTAGGTCATAAAGAGTAAATGCAAAATTTATCATGCAGTTTTTTCATAATGACATTCAACGCTCCTCATACTGAAACGACTTCACGCATGAGTCATTACATTGAGTGTCAATTTCACGTTTTACACCCTGTAAAACGCAGATTACATAGGTTTACCTTAATTTAACCTCTCAAGCTACCGAAAAGATCATCTTTTCTCTACTATGCACGCCATTATTAAGCAGTTAAAAATAAGAATGATGGAAAAACACTCACGTAAAGAAGATTGGATGGCAATACTGACAGGCACCTTTTTAGTTGCTCAGGGTGTTTTCTTCCTTCAGGCCGCTAACCTTTTAACCGGCGGCACAACAGGACTAGCACTATTATTAACCCAGTTCATTCCTCTGTCATTTGGCATACTGTATTTTGTGGCAAACTGTCCTTTCTACATTCTCGCTTGGCGACGTTTCGGACACCGATTTGCGATCAATAGTGCTATTTCTGGCGCGTTAGTTTCAGTTTTTGCCGATCATCTATATTTAGTGATCTCACTCGACACAATGAACATCATTTACTGTGCGATTGCAGGGGGATTACTGATGGGATTAGGCATGTTGATTCTATTCAGACACCGCTCAAGCTTAGGTGGTTTCAATGTACTTTGCTTGGTCATTCAAGACAAGTTTGGGATTTCAGTCGGTAAGACTCAGCTCGCTATCGATTGCTGTATTCTTTTCACATCTTGCTTCTTCGTTGCTCCAGAAGTCATTGCAGTCTCTGTACTAGGAGCTGTCGCGCTTAATGTCGTATTAGCAATGAACCACAAACCAACACGCTACACAGTGAAGTACGTATCTTAATACCAACCACCCTATGAATTACTAGCTGTTTTTAATAACAAAAACAGCTAGTATTTAGGTTTTATAAACCGTCGCCTTTTCTATGCAAGATTATCTCTCTAGCGCCAAAGACCAACAAGCCTCTATTTACATTGAAGGCTTGGAATTCAACCCCAACACACGAGTCTTAAGCTGCGGCGAACAGATCATAGATTTAGAACCTCGTTCTATCGAGCTCTTAGAGTTATTTCTTACCAGCGTTGGTCAACCGCTCGCTGCCGAGCACATCATTGAATCTGTATGGCAAAGTAACTTCATTTCCAAAAATGTTCTGACAAACAGAATCAGCACCTTACGTTCAGTACTTCAAAAATATCTGCCTGATAGCGATGCAACCAAAATACTGGTGACTTACCCACGCAAGGGCTATTTCCTTAACCCAAGCTCGATTAGCTTTGCCGCGGACTACCCTGATACCACAGCGGGAGATGCAGCCATAGAATCTCCAACCAGTAAAAAAGGATTTAGCACCAATTCAGTTAACTCTTGGCTTGTTGTGGTGTCTTTGGTTTTACTGATCAACACTGCGATAATGGGTTATATGCTTTGGCAACCTTCGACTCGTGCTTCTGAAGTCGAACGCGACCAACGATTGATTCCTAAGGTCGAACTTCTCCTGAATCGATTGGATGCCATTGGCGATAATTCCAGAAAATACCGAAAAGTCGTAAAAGCATTGCTACTTCAACAGCAGATTGAATACGCCTACACCGATCTTGCTAACCAAGATGCGCCAAGCTACTTCCTTGACCCTATAGATAGCTCTCCCTTCTTTCCGGGCGCAAAGAACATGCGTACCAGTGATTACCTGCTTAACATTCAGCTAAAGGATCAAGAAGTAGATAAACGCCTTGTCGCTAAAATAAGCCTGATTTACCCAAACTCAGGGAAACTGGCGTTTGGTGGGGTTTACTCTATTGATGTTAATAATATCAGCAGCAGCGTTATGGAGATCAACCGAAAGTTAGCTAACTACTTTGCTCTGCCCGCACCATTGTCGCCAGAATGGTCAGTCGACAACACTGAAGTCAGCGAATTGCTGAGTGGTAAAACCATCACGTTTGATGACATCAAACTCAACACCATGACCTCTACTCTGATTGCGCGACAACTTGCTCTATTTGAAACGGATCAGAAGAAGCTCATTGCATTCACCAATCTTGTTCAAACTCGATTTAAGTTACTACCGGACGAACTCAAACTGTGGGTTGGTACCATTCATTTCAAACTGAGAGACCTGCAAACCGCAAAAGAACTCCTAACCAATACCTCAGGAAACTCTACGATCGAAAATGCGTTGGTTTATATGATGGTTTCTCACATTGCTTATAAGCAAGGCAACATGGAGAAGTTCCGCCTCAACTACATGGAGTCTCTGGTTGCGTTATTAAGAGTGGTTCCATCCGAAGATCTATTCGCTCGACTATCTAAACCTGAATCTAAATCGACCTGCCTACAGCCTTGGAAGAGCTTAAAGCTGAGCGTTAAAGAGCCTCTGATCATAAAGCAGTGGGAAAACTTAATGCTTAACTACTGCACCGCTGTCGGGCAGCAGTTCTCAAAGGACAACAAAAAGCCCTTTAAAATAAATAACTTAAATATAAATTAAGATCTTATGTGACTTCATTTTTTGCCCTATTTACTCCTCAAGCAATAGCATTCTTAAAAACATCGGGCTCACCAAGGGCTTTCAACTTTAGGAATGTTCAACATGAAAAAAACAATGACGCTGCTAGCGACCTCTCTCTTTGCTCTCTATGGTTGTGGTGGCGGAGGTAGCTCTTCTTCTGGTTCAATAGATGGTAATAAAGGTCCAAACAGTCAGGTGGATTACCCTATTGCGAGCTCTGCATTTTCCCCTAAACCAGAAACAACATTGGGCTACTCATTTACCAAAGATGGTCAGACTGAAGGCGTGATGACCATGAACTTCACGCCTTTAAGCGGTGAGCTCATTATTGCAGGGTTAGAAGAAGAGGCCGGCAATAAAGCGGTAGTTCAAGTTATCAACGACCTGATCAATTACGGCATCACCGAATTTTATGTTTCTGAAGACATCATGACGAATGCTGAAGGTACACAAGAAGACGGCAGCATTTATTTTGCAGGTCTCGACCGCAGTCTACACGAGATCACCAATGCCTACTTGATTGGTAGCCAATACATCACAAGAATGATGTACAGCAGCCCACTGTTCCGTTTGCAAGGAACAGACGTAAAAGAGAGCAGCCCGATCATTGATATCAGTGAAGAAACTATTTCAATGCAAATCACGTTAGAAGGGGAAGCTGTCTCGAATATGTTAAGTGACTTTGAAGATCACCAGTGGGTGCAATCACTGCCCACGGATGCTTCATGCCAAGTTACTTGGCAGCAAGAAATTAATGAAACAGGTGTACGTAAGAGCTTCACTGTTTCGGGTAAATCCATCGAAGCTGCGAATCTTACGGAAAAAAACACTTACTACATTGGCTGTGTCGGGATGGACTCAGCAGAGTTTGGCACATCGTCTGAGCGTTGGTTCAACCCAACGCTCGGCCTAGTTGAGCAGATTGAATTGATGTCTGTAGAGCAATCTACGATCGAAGAATCAGCAGCGGTACTGACTTCGATTAGCTAGCCCTGACTTAGATTCACTGAACCAGAGCGTGGCTGCTGACTAGCCACAAACAATAAAAAAGGCTTTGGGAGCACTCCAAAGCCTTTGTTCAAACCTAAATCTTTAGGGGGAACTGAGAATTAGGTTTCTTGAAATAGTAACGAGGCTAATCTTCAATCAGGAGAATACGAGTCTCGTAAGGTCGTAGCACTTGGTGATGAGACGTAACTAAACTTTCGCTCACTTGATAATTGGATAACAGGCTCTTAGCCTTCATCATCTCAAAACGCTCAGGTAAAACGCACTCTGTTTCTTCACCATAATAGTTGTTAATACACAGCAAGGTTTGCCCTTCGTTCTCACGTACATATGCAAAAATGGATGAGTGCTCAGGCAAGAGGTCTTGATAGCTGCCATCCGTAATCACTGGCACTTGTTTACGTAACTCAATCAAGCTCTTATAGAAGTAAAAAACAGAGTCTTTGTGTTCAAGTGCTTGCTCAGCGTTAATCTCAGGGTAATTATTCGCTACATCAAGCCATGGCTGAGTTTGTGAGAATCCTGCGTAAGGCTCACTGTTCCATTGCATTGGCGCTCGTGAGTTATCGCGGGATTTTTGCGCTAAGATCGCCATCATATCCAGGTGTTCGACCCCTTGTTGGCTCACCATAATGTCGTACATGTTAGTACTCTCAACATCCTGATATTGGCTAATATCAGTATAATGAGGGTTAGTCATGCCGATCTCTTCACCTTGATAGATGTAAGGGGTTCCTTGCATCATGTGCAAAGACGCGGCAAGCATTTTGGCAGATTCAACTCGATATTGCTTATCATCACCCAGTCGGCTTACAACTCTAGGTTGATCATGGTTACACCAAAATAACGCCCCCCAACCTTTGCCGTTCAAGCCTGTCTGCCAATGATTGAAAATTGATTTAAGCTGAACAAAATCAAATGGCGCTTTTGTCCATTTGTCACCATTCGTATAATCCACTTTTAAATGATGAAAATTGAACACCATAGACAACTCTTTGTTATCCGTACTTGAGTACTGCTGGCAATGCTCTAACGTCGTTGAAGACATTTCACCAACCGTGACACTCCCGTATTTCTGGAAAACCGCTTCGCTGATCTCTTGCAGGTATTCGTGAACTCGTGGGCCGTCAGTATAAAAACGTCGCCCATCTCCAATCTCATCATTAAGGAAGTCTTGCTGTTTAGAGATCAGGTTGATCACATCTAGCCGGAAACCATCCACCCCTTTTTCAGCCCAATAACTGATGACTTTTTTCACTTCATCTCGAACTTGTGGATTCTCCCAATTTAAATCGGCTTGCTCTTTTGCAAAAAGATGTAAGTAGTATTGGCTTGTCGCCTCATCCATCTCCCATGCATTTCCACCAAATTTAGACTGCCAGTTCGTTGGAGTACCTCCGTTTACTGGATCTTTCCAAATATAATAATCACGATATGGACTTGTTTTGTCACCCAGAGCTGACTGAAACCAAGCATGAGCCGTTGAGGTATGGTTCACGACAATATCCATGATAATTCGAATGCCGCGCTGGTGAGCTTCCGACAGCAGACGTTCAAAATCTTCCATGGTTCCAAATTCTGGATTTATCGCGTAATAATCTGAAATATCATAACCATTGTCGATCATCGGTGATTCGTAGACTGGCGTTAACCAGATTGCCTCAATACCCAATGTTTTCAGATAATCTAATTTTGAAATAATGCCTTTAATGTCACCAGAACCTTGAGCACCACTGTCGCAAAAACTTTTTGGGTAAATTTGATAAATGGTTGCTGTTTTCCACCACAACGCATCTTTCTTTTGAATCATCATCTCGACTTACTCTTACTAAAAATCAAAAACGGAGTGACAAAAGCATCACTCCAAAATCTATTATCCGTTAACGGCAGTTAACTCACCTTTCGCTTGTGCTCGTTTGTAGCTGAGTAGTGTTAACGCCACAGGTACAACAATCGCCACCAGCATCGCAATTAAGTAAACTGTCCAGTACTGAGGTTGAATAGACAGAATACCGGGCAGACCACCAACACCGATACCGTTCGCCATAACGCCAGCGCTGCCACAAATCGCCGCCGCCGCTGCGCTACCGATCATCGCGCTAAGCATTGGGAACTTATATTTTAAGTTGATACCGTACATCGCAGGTTCCGTTACCCCTAGGTAAGCAGAGATAGCTGCAGGAATAGAGATATCACGCTCGCCCTCTTTCTTACTCAGAATAATAATACCCACTACAGCTGATGCCTGAGCAATATTAGACAAAGCAATTAGAGGCCAAATTGGCGTGCCACCTAAGTCTTGCATTAATTGAAGGTCGACAGCGTTCGTGGTGTGATGGATCCCGGTAATGACTAACGGTGCATACAAGAAACCGAAGATAATAGAACCAATCACCGCAAAATCGCCTGTCATTGCCGCTTTTGCCGCAAAAGCAACGCCATCACCTAACACACGTCCAAAGGGACCAATGAAAGCATGAGCTAAAATGACGGAAAGAATGATGGAGACAAATGGCACCACCACCAAGTATAAGTAGGCAGGTACAATTCGTTTTAAGTTAGTTTCAATAAAGGCTAATGCTACACCGGCTAACATTGCCGGGATCACTTGAGCCTGATAGCCTACCTTCTCAATCACGAACAGCCCAAAATCCCAGACTTCTGGCACTTGTTTACCGATCATGTAAGCATTCATTAATTGAGGCGAGACCAAGGTAACCCCAAGCGTGATACCAAGAATTGGTGTTCCACCTAACTTCTTAACGGTAGACCAACAAACACCAACAGGAAGGAAGAAGAAGATCGCCTCACCAATCAACCATAAGAATGAGTGTACGGTTGCCCAGAATTGACTGATTTCAACAAGGGTTTTTCCGTCGAACATGCGAATGTCACCAATCACATTTCGGAAACCTAAAATCAAACCACCCGTAATAATTGCGGGCAAAAGCGGAACAAAAATTTCTGCTAAATGGGAAATTCCGCGCTCTAATATATTCATGTTCTGACGAGCAGCGAGCTTAGACTCATCTTTTGACGCTTCACTTTTGCCTGATAATTCAATGAGAATAGCGTAAACCTCATCAACTTCAGTGCCGATAACAACCTGAAATTGTCCTGCATTAGTAAAACAGCCTTTCACCAAGCGCATTGATTCTAGTTCCTGCTTATTTGCAAGATCCGTATCATTTAATACAAAGCGCAACCGAGTGAGACAATGACTAACACTAGCAATGTTATCATTCCCTCCGACAAGCTGTATAAGACGCTCAACGTCTTGTCTCGCTATTTTACTCATAACTATCCACCCTATTTCTATTCCTGAATTCTGCACGTTAGTAAGGCTGTGCCCGCAAACAAGCTCTACTTTCATACCTACCGCAATGGGAACATTCCCAAACGTCAATATGAGTATATTGCACAGATCAATAGAATCTTTAAATGGGAACATTCCCATTAATTGAAAGAGATCACACAATATTTTATTTTAAATGAATAAACAATAGCTTAAATAGATAGGAATCAATGGTGAGTTTCACGGCACGATTTAGGGTGACTTCCTTTAAAATCATGGATGAATGGTCATTATTTAAATAGGTTACAAGCCTGTTTTAAACAACAGGCTTTTGGGTTACATGTGTGATATTACCCTCACCAGAAAGCTGAGCAATCAACAACTTAGCTGCCTTTTCTCCAGCTTGAGAGTAGCCAGGGTCAATGCTATAGATGTTCGGAAAAAGAAAAGAAAGCAGATCATTTCCGCCGACACCTGTCACCGCAATATCCGTACGTTTCAGCTCTTGTAGACGTTTGATTACGCCTAGGGCAAGAGTATCACTCGCACAGACAATCGCTTGTGTTGTTTCAGTAATCACGTCATCGACTAACCCATAAGCACTTTCATGGTGCAGTTGGCCTGTCTTATAATTAGGCTCGACGCTCGTTCTCTTGCACCAATTAAGATAGGCACTTAAACGTAGTTCACCAGTGGAACGATCACTAGGATCTACCCCTATAAAGGCGATATCGTTAATACCCATCAGCTCTAAATGAGAGATGGCCAGTTGGATCACGGCTATGTTGTCATAATTGACCGAAGATACATCTTGAGTATCCAATGCAATAACGACGGCTTTTTCTTGCCATAAATTCAGAGTTTCAACATCACAATCAGTAAAGCCAAATACAATCACACCATCAACATTACGCTTTTGTAATACTGCTAAATGTTCATTGGTTTTACTCCGACTGAACTGGCTCTCCATAATAACGACATCATAGCCCGCACGATAAAGCTCAGCGAGCATCGTACTCACCGCTCGATTTTCAGAGGGAGAATCGAGGCGAGAGATAATAACCCCGATCACTTTTTGACTCCCACCTCGCATCAATTGCGCTGACTTTGATGGAACATAGCCAGACTCTTGTATTACTTGTTCAACTTTTGCTCGTGTTGCAGGTTTCACTTTCGGATCATTGGTTATAACTCGTGAAACGGTTGATTTCCCTACACCAGAAAGTTTGGCAATATCAAGAATAGTGAGTTTTTTGTTCATTAAGCACCTAGCACGTAATCTGGAACATTTTTAATACTATCAAGTACAACGGTGGCAATGGCTTCACCTTTTTCAGTGATTGGTTTACCTGTTCTCACTAAAATTTTCGTTCCAACCCCTGCCGCTTCGGCTGCCATCATATCTTCTGCTTTATCGCCAATCATAATGGATTTTTCCATATCGATTTTTAAAAAATCACGAGCAGAGATAAACATACCGGGTTTAGGCTTACGACAATCACAATCTTCTTTGTATTTACCCACGCCATGTTCTGCGTGATGCGGGCAGTAATAAATCCCATCAAGCTCAACGCCATGATCGACAAAATTCCAGTCCATCCATTGCGTCAAAGACAAAAAGCGGTCTTCACTGAACATGCCACGAGCGATGCCCGATTGGTTCGTCACGAGAACTAACATGTACCCCATATCTTGAAGCTTCTTTGTCGCCTCAAAGACACCATCGATGTATTCAAAATCATGCTCATCATGCACATAGCCATGATCAACATTAATCACACCATCGCGATCTAGAAAAACTGCTGGTTTCGCCAAAATTTATGTCTCTATCTACCCTATATGAAAAGAATTATTACACGCTTTATTTCTTACGGCACTACCTAATTGCCCTTTAGACGTCTAGACGTCAAAATATCTATTGACTTAAATCAAGTTAGCCCATAGCATCTTCTATAGATTCAAACTTTGAACAACATTTTCCACTGTTACTCCTGCATAGGTTTTTAGATGATTAAAATTAATCAAGTTAACAAAACTTTCTATCAAGGTACTAAAGAAATCAATGCCTTAATAGATATAAACCTCCAAGTCCCTCAAGGTGGTATTTTTGGGGTTATTGGTTCTTCAGGGGCAGGGAAAAGTACTCTTATACGCTGTGTCAACATGCTAGAAGCTCCAACCAGTGGCTCTGTCATTGTTGATGGTGTTGACTTAACACAACTCTCTAAATCTGAGCTAAGTGCTGCAAGACGTAACATCGGTATGATCTTTCAACACTTTAACCTGCTCTCTTCTCGAACTGTTTTTGGTAACATCGCCCTACCGTTAGAGCTTGCAGGAGTAGACAAAGGTGACATCAACAAAAAAGTCACTGAACTGCTCAATTTAGTTGGCTTGGCGGATAAGAAAGAGACCTACCCATCAAATTTAAGTGGCGGACAAAAACAGCGTGTCGCCATTGCTCGTGCGCTAGCGTCTGATCCAAAAGTACTGCTTTGTGATGAAGCCACCAGCGCGCTAGATCCCGCAACTACTCAATCAATTCTAGAGTTACTGCGCGAGATTAACCGTAAACTCAATATCACCATGTTATTAATCACTCACGAAATGGATGTGGTTAAAAGCATCTGTCATGAAGTGGCTATTATTGGTGGCGGAAAACTAGTAGAAAAAGGCAGTGTTGGCGATATTTTTGCTCATCCAAAAACAGAGTTAGCCCATCAATTTATCCGCTCGACCTTAGATCTTTCGATTCCTGAAGATTACCAAGCTCGACTACAAGAAACACGAGTGCATGGCAGTTACCCTCTATTGCGTTTGGAGTTTACTGGGGAAACCGTTGATGCGCCGTTAATGACGCAAATCGCACGTAAATTCAATATCGATGTCAGTATTTTAAGCTCAGACTTAGATTACGCTGGCGGCGTTAAATTCGGCATGATGGTCGCTGAATTATTCGGAACAGAACAAGATGATAACGGCGCGATTGAATTTTTACGCGCACACAAAGTAAAAGTAGAGGTATTAGGTTATGTCCTTTAATTCAATCATCGATTGGCTAAGTTTAAATGGTGACCTACTACTAGGCGCAACTCTTGAAACCCTTTACATGGTCGCAGTCGCTGGCATTGTAGGTTTTGCTGTGGGGATCCCACTAGGTGTAATTCTGCATACCAGTAAAAAAGGTGGGCTGTTAGAAAATACCAAACTCAATAGTATTTTAGGTGCAGTCGTCAATATCGGACGTTCAGTCCCTTTCTTAGTTTTGATGGTCGCGATTATTCCTTTAACTAAATTGTTAATTGGCACCTTCATCGGCACGACTGCTGCCATTGTTCCTTTAACGATTGGCGCTATCCCATTTGTTGCACGCTTAATTGAAAGTGCGCTTTTAGAAGTCCCTACAGGTCTAGTCGAAGCCGCGCAATCAATGGGTGCTAAGCCACGCCAGATTATTACCAAAGTATTATTACCGGAAGCACTACCAACCATTATTAACTCAGTCACGATCACCATGGTGACGCTAGTCAGTTACTCTGCAATGGCAGGAACTGTTGGTGGTGGTGGTTTGGGTGATGTCGCCATACGCTACGGCTTCCACCGCTACGACGTTGTTATCATGGCAGTGACGGTTGTAATGCTTATTATATTAGTACAAATAATTCAATCGATTGGCGATGCACTAGTTCGCCGCGTTGATCACCGATAGTTAGATAAAAAATATAATCATATAACAAGGAGAGAGTCATGAAATTTAATCTTAAGGGCTTATTAGCCATTGCCGTTGCCGCCTCAGCACTTGTGCTTTCAGGTTGTGGAGAAAAAGAGATCGATACTTCAAAAATCAAAGTCGGCGTAATGGCAGGAGCAGAAGCTCAAGTAGCAGAAGTTGCCGCTAAAGTTGCTAAAGAGAAGTTTGGACTTGATGTTGAGCTCGTCACTTTTACTGACTATGTTACTCCTAATGCTGCGTTAGACGATGGTTCAATCGATATCAACGCGTTCCAACATAAGCCATACCTAGATCAACAGATCGCTGACCGTGAATACAAAATCACGATTGCGGGTAATACCTTTGTTTATCCAATTGCAGGCTATTCAAAGCAGGTTAAAAGTGTTGATGAAATCCAAGACAATGCACGTATTGCGGTACCGAACGATCCTACAAACCTTGGCCGCTCTCTACTTCTTTTAGAACAGCAAGGCCTTATCACACTTCGTGATGGCGTTGGCCTTCTAGCAACCGTTCGCGATATCGTTGGCAACCCAAAGAATATTACGATTGTTGAGCTAGATGCAGCGCAACTTCCTCGCTCTCTAGACGATGTGGCTTTGTCAGTAATCAATACCACTTACGCAAGCAGCATCAACTTAACACCACAAAAAGACGGTATTTTTGTTGAAGATAAAGAGTCTCCATACGTGAACATCATTGTTTCTCGTATTGAAAATCTAGACGCTGAAAACGTACAAAACTTTGTAAAATCTTACCAAACAGACGAAGTATACAACGCAGCGTCTGAGATCTTCCAAGGTGGCGTAGTTAAAGGTTGGTAATCAACTAAACGACAGCACCCTATAGATACCCGAAGAGGCTGACATAATGTCAGCCTCTTTTTTGTTGGTTTAGACTGGTTAGGAAAATCGGCTTACCACCAAGCTTCCACCTGCATACCAACACTCATTTCGCTGTTTTTACCTTCACCGAAAGCATTGTCGTTTTCAGCGTCGTTTAGGTAAGTCGCAAAGATACGAAATTCAGGACGCGACCAGAAACCCACTTGCGGTACCCAAGCCTGAGCCACAGTAAGCTTGCCACCCGCACCATCTTGGTTATTAATGGTTTCAACAAAGCCACCAATTTCAAGGATGGTTCGCATACGTTTATCCCACTTGTAAAGCGGGCGAATTACCGCACTAAAAGAATCATCATCACTGTTATTGGCGCCAACACCGGTTGACGCGGCATAACGAACAGTGTGGCCAAACTCGATGTTCTCGCCGATCGCAAGTACGCCCCAGTTAATCAATCGGAAGCCATCGGCGTCATTGTTGTTTGCATCACGAACG
The DNA here is from genome assembly GCF_024347395.1 of Vibrio cortegadensis. Taxonomy (NCBI): domain Bacteria; kingdom Pseudomonadati; phylum Pseudomonadota; class Gammaproteobacteria; order Vibrionales; family Vibrionaceae; genus Vibrio; species Vibrio cortegadensis. The sequence goes on from NZ_AP025472.1 coordinate 2,345,345, forward strand.
ATATTTTTACCCGTCCCAAAAGTCGTCATCTGCTCTGCATAACCAGAGTTAGCAACCTGTAGAATGGTTTTATTGAAGCCACCTGAAAGATTCTGATTCAAGCTCGCCGTTAGCATTACGCTGTCATCCGCATCCACAGTTTGACCTTGCTTTTCATTGGCAAAGTTCACATCAATACCGACCTCAAGATCAGCATTGTTCCACAATGGAATGCCCGCATAACGTACATCAGCAATCATGGCTGTGGTTTCTTTACCATCGGCAATGTCACCCGTGACCGTGTCTTGAATCAAAGCCACCGATAATTTACCTGGGCCCATATTGATGTGTTCAACACCAGCACCAATACCACTGACATCCCAGTAATAGTTATCAACGATGTGCACATCATGACGTTGGTAGTAGCGCTCACCCGCCCAAATCCCAATATCCTTATCTTCAAAAACCCCTACAGCCTGAACATTCAATTGCACCACATCAACGTTTTTATCCGCAGCGTTCTCATCTTGTCCTTGCCAGTACGACAACATAGAATCAACTAAAAACGAAACGTCGCCCTCTACATACACCTCTTTCTTAAAACCAAACTCACCATACAGGTCATTTTCATTGCCGAGGCGACCAACCTTACTCACCTCCCACTTGCTATTTGAACCACCTTCATTACTAAGGCCAACACCGCCGCGCATGTAGCCATTAAATTCCAATGGTGCGGTTTCACCAGCGTATAAACTAGGAGTAAGTAAAGCAGTAGTAAGCGCTGCAGCAATAGGTAACAGTTTCATCGTCCATTCCTTTTAGATTTAGAATCAGGTGATTATCAAACTTGGGAACATTCCCATGGGATCGATCCCATTTATATTGAGATGAATATAAATTGAAAGAGAACTGATTGATTATTGTGATCAGGCTAACTATTGAGGTAACTAAAAGTTGATGAGTGTTGGATTATTTCAATGAATACATTGGAGCTGAAGCAAGAGGGGGATAACACGTTCTGCGCGTATTCAGGGAACAGTAGCTAACAATTAGGGAGTCAGAAATATTGGGAAAAGATCGGTATCGAAGTCATGAAATCGAGTAAGGAAACAGAAGGTAAATAATTAATACCAAAGGGAAAATCGATATCAGAACACTTAGGTAGTGCTCCGACATCTAAATATGACGTTTAAATCAAAACAGGAGAGTTACTTAAGATGATCCCAAGAGATGTTTGACACCAGTCGACAATCATCACACTTGAAATAGAAAATATCGTGGATCGGCGCATCAAGCAGCCATTCACCACCACATTGAGGGCATTTGCGCTCTTTTTCATCTTTCAAGCTGATTCCACCCACACGGTATAAATAGTAGTAGGTTGGTACCTTAGTCAGATACTCAATACGCCCTCTTAACCCCCAACCACGTTTAAACAATACACTCTTAGTATCACTGATTTCAGCTAGCGTTGCATGTTCAGCACGGCAACCACCGCCCATTTGTACTTCATCACAGGCTTGCCATTCTGTCTGCCATTTCAGTACGGCTTTATGGTCGCCGTTGAATGTAGGTGGGTTGCGATACAAAGGGATTGGCAGCAAGCTATCGCCACTGCGCAAAGGTGAACAAGTATGAACGAATGTCGTGTATAACACCTGCCAACTCGGTGTTTCATCTTCTGCCACTTCTTCGGAGTTAAGATCTCGCCCTAACAAACGCATTTTAGGCGCAAGAAGGCACGCGTTAGATAAGCGATCAAAACACACTTTAACGAAGTCTGAGTGATTCCGCGGATGCAAACTATCTTGCTCTGGGCACACTACTCGAACAAAAAATTCTCCGTCGCCCATCACAATAGGAAATTCGCGGCCGAGTACCTGTCCATTGTAACGAAATGCATCCATCAAACCATTTACTGCTTTATCGACAGCTGAAACCGTCGTGTTATCAAAGCACTCAAACTGGAGTTCAACAACGTACATAATTAAACCTCAGGCTCAAGTTTCGTTAAAAATTCCGCTAAATCTTCAGCCAGTACATCACGATTGCTTGTCCCTAGGCGTTCCAGAATGACATTACCCGTTAAATTACAAATAGAGATCACATCCAACTCAGCATCGGTTGCCGCAATAAATACCGTCGGTTTTAACTTTAAACGACGCTGCGTTACTAAATGTCCCAAAATGTTCTCTTGTAAAAGTTCAAAATCATGATCGCTCCAAACTTGAAGCAGCGTCAGTGAGTTATCTTGCCATTTGGCATCCATATCCGCGCTATATTGCGTGCCATAGAAGGTTTTAATATCGTCATGTAACGTCAACTCAATGCCATTTTCAACATTCGTGAAATCCGCTTTCTGATCTCGAGGGTGCGCTCTCCATAACACGTCATCGGCACGTTTTTCTTCTACACAAGGGGAAACTAAATCCACCAGTTCTTGGTTAACTGGCAAGCTATTGTGCTGTTTTTGCCACTCATCAAGATAGCGTTGACTGAATGAATATAAAGCTTTCTCGGCAGATTGATCCATGAAGATCTCCTAAAAGATGGACAAGATAAATGTGTGACCCCACCTTTTATACAAATAGTTGAAGGCAACCAAGCAAATGCTTAATGACAGCAAAAGGGGGATTCAGTAAAATTCATGCCATTCTAATCGAATTTAAACGAAAGTATGAGCAAATATTCTGACGCAAAAGAGCTAGCAGGTTTAACCCTTGGTCAAAAGACTGAATACGCATCTCAGTACGATCCAAGCCTACTACAACCCGTACCACGTAGCCTAAACCGAGATGATCTTGAATTAGGTGACGAGTTGCCATTTATGGGGCACGATATTTGGACATTATACGAACTATCATGGCTCAATAATAAAGGTCTACCGCAAGTCGCCGTAGCTGAAGTGTATATCCCCGCGACGAGCTCAAACTTGATTGAATCTAAATCTTTTAAGCTCTACCTTAACAGCTACAATCAAACTCGCTTCAACGACTGGTCAGCCGTTCAAGTAAGCCTTGCAAAAGATCTGTCACAGTGTGCAGGAGAAGCGGTTGAAGTCGAAGTAAACCCTGTTACCCAATACACCAATCAAGCGATTGTTACGATGGAAGGTGACTGTATTGACGGGCAAGATATTGAAATCACTAGCTATGATTTCGATGCTACACTGCTTTCTGGCGCGGCAGGTACTAACATCGTTGAAGAGTCTCTGCACAGCCACCTATTGAAGTCAAACTGCCTAATCACCAATCAACCAGATTGGGGCAGTGTTGAAATCCAATATAAAGGTAAACAGATTAACCGTGAGTCATTACTGCGTTACTTAGTTTCATTCCGTGAGCATAATGAATTTCACGAACAGTGTGTTGAGCGCATTTTCACTGATATTATGAAATACTGTCAGCCGAGCAAACTCACTGTTTTTGCACGCTATACTCGCCGTGGTGGATTAGACATCAACCCGTACCGTTCTACCGAGCAAGCAAAGCCAAGCCACAACTGTCGCATGGCTCGTCAGTAATCGATTTACAAATCAATCGATATATAAACTCAAAGGAATTAAAATGCGCTGGCTAAGACTGTTATTGCTATTTTGTGCACTGCTATCGTCAGGAGTAAATGCCACCATTTACTCATCGCCTCAGCTTAATGATGCAAATAAATTGGTTGAGATCTCACCAATACAGGCAAAAAAAATTGCAAGTAACTATCTTGTACAGCGCCAACTTTCCGATCAAAGTGATAAAAGCCTAACTGCACTTTCAAGAGAAGAGGCAGATAACCGACTTCGTTCACCTAGAGCCAGCATTGATGCATATAAGGTTCTGGCCAAAGCCGAATTCAATCTAGGTAATACTCGTCAAGCATTAGAACAACTCGATTTAGCCTCTACCCTTACCCAAACACATCGCCTTCCTTACCAAAAGATGGACGTTGATATTTTAAGAACTCGCCTTGTTTGGTTAACCGATCACGACTCAACAAAAGCGAAGCTATCCCTTGATAACATCGATCATAACTTACAGTTGCTAGACAACTCACAGCAACTAACCAGAGGCATTACCTACCGCCTAACCATGCTTAGAGCAAAGATCGCATCGAAAGAAAGTGAAATATCAGCGGCGGAGAATTTTTACGCCGAAGCAAAAAACTTCATTAATACCAGTAACTCCGAAAAAAACCTCATTGAATACCATTTACAAGTTGGGGAGTTCTACCTCAACCACAAACAGTACAATCGAGCTTTATCTGAATTACTGTTTGGTTATTGGAAGTCAGTAGAGAGCGATTTAAGCCCGCAACTGGCACAAGTAAACCGATTATTAGCGCAACTGTTCCTTGAAAGACGAGTGCTGGATAAAGCCATTGAGCATCTGTCTCAAGCGGCTGATTTCTACAATAAGTATGACCAGTCACCTATTCTATCTCATGTCTTAAAAATGATGGGCGAAATCTATTTTCAACAAGGAAAATATAATTTAGCCTTAGTGCACTTTTTTAATGTACTGGATCATGAAAGCACCGCACAAAACATAGAACAAGTTATCGAAGTGCGCATCAGTTTGGCGGCCACTTACCTAAACCTTTACAACTACCCTCTTGCAGAGCAGTACCTCAACCGCGCAATCGAACTTTTAGAATACACCGACATCTCAGCACTCAGAGCTAAAGCTGAACTATTAAGATCGGGATTAGCTTATCATCAGCATGAAAGTAAAAATGGCATTATTCACGCTCATAAAGCGTTAGCCATCGCGAAGAACATCAAAAACAAAGATCTTATGCAACGTTCATACGACTTACTTTCAATGGGTTACGAACAAAATGAGCAGTATGCCCTCGCCCTTGATTACATGAAAAAATACAACATGTTAGTGGCGATAAAACAGCAGCAACTCAACCAGATCAGTGAGGATGCCTTTAGACAACAAAAAGAGTTCGCTGAACAAACTCTGCATTACGCCAATCAAGAAAATGAGCTAAAGCAGATGGCGATCGAACATCGAAAATATCAAAAAATCGCGCTTTCCCTGTTTGCTCTCTCTATAATTCTGTTTTTTGTCGTCATGCGCAGAGGGTTCATTATCCAGGCTCTCAACCGACAAAATAGTAAATTAACCAAGCAGCTCTATACTCATTCACGCTCAAAATTGCGTAACTTACGCATGCTTAATGCCAAGTTATCAAGTTCACTCCAAAAAACGAGTGATACCTTTGAGCAGTGGCAAATGGGAGAGCTCATTCACGAGCCATTAAATGACCGACTACGGTTTGTGATGATTGATTTGCCTTTTTTACGCAGTATGTATATCCAACACGGATACAAATCTGGACTACAATTAGAAGAATCCTTTGGACAATACCTTGCTTCCAAAGTTGAAGGTTCCTCACGCCTTTATCACTTCTCTGATGCTAACTTGTTGTATATTGAATCAAATTCAGACCGTAATGCTTCACCAGAGGCGATGTTTAGCAAAATCCAAACTTGGATTAATGAGTTTGAACCCAATCGAAAAATCAATCGTCGTATTCGTATTGGTATCGCGGATTATCCATTTTTGCCACGCGCCTATACGGCAATAAACGATCAAGAACTGCTTGATGTTCTACTGATGTCAACACACCTTGCTCGTGATATAAGCCTCAAAGAACACAGTAGCGAATGGGTATATTTCAAAGCGATTGATAATGCCCCTGCGGCAAGCCTTGCAACTGGTAACATAAGAGAAGCGTGTAAACATGCAATAAATCAAGGCCTAATAAAAATTCAATCTTCTTACCAGAATGAGGATAACATCAAAAAAATGCTAAAAGATGAATAAAAACTGCCCTGTCGGCACTTGCAACACGTGACCTTGTGACTTTTTTTGCTATTATCGAGAGATTCATTAATAAGCTTACGCTTGATCATTTGTCGAAGTTTAACAATCCATGGGCATTCTCGAAAAAGATATTCAAACACAGTTACACCAGCTAAAAAGTCAGTTGGAACAAGTGCGTTTGACACAGAGAGATACATCATTCAAATTTAAACGAGAACAAAAGATTCTTAAGCGTATCGTCACATCTTTAAGTTCAGCTTGTGTAGGTACAAATTCTCAACTTGATAGCAACTTAATCGCGCTAAAACAAGAATTAGAACAACAAAAAGAAATTAGCGCCCTGATACCACGACTTGCGGTATTAGAAAGAATGCTAAAACAAAAAACGTTGGCTATGGAAAAACAAACTGGACATCTTGATGAACAGATCAAGCATAGTGGTGAAACACTTCAGAGAGTGACAGGCTTACCTGCTCAACTGAAACGTGACCTGCGTAATTTACTGAGTTTCCCGGCGACAAATGGGAACAAAAAGGTCGATCACGCGATTCGCTTACTAACAATTTATGAACGTGCCATTAAAATAATGGCGTCTAACTCTAGCCATTCGGTTGGGAGTTTTGATCACTCCCCTGATAAAGAGTTGTTCTCTTGCTTAACAGATGAGTTACAACACTTAATCACGGAACTCGATTTCGATGGTGAGTCCGGTGATGTCCTCATTGATATTCGAGCAAAGCTACTGATCGGAGTATCGACGGAGTCTCTCCTTGAGCTGACATTACAAATATTGAAACTGGTCATTCAGGGTACTCATTTAGAACGTAAAACGTCAGAACAGTTTTTAGAACAAATTAATTCATCACTCGCCTCTTCACTTAAAACCTCGTCACAAAATTCAGATCAAAGCCAAAGCTATTTTGAACACAGAAAAGGGATGAACGATGAGCTAAGCTCACTGGTTAAGCGAAGCCAGGAGTCCGTCCAAGATTCTTCAGAATTAGATGAATTAAAACAAACTATTAACCCACTTCTTAGCCAACTGTCATCACTGTCTGAACGCTTACATCATGCAGAACAGCGTGAACAAGCACTCAACGAAAGAATGGCATATGGTCAAAACCAGTTAGAAGCCCTTTTTGAAGTCACCCAAGATTATCGTCGACGTCTGGATGACCAAGCTCAAAGAATGCTGCTTGATCCTTTAACTAAGGTGTATAACCGTACCGCCTTAACGGATCGATTAGAGTTGGAATATCGTCGCTGGATACGTTCGCAAAAAGCATTGAAAATGGTGCTTTTTGATATCGATAACTTCAAAAAAATCAACGATAGCTTTGGTTATACTGCCGGAGATAAAGCGCTTAAAATCATTGCACGCACCATAGCAAAAGCGGCAAGTGATACCGACACTGTCGCTCGTTTTTCAGGTGAAGAGTTCATTTTGATCTTGCCTGAACAAACCGACGAATATTGCCATGAGTTAATCAAAGGCATTCAGCAAAGTGTCAGCAAGTTACCGTTCAAATTTAGAGATCAGAGCATCACGATCACTCTCTCGGCATCAACGACTAGCTTTAAAGATTCTGATACTCCCGAAATCATTTTAGAGCGATTAAATTGCTCACTGAATGAAGCGAAAAACCTAGGAACGAATCAAGTGGTATGGAAATAGTTTAAGTACTATTTCCACCTTTCCTCATTCCCTTTTGTCCTAATTATTCATTTGCTATAAATTTTTCAATCAGTTATCACAAAACAATCCCCAATTTGTTTGCTAAGCTAAATGATACCCACTACAAAAATGAACCTCTCCAAGTTGTTCACAACTGAACCATTTGCATTTGTTCTGTCATCAAATTAGTCCAGTAGCATCGATTCTAATTACAACGTGGGTATTTTGTTCACCTCTCACCAAAGGAGGCATTATGATCACTCATATTAGCCCAGCAGGTAGCATGGATCTGCTTTCTCAACTTGAAGTTGAGCGTCTTAAAAAAACTGCATCTAGTGATCTATACCAGTTATATCGAAACTGCACACTGGCGGTATTGAACTCAGGTAGCCACACCGATAACTCGCAAGAGTTGCTCGATAAGTATCAATCTTTCGATGTTAATGTGATGCGCCGTGAACGCGGAATAAAACTTGAGCTCCATAATCCACCAGAGCATGCCTTTGTGGACGGAGAGATCATTAAAGGGATCCAAGAACATCTGTTTTCTGTGCTTCGCGATATTGTTTACGTCAATATGCACTTAGCAGATAACCAGCATCTTAACCTCACGAATGCCACTCACATTACGAACCTCGTCTTTGGGATATTACGCAATGCAGGTGCTCTTACCCCTGGCATTGAGCCAAATTTAGTGGTGTGTTGGGGTGGTCACTCAATTAATCCTAGCGAATACCAATACACCCGTGAAGTTGGGCACGAGCTTGGGCTGCGTGAATTGAATATCTGTACAGGATGTGGCCCAGGGGCGATGGAAGGGCCGATGAAAGGTGCCGCTATCGGCCACGCTAAGCAGCGCTACGCTGAACAGCGTTATCTTGGATTAACTGAACCGTCAATCATTGCTGCAGAGCCGCCTAACCCAATTGTGAACGAACTTATCATTATGCCTGATATAGAGAAGCGTTTAGAAGCGTTTGTCCGCATGGCCCATGGGATCATTATTTTCCCTGGAGGACCGGGAACGGCTGAAGAGCTGCTGTATATTCTCGGCATTATGATGCACCCAGAAAATAAAGATCAGCCGATGCCAATCGTATTGACGGGCTCAAAAGAGAGTGAAGCCTACTTCCGCTCCATTGATAAATTCATTGGTGACACACTAGGCGAAGCGGCACAGAAACATTACCAAATCGTTATTGATGATCCGCAAAAAGCGGCGCAAATAATGAGCCAAGCCATGCCTGAAGTACGTGAGCATAGAAAACAGAGCGGCGATGCATACAGCTACAACTGGTCACTAAAAATAGCCCCGGAGTTCCAACTTCCTTTCGACCCGACTCATGACAATATGAAGAATCTGGATCTACACCTAAACCAACGCCCTGAAAACTTGGCCGCCAATTTACGCCAAGCGTTCTCTGGTATTGTGGCTGGTAATGTAAAAGCGGAGGGGATCAGAGAGATCAAACGTCACGGTCCATTCACCATTGATGGCGATGCGTCACTGATGAAAAAAATGGATAAGCTACTGAATGATTTTGTTGAGCAGCAACGCATGAAGCTACCGGGCAGTGCTTATGTTCCCTGCTACCGAATCGCAAACCGTTAAGATCATCGGCAACAGCGTTTAAACTGATTCCTAAGTCAGTTACTATAAGGGGCTAAATGGCCCCTTATTTTATTGGAATGTTATGTCTATTCATCTTGTTATTATCGATGCGCTCAACCTGATCCGCCGGGTGCACTCTGCCCAGCCAGATCCTAACGATATTGCAAGAACCATCACCACCACCACTCGCACATTAAATCGCATTTTATCGGAATCTCAACCGACTCATATCATCGCTGTATTCGATCACCACGAACAAGACAGAGGGTGGCGAGCCGAGGTACTTCCTACTTATAAGCAGAACCGCAAACCCATGCCTGAACCGCTTATGAAAGGGTTGGATGCGATCCAGCAAGCATGGTGGGAGTTAGGAATAGATTCACTGCTGTCAGAAGGCGATGAAGCCGATGATTTAGTCGCAACACTGGCAACCAAAGTCGCCAGTCACGGTGAGAAAGTCACCATCATTTCAACAGACAAAGGCTACTGCCAGCTTCTGACTCCAACTTTACAGATCCGTGATTACTTTCAACATCGCTGGCTAGATGAACCCTTCATAGAGAAAGAGTTTGGCGTAACACCGGATCAACTGGCTGATTACTGGGGGCTCACCGGCGTAAGTTCTAGTCAAGTCCCCGGTATTCCCGGAATTGGCCCTAAAGCCGCAAAAGAGATTTTGACGCAGTTTAAAGATATAGAACAAGCACATACTTCAGAAGAGTTGCTGCCAAAATACCGAAAAAAATTCGATGAGCACATTGAATCAGCTCGAATCTGTAAGCAAATATCGGCACTCAAAACCGACATTGAACTCGGTTTTAATTTGCAAGACCTGAGGTTCGAACAGCCAGACTCATAGCAAGCAGCTTTGACAATCCTACGGCTCAATAAACGAAAAGGCCGCTGTCTTAAAGTATAAGACAGCGGCCTTGAATTATTTGATGTAGAACATGCAAGCTTAAGCGAAGAACTTAACTTATCACTCTCACATTACTCGATATTAATAGGGTGAAATATTCGATAGAGATTGGATATGCACCGTGATCTCTTCGCGATCATGATAAAGATGCTTCGCTTGCAGCTTATATTTCACATCATTGTCACTCAAAAACTGCTTCAAGTTTTCGATATCTTGTAGCACTTCATCGTATCGACCTTTCATTGGCAGCTTAAGGTTAAAGATTGTTTCTTTCGCCCAACCACGGATCAACCACTCACCCATTAACTGAGCAACACGTGATGGTTTCTCAATCATGTCACAAATAAGCCATGTCACGTTCTTACGTGGTGGTTCAAACTTGAAGCCATCTTCCATATGGTGCTTAACTTGGCCAGTTTGCATTAAGCTATCTGCCATCATGCCGTTATCAACACAGTGAACGAACATTGAACGCTTAACAAGTTGGTAAGTCCAACCACCCGGGCAAGCACCTAAATCGACACCCCACATGCCTGATGCTAAACGCTCATCCCACTCATCACGTGGAATAAATACGTGAAACGCTTCTTCCAATTTCAGTGTAGAACGGCTTGGTGCATCAGATGGGAACTTCAGACGCGGGATACCCATGAAGAACTGAGAGTTGTTAGTTGGTAGTGAATAACCAACGTAGCAGTGCCCAGGCGCAATAAAGCAAAGGTGCAGTACTGGTTTTTTAGGGTGGTCTTTATTGAACAAGATCCCTTTACCACGTAGAGCTTGACGCAGCGGCACCGTAAATTTACGACAGAACTTCAGCAACTCTTTCGCTTCGTTAGTGTCTGGAGTTTCGATGCGGATATCACCACAACGAGGGAAACCATCAATATCACCAAGTTCAGCCAAAATTGGCGAGATGCGGTCTTCAGACGGCAACTCTTTTAGTTCAGCGGCAACCGCAAACATTTGGCGAGCAAAAATCAATGATTGAAAATCGATTCTCTGGATCAGTTTTTCCGCGTCACCATCTTGGTAGCATTCAAAAAGAACATAACCACTATTATTCTTTACACGAGGAAAACCAAACACCTCAAGTTGCGTTGCTTTGTCTTGAATTTCACCTGCGCACTCTTTTTCAAAACCAGAACGACAATACAGTAATACGTGTTTCACTTAGTAACCTCATTAATATTGAATGCCGCGAAAGAGAAACTTCCCCATCCGACAATAAACAACAAACCACCAAATGGAGTGACTGGGCCAAACCATTTTATGCCTGTTAGTGCTAGCGCATACAAACTGCCGCTAAAACAAAGGATGCCGATAATAAAGCAAATTGCCGCAATGAAAAAATATTTTTGCGACTTTATTCCAAGATTAAAGCGCAGCAACACCGCACAAGCAATGATCGCGAAGGAGTGAAGCAATTGATAAAGCACTCCCGTATTAAAAACATCAAGCAAGTATGGCGCTAATTGAGCCTTTAAACCATGCGCGGCAAAGGCCCCTAACATCACACCAAGCCCAGAAAACATCCCTGCAATAGTGAGTAAATACTTACTTTTCATCTAAAACCTCAAAAATGAAAGCAGAGAGCTTATCTATTGTTAAGGTTAAATTCCCCTGCTCGGTAAAACCAGAACGTTTACGCGGTTTAAAGCCATGATCGCCATCAGGGAGAAACGCCACATCAATCATCGGAGATAGATCAAAGTCAGTAAACTCTTCACGCTTACCAAATGTATCCCTTTCCCCTTGCAAAATTAAACAAGGCTTTTCGATTGTCGCTAAGTGATCGCCTTTAAATTTTTCAGGCTTACCCGGAGGGTGAAATGGAAAACCCAAACAAGCCACTCCCGCGACGAGAGGGTTATCGGCTAATAAACTCGCCATCCTTCCCCCCATCGATTTGCCACCAATAACGACTGGTACGCCTGCATGTTCATTGATGACGTCAACATAAGCATCGAGCAACTTAGGAGCGCGATCCGGCGGACGCTTGGTGCCCATTTCTGCTCGCTGAATCATATAAGGAAAATTAAAGCGCACCACTTTAATGCCTTTTTCAGCTAACCCTTGCGCGACAGAAACCATAAAATGGTGATCCATTCCCGCGCCAGCGCCATGAGCAAAAATAAACGTCGCCTTATGCTCTGCGCCATTAATCAGCTGATGATTATTCTCAGTCATCCAGTAACTCTTCCTGCTCTTTATGCGCTTTCGCTAACATCCAATCACGGAAAGTGGCAATTCGCCCCATGTCAGCCTGTTTATCGTGGCACACTACATAGAACGCATTCTTACTCACCAATATTTCATCAAAAGGCGCAATCAGACGACCCGCTTCGATTTCCGGCTGAGCCAGTACATTATTACCAAGTGCAATCCCTTGTCCATGAGCCGCAGCTTGAAGCACCATCGTCGAGTGACTGAAAATTGGCCCTTGGTTAACATTTACACCTTCGATTGAGTTCTGCTTCACAAACGATTTCCAATCTTTCCTTGAGGTATCATGAAGCAAAGTGTGATGATTTAAATCAGTTAGAGTTTCTAATGGTTTGTTACTTAAAAGTAACGAGGGTGAACAGAGTGGAATCAGGAATTCTTGATAGAGTTTATCGGCTCTTAATCCTGGCCAATTTCCTCGTCCATAGTAGATCGCCACATCCACATCATCGGTCAGTGAACCTTCATCCATATCAACCGCTTTGATTCGTACATCAATATCAGGTTGCTGTTGATTAAAATCAGAAAGCCGAGGGACAAGCCATTGAATTGCAAAACTTGGCGGAAGGCTGATGGTCAAAGCCCCTTTTTCACTACGTTCAAGCACTTTATCGGTCGCTTCGGCTAAAGAAGTGAAGATATCTTTGATATCAAGAAAATAGCCTTGTCCTTCTTCTGTTAGTAACAAAGAGCGGTTTCGGCGGCGAAATAATTTCAACGCAAGGAACTCTTCCAGCGCTTTTATTTGATGGCTCACAGCGGCTTGAGTAACAAAAAGTTCTTCAGCGGCACGGGTAAAACTTAAGTGTCGAGCCGCAGCTTCAAACACTTTTAACGAGTTTAATGGTGGCAATCTTCTGGACATAAATACGCTCTAAAAAATACATTAGTTTTTTTAATCTGAAACATTATAAATTGTCCATTGCCTAAGGGCTAGAGAAATTCTATATTTCATCCCGCAGCGCTAGCCTGAACGGCTTGGTTCTCTCAGAATCAATTGGCTTAGTTGTTGCGATGTTGTGTTTGCAAACTCGTATTTCGAGTTAGGTAGAATTTCTACCGTAGTTTATTGCCCATTATCCCTGTGGCGATAAGACTGCTTCCTGTTTTTTTGACCTGTCTGTCAAATTTTTATACACCGCCTATATGGCGGTGTTTTTTTATCTGTCACTTTTTTCTTATCTTCTTATCTTCTTATCTTCTTATCTTAGAAAATCAGAAAGGCTTACGACAAAGAAACAATCTCAAAATAAAGTAGTGGCCATAAAAAAACCGCTCACTACTCACTTTATCAGTGAATCGTAAACGGTTTTAATTCAGCTAACGCTCTAACGGTTTCTAAGGGCGATAAACTTTTACATTGCTAAAACCTTGCTCTTGCAGGTAAAGCGCCTGTAAGCGGCTCATTACGCCACGGTCACAGTACAATAGGTATGTCTTAGACTGGTCCAAATCACCAAATTGAGTCGCAAGCTTAAAGAAAGGCAAATGCTTCACTTCAACGCTATCCAGTTCAAGTGGGCTAGCCTCTTCTTCTTCAGCACTACGAATATCAAGTACTACCGCATTCTCTTCAACCGCAGTCACTTGTTCAACTTCTGGCGCTTGTTCTTTACTCTCTTTCTCAATATCACGAATATCCATGATACGAGCATTCTCAATCACACCATCTAAGATAGAGAAATCAAAGTTCGCTTCTTCAGCTTCTAACTTCGCCTTTTCAGCTTTAATGGTCGGCTTCTTAGAGATAACACCACAATACTCTGGCATTACTTTGGCAAAATCTTCCGTGCCAATTTTTCGAGATAGATCGATAATGTCTTCTTTATCCCAGTTAATCAGTGGGCGCAAAATAAGAGTATCGGTCACGTTATCGATATGGCGTAAGTTAGTTAACGTTTGGCTTGAAACTTGGCCTAACGCTTCACCAGTCACTAAGGCTTGAATACCAAAACGTTCTGCCACCATGCCACCAGCACGCATGAACATACGTTTTAGAACGACACCCATTTGGCCGTCATCGACGTTTTCTAAAATTTCAGCCACGACAGGTTCAAAATCCACCGCAATAAACTTCACTTTTGCAGAAGATCCGTACTTATTCCAAAGATAGTGAGCAACTTGCTTAACACCAATCTCATGAGCAGGGCCGCCTAAGTTAAAGAAGCAGAAATGCGTTTTAGAACCGCGCTTGATGTGTAAGTAACTGGATACACCAGAATCGAAGCCACCAGAAATTAAGCTTAATACATCCTCTTGAGTACCTAGAGGGAAACCGCCTAATCCTTTGTGACGTTCAATCACTTGGTTTAATTTATCGTTTTCAACTTCAATGTTGATTGATACATCTGGCTTCTTCAGTTTAACCTTCGCACTTTCTACTGCTTGGTTTAAACCACCGCCAACATAACGCTCAAGTTCAATTGAAGTAAAATCATGCTGGCCGCGACGTTTAGCACGAACAACGAATGTTTTATCAACAATCTTGCTACCACTGCGCTCTAACACTTGCTCATAGATATTGTGCATATCAGTGAATTCAGTTTGAAGAACTTCAAGCGTATGGTGAATACCTGATGTATGAGTCAGGATTTCAAGCACTTGCTCGTAGTATTTATCACAGCTTGCGCTCACTTCAATATGATCGCGACGGTTGTATACCGCAACAGATTCAGTTCGGCGCTTAATGATAATGCGAAGGTTAGATTCTAAAATTTTGATGAAGCGCTTACGCACCGACTCACTTTTTACAAAAATTTCCGGATGGGGCTTAACAATAAATTTCATATTTTCTTCACAATAATTTTAGGGTTTGCAAGATGAGGTTGTCTCTCTGCGTGGGCATCAGATTGATTTATTCAACCTTGATTAGGTGCTAGCTTGTTTATATCCAAACTTTCGATTTTATATTCAAACTGTCGATAGGCAGAAACCTTCGAATGCACAGCCCCACTGAGGGCGCAAGATTATACATGAGATCTCAAACTAAAGGAAAGAGGGAGATGAATAACCACCACTGAGTTTAGTTTATCTCAGAAATAAAAAAGGCTCCTAAAGCTAACGAATCGCGAATTAGGAGCCTTTATTAATGAGTGCTAACTATATTAATAATAGTTAACTATAAGACAGGAACTTCATCACTAAAAATAGGTTCGCCTTGCATGATGCTGATTTCAACTCGTCGGTTAATTGAACGCTGAGCTTCGGTATCATTCGGGCCCAGAGGTGCGGTATCCGCCATCCCTCTCACTCGTAATCGCTGATGAGAAAATCCGCGAACTTTCTCCATCTCTTGAGCGACAGAAACCGCTCGCTGAGAAGAGAGATCCCAATTTGAACGATACAGTTCAGAATCGAGGCGTTGATCGTCTGTATGACCTGAAATTCTAACAATACCCGGAATGTCTTTAACCAACTCGGCAACTTGTCTTACCAACGGGCGGAATTTAGGCTGTAAGAACGCCGAACCGCTAGGGAATGCGCCTTTCTCTCGAATACGAATGACAATCTGCTGACCTAAGTTTTCAACTTCAATCGCCCCCTGATCAATCTCTCGCTCCAGCGCTTTCTTGATGTTCTCCATCAATGTTTCCATCTCTTCCGACATGGATTCCGCTTGCTGTTGCTGCTGTTCAGATTCCGTATTTTGGTTATCTTGGGTCGAAGTTTCAGGCGATTGTCCGCCGTTCAACTTACCTTGATCACGCTTATTACCACCCGCACGGTCCGATTCACCTTCATGAAACTCTAACGTTTGCTGGGTAATATCAATCGTCTGCTGCATGATCACATCAATCGGCGTTGGCTCAGGTCTGCCCGGACGAAACTCTTGAGCAATAATACTGGTCCCCTTCGGAATATCTTTTACTTCAAGCTTATTCTGAACACCAAAGGCAAACTTCATCGAACCAGCGATTTGCTTGAACTTCAGTACATCCATTTCTGAAAAGGAAAGCAACAGAACGAAGAAGCACATCAGCAGTGACATTAAATCGGCAAACGTTCCCATCCATAACGCGAGACCTGGTGGTGGACATTTGCATTCATTTTCATCATCCATCTTAAGAGTCCTGTCTATTCACCATCAACACCAAGAAGTCGCTTACCTTCGTTGAGGTAGTTTTTCAGGTAGCTATCAATCACACGAGGGTTTTGCCCATCTTGAATCGCAAGTACACCATCCATAATTAAACGGCGGTTCAGTGTCTCTTGCTCTCGACGCAAGGCCAACTTATCGGCGATAGGGAAAAAGATCATATTGGATAATACCGCTCCATATAGTGTCGTTAGCAAAGCAACCGCCATCGCTGGACCGATGGATTTAGGGTCATCCATGTTTGAAAGCATTGCCACCAAACCAACTAAGGTACCGATCATCCCCATAGCTGGAGATACATCACCATAGGCCATGAATACTTTACCGCCTTGTTCATGACGTTCATTGGTTAAAGCGATATCTTTTTGCAAAGCGGCGCGCACCACATCAGCATCGTGGCCGTCTACGAGAAGATCGATACCTTTTTGCATGAAGCTGTTCGTGATTTCCATTTCTTCAAGAGCAAGGAAGCCCCCTTTACGAGCTGCATCTGCCATTTCGACAACTTTAGCGATCAAATCTTCAGGTTCGTCTGACTTAAACATGAAAGCTTTACCTGCAATTTTGGCGGCTCCAAAGAACTGCCCCATGGTAAATTTCATTAATACAACAAACGTAGAGCCACCAACCACAATCAGAATCGAAGTGACATCAATAAACATGGATAGACTGCCACCAAGAATCATTGCCATGATTACAAAGGCGAAGCCACCTATTAGACCTATCAGCGTTGCTAAATCCACAAAGCACTCCTCATGCTATCTGTTTTGTGCCAACTATATGGAGAATAATATTGTTATCGGCAAGATCGTAAGATCTTTAAGTGAAACCTTGGAGTAAATCTCATACTTTTTCATTAAATTTGATCAATACTCATTCTTAGCTATTTGAGTCTACGTGGGTTTTGTTCATCACACGAGCTGATATGTTAAGTTTTATCTTCGACTCAAGCACGTATGAGCTCCATTTTTCTAACAATTTTACTTGGTTAAATTTGACCATCTTCACGCCCTAAGGTAACTTTCGTGCATCTTTTGCAATGCAGAATTATTATGGCGACTAAGAAACCTGAAAATATGACCTTCGAAGCAACGATCGAAGAGCTCGACGGCCTAGTTGATCAACTAGAAAATGGTGAACTGGCTTTAGATGATGCGCTAAAGAAATTCGAACGTGGCATCGCATTAGCCCGCGCCGGACAAAATAAATTAAGCGATGCTGAACAGCGTGTCAGTATTTTGCTACAAAATGACGACAATGCTGAATTAAGCGAATTTAATCCTCAGCAAGACTAGAACAAAATATATGAGACCCCCTATGGTTGAGGCCTTAACCTCTTATCAGGAAAGAAATAATTCCCAATTAAATTATTGGCTCGATCGCCTACCTCATCAAGAGCAACCTCTCGTGCAAGCAATGCGCTATGGTTTATTACTTGGAGGAAAGCGAGCGCGCCCATTTTTGGTTTACATCACAGGGGAAATGCTCGGGTGCTCATCAGCCACTCTAGACACACCAGCATCAGCGATAGAGTGCATCCATGCTTACTCTTTAATTCATGATGATCTTCCTGCAATGGATGACGATGAGCTGCGCCGTGGGCAAACGACTTGTCATATTAAATTTGATGAAGCCACCGCTATTTTAACTGGCGATGCTCTACAAACGTTAGCCTTTACCATCCTTGCAGAAGGTGAGTTATCCGCTGCTGGCGAAGCGAACCGTATTAAGATGGTTCAAGTCTTAGCTCAAGCATCTGGCGCCTCAGGCATGTGCATTGGTCAGGCTCTTGATCTTGCAGCAGAAAACCGCTCGGTTTCGCTCGAAGAGCTAAAAGATATCCACAAAAACAAAACGGGCGCACTCATGAAGTGTGCTATTCGTTTAGGCGCGTTGGCTGCGGGTCAAAAAGGCGTGGAAATTTTACCTCAACTTGATAAATATGCTGATGCGATTGGTTTAGCCTTCCAAGTCCAAGATGATATTTTGGATATTATTGGCGATACTGAAACATTGGGTAAACCACAAGGTTCAGATCAAGAATTGAACAAGAGCACTTACCCTTCATTGCTCGGATTAGATGGCGCAATGAAAAAAGCTCAAACTCTGTTAACTGAAGCCCTTCAAGCTTTGGATGCAATCCCATACAATACCCAGTTACTCGAAGAGTTCGCCCGATACGTCATCGAGCGCAAGAACTAAGACTATAAGCGCGCAATTATATGACTCTTGATATTTCAAAGTATCCAACATTGGCTTTAGCAGACACTCCTGATGATCTGCGCCTTTTGCCAAAATCCACTCTGCCACAATTATGTGATGAACTACGCTCATACCTTCTAAACTCAGTGAGCCAATCAAGTGGTCACTTAGCGTCTGGTTTAGGTACAGTCGAGCTTACGGTAGCGTTGCACTATGTCTACAACACTCCATTCGATCAACTTGTTTGGGATGTTGGCCACCAAGCCTACCCGCACAAAATCCTTACTGGTCGAAGAGAGAAATTATCAACGATTCGCCAGAAAGATGGGTTACATCCTTTCCCTTGGCGTGAAGAGAGCGAGTACGACACCCTTTCAGTTGGACACTCTTCAACGTCGATAAGTGCCGCTCTTGGTATGGCAATTAGTGCTGAGAAGGAAGGCAAAGACCGCAAAGTGGTGAGCGTTATCGGTGACGGTGCGATTACCGCAGGTATGGCATTTGAAGCGATGAATCACGCAGGTGATGTTCATTCGGATATGCTCGTGGTATTAAACGATAACGAAATGTCAATTTCAGAAAATGTCGGTGCGCTGAACAACCATTTAGCTCAAGTGCTTTCAGGTAACCTTTACACGTCTATTCGTGAAGGCGGTAAAAAAGTTCTTTCTGGTGTTCCACCAATCAAAGAATTAGTACGCCGCACTGAAGAACATCTTAAGGGCATGGTTGTTCCTGGAACCCTTTTTGAAGAGCTTGGATTTAATTATATTGGCCCTGTGGATGGTCACGACGTAAATGAGCTGATTAAAACGCTGCGCAACATGCGTGGGCTAAAAGGCCCTCAATTTCTGCATATTATGACCAAGAAAGGCAAAGGTTATGAGCCCGCAGAAAAAGATCCTATTGGCTATCATGGTGTCCCTAAATTTGACCCTAGCCACAGCAGCCTGCCTAAGAGCACAAGCAATAAACCAACTTTCTCTAAGATATTTGGTGACTTCTTATGTGACATGGCCGCGCAAGATCCTAAGTTAAGAGCAATTACGCCAGCAATGCGTGAAGGTTCAGGCATGGTGCGCTTCTCCAAAGAGTTCCCAGACCAATATTATGATGTGGCAATCGCAGAACAACATGCTGTTACTTTGGCAACAGGCATGGCTATCGCAGGGGATCACCCTATCGTCGCGATTTACTCTACCTTCTTACAGCGTGGTTATGACCAACTGATTCACGATGTTGCGATCATGGATTTACCCGTGATGTTTGCAATTGACCGAGCAGGTCTTGTGGGTGCAGATGGTCAAACTCACCAAGGAGCCTTTGATTTAAGCTTCATGCGCTGCATTCCTAATATGGTCATCATGGCACCAAGTGATGAAAATGAGTGCCGTCAGATGCTTTATACTGGCCATAAGCATACAGGTCCAAGTGCTGTGCGTTACCCAAGAGGTAATGGCATGGGCACTGAGTTAGTCGAAACGTTCACCGCACTTGAAATTGGCAAAGGTCGAATCATCAAGCAAAGCGATGCACCAAAAGATGGGAGTAAAGTCGCGATTTTGAACTTTGGTACTTTCTTGCCAAATGCTTTGGAAGCGTCAGAAACACTAAACGCAACCGTTGCGGATATGCGTTTTGTTAAGCCTCTCGATGAAGAGTTAATCCGGCAACTGGCCGCTGATCATGATGTGCTCATTACACTTGAAGAGAATGCCATCATTGGTGGCGCAGGCGCAGGCGTGATTGAATTCTTAATGCAAGATAAGCGCCCAATGCCCGTTCTTACTCTTGGTCTTCCTGACAAGTTTATTGCTCAAGGTACGCAAGGCGAACTGCATCAAGAGCTTGGGTTAGACAGTGATGGCATCATTCGTTCGATTCAACAATATCTTGAAAAATAACCAAAATTAGAAAGATACAAAAAAGCCCACAGCAAAATCTGTGGGCTTTTTATTACCATTTAAGAACCGTTCATTTGTCTAACATTAGGCAGCTACCATTATAACCAGCCAGAAAAATGCCCAACAAAATACAAAGCGACACCCGCCATTACACCAGCGACGATATCGTCTACCATGATCCCAAAGCCGCCATCGACGCGCTTATCTAGCCAACCAATAGGCCACGGCTTAACCATATCGAAGAAACGAAACAGTACAAAACCGGTGATAAGCCATTTCCAGTCATCTACGGGAAGGTCTAGCATAGGCACTAAGCTCATGGTGATCCAAAAGCCCGCAAATTCATCCCACACAATTGAACCATGATCGTGAACTTTCATGTCATCTGACGTCACTTGGCAGATCTTAACGCCAATAATGCATGAAATAACCACCACCACTAAATACATCGGAAGCGGCAACTGAACAAGAAGCAAATAGAATGGAATAGAAGCAAGAGTCCCCACTGTTCCCGGAATGATCGGCGATAAACCGCTGCCAAAGCCCGTCGCCAACAGATGCCATGGGTTTTTTAATGAAATTAAAGAGAGAGGGTTAGTCATAATTATTTAACCTTAAAGTGATCATAGCCATCTAAGTGCCAATCAAGAGGTTGCCCGTTGCTATGCAGTTCTAACATTCCTTGCGGACGGATCTGACCAATACATGTTACTTTCGCGCCAATATGAGCTAAAGCGGTTTCCAGTGATCCTTTATTCTCTTCAGGAACGGTAAAGCAGAGTTCGTACTCTTCCCCACTCGTCAGAGCATACTGCTGAGCACTGTCCACATTACCACTAAATTGTATAAGTTCAGAAGAGAGAGGCAAAAAATTAGCATTAATACTGGCCCCAACATTTGAGCGTTTGAGTATATGACTAAGATCAGATATCAACCCATCTGAGATATCAATCGCCGATGACGCTAAACCTAACAATGCTTGTCCTGCAAGTACTCTAGGTTGGCTAAGGTAATGACGTTTTTCAAGTTCTTGTGCAAAAGGTTTGCAACGGAGGCTATCATCTAAAATCACGGATAAACCCGCTTTACTGTCACCTAAGTTCCCAGTGACATAAATCCAATCCCCCACACTAGCGCCATCTCTGCGCAACGCTTTATCTTCCGGAACAAAGCCTTGCACCGTTAAGGTTAAACTTAATGGGCCTTTGGTGGTATCTCCACCGATCAATTGAATCCCAAAATAGTCAGCTAACTCAAAGAACGCATCACAAAATGGAGCCAGCCACGCTTCATCAGCGTCCGGCATGGTCAACGCAAATGATACCCACGCAGGTGTCGCGCCCATCGCGGCTAAATCACTCACGTTGGAGGCTAATGCTTTATGTGCTACCCATGCAGGGTTTGCATCGGCTAAGAAGTGTGTACCTGCGACCAGCGTATCTGTACTAATCGCAATTTGAACATTACTTGGCGGTTTGACTAAAGCACAGTCATCACCTAGCGATAGCTGCACATCTTTTCGCTGACTTTGGCGATTAGAAAAATACTTTTCGATTAAATTGAATTCACCAGACATACATACATCCTTGATGTCTCGTTCAGACCCATCATTATAGAGCAGATATCAACACAGTTAGGTTTAATCACGAAAAGGCTTTATCACTAAATTTCATGATGTGTTGATTTAGGATCTAGAACGTTTGTTGAAAAAATACTCACAAAAAAGGCCAGCATATAGCTGACCTTTTCAATTCTTAGATAATCAATTACTTTTTACGCACGTGTGGCGCAGCTTTATCAAGCACACCATTAACGAACTTATGGCTATCTTCCGCTGCAAATACTTTTGCTAGCTCAATAGCTTCATTGATTACGACTTTGTATGGTACATCTTCACGACGAGTCATCTCGTACATAGCAAGACGTAGCAGAGCAAGTTCCATCATATCCAAATCTTGCATTGGACGTGATAGGTATGGACGCAATTTGCTGTCCAGCTCCATATGACCAAGTACAACACCAGAAAATAGATCACGGAAATACGCAACGTCTGTTTCTGGAGCCGACAAAGCCGGTTCTAATTCATGATGCTCTTCTTCATCATACTTGCCACCAGTTAGGAACTGTTCCTCAACTGTTGCGACATTTTCTTTAGTAATTTGCCAAGAATAAATTGCTTGCAGAGCAAATTGACGTGCGTTACGACGTGCGGCTGGTTTCACACTGGCCCCCATTAGGAATCGATTTCAGAAAGAACGTTAATCATCTCAAGTGCGCTTAGTGCAGCCTCTGCACCTTTATTACCAGCCTTGGTTCCTGCGCGTTCAATAGCTTGATCGATTGTATCAACAGTAAGTACACCAAATGCTACAGGAAGACTGAACTCCATAGACACTTGAGCTAAACCTTTATTACATTCACTGCAAACATAGTCAAAATGTGGCGTTCCGCCGCGAATTACAGTACCAAGTGATACGATAGCATCAAATTTTCCTGTTTTCGCAACACGTTGAGCAACTAACGGTAATTCAACTGCACCAGGGCAACGAACTACAGTAATATTGTCTTCGCTAACTTGTCCATGACGCTTTAAAGTATCGATTGCACCAGAAAGTAAACTTTCGTTAATAAAACTGTTGAAACGAGAAATAACGATAGCAATTTTTGCATTTGGCGCTGGGAAGCCACCCTCGATCACTTTCATAAGCCTTCCTTTAACTATGTTCATCAAGTGAGAATCGACGGATTCTAGCACAGAACTGTGAGCGATATCTAATACCAATTAACTTAATTAGCCCTATTCAAATAAAAAAGCGAACACAGCTTTCTGTATTCGCTTTTTTCGTATTGAATAAACGCTAATTATTCACAAACATACTCAACGACATTAAGGCCAAACCCGCCTAATGCATGGTAACGTTTTGAACTAGAAGAAAGCAGGCGCATATCGCTTACTCCTAAATCCGCCAAAATTTGAGAGCCAACACCAACACGGCGAGATGTACCCTGCTTTTTCGCCATTGTCGGAGCTTCACCTTTATCTTGTGCTTCAAAGGTTTTCACTTTATTGATCAAGGTGTCAGACGTCTCTTCGTTACCCAAAATCACTAAAACACCACCATCTGTGCCAATACGTTGCATCGCTTTATCTAACGTCCAGCTACGCTCTGTGCTGCGGTCTGAGTGCAGTAAATCGGTAAACGTATCATGCAGGTGAACACGCACAAGTGGAGCGCCCGTTTTCACATCGCCTTTTTTCAGCGCGTAGTGAACTTGGTTATCAATGGTGTCGCGGAAAGTCACAAGGTCAAAATCACCAAATTCCGTTGGCAACTTACACTCAGCAACACGCTCAATAGTGGTTTCTGTGTTGTTTCGGTATTCGATTAAATCAGCAATGGTGCCGAGTTTAATATCGTGTTTTTCTGCGAAGATTTCTAAATCTGGACGACGAGCCATTGTGCCATCTTCATTTAGGATCTCAACGATAACAGAAGCTGGCTCCAAGCCTGCGAGTCGACCTAAGTCACAGCCTGCTTCAGTATGTCCAGCGCGAGTTAGCACGCCACCTTCTTGAGCCGTAAGAGGGAAAATATGACCCGGCTGAACAAGATCAGCGGCTTTCGCATCTTTCGCTACAGCGGCTTGAACAGTAACCGCACGATCAGATGCTGAAATACCCGTTGTCACTCCTTCAGCAGCTTCAATAGAAACAGTAAAGTTAGTTGTGTATTGAGCATTATTATCTTGAACCATTGGCGGTAATCCAAGACGCTCACAACGCTCTTTTGTCATAGTTAGACAGATCAAACCGCGACCATACATTGCCATGAAGTTAATTGCTTCAGGGGTAATATGTTCCGCTGCCATGATTAAATCGCCTTCGTTTTCACGATCTTCGTCATCCATCAGGATAACCATTTTACCGAGGCGAATATCTTCAATAATTTCTTGAGGCGTACTAATTGGCATTATGTTGTTCCTATTTTATTAGGCGCTAGGTGTTGAGACTCTAGGCTTACATCTACGGTGATCATGAAAGTCTACTGTAATCATGAAAATCTTCGGTAATTCTAAAAGAGTGTAGGAGAAGCTCCCTTTACTTTTTCATTGAATCAAGCAAATCCATTTTGTTGCAAAAATTCCATCGTTAAACGAGATTCCGGTTGTTCTTCTTGTTGTCCTTGAAGTAGACGCTCCATATAACGAGCAAGCACATCTACTTCTAAATTAACTTTTCTGCCGACCTGAAAATCATCAATCGTCGTCTCTTCTGAGGTGTGAGGTACGATAGTTAATTTGAATGCATTTTTACGTAGAGCATTAACCGTTAAGCTAATTCCATCTACGGTAATAGAGCCTTTCTGAGCAACGTATTTTGCAATATCTGCTGGCATGTTGACCCAAAATTCAATCGAACGTCCGACATGATTTCGCTCTACAATTTCACCAACACCATCCACATGGCCTGAAACAATATGACCACCAAAGCGGGTTGTCGGTAACATCGCTTTTTCAAGATTAACCTTATCGCCAGCTTGGTATTGAGCAAAACCTGTTTTTTTCAATGTTTCAAGTGAGAGGTCGGCGGTATAACTGCAAGCATCAAATTTTACAACCGTCAGACAAACGCCATTAGTCGCGATACTATCGCCTAAATTAACGTCTGACATATCTAACTTATCAGCATTAACTGTAATGCTAATGTCTTCCCCTTTTGGGGTGATAGCCGCCAATGTTCCGACAGCTTCTACGATTCCTGTAAACATATGATTCCTATGAATATCATCTATTTGTTTTCTTTCAATACAGGCTTAGCAATTAAGCGAATATCTTGACCCACTTGGCGAACATCTTGAATATCAAGCTCAATCACTTGCGACATACATTCTAAGCCGAGCGCTCCGATTAAGCCTCTGCCATCGCTTCCCATGAGTTTAGGTGCTAAATAAACGATCAACTCATCAACTAAACCATTAACGAGCAACTGTCCGGCCAGAGTCGCCCCAGCTTCAACCCACACGTGATTGATATTATGCTGCTCCGCTAACTGTGACATCAACTCAGCTAAATCCAGTTGATGACCCGTCTCCGTTAGGTTGATATCCGACCCTTCAGAGCCAACTCTCAGCACTTCACCTTGAGTTTGAAACAGATTAAGATCTTCGGTCAACTGATGCTGCCTATCAAGAATCACGCGAATAGGCTGCCTAACCACACTCTTCTGAGCTTGAGAGTTCACCTCATCACTTAGCTTAAGTACATCGCTAGGTTTCAGTAAAGCTCTAGGTTTTAGTAAAGCACTAGGTTTTAGGCCATAGCGAGACTGAACACTGCAAGGTAAGTAATCCCATCGCACATTCAACGAAGCATTATCGTCAATCACCGTCTTACTGGTTGAGAGAATAGCGCCAGACATAGCACGGAAAGTCTGAACATCTTGTCTTGCTTGAGGAGAAGTGATCCACTGGCTTTTACCATTGTTTAATGCGGTTTGTCCGTCTAAGCTCGCCGCCATTTTTAATTGAACAAATGGCATACCCGTTTGCATTTTTTTGATAAACGCGGGATTCAAAGCTTTCGCATCGACTTCTAATAAACCGACTTCAACGTCAATTCCAGCATCACGTAGCATTTGAATACCACGGCCAGAAACTTGAGGATTTGGATCTTGCATTGCACAGATAACTTTCGCGACTTTCGCTTTTATCAAGCCTTCAGCACAAGGTGGCGTTCGGCCATAGTGCGAACATGGCTCTAAAGTGACATAAGCCGTGGCTCCCACCGCTTTTTCACCCGCCATTCGTAAGGCATGAACTTCAGCATGAGGCTCACCCGCTTTTAGGTGAAAACCCTCTCCAACGATTTCGCCGTCACGCGCAATCACACAGCCGACATTAGGGTTCGGTGCCGTGGTATAAATGCCACGCTTGGCAAGCTCAAGCGCACGCACCATAAATTGGTAATCTAGAGGAGTGAAATTAGACATAACGGTTAGTCTTCTAGCTTGGCAATTTCTTCGCCAAACTCTCGAATATCTTCAAAACTACGATAAACAGACGCAAAACGAATATAAGCCACTTTGTCTAAGACTTTAAGCTGTTCCATCACTAAGTTACCGATAAGGTCACTCGGAACCTCTCGCTCACCCGTTGCTCTCAGCTGAGATTTAATCGTACTGATTGCTAACTCAATCGAATCAGCACTGACTGGGCGTTTTTCTAGTGCGCGCTGTACTCCGCCCACCATTTTATCTTCATTAAATGGTTCACGGTTGCCATTTGATTTGATCACTTTAGGCATCACAAGCTCAGCACTTTCAAAAGTAGTGAAACGTTCACTACACGCTAAGCACTGGCGTCTACGACGAACTTGGTGACCGTCTGCGACTAAGCGCGAATCAATCACTTTAGTGTCATTTTCTGAACAAAAAGGACAATGCATATCACCTCCAATTAATTGGCATCAGTGTAACGGAATTGGGACAGGGAGTGAATGAAGAAGTCGATAGTTAGGCCGAGATTTGCCGAATAATGGTGCGTATATTGCGTTTTTCATATCAAATACGCAAACGCTTCACTCAAGAACTTAGGATAGAGATGGGATCTCCCCAATTCTAACCAAAACTCTATATGTGAAGCGTTTCATTATAGAGGCATCTCTGCCTAACGTTACGCGCTATGGACGAACCAAGTAATTCGCTTTACCTACCCATTTATAGCTGGTGAGTTCTTCCAGTCCCATCGGACCACGAGCATGCAGTTTCTGAGTCGACACTGCAACCTCAGCCCCTAAACCAAATTGAGCGCCATCGGTAAATCGTGTTGAAGCATTCACATAAACCGCCGCAGAACCTACCGAATTAATAAACAATTCCGCATTCGTTAAGCTGTTGGTCATGATGGCATCAGAGTGACTCGCATTGTGAATACGCATGTGATCGATCGCCTCTTTCACACCCGATACCACTTTAATGCCCAAAGTGTAACTGAGCCATTCAGTATCAAAATCACCATCAATCACATCACGTAATTGCAGTTCAGCATCCGTTTTCACCGTCTCGCTTAATAATGACTTTGCTTTCTCTTCGACCACAAACTCAACTTTACCACTCAAGCGTTTCGCTAACATTGGCAGAAAATCAACGGCAATGGATTCGTGCACCAGCAGCGTATCTAATGAGTTACATGCAGATGGGCGCTGTGCTTTCGAGTTTTCGACTACATCAACTGATTTTTCTAAATCTGCACTCTCGTCGACAAAGATATGGCTGATACCAAAACCGCCAATGATGACAGGAATGGTGCTGTTCTCTTTACACATTTTATGCAGACCAGCGCCGCCGCGTGGAATGATCATATCCACATAGTCATCCAATTTAAGCAGTTGTGACACTAATTCACGATCAGGTTTTTCAATGTATTGCACAGAAGCTGCTGGTAATTGTGCTTTTTCTAAAGCTGATTGAATGACTTTAACCAGCTCCATATTTGAGAAAAAGGTCTCTTTACCACCACGCAAAATACTCGCATTACCGGTTTTCAGACACAACGCCGCGATATCAATCGTCACGTTTGGGCGAGCTTCGTAAATCACGCCAACCACACCCAGTGGTACTCGACGTCGCGACAATGACATGCCGTTTTCTAATACTTTACTGTCGATTTCACTGCCAACAGGATCGTTTAAGCTAATAACATTACGTACATCGTTAGCGATACCCGTTAAACGCTCTTCGTTCAGCATCAGTCGATCAAGCAGAGCATCGGTTAGCCCTGCATTGCGTCCAAGTTCAATATCTTTTGCATTCGCGGCTAAAATGGCCGCTGAATTGATTTCAAGTTCATCAGCAATCGTTGCTAATGCTTGGTTTTTTTGTGCCGTCGATGCGGTTGATAAATGGAAAGCCGCCTCTTTTGCCGCTATGCCCATATTTTGTAAGCTAGTCACGTTGAACGCTCCCTAAATTCGTTTAAATCGTTAATCTTGAATAACCACGAGGTCGTCACGGTGAATAACTTCTGAGCCATAGTCATAACCCAAAATCAAACCGATATCTTTACTGTGTTTACCGACAATTTTTGCTAAATCTTGATTGGAGTAACTCGAAATACCACGGGCGATAAGCTGACCTTTCGTGTTGGTCACTCGTGCGACTTCACCACGTGCGAATTGTCCGCTCACCTCCACCACGCCTTTAGCAAGCAAGCTACTGCCCTTTTCAACCACAGCGCTTACCGCACCATCATCAATAACAATATCTCCAGAAGCCGCTGGGCCCGCTAAGATCCAACGTTTGCGGTTTTCTAACGCTTCCGCTAAAGGCAAGAATCGAGTACCTTGAGGCTCATCGCTCAATGAATCAAAAATGACATTTTCTGCACTACCCGCAGCAATGATCACTTCGATTCCTGCTCGGCGTGCAATATCGGCAGCTTGAAGTTTAGTTGCCATTCCGCCCGTGCCTAATGTGCTTCCGCTACCACCTGCGATTTGACGCAACGTTTCATCAATGGTGGTCACTTCACGGATAAGTTCTGCATTCGGATTACTTCTTGGATCCGCCGTAAACAACCCGCGTTGATCCGTCAGCAGAAGCAGTTTATCGGCACCGCACAAAATCCCAACCAAAGCAGACAAATTATCGTTGTCACCAACCTTAATTTCATTCGTCGCCACGGCATCGTTCTCATTCACAATAGGAATGATGTCGTGATCGACTAAAGCATTAATGGTATCGCGAGCATTTAAAAATCGCTCACGATCATCAAGGTCCGCTCGTGTCAGTAGCATTTGGCCGATTTTCAGGCCGTAGATAGCAAAAAGTGATTCCCACGCTTGAATCAGCTGGCTCTGCCCTACTGCCGCAAGTAGTTGTTTACTTGCCATTGAGTTGGGGAGTGCGGGGTATCCTAGATGTTCACGTCCAGCCGCAATAGCACCAGACGATACCATTACAATTGAGTGCCCTTGCTTTTTAAGCTCCGCACATTGACGCACAAGCTCAACCATATGAGCTCGGTCAAGCGCTAACGTTCCACCAGTTAAAACACTAGTACCTAGTTTAACAACCACTGTCTTGGAGTGTGTTGTGTTCCCGCTTTTCTGATTCGTATTCATGGGTTCTTTTGAATTAAAAAACATATAAGAACCGTTGTTTTAACAATCAAACCATCAATTCACAAGTAGAAAAGGTGCTAATAAGCACCTTTTTGTTCTAAGAAGAAGTTAGTTGGGTAAAATCAGACAAATTCGGCCGAATCTGCGTGAATAGTCACTTCCAAGTCAAATTTCGTCGCAAGTGTCTCGACAAGCTTAGCGTGGAAATTTTCTTGGGTTCGATTGATTTCGGCATGGGCTTTCTTTGGCACTTTTTCACCAACCCAATCACCCGCTTGATTGTATTTACCAATATGGTATTTCGCGGCGAAGCCCTCATCATTCCGCTCAAGCTCTAACCACCAGCACCAAAATTCTCGTTCTTCTGGGGATTTTTTATCGTTAACACAGACTGACAAGCAGTCGAATAGGTAATGACCGTCTTCCGATTGAGGCTCTCTCAAATATGGGCCAATCGCTTTTAGTGCCGGAAGTAGACGAAAGTGAGTCGACTTTGTGATTTCATCTGACATATTGAATCTCCATTTCAATGAAAAGCATAATATCCTTTATGACAATGTCCTCCCCACCCTCTCCAATAAATTATGAATGGGGATCATAAGCTTACGCTACATTGCTATATCATGCTTAACTAAATTAGGAAAAATGTCACCTAAATAATTCCTCTTCAAGCCACTTTATTGCTAAATCGAGGGATTGCTCATACCCTTTTGAAATAGTTTTAGAATCAATTTTTTTTGCTTTTCCATACTCACTAAAAAGTGCAACCAATTGATTATCAGAGTATGGCGAAATAGGATCGCCCTCTAAACCAATGGCAAGAATTGGCACTTTAGTTCGTCGGCTCGATAATATGCCTTGAACTTTTAATGACCACGCCATCATTTGCCCTGCAAGGCTATTGATATCCACTCCACTCTTTCCAAGTCGAGAGGCTAATACATCAAGATACATCTTGGGCATCTGTTTTAATTTTCCAGGAGTGGCGAGCACATCATGGATCGGAGCACCAAGGCTAATGCATGCTTTTATCTTAGTCTGCTCTATAAAAGAGAGGCGAACCATAGCATTACCACCAAAGCGAAAACCGATTAGACCAACCTTATAGTGATCCACCCAGGGTAAATTAGGCAGTTCATTCAATACAGCTTGATGCAAACATGAAGAGTCTTCAGTCAAACTCCAATGAGAACTATGCCCAACAGAAGGCATATCTACAGTCAGCATCGCAATATTCTTAGGCGCAAGATAATCTCTAAACAGACGCCACATATCCGTCTGAAGGCTGTCTAACCCCGCACTTACTATCACGACTGGCTGCTGTTTGTCAGTTGAAGACATATGTAAATTAGCGATAATTTTCTTATTCTTATATGGGATCTCTATCTGCTTAATTACATGTTTCGTGTGTTTCGCGGCTTCTTGGTAGGCACCTGTCGCAAGGGTTTGCGCTTGTAAGGCAAGGTTATCATTTTTAAGGTGTGGGTAGCCTGCAATGCTGAAACACAGAGAGGCAGAAAAAAGCTCATTGGCTGCTTCTTCATTCTGCATATCATTGGCTCTTTTTTGATGAAGCATGCCAAGCTTTGTCCACTCATAAGCCCAATTTCCACTGTGATAACCCATAACGGTATCGAGCCACTGTTCATCTGTTCGTGAGTGCGTTGAGCAAGCGATTCTAGACAATACCCCTTCTTGCTCAATAGGATCGATGCCCTGCCAAATCCATTGCAATCTACGTAGGTTACGATACCACGAAAAATTGTCCTGCTGTTTACGCTCATTGAGGATCTCTAATGAGCTTGGTAGGTAACGTGTTAAGGCAGAGGTTTCCTGTGCTTGTTTGTACTTAACAAACAGGGTCTCAGACAGATTTTTACTTGTTTCGTCAGTCATATCTACGCTTCTTACAATGATTTGCCTTAATCATAATAAAAAAAATGACCCAATAAAGGGTCATTTTCAAATAATCACATTTTGATCTTATTTTTGCTTACGATTAATTGGCTCTACGTAAGTAATCGCGGTATCCCACGGTTGTTCAATCCATGTGTCTTGAGCAATATCAACAATGTATTCGTCAACTAGATCAGCGCCCGCAGGTTTTGCACATACCGTCACAAATTTAGCTTTTGGGTACATTTCACGGATTTTACGTGCTGTATCGCCACTGTCTACTAAATCATCAACAATCAAGAACCCTTCACCGTCATGCTCTGGTGCTTTCAAGATACGCATATCACGCTGATGATCGTGATCGTAACTTGCAATGCACACTGTATCTACGTAACGAATACCAAGTTCACGAGCTAAAATTGCAGCAGGAACCAAACCACCACGGCTTACACCAAGGATCCCTTTCCATTGTTCTGCTGGCATTTGCTTCTCAGCAAGCTGGCGACAATATGTTTGCATGTTGTCCCAAGTAATGATGAATTTAGTCGTCATAATAATAAAACCTAATAGTTATAAACTTATTGTTTTACGAATTAAGCAGCTGTTAACACGTATTTTAGAATAAAGATTGCAGCCATGACCCACACGCTCATCGATACATCACGACCTTTACCACTGAATAACTTGATCGCCGCATACGCGATAAAACCAAGAGAAATACCTTCAGCAATCGAAAAAGTCAGTGGCATAAGCAAGCAAGTAACGACAACTGGAGCCGCTTCTGTCAGATCACGCCAATCAATACTAACTAAACCAGATAGCATCAAGATCGCGACATAAAACAGTGCGCCAGCGGTTGCGTAAGCCGGGATCATTCCAGCTAATGGCGAGAAGAATAAAGCAAGTAGGAAGAAAATACCAACAACAACCGCAGTTAAACCTGTTCGTCCACCCGCAGCGACCCCTGAAACACTTTCAATATATGACGTCGTATTTGAGGTACCAAGCAGAGCACCAACCGATGTTGCTGTTGAATCCGCAAGCAATGCTTTATTAAGGCGAGGAATTTTGCCATCTTTACCGATAAGATCCGCTTTTTGTGCGACACCAACTAAAGTACCCGCAGTATCAAATAAATCGACAAATAAGAACGCAAACACAACAGAAATCATGCCCAGTTCAAATACAGCAGAAAAGTCTAGCTGCAAGAAAGTCGGCGCAATGCTAGGTGGCGCTGACATAATACCGTGGTACTGCACATCACCAAAAATAAGACCAAGACCCGTGACCGCCAGAATGGCAATCATCACTCCACCTTTCACACCACGGTGAACTAATGCAATCGTAAGGAAAAACCCAATCGCACCCAGTACCGCAGGAACAGAAGTAATCGCACCCATAGAAACTAATGTCGCTGGGTTATCCACCACGATGCCTGCATTCTTTAGAGCAATGAACGCCAAGAAAAGTCCAATACCCGCAGAGATACCCGTTCTAAGAGACATAGGAATTGAATTGATGATCCATTCACGAATCTTGAAGATACTTAAAAGGACAAACAAAATACCTGAAACAAATACCGCTGCTAGCGCAACTTGCCATGTATATCCCATCCCAAGTACGACTGAATAGGTAAAGAAGGCGTTGAGTCCCATCCCAGGCGCTTGTGCAATTGGGTAGTTCGCCACAAATCCCATGATAAAACAGCCAATCGCCGCCGCTAAACAGGTCGCTACAAATACGGCTCCGTGATCCATTCCTGCATCAGACAAAATCGCTGGGTTAACAAAGATGATGTATGCCATTGTCAGGAAAGTCGTCATACCTGCAATGATTTCAGTTCGAACGTTCGTTCCATGTTCGCTGAGTTTAAATAGCCTTTCGAGCATTTTGTTATTCCTAAAAAGTGTAATCAAATTCAGTAGCCCTCTTATCCGCTAAAAGTGGCTAGTGAATTATCAAAGTAAACGGTTGCGTAATCGATTGGCAGGGATTATAAAGTTATCAAATAACAAATTCCAGATAGAATTCATACTCTAATAAATATTTCTTTCTATAAAAGATAGAAACCATCAATCAGAAAGTATCAACCAAACAATAAATAACTTTAAAAACAATGAATTAAACATAAATTTAAAAACCATTAATATGGATGTTATTTAATCTATTCGGTATTTTTCTACTGAGTTCAGTGGTTCTTTAATTACGAGTTTATCCAGAATAATGGACTGTTGTGGCTAAGGGAGAAGAGAGTTGGTGGAATGACAACCGTTAAAGGTCAAAGATTAATCAAAAAATGGTTCAGATAAAAAAACGCCACTCAAGAGGAGTGGCGGTTGAATCTTGTCAGTCAAGGACTGTAGAAAAATTCTAATATATAGGGGTGAACATAATGTTCAATCACATGCGTTGGTATTAATTAGTAACCAAAGCTTGTTGGGTATGCAAAGTTGTTAGTAAAAACAGAGTTGTTTGTCCAAAACATTGCAGCTGGTAAACCTTTCATAAATATCACCTTAATAAATCAATAAACAAAAATTTGATTCTCAGTTCCTTGGAGGCGATTAACGGACTCATCCTTTGAGCATTTCTTCTTCGCTTCAGAAGTTGGGTTTAATATACCATTGAGAAAAAAAATTACAACAAAAAAGTAGACTTAAGTCACACTTATTTGAAAATAACGATCTAGATCAAATGATTTTCGTAATTAAATTACAGAAATGTTAGTTACAGAGCCTCTGTTTGACACTTCTAATAAAACGACACTCATATACTGAAATTCCCATTTAGATAAAAATTGAGAGCTCAGAGACATTTCACGATTTCTGCCACTACTAGCCCCATTCGAGTAGTGGTATGCTGTGGCCATACCAACGCAACTGTCGGTAGATAATAAATCTACTATTACTACGACTTTGCAATCATAAATCTGGTAATTAATCCATAAAGGAGTCATCCGTGTCTGAATTCCATTCTGAAATCAGCAGTTTATCACCTGCACTAATCTGGCAATTTTTCGATAAAATTTGTTCTATCCCACACCCATCTAAACATGAAGAACCTTTAGCGTTATACATTGTTGATTGGGCTAAGAGCCAAGGGCTAGATGTTCGTCGTGATCCAACAGGTAATGTTTTCATCAAAAAGCCTGCGACTGCTGGAATGGAAAACAAGAAAGGTGTCGTACTTCAAGCTCATATCGATATGGTGCCACAGAAGAATGAAGACACTGAACATGACTTCGTTGCCGATCCAATTCAGCCATACATTGATGGTGAATGGGTGACAGCGAAAGGAACAACATTAGGTGCAGATAACGGTATTGGCATGGCTTCATGTCTTGCTGTGTTAGCTTCTAATGACCTTAAACACGGCCCACTAGAGGTTCTACTAACTATCGATGAAGAAGCTGGTATGACTGGCGCATTTGGCTTAGAAGCGGGCTGGTTAGAAGGTGATATCCTTCTTAACACCGATTCAGAGCAAGAAGGCGAAGTTTACATGGGCTGTGCTGGCGGTATTGATGGTGAAATGACTTTCAACATCACTCGCGAAGCTCAACCTGCTGGTTACGTAACTCGTAAGTTAATCCTAAAAGGTCTAAAAGGCGGTCACTCTGGTTGTGATATTCACACTGGCCGTGCTAACGCAAATAAACTGCTTGCTCGTTTCCTTGCTGGTCACGCTCAAGAACTTGATCTACGAATGATCGAATTCAAAGGTGGCAGCCTACGTAACGCAATTCCTCGTGAAGGCTTCGTTACTGTTGCTGTTCCTGCTGAGAATGAAGCAAAACTAGCAGAACTTTACACTTACTACACTGAGTTACTTTCTACTGAGCTTGGTAAAGTTGAAACTGACATCGTTACGTTTAACGAAGCGATTGAGACAGAGCAAGGCGTATTTGCGAATGCTGACCAAAGCCGCTTCGTTGCTGCGTTGAATGCTTGTCCAAACGGCGTTATTCGCATGAGTGACGAGATTGAAGGTGTAGTAGAAACCTCTTTGAATGTTGGTGTAATTACAACTGAAGACGATAAAGTATCTGTACTTTGCCTAATCCGCTCACTAATGGATTCAGGCCGTATGCAAGTAGAAAGCATGATTGCTTCTGTTGCTGAACTTGCAGGTGCTGATGTCGAATTTACAGGTGCTTACCCTGGTTGGAAACCTGATGCTGATTCTGAAATCATGGGTATTTTCCGTGACATGTACGAAGGTATCTACGGTCATAAACCAAATATCATGGTGATCCACGCGGGTCTTGAGTGTGGTCTGTTCAAAGAACCTTACCCGAACATGGATATGGTCTCTTTTGGTCCAACAATCAAATTCCCACACTCGCCTGACGAGAAAGTGAAAATCGATACCGTTACACTTTACTGGGAACAGATGTGTGCGCTATTAGAAGCGATTCCAAACAAGTAATCGGTTTGTGCTAAACGGCTAAATCTACTGCCGCATTAAACACCCAAAAGCCCAGTAATTTGATTGCTGGGCTTTTTGTCATCTACTCGCGAAATGTCCATTCACTTTCAGTTACGTCTTGGAACATCAGCACCCAAGCCCCCAACCTATAGATACAAAAAAGGCCTACCGCAGTAGACCTCTCATTTCATCTAATCCAATTAGCTGGTTAGATCATCAAAGAACTTCTTAACGCCATTAAAGAAACCTTCTGATTTTGGATTGTGCTTATTCGCAACTGCACCACCACAAGTGTCTTCAAATTCACGAAGTAACTCTTTTTGACGTGAACTTAATTTCACCGGAGTCTCAATCGCAAGTTTCACAATTAAGTCACCAACGCCACCGCTACGAACGCCTTTAACCCCTTTACCACGCATACGGAACATACGGCCTGTTTGCGTCTCTTCAGGCACTTTAAGGTTAACACGACCATCAAGTGTTGGAACTTCAACTTCACCACCTAGAGCCGCTTGAACAAAGCTTACTGGCACTTCACAGTAAAGGTTGTTGCCGTCACGCTCAAAAATATGGTGCTCTTTTACATGTACTTGAACATATAAATCACCGGTTGGCGCGCCCATTTCTCCGGCTTCACCTTCACCCGATAAACGGATGCGATCGCCAGTGTCCACGCCTGCTGGGATCTTAACATTAAGCGTTTTAGTTTTTTGTTTGCGACCTTGACCATGACAAGAGTTACAAGGGTCTTTAATGATCTGACCTTTACCATTACACGTAGGACATGTTTGCTGAACTGCAAAGAATCCTTGGCGCATTTGAACTTGACCATGACCATGACAAGTACCACACGTTTGTGCAGAAGAACCTTTTTTAGCACCGCTGCCGTCACACGTGTCACACTCGACAAGAGTTGGCACCTGGATCTCTTTAGAGCAACCACGAACGGCTTCTTCTAATGATAGTTCCATGTTGTAACGTAAATCAGCACCACGTTGTGCACGTTGCTGACCACCGCCACGACGACCGCCGCCGAAAATATCACCAAACACATCGCCGAAAATATCACCAAAATCGCCTTGACCGCCGCCACCGAAGCCACCGCCGCCCATTCCACCTTGTTCAAAAGCAGCGTGACCATATTGATCGTAAGCGGCTTTTTTCTGAGCGTCGGTTAGGATCTCATACGCTTCTTTTACTTCTTTAAACTTTTCAGGCGCACTCTTATCATCCTGATTACGGTCAGGGTGGAATTTCATTGCTAGGCGTTTGTACGCCTTTTTAATATCGCGCTCTGATGCATCGCGGCTCACGCCTAATACTTCGTAAAAATCACGTTTTGACATGTTCTAGGTCACCAATTATTGCTACCACATCGCACTCAACGTGCCATGGGCGGTTTATGTATCAATCTAGATAAAACCCCTAAAGAGATCATTAAAAATTGAGCTATTTATCTGAGTATTATCTAGAGTGATTCGTTACTTACAAGATTGCGGGCGTAAGAGTTACCTCTGACGCCCGCAAGACTATTAGATCTGAAGTTGATTAGCGAGAAGTATTACTTCTTAGCGTCTTCTTTAACTTCTTCAAATTCAGCGTCAACTACATCGTCTTCTTGCTTAGGTTGCTCACCTTCAGCGCCAGCTTGTTGAGCTTGAGCTTGTTGTTGAGCAATTTCCATTAGCTTTTGAGCCGCTTGCATAAGTTCTTGAACTTTAGCGTCGATCGCTTCTTTATCATCACCAGACTTAACGCCTTCTAGTGCTGTAATAGCCGCTTCGATTTTCTCTTTCTCGTCTGCAGGTAGAGCTTCACCAGCTTCTTCCATTTGCTTACGAGTGCCGTGGATCATTTGGTCAGCTTGGTTACGAGTAGTCACTAACTCTTCGAATTTTTTATCTTCTTCTTTGTTAGCTTCAGCTTCTTGTACCATTGCTTCGATTTCGTCGTCTGATAGACCGCCAGAAGCTTGGATAGTGATCTTCTGTTCTTTACCAGTCGCTTTATCTTTAGCAGATACGTTTAGGATACCATCAGCATCAAGGTCGAATGTTACTTCGATTTGTGGCATGCCACGTGGTGCTGGTTGGATACCTTCTAGGTTGAATTGACCTAGAGACTTGTTGTAAGTCGCTTGCTTACGCTCACCTTGAAGAACGTGGATAGTTACCGCGCTTTGGTTATCTTCAGCTGTTGAGAACGTTTGGTTCGCTTTTGTTGGGATAGTTGTGTTTTTCTCAACTAGTTTAGTCATTACGCCGCCCATCGTTTCGATACCGAAAGATAGAGGAGTTACGTCTAGTAGAAGAACGTCTTTAACATCACCAGCAAGTACACCACCTTGAACTGCAGCACCCATTGCTACTGCTTCATCAGGGTTTACGTCACGACGAGCTTCTTTACCGAAGAACTCAGCAACTTTAGCTTGAACCATAGGCATACGTGTTTGACCACCAACTAGGATTACGTCAGTGATATCGCCTACTGATAAATCAGAGTCAGCTAGAGCAACTTTAAGTGGCTCAAGAGAACGTTGTACTAGGTCTTCAACTAGAGATTCTAGTTTTGCACGAGTCACTTTAACGTTCATGTGCTTAGGACCAGTCGCATCAGCTGTAACGTAAGGAAGGTTTACGTCAGTTTGCTGTGCAGAAGACAGTTCAATTTTCGCTTTTTCTGCAGCTTCTTTAACACGTTGCATTGCAAGAGGATCGTTCTTAAGATCGATACCTTGCTCTTTTTTGAATTCTTCAACCAAGTACTTGATCATGCGGTTATCGAAATCTTCACCACCAAGGTGAGTGTCACCGTTAGTTGCTAGTACTTCGAAAGTTTGGTCGCCGTCTACTTTGTCGATTTCAATGATAGAGATATCAAATGTACCGCCACCAAGGTCATATACAGCGATAGTGCGATCGCCATCTTTCTTATCAAGACCGTAAGCAAGTGCCGCTGCTGTTGGTTCGTTGATGATACGCTTAACTTCTAGACCAGCAATACGACCAGCATCTTTTGTTGCTTGACGTTGTGCATCGTTGAAGTATGCAGGAACAGTGATTACTGCTGCTGTTACTTCTTCGCCTAGGAAATCTTCAGCTGTCTTCTTCATCTTCTTAAGAATTTCAGCAGAAACTTGAGGAGCAGCCATTTTTTGACCTTGCGCTTCAACCCAAGCATCACCATTGTCAGCTTTAACAATGTTGAAAGGCATGATTTCGATATCACGCTGAACTTCTTCATCTTCAAAACGACGACCGATTAGACGCTTAATTGCGAATAGTGTGTTTTGAGGGTTTGTTACGGCTTGACGTTTAGCTGGCTGGCCTACTAGCGTTTCACCTTCAGTATATGCAACTACTGATGCTGTAGTACGTTCGCCTTCAGCATTTTCAATTACGCGTGGTGCGTCGCCGTCTAAAACTGCAACACAAGAGTTAGTAGTACCTAAATCAATACCAATGATTCTACCCATCAGGCTATCTCCGAAATAAATTCTGTTTAGTTTTTGCTATGCCCCAAAATTGGAGCGAGTAAACAAGGACGCAATCCTCATTCACAAATTATGAAGCATAATCATGTTTGCTTCTTGTATGCCCAATAGATAGGGGCGGACAATTCCTTTTCAAGGGTCGCAAGCAAAAAAAATCACTTTTTTATCTGTATTAGTCAAAAAGCGAAGGGTTATTTTCAAAATGGCGGTTTCTACTCTTTAAAAATGACACAGGTGCTCATAAGCAACTGTCTATCCTAAACACTGAAAACCACCAAAAGAAAGCGGAGCCAATTGGCTCCGCTGATTATATTCGTTGTATCGTTTCTTATGAGTTAGCTTGAGCTGGCTCTGCTTCTTTCTCAATTGATACCGAGATTTCATTCTCTGATTTAGCCACAATGGTATTCACAGCGGTATCACCAACCACATTTGAAGAAGTACAGAACATATCATTAATACGGTCAACCGCAGCAATGATTGCAAGACCTTCCGGTGGCAAGCCTAGTTGATGAAGAAGCACGCCCACCATCACAACACCACCACCAGGAACACCACCAGCACCAATAGACAGAAGTAGAATCGTTAAGCCTAGAGTGAAGATGTCTGCAGAGTTAATTGGCTGACCAAATGCGTTCGCAACGAAAATAGTCGCCAATGCAATATAGATAGACACGCCTGACATGTTCATTGTCGCGCCGAGCGGAACACCAAAACCAGCCACTGACTTAGATACATTAAGCTTTTCAGTCAAAGTACGCATCGTTACAGGGATAGTTGCGTTAGAACTTGCTGTAGATAGTGAGAACAGTATTTGTTCACGAGTTGCACGCAAGAATTGGCGAGGAGAAATACCTGTTGTAAGTCCAACCATCATTGGATAGAAGACAAAAATCCAGAATACAAGCATTGCGACAACAAGCGCCACGTAACCAGCAACAGAAGCAAGAGTATTCGCATCTAAAGTGGCACCCAGTTGAATCATAAGGGCAAAAACACCAAATGGAGCCAAGCTCATCACCAAGCCTACAAGCTTCATCATGATCTCATTGGCCATTTTGAACGTTTTGATCGCAGGGCCGCCACGAGAGTCAAGAGCCTGAATAGCAAGACCGGTTAAAATAGCCATGAAGATGATTTGGAGCATGTCACCATTAGCAAAAGCTTGCACAGGGTTGCTTGGTACAATATTAACCACTAGAGAAAAAATATCTGGCGTTTCTGTTGTCGTCAGCTTAACCGCTTCTGAGATCGTTCCAGCAAGATTTGCATCAGCACCCGGTTGGAAAATCATACCAACAGTTAAAGCTGCCGTAATCGCAATGATGGTGTTAATAATGTAAAGCGCAAAGGTTTTACCACCAAGACGACCAAATGCCGTGATGTCTTTTAAATCGACGATGCCACAAACGATAGAGACATAAACTAGAGGCACAACCAAAAGTTTAATCAGTGAAACAAACATGCCACCAGCGCCTTCTGCAAGGCCTAGTAAGTATGTATCGAAAATTGTTATCCCATTAAATAGGTACTGAATGGCAGTACCAATAAGCAGACCAGCGAACAAGCCTACAAAAATTTTACTTGAGAGCGATTTATCCATCGTTCGTCTCCGGTTCGTTGTGTTGAATAATTGTAATATTTTAGTGAGCAAAGCGTTTAAAACGCTAAACTACCGCGCATAATACACAGCAAAATTACAATTTAAAGCATTTATTTACATTAATGCTACATAAAACAAATCAGAACAAACAATCACCAACTCATAGCATTGCAATATAAAACTCCAATTATCAAAGATAACAATGTTTTAGTACATCGAACTCAATAAAGATTAGAAAGCCCTTATATATCGAGTTTCCCTTGAATTAAAAATAAAAAAAAGAGAAGCCTAAGCCTCTCTTTTTATGCATTCGATTTGGTATTTTATTTTGCAACCATAACCATTGCAGGGCGAACCACTCGTCCGTTCAACTCATAGCCTTTTTGCATCACAAACATAACCGTGTTTGATTCGTGATCTGGACTTTCTTGAATTGACATAGCTTGGTGGAATTCTGGATTAAACACTTCACCTTCAGGGTTAATCTCTTTCAAACCAAACTTAGACACGGTGTCTACGAATGTTTTATGCGTCAGTTCGATACCTTCAAGGATTGGTTTTACGGCTTCATGCTCTGCATCTGCGGCTTGAATTGCACGCTCAAGGTTATCAATAACCGGTAGCAAGCCTTCAGCAAATTTGTTCAGTGCGTATTTACGAGCTTTATCGATCTCTTGCTCAGTACGGCGGCGCATGTTTTCAACTTCAGCTTTGGCGCGTAATACAGACTCTTGTTGCTCTTTAATTTTAGCTTCGCTCGATAGCAATGCGGCTTCAAGTTGAGCGACTTGAGACTCTTCTTCTGGAAAAAGTTCTTCTTCTGGGTTCCAGTCCACATCCGCTTCCGTACCAACCGCTTCAACTTCTTGCTCGGCTGTTTCTTGCTGTTGCAGCTCTTCTTCTTTCAATTTGTTCTCTTCGTTGCTCATGTTCTCTCCAGAATTCAATTTTC
Source organism: Vibrio cortegadensis (assembly GCF_024347395.1). Lineage (NCBI taxonomy): Bacteria > Pseudomonadati > Pseudomonadota > Gammaproteobacteria > Vibrionales > Vibrionaceae > Vibrio > Vibrio cortegadensis. The sequence goes on from NZ_AP025472.1 coordinate 2,387,275, forward strand.
TATGCATATCAAAAGGGGATATTAAACCTCTAAATTGAGATAAAAAACTCGCATAGACGTTCGACTTGCCTTTATTATGGGGACGAAGATTTGTGATTCAAGCATTAATAGTTTGGAAACGTTATGAAAAAGCCATTTGAGGTCATTGCCATCATAGGTAAACCTCGTGATCAAAAAGCAATTCAAACCCATCGAGAGCTATTTAATTGGCTAACTTCTGAGGGTTATCAAGTATTTATTGACGATCGTCTTGCTGCTATCTTAGATGATATCCCACAAGAACAATTTGCCAGCCTAGTCAGCCTAGGAAAAAAAGCCGATCTTGCCATTGTTGTTGGTGGTGATGGGAATATGCTTGGAGCCGCAAGGATCCTTTCACGCTTTGATATTTCCGTCATTGGAGTCAACCGTGGAAGCTTAGGATTTCTTACCGATCTCAACCCAGAAGACTTCCAAACCTCACTGCAAGCCGTATTGAGTGGTGAATACTCTGAAGAAGAACGCTTTCTATTAGAGACTGAAATACATCGCCATGGTCAAATAAAAAGTCATAATGCCGCATTAAATGAAGCCGTTTTACACCCGGGTCAAGTCGCACGAATGATCGAATTTGAAGTGTATATCGATGATAGTTTTGCTTTTTCTCAGCGTTCAGATGGATTAATCGTTTCCACACCTACAGGATCCACCGCTTATTCGCTTTCAGGTGGAGGCCCTATCCTCTCTTCAAGCCTTAATGCCATTTCACTTGTGCCAATGTTCCCACACACTTTATCGAGTCGTCCGCTTGTAGTAGATGGAAATCGAAATATTAAGCTCATTGTTTCTCCTGATAATCCGGGCACTCAAGAGGTAAGTTGTGATGGACAAATATCGCTACCTGTTTCTCCTGGCGATGAAATTCATATTTACCGAAGCCCCAACGTACTTAAGTTGATTCACCCGAAAGATTACAGCTATTACCATGTACTGCGAAACAAACTTGGGTGGTCTAGTAAGCTGTTTTAATTCCGGGCTCGCTTAAGGTATTTAATGGATGTAAATCTACCAAGTCACTCAAACATAAGTAGATTAAAGAGAAACAGCCATTAGATTGATGCTGCTCACAAAATGAAATCGCATAAGCAACAAAAATTACCTGTATAACTTTACTGTATAAAGAAACAGTATATACTGTCTTCTTATACAGTAGTGTTTAGTTATACAGGTAATAAAAGATGCTGGCTCATTTAAGTGTTAATAATTTTGCAATTGTTAAGTCGCTACAGCTAGAGCTCTCTAAGGGCATGACCACCATCACTGGTGAAACAGGCGCAGGTAAATCTATTGCAATAGATGCACTCGGGTTATGTTTAGGCGGTCGAGCTGATGCAGGAATGGTAAGACAAGGTGAAGAAAAAACCGAAGTCAGCGCCGCGTTCTTACTCGACAACAATCTCAATGCCACTCGCTGGTTAGAAGACAACGATCTTTTTGATGGAAGCGAATGCATTTTACGCCGAACCATCACCAAAGAGGGTCGCTCTCGCGCTTTTATTAATGGCAGCCCTGTTCCGCTATCTCAACTAAAATCACTCGCTCAACTATTGATCAACATTCATGGTCAACATGCGCACCATCAATTAATGAAAAGTGATTACCAACTCTCCATGTTGGATCAATATGCAGGCCATACTAATCTACTAAAAAATGTCCGTAACGCTTATCAAGCGTGGCGACAAGCCGACAACAACCTAAAAACTTTACGTGATAATAGCCAACAGAACCAAGCTCAAAAGCAGCTTCTCGAATACCAAATTAAAGAGTTAACGGAACTCGCCATTGGTGAAGAGGAGTTCCAAACGTTAGAGCAAGAGCATAAACGCTTATCCAATAGCGGAGAGCTTGCCTCAAGTTGCCAACTCGCCATTGATCTCATCTATGAAGGCGATGAATACAATGCCCTCAGCGTGCTTCAAAAAGCCAATAGTTCGTTAATCCAACTGGCTGAGCTAGACGAAAAACTATCCTCACTTCCTAATATGCTTGAGGAAGCGATCATTCAAATTGAAGAGACCAACAACGAACTGCGCTCATATCTAGACTGCATTGATGTAGATCCAGGAAGAATGGCCTTTGTGGAAGAACGCTTCTCAAAAATTATGTCTATCTCTCGTAAACATCATGTTCAACCCAATGAGCTCTATCAGCATCATCAAGATTTGTTGAAACAGATCGAAGAGCTTGATTGTTCAGACGAGAAACTCGACGAACTCGCTCAAGAAGTGCAGCAAAAATTCCAATTATTCCTCAATCATGGAGAGAAACTGCATAAGTCTCGTAGTCGCTATGCGAAAGAGTTAAATAAACTGATCACACAAAGCATGCATGAATTGAGCATGGAAAACGCGAAATTTGCGATTCAGGTTGAAGCTCAAGGTTCTCATCCCTCTCCTCTTGGATTAGATTGCGTCACTTTTGTGGTTTCGACTAACCCTGGGCAGCCAATGCAGCCCATTGCGAAAGTCGCTTCTGGTGGTGAATTATCACGTATCTCATTGGCGATACAGGTCATCACCGCACAGAAGGTAGAAACACCAAGCCTTATTTTTGATGAAGTCGATGTCGGTATCAGCGGCCCAACCGCTGCCGTTGTCGGGAAAATGCTTCGTCAACTGGGAGAGTCCACTCAGGTAATGTGTGTTACTCACCTTCCTCAAGTCGCAGGGTGTGGGCATCAACAGTTGTTTGTCGCGAAAAATACTAAAGCGGGAAAAACTGAAACGCAGATGAACGTTTTGGATGAAACTCAGCGTATTGGAGAGCTAGCACGACTGCTTGGAGGCAGTACAATCACCGACTCGACATTAGCCAACGCGAAAGAACTACTCATGGTTGCTTAAGCCGAAAGTTTGTTTGAAAAGTTCAATCAGAGCACTATTTTTGTCCAATAATGCAACTTAACTCAAAAATAGCAGTCTGATTAGCATCAAATAACAGGGAGTTTTTTACTTCTGCCTCTAGCTTGTTTATTATCAGGCCAGATTTACGGATAACGACTAAGAATTTTACTATGCGATTTAAGAAGTGGTTAGTAGCAGTCCCACTAGCACTAACAATGTTGACGGGTTGCTCCGTATTAGAAAAGCTGGTTTATCGAATTGATATAAACCAAGGTAACTATGTAGAACAAGAAGCAGTTAGCCAACTCAAGTTTGGTATGACTAAAGACCAAGTTCGGTATGTCATGGGGTCCCCTATGCTAATCGAAAATGGCTACCCTGATACTTGGTACTACATCTACCATCACACCAAAGGCCATAACGATCCGATCCAAAAGGACTTAATCGTGAACTTTGGTGAACATGGTACATTATTGAATATTGCGGGTGATTTCCCGGAAAGCGACACCTTTTTCGAAGGCTTAAACTAATCCTCATCGGAAAACACAACGCGCAATAAAAAGGCTCAAAAAGGCTCGCAATGACGAGCCTTTTCTATATCTGGCGCATAGGCAATTTTCCACAATGACGTCACATTACTGTAACGACAACGGTTTCAAGTTAAACACAGCAACGCCAATGCAGATGTGGTTAACGAAACCATTTTTACCGAAGACATCGTTACCATAGATATAGTCAACGAAGACATGATAACAAAGAGATTGCAAACAAGACCTAACTAGCTTTTACGCATCTCATTCATCTTACCGCCTGTCACAGGGTCAATAGCCCCTGCGGCTTTGGCTTGTTCCGCTCGCTTACGTCTGATCTCTTTAGGATCAGCAAGCAATGGTCGGTAAATCTCAATGCGATCTTTGTCTCTAACCGTCGCATCTAGCTTGATATTACGACTAAACACTCCCAGTTTATTTTTGGCTAAGTCAATCTCAGGGTACAAAGCCAACACGCCCGACTGCTGTACAATCTCTTCCACCGTCATATTACGGTTCACCACCAAGTTAAATACTCGCTGCTCGTGTGGCAACGCGTACACAACCTCTACATGGATCATGTCCGATTCAATACTCATCTTTAATACACCTGTTTTGCGCGCTGGGTAAACGCACTAACCATATTGCTCGTCAGATCATTGAAGATCTTACCAAAAGCCATCTCAATCATCCGGCTTGAAAATTCGAACTCTAACTTAAGTTCAACCTTGCATGCTTGCTCATCTAACGGAATAAAAGACCAACCACCTTGTAACTTTCTGAACGGACCATCTACCAACTCCATCATAATAGAAGTACCATCAGTTAACTGATTAGAAGTAGTGAACGTTTTACTAATACCGGCTTTTGCAACATCAACTGATGCGACCATTGTCGTACTTGATGATTCCAAGACACGAGAGCCTGAACAACCAGGCAAAAATTCGGGATAACGGGCAACATCATTAACCAAAGCATACATCTGGTCAGCACTAAACGACACTAACGCTGAGCGAGTGACTTGTGGCATATAGACTCCTGTAAGTAACAGCGATACATTTAGCTGTCGAAAAATTTAATTCTATTGAGCTAGCGCGCAAATAAAGGATTCCCCAATTCAGGTGCAATCCGTATAATGAGGCCATTATGGCAAAGAATAAATCAAAATCAAAAGCGGGTAGCAATACCATTGCGCTAAATAAGAAAGCTCGCCACGAATATTTCATCGATGATGAGATAGAAGCGGGGCTTGAGCTACAAGGCTGGGAAGTAAAATCTCTACGTGAAGGTAAAACTAATATCGTGGAAAGTTACGTCTATGTTCGGGATGGAGAAGCATTTATCAGTGGTATGACTATCACTCCGCTTATCCAAGCATCAACACACGTTGTCGCTAACCCAACTCGTATTCGTAAACTTCTTTTATCTAGAAAAGAACTCGATAATCTTATCGGGCGCATTAATCGTGAAGGTATGACGCTAGTTGCAACCGCTATGTATTGGTCTCGCTCATGGGCGAAAATCAAAATTGGCGTAGCAAAAGGTAAAAAACTGCACGACAAACGTACTGATATGAAAGAAAAAGATTGGGCGAGAGATAAATCGCGAATTATGAAGAGTAGTTTGCGTTAATTTTAAGCACTTAAACGCACAACGCTAGACAGGCTATGCTTTTCTGGTACTATGCAAATAACACTTGGGGCTGATTCAGGATTCGACAGGAATTTTGAAGTCTGAGGTGCATGCCGTGGGGCGGTTGGCCACGTAAAAAGCCGCAAAAAAATAGTCGCAAACGACGAAAACTACGCACTAGCAGCTTAATAACCTGCTGAGAGCCTTTCTGCCCTAGCTTCCGCTTGTAAGACGGGGAATAACAGAGAGTCAAACCCAAACTAGCTAGATCGGATTCTCCCGCCTGAGAGATGAAGTTCGAAATTTAATTCAGGATAGTCATTTACTAGCGTGTCGGTTCGCAGGTACTTGGTGAAATTAAAGATCGACTAAGCATGTAGTACCAATGATGAATGATTTCTGGACGCGGGTTCAACTCCCGCCAGCTCCACCAAATTCGTATACGAAGACGTTCTAGAACGTTCTAAAAGCCCCCGCAGCATATAGCTTCGGGGGCTTTTTTGTGTCTATAATGTTCGAAACTGTTCGGCTAAATTCGCTTCTTTTAGTACTAAGCAATGTACCAAGGTGAATTTAGTACTAAGTATCTTGGTACTAAATGAGGTTTAGTACCATTCAAGGAGCATTAGGATGGCTAGAACTGTAAGACCTCTTACTTTCACAGAGGTAAACAAAGCTAAACCAAAAGATAAAGAATATACGTTGAGCGATGGACAAGGCTTAATGCTAAGCATTCGACCGTCCGGTAGCAAAGTTTGGCTTTTCAAATATCAAAAGCCCTACACTAAAAAGCGTACCAACATTTCATTTGGTAACTTCCCTGAAATTGGTATCGCTGATGCGCGAAAGCTAAGACTAGATGCTTTAAGTCTACTAGCTAAAGAAATAGACCCCAGAGAGCACAAACAACAACAGACCCAAGGAAAACTCGCAGAACTAGAGCACACCTTCGAAAAAATCGCAGAATCGTGGATGGTCGTTAAGAATTCAACTGTTTCAGAAGATTACGCGAAAGACATATGGCGCTCGTTTGAAATTCATGTATTTCCTAAATTAGGCAAGCTTCCAATCAGTAGGCTTACCGCAATTGAAGCTATCAACACACTTAAACCAATTGCAGCAAAAGGCTCATTGGAAACGGTTAAGCGCTTATGCCAGCGTATTAATGAAGTTATGAACTTTGCGGTTAATACCGGAGTGATTCATGCAAATCCATTAAATAAGATTCATGCTGCATTCCATGCACCCAAAAAGCAAAATATGCCAACAATAACTCCAGAAGAGCTTCCCAAGTTTATGACAACTCTATCTAGAGCAAGCATTAAACTTACGACACGATGCTTAATTGAGTGGCAATTGCACACGATGACAAGACCTCAAGAGTCATCAGGAGCTAAATGGTCAGAGATAGATTGGGATAAACAAATATGGGTGGTTCCAGAAAAACGAATGAAAAACCGCCGTGAACATTCAATCCCTCTAACCCCTCAAATGATCGAACTACTTGACGTTATGAAACCCATCAGCGCGCATCGAGAGTTTATATTCCCCGCAGATAGAGACCCTAAGAAGCCAACAAACTCTCAAACAGCTAACGCTGCCATCAAAAGAATGGGTTATCAGGGGAAACTGGTTTCGCATGGACTAAGAGCAATTGCTAGCACGACTTTGAATGAACAAGGCTTTAACCCTGATATCATTGAAGCAGCCTTATCTCACGTTGACAGCAATGAAGTGCGCCGAGCATACAATCGTACCGATTACCTAGAGCAACGTCGTCCAATAATGTGCTGGTGGAGTGAATACATTTCTAAAGCTAGCTCTGGAAGTTTCAGCCTTACCCATAAACACCTTAGAGTTGTAGGAGGCTCTTAATGTCACATGAAACAGAGCTAAAACGTAAACAAAAAGATTTTAACAAAACAATTCTACCTGAGCTTTTAGAAGGTTATAGCAAGCAGATTAACCTTCAATTTCCAGCAGACGAAGATAATGAATTGATCAACGTAATGGAGTCTCCATTACCTGCAAATGAACTAATAAAATTAATTAGTGCGCGATGCAACTATCAAATTAGCCATCTTGATAAAAAAAATGAGCGCTCTCCATTAGCACACCTTCAGGCTATAGAGGAAAATATAAACAAATATTTTCAACTATTAGACCGAACACAACCATTTTCCTCGATACCCGAAGTTCAGCATATGTTAGAAGTTGCTTTTCACATAGGCTACAACTTAGCAGCAAACGATATGCATGTACTAACTCAAGATCCTGCATTTAAAGGGAGCGAATTGACAGCTAGGTGTAATACAAATATAGAAAAACAAAGTAATAAGCCAATACCAGTAAATCGACTCATTCAAGAAATGTATACATCTCTATATAAGTCATCTGAAATTGAAAGCTTTAAAAAAGAAGAGGCGTATCAAGCTATACAAAATACTATTGATGACTTCTTATGCTTAAAAAAGCTCCCAGAATCTGTTCAAAATTTATTCCTACCTTATGGGAATCATAAAGTTCCGTCCGCTCCCTCAATAGAGAAGATCAGAACCCAAGTACTACTACTAAAAATTACGACCAGTAAAAAGCTGCAACAATGCACTTCGCGCTCTAAACTTGAAAAGCATCTAAAAAATAATTTTGGTAAAAAACAAATACTGTCATTAATCAATAATAATCAATAATTTACATGAAAAACTTGTAAGATTAAAAACTTGGAGTGGCACTGCCTCTGCGTTTTATTTCCAGCTAAAAACATCACAATACCTCTATCGAAGACACTCGAACTAATTGAAACAGATAGAGGTATTTATGAGCCAAAAATCCACAGCCACCACCCTACTACTTGACCGCATCATTCGTGAAGCTGAACGAAAAGAACTCACGGGAATTTCTCGTGTACGAGCATGGGAGCTCGAAAAATTTGGGCACTTCCCTAAGCGAAGAAAACTCACTCCTACTGGCAACTCAGTTGGATGGTTACTTTCAGAAATAAATGAATGGATTCAATCCAGAGAAATAGCGTAACCAGCGTAAGTTAATTATCGATTTAACTTTGAGTAATTACATATGAAAACAAATGGCTTTGATTTCGCCCGAGCCATAACAAAGGCTGATGGCATAAAAATCATCAATAAACAAAGTTTAGCTAAAAAACTAGGTGTAAGTGAATCAACCATCTATCGCATGAATAAACAGAACCAATTGCCAAAACCTCTTTTATCACCAACAGGACGTATTAGAGGATGGCTACAAAGCTCAATTGAAATTTGGATTGCAGATAATCAATCATAATTAAACTGATGATAGGTTGACCGGAAATGACCGAAATTGAAATGAAACCTCATCTTTGTTCATTCCAACCAACCTAACTAACCAATTGATTTTATAAGCACTTAGTGTTGTACGAGTCATGCGACTTTGCAGGTTATATATATTGTATGTATCAGATAGCACTCCATGAATCAAAAAAGCATCTTGCTTATCTGAACTATTACGCTGAAGAACAACTGATCTTTCATCCACTAGGTGGAGTGATTAAAAAGATATTACTTCGGAGCTTTAGCCAGCTAGATACCATGATGAGCTATTACTCAAAAGTCAGTGTTGTCTTTCTCCAGATCCACCAAAAGGAGTTTACCGATGACAATAAGCAGATGGCTTTATTTATTAAAAGGTTCCAACTAAAACTGTCAAAGATTTACTCATGTAAATTTGGTTACGTTTGGGTAAGAGAGCAAGTGTACGCTCAATCTCAACACTATCATCTTGCGATAATGCTAAGCGGTCACCTTTGCCAAAGCAGTCGTGGTATCGACCAGCTTTGCAAAGATGTCTGGGAGCAGATAGACCCTTTAAATTTTAGCTTCAAAGTAAGAAACAGAATTTACCGTATCCATAGAGATGGTAAACAACACGAGTTAAGGGCTGCAAGGTTAAGACTGAGTTACCTAGCTAAGGTACATTCCAAAACGAATTTTGGCAGTCATACCAAAGCATTTAGTACTAGCAGGTTACCTTACAACCCGAGATGTAGTTAAGAGATTAATATGAAGAGACAAAAAGCACAAAAAGGCGTGGATTACACCTTAGACCCTATAACATCGCGAGCAACATTTAAGAAAAATAACAAAGCGGCATTAATTCACGGAGGTTATTCACATGACATTAGTGATCGTATTTTAGAGGCTATTCTAGATAATGATTTAGGCTTTGAAGTTGGTATTTTAAAAGGTCAATTAACTAACATCCACACTATAGGGGGGGAGTTAACTCGAGACTTAATAAGCCAAGGCGAAGAAGCCAATGCGCTCTCTGTAATCCTCTCATGTGCAGATCGATCATCAAAGCTAGTTCCTCAGATTCAAAAACTGTTGCTGTACAGTGAGGCTCAGCACAACGCTTTAACCCATAAAGAACAAGCAGCTCGCAAGCGTTGGTTAAAAAAACTTAAAGATGGTGTATGCCTTCCATCTGAAGTGGCTTATCAGTTTGAAACTCAGCAACTCGGTGAGCCACCAGCGTATGTCCATAAGATGATTGATATTGAGTTACGTAGTAGTGATTCAAAAGTTGAAGATGAGCTATTTAGTCGAACCGACCTACAACAACAATTGTGTGAGTATTGGGAGGCAACAAAAAAAGAAGCTAAAGATAAACAGCTACGTCAAGAAGAGGTTCACAATATTAAGCAACGGATAAATAAAGAGATATTCGAGCCTTCAAAAGGAAATAATGATGGCTAAAAAGCTTAAGACTATCTATCACGAACCCAGATATATCGAGCTCTTAAAAAAATTTCAGCATGATTGGATTGAATTTGCAGCTGTAATTGCAAATAAAAAGCCCACGTGGCAACAGCGTCTAATTATTGAGGCGATTCAAATTAAAGGCGCACGCGTATCAGTATCGAGCGGTCATGGGACGGGAAAATCGGACATGACCAGTATCATGATACTCGCATTCCTTATTTTGAATCCTGAAAGTAGAGTCGTTGTCGTAGCAAATAATGCGGCGCAAGTTAGAAATGTAATTTGGAAATATATCAAAATAAACTTCAACGCAATTTGTTATACACTACCTTGGATAAAACAGTACTTCGAATTGAACGAGCGCGAATTCTATGCAATTGGATATAAAGGTGTTTGGAGTTGTATAGCTAAATCAGCAAGACAGGGAAACGAAGAAGCATTAGCGGGAGAACACTGTCATACCTACCTTGTTGTTGTAGATGAAGCTAGTGGATTATCAGACAAAGCATTGCAAATCCTTAGCTCTGCTTTAACAGAGAAACATAACAATATGTGCCTTCTAAGCCAACCAACACGTAGCTCTGGGTTCTTTTATGACACCCATCATCGTTTGGCAAAAAACCAAGCCAATCCCCACGGCATATGGACGGCACTCACTCTGAGTTCAGAAGAGTCACCGCTCGTGACACCTGAATTCATTGGCGAAAAACTCATATCTTATGGCGGTGAAGACTCCCCTGAGTATCAAATAAAAGTATTAGGTCAGTTTCCCAATAATGCGGACGGTTTTTTACTCAGTCGTAGTGATTGTGAACATTCTGCTCGATTAACGTTGAACCTAGAACATGGCGAATGGGGCTGGGTTGCTGCTTGTGATGTAGGCAATGGCAGAGATAAGTCCATAATTAATATATGTAAAGTAACCCTAGACTCACCAGAAGAACGGAAAATATTAAGTCACCAAATATTAGAAATGCGTTCAGATATTGACCCTATTGATTTTGCGTATGAAATACAAAAAGCGGTTGAGCCGTATCTAAATGAAAATATCTCCATCCTAATAGATGGTGACGGTGTAGGCTTTTCGACAGTAAAAACTGCCCGTCAAATAGGGTTAAACATTCAAGAGATACGGTGGGGGCAACCAGTTTTCTCTTCATCACAAAAAAGCCGCTTTATTAATAAAAGAGCCTTTAGTCACATCATGATGCGTAATGCCATTAAAACAAGTCGTATGCGTATTGATTCAACAGAGAAAACTAAAGAACAAATTAGCAGACTTCCCGTTCACCTCAATGAATCTGGTCAATGGGTAGCGGTATCGAAAAAAGAGATGAGGGATAAATACAACATCAAATCACCAGACAGGTCTGATACTTATTGCTTTATGTTCTTAGCTTCAGTAACACCAGCAGGTCAAAGAGAGCAATCCATTAACTTTGAAGACATCGATGAACTATTCCAAAATTTTTAAACCAAGCGTAGAAACTCCGCGCGTAACACAAAATTTAACAATAGGAAACACCAAAATGAGAAAATTATTCACCGAAGAAGTACTAGAGCTAACAAGTGAGATTACAAAAATTTACCTACAGTATAAAAAAGAATATCAGCTCAATGGCAATACATCCTGTCAATTCATGGCACGCTCATGTTGCATTATCATTGAAAGAATGACAGATGAGCAGAGTACTAAATTGAAGAAACACATAGAACGGTGCCTTGTTGCGATTTCCAGCAAGACTAACTTCAACTCATTACACGGAAAATGCGTCTCTAAACTCAAACTCTATGATGGTGAAATACCTCATATATTTACAGAGCTTGAACAAGCATACGTTCGCATTCCTAGTGAGACTAAAGAGCTAGACCTTCAATACAACAACCGACAAGCTCTAAACGGTTTTTTAGATGATATCTATAGAACGCTAAAAGGATGCAATCATCAAGAAAGCTTTGATAAACCTGACTTCATGAACATTAACTAAGAACCATCTAATTGATAAAAAAGAGAACCTACTCTGAGATAGAGCTATCAGAGTTGGTTCTCATAAATACCATTAAACACATAGTCCATGCCCGTACTCTCTCAGCCAGTCTTTATGTTCTTGGTAGTCGGGCATGACTCGTTCAACTTCCTTCTAGAACTGTGGCGAATGGCCGTGATGGATTAGATGACAAAGCTCATGCACCACTACGTAATCAACAACCCTGTTGGGAGTCATAACAATCACCCAGTTAAACTCTAAACCACCGTAAGGAGTACAACTCCCCCATTAAACTCTTTAGTTCGCACTACACCAGTTTCAGTGTCCACCAGCAATTCATAACGCCTTACCTTCTCTCAAATCTTCTTATCAGCATGATGCTTGTACTAATTCATTAATGCACGCCGAATATAAGGAGCTTGTGTTGCTGGGGTTTATACCGTAATAACCCATTAAGCAGCTTCGTAAAAGCTAAGCCACCAGCTAGCACTTTTAAGCGATGTTACGCCCTAGATATGGAGATGGTTCACTTGAACACACTCCGACTCAGTTGCTGGGCTGGTGGCCTTTTAACATCTACTAGAATTTTATAATTACTTATACCAACCATCTGCCAGCACTTCAGCTTGCTCTAGTACAAGCTTTATCGCCTCTTCTGCCGCATCTGGCGGGTATTTCCATCTACGTAATAACCGACGAACAAGATTGCGCATTCGAGCACGAACACTATCCCTCTTTTGCCAATCGACAGTGGCTGACTTACGTAGTTGATGAGTCAATTCAATAGCAAGCTTACGCAAGTTGTCGTCACCAAGATCTCTAACCGAAGATTCGTTGTCGACCAAGGCACGATAAAAAGCAATTTCGTCAACAGAGAGGTCGAGTTTCTCTAATAACTCCCCATCTTCTTGCATCTCTTTTGCCCATTGAATCAGCT